>NZ_JBVOQE010000004.1:0-517380 GCF_055668065.1 Streptomyces sp. NPDC097129 | reverse complement strand
GCGGACGAGGAAGCGGAGAAGAACCTCACGACCGCGCCCGAGGTGCCGGTCGATCCGTATGCTCCGACGGCGGTCACGCCGTGGGCGGCGGACAGTGGTGTGGCGACGCTGAAGGCGGACGCCACGCCGGGCACGACGGTTCCGGTGGACGACCTGCCGATCGCGGTGGGCGTGCCGACGGGTACCGATCCGGCGGCGATCGACGGTGACTGGAAGGTCGATCTGGCCGCGCCGACCGCGTCGCAGGACGCGAACGTCTCCGGCATGATCATGAAGGTCACGCCGCCGGCGGACGCCGACCCGACCGCGCAGGTCTCCATCGCGGTGGACACCACCGGCTTCGCCGACCTGTACGGTCCTCAGGCGGCGGACCGTTTCGGTCTGGTGCTGCTGCCGAACTGTGTGATGGACGCCCCGGACACCGGTGACTGTGCCACGGACGCGGGTACGACCACGATGTCGGGCAAGACGGACAAGCAGCCGGAGCGGTTGCGTTCGTCGGTGAAGGTCGTCGCGGCGGACAAGGCGCCGACGAAGACGAAGGCTGCGAAGAAGGCGTCCCAGCGGAAGATCCTGACCGGTTCGGTGCCGGTGGGGGATCTGCTGGGCGGCAACGCCGGTGTCACGCCCTCCGGAGCGCGTACCGCTGCCTACCGCAGCGGTGACGTGCTGCCGGTCGTGGACGCTTCGGGTCCGCAGGTGATCGGTGCGATGGACACCGGCGCTTCGGCCAGCGGTGACTTCACGGCGAGCCCCCTGTTGTCCTCCGGCTCCTGGGCCGCGGGTTCGTCTTCCGGAGCCTTCACGTACTCCTATGACGTGCAGGTGCCGGAGACCGCCGGTGGTCTGATGCCGAAGATCTCTCTCGGCTACTCGTCGCAGTCGGTGGACGGGCGTACGTCGGCGACGAACAACCAGGCCTCGTGGGTGGGTGACGGCTGGGACTACAACCCGGGTTCGATCACGCGGACGTATGCGAACTGCCGTGAGGACTCCAAGAAGGACGGGTCCAACAACAAGACGCACCGCACCGCGGACCTGTGCTGGGGTTCGGACAACGCGACGCTGTCGCTGGGCGGGATGACGACGGAGCTGGTCTGGGACAAGACCCAGGGCAAGTGGTTCACCGCCAACGGTGACGGCTCGAAGATCGAGCGCCTCACCGACACGGGTAACGGCAACGGTGCCCGCAACGGCGAGTACTGGGTTGTCACCACCAAGGACGGCACCCGCTACTACTTCGGCCTGAACAAGCTCCCGGGCTGGACGTCGGGCCAGGCGACGACCGACTCGGTCCTCAACGTTCCCGTCTACGGCAACCACGAGGGTGAGGACTGCTACAAGGCCGGTGACTGGGCCCATTCGTGGTGCACCCAGGGCTGGCGCTGGAACCTCGACTACGTCGAGGACATCCACGGCAACGCGATGTCCCTGTGGTGGAAGAAGGCGCAGAACTACTACGCGCGCAACTTCGACTTCAAGGCGCCGGTCGTCTACGACCGTGACGGCTGGCTCGACCACATCGACTACGGCCAGCGCAAGGACACCCTGTTCTCGGCGACGGCTCCGGCGCGGGTGAACTTCACCGTCGCCGAGCGCTGTCTCGACGAGGGCACGCTGACGTGTTCGGACGCGAACTTCGAGGACAAGGACCCGGGCAAGTACCGCATCTGGTACGACACCCCCGCCGACCTGAACTGCAAACCGGTCACCTCCACCTACAAGACGAAGTGCTGGAACGCGGGCCCTTCCTTCTGGAGCCGTAAGCGGCTCACCCAGATCCAGACCTCCGCGCAGCGCCGCACCGACACCACCGCCCGCCAGGTCGTGGACCGCTACGCTCTCAAGCAGAGCTTCCCCGTCCTGAAGACCGGCCCGAACACGGCCCTGTGGCTGGAGTCGGTGCAGCGCACCGGCTATGCCCGCAACGGCAGCACGGACAAAAGCGTCACCATGAACGCGGTGCGTTTCGAGTCCAACGCGGAGGACATGCCGAACCGGGTGATGCGGCCCAACGACGCGCGGCCCGGTTTCTCGCGGCTGCGGATCGGCCGGGTCATCAACGAGTACGGCGGCGAGACCGTCGTGACGTACAAGAAGCCCGAGGGTGACTGCGCGACCGGCACGAATCTGCCGGACAAGAAGGACACCGCCGCCCTGAAGGCGAACACCCGGCTGTGTTACCCGTCGTTCTGGGCGCCGGACCCCGAGGTCGAGGACATCGACTGGTTCCACAAGTACGTCGTGGACTCCATCGAGGAACTCCCCAACGTCGACGGCGCGTTCGCCACGAAGACGGCCTATCTGTACAAGAACCCGGGCTGGAAGCTCGCCGACCAGGAGTTCACGAAGAAGTCCACGCGGACGTACTCAACGTTCGCGGGCGTCGAGCAGACCACCGTCATCACGGGCACCGACGACGCCTCCATCGGCTCCAAGCGCTCGAAGGCCGTCACCCGCTTCTTCCGGGGCATGGGTGACACCGTGTCCGTGAAGGACATCACCGGCGCGGAGATCGCCAAGGACCGCGACGCGTTCGCCGGCCGCATCGCCGAAGAACTGGACTACGACAACGCCGACGACGCGGACACCGCCTGGGTGTCCCGCTCGATCACCGTCCCCGAGGCCACCGAGCTGGCCCACCGCGACCGCGACGACGGCCTCGACCCGCTACGCGCCTGGCGCGTCACCGAGCCGGACGAGATCGCCTACACCAAGTCCTCCGGCAGCAACAGCGACGACACCCGCACCGAGCGCATCGTCAAGACCCACACCACCTACGAGCCCACCTACGGCCTGCCCATCCAGGTGGAATCGCTGGGTGACACCGGCAAGACCGGCGACGAGTCCTGCACCAAGTCCGAGTACATCCACAACACGGCGAAGAACCTGATCGGCCTGTCCAAGCAGGTGCTGGTGTCGCCCACGACGTGCGCCGCCGCCAACTTCTCGGACCTGTCCACGCTGAGCGGTGGCACCCGGACGGCGTACGACGGCCAGGGCTACGGGGTCGCGCTCGCCGACACCACCAAGGGTGAGGCGTCCGAGTCCTGGTCGATCAACGGTGACGGCACCGGCTGGCAGTCGGACGGCACGACGGAGTTCGACGCCATCGGCCGTGTGACGCGCACGACGGACACCGACCACAAGACCTCGGCCCTCATGACCTACGAGCCGGCCACCGGCCAGGTCTTCAAGGTCACTGACACCAACGCCGTGGGTCAGTCCGAGGTCCGTGAAGTCGAACCGGGTCGTGGCACCACGACGAAGACCACGGACGCCAACGGCCATGTCACGCAGGCCGAGTTCGACCCGCTGGGCCGGCTCGAAAAGGCCTGGGCCGCGGACCGCGCCCCCTCCGACACGGCGGTGCCGGACTTCCGCGCCGTGTACACCGTCCCCGAGTACAAGGAGGGCGAGGACCGCAAGCCGTCCTACGTCACCACCTACTCGCGCGGCTACAACAACAAGATCGACACCTCCGTCACCGTTTACGACGGTCTCGGTCGCGAGCGGCAGCAGCAGGAGCAGGCGGACGGCGGCGGCTGGCTGATCACCGACACGCTGTACAACAGCTCCGGTGAGGTCTGGCAGACCAACAACGCCTACCTGACCTACGACTCCACGCCGGGCGAACTCTTCTCCCCGGAGGCCGACACGCAGGTCCCGAACATCACCCGCTACACCTACGACGGCTCCGGCCGCGTACTCCAGGAGACACCCGTCCTCAAGGTCGCCGACCCGCTGACGGGCGAGGCCTCCTCGAAGGAGGTCCCGGAGCGGGCCATCCGTTACGAGTACGGCCTGGACTGGTCCAAGGTGGACAATCCCCAGGGTGTCTCGTCCTACCGGGTGTACACCGACGCCCTCGGCCGCAGCCAGCGGGTGGACACCTTCAACCCGGCTGCGCCCAGCGGCTTCACGTCGATGAAGTACGACTACGACGCTCGCGGTCAGCTGGTGAAGGCGACCAACTCCGCCGACTCCACCCACCCCTGGACGTGGACGTACGACCACCGCGGTCGCATGGAGTCCGCGACGGACCCGGACACGGGCACGACGCGCACGACGTACGACAGCCATGACCGGCCGCTGACAACGACCAACGCCCGCGGCACGGTCTGGAACGGCTACGACCAACTGTCTCGTCCGACCGAGCAGCGACTCAACAACTCAACCGGCACCCTCCTGGCCAACTTCACCTACGACCTGGCGCCGGGCGGCAAGGGCATGCCCTACACCGCCACCCGCTACACCGACGGTGAGGCCTACACACAGCAGGTCAACGGCTACACGAAGGACTACCAGCCGACCTCGACCACGCTGACCCTTCCCACCACCCTGGCCTCGACCTGGGGCCTGGACTCCGCCTACACCTACTCCTACAAGTACGCCGACAACGGCATGCTCGAGGAGTCCACGCTGCCGAAGATCGGCAAGTTCGACAGCGAGAAGATGGTCGTCCGCTACAACGAGGACGGCAAGCCACTCTCCATCTCCGGCAAGGACTGGTACGGCTCGGAGACGGTCTACGACCCCTACGGCCAGGTGCTGCGCTCGACGCTCGGCGCCCAGCCCTACCGGGTGTGGACGCAGTCGACGTACGACGAGTCCAGCGGTGAGCTCAAGGACCAGCAGGTCTACCGCGAGCAGACCGGTGACCAGTCCGTGGTGCCCGGCAACCTCGTCTCCAAGCGGTCGTACACCTATGACCCGTCCGGCAACGTCACCTCCATCCAGGAGTCGGCGACCGGTATCGACGAGCGGCAGTGCTTCGCCTACGACCCGCTGGGCGAGCTGAAGACGGCCTGGACCTCCAAGGACCAGTCCACCTGCACGGCTCCGAAGAACACCGACGGCTTGCTGAACGTGGCGGCCGGCAAGGACAACTCCGGTTACTGGCAGGAGTACGAGTACGACCTGCTCGGCAATCGCACCAAGCTGACCGAGAAGGACCTCACCGGCAACACCGCCAAGGACGCCACCAGCACCTACGCCTATGGCAAGGCCGACGGCACCCAGCCGCACACGCTGACCAAGGTGTCCAAGACCTACACCACCCCGCAGGGTGCGCAGGTCAAGGCCGAAGTGCAGCGTCTGTACGAGCTCACCGGTGAGACCAAGACGGTCACGTCCGTCCAGAACGGTGACAAGCAGGACCTGACCTGGACGTACGACGGCAAGATCGACCAGATCAAGGGCGCGGGCGCGGGCGGCAAGACCCCGTATGTGGGTCTCGCCGACAAGTGCCTGGACCTCAGGAGCGGCCTGGCCGTGGCCGGTACGGCGATCCAGCTGTACGGCTGCAACGCCTCCCCGGCGCAGAACTGGCGCTTCAGCCAGACCCCGGGCGGGACCAACCCCGACCAGGGCACGCTGAACGTCTACGACAAGTGGTGCGTCCAGCCCGCCGGCAACACCGCCGGGTCCGCCGTGCAGCTCCAGAAGTGCGACGGCACGGCCGGCCAGGAGCTCAAGCGCAACGCCTCCGGTCAGCTCACGCATGTGGCGTCGGGCCTGTGCCTGGCGGTCCAGGGTGCCAACTCGGCGAACTCGACCCCCATCGTGCTCGCCACCTGCGACGGCACGAAGGCCGAGCAGCTGTGGGCGCCGCAGAACGACACCCGTTACATCTACGGCCCCGACGGCTCGGCGCTGCTCACCATCAAGGGCAAGCAGGCCACGCTGAGCCTCGACGATGCCGAGGTCACCGTCCAGCGCGGCGGCGTCCTGGTCCAGACGCAGCGGACCTACTCCGCGCCCGGCGGCGCCGTCATGCGCTACGCCTACGGCACCGGCGGAGACAAGCTGGTCGCCATCACGGGCGACCATCAGGGCAGCCCGTACGCCGAGGTGGCGCTCGACGGCGGCATGTCGGTGCGGATCCGCAAGCAGGACCCGTTCGGCAACCAGCGCGGCGCGGACACGGCCGGCGTCAACCGGCAGTCGCACACCGGGTTCCTCGGCGCCACCGACGACAACGCCTCCGGCTTCGTGTCGCTCGGCGCCCGTCTGTACGACCCGGTGGTCGGACGCTTCCTGTCCGCCGACCCGGTGCTGGACCTCAACGACGTCCTGCAGTCCAACGGGTACGCCTACGCGAACAACAACCCGGTCACGTTCTCCGACCCCACTGGCGAGTCCATCGTGCTGACCGCCTCCGAGCGGGCCGCGGCCCTCGCGGGCGCGGGCCTGTCCGCGGCGCAGGTCGCGCAGGCGCAGGCGATGCAGGGCAAGTCCCTCACCTCGGTCATCCTGGCCGTGGCATGGGAGACCCTGAAGGACTTCATCGGCATCAACGACGCCATGGCGTGCTTCGGCGGCGACATGTGGTCCTGCATCAGCATCGCGGTCGACGCCATCCCGTGGACCAAGCTCGGCAAGATCCCGTCCGTCATCAAGGCCGTCAAGCGCACCATCAAGGCCGTCGAATCCTTCAAGGTCGCCAAGAAGGCAGCCGAACTCGTCCTCAAGGCGGCCAAGGCCGCCGAGGCGGCGGCGCTACGGGCCAAGAAGCTGGCGATCGAGCGAGCGAAGAAGCTGGCAGCGCAACGAGCCAAGAAGAAGGCGGCCGAAGCAGCCAAACGAACAGCCGACAAGGCGGCGGCAGCCGCCAGGAAGACAGGTAACCCCCGCCACAAGGCGGCCCAGGCCAAGGCAGCCCCGAAGGTGTCGTCCCACAGCGGGGGCGGCGGCAAGGGCGGCGGAGGCGGCGGCTCCAAGCCCGGCGGCAAGTCCGGCGGCTCCGCCAAGAGCAACGGCGGAACCAGCGGCAGCGGCGGCTCCGGCAAGGCCGACGGCGGCGGTGGCGGTGGTGGCTCCTGCCCGATCAACAACAGCTTCGTGCCCGGCACCAAGGTCCTCATGGCCGACGGCACCACGAAGCCGATCGAGCAGGTCAAGGCCGGTGACAAGGTCGTGGCCAGGGACCCGAGGACCGGCGAGACCCGCATCGAGACGGTCACGGCCGCGATCCTGGGTCACGGCCTGAAGCACCTGGTCAAGGTCACGATCGACGTCGACGGCACGAAGGGCACCAGGACGGCCCAGGTCACCGCGACCGAAGGCCACCCGTTCTGGGTCCCCGAACTCGGCAGGTGGATCGATGCAACAGACCTGAAGGCCGGTGAGCTGCTGCAGACCAGCGCAGGCGGACACGTCCGTATCACCGCCGTCGAACGGTGGACGGTCAAGGACGCCTCCGTCAGTAACCTGACGGTGTCCGATGCCCACACGTACTACGTGCTCGCGGGCACGGCGGCGCTCCTCGTGCACAACTGCGGCGGGGGATTCGACGCCTCCGGTGCCGCCTGTTCCTGCTCGAGTCCTCGCCCGGCGGTCTGGGAGATCGACGCCATCCAGCACCCGGACAGCGCCATTCACGCTGCTGAACAGGGCGGCGACGGCATGATGGTCACCCTGGACCGACCCGGCGCCGGCGACCGCCGTGCGGACAACCTCCGGGGAATTCCCACCCGGCCAAAACAGGACCGGGACGAGTTCCCGCCGGCGATGTTCAAGGAAGGCCAGGGCGCGCACGTCAAGTACATCGGGTCGGGAGACAACAGAGGCGCAGGCTCTTCAATGAAGAACCAGTTGGTTGACATCCCCGACGGCGGAAGGGTATTGATTCGCATCGTCAGTCTCGACTACATCCTGGGGAATCCGTAGTGGATCGCTTGCTGGACATCGCGAGCCCGGCCCGCTCGGGCGACGAGCCCAGACCGGAGGACATGTCGGGCCTCGGGTCCATCGGCGGCGACCTGTTGCGGATGCTCAGTGAGCGCAACGGCTTCTACGCCTTCGAGTCCGCTCTGCATGTGTTCGCCTCGGCCGAGCGCATGCGGAGCGAGTACTCGCTCCGTTCGTGGAACGAGAGGAACCGGTGGATAGATGCCTACGGGGCGCTCGGGCCGAGTCTGGTCTTCTTCGCCGAGGACATTTTCGGAGGCCAGTTCGGAACGGACGGTACGCGCATCTACTCGTTCGACCCGGAAACGGCCCGGCTCACGGAGTCGGCCTCGTCGCTCCCGGAGTGGACGGAGCAGGTGCTCGATGACTACGGGTATCTGACCGGCTACCCAGTGGCTCACGAATGGCAGAGCCGGCACGGAGAAATTCCGATCGGCCACCGACTGATTCCGAGAGTGCCCTTCGTTTTCGGCGGGAATTACGACGCCGACAACATGGTGCTCACTGAATCAGCCGCTGCCATGCGTTACCGGGGCGGAATCGCGAACGCGATCGCAAGGGTGTCGGACGGATCGCAGTTGCGGTTCGACCCCTCGGTCGTCGAGCGCATCCGCTGTGCCGCGGATGCGCCGGACGGGCCACGGGTCTGCCGGTGCTTCCCGGCGGCCGGAGACCTGGACGGTGGCCACCCGTAGTTCCCCTGCGACAGCCGGAGACCTCGTTGATGAGGTCTCCGGCTGTCTGCTGCGCGGGTGTTGAAGACGATCAGCACTGCCAGAGGAAGGAGCCTTCCCCACAGGACGAGCAGGCGAAGGCGTACCCTCGGCCGCCTCCGCCGAAGTTCATCGATGTCCGATGGTCGTGTCCTTCTTCCAGCTGAGCCGCAAACGCCATGGGGCGGGCACACGACGGACACGCGGGAGTCTCGTCGGCCTGCAGCCACGACGGAGACCCGGCCAACTGCCCGAGGACATCCTGCACAGGCCGGCCGTGAGCCTCGGACCAACGGTTCCGCGCCGCGTGATAGTCGTCCTCGTTCACCGCTGCGCAGTCGATACCAGAGGTCTCGGGGCAGAGGGCCTCGCCCTCCGTCGGCACGGCGGCGGCTGCGAGACCGGATCCCGGGAAGAGGAGCGCCCGGTTGCCACCGGCGAAGGGATCCCACTCCTCACAGGCCCCTGGATCGTTCTGGCACATGAAGACGGACAGGATGTGCTGTGCGTCCGCGACGGAACCCGAAGCCCGAGCGCCGGGGCCGTCGACCGGCAACTGGGCAAGAAACGTCATCGATCCGGAGCAGGTGGCGCACAGCGGCCACGTGAAGGTGGCGGGCACCAAGGGGATTCCGCCCGTGCGCATCACCAGGGCCCGATCATCGACAGGCCCGGCATACGTCATCAGAGTGGTCATGGCCGCGAGCCTAGTGTCCGATCACCACACGCCTGTCCGACGCCCCTGCCAGGAAGCCGTTCGCGGCACGGTCAGCACCACTCCCGGCTCGTGCGACCTCGTGCACCGGCGGCGGCCGATCGATGCCCCCGCCGCCGATCCGGCGGTTCAGAGCCGCCGCCGGCCCTTGCGGAGCGCCGCATGAACAGCGTGTGAAACCACCTCCGCCGCACGGGACCCCGTATTGACGCCCGCCGGCAGCCCTGGCAGCGTGCGTGATCATGAGGCTCTCCGCTGTCCGCACAGGGATGTGCGTCGCGCTCGTGGCGCGGCGTCATGTCGACCTGTGCCGTCAGGCCAGCGCGATCTGTAGCTGAGGCTCGGCCTCCTCTCCCTCCTTCTTCCCTCCCTCGCCGTGCCCGCCCCGGGAGCATGGCCACCTCCGAGGACCCCTTATGTCTGGAATATCCCGTCGTGCCTTCACCGGCCTGGTCGGCGGCGGCGCCGCGACGGCCGTCGCCGGTACGGCCGTCACGGCTACGGCCGCCACCGCCGAGGCCGCTCCCCCCGCCGAGCACCCCTTCCGGGCCCGTACGAACGGCCGCCCCGGCAAACGCCCCAACATCCTCTTCGTCTTCGCCGACGACCTCGGCTGGGCCGACCTGTCCTCCTACGGCGCCCCGCACATCAAGACGCCGAACCTGGACCGGCTCGCCGCGCAGGGGGTGCGCTTCACCGACGCCTACTCCGGCTCGGCGACCTGCTCCCCCACCCGCTTCAGCCTCTACACCGGCCGTTTCCCGGGCCGTACCAAGGGCGGCCTCGCCGAGCCCATCGCCGATCGCACCCAGGGTCTGGATCCCAGCCATCCGACGCTCGCCTCGCTGCTGAAGAGGGCGGGTTACGCCACCGCGCTGATCGGCAAGTGGCACTGCGGCTGGCTCCCCGACTTCAGCCCCACCAAGTCCGGCTGGGACGAGTTCTTCGGCAACTTCGGCGGCGCGCTGGAGTACTTCTCCAAGCTGGGCCAGCTCGGCGACTACGACCTGTACGAGGGCGACGCCGAGTACAAGGACCTGCGGTACTACACGACCGTACTGACCGAGCGGGCGGTGGAGTACGTCGGCCGGCGGCACGAGCAGCCGTGGCTGTTGAACCTCAACTTCACCACCCCCCACTGGCCGTGGCTCACCGAGGACGACGAGGAGACCGCCGCCGGGATCGCGGCGAAGATCCGCGGCGGGAACGTGCTCGGCGCGCTGCGGCACGACGACGGCGGCTCGGTGGAGAAGTACACGGAGATGGTGCAGAGCCTGGACCGGGCCGTCGGCCGGGTGCTGGCCGCGCTGCGCCGCTCCGGGCAGGAGGAGAACACGATCGTGGTGTTCTCCTCCGACAACGGCGGTGAGCGCTTCTCCTACCAGTGGCCGCTCAGCGGGGAGAAGGCCTCGCTGCTGGAGGGCGGCATCCGGGTGCCGACGATCCTGCGCTGGCCGGCCCGCGTCGACGGCCGGCAGGTCAGCCACGTCCCGGTGTACACGCCGGACTGGACGGCGACCCTGCTGGAGCTGGCCGGCGCCCGCCCCGACCCGGCGTACCCGCTGGACGGCCACAGCCTGGCCGGTTATCTGCTGCGCGGCGAACGCGTGCCGGAACGAGACCTGTTCTGGCGGGTGCGCGGCAACCGGGCACTCAGACGGGGCGACTTCAAGTACTACCGGGACGCCGACGGCAAGGACCATCTCTTCGACCTCTCGGCCGACGCCCGCGAACAGGCCGACCTGGCCCCGGACCGGCCGCAGCTGCTCACCGAGCTGAAGGCGGCCTGGGAGAAGGTGAACGCGACCCTGCTGCCCTACCCCGGCTGACCGAGGATCCCCCGGTCGTAGGCCGCCGCCACCGCTGCCGCGCGGTCGTTGACGCCGAGCTTGGCGTACAGGTGGGTGAGGTGGGTTTTCACCGTGGCCTCGCTGATGAACAGCTCGCGGGCGATCTCCTTGTTGGAGGTGCCCTTGGCGACCAGTGCCAGCACCTCCCGTTCGCGCGCGGACAGCGGCTCGTTGCCCGGGGTTCTGGGCGCGCGGACCGCCGAGACCAGGCGGGAGGCCACGGCCGGGGAGAGCACGGTGCGGCCCTCGGCGGCGGCCCGCACCGCGGTGAACAGCTCCTCGCGGGGCGCGTCCTTGAGCAGATAGCCCGTCGCGCCCGCCTCGATCGCGGGCAGCGTGTCGGAGTCGGTGTCGTACGTCGTCAGCACCAGCACCCGGGCGCGGGCGCCGCGCCGGGTCAGCTCCCGGATGGCGTCGACGCCGCCGCCGCCCGGCATCCGCAGGTCCATGAGGATCACGTCCGGGTCGAGGGCGGCGGCCCGTTCGACGGCCTGCACCCCGTTCGCGGCCTCCCCGAGGACGGTGAAACCGGGGGCGGCGGCGAACATGCCGCGCAGTCCGTCCCGGACCACGGGGTGGTCGTCGACGATCAGCAGGGAAATGGACGTCTCATCGCTCATGGCGCACCAACGGTACGCGAGCCGACAGGGCCGTTCCGTACCCCGGTTCGGTCTCGACGGTGAGGGAGCCGGCGATGCGCTCGGCGCGGGCGCGCATGCCGCCGAGCCCGAAGCCGCCGGTGGCGCTGCGCTCGGGCAGGGCGCGCGGGTCGAAGCCGCGGCCGTCGTCGCGGATGTCGAGGACGACCTCGTCGCCCATGAAGGACAGGGTGACCCCGGCGCGGGTCGCGTCCGCGTGCCGGGCGGTGTTGGCCAGGGCCTCCTCGGCGATGCGCAGCAGCGTGGCGGAGACCTCGGCGTGCAGTTGCTCCGCGGTGCCGGTGACGGTGAAGTCGGCGCGCACTCCGGTGCGTTCGCCCCAGGCGGCGACCGTCTTCTTCAGCGCCTCGGGCAGTTCGTCGCGGTCCAGGGCGGCCGGGGCGAGGTTGTGCACGGAGCGGCGGGCCTCGCCCAGGCTGTGCCGGGCCAGGTCCATCGCGCGGACCGTGTGGTCGCGGGCCAGGTCCGCGTCGGGGGTGTTCACGACGACCTGGAGCTGGGCGATGATGCCGGTCAGTCCCTGGGCGAGGGTGTCGTGGATCTCGGCGGCCAGCCGGCGGCGCTCGTCGGCGACGCCGGCCTCGCGGGCCTGGACGAGCAGCTGGGCGTGCAGGGCGGCGTTCTCGTCGAGGGCCTGCTGGAGCGCGGTGTTGGTGCGTTCCAGTTCGACGATGGTGTCGGCGCGGGCCCGGGAGCGTTCCTCCTCCTGGTGGGTGAGGTGGCCGACGACCATCCACAGCACGTTGTTGACCACCAGCATCCCGAAGAACACGCCCCACTGCGAGGCGTTCTTCAGGGGCATCCCGCCGGACTGCGAGCCGGCCAGGGTGACGGACGTGGCGAACAGGCCGATGCGGTGCCGGCGCCGTCCGGGGATCAGCTCGTCGGCGTCGAAGTAGCCGGTGACGGCGTACAGGGCGAAGAAGGGGTTGAGCCAGGTGAGTGCGAAGGCGATCGCCCAGCGCACCGCGTAGAACACCGCGCCCGCGCGTGAGGGGGTCCTGCGGCGGCGGCCGGTTCCGGTGGCGGGGCTGGGCGGGCGCAGGTCCCAGTACAGGTGCAGCACCAGCGCCGCGCCGACGAGCACGGCGGCCGCCTGGCGCCGGCCCGGCCCGGCCATGATGTCCTGGGTGGCCACCGCGATGAGCGTGGCGATGCCGAGCATCCCGTACGGGCCCCAGCGGTGGAACTGGTCCCACCGCTGTTCGAGCTGCGTGTCCTTGGTGGCCATGCCCCCAGTCTGCATACGCCCGCCTTCTCCCTTGCGCATGTACTCGCCTACTCCCAGCGGAACCAGCGCACGGCCGCTCCCGTCAGCAGCACCGCCCAGGCGGTGAGCACCCCGAGGTGTCCCCAGCCCGGCCAGTGGCCGGCGGCGGCCTGGTTCAGGGCCTGCGCGGCGGCGCCGAACGGGGTCCAGCCGACGATCCGGGCGAGGAGGTCCGGCATGGCCTGCACCGGCACCCACACGCCCGCGCAGAACATCATCGGGAAGAACACCGCCGAGCCGATGGCGCTCGCGATCTTCGTGGTGCGGGACAGCGCGGTGACCACCGCGCCCAGCGCGAGGCCGGCCGCCGTCGCCAGCAGCAGCGCGAGCAGGTATCCGGCGGCCTGCCGGGGCAGGGTCACGTCGAAGGCGATCCGGCCGACGGCGAGCGCGAGCAGCGCGGAGAGCAGCGCGGCACCGCCGTACACCAGCATGTGGGCGGCGAGGAGGGCCGCCGGACGCACGGGCGTGGCGGACATGCGGCGCAGGATGCCGCGTTCGCGGTAACCGGTGACGGTCTGCGGCAGGCTCTGCACACCGCCGACGATCAGGCCGAGCAGCACCGCCACCGGCACATAGACGTCGACCGTGCGCAGGCCGCCGAGGGAGGCGTCGGGGTGCCGGAAGGACGGGATGGAGCCGAGGATCACCAGCAGCAGGGCCGGGAAGAGCAGGATCCAGAACAGCGCTGCGGGTTCGCGGCGGAACAGCCGGATCTCGGTGCGCAGCACGGCGGGGTTCAGGGCGTTCATCGGGCGGCCTCCGTCAGGTCCAGGAACGCGTCGTCGAGCGTGGCGTCGGTGACGCGCAGCTGGTGGGCGGTGATGTGGTGGCGGGCGAGGAGCGTGATCACGGCGTTGACGGTCTCGTCGGTGCCGGAGAGCGTGACGCGGCCGTCCTTGTGTTCGACGTGGGCGAGCGCGGGCAGCGCGGACAGGGCGCTGTCGTCGAGCGGCGCTGACGGTGTGAAGCTGATGACGGTGGCGCCCGCCGAGCGGCGGATGAGCCCCTCGGGGGTGTCGAGGGCGGCGACGCGGCCCCGGTCGATGACCGCGACGCGGTCGCACAGCCGCTGGGCCTCCTCCATGAAGTGGGTGACCAGCAGGACGGTGACCCCGCTCGTGCGCACGTCCTCGATGAGCTGCCAGGTGTCGCGGCGCGAGCGCGGGTCCAGGCCCGTGGTCAGCTCGTCGAGGACGACGACCCGGGGGTTGCCGACCAGGGCGAGCGCGATGAACAGCCGCTGCTTCTGCCCGCCGGAGAGCTTGGCGAAGCGGGTGGTGAGCTGCTCCGTCAGCCCGAGCCGCTCGGCGAGCGGCCGCCAGTCGAGCGGGCGGTCGTAGAAGGCGGCGTACAGCTCGAGCGCCTCGCGGACGGTGAGCTTGGGCTGCAGCTCGCTCTGCTGGAGCTGGGCGCCGAGCACGCGGGCGACCTGCTCGTGGTCGGCGACCGGGTCGAGGCCGGTGACGCGGACCCGCCCGGCGTCGGGGACGCGCAGGCCCTCGACGCACTCGACGGTGGTGGTCTTGCCGGCGCCGTTCGGGCCGAGGATCCCGAAGATCTCGCCCTCCCGGACCGTGAACGAGACGCCGTCGACGACCGTGCGGCCGCCGTAGGACTTGCGCAGGTCGGTGACTTCGATGACAGGAGTGTCGGACATGGCACCAGCGTCCCGGCCGGACCCGGTGCGCGGCATCGGCCGTCGCGCTCGAACCCGCATCAGCCGATCGGTTGATACGGCACTACGACGTCGCCTGCGCCGCGGGTTCCGGGCCGCCGCCCGGCCGTGGTCGTAGGACCAGCGGCGGAGCCCTCTCCGTCCGAAACTCGGTGGGCGATGTCAGTGGCAATTTGTAGGCTCGCTGCTGATGTCCACGACACGTGCAACCACCCGGGACCGGTCCGCCGTACGGACGTTGCTGCGCCTGTGGCCGTATGTGCGGCCGGTGCGGGCGCGGCTGTCCGCGGCGGCGTTCGTCGCGATCGTCGCCTCCTTGCTGGGCCTGGTGATCCCGCTCGTGCTCAAGTGGATGGTGGACGGTCCGGTGGCCGACCGCGACCCGGCCGGGGTGTGGCTCGGCGCGCTGTATCTGCTGCTGCTCGGCCTCGCGGAGGCGCTGCTGTTCGGGCTGCGGCGGTGGCTGGTGGCCCGGCCGCTGTCGCACGTCGAGGCGGAGATGCGGGCGGATCTGTACCGGCATCTGCAGCGGCTGCCGGTGGCCTTCCACGACCGGTGGGCGTCCGGGCAGCTGCTCTCGCGCGGCACCACGGATCTGATGCTGCTGCGCATGTTCCTCGCCTTCCCGCTGACCTTCCTGCTGGTCAACGGGGTGACGATCGTCGTCGGTGTGCTGATCATGCTGGCCCAGAACTGGACGCTGGGACTGGTGATCCTCGGTCCGGTGCTGCCCCTGATCGCGATGTGCATGGTCTTCGAGCGGCGGTACGCCGATGTGGCGCGCCTCGCGCAGGACCGGGTCGGCGATCTGACGACGGTCGTCGAGGAGAGCGTGCTCGGCATCCGGATCATCAAGGGCTTCGGCCGGCACCGCAGCCAGGCGCGCGCCTTCCGGGAGCTGTCGCGCACCCTGCGCGGCACGGAGCTGCGCAAGGCGCGGCTGCTGGCGGTGATCTGGGCGGTCATCGTGACGCTGCCGGAGGTGGCGATCGGTGCGGCGCTGGTGGTGGGGGCGGTGCAGGTCGCGGACGGTGACCTGTCCACGGGCACGCTGGTGGCCTTCCTGTCGACGGCGCTGGCGTTGCGCTGGCCGGTGGAGTCGATCGGCTTCCTGCTGGCGATGAGCCAGGAGGCGGCGACGGCGACCGAGCGGTACTTCGAGGTGATGGACGAGACGCCGGAGTCGTCCGAGGTCACCGGGGAGCGGCGCGGGTACGGCGGCGAGGGCCTGCGCTTCGAGAGCGTCACCTTCCGCTACCCCGACGCGCCCTCCGACGCCCCGCCCGTCCTGGACCGGGTCGATCTGCACATCCGGCCGGGCGAGTCCATGGCCCTCGTCGGCGGTACCGGAAGCGGCAAGACGACCCTCACCGCGCTCGTCCCCCGTCTGCACGAGGTGACCTCCGGCCGGATCACGCTGGACGGCGAGGACATCACGGCCATGCCCCGTGAGGAGCTGCGCGCGAAGGTGGCCGTCGCCTTCGAGGAGCCCACCCTGTTCTCGGCGAGCGTCGGGGAGAACGTGCTGATGGGCGCCGGTGAGCGGGCCGGCCGGCCCGAGCTGGAGCGTGCCCTCGCCGTCGCCCAGGCCGACTTCGTGCACGCCCTGCCGCAGGGCGGCGACACCCAGGTCGGCGAGCAGGGGCTGAGCCTGTCCGGCGGTCAGCGCCAGCGGCTCGCGCTGGCCCGCGCGGTCGTCGGCCGTCCCCGCTTCCTCGTCCTGGACGACCCGCTGTCCGCGCTGGACGTGCACACGGAGGCCGCCGTGGAGGCGGCGCTGCGCCAAGTGCTCGCCGACACCACGGCCCTGATCGTCGCGCACCGCCCCTCCACGGTGCTCCTCGCCGACCGTGTCGCGCTGCTGTCGGGCGGCCGGATCGCCGCCGTCGGCACCCACCAGGAACTGCTGCACACCAACGCCGAGTACGCGCACCTGATGTCGGGCCTGGACCGCCCGGAGGAGGACGAGAGATGACGGCCCCCACGACGTCCGTCCCCGCCGCCGACGAGGACCAGCCACCCCGCACCTCGGAGGGCGGCGACCCGTTCGACAGGGACGTCCTGCCCTCCCCGCCGGGTGCGACCGCGGCCCTGCTGCGCTCCCTGCTCGCGCCGATGAGGGCGCGGGTCGCGCTCACCACGCTGGTGCTGCTGCTCCAGCAGGCGGCCGTGCAGGCGGGCCCGCTGCTGGTGGCGTACGCCATCGACAGCGCCGTACCGGCGTTCCGGGACCATCGGCACGGGCCGCTGATCGCGGTCGCCGTCGGGTATCTGCTGTGCGCGGCCGTGTCCGGGGCGCTGCAGTTCGTGTTCATCGCCGCCTCGGCGCGGGTCAACCAGGACGTGCTGCTCGATCTGCGCGGCCGGATCTTCCGGCACGCGCAGGCGCTCAGCGTCGACTTCCACGAGCGCTACACCTCGGGCCGGCTCATCTCCCGTTCCACCACGGACGTGGAGTCGCTGCGGGAGCTGCTGAGCGAGGGCCTGCAGGAGCTGGTGACGGTCATCCTGTCGTTCGTGTACATCTCGGCCATGCTGCTGTGGCTGGATCTCGGCCTCGGTGCGGTCGCGGTGGGTTCCTTCGTACCGCTGTACCTGCTGGTGCGTCTCTACCAGCGGCGGGCGGGCGAGGTGTTCCGGCAGCGGTCGACGGCGATCGCCTCGGTGATCGTGAAGTTCGTGGAGACGATGAACGGCATCCGCCCGGTGCGCGCCTTCCGCCGCGAGGCGGCCAACGACGCCGAGTTCCGGGTGCTGAACGGCCGCCACGAGCGCACCAACGGCGACGCGCTGCTGGAGATGGCCCGCTATGTCGTCGGCTCCCGCCTGGTGGCCAACACCGCGGTGGCCGGAATCGTGCTGTGGGGCGCCTACCGGGTGGCCGGCGGCACGCTGGAGCTGGGGGTCCTGGCGGCGGCGGTGCTGTATCTGCGGCGGCTGTACGACCCGATCGACCGGCTCGGGATGTTCCTGAACTCCTACCAGTCGGCGGCCGCGTCCCTGGAGAAGATCGCCGGGCTGCTCGCCCAGACGCCGACCGTGCCCGAGCCGGCGCAGCCCGCGGAACTGCCGCCGCTGCGCAGCGAACAGCCCGGCCGCGAGGTCGTCTTCGACGGGGTGCGCTTCGCCTACCGCACCGGTGGCGAGGTGCTGCCCCGCTTCGACCTGACGCTGCCGGCCGGGCAGACGGTGGCCGTCGTCGGCTCCACCGGCGCCGGCAAGTCGACGCTGGCCAAGCTGCTCGCCCGGTTCTACGACCCGACCGAGGGGCGGGTGCTGCTCGACGGCGTGGACCTGCGCGAGCTGGCCGTGCCGGAGCTGCGGCGCGGGGTGGTGATGGTGACGCAGGAGGCGTTCCTGTTCTCCGGCACGGTCGCCGAGAACATCGCCATCGGCCGCCCGGAGGCGAGCCGGGAGGAGATCGAGCAGGCCGCGAAGGCGATCGGCGCGCACGAGTTCATCAGCGCGCTGCCCGACGGCTACGACACCGACGTACGCAAGCGGGGTGGCCGTATCTCCGCGGGGCAGCGGCAACTGGTCGCGTTCGCACGGGCGTTGCTGGCCGATCCGGCCGTGCTGATCCTGGACGAGGCGACCAGTTCGCTGGACATCCCCGGGGAGCGGGCGGTGCAGCGGGCGATGGCGACGGTGCTGCAGGGGCGTACGGCGGTGGTGATCGCGCACCGGCTGTCGACGGTGGAGATCGCCGACCGGGTGCTGGTGATGGAACACGGCCGGATCGTGGAAGACGGCGCTCCGGCGGACCTGATCGCGGGCACGGGCCGGTTCTCGGATCTGCACCGGGCTTGGCGGGAGAGCCTGGCGTGACGGCCACGGACCGGCGCTCCGGCAAGGCGCCCCCGGGGCCGTCGCCCGTCGGGGACGACACCGAAGTCCTGCGGGTGCCGGGCTTCCGGTGCCTGTGGTCCGCGAACAACTTCCGGTTCGCGGCGTCGGAGGTGGCCGGGTTCGCGCTGCCCGTCACCGCGCTGGTGCTGCTGCACGCGTCGCCGCTCGCCATGAGCCTGATCTTCGTGTGCAGCCGCGCCGGCTATCTGACCGTGGGTCTGCCCGCCGGCGTGTGGATCGACCGGATGCGCAAGAAGCCGGTGCTGGTGGGGGCCGACGTGGTGTACGCCGCCGCCTTCGGCAGCATCCCCGCCACGCATCTGCTGGGCGCCCTGACGGTGGCCCAGCTGGCGGTGGTGGCGCTGATGGTGAGCCTCGCCGGGGTGTTCTTCGACGTGGCGCACAGCAGTGTGCTGCCGCAGGTGCTGCCGCGCCGGCGGGTGGCGGACGGCAACGCCCGCCTGCAGTCGTCCGAGACGGCGCTGCGGGCGCTCTCCCCCGGGGTGGCGGGGGTGCTCACGCAGAGCGTGGCCGCCCCGCTGCTGTACGCCTTCGCCGCGCTGTGTCATCTGGCGTCGTTGCTGCTGCTGCGGCGGCTGGAGCCGGAGGGTGACGTGGCCCACGGCAAGGGCGCGGCCGAGCGCCGGTTTTGGCGCGAGACCGCCGACGGTCTGCGCATGCTCTTCCGGCAGCCGCTGCTGCGTCTGCTGCTGCAGCAGGCGGCGCTGAACAATCTGGGCGCGGGTGTCGTTCTGGCCATGCTGCCGGTGTTCCTGCTTGACGAACTGGGCCTGTCCGCTTGGCTTTTCGGCCTGCTGTCGACGCTCGGCGCAGTCGCCGGGTTCGTCACGTCCCTGCTGGCTCCCCGGCTGCGGCGCCGGTTCGGGGAGATCCGGATGACGCTGGCGTTCTGCGCGCTGGCGCCGGTCGCCGTCGTCGCAGCGCCGCTCGCCGGGGACGTCCAGGACGCGGCGGTGCCGTTGATGGCGCTGGCGGAGGTGCTCATCAGTGTGGCCGTCGTGGGCCGGGCGGTGTCCACCGCCGGGCTGCGGGCGCGGGTGACACCGGACGCCCACCTGGGCCGGGTCACGGCCGCCTACAGCGTGGTCACGCAGGGCGCGACGCCGCTGGGGGCGCTGGCCGGCGGACTGGTCGCCGGGTACGGGTCCACGGGGGCGGCTCTGTGGGCGGGCGCGCTGGTCATGGCCGTACCCCTGCTGCTGCTCCTGATGTCTCCGCTGCGGCGGCACCGCCGGCTGCCCGCGGAGTGGGAAGTCTGAACGTCCTTCCCGCGTCGGGGCGTTCCCCCGCGTCCGAGTCCTCGTCCACGTCCGAGCGTTCCCCCGCGCCGCTCGGCCTGCGTCCGGGCGGCGGGCCAACGGTTCGCATACCGAACATGAACATCCGGTCAACGGACGATTTCCAGCCAACTTCCTGACGCGCTCCTGACAGGAGTCGAGATCTCCTGCCACTCTTCCCACGGCCACTGCACAGCAACCCCACAGCCCCTCGCTGTGCCGTCGCCGATCGCACTGCCGCACGTGTGTTCACGCACCTCCCTGTTCTGCCCGGACGGCTCGATCGGCCGCCCGGTCTCCCCTGGCCGCGCGATCCGCGGCCACGCAGAAGGAGTCAGTGTTGAGAAGCAGTTCCTCGCGCAGACGCACCTCCCACAGCCTTCACCGCCGGGCGGCCGGTGTCGCCCTCGTCGGCGTCTCCGCCCTGCTCGCCGCGGCCGTCCAGTCGGGTGCCGCGAGCGCCGCCCCGAACGCGCCGGCCGCCGGCAAGGCCAACCCGGCCCACATGGCCCTCAGGCTCTCCCCGTCGCAGCGCGCCGAGCTGCTGCGCGACGCCGACGCCGCCAAGACGCAGACCGCCCAGCGGATCGGTCTCGGCGCGCAGGAGAAGCTCGTCGTCCGGGACGTGGTCAAGGACGCCGACGGCACGCTGCACACCCGCTACGAGCGCACCTACGCCGGTCTGCCCGTCCTCGGCGGCGACCTGGTCGTGGACAGCGTCAAGGGCCAGGACCAGCGCGTCATCAAGGCGACGAACGCCCAGCTGAAGGTCGCCGACCTCACCGGCAAGGTGGCCCGTGCGGCCGCCGAGCAGCGGGCCGTGCAGCGCGCCAAGGCCCTCGGCTCCAGCAGGACGGCCGCCGACTCCTCCCGCAAGGTGATCTGGGCGGCCACCGGCAAGCCGGTCCTGGCCTACGAGACGGTCGTCGGCGGTCTGCAGGACGACGGCACCCCGAACCAGCTGCACGTCATCACCGACGCCGCCACCGGGCAGAAGCTCTTCGAGTACCAGGGCATCGAGAACGCGACCGGCACCGGCAACACCCAGTACAGCGGAACGGTCCCGCTGACGACGACCCTGTCGGGTTCGACGTACACGCTCAACGACGGCGACCGCGGCGGCCACAAGACGTACAACCTGAACCACGGCACGTCCGGCACCGGCACGCTGTTCTCGCAGACCAGCAACACCTGGGGCAACGGCACCACGTCGAACGCCGCGACCGCGGGCGCGGACGCGCACTACGGCGCCGCGACCACCTGGGACTTCTACAAGAACACCTTCGGCCGCACCGGCATCCGCAACGACGGCGTGGCCGCCTACTCCCGGGTGCACTACGGCAACTCGTACGTCAACGCGTTCTGGGACGACAGCTGCTTCTGCATGACCTACGGCGACGGCTCGAACAACACCGACCCGCTGACCTCGCTGGACGTCGCCGGCCACGAGATGAGCCACGGCGTCACCGCCGCCACCGCCGGCCTGAACTACTCCGGCGAGTCGGGCGGCCTGAACGAGGCCACCAGCGACATCATGGGCACCGGCGTGGAGTTCTACGCGGCCAACAGCACGGACGTCGGCGACTACCTCATCGGCGAGAAGATCAACATCAACGGCGACGGCACCCCGCTGCGCTACATGGACAAGCCCAGCAAGGACGGCGGCTCGGCCGACTCCTGGTACTCCGGCGTCGGCAACCTGGACGTGCACTACTCGTCCGGCGTCGCCAACCACTTCTTCTACCTCCTGTCGGAGGGCAGCGGCGCCAAGGTCATCAACGGCGTCAGCTACAACTCGCCCACCGCGGACGGGCTTCCGGTCACCGGCATAGGCCGGGACAAGGCGCTGCAGATCTGGTACCGGGCGCTGACCACGAAGTTCACCTCCACCACCAACTACGCGGCCGCCCGCACCGGCACGCTCGCGGCGGCCGGTGAGCTGTACGGCACCACCTCCGCCGAGTACAAGGCGGTGCAGGACGCGTGGGCGGCCGTCGCGGTCGGCTCCCGCTCGGGCGGTGGCGGCGGCGGTGGCGGCACGGTGTTCGAGAACACCACCGACGTCTCGATTCCGGACAACGGCCCGGCCGTCACGTCCTCCATCAACGTCACCGGACGCACCGGCAACGCCCCGTCCAACCTCCAGGTGACGGTCGACATCGTGCACACCTGGCGCGGTGACCTGGTGATCGACCTGGTGGCCCCCGACGGCACGGCGTACCGCCTGAAGAACTCCAGCGGTTCGGACTCGGCGGACGACGTCCACGCGACCTACACGGTCAACGCCTCGTCCGAAGTGGCCAACGGCACCTGGAAGCTGCGCGTCCAGGACGTGGCGACCTACGACACCGGCCACATCGACGGCTGGAAGCTGACCTTCCCGTAAACCGTCGCCCCACCGGCAGGGTTCCGCCCCGGTGGTGCAACTCCCGGGGCGGCGCCCGCTTTTTACGTTGCGGAAACGTTTACCGGACAGTCAACTTTCAGCCAACATCACCTCGGGGTCATGACATGTACGCGCCCTAGGTGCCAGTCTTCCCTCACCCGCCGCACAACCTCACGACCACCTCGGCCGGTTGCCCCACAACCGGCCGGTCTCCCCCACAAGGAGCTTGTGTGTCCAGCCCCTTCGCGCGTCACAAGCGCACCACTCTGGCCATTGCCACCGCCGTCGCGGCCGGAGCCCTCCTCACCACCGGTCTGACCACCGGTTCCGCAGCAGCCCAGACCACGGCCGGCGCCACCCCGCTCGCCGCGGCCCCGGTGCAGCTCTCCGCGGCCGCCCGCACCTCCCTCCTCCAGGAGAAGCAGGCCGACGCCGCCGGCACCGCCCGGCAGATAGGCCTCGGCGCCCAGGAGAAGCTGATCGCCAAGGACGTCGTCAGAGACGCCGACGGCACCACGCACACCCGCTACGAGCGCACCTACGGCGGCCTGCCGGTCCTCGGCGGCGACCTCATCGTGCACCAGGCCGCGTCCGGCGCCGCCAAGGGCGTCACCAAGGCCGTCGACGCCACCATCAAGGTCGCCTCGCTCAGCGCGGCCCTGACCCCGGCCAAGGCCGAGGCGCAGGCGCTGACCGCCGCCCGTGCGGCCGGCTCGCAGAAGACCGCCGCCGACTCCTCCCGCAAGGTGATCTGGGCGGCCACCGGCAAGCCCGTCCTGGCCTACGAGACGATCGTCGGCGGCTTCCAGGACGACGGCACCCCGAACCAGCTGCACGTCATCACCGACGCCGCCACGGGCAAGAAGCTCTTCGAGTACCAGGGCATCGAGAACGCGACCGGCACCGGCAAGACGCTGTACTCCGGCACCGTCAGCCTCAACACCGTGCAGTCGGGCTCGACGTACCAGCTCACCGACACCGCGCGGGGCAACCACAAGACCTACAACCTGGCCCGCAAGACGTCCGGCACGGGCACCCTGGTGGCCAGCTCGACCAACATCTTCGGCACCGGCACCGCCTCCAGCTCCTCCTCCGACCAGACCGCGGCCGCCGACGCCGCCTACGGCGCGGCGGAGACCTGGGACTTCTACAAGAACACCTTCGGCCGCAACGGCATCAAGAACAACGGCGTCGGCGCCTACTCCCGCGTCCACTACGGCAACGCCTACGTGAACGCCTTCTGGGACGACAGCTGCTTCTGCATGACCTACGGCGACGGCTCGGGCAACGTCGACCCGCTGACCTCGCTGGACGTCGCCGGCCACGAGATGAGCCACGGCGTCACCGCCAACACCGCCGGCCTGAACTACTCGGGCGAGTCCGGCGGCCTGAACGAGGCCACCAGCGACATCATGGGCACCGGCGTGGAGTTCTACGCCAACAACGCCTCCGACAAGGGCGACTACCTCATCGGCGAGAAGATCAACATCAACGGCGACGGCACCCCGCTGCGCTACATGGACAAGCCCAGCAAGGACGGCGGCTCGGCGGACTACTGGTCCTCCTCCGTCGGCAACCTGGACGTCCACTACTCGTCCGGCGTCGCCAACCACTTCTTCTACCTGCTGTCGGAGGGCAGCGGCGCGAAGACGATCAACGGCGTGAGCTACAACTCGCCGACGTACAACGGCGCCGCGGTCACCGGCATCGGCCGGGACAAGGCGCTGCAGATCTGGTACAAGGCGCTGACCACGTACATGACGTCCACGACCAACTACAAGGCCGCCCGCACGGCGACCCTGAACGCGGCGTCGGCGCTGTACGGCTCCACCAGCGCCGAGTACAAGGCGGTCGCCGCCGCCTGGACGGCGGTCAACGTCAACTAGGCCCTGCCGTTCGGATCATCCCGGCGGCACCCGGAACCCAGAGGTTCCGGGTGCCGCCGTACGCTTGGGCCCCATGTCCTTCACGTACGAGGCGGTCGGCGCGACCCGCGAGGATCTCGCCGCCTGCCCGCCCGGCTTCCGCCCCCTGCACGTGCGCACCCGGCTCGGCGAGGGCGAGGCGGTCTTCCGCCGGGCGGCCGACGCGGTCCTCAGCTGGGAGATGCACCGGGAGCTGGGCGTGGGCATCGACGCGAGCGCGGACCGCGCCGCCGAGGGAGTCGACGTCACCGTCACCCTCGCCGGCATGATCAAGGCCCCCTGCCGCATCGTCTGGACGACGGAGGAACCCCGCCGCGCCGGCTGGGCCTACGGCACCCTGCCCGGCCACCCCGAGAGCGGCGAGGAGGCCTTCGTCGTCGACCGCACCGGCGACGGCACGGTCTGGCTGACGGTGGCCGCCTTCAGCCGCCCGGCCAAGTGGTACGCCAAGGCGGGCGGCGCGGCCACCCGAGCCTTCCAGCACGCCTACGCCCACCGCTGCGGCACGGTACTCCGCAAACTCTGCGCTCCGGAGGACGAGTCCTAGCCCCCGACGGCGGACAGCCGCGTACGGCGGGAAGGGGCCGGGGTGGGGGGTCCGCCCGCAGCGGCCGGCACCGGTACAGGGCGCCGTCGTCGGAAACGGACGGCCGGACCGAGGACGGACACCCCCCACCCCGGCCCCGACCCACAACGCACCGCAGGCGCGACAGCAACCGCCCACCGGACAGCAACGGGCCGCCGCAGGCACACCTACCGAAGCAACACCCCGCCCTCCCCCATCTCCTCCGCCGGCAGCGAAACCAGCCCCAGCTCCGCCCCGGCCGCCAGCAGCCGATGCGACGGCAGGATCCGCACGGTGTACCCGTAGGGCCCGGTCCGCTCCAGGGACAGCGGCCCCTCGTAACTCCAGCGCCCCTCCATGTCCGGCCCGCCCACCGGCTTCAGCGGAACAGCCGTCCCCCCGGTGATGCGGTCCTCCGCGTCCACCCGCCCGGAGACGACCTGCACCTCCACGTCGTCCGGCCCGAGATCACCGAGCCGGACCCGCACCCGCAGGGTCAGCGTCGTCCCGAGCTCCGCCGTCGCACTGGTGACCGACGTCTCCACGTGATCCACGGAAACGGCCGGCCAGGCCCTCCGCACGCGTGCCTTCCACTCCGCCAGCTCGCGCGCCACATCCGGCCGCAGCGCCCGGTGCGCCTGCGCCGCCGGCGCGTACAGCCGCTCCACGTACTCCCGCACCATGCGCCCGGCCAGCACCTTCGGCCCGAGATGCGTCAGCGTCTGCCGCACCATCTCGATCCACCGGTCCGGCAGCCCGCCCCGCCCCCGCTCGTAGAACCGCGGAGCGATCCGCTGCTCCAGCAGCTCGTACAGCGCGGCCGCCTCCAGGTCGTCCCGCCTGTCGGGATCGGTCCCGGCGCCGTCGGCCGTGGGGATCGCCCAGCCGAAGTCGGGCTGGAACCACTCGTCCCACCATCCGTCGAGCACGGACAGGTTCAGGCACCCGTTCAGCGCGGCCTTCATCCCCGAGGTGCCGCAGGCCTCCAGCGGCCGCAGCGGGTTGTTCAGCCACACATCGCACCCGGGATACAGCTTCTGCGCCATCGCCATGCCGTAGTCCGGCAGGAACACGACCCGGTGCCGCACCCGCGGATCGTCCGCGAACCTGACCAGCTCCTGGACGAGCCTCTTGCCCCCGTCGTCGGCGGGATGCGCCTTGCCGGCGACGACGATCTGGAGGGGCCGCTCGGGGTGCAGCAGCAGCTCCATCAGCCGGTCCCGGTCCCGCAGCATCAGCGTCAGCCGCTTGTACGACGGCACCCGCCGCGCGAACCCGATGGTCAGCACGTCCGGGTCGAGGACGCCGTCGATCCACCCCAGCTCCGCCGCGCCCGCGCCCCGCTGCCGCCACGACGCCCACAGCCGCTGCCGTACCTCCGTCACCAGCTGCTCGCGCAGGTCCCGGCGCAGATCCCAGATCTCCTGGTCGGAGATCTCCGCCACCGAGTCCCAGCGCTCCGAGCCGCCCACGGTCAGCGCGTCCTCGGCGCGCTGCGCGCCGATCTGCCGGGCGCCGAGCCGGAACACCTCGGGGGCGACCCAGGTCGGCGCGTGCACCCCGTTGGTCACGGAGGTGATCGGCACCTCCTCGGGGTCGAATCCCGGCCAGAGTCCGGAGAACATCTCCCGGCTGACCCGCCCGTGCAGCAGCGACACGCCGTTGGCGCGCTGGGCGAGACGCAGTCCCATCACGGCCATGTTGAACAGGTTGGGCTCGCCGCCGGGATAGGTCTCCATGCCGAGCCGCAGCACCCGGTCGACGTCGATGCGCGGCAGCTCGGCGTCGGGCCCGAAGTGCCGGGCGAGGAGTTCCCGGTCGAAGCGGTCGATGCCGGCCGGGACGGGCGTGTGCGTGGTGAACACCGTGCCGGCCCGCACCGACTCCAGCGCGGAGTCGAAGTCCAGCCCGGTGTCGCACAGCTCGGCGATGCGCTCCAGACCGAGGAACCCGGCGTGACCCTCGTTGGTGTGGAAGACCTCCGGGTCCGGGTGCCCGGTCAGCCGGCAGTACGTCCGTACCGCCCGCACACCCCCTATTCCGAGCAGCATCTCCTGCAGCAGCCGGTGCTCGCTGCCGCCGCCGTAGAGCCGGTCGGTCACCCCGCGCTCGCGGGGGTCGTTCTCCTCGACGTCGGAGTCCAGCATCAGCAGCGGCACCCGGCCGACCTGGGCGACCCAGATCCGGGCGAGCAGCGAGCGGCCGCCGGGCAGGGCGAGGGAGACCTGGGCGGGGGTCCCGTCGGCCTCCTCCAGGAGCGTGACGGGCAGCTCGTTGGGGTCGAGCACCGGGTAGTGCTCCTGCTGCCAGCCCTCCCGGGACAGGGACTGCCGGAAGTAGCCGTGCCGGTACAGCAGCCCCACACCGATCAGCGGAACGCCCAGGTCGCTGGCCGCCTTGAGGTGGTCCCCGGCCAGAATGCCGAGACCGCCGGAGTACTGGGGCAGCGCTGCGGTGACGCCGAACTCGGGCGAGAAGTAGGCGACGGCTGCGGGCAGGTCCCCGGACTGGGCCTGGTACCAGCGCTCGCCGCTGACGTAGTCGTGCAGATCGCCGGCGGCCGCGGCGAGGCGGCGCAGGAAGCGGCGGTCCGCGGCCAGCTCCGCCAGCCGCTCGGACCGCACGCTGCCCAGCAGCCGGACCGGGTCGCCGCCGGATTCGGCCCACTGCTCCGGGTCCACCGACTGGAACAGGTCACGGGTCTCCGTATGCCACGACCAGCGCAGATTGCGCGCCAGATCGCTGAGCGGACGCAGGGGTTCGGGGAGGACGGGTCGGACGGTGAATCGACGGATCGCCTTCACAAGTCACCTCGACGCGAGTGGCTGCCGCCGGCACACACGAGATGTGCCGGCTCGTCCCTTACGACGGTACCGGCGCGGGCGCCCGCCCTGCCGGGGACCGGGCCCGCTGACCCCCGTTCGGCCTGAATCGACCCGGTGTGCGGACACCCGGCTGGAAAGGATCCGGTTTTCTGCGTAGACATACGCGTGAGTAGTTAACAAAGTGCCGGATTGCCCACCAGAAGAGTGTGGGAAGGCTCCTCCGGTAGTAACCGGGGTACCCCTCCAGGCACAACTGCAGACCAGACCTCCCCACAGCCATCCGCCCACCCACGTTGACGCGGACAGGAGCGGTCATGCCCGCCACGCACCACTCGTCAGCACGCCCGACACGATCCACCGCCGCACCACCGAAGTCGTCCACCGCCCCCTCCGCGCGTCCCGTGGCGCCCTCGGCTGCCGCGCCGGCCACGGCCGTCGGCCGGATACCCGTCCTCGACGTCCGCCCGGTCGTCCAGCACGGCCGCCGTCCGGCCAAGGCGGTGACCGGCGAGTCGTTCGAGATATCGGCCACCGTGTTCCGCGAGGGCCATGACGCCGTCGCCGCCAATGTCGTCCTCAGGGACCCGGAGGGCCGCGCGGGCCCCTGGACGCCGATGCGGGAGCTGGCGCCCGGCACGGACCGCTGGGGGGCCACGGTGACCGCCGGGGCGCCCGGCCGGTGGACGTACACCGTGGAGGCGTGGAGTGACCCCGTCAGCACCTGGCGCCACCACGCGAAGATCAAGATCCCGGCCGGCATGGACACCGAACTGGTCCTGGAGGAGGGCGCGCGGCTGTACGAGCGGGCCGCCGGGCCGCTGAGCGGCGAGCAGCGGGACGTCCTGCTGGACGCCGTCGCCGCCCTGCGCGACGAGTCCCGGCCCTCCGCCTCCCGGCTGGCCGCGGCGCTGACCCCCGAGGTCGACGCGGTGCTGGCCGCGCATCCGCTGCGCGACCTGGTCACCGCCTCCGACCCGCTGCCGCTGCTGGTGGAGCGGGAGCGGGCGCTGTTCGGGTCCTGGTACGAGTTCTTCCCGCGCTCGGAGGGCACGCCCGAGCAGCCGCACGGCACCTTCCGCACGGCCGCCCGGCGGCTGCCGAAGATCGCCGCGATGGGCTTCGACGTCGTCTATCTGCCGCCGATCCATCCGATCGGCACCACCTTCCGCAAGGGGAAGAACAACACCCTCACCGCCGGGCCGGACGACGTGGGCGTGCCGTGGGCGATCGGCTCCCCGGAGGGCGGGCACGACACGGTGCACCCCCGCCTGGGGACGATCGAGGACTTCGACTGGTTCGTGGAGCAGGCCCGCTCCCAGGGTCTGGAGGTCGCCCTGGACTTCGCGCTCCAGTGCTCCCCGGACCACCCGTGGGTGCTCAAACACCCGGAGTGGTTCCACCACCGCCCCGACGGGACGATCGCCTACGCCGAGAACCCGCCGAAGAAGTACCAGGACATCTACCCGATCGCCTTCGACGCCGACATGGACGGCCTGGTCGCCGAGACTCTGCGGGTGCTGCGGTACTGGATGGACCACGGGGTGCGGATCTTCCGCGTGGACAACCCGCACACCAAGCCGGTGGTGTTCTGGGAGCGGGTCATCGCGGACGTCAACGCCTCCGACCCGGACGTGATCTTCCTGGCCGAGGCGTTCACCCGCCCGGCGATGATGCACACCCTGGCCCAGATCGGCTTCCAGCAGTCGTACACGTACTTCACCTGGCGCGACACCAAGGAGGAGCTGACGGAGTACCTCACCGAGCTGTCCGGCGAGGCCGCCACCTATATGCGGCCGAACTTCTTCGCCAACACGCCGGACATCCTGCCGGGCTACCTCCAGCACGGCGGCCGTCCCGCCTTCGAGGTGCGTGCCGTGCTCGCCGCGACCCTCTCCCCCACCTGGGGCATCTACTCCGGCTACGAGCTGTGCGAGAACATCCCGCTGAAGGAGGGCGGCGAGGAGTACCTGAACTCCGAGAAGTACCAGCTCGTGTCGCGGGACTGGGAGGCCGCCGAGCGCGAGGGCCGCACCATCGTCCCGCTGATCACCCGCCTCAACGACATCCGGCGCCGCAGCCCCGCCCTGCGGCAGCTGCGCGACGTGCACTTCCACCACGCCGACCAGGACGCGGTCATCGCGTACTCGAAACGCAGCGGTTCGAACACGGTTCTGGTGGTGGCGAACCTCGATCCCCACCACACCCAGGAGGCGACGGTCTCGTTGGACATGCCGCAACTCGGCCTGGAGTGGCACGAGATGACGCTGGTGCGCGATGAGCTCACCGGCGAGACCTATCACTGGGGCAGGGCCAACTACGTGCGACTCGAACCGGGCTTGAGGCCCGCGCATGTCTTCACCGTCCTGCGACCGTCCATCCCGCAGACCGGAGGGTCACCCACAATATGATCGTCAACGAGCCCGTCCCGGACAAATTCGAGGACACCCCGGCCAAGGACCGGGACCCCGACTGGTTCAAGCGTGCCGTCTTCTACGAGGTCCTCGTCCGCTCCTTCCAGGACAGCAACGGCGACGGCGTCGGCGACCTCAAGGGACTGACCGCCAAACTCGACTATCTCCAGTGGCTGGGGGTCGACTGCCTGTGGCTGCCGCCCTTCTTCAAGTCACCCCTTCGGGACGGCGGCTACGACGTCGCCGACTACACCTCGGTGCTGCCCGAGTTCGGCGACCTCGCGGACTTCGTGGAGTTCGTCGACGCCGCCCACCAGCGCGGCATGCGCGTGGTCATCGACTTCGTCATGAACCACACCAGCGACCAGCACCCGTGGTTCCAGGAATCGCGCAACGATCCCGACGGTCCCTACGGCGACTACTACATGTGGGCCGACGACGACAAGCAGTACCAGGACGCGCGGATCATCTTCGTGGACACCGAGGTGTCGAACTGGACCTTCGATCCGGTGCGCAAGCAGTACTTCTTCCACCGGTTCTTCTCCCACCAGCCGGACCTGAACTACGAGAACCCGGCCGTGCAGGAGGAGATGATCTCCGCGCTGCGGTTCTGGCTGGACCTCGGCATCGACGGCTTCCGGCTGGACGCGGTGCCGTATCTGTACGCGGAGGAGGGCACGAACTGCGAGAACCTGCCCGCCACGCACGAGTTCCTGAAGCGGGTGCGCAAGGAGATCGACGCCCAGTACCCGGACACGGTGCTGCTGGCGGAGGCCAACCAGTGGCCGGAGGACGTGGTCGACTACTTCGGCGACTACAGCGCCGGCGGCGACGAGTGCCACATGGCCTTCCACTTCCCGGTCATGCCGCGCATCTTCATGGCCGTGCGCCGTGAGTCCCGCTACCCGGTCTCGGAGATCCTCGCGAAGACCCCGCCGATCCCGTCCGGCTGCCAGTGGGGCATCTTCCTGCGCAACCACGACGAGCTGACCCTCGAGATGGTCACCGACGAAGAGCGCGACTACATGTGGGCCGAGTACGCCAAGGACCCGCGCATGCGGGCCAACATCGGCATCCGCCGCCGGCTCGCGCCGCTGCTGGACAACGACCGCAACCAGATCGAGCTGTTCACCGCCCTGCTGCTGTCCCTGCCCGGCTCGCCGATCCTGTACTACGGCGACGAGATCGGCATGGGCGACAACATCTGGCTCGGCGACCGCGACAGCGTGCGCACGCCCATGCAGTGGACACCGGACCGCAACGCCGGCTTCTCCTCCAGCGACCCGGGCCGGCTGTTCCTGCCCACGATCATGGACCCGGTCTACGGCTACCAGGTCACCAACGTCGAGGCGTCCATGGCGTCGCCGTCCTCGCTGCTGCACTGGACCCGCCGGATGATCGAGATCCGCAAGCAGAACACCGCTTTCGGACTGGGGTCCTACACCGAGCTGCCGTCGTCGAACCCGGCGGTGCTGGCGTTCCTGCGCGAGTACGAGGACGACCTCGTGCTGTGCGTGCACAACTTCTCCCGCTTCGCCCAGCCCACCGAGCTGGACCTGCAGCGCTTCGAGGGCCGGCACCCGGTGGAGCTGTTCGGCGGGGTGCGTTTTCCGGCCATCGGGGAGCTGCCGTACCTGCTCACGCTCGCAGGCCACGGCTTCTACTGGTTCCGGCTCCGCAAGGACGGCGCCTAGACACCGGGCGGAGAACCATGGGGCGGGGCGGTTTCCGCCGTCCCGCCCGGGGCACGCAACAGTAAGCCCCCCGCCCCACCCCCATCCCCCCGGGGAAAGGACGTGACGCCATGGCGGAAACGGTCACCGTCTCCGGTACCACCAGCCCCGGCCTGCTCGCGTCGCTGGACCCACTGCTGCGCGACTGGCTGCCCAGGCAGCGCTGGTTCGCGGGGAAGGGGCGCCCGGTCACCGGGTTCTCGCTGGTCGCGGCGACCGAGCTGCTCCCTGCCCCGGGCCGCCTGGGCCTCTTCCACCTGCTGGTGCGCGCCCACCAGCCGCTCACCCTGGGCGCCGGCGACACCCACCCCGGGGACTGCTACCAGCTGCTCATAGGCGCGCGCGAGGCGCTGCCGCCCCGGCTGGCGCCCGCGCTGATAGGCCACGTCACCGACGGCCCGCTCACCGGGCGCACGGTGTACGACGCCCTGTACGACCCCCGGCCCGCCGATGTGCTCCTGGAGGCCCTGCGCTCCCAGGCCCGCATCGGCGGGCTGCGTTTCGAGCAGGCCCCGCAGGCGGAGATACGGCCCGGCCTGGTGCCCCGTGTGATGACGGCCGAGCAGTCGAACTCCTCCGTCGTCTACGGGGACACCTTCATCCTGAAAGTGCTGCGCCGGGTCGTCCCCGGCGTCAACCCCGACCTGGAGCTGCCGCTGGCCCTGGCCCGCGAGGGCTGCGCCCGGGTGCCGGCGCCGACGGCGTGGATCGAGGCGGACGCCCAGGAGACGACGGACCCGGCCGGCGAGTCGTACGTCCTCGGGGTGCTCCAGCCGTTCGTGCAGGGCGCCGCCGACGGCTGGGAGCTGGCGCTGCGGCAGCTGGCCAAGGGCGAGGACTTCGCCGCCGAGGCGCGCGAGCTGGGACGTGCGACGGCCGAGGTGCACATGGCGCTGGCCCGCGCGCTGCCCACCGTCACGCTGGGGCACGCGCAGCTGGAGCCCCTGGTCCGGGGCATGATCGAGCGGCTGGAGAGCGCCGTGCAGCAGGTGCCGGTGCTCGGCCCGTACGCGCCGGGCCTGATGACGGCGTTCGAGGCGCTGGCGGACCTGGCCGCCGAGGGACACACCTGGACCGCGCAGCGCGCGCACGGCGACCTGCACCTGGGCCAGTGCCTGCGCTCGCCCGCCGGGGACTGGTCCCTGATCGACTTCGAGGGCGAGCCGGCCCGGCCGCTGCCCGAGCGGCGGATGCCGCAGCCGGTGGTGCGGGACGTGGCGGGCATGCTGCGCTCCTTCGACTACGCGGCGTACTCGGCGAAGACGCCGGCCCCGCAGTGGGCGCGGACCTGCCGCGCCGCGTACTGCACCGGATACGCGGAGGTGAGCGGCTTCGACCCGCGCACCGACCCGGTGCTGCTGCGCGCCTTCGAGACCGACAAGGCGATCTACGAGGTCGTCTACGAGGCCCGGCACCGTCCCGACTGGCTGCCGGTGCCGATGGCGGCGATCGAGCACCTCGCCGCCGTGCCCGATGTGAGCTGACCGACCCGCCGTCCGACCGACGTCCCTTCCAGGAGGCTCCGCCCGTGACCCCCCGTCGACAGTCCAGCGGTTCGGATCCGAAGAAGGCCAAGAAGGCCGCCAAGAAGTCCGCGGCCGGGAAGGCGGTGAAGAAGACGGCCCCGGCCGAGGAGACCGTGCGGCAGGAGGCGGCACCCCGCCTTCCCGGCCCGGAGGTCACCGCTGCCGAGCCGGAGGTCACCGTCCCCGTGCCCGTCGCTCCCGCCCTCGACGACGGCGACCGTGAGCGGCTGCTGGCCGGGACGCACCACGACCCGCACGCGGTCCTCGGCGCCCACCCGGCGGCGGGCGGGGTGCTCGTGCGGGCCCTGCGGCCCTACGCCCTGTCCGTCACCGTGCTCGCCGACGGCGTGCGCGCCGAGCTGCACCCCGACGGGGACGGCTTCTTCTCGGGCCTGCTGCCGCTGCGCGAGGTCCCGGAATACCGGCTGCTGGTGGCGTACCGGGACACCGTGCTGGAGACCGAGGACGCCTACCGCTTCCTGCCCGCGCTCGGCGACCTGGACCTGCATCTGATCGGTGAGGGCCGGCACGAGCAGCTGTGGCAGGTGCTCGGCGCGCACCCGATGACCCACGAGGGCGTGGCAGGCACCCGCTTCTCGGTGTGGGCGCCGAACGCGCGCGGCGTGCGGGTGGCGGGCACCTTCAACTACTGGGACGGCACCGCCCTCCCGATGCGCTCGCTGGGCTCTACCGGGGTGTGGGAGCTGTTCGTGCCCGGCGTCGGCGAGGGCGAGCTGTACAAGTTCGAGATCACCCGGCCGGACGGCTCGAAGACGCTGCGCGCCGACCCGCTGGCCCGGCGCACCCAGGTCCCGCCGGAGACGGCGTCGATCATCACGTCCTCGGACTACGAGTGGAGGGACGAGGAGTGGCTGGCGCGCCGCCCCGAGGTGCCCGCGCACGAGGCGCCGTTCTCGGTGTACGAGGTCCATCTCGCGTCCTGGCGGCCGGGGCTGACGTACCGTGAGCTCGCCGAGCAGCTGCCGGCGTACGTCAGGGACCTCGGGTTCACGCACGTGGAGCTGATGCCGGTCGCCGAGCATCCCTTCGGCGGTTCGTGGGGCTACCAGGTCACCGGCTTCTACGCGCCGACGGCCCGGCTCGGCACCCCGGACGACTTCCGGTACCTGGTGGACAGGCTGCACCAGGCCGGCATCGGGGTGATCATGGACTGGGTGCCAGCGCACTTCCCGCGCGACGAGTGGGCGCTGGCGGAGTTCGACGGGCGGCCGCTGTACGAGCACTCCGACCCGCTGCGGGCGGCCCATCCCGACTGGGGGACGCTGGAGTTCGACTACGGCCGCACCGAGGTGCGCAACTTCCTGGTCGCCAACGCGGTGTACTGGTGCGAGGAGTTCCACATCGACGGGCTGCGGGTGGACGCCGTCGCCTCCATGCTCTACCTCGACTACTCGCGCGAGTCGGGCCAGTGGACGCCGAACCAATACGGCGGCCGGGAGAACCTGGACGCGGTGGCGTTCCTGCAGGAGATGAACGCGACCCTGTACCGGCGGGTGCCGGGCGTGGTGACCGTGGCGGAGGAGTCCACGGCCTGGGACGGGGTCACCCGGGCCACGCACCACAAGGGCCCGAGCGGCTTCGGCGGGCTCGGTTTCGGGCTGAAGTGGAACATGGGCTGGATGCACGACTCGCTGCAGTACGTGGGTCACGACCCGATCCACCGCAGGTACCACCACCACGAGATGACGTTCTCGATGGTGTACGCCTACAGCGAGAACTACGTGCTGCCGATCAGCCATGACGAGGTGGTGCACGGCAAGCGGTCGCTGGTGTCGAAGATGCCGGGCGACTGGTGGCAGCAGCGCGCCACCCTGCGCGCCTACCTGGCCTTCATGTGGGCCCACCCGGGCAAGCAGCTGCTGTTCATGGGGCAGGAGTTCGCGCAGGGCTCGGAGTGGTCCGAGGAGCACGGCCCGGACTGGTGGCTGCTCGACCCGTCCTACGGGGCGCAGGCCGATCACCGGGGCGTGCTGGACCTGGTCCGCGATCTGAACGCCCGCTACCGGGGGACGCCGGCGCTGTGGCAGCGGGACATCCACCCCGACGGCTTCCAGTGGATCGCCGGCGACGCCGCCGAGGACAACGTCTTCGCGTTCCTGCGCTACGACGCCGACGGCAGCCCGCTGCTCGCGGTGTCCAACTTCGCCCCCGTCGTACGCCCCGACTACCGCCTCGGCGTCCCCGACGACATCCCCGCCTGGCACGAGGTGATCAACACGGACGCGGCCCGCTACGGCGGCAGCGACGTCACCGGTCCCGACCCGGTCAAGCCGGAGCCGCAGGGCTGCCACGGCCGCCCCGCGAGCATCCGGCTGACGCTGCCCCCGCTGGCCACGGTGTGGCTGCGGCCTGCCTGAGCGGCGTGCGGCCTGCACGAGCGCCAGGCGGGCGACGGCGGCCGCGTCGCAGGCGGCGGCCGCCGCCTGCGGGCCGTCCGGATCACGCGGCTGCGCGCCCCGGGCGAGCTGCCGGGTGGGACCCCCTGGCCGACGCCTGCCGGAGGTTACGGCCCCTGCGGGATGCGCGTCGCCGGGCGCGCGCCCGCGGCAGAACCCCGCCGGGGCCGGCCCGAAGGGTCCGGACCCGGGGGCGTTCCTCACCGGGCCGCTTCGGCCATGCCCCGCGGCAGCTCCCCGGTGTGCAGGACACCGAGGCGCTGGGTGGCGCGGGTCAGCGCGACGTACAGATCGCTCGTACCGTAGCGGCCGGGCTCGACGACCAGGACGGAGTCGAACTCCAGGCCCTTGGCCTGGCGCGGGTCGAGCAGGACCACGGACCGCGTCAGGTCGGGTTCGGCGCCCGCCGTCACGCCGTCCAGCCGGGCGGCGAGACGGCGGTGCGTCTCGCGCGGGGCGATGACGGCGAGCCGGCCCTCGGCCGGGGTGAGTTCGGCGACGGCCTTCTCGACGGCGCCGGGCAGGTCGTCGGTGCCGCGCACCCAGGGCCGTACGCCGGTGGAGCGCACGGACTGCGGGGGCTCGAAGCCGGGGTGCTCGGCGCGCACGACGGCCGCCGCCACCTCCATGATCTCCGCCGGGGTGCGGTAGTTGACGCCGAGACGGGCGAGCTCCCAGCGGTCCTCGACGTAGGGCGCGAGGATGCCCTCCCAGGAGCCGACGCCGGCCGCCTCGGCGGTCTGCACCGGGTCGCCGACCAGGGTCATCGAGCGGGTCGGGCTGCGGCGCATCAGCAGCCGCCACGCCATCGGTGACAGCTCCTGCGCCTCGTCGACGATGATGTGCCCGAACGCCCAGGTGCGGTCGGCCGCGGCCCGCTCGGCGGCGGAACGGTGGTCGGCCTCCTCGTGGCGTTCGGCGAAGCGCTCGGCGTCGATGATGTCGTGCGCGGACAGCACCTCGGAGGACTCGGGGTCGCCCTCCTCCTTGTCCTCGAACTCGTAGGTCCGCGAGGCGTAGGACACGTCGAGGACGCCCTGCGCGTAGGCGATCTGCGTCTCGCGTTCCCGCTCGGCGCGGGCGCGGGTGATCCGGTCGTCCTCGCCGAGGAGTTCGGCGGCCTCGTCGAGCAGCGGCACGTCGGCGGTGGTCCAGGCCCGGGTGACCGGGCGGCGCACGGCGGCCGCGTCCTCGCCGTCGAGGTGGCCCTCGGGTGCGGCGAGGAAGTCGGCGACCAGGCGCTGCGGGGTGAGCACCGGCCACAGCTGGTCGACGGCCGCCCAGACCTCGGGGTTCTCGGCGAGCTCGTCGCGGATCTGGGTGACGTCGGCGGCGTCGAGCAGGCTGGAGCCGTCGTAGGGGTCGGTGCCGACGCGTTCGGCGTACAGCTCGGTGAGGGTGTTGAGGATGTGGCCCTCGAAGTGCTCGCGGGCCGCGTTGTGCGGCAGCTTGGCGGCGCGGGTCTTCTCCCGGGCGACGCTCACGAGCCCTTCGTCGAGCATGAGGACCTCGCGGTCGTGCTCGATGGCGATGACCGGGTCGGGCAGCGCCTGCCGGTCGCGTACGACGGCGGCGAGCACGTCGGCCATGTCGGCGCGGCCCTTGACTGCGGCCGCCGCAGGGGTGTCCGTGGCGGTGGCCTTCACACCGGGGAACAGCTCGCCGACCGTGGCCAGCAGCACGCCGGTCTCGCCGAGGGAGGGCAGCACCTCCCCGATGTAGCCGAGGAAGGCCGGGTTCGGGCCGACGATCAGCACCGCCCGCTTGGCGAGCAGCTCGCGGTGCTCGTAGAGGAGGTAGGCGGCCCGGTGCAGGGCGACGGCCGTCTTGCCGGTGCCGGGGCCGCCCTCGACGACCAGCACCCCGCGGTGGGGAGCCCGGATGATCTCGTCCTGCTCGGCCTGGATGGTCTGCACGATGTCGCTCATCCGGCCGGTGCGCGCGGAGTTCAGCGCGGCCAGCAGCACGGCGTCGCCGGTGGGGTCCTCGTGGCCGGTGCGCTCCTTGTCGCCCAGGTCGAGGATCTCGTCGTGCAGGGCGGTGACGTCCCGCCCCTCGGTGGAGATGTGCCGGCGGCGGCGCAGGCCCATCGGGGTGTGCCCGGTGGCCAGGTAGAAGGGCCGGGCCACCTCGGCGCGCCAGTCGATCAGGACGGGGGTGCGCTCGGTGTCGCTCTCCCGCAGCCCGATCCGGCCGATATGGTGGCTGGTGCCGTCGGTGAAGTCGATCCGGCCGAAGCACAGCGAGCCGTCCACCGCGTTCAGCGCGGCGAGCAGCCCGGAGCGCTCGGCGACGAGGATGTCCCGCTCCAGGCGGGCCTGCATGGGCTTGTCGCCCTGCGCGAGGGCGTCCTGGACGGCGGACTCGGTGTGCCCGCGCAGCGCGTCCACGCGCGCGTACAGCCCGTCGATGAATTCCTGCTCGTGCCGCAATTCATCGTCCGGAAATTCGGTGTTTGACAATTCCGCTCCCGCCCGGATATACTCTGCTCACTAAAGCTTCTCCGCGAGTTTCCCCAGGGAAGTCGCGAATGAACAAATATACCGAAAGAAATCCCCCGAGCACAATTGCTCGGGGGATTTCTCGTGTCCGGGGCGCCGGGCGCTGCTCAGAGCACGTCGTCGAGCTCCTGGAGCAGCCGCCGCTTGGGCCGGGCGCCCACCATCGACTTCACCGGCTCACCGCCGGAGAAGACCATCAGCGTGGGCGTGGCCATCACGCCGTATCCGATCGTCGTCTCCGGATTGCGGTCCACGTCGATCTGCACGATCTTGATCCGCTCGCCCTCCTCGGCGGCGAGGGAGCGCAGTACCGGTGCCAGCTGCCGGCACGGGCCGCACCACTCGGCGGTGAACTGCACCAGCACCGGCCGGTCGGCCCCCAGCACCTCGTTCGCGAAATCCGCGTCGGTCACGTCGGTCACACCCTCGACCTTGATCATGTCTCCTGCCCTCCCAGCTCGCACCGCGGCTCCGGACCGCCCGGAACCAGCGCGTCGGCGGCCAGCTCACCCAGGGCCCGCTCGGCCCGCGCCAGCTGCGCGGCGACGGTCGCGCGCACCCCGCCCAGCTCGCCGATCAGCGCGTCCAGCTCGGCCAGCTTGCGCCGGTAGACCGCCACCGACGCCGGGCACGAGTCCCCCTCGGGGTGCCCGGCGCGCAGGCACTCCACGAAGGGCCGGGTCTCCTCCAGCTCGAACCCGAAGTCCTGCAGCGTCCGGATCTGCTCCAGCAGCCGCACGTCGTGCTCGTCGTAGCTGCGGTGCCCGTGCTGGTCCCGGCGCGCGGGCAGCAGCCCCCGTGCCTCGTAGTACCGCAGGGTGCGCGTGGTGGTCCCGGCCCGTGCGGCCAGCTCGCCGATTCGCATGTCCGTGACCGTATGCCTTGACGCCGACGTCAAGGCAAGCGCGGCAGGAGCGGCTTGTTCACCACCGGGGAGGACAGCACGATCGAGGTGGTGGTCCGCCCGAGGGCCGAGATCTGCGCCAGCACCTCCTCCAGATGGCCGGTGTCCTCGACGGCGACCTTGAGGATCCAGCAGTCCTCGCCGACGACGTGGTGCACCTCGGTGATCTCCGGGCGGGCGGTCAGCTCCAGGGTCCTCGGGTGAGTGAGGGTGTAGCCGCCGTGCGGGTCGACCCGGATGAAGGCCTGGATGCCGTAGCCGAGGCGGGCGGGGGCCACCCGGGCGCCGTAGCCGGTGATCACCCCGGCCGCCTCCAGGCGCCGGACCCGTTCGGTCACCGCCGCCGGGCTCAGCCGTACCCGGCGGCCCAGCTCGCTGAGCTTGATGCGGCCGTCGCTCTGGAGCAGGTCGAGGATCTGCCGGTCGAGCGCGTCCAGGGCCACCGAGGTTTCGTTGGCGGCGGCGCGCGGATACCGCGGTTCTTTTGGTGCGGCGGCCGGAACTCCCATGCTTCCCCCTTCAACGCGGACGCTCGTACCGAAAGAATTATGGGCGTTGATCCACTCCGGGAGGGGACGGAATGCGTGAGGTATTGGTCATCGGCGGCAGCCGTTACGTCGGCAAGCGGCTCATCGGCCGGCTGCTGGCCGCCGGGGACCGGGTGACGGTGCTCAACCGGGGCTCCTCCCCGCCCCCGCCGGGCGTGCGCCGTCTCGTCGCCGACCGCGACGACGAGACGGCGCTGCGGGCGGCCCTGGGTTCGGCGGACTTCGACGCCGTCGTCGACCAGGTCTGTTACACGCCGCGCCAGGCGGAGACCGCCCGCCGGTTGTTCACGGGCCGCACCGGCCGGTACGTGCTGACGTCGACGGTCGAGGTGTACGAGTACGAGGACTCCGTGGCGCCCGTGCGGGAGGACGCCGTCGATCCGCACACGGTGGCCGTCGACCTCGAACTCCCCTGGGACGACGCGGCCTTCGTGGAGTCCCACTACGGCGAGGGCAAGCGGCAGGCGGAGGCGGTGTTCGCGGCGGCGCCGGGGGACCTGCCGTGGACGTCGGTGCGGGTGGCCCATGTGCTGGGCGGCGCCGACGACTTCACGGGCCGCCTCACGCACTACGCGGACCGGATCGCGGCGGGCGAACCGATCGCCGTACCGCCGGTCGGCCGGCCGGCGACGTACATCCATGTCGAGGAGATCGCCGACTTCCTGGCCTGGACGGTGGGGCAGGACTTCACGGGCCCGGTCAACGCGGCCTCGCACGGACTGCTCACCACGCAGGACCTGTGCGCGGCGGTGGAGGAGCACCTGCGGGAGGGCAAGACCGTGTTCCAGCAGGTGGAGGTCGGCCAGGTCTCCCCGTTCTCCTTCGCGCGCTTCTACGGCATGGACAACTCCCGGGCCGTCCGGCTCGGTTTCCCCTTCTCGCACGTACGGCGGTGGCTGCCGCGCGCGGTCGCCGAGACCCTCGGAAAGGACGGCTGACATGCGGATGCGACGGCTCGGTGAGCTGACGGTGAGCGCGATCGGACTCGGCGCGATGCCGCTGTCCCTGGAGGGCCGCCCCGACGAGGCGCGCGCCGTGGCCACCGTGCACGCGGCGCTGGACGCGGGCGTGACCCTGATCGACACGGCGGACTCCTACCATCTGCCGGGCGCCGCGCCCGGCCACAACGAGCTGCTGGTGGCCCGGGCGCTGGCGGCGTACGGCGGTGACACCTCCGGCGTGCTGGTGGCGACGAAGGGCGGCCGGGGCCGCCCGGCCGACGGCAGCTGGACGGTCGACGGCTCGCCCCGCCACCTCAAGGCCGCCGCCGAGGGCTCCCTGAAGCGGCTCGGCGTCGAGGCGATCGGCCTGTACCAGCTGCACAAGCCGGACCCCGCGGTCCCCTTCGCCGAGTCGGTGGGCGCCCTGCGCGAGCTGCTGGAGGCGGGGAAGATCCGGCTGGCCGGGATCTCCAACGCCACCGCCGAGCAGATCCGGCAGGCCCGCGCGGTCCTCGGCGAGCAGCTCGTGTCCGTCCAGAACCGCTACTCCCCCGCCGTGCGCGACAGCGAGCCGGAGCTGCGGCTCAGCGCCGAGCTGGGCCTGGCGTTCCTGCCGTGGAGCCCCCTCGGCGGCATCACCCGCAGCTCGCTGGACGGGCCGTCACGGCTGGAGGGCGAGCAGCGCTTCGCCGCGTTCCACGACGTGGCCCGGGAACGGGGTGTCAGCCCGCAGCGGGTCTGCCTGGCGTGGCTGCTGGCCCGCTCCCCGTCCGTGATCCCGATCCCGGGGGCGAGCCGCCCGCGGACGATCCGCGACTCGGCGGCGGCAGCGGACCTGGCACTGACGGGCGAGGAACTGACACGCCTGGACACGTCCGCGAACGGCGCCTCGCCGCACCCGCACGGCGTGGACCGCTAGAACGCCTGGACCGCTAGGCAGTTTCAGGACGCCTGGACGGCGACCTTCGCCGCCTCCTCCACTTCCAGCAGGGACTCGCTGTGGCGTTCCTCGTCGAAGGCCCGGCGGCCGCCGCGCAGGCCGAACAGGCGTTTGGCCAGGGCGATGTAGAGGACGGCGAGGACGTTCAGGACCAGCGTGGCGATCTTCAGCGCGCTGACGTGCTCGGTCAGTTCGTAGACCTCCAGCGGCAGGAAGGCCGCGGTGGCGACCACCGTCAGGTACTCCGCCCAGCGCTTGGCGTACCACAGTCCGACGGCCTCGACGATCTCGATGAGGGCGTAGGCGAGGAGCAGCCCGGCGACGAGCAGCAGGGTGGAGTGCCGGTAGCCGAACGCCTTCTGGATGGAGCCGACGACGGGTGAGTGGTCGAGGTCGTAGTGGAAGTGCCGGAAGACCGGCCGGAAGACGTCGAGGTTCTGGTCGAAGAGGCGGCGCACCGCGTCCTGGCTGTTGGAGAACTTCCACACGGCCGCCGCGACCAGCACGATGAACACTCCGCGCAGCACCCGCTCGATCGCGAGGAAGCGCAGGATGAACAGGTCCCGCAGCACCTTGCCGCGCGGCACCAGCGGCGCGTCGGTGGCCGGCCCGGAGCCGTGCGGCTCGCCGAGCACGAAGTCCCCGCAGCGCAGGCACCGCCACACCTCGCCGAGCGCGGTCTCGGCGTGCAGCCGCTCGCGCAGCCGGGGGTCGTCCGGCGCATACGTGACGTGGCCGCGCCGCGCGCACGTCCGCCGGTTCCAGTCGATGTTCATTCCCCCGAGCCTCCTGCAACAAGCGTGCCGCACCCGGTGATCGGCGCGGCACGCTGGACCCTGTCGTTCGGATCACTGAGCCTAGTGGAGGCGGTTAAGAGTTCGGTGAGAGTCAGCCGGTCTTGGCCAGCTGCGTCTCCTTCTCGTCGGCCGGCTGCTCCGCCGGCGCCGTGCCGCGGCGCGGCAGCAGCACCGCGACCAGGACCGTGCCGACACCGAGGATCACCGCGCCGACCAGGCTGGTGTGGGCGACCGCGTCGGCGAAGGAGGAGCCGACGGCGTGGCTCATCCGCCCGGCGCCCTCCGCGAGTTGCTGCGCCTGCGCCTTGAGCTGCGCGGCCTGCTGCGGGCTGCTCGCGTGCGCCGCCTGCTCGGCCAGCTGCCGCGCCTTGTCGCCGATGCCCTGCGCGACGGCGTACCCGGCGCCGACGGAGTCCTGCGCGGTGGCCAAGGTTCCGGCGGGCAGCTTGCTGCCCCGGGTGGCGTCCGCGAGGTGGCCGGAGTACGACGTGGCGAGCAGCGAGCCGAGGATCGCGATGCCGAGCGAGCCGCCCAGCTCCAGCGAGGTGTCGTTGACGGCGCCGCCCACGCCCAGCTCGGCCTCCGGGAAGGAGCCCATGATGGCGTCCGTGCAGGGCGAGAGGGCGAGGCCGATCGCCAGGCCGAGGATGACCAGGGGCGCCACGAAGTCGCCGTACGAGGAAGTGGCGTCGACCCGGGTCAGCAGGGCCAGCGCGGCGGTGCCGCCGACCATGCCCGCGCTGACCGTCCACTTCATGCCGACCCGCGGGGTGAGGTACCCGGTCAGCGCCGAGCCGGCGAAGACCGCGCCGGCCAGCGGCAGCATGCGCACGCCGGTGTCCAGGGCGTCGTAGCCGAGGACGAACTGGAGGTGCTGGGTGAGGTAGTAGAAGGCGCCGAAGACGGCCAGGAAGAACAGGGCGACGGCGAGGTTGGAGCCGGCGAAGCGGCGCTCGGTGAAGCGGCGTACGTCCAGGATCGGGCGCGGGTGGCGCAGCTCCCACAGGACGAAGGCGACGAGGGCGGCACCGGCGACGACGGCGGCGGTCACGGCCTTGGCGCCCCAGCCGAAGTGCGGCCCCTCGATGATCATGTAGACGAGCGCGCCGGTCCAGATCACCGACAGCAGACCGCCGACGTAGTCGATCCGGTCGTGGTGGCCCGCCTTGGACGGCGGGACGAGGACGAGGGCGGCGACGATCGCGACGGCCGCGATGGGCACGTTGATCAGGAACGTCGAGGACCAGCCGTGATCGCGCAGCAGCGCGCCCGCGACGACCGGTCCGGCGGCGATGGCGAGGCCCGCGGTGGCGGTCCACAGGGTGATGGCCTTGGCTCGCTCCTTGCGCGGGAACGTCGAGGCCAGCAGGGACAGCGTGGCGGGCATGATGAGCGCCGCGCCGACGCCCATCACGGCACGGGCGGCGATGACCGCCGTGGAGCTGCCGGCGAGGTAGCCGGCCACCGCGCCGCCGCCGAAGACGACGAGGCCGAGCACGAGCGCGCCGCGCCGGCTGTACTTGTCGCCGATCGCGCCGAGCAGCAGCATCAGCGCGGCGTACGGGACGGTGTAGCCGTCGATGACCCACTGCAGGTCGGCGCTGGACAGCCCGAGGTCACGGGTCATGTCGGGCGCGGCGACCGTGAGGGCGGTGTTCGCCATCACGATGACCAGCAGGCTCAGGCACAGGACGAGGAGCGCCCACCAGCGCCGGCGGTAGGGGCCCTCCATCCTCTCGACCGGTTCGTTCATCACGAGTCGCATGGCAGGGATCGCCTTCCTGGACGACAGGACTTGCACAGTGGAGTGCAGTTGCACAACCATGTGCAATGTACGTCCGTTGCACAGTGCTGTGCAAGTCGACGAGTCCGCCGCCGGGCGGCCGACGCCGAGCCGGCGTACGGGAGGAGGGCACAATGACTGCCATGACCACGGGTAACAGCCGCGCCGACGCCAACCGGCGCCGCATCCTCGACGTCGCCCTCGCGGAGCTGCTGCGCGACCCCGACGCCTCCATGGACCAGATCGCGCGCGCCGCCGGTGTCGTACGGCGCACGGTGTACGGGCATTTCCCGAGCCGGGAGGCGCTGATCGGCACGCTGGTGGACGAGGCGGTCCCCGCGCTGGCGGCCGCGCATGCCGGGGGCCGCGAGGGCGTGGACGACCCGGCCGAGGCCGTGGCCCGCTCGGTGCTCGCGGTGTGGGAGATCGCCGACCGCTACCGGCTGCTCGTCGCGCTCGCCCAGCGCACGGTCACCATGCAGGGCATCCGCGAACGCCTCACCCCGGTCCGCGAGAACAGCGTCCGGTTGCTCCAGCAGGGCCTGGACGAGGGCGTCTTCACCTCAGCGCTGCCGGCGCCGGCCCTCGCCTACGTCCACGAACAGATCCTCTTCGCCCTGATGGAGGCGGTGAACGACGCCCTGGTCCCCCCGTCGGAGGCAGGCCGCTCGGCAGCGGTGACGGTCCTCACGGCGGCGGGAGTCCCGGCGGGGCGTGCGGCGGACCTGGTGGCGAAGCTGGCGGCGGAGGCCTGAGCAACGAAAAAGGGGCACCCGGCAAAGGTTCAGGCGATGCCGGGTGCCCTGGTCACAGGCGGGGGTGCGGCCCGCGCCTGGTCACAGGCGGGGGTGCGGCCCGCTGTTCTACGCTGCGGCCAGCTCCTTCTCGGTCGCCGGCTCGGTCGCGGCGTCGTCGTCGAGCAGGGTCCGCTCGTCGAACGGCAGTTCCCCGGCCAGCACCGCGTGGACGCGCTCCTTGTCGATCTCCTTGGTCCACGTCCCCACCAGCACCGTCGCCACCGCGTTGCCCGCGAAGTTGGTCAGCGCGCGGGCCTCGCTCATGAAGCGGTCGATGCCGACGATCAGGCCGATGCCGTCCACCAGCGCCGGCTTGTGCGACTGCAGACCGCCCGCCAGGGTGGCCAGGCCCGCGCCGGTGACGCCCGCCGCGCCCTTGGAGGCGACCAGCAGGAACAGCAGCAGCGGGATCTGCTCGCCGACCGACATCGGCGTCCCCATGGCGTCGGCGATGAACAGGGACGCCATGGTCATGTAGATCATGGTGCCGTCGAGGTTGAAGGAGTAGCCGGTCGGAACGGTGATGCCGACGACGGGCTTGCTGACGCCCAGGTGCTCCATCTTCGCGATCAGCCGCGGCAGCGCGGACTCGGACGAGGAGGTGGACAGGATCAGCAGGAACTCACGGCCCAGGTACTTGAAGAACGTGAAGACGTTGAGGCCGGCGACGATCCGCAGCAGCGCCCCGAGGACGACGAAGACGAACAGCGCGCAGGTGGTGTAGAAGCCGAGCATCAGCACGGCCAGGGACTTCAGCGCGTCCACGCCCGCCGAGCCGACGACCGCGGCCATCGCGCCGAACGCGCCGATCGGCGCCGCCCACATGACCATCGCCAGGACACGGAAGACGAGCCGCTGGATGTGCTCGATGCCGCGCAGCACCGGCTGGCCGGCCGTGCCCATGGCCTGCAGCGCGAACCCGCACAGCAGCGCGACCAGCAGCGTCTGCAGCACCTCGCCCTCGGTGAAGGCGGACACGATCGTGGTCGGGATGATCCCGAGCAGGAACGTGGTGGTGTCCTTGGCCTCGGCGTCGACCTGCGCGTGCCCGACGCTCTTGACCGCGTCGGTGACGGCGAGGCTCGAACCGGGCTCCAGGATGTTGCCGACGACCAGGCCGATCGCGAGGGCGACCAGGGACATGACGAGGAAGTAGACCAGGGCGATGCCGCCCACCGCGCCGACCTTGGCGGCCTTGCGGACCGAGCCGATGCCGAGCACGATCGTGCAGAAGATGATCGGCGAGATCATCATCTTGATCAGGTTCACGAAACCCGTGCCGATGGGCTTCAGCTCGACCGCGAAGCCGGGTGCGGCGAGCCCGACGACGATGCCGAGGGCGACCGCGACGATCACCGCGATGTACAGGTAGTGGGTGCGGTCCCGCTTCACAGCGGGCGCGGCAGGTGCCGTTGGGGATGTGCTGGCGGCCACGGCTGCCCTCCTTGACGTCTTCGTCGGCATCACCGGCGTGCGGCTCACGTCCGGGCGTTTTGGGGATTGCCGTGACTATCTCCCGCCCCTGTGAGAGCGGTCACCCTTCCGTTCATTGAGTTCACCGCCGGACGTTCATTGAGTTCACCGCCGGACGTCCGTTTAGTTCACGGTCCGGCCAAGAGGCAGACTGACGGCATGCGCCTCACCCTGCCCAGACCCCGCAGCCTGGCGGGACAGCTGTTCGCCATGCAGGCCGTGCTGCTCGCGCTCGTGGTGGCCGGGTACGCGCTGTTCAGCTACGTCAGCGACCGCAGCCAGGCCGAGCAGGCGGCCGGCCGGCAGGCCACTGCGGTGGCCCGGTCGGTGGCCGACGCGCCCTCGGTGCGGTCGGCGGTCCGCGGCCCCGATCCGACGGCCCAGCTCCAGCCGTACGCGCTGCGGATCATGCGGGACACCGACGTCGACTTCGTCACGATCATGAACCCGCGGGGCATCCGCTGGACCCACCCCGACCCGAACCAGATCGGCAGGCCCTTCCTCGGCAACACCGCCCGCGCCCTGCACGGCGAGACGTTCACCGAGACCTACACCGGCACCCTCGGCCCCTCGGTCCGCGCGGTCACGCCCGTCGAGGACGACGACAAGCGGATCGTCGCCCTGGTCAGCGCCGGCATCCGGGTGGAGGCGATCAGCGCCCGGGTGCAGGACCAGGTGACGGCGCTGCTCGGCGTCGCGGCCGGGGTGCTGGCGCTCGGCGCGATCGGCACGTACGTCATCAACGCCCGGCTGCGCCGGCACACCCACGGCATGAACGCGGCCGAGCTGAGCCGCATGCACGCCTACCACGAGGCCGCGCTGCACGCCGTACGCGAGGGGCTGCTGCTGCTCGACGGGCAGTACCGTGTGGCGCTGGTCAACGACGGCGGACGGGAGCTGCTGGGGGTGAGCGGGGACGTGGTGGGCCGGCCGGTGACGCAGCTGGGGCTGCCCGCGCCGCTCACGGGCGCGCTGCTGGCGTCGGAGCCGCGGGTGGACGAGGTGCATCTGACGGCGGAGCGGGTGATCGTCGTGAACACCTCGCCGGTGTCGGGCGGGGAGCGCCGCGGCACGATAGTGACCCTGCGGGACGTCACGGAACTCCAGTCGCTGATGGGCGAGCTGGACTCCGAGCGGGGCTTCACGCAGGCCCTGCGCTCCCAGGCGCACGAGGCCGCGAACCGTCTGCACACCGTCGTGTCGCTGATCGAACTGGGCCGCGCGGAGGAGGCGGTGGACTTCGCGACGGCCGAGCTGGAGCTGGCGCAGGCCCTGACCGACCAGGTGGTGGCGGCGGTGAGCGAACCGGTGCTGGCCGCGCTGCTGCTGGGCAAGACGGCCCAGGCGAACGAGCGGGGCGTGGAGCTGGTGGTGTCGCCGGACAGCCGCCTGGACGACGGTCTGCTGCCCGCCTCCCTGTCCGCGCGGGACCTGGTGACGATCCTCGGCAACCTGATCGACAACGCGGTGGACGCGGCGCAGGGCGGGGCGGCGCCGCGGGTGACGGTGACGGCGTACACGGAAGGCTCCGAGCTGGTCCTGCGTGTGGCCGACACCGGTCCCGGGGTGGATCCCGACCACGCCGGCCTGGTCTTCCAGCGCGGCTTCTCCACGAAGCCGTCCGGTCCGGGCGGCCGCGGACTGGGCCTGGCCCTGGTCCGCCAGACGGTGCACCGGCACGGCGGCACGCTGACCGTGTGCGAGGCGCCGGGAGGCGGCGCGCAGTTCGAGGCGCGGCTGCCGCTGCGGGTGGACGCGGCGACGGCGGGCCGGGCATGAGCGGCGGCGCGGGCGGCGGCACGGCCGGCGGCGAGGCGGGAGCCGCGGGGCCGCCGATCCGGGTGCTGGTCGTCGAGGACGACCCGGTGGCCGCGGACGCGCACGTGCTGTACGTCGGCCGGGTGCCGGGCTTCGTCGCCGTCGGCAAGGCGCACACCGGCGCCGAGGCCCGCCGTTTCCTGGACCGCACCCCGGTGGACCTGCTGCTGCTCGACCTGCACCTGCCGGACGTGCACGGACTCCAGCTGGCCCGCACGCTGCGCGCGGCCGGCCACCACGCGGACGTCATCGCGGTGACGTCGGCGCGGGACCTGGCGGTCGTCCGTGAGGGCGTCTCGCTGGGCGTGGTGCAGTACGTGCTGAAGCCCTTCACGTTCGCCACGCTGCGCGACCGTCTCGTGCGCTACGCCGAGTTCCACGCGGCGGCGGGTGAGGCGAGCGGTCAGGACGAGGTGGACCGCGCCCTGGCGGTCCTGCGCGCACCGGGACCCGTGTCGCTGCCGAAGGGGCTGAGCGGCCCGACGCTGGAGCGGGTGACGGTGGCCCTGCGCGAGGGCGCCGGCGGCCTGACGGCCACCGCCCTCGCCGAGGCGGTCGGCATCTCCCGGATCACCGCCCGCCGCTACCTGGAGCACCTGGTGGACACCGGCCGGGCGCAGCGCAGACCGCAGTACGGGACGGTGGGGCGGCCGGAGCTGGTGTACCAGTGGGTGCGGGGCGCAACGCGGTGAGGACAGGGGTGGGAGCCGTACATGAGTGAGGAGAGCGTGGAGGTCCGTCGTTTCTGGGCGGGGCTGGGTCTTCCCGGGCTGGTGGACGTGCACACGCACTTCATGCCCGAGCGTGTCCTGCGCAAGGTCTGGGAGTACTTCGACGCGCGGGGCCCGCTGACCGGTGGGCTCGCGTGGCCGATCACCTACCGCGAGCAGGAGGAGGAACGGGCGTCGCTGCTGCGGGAGTTCGGCGTCCGCGCCTTCACCTCGATGCTCTACCCGCACAAGCCGGGCATGGCGCGCTGGCTGAACGAGTGGGCGGCCGACTTCGCCCGCCGCACACCCGACTGCCTGCACACCGCCACCCTCCACCCCGAGCCGGGCGTCGACGCCTATGTCCGCGAGGCCGTGGAGGCGGGTGCGCGGGTGTTCAAGGCGCATGTCCAGGTGGGGGGCTACGACCCGGCGGACGCGCTTCTCGACCCGGCCTGGGGGCTGCTCGCCGAGGCCGGCGTCCCGGTGGTGATCCACTGCGGTTCCGGCCCCGCGCCCGGCAAGCACACCGGACCCGGCCCGGTCGCGCGCGTCCTGGCCCGGCACCCGTCGCTGCGGCTGATCGTCGCGCACCTGGGGATGCCCGAGTACGAGGAGTTCCTCGGCCTCGCCGAACGGTACGGGCAGGTGCGGCTGGACACGACGATGGCGTTCACCGACTTCACCGAACGGCTCATGCCCTTCCCCCGGCGGGCCCTCCCCCGCCTGGCCGCCCTCGGCGACCGTGTCCTGCTCGGCTCCGACTTCCCGAACATCCCCTACTCCTACGCGCACCAGCTCCGGGCGCTGGAACGGCTGGACCTCGGCCGGGAGTGGCTGCGGGCGGTGTGCCACGACAACGCGGCCGCTCTGTTCGGGCTGCCGCCGGGCGGCGAACCCCCGCACACGCATTGACCTGACTAGACCACTCAACTTACCTTCGCACCGCAGCAATCTCCGCGTCACAGCCTCGTGAGCCCGCTGGAGGTCATGCCCGTGCGCCCCGCCGCCGCCGTCTCCTCGCTCCTGACCACCGTCCTCGCCGCCACCGCGCTCACCGCGTGCGGGGGCGGGTCGGGCAGCGGTCCCGACACCGTCAAGGTCTCCTTCAAGCAGTCGACGGACAACTCCGTCCATGTGATGGACGGCTATCTCGCCGACGTCAAGAAGCAGTTCGAGAAGAGCCACCCCGGCAAGAAGGTCGAGCTCGTCCCCATCAAGGCGCCGGACTCGGAGTACTACACCAAGCTCCAGCAGATGCTCCGCTCGCCCAAGACCGCGCCCGATCTGGTCTATGAGGACACGTTCCTCATCAACTCCGACATCACCAGCGGGTACTTGAAGCCGCTGGACGCCTATCTCGCCAAGTGGCCGGACTGGCAGCAGTTCATGGACACCGCCCGGGCCGCGGCCAAGGGGCAGGACGGCAAGACGTACGGCGTCCCGGACGGGACCGACACCCGCGGGCTCTGGTACGACAAGGGCGTCTTCGCCAAGGCCGGTCTGCCGGTGCCCTGGCAGCCGAAGACGTGGGACGACGTGCTCGCCGCCGCGCGCACCATCAAGCGGAAGGTCCCCGGCGTCACCCCGCTCAACGTCTACACGGGCAAGCCGGCCGGTGAGGCCGCCACCATGCAGGGTTTCGAGATGCTGCTGTACGGCACGGGCGACGGCCGCACCGATCCGCTGTACGACGCCGGGAGCAGGAAGTGGGTCGCCGGCGGTCAGGGCTTCAAGGACGCGCTCTCCTTCGTCGAGACCGTCTACCGGGAGAACCTCGGGCCGGACGTCTCCACCGCCCTCGACCCGAACATCCAGACCATCGTCCGCGGCGAGCTGCTGCCCCAGGGCAAGCTGGGCATCGACCTCGACGGGTCCTGGCTGCCGCAGGACTGGCTGCCCGGGGCCGGGCACGAGTGGCCCGAGTGGTCGCGCAAGCTGGGTCTCGCCCCCATGCCGACCCAGCACGGGCAGGCGCCCGGCAGGGTGAGCATGTCCGGCGGCTGGACCTGGGCCGTACCGGCCAAGGCCGGCAACCCCGGCCTCGCCTTCGAGTTCGTCAAGACGATGCAGACCAAGGCGAACGCGCAGAAGTGGTACATCGCCAACTCCGGTATCGCCGTGCGCAAGGACGTGGCGAGCGATCCCGCGTACGTCGGCGCCCAGCCCGGCATCAAGTTCTTCACCGACCTCGTCGCCTCCACCCACTACCGGCCCGCCTACCCGGCGTATCCGAAGGTGTCCACGGCGATCCAGGAGGCGATGGAGTCCGTGACGACGGGGGACGCGGGCGTCGAGAAGGCCGCGGCCGGCTACGACGACGCCCTGAAGGACGTCACCGGCGGCCAAGTGGTCGAGAAATGACCGCGCGGCTCCTTCCGCGCACGCTGCCCCTGCTGCCCGCCCTGGCCCTGCTGCTGCTCTTCCTCGCCGGGCCGATCGCCTACTGCGCGTACATCGCCTTCACCGACCTCCAGCTCACCGGCCAGGCGCACTCCTCCTTCGTCGGCCTCGACAACTTCCGCCGGGCCTTCCACGACGAGGAGTTCCTCAACGCCGTCTGGCTGACGCTCGTCTTCACCGTGGTGTCGTCGCTGCTCGGGCAGAACACGCTGGGGCTGGCGCTGGCCGCGCTGATGCGGCGGGCGTCGAAGCCGGTGCGCACGCTCACCGGGGGGATCGTGGTCACGGCGTGGGTGCTGCCGGAGGTGGTGGCCGGGTTCCTGCTGTACGCCTTCTTCCGCAAGGAGGGCACGCTCGACGCCATCCTCCGCGCCCTGCATCTGCCGTCGCAGAACTGGCTGTTCACGCTGCCCATCCTCGCCGTGTCCTTCGCCAACGTCTGGCGCGGCACGGCGTTCTCCATGCTCGTGTACTCCGCCGCCCTCGCCGAGATCCCGCAGGAGATCACCGAGGCCGCCGAGGTCGACGGGGCGAGCGGCCCGCGCCGGCTGTGGCACATCACCCTGCCGATGATCCGGCGGTCCATCGGGACCAATCTGATGCTCAACACGCTGCAGACGCTGTCCGTGTTCGGGCTGATCTGGGTGATGACCCGGGGCGGCCCCGGCGGCCGCAGCCAGACGCTGCCGCTGTTCATGTACGAGCAGGCGTTCCAGAACAGCATGATCGGCTACGGCACGGCGGTCGCCCTGCTGCTGCTCGTCGTCGGCTCGCTGTTCTCCGTGGTGTATCTGCGGCTGCTGCGGACGGAGGTGTGACCCCGACGATGTCCCGGACCGCCACTCCCCGCCGCACCCCCGTGACCCGCACCCTCGCCTCCCGCCGCACCCCCGTGACCCGTACCCTCGCCTCCCGTCGTGCCGCCCGGCGGCTCGCCGCCGATCTCGGGCTGCTCGTCGTGGCCGCCGCCTTCTGCCTGCCGCTGGCCTGGGTCGTGCTGTCGTCCGTCGATCCGCACGCCGATCTGCGGGTGAAGGCGCCCGACGGGGTCACCCTCGGCAACTTCGACGCGATCCTCACCGCCGACATCACCTTCACCCCGCTGCTCAACAGCCTGATCCTGTGCGGCGGCGCGACCGCGCTGACCGTGGTGTGCGCCGCGCTCGCCGCCTACCCGCTGTCCCGGTTCCGCTCCCGGTTCAACCGGCCGTTCCTGCTGTCGATCCTGTTCGCGACGAGCCTGCCGATCACGGCCGTGATGGTGCCGGTGTACGCCCTGTTCGTGCAGGTGAACCTGATCGACACCATGCAGGGAACGATCTTCTTCTTCGCCGCCTCGCAGCTGCCCTTCGCGATCTGGCTGATGAAGAACTTCATGGACGGCGTGCCGAAGGAGCTGGAGGAGGCCGCCTGGACGGACGGGGCGTCGTCGCTCCAGTCCCTCGTCCGGATCGTGCTGCCGCTGATGGGTCCGGGACTTTCCGTGGTGACCGTGTTTTCGTTCGTGATGATGTGGGGCAACTTCTTCGTACCGTTCATGCTGCTGCTCACCCCCGAGCAGATGCCGGCGTCGGTGAGCATCAACGAGTTCTTCGGCAACCGGGGCATGGTCGCCTACGGACAGCTGGCCGCGTTCTCGGTGGTGTACTCGACGCCGGTGATCCTGCTGTACGTGCTGATCGCGCGGCGGCTGGGCGGAGGTTTCGCCCTGGCGGGGGCGGTCAAGGGGTGACACGTGCCGCAAACGGTAAACCTACGGAAACGTAGGTTCCTACAATCCGTGATCCTGTCCGAACCCACCGTAGTCACGCCTTGAGCGCCGCTCTATGTTGTGGCGGGTGCGCCATCCCTCTACTCCCTCGAACCAGCCCGGCCCCCCGTTCGACGCCCTGGCCGCCCGCCGGCTGCGCGCGGCCCTCGGCATGGGCCCCGAGCACGTCGCCCACGGCATGCGGGTCTCCTACGGGCTGCCGTACGTCACCCCGGACCTCGTCATCGCCTGGGAACGTGGCATGGCCCACCCCAGCAGCCCCGAACTTACCGCGCTGGCGGGCGTGTTGTGGTGTACGCCGGGAGAACTCATCGCCCGGCCGCGCACCCTGCGCGAGCACCGCATGGCCCGCGGCATCGCCCCGGAGGACGTCGCCCGGGAGGTCGGCGTCGACCTGCGGTCGTATCTGCGGATGGAGGAGAGCGGGGACTGGCGCGGCAACGAGCGCCAGTCGGTGGCGCTCGCCGACGTGCTCCAGCTGTCGCTGCCGGACTTCGTGTCCGTCACCGGGCGCGAGGAGCGCCTGGCCGAGCTGCTGCGCAGCGCGGCCTCCACCCGCTGGCAGGGGTATGTGCGCCCGGTGGCGAAGGTCGCGCCACTGGACCGCGGCATCCTGGAGGAGGTCCTGCAGGAGCTGCACGAGGACTACCAGGGCCACATGGCCGCCACCCTCAGCTGGGGCGGCGGCAGCAGCGACTCCAGCGCGTCGGGCCGTGCCTTCCTGGACGACATCGTGGACAACTTCTGGTCGGCCGTACGGAAGAGAACCGGTTAGGGCAGGCCCTATCACGCGGTGCTAGAAGACCGACTCCGCCTCGTCCATCCGGTACGTGGGGACCGTCTTGAGCTCGGTCACCGCCTCGGCCAGCGGCACCATCACGATGTCGGTGCCGCGCAGCGCGGTCATGTTGCCGAACTCGCCGCGGTGCGCGGCCTCGACCGCGTGCCAGCCGAAGCGGGTGGCGAGGACCCTGTCGTACGCCGTCGGCGTGCCGCCGCGCTGCACGTGGCCGAGGATGACCGGCCGGGCCTCCTTGCCGAGGCGCCGCTCCAGCTCGTGCGCGAGGGCGGTGCCGATGCCCTGGAAGCGCTCGTGGCCGAACTGGTCGATCTCGCCCTTGCCGTAGTCCATGGTGCCGTCGGCCGGGTGGGCGCCCTCCGCCACGCAGACGACGGCGAACTTCTTGCCGCGGGCGAAGCGCTCCTCGACCATCTTCACCAGGTCGGCCGGGTCGAAGGGACGCTCGGGCAGGCAGATGCCGTGCGCGCCGGCGGCCATGCCGGACTCCAGGGCGATCCAGCCGGCGTGCCGGCCCATGACCTCGACGACCATCACGCGCTGGTGGGACTCGGCGGTGGTCTTCAGGCGGTCCATCGCCTCGGTGGCGACACCGACGGCGGTGTCGAAACCGAACGTGCGGTCGGTGGAGGAGATGTCGTTGTCGATCGTCTTGGGGACGCCGACGACGGGGAGGCCGGCGTCGCTGAGCATGCGCGCGGCGGTCAGCGTGCCCTCGCCGCCGATCGGGATGAGGGCGTCGATGCCGAAGTCGGTGACGATGTCGGCGGCGTTCTCACAGGCCTCGCGCAGACGGTCGCGCTCCAGGCGGGAGGAGCCGAGGATCGTGCCGCCGCGGGCGAGGATGCCGCTGACCGCGTTCAGGTCGAGGCTGCGGTAGTGGCCGTCGAGCAGTCCGGCGTAGCCGTCCTCGAAGCCGATGACCTCATCGCCGTAGTTGTCCACCGCCCGGTGCACGACCGATCGGATGACGGCGTTCAGGCCGGGGCAGTCGCCGCCTGCGGTGAGAACTCCGATGCGCATCGTGCTGTGTCTCCTGCTCGCTGTGGGTACCTGTGAGCCTCCTCCCGATTGTTCCACGTCCCTGACCAGCGGAACGTCTTGACGGGCGCCTTATCTGTGTCCAGGGGTATTGTCAAGAGGGTTCCGCTCACCTCCGTGGGCGATTTTTGTACACGGTGGTGGACGCGAAGGCGTAGCCCCGACGGACGACACCCCAGACGACACCCCCAGACGACACCCCCAGACGACACCCTCACAGACGAAACGGAGAGCACGCGTGACGCGCAGCGTGTACGTGACCGGTATCGACCGCGGCGACGGCCGCCAGGTCGTGGAGCTGGGCGTCATGGAACTCCTGACCCGGCAGGTCGACCGGGTCGGCGTCTTCCGCCCGCTCGTCCACGACGGGCCGGACCGGCTCTTCGAGCTGCTGCGCGCCCGCTACCGGCTCTCCCAGGACCCCGCGACCGTCTACGGCATGGGCTACGACGAGGCGTCCGCGCTGCAGGCCGAGCGCGGCACGGACGAACTGGTCGCGGCCCTCGTCGACCGTTTCCACCTGGTCGCCCGTGACTACGACGTCGTCCTGGTCCTCGGCACCGACTTCGCCGCCACCCAGCTGCCCGACGAGCTGTCGCTGAACGCGCGCCTGGCCAACGAGTTCGGCGCCTCCGTGATCCCGGTGGTGGGGGGCCGGGCGCAGGCCGCGGAGTCGGTGCTGGCGGAGACCCGCAACGCCTACCGGGCCTACGACGGTCTGGGCTGTGACGTGCTCGCGATGGTCACCAACCGGGTCGCCCGCGAGGAGCGCGACGCGATCGCCGAACGGCTCGCCGGGCGGCTGCCGGTGCCCTGCTACGTCGTCCCCGACGACGCCGCGCTGTCCGCGCCGACGGTGTCCCAGATCGCGCACACGCTCGGCGCGAAGGTGCTGCTCGGCGACGACTCGGGGCTGGCCCGCGACGCGCTGGACTTCGTCTTCGGCGGGGCGATGCTGCCGAACTTCCTCGCCGCCCTGACCCCGGGATGCCTGGTCGTCACCCCCGGCGACCGCGCCGACCTGGTCGTCGGCTCGCTGGCCGCGCACAGCGCCGGCACCCCGCCGATAGCCGGTGTGCTGCTCACCCTGAACGAGGTGCCCGGCGAGCACATCCTCACCCTCGCGGCCCGCCTCGCCCCGGGCACCCCGGTGCTGTCGGTGACCGGCACCAGCTTCCCGACCGCGGCCCAGCTGTTCTCCCTGGAGGGCAAGCTGAACGCGGCCACCCCGCGCAAGGCGGAGCGGGCGCTCGGCCTGTTCGAGCGGTACGTCGACACCGCCGACCTCAACAAGCGGGTCTCGGCGCCCAGCAGCGACCGTGTCACGCCGATGATGTTCGAGCACAAGCTGCTGGAGCGGGCGCGCACCGACAGGCGCCGGGTGGTGCTGCCGGAGGGCACCGAGGAGCGCGTGCTGCACGCGGCCGAGGTGCTGCTGCGCCGGGGCGTGTGCGACCTGACGCTGCTCGGGCCGGTCGACCAGATCCGCAAGAAGGCCGCCGACCTCGGCGTCGACCTGGGCGACACCCAGCTGATCGACCCCGCGACGAGCGAGCTGCGGGACTCCTTCGCCGAGAAGTACGCGGCGCTGCGCGCCCACAAGGGCGTCACCGTCGAGCTGGCCTACGACGTCGTCTCCGACGTGAACTACTTCGGCACGCTGATGGTGGCCGAGGGCCTGGCCGACGGCATGGTGTCGGGGTCGGTGCATTCGACCGCGGCGACCATCCGGCCGGCCTTCGAGATCATCAAGACGAAGCCGGACACCTCGATCGTGTCGTCGGTGTTCTTCATGTGCCTGGCCGACAAGGTGCTCGTCTACGGCGACTGCGCGGTCAATCCCGACCCGAACGCGGAGCAGCTCGCCGACATCGCGATGCAGTCGGCGACCACGGCCGCGCAGTTCGGCGTCGAGCCGCGGATCGCGATGCTGTCGTACTCCACCGGCACCTCCGGCGTCGGCGCCGACGTCGACAAGGTGCGCGAGGCGACGGAGCTGGCCCGGCTGCGCCGCCCGGATCTGAAGATCGAGGGGCCGATCCAGTACGACGCCGCGGTGGAGCCGTCGGTCGCCGCGACCAAGCTGCCCGGCTCCGAGGTCGCCGGGCAGGCCAGCGTGCTGATCTTCCCCGACCTCAACACCGGCAACAACACCTACAAGGCCGTGCAGCGGTCGGCCGGCGCGATCGCGGTCGGCCCGGTGCTGCAGGGCCTGAACAAGCCGGTCAACGACCTGTCCCGGGGCGCGCTCGTCCAGGACATCGTCAACACCGTCGCCATCACGGCGATCCAGGCCCAGTCCTCCGGCCAGTCCCCCGCGCAGTCCCCCGCCCTGTCCCCCGTCGAAAAGGCTTCCCAGCAGTGACCGGCACCCGCGTCCTCGTCCTCAACTCCGGCTCCTCGTCGGTGAAGTACCAGCTGCTCGACATGCGCGACGAGAGCCGGCTGGCCGTGGGCCTGGTCGAGCGCATCGGCGAGCAGACGTCCCGGCTCAAGCACACCCCGCTGACCGGCGGCGCCGGCCGCGAGTTCAACGGCCCGATCGCCGACCACGACGCCGCGCTGAAAACGGTGGCGGAGGAGCTGTCCAAGGACGGCCTGGGCCTGGACTCCCCCGATCTGGTCGCCATCGGGCACCGGGTGGTGCACGGCGGGATGTTCTTCACCGAGCCCACCGTCATCGACGACGAGGTGATCGCCGAGATCGAGCGCCTGATCCCGGTCGCGCCGCTGCACAACCCGGCCAACCTGACCGGCATCCGCACCGCGCGGGCGCTGCGCCCGGACCTGCCGCAGGTCGCCGTGTTCGACACGGCGTTCCACACGACCATGCCGGAGTCCGCGGCGCGGTACGCGATCGACCCGAAGATCGCCGACCGGCACCGCATCCGCCGCTACGGCTTCCACGGCACCTCGCACGCGTACGTCTCCCGGGCGACGGCGCGGCTGCTGGGCAAGGCGCCCGAAGAGGTGAACGTGATCGTGCTGCACCTGGGCAACGGCGCGTCGGCGTCGGCCGTGCGGGGCGGTCGCTGTGTGGACACCTCCATGGGGCTGACGCCTTTGGAGGGGCTGGTGATGGGTACGCGTTCCGGTGATCTCGACCCGGCGGTCATCTTCCATTTGGCTCGTGTCGGCGCAATGTCCATGGATGAGATCGACACTCTCCTCAACAAGAGGAGCGGTCTGTTCGGACTGTGCGGGGACAACGACATGCGGGAGATCCGCCGCCGGATCGACGAGGGCGACGAGCAGGCGCGACTCGCCTTCGACATTTACATTCACCGTCTGAAGAAGTACATAGGCTCCTATTACGCCGTGCTCGGCACGGTCGACGCGGTCGCCTTCACCGCGGGCGTCGGGGAGAACGCGGCGCCGGTGCGGCAGGCGGCGGTCGAGGGCCTTCAGAGCCTGGGCCTGGCGGTCGACGGCGAGCTGAACGCGGTGCGCGGCGACACGCCGCGGCTGATCTCCCCGAAGGGCGCGCGGGTGGCGGTCGCGGTGGTGCCGACGGATGAAGAACTGGAGATCGCGACGCAGACCTACGCACTGGTCGGGCGGTAACGAATTGCGGCTCCGCCGCGTGGAACTGAGCGCACCTGAGCAATAGGGCACTCATTTGTACTTTCCGCCAGACGGAATATTCCGTAGCGAAACAAACCGATAGGATCGCCCCATGCGCCGTTCGAAAATCGTCTGTACTCTCGGCCCCGCGGTCGACTCCCACGAGCAGCTCGTAGCGCTGATCGAAGCCGGCATGAACGTGGCCCGCTTCAACTTCAGCCACGGCACCCACGCCGAGCACCAGGGCCGGTACGACCGGCTGCGTGCCGCGCAGAAGGAGACCGGCCGGGCCATCGGTGTCCTCGCCGACCTGCAGGGCCCGAAGATCCGTCTGGAGACCTTCGCCGAGGGTCCGGTCGAGCTGGAGCGCGGTGACGAGTTCGTCATCACGACCGAGGACGTCCCGGGCGACAAGCAGATCTGCGGCACCACCTACAAGGGCCTGCCCGGCGACGTGGCCAAGGGCGACCAGATCCTGATCAACGACGGCAACGTCGAGCTGAAGGTCGTCGAGGTCGAGGGTCCGCGGGTGCGGACGATCGTCATCGAGGGCGGCGTGGTCTCCGACCACAAGGGCATCAACCTGCCCGGCGCGGCCGTGAACGTGCCCGCGCTGAGCGAGAAGGACATCGAGGACCTGCGCTTCGCACTGCGCATGGGCTGCGACCTGGTCGCGCTGTCCTTCGTCCGTGACGCCAAGGACGTCAACGACGTCCACCGCATCATGGACGAGGAGGGCCGCCGCGTCCCGGTCATCGCCAAGGTGGAGAAGCCGCAGGCGGTGCAGAACATGGAGGACGTCGTCGCGGCGTTCGACGCCGTGATGGTGGCCCGTGGCGACCTGGCCGTCGAGTATCCGCTCGAGAAGGTCCCCATGGTGCAGAAGCGCCTGATCGAGCTGTGCCGGCGCAACGCCAAGCCGGTGATCGTGGCGACCCAGATGATGGAGTCGATGATCACCAACTCCCGTCCGACCCGCGCCGAGGCCTCCGACGTCGCCAACGCGATCCTGGACGGCGCGGACGCGGTCATGCTGTCGGCGGAGTCGAGCGTGGGCGCGTACCCGATCGAGACCGTCAAGACGATGTCGAAGATCGTCGCGGCGGCCGAGCAGGAGCTGCTGAGCAAGGGCCTGCAGCCGCTGGTGCCGGGCAAGAAGCCGCGCACGCAGGGCGGTTCGGTGGCCCGCGCGGCCTGCGAGATCGCCGACTTCCTCGGCGGCAGGGGCCTGATCGCCTTCACCCAGTCCGGCGACACCGCTCGGCGTCTGTGCCGCTACCGCGCGGCCCAGCCGATCATCGCGTTCACCACGGACGAGAGCACCCGCAACCAGCTCACGCTGAGCTGGGGCGTGGAGCCGCACGTGGTGCCGTTCGTCAACAGCACCGACGAGATGGTCGAGCTGGTCGACCAGGAAGTGGTCAAGCTGGGCCGCTTCAACGAGGGCGACGTCGTCGTCATCACGGCCGGTTCCCCGCCCGGCGTCCCCGGCACCACCAACATGGTCCGCGTGCACCACCTGGGCATCGCCCACCGCGACTGAGTCGCCGTACGAACGCCGAGGGCGCCCCCTGTCGCAGGGGGCGCCCTCGGCGTGTGTGCGGCTCCCGGGCGGGTTCGGAAGGCTCAGCCGGTGGTGTACACCTTCATGCCGGGCACGGTGAGCGTGCCGCCGAACTGGGCGGCCTGGACGACCTTCACGTTGGTGAAGTAGATCAGCGGGATGTTCAGCGGCGGCGGGCTGTCCGGGCTGAACGTGATCGGGATCAGGCCGAAGAGGTTGCCGGAGATCGACTCGGTGTACATCACCGTGTCGCCGTCGCGGATCGTGGACGTGGTGCCCTTGCCGGCCTGGACGTGGTAGGTCTTGCCGGACAGCTTGTCGTTCACCGTCTGGTGCAGGTCGCCGATGTCGGTGCCGCCGGACACGACGTACTTCAGCACCTTCTTGGTGGTGCCGGAGGCGGTCTTCACCTCAACGACGCCCTGGTAGTCCGCGCTCTTCAGCAGCAGCGAACTGGCCTGCAGATACCAGGGGTCGTCGGCCACCGGCACCTTGTTGTCGACGCCGCCCTGGGCGTCGGTGGCGGCCTTGCAGTCCGCGGGGTCCGCGGTGGAGCCGTCGGACGGGCCGGGCGACGCGGTGGCCTCGCCGGCCGCCTGCTGTGCCGCCTCGGTGGCGTCCTTGGCGGCGCCGGTCACCTTGCCGGTGGTGTCCTTGACCGTGCCGGTGGCCTTGTCCGTGGTGTCCTTGACCGTCCCGGTGACCTTGTCGGTCGTGTCCTTGACGGTGCCGGTCACCTTGTCGGTCGTGTCCTTCACCGTGCCGCTCGCCTGGTCGGCGGAGGGCGACGGGGAGGCGGACGGCGTGGACGTGGCGCTGGGCGAGGGCGAGTCCTTCTGGCCGCCGCCGAGCAGGCCGTTGAGCGCGTCGCCGATGTCCTGCAGCACGTTCTTGTCCGTGGCGGACGGCGACGGGGTGGGCGCCGGGGCGGTGGAACCGCTCTTCGGGGCCGCGGATGCGGACGCCGACGGCGTGGGGCCGGCCTTGTCGCCGGAACCTGAATCCGGCGAAGAGGCGTTGTCCTTGCCGGAGTCGGCGGAGCCCGCGGAACTCCCGTCGGCCGACGGCTTCGGTGTCGTCCCGTCCCCGGAGCCGCCGGACTCCTTGCTCCCGGAGGTGCCGGAGCTCTCGGAGGCGGACGGCGACGGGGTGGCGGAGGCGTCCTTGCCGTCGTTCTGCAGGGCGGTGACGCAGTCCTTGTACTCGTCGGCCATCTTCGACGACGAGGGGTTGTTGTCGGCCACGGCGAGGGACGCCGTGAACCCCATGCCCATCAGGACCGCGGTCGGCATCGCCACGCTGGCTATCGCCCGGCCGGCCGGCATGTGGAACCTGGTGAACAGCGGCTTCTTGGGGGCCGCATGACGCGGACCGGTTCTCCCACGGAACGCCTCAGCGTCAGTCCCGTGGGTCACCTCGTCAGCCGGCACTGTGCCTCCCGTTCGCCCCGTTGGCCGGGCTCGTTCCTGACAGATCGTTCAGTTCGCCCGCCCCGTGCGGCACCTGGCCGAGGGCGTCCCCGGGAGCGCCGTCGGCGCCGGCCTCCTCGGCCCGCTCGTTCCTGGAGGGTGCGCCCGGCGCCCACGACACGGCCATGGCCCCGCCGATCAGCGCGAGGAGGAAGCCCACGACGAAGCCGCCGAAGTTGGACACGGGGATCGACACCAGCGCGAGCAGGATCGAGGCGACACCCGCGAAGACGCGGATGTGCTTCTGGAACCACAGGCTGATGCCCAGGACGACCAGCAGCACACCGATGATCAGCGAGCCGGCCCCGGCGGTGGTGGCCATCGCCAGCGTCAGGTGGCCCACCTGGAGGTGTGCGTACGGGAAGTACATGATCGGAAAGCCACCGAGCATGACGAACAGTCCGGCCCAGAACGGCCGGGTGCCCCGCCAGGCGCGGAACTGCAGCCTCCGGCGGGTGAACTGGCCGGGTACGGCAGAAGTCTCGGCGCTCATAGGAAAACAGCTCCCTGGTGCGGCATCGCTGTGGTGGGGATGTGGTGCGAGTGTGGGGGGTGTGGCACAAGGCCCGAGAGCGGAGGGGCGGGAGGCGCCTGAAGGCTCCTCCCGCCCATCACCCGGCGCCTAGTAGCACTCGTGGGTGCCCGTCTGCAGCTTCATCTTCAGACCGGGCAGCGTGAAGGTTCCGGCCGTGGTCGCCCACGCCGTCTGCCGCACGCCGTACAGGTCGGCCTTCTCGGCCTGCTGGGCGAACCCGTACGGGTTGGACTGCTCCTTGCCGCCCGCCATGCCGGGACCCTTGCCGCCCTTGTCGGGGCCGGTCTCGCCCGCCGGGACACCGATGTCGATGCCGGTGAACTTGGCACCGCCGGTGGTCTCGAGGTCGGCGACGTCGATGTACAGGCGGTCCGCCGAGACCTGATTCTTCTTGTCGTCGCTGTTGCCGGCCGACAGCGTCAGCGTGACCGACCCGAGCAGCGGGATGTTCGGCGTGACGACGGACTGGCACAGGTTCTTGATGGTCGCGGACTTGAAGCCCGAGACCGCCACCGGGTGGATCGTCTTCTCACCACTGAGGGTGTACCCGTTGTCGATCGCGCCGTACTGCACGAAACCGTCGCCGTGCAGCTCGTCCGCGGTGACCTTGAACGACTGCCCCGACACACTGAACGACGCGGCCAGCGCGCCCTGTGCCAGGGCGACGCCTATGGCAGCCGTGGCGGCCACGCTGGGCACCATGACCACAGCGAACCGCTTCCATCTGGTCCCGCCACGCACCTGGGACTCCATATTTCCTCCTTCTCGGACGTACATCTCCTGACCACCTGGCCCCCTCTACGGCGGCTCACCGGGCAGGGATGGGAGAAGTGCTACGTCCTCGGGAAGGAGAGCGCCCGCGCTCGGCGGCGCTGGTACGCGCCCGAATCACCGGCGATCACCCCCGAGCGACAACCACTGGTCGCGCCTGACACGCATCACGCACAACCTTGCTGGACAGGCTTCGCCGAGGCGAAGACCCCCCTGTCCGAGAGCCGGCGCCACTGCCGCCGGCTCTGCTCGGTGGGGACCCAGGAAGTCCCGTGACCCGATTGGCTGTCGGGCTGCGGGAATGGACCGAGCGTCGCCGATCGTGGTGCATTCTCGCCGCCGACACAAGGGGGTTCGTTACTGGCTAGTAACGGGCGGATCACCGCTCGGCGACCCAGAGGTCTCGGGCGGCGACGCTGGGTGGCTCAGGGCCTGGGTACAAAACCGTTGATCGCTGGACAGAATCCGACAGATCCACTGCCTGGACTTACTCGCAGTAACAGCGGCCGCGATTACCAAGATTTGGTAAAGCGCGGCCGCGATGGAGGCGTCTCGGCGAACTTTTCACCCGGGCATCACATGCCCGGGCGTTTAGCGACTGGTCGGGACGAGGGTCCCCGGGCGGCTCAGAACAGCGCCCGCGCCAGCGCCCGCCGCGCCGCGGTCACCCGCGGATCGTCGGCCCCCACGACCTCGAACAGCTCCAGCAGCCGCAGCCGTGCGGCCTCGCGGTCGTCCCCGACCGTGCGCTGCACCGTGTCGACCAGACGCCCGAAGGCGTCCTCGATGTGACCGCCCACCAGATCCAGGTCGGCGGCGGCGATCTGCGCCTGCACGTCGGCCGGCTTCTCGGCGGCGTCCTTGCGCACCTGCTGCGGGTCGAGGTGCTGCACCCGCTGGAGCAACTCGGCCTGGGAGAGACCCAGTCTGGCCTCGGGGTGGGCCGGGTCATCGGCCAGCACGTTCTGGTACGCCCGGATCGCCCCGGCCATGTCGCCCGCGTCCAGCGCCTGCGCGGCGGCGTTCAGCGCGGCGTCGTAGGGCCCCTCCACCGGCGCCTGGACGGCGGCGCCGCCCGGCTCGGCCTCGGGGTCGACGGTCAGGCCGGTGATGCCGAAACGCTGCTCGGCGACGGCCACCAGCTGGTCGAAGGTCTGGCGGATCTGCTCCTCGCCGGCCGCTCCCTGGAAGAGCGGCAGCGCCTGGCCGGCGACGACGGCGAACACCGCCGGGATCCCCTGGATGCCGAACTGCTGCATCAGCATCTGGTTGGCGTCGACGTCGATCTTGGCGAGCATGAGCCGCCCGCCGTACTCGACGGTCAGCCGCTCCAGCACCGGGCTGAGCTGCTTGCAGGGCTGGCACCACTCGGCCCAGAAGTCGATGACGACCGGCACCTCGGCCGACCGCTGCACGACATCCCGCTCGAATCCGGCCTCATCGACGTCGATGACGAGGTCGGCGGGGGAGACGGCGCCCGCCCCGCCCTGCCGTGCCGCTTCCGCGCGCGTCTGCTCGGCCTTGGCCTTGGCCTCCTGGGCCGCCTTCACCGCGGCGAGGTCGACGACGCCGCTCATGGACATGTTCCGTGGCTGCATGCGTCTATCCTCCCCCGTCCAGGTGCCTGCGTGAAAACGATGCGGAAAGCCGGGCCACCCGATCCGCGCCGGGCCTCGGCCGGCCGCTTGTCCCCGCTCGGCGCCGGGTCCCCACCCACGCGCCCTTGGTCGTCACCCGTGTACGTCCCTCACGAGCTTTCGCTACGAGTCGTAGCGTAATGCCATCGGGGGCTCGCGCGACACCACTGACCGGTGATCTCCCTCACGACGGGGCCGGAACGGCCGGATCACGACGGCGCCGGAACGGCCGGATATGGTCGGCACATGCCGAGCCGCACCCCCGCCGCACGCCCCGGCCGACCGCGCAGCGCCACCGCGGACGCCGCGATCCTGGCGGCGACGCGGGAGGCACTGGTCGAACTGGGCTGGTCCAAACTCACGTTGGGAGACGTGGCAACCCGCGCCGGGGTTGCGAAAACGACCCTCTACCGCCGCTGGTCGGGCAAGAACGAACTGGTGGTCGACGCGGTGGCGGAACTCTTCGACGAGCTCGAACTGCCGGACAGCGGCAGCCTGGCCGCGGACATCGAGGGCGTGGTGCTCCAGTTCGCCGCGATCCTGGCCCGACCGGAGGCCAAGAGCGGCCTGATGGCGGTGGTGGCCGAGTCCACCCGGGACGACGCCCTGCGCCTGCGCATCCGCGAGTCCATCGTGGAACGCCAGAAACGCCTCGTCATCGAAGGGCGCGCGCGGGCCCAGCGACGCGGCGAGCTGCCCCCCGAGACCGATCCCGGGGAGGCAGCCCGTACGGCCGACCTCGTCTTCGACGTGGTGGCGGGTGCCGTGGTCCACCGCACCCTGGTCAGCGCGGAACCGGCGGACGAGGAATGGGTCCGCAGCTTCACCCGCGTGCTCCTGCTGGGGCTGGCCCAGTCGGCGTGACCGGCGGCCCTAGAAGCCCGCCGGCTCCGTGTACACCCCCCACTCGTCCCGCAGCACCCCGCAGATCTCCCCCAGGGTCGCCTCCGCCCGTACGGCGTCCAGCATCGGCTCGATCATGTTCGCGCCGGAGCGGGCCGCCGCCAGCATGCCGTCCAGCGCCGCGCGCACCGCCGGCTCGTCCCGCGCCGTCCTGCGGCCGGCGAGCACCCGCACCTGCTCGCGCTCCACCTCGTGGCTCACCCGCAGGATCTCCAGGTCCCCGGTCACCGACCCGGTGTGGACGTTGACGCCCACGACCCGCTTCTCGCCCTTCTCCAGCGACCGCTGGTAGCGGAAGGCGGACTCGGCGATCTCGCCGGTGAACCAGCCGTCCTCGATCCCGCGCAGGATGCCGGAGGTGATCGGCCCGATCGGGTGCTGCCCGTCCGGGTGCGCCCGCAGCCCGCGCTCCTTGATCTGCTCGAAGATCTTCTCGGCGTCGGCCTCGATCCGGTCGGTGAGCTGCTCGACGTACCAGGAACCGCCCAGCGGGTCGGCCACGTTGGCGACGCCGGTCTCCTCCATCAGCACCTGCTGCGTGCGCAGCGCGATCTCCGCCGCCTGCTCGCTCGGCAGCGCGAGGGTCTCGTCGAGGGCGTTGGTGTGCAGCGAGTTGGTGCCGCCGAGGACCGCGGCGAGCGCCTCCACGGCGGTCCGTACGACGTTGTTGTACGGCTGCTGGGCGGTCAGCGAGACACCGGCGGTCTGCGTGTGGAAGCGCAGCCACTGGGACTTCTCGCTCCGCGCGCCGTAGACGTCCCGCATCCAGCGCGCCCAGATCCGGCGCGCCGCGCGGAACTTGGCGATCTCCTCGAAGAAGTCGACGTGTGCGTCGAAGAAGAAGGACAGTCCGGGTGCGAACACGTCCACGTCGAGCCCGCGCGACAGCCCCAGCTCCACGTACCCGAAGCCGTCCGCCAGCGTGTACGCCAGCTCCTGCGCGGCCGTCGCGCCGGCCTCGCGGATGTGGTAGCCGGAGACGGACAGCGGCTTGTAGGCGGGGATCTTCGCGCTGGTGTACTCCATCAGGTCGCCGATGAGGCGCAGGTGCGGCTCGGGCTGGAAGAGCCACTCCTTCTGGGCGATGTACTCCTTGAAGATGTCGGTCTGGAGCGTGCCGTTGAGCACCCCCGGGTCGACGCCCTGCCGCTCGGCGGCGACGAGGTACATGCAGAAGACGGGCACGGCGGGCCCGCTGATGGTCATGGAGGTGGTGACGTCCCCGAGCGGGATGTCCTTGAAGAGCACCTCCATGTCGGCCGCGGAGTCGATGGCGACGCCGCAGTGCCCGACCTCGCCGAGGGAGCGCGGGTCGTCGGAGTCGCGGCCCATGAGCGTCGGCATGTCGAAGGCGACGGACAGGCCGCCGCCGCCGTTGCCCAGGATCATCTTGTAGCGCTCGTTGGTCTGCTCGGCGTTGCCGAACCCGGCGAACTGCCGGATGGTCCACGTCCGCCCCCGGTATCCGGTCGGGTACAGCCCGCGCGTGAAGGGGTACTCCCCGGGCCAGCCGATCCGCTCGAAGCCCTCGTACGTGTCCCCCGGCCGGGGTCCGTACACCGGCTCCACGGGATCGCCGGAGAGCGTGGTGAAGTCAGCGTCGCGCTTGCGTGCGGCGTCGTACCGGGCCTGCCAGCGTCGGCGGCCCTCCTCGATGGCGTCAGCGTCCATACCCTCGAATTTACTAGGACGTCCAAGTAAATGTCGATGGCTGACCGCCGCACAGGTGTACGGCGGTGGGGGCCGGGGCCGGCCGGGGGGCGGCGTCAGGCCTTGGCGACCGCGGGGGCCGGGTCGGTGACCTTGGCCTCCAGCTCGCGGCTGACCTTCCGCTCGACGAAGAAGGCGGCCGTCGGGATGGTGCCGGCGATCAGCACCCACAGCTGCTTGCCGACCGGCCACTTCGCCTTGGAGCCGAGGTCGAACGCGAAGATCAGGTACACGACGTACAGCCAGCCGTGCGCGATACCGACGACCTTGACGAAGCTGTCCGCGCCGTCCATGTCGATGCCGTACTTGGCGATGCAGCCGAGGGTCAGCAGGACCAGCAGCACGCCGGTGACGTAGGCCATGACGCGGTAGCGGGTCAGCACGCTCTTCTTCATGGCTTCGAGCGTAACCGCCCGTTGTGCGGGATCTTGCCCGGGGTCACGTGCCCCGTGTCACTCGCCCTCGAAGTCCTTCGCCGCGATCCGCAGCGGGCGCAGCAGGGCGAAGATCTCGCCGCACTCCTCCGCGTCGTACGCGCCGAGACCGAAGTCCATCGCCATCAGGTCGCGCGTGGCGGCCTCGACGACCTCACGGCCCTTGCCGGTGATGGAGGCGAGGGTGCCGCGGCCGTCGTTGGGGTTGGGCCGCTTGGCCACCAGACCGGACCTGACCAGGCGGTCCACGGTGTTCGTCACGGACGTGGGATGCACCATGAGACGCTCGCCGATCTTGGACATCGGCAGCTCGCCCTCCTTGGAGAAGGTGAGCAGCACCAGCGCCTCGTAGCGCGCGAACGTCAGCCCGTACGGCTTGACCACCGCGTCCACCTCGGCGAGCAGGATCTGGTGCGCGCGCATGATGGACGTGATCGCGGCCATGGCCGGCACGTTGCCCCAGCGCTGCTTCCACAGCTCGTCGGCGCGGGCGATGGGGTCGAACGGAAGGCTGAGAGGCTTGGGCACGTCACCAGACCCTACCCGCCGGTCATATGGCGGTCAGCCCTGTCTCGCCCTTCGGTCCACCCGGCCGGGCCGGGCCGCGCACAGCCGCGGTACGCGCCGCCGCGTCCGGCTCCCGGTCGCCCGGCCGGCCGCGGTGCCGCCGCCGCAGGCCGGCTACTCCGCCGGCTCCGCCAGGTACCGCTCGACGGTGGCGACCTTCGACGTCAGACCGTCCTGCACGCCGGGGCGGATGTCGGCCTTGAGGACCAGGGAGACCCTGGGCGCGCGGGCCTCGACGGCGGCGACCGCTCGCTTGACGACGTCCATGACCTCGTCCCACTCACCCTCGAGGGAGGTGAACATGGCGTCGGTGCGGTGGGGCAGCCCGGACTCGCGGACCACGCGGACGGCGTCGGCGACGTACTCCCCCACGTCCTCGCCGACACCCAGGGGCGTCACGGAGAAGGCGACGATCATGCGTTCACCACGCCTTCCTGGCGGGCGCGGGCGGCGATGACGGCGTTCTCGGACTCACGGCGCAGCTTGCGCTCGGCGAAGAAGCCGCCGGTGGGCAGCACCGAGAGCAGGAAGTACAGCGCGGCGGTCTTCAGCGGCCACTTGGTGCGGTTCCAGGCGTCCGCCCAGAAGAGCACGTACAGCACGAACAGCACGCCGTGGATCATGCCCATGACCGGGACCGCGTCGAAGTCCGTGGTCCGCTTCAGCACCGAGCAGACGAGCAGGATCAGGAAGGACACGGCCTCGGGTGCGGAGATCAGGCGGAGGCGTCGGATGGCGGAGGCTGTCTTGAGGTCCACGGGTCACCTTCGGTCGTGGGCGTACTGGCGTTTTGTGAACGGAAGCACAAGCGTTCACCCATTGTGGCAAACCGCGCCCGTAGGGGTCCGCTCAGGGTCGTCGTCCACCCAGGGGCCCTGTCCTCTCCCTGCGCCCGGCCGCTACTTTCCTTGCGTGGCGATGTTCCGACTGCAAGGCAGCAAGGTGCTCGCCGTCGACATGACCGGGGACGCCGTGAAGGCGAAGAACGGCTCGATGGTCGCGTACGACGGGCAGATGGCGTTCAAGAAGATGACGGGCGGCGGTGAGGGCCTGCGGGGCATGGTGACCCGGCGGCTCACCGGCGAGCAGATGACGGTGATGGAGGTGAGGGGGCAGGGGACCTGCTGGTTCGCCGACCGGGCGTCGGAGATCAACCTGGTGAGCCTGCGGGGGGACAAGCTGTACGTCGAGTCGAGCAACCTGCTCGCGACCGACGCCGGCCTCAGGACCGGCACGACGTTCACCGGGCTGCGCGGGGCCTCGCAGGGCAACGGGCTGTTCACCACCACGGTCGAGGGGCACGGCCAGGCGGCGATCACCTCCGACGGGCCGGCGGTGGTGCTGCGGGTGTCGCCGCAGTACCCGCTGAGCGTCGACCCGGGCGCCTACGTCGCCCACCAGGGCGACCTGCGCCAGTCCTTCCAGTCCGGTGTGACGTTCCGCACGCTCATGGGTGAGGGCGGCGGCGAGGCCTTCCAGATCCGCTTCGAGGGGGACGGCCTGGTGTACGTGCAGCCGAGCGAGCGCAACACGATCGCGGGGGACGTCTGAGATGGCCTTCCGTGAGATCAACTCCAAGATGGTCGAGGCGACCGTGGTGCCGGGGCAGCGGCTGTACAGCCAGCGCGGCGCGATGCTCGCCTACCGGGGCGACGTGAGCTTCACACCCAACGTGCAGGGCGGCCAGGGCGGCGTCATGTCGATGATCGGTCGGCGGATCGCGAACGAGGCGACCCCGCTGATGACGGTCGAGGGCAGCGGCACCGTCCTGTTCGGGCACGGCGGCCACCACGTCCAGGTCATCCGCCTCACCGGCGACACGCTCTACGTGGAGGCCGACCGGCTGCTCGCCTTCGAGGGCACCCTGACGCAGGGCACGGTGTTCCTGGGCGCGCAGGGCGGCGTGATGGGCATGGTCCGGGGCCAGGTCAGCGGCCAGGGGCTGTTCACCACGACACTCAAGGGGCACGGCGCGGTCGCGGTGATGGCGCACGGCGGCGTCTTCGAGATCCCGATCACCCCGCAGCGGCCGGTGCACGTGGATCCGCAGGCCTACGTCGCCCACCACGGCGACGTGCGCAACAAACTGTCCACCGCCCTCGGCTGGCGGGACATGGTGGGCCGCGGCTCCGGCGAGGCGTTCCAGCTGGAGCTGAGCGGCAGCGGTGCGGTCTACGTCCAGGCCTCGGAGGAGAAACTGTGAGCACCCCGTACGGCGCCGGGCCCCCCGTGCACGACCCGTCGACCCTGCCCGCCGACGACAACGTCAACGCCTACACCTTCTGCGTGGAGCTCAAGGGGAGCCAGTGGTTCCTGCAGAAGGGGAAGATGATCGCCTACTACGGGGCGATCGAGTTCAACGGCATCGGGCACGGCCTGCTGGAGCGTCTGGTGCGTACGTCGTTCCATTCGCCTCTGCACGCGAGCGACTGGGTCGTGGCCCAGGGCTCGGGCAAGATGCTGCTCGCCGACCGGGCCTTCGATGTCAACTCCTACGACCTCGATGACGGCAACCTGACCATTCGCTCGGGCAATCTGCTCGCTTTTCAGCCAACTCTGTCGCTCAAGCAGTCGATCGTGCCGGGCTTTCTGACACTCATCGGAACCGGAAAGTTCGTGGCCGCATCTAACGGGCCGGTGGTGTTCATGGAACCCCCGATCCGGGTGGACCCGCAGGCGCTCGTCGGGTGGGCCGACTGCCCGTCCCCGTGCCATCACTACGACCACGGGTATCTGACGGGCGTATGGGGCGGTCTACGTGCGATGACGGGCCTCGGCGGGGTGTCCGGAGAGGAGCATCAGTTCGAGTTCGTGGGCGCCGGCACGGTCCTTCTGCAGTCGACCGAGACACTCATGGCCGAGCAGGCCACGGGGGCGGTTCCGCCGGAGCCCGGGGTACCCGGAGGAGGCGGGGCGCACGGTCCGGCCGGAGGGCAGTCCGGGGTACCGCGCCTTCCCGGACAGCTGGGCGATCTCCAGCGTCGCTTCGGGCTGTGAGCGGTAGTCTGCGGAGTGTGACGTCGAACGCGTGCGCACTGTCACACCACCCTCAGTAGTTCGCCATTCAACTTCTTAGGTAGACTTCATTCATGGAGACCGAGACGGCCACGCGATGGCTGACGGATGCGGAGCAGTGTGCCTGGCGTACCCATCTGGAGGTCAACAGGCTGCTGACGTACCAGCTCGAGAAGGATCTGCAGCCGTTCGGCCTGACGATGAACGACTACGAGATCCTGGTGAACCTCTCCGAGTCGGAGGACCGGCGGATGCGGATGAGTGACCTCGCCTCCGCCACGCTGCAGTCCAAGAGCCGGCTCTCGCACCAGATCACGCGCATGGAGAACGCCGACCTCGTGCGCCGGGAGAACTGCGAGTCCGACCGGCGCGGGCTGTACGCGGTGCTCACCGAGCACGGCATGGAGACGATGAAGAAGGTCGCACCCCACCACGTGGACTCGGTGCGCCGCCACTTCATCGACCTGCTGTCCCCGGAGGCCCTGACGGAACTGGACAAGTCCCTCAGGCCCATCGCGGACCACTTGCGCACGCAACGCGGCCGCCCCTGAGCGAAGACAAGGGGGCTGGTCGCTGCGGTTACCGCAGCGCCCCTGTAGGGGCGCGGGGCTGCATCGATATGCGGCTGGGCCGCGTGGGCGCGACCAGCCCCCCACTCAGCCGCACCCGCCGAACCACGGCCCGGACCGAGCGTGTAGGCGGAACGGGCTCAGACGGCGTCAGCCCTCGGTGAGACCCGCGATCAGCTCGTCGGCCGCCCGGTAGGGATCCAGCTCCCCGGCGACGATGCGTTCCGCAAGCGTCGGCAGGTGGTGATCCCCGTGCAGGTCACCGATCCGCTCCCGCAACGCCGTGACCGCGATGGTCTCGACCTCGCGGGCCGCGCGGGCACGGCGGCGCTCCGCGAGGACCCCGTGCTCCTCCATCCACGCGCGGTGCTTCTCCAGGGCCTCCACGACCTCGTCGACGCCCTCCGCGCGTGCCGCCACCGTCTTGACGATCGGCGGGCGCCAGTCCCCCGGCGCGCGGGACTCGCCGAGGCCCAGCATGTGGTTCAGCTCCCGCGCGGTGGCGTCGGCGCCGTCGCGGTCCGCCTTGTTGACGACGTACACGTCGCCGATCTCCAGGATTCCGGCCTTCGCCGCCTGGATGCCGTCGCCCATGCCGGGGGCCAGCAGGACGACGGAGGTGTCGGCCTGGGAGGCGATCTCCACCTCCGACTGGCCCACACCGACGGTCTCCACGAGGATCACGTCGCAGCCCGCCGCGTCCAGGACGCGGATCGCCTGCGGCGCGGCCCAGGCGAGGCCGCCCAGGTGGCCCCGGGTCGCCATGGAACGGATGTAGACGCCGGGGTCGGAGGCGTGCTCCGACATCCGCACCCGGTCGCCGAGCAGGGCGCCGCCCGAGAAGGGCGAGGAGGGGTCGACGGCCAGGACGCCGACCCGCCTGCCCTGCTTGCGGTACGCCGTGACCAGCGCGGAGGTCGAGGTGGACTTGCCGACGCCGGGCGAGCCCGTGAGACCGACGACGTAGGCGTTGCCGGTCAGCGGCGCGAGCGTCCGCATGACCTCCCTGAGCTGCGGGGACGCCCCCTCCACCAGGGAGATCAGCCGGGCCACGGCACGCGGCCGGCCTTCCCTGGCCTGGGCCACCAGCGAGGAGACGTCCTGCATCACAGCTCCGTTCACATCAGGATCGTACGAATATACGGACTGCTCAGGCCTTGGGTACCCGCACGATCAGCGCGTCACCCTGGCCGCCGCCGCCGCACAGCGCGGCCGCGCCGACCCCGCCGCCCCGGCGCTTGAGCTCCAGCGCCAGGTGCAGCACCAGCCGGGCGCCGGACATGCCGATCGGGTGGCCGAGGGCGATCGCGCCGCCGTTGACGTTCACCTTTTCCGTGGACACCCCGAGGTCCTTCATTGACTGCACGGCGACCGCCGCGAAGGCCTCGTTGATCTCGATGAGGTCGAGGTCGGAGACCTCCAGCCCCTCCTTCTTCAGGGCGTGTGCGATCGCGTTGGACGGCTGCGACTGCAACGAGTTGTCCGGGCCCGCGACGTTGCCGTGGGCGCCGATCTCGGCGATCCAGTCCAGGCCCAGCTCCTCGGCCTTGGCCTTGCTCATCACGACCACGGCGGCCGCGCCGTCGGAGATCTGCGAGGAGGTGCCGGCCGTGATCGTGCCGTCCTTGGCGAACGCCGGGCGCAGCTTGCCGAGGGACTCGGCCGTGGTGTCGCCGCGGATGCCCTCGTCCTTGCTGAACAGGATCGGGTCGCCCTTGCGCTGCGGGATCTCCACCGGGGTGATCTCGGCCTCGAAGACGCCGTTCTTCTGCGCGGCCGCGGCCCGCTGGTGGGACAGCGCGGCGATCTCGTCCTGCTCGGCGCGGCCGATGCCGAGCCGGGTGTTGTGCTTCTCGGTGGACTCGCCCATGGGGATGGCCTCCCACGGGTCGGTCAGGCCGTCGTGGGCCATCGCGTCCAGCATCTGCACGGCGCCGTACTTGAAGCCGTCACGGGACTTCGGCAGCAGGTGGGGGGCGTTGGTCATGGACTCCTGACCGCCGGCCACGATGATGTCGAACTCGCCGGCCCGGATCAGCTGGTCCGCGAGCGCGATCGCGTCCAGACCGGACAGACACACCTTGTTGATGGTGAGCGCCGGGACGTTCATGGGGATGCCCGCCTTGACGGCCGCCTGACGCGCCGGGATCTGGCCCGCGCCGGCCTGGAGCACCTGGCCCATGATCACGTACTGCACCTGGTCGCCGCCGATCCCCGCACGGTCGAGGGCGGCCTTGATCGCGAAGCCGCCGAGGTCGGCTCCGGAGAAGGACTTCAATGAGCCCAGCAGTCGCCCCATGGGCGTCCGCGCGCCCGCGACGATCACCGAGCTGTTCGTTGCAGTTGCCATGAGGTGCGATCCCCTTACCGGCCCGCCGGGCCGAGGAGTGAACGAGGGTTTACTTCGAATGTACTGATGGCACTCCGTGCCGTCACCGGGCCGTCGGTGTGATCGCGCGCACGTTGCGTAACCATCCGTGGAGCGCTCCACTAACAAGCATGCTGACGCGAATCGACCACATCGGGATCGCCTGCCACGACCTCGACGCCACCGTCGAGTTCTACCGGGCCACGTACGGATTCGAGGTGTTCCACACCGAGGTCAACGAGGAGCAGGGCGTACGCGAGGCCATGCTCAAGATCAACGAGACGTCGGACGGCGGCGCCTCCTACCTCCAGCTGCTGGAGCCGACGCGCGAGGACTCCGCGGTCGGCAAGTGGCTCGCGAAGAACGGCGAGGGCGTCCACCACATCGCCTTCGGCACCGCGGACGTGGACGCGGACTCCGAGGCCATCCGCGGCAAGGGCGTCCGCGTCCTGTACGACGAGCCGCGCCGCGGCTCCATGGGCTCGCGGATCACCTTCCTGCACCCCAAGGACTGCCATGGCGTCCTGACAGAACTGGTCACTTCGGCCCCTGTTGAGTCCGACGAGCACTGACCCTCGTACATAAGGGCCGGTAGGGTTGGGTGCGGTCGCCGCCCAACCCTGCGGTGGCCCGGTCCCTCCCTCACCGGCGGGACCAGTCCGGGGGTCCGGTTCAGGGGGGCGAGCGACGGGGCAGCGGCCCGTGCTCCGCCGTCGATCTGACACCATTCACCCGGGGGCCCCGTCCGGCGGATGGACGGTGCTCGTTGGAGAGACTTGCGACCAGGGGACGGATGGGACCGCGCAGTGCGGGGCTACGAGAGCCAGGAGCGGGAGCCGGCGGCTGACGTCGACCACCTCACTCGGTTCGAAGCCGAGATGAAACGGCTGAAGACCGAGCGGGAAAAGGCGATCCAGCACGCCGAGGACCTCGGCTACCAGGTCGAGGTGCTGCGCGCCAAGCTGCACGAGGCGCGCCGCACCATCATGTCCCGGCCCGCCTTCGACGGCGGTGACATCGGTTACCAGGCCGAGCAGTTGCTGCGCCAGGCCCAGGTGCAGGCCGACCAGATCCGCGCCGACGCCGAGCGCGAGCTGAGCCAGGCCCGCGCCCAGACCCAGCGCATCCTGCAGGAGCACGCCGAGCAGGCCGCGCGGCTGCAGGCCGAGCTGCACCAGGAGGCGGTGACCCGGCGCCAGCAGCTGGACCAGGAGCTGGCCGAACGCCGGGCGACCGTCGAGTCGCACGTCAACGAGAACGTCGCGTGGGCCGATCAGCTGCGCGCCCGCACCGAGGCGCAGGCCCGCCGGCTCCTGGAGGAGTCCCGCGCCGAGGCCGAGCAGGCCCTGGCCGCCGCCCGCGCGGAGGCCGAGCGGCTGACCGCCGAGGCCCGCCAGCGGCTCACCGGCGAGGCCGAGTCGGCCCGCGCCGAGGCCGAGCAGCTGCTGCGCCGCGCCCGCGCGGACGCCGAGCGGCTGCTCAACGCCGCCTCCACGCAGGCCCAGGAGGCCACCGACCACGCCGAGCAGCTGCGCACCTCCACCGCCAGCGAGTCGGAGGCCGCGCGCCGCCAGGCGCAGGAGCTGAGCCGCACCGCGGAAGCCCGCATCGCCGAGGCCGACACCGCGCTGCGCGAGGCCCGCGCCGAGGCGGAGAAGCTGGTCGCCGAGGCGAAGGAGGCCGCCGCGAAGGCGCTCACGAGCGCCGAGGCCGCCAACGAGACCCGTACGCGCACCGCCAAGGAGCAGGTCGCCCGGCTGGTCGGCGAGGCCACCAAGGAGGCCGAGTCCACCAAGGCGGAGGCCGAGCAACTGCTCGCCGACGCCCGCGCCGAGGCGGAGAAGCTGCTCGCCGAGGCCGCGGAGAAGGCGCGCAGCGCCACCGCGGAGGAGACCGCCACCCAGCTGTCCAAGGCGGCCAGGACCGCCGAGGACGTGCTCAACAAGGCGTCCGAGGACGCCAGGCAGACCAGGAAGGCCGCCGCCGAGGAGGCGGAGCGCATCCGCACCGAGGCCGAGGCCGAGTCGGACCGGCTGCGCGCCCAGGCGCACGAGATCGCCGAGCAGCTCAAGGGCGCGGCCAAGGACGACACCGAGGAGTACCGGGCCAGGACGGTCGAGCTGCAGGAGGAGGCCCGCCGGCTGCGCGGCGAGGCCGAGCAGCTGCGTGCCGACGCGGTCGCCGAGGGCGAGAAGATCCGCGCCGAGGCCCGCAAGGAGGCCGTCCAGCAGATCGACGAGGCGGCCAGGACCGCCGAGGAACTGCTGGCCAAGGCCAGGGCGGACGCCGACGAGCTGCGCAAGTCCGCGACCGCGGACAGCGAGAAGGTGCGCACCGAGGCCATCGAGCGGGCAACAACGCTGCGCCGGCAGGCCGAGGAGACCCTGGAGCGCACCCGCGCGGAGGCCGAACGGCACCGCGCGGAGGCCGCCGAGCAGGCCGAGACGGTCAAGACGGACGCCGAGCAGGCCGCGCGCGAGCTGCGCGAGGAGACCGAGCGGGCGATGGCGGCCCGGCAGGCGGAGGCCGCCGAGGAGCTGACCCGTCTTCAGACGCAGGCGCAGGAGCGGCTCGCCGCGGCCGAGCAGTCCCTCGCGGACGCCCGTGAGGAGGCCGCCCGCATCCGCCGGGAGGCCGGCGAGGAGACCGAGCGGCTGCGCGGCGAGGCCGCCGAGCGCATCCGTACGCTCCAGCAGCAGGCCGAGACCGAGGCCGAGCGGCTGCGCACCGAGGCCGCCGCGGACGCCTCCGCCTCCCGCGCGGAGGGCGAGGCCGTCGCCGTACGGCTGCGGTCGGAGGCCGCGGCGGAGGCGGAGCGGCTGAAGACGGAGGCGCAGGAGAGCGCCGACCGGCTCCGCGCCGAGGCGCAGGCCGCGGCCGAGCGGCTCGCGGCGGAGGCGTCGGAGACGCTGGCCGCCGCGCAGGAGGAGGCGGCCCGCCGCCGGCGTGAGGCCGAGGAACTCCTCGCATCGGCGCGCCAGGAGGCCGGCCAGGAACGTGAGCAGGCCCGCGCGCAGAGCGAGGAACTGCTCGCGGCGGCGCGCACCCGGGTGGAGGAGGCACAGGCCGAGGCGACCCGTCTGGTCGAGGAGGCCGAGCGGCGCGCGGGCGAGATGGTCTCCGCGGCCGAGCAGCACGCGCAGCAGGTGCGCGACTCCGTGGCCGGGCTGCACGAGCAGGCGCAGGAGGAGATCGCCGGGCTGCGCAGCGCCGCCGAGCACGCGGCGGAGCGCACCCGCCGCGAAGCCCAGGAGGAGGCCGACCGGGTCCGCACGGACGCCTACGCCGAGCGGGAGCGGGCGGGCGAGGACGCCGCGCGGCTGCGCCGGGAGGCGAACGAGGAGTCCCAGGCCGCCAAGGCGCTCGCCGAGCACACGGTGGCGGAGGCCGTCGAGGAGGCCGAGCGGGTCCGTTCGGACGCCGCCGAGCACGCGCAGCGGGTGCGCACCGAGGCCTCGGAGACCATCGCGCAGGCCGACCAGCAGGCGGCCCGTACGCGGGCGGACGCCCGGGAGGACGCCAACCGCATCCGCTCGGACGCGGCGACGCAGGCGGACACCCTCATCACCGAGGCCCGCAGCGAAGCCGAACGCCTCACCACCGAGACCGTCGCCGAGACCGACCGGCTGCGCACGGAGACCGTCGCGGAGGCCGAACGCGTCCGCACCGAAGCGCTGGAGGAGGCCGAGCGGGTCCGCACGCAGGTGCGGGAGGAGACCGACCGGCTGCGCACCGAGGCCTCCGAGACCCGGGCTCAGGCCGAGCAGGACGCGACGCGTACCCGGGCCGATGCCCGGGAGGACGCCAACCGCATCCGCTCGGACGCGGCGACGCAGGCGGACACCCTCATCACCGAGGCCCGCAGCGAAGCCGAACGCCTCACCACCGAGACCGTCGCCGAGACCGACCGGCTGCGTGCCGAGACGATCGCTCGGACGGACCGGCTGCGCGCGGAGACCGCCGCGGAGGCCGAACGCGTGCGCACCGAGGCGCTGGAGGAGGCCGAGCGGGTCCGCACGGAGTCGGTCGCCACGGCCGAGACGCTGGTCGGGGAAGCGACCGCGGAGGCGGAGCGGCTGCGTGCCGAGGCCGCCGAGACGGTGGGCAGCGCCCAGCAGCACGCCGAGCGGATCCGTGCCGAGTCCGAGCGGGTCAGGACGGACGCGGCCGAGGAGGCCGAGCGCGTCGTCACGGCCGCCCGCGAGGAGGCCGAGCGCACCCTGGACGAGGCCCGCAAGGACGCCAACAAGCGGCGCAGCGAGGCCGCCGAGCAGGTCGACAAGCTCATCACGGAGACCACGGCCGAGGCGGACAAGCTGCTCACCGAGGCGCAGCAGCAGGCGCTGAAGACGACCGCGGACGCCGAGGCGCAGGCGGACACGATGGTCGGCGCGGCCCGGCAGGAGGCCGAGCGGATCGTCTCCGAGTCGACCATCGAGGGCAACCAGATGGTCGAGAAGGCCCGTTCGGACGCGGACGAGCTGCTGGTCGGCGCGCGCCGGGACGCCACGCAGATAAGGGAGCGGGCGGAGGAGCTGCGCGACCGCATCACCTCCGAGATCGAGGAGCTGCACGAGCGGGCGCGGCGCGAGGCCGCCGAGACGATGAAGTCCACCGGCGACCGCTGCGACGCGCTCATCAAGGCCGCCGAGGAGCAGCTGGCCAAGGCGGAGGCGAAGGCCAAGGAGATCGTCTCGGAGGCCAACTCCGAGGCGGGCAAGGTCCGTATCGCCGCCGTGAAGAAGGCCGAGGGGCTCCTCAAGGAGGCCGAGCAGAAGAAGGCCAGGCTGGTCAAGGAGGCCGAGGAGCTCAAGGCCGAGGCGGTCCGCGAGGCGCGGCGCACGGTCGAGGAGGGCAAGCGCGAGCTGGAGATCCTGGTGCGGCGCCGCGAGGACATCAACGCCGAGATCTCCCGGGTCCAGGACGTGCTGGAGGCGCTGGAGTCCTTCGAGGCCCCCGCGCCGGCCAAGGACTCCGGGGTCAAGGCGGGTGCGACGGTCGGCGCCCCTCGATCGGGTGGCAAGTCGTCAGACGGCTAGCGCCGGCGGGACCGCAAGGGTCAGCCTGAAGGCAACGGCACGGAGGGGAAGCGCAAGTGACGCGGCGGTGTTCCGGGGGCTGGAACGGGGACTCGGACAGGGCCTTTGACGGTGTCTTGGCAAGTCGTCCGCCGATCAGCCACCCAAAAGGGGTGTCATTCTCCAGATCAAACACGTATCCGCTCGATGACACGCCGTTCTGACCCCTAGGATTCCACTATCACCTCACCGGTCTCATTCGACAGGAACCCCATGAGCGACACTTCCCCCTACGGCTTCGAGCTTGTGCGGCGTGGGTACGACCGCGCTCAGGTGGACGAACGTATCTCCAAGCTCGTCTCCGACCGTGACCAGGCCCTCTCCCGCATCACCGCCCTGGAGAAGCGCATCGAGGAGCTGCACCTCGAGACGCAGAACGCCCAGGCGCAGGTGACCGACGCCGAGCCGTCCTACGCCGGTCTCGGCGCGCGCGTCGAGAAGATCCTGCGCCTTGCCGAGGAAGAGGCCAAGGAGCTGCGCGAGGAGGCCCGGCGCGCCGCCGAGCAGCACCGTGACCTCGCCGAGTCGGCGGCCCAGCAGGTGCGCAACGACGCGGAGTCCTACGCCTCCGACCGCAAGGCGAAGGCCGAGGACGAGGGCGTCCGGATCGTCGAGAAGGCCAAGGCCGACGCGGCTCAGCTGCGCTCCGAGGCGCAGAAGGACGCGCAGTCCAAGCGGGAGGAGGCGGACGCCCTCTTCGAGGAGACCCGCGCCAAGGCCGCGCAGGCCGCCGCCGACTTCGAGACGAACCTCGCCAAGCGCCGTGAGCAGTCCGAGCGTGACCTGGCCTCCCGTCAGGCCAAGGCCGAGAAGCGGCTCGCGGAGATCGAGCACCGCGCCGAGCAGCTGCGCCTGGAGGCGGAGAAGCTGCGCACGGACGCCGAGCGCCGCGCCCGCCAGACGGTGGAGACGGCCCAGCGCCAGGCGGAGGACATCGTCGCCGACGCCAACGCCAAGGCCGACCGCATCCGCTCGGAATCCGAGCGCGAGCTCGCGGCGCTCACCAACCGCCGCGACTCCATCAACGCCCAGCTGACGAACGTCCGCGAGATGCTCGCCACGCTGACCGGTGCGGCGGTCGCCGCCGCGGGCGCGCCGGGTGACGACGAGCAGGTTTCTCGTGGGGTGCCGGCGCAGCAGTCTCGCTGACCGCGTACGCCAACGCCCGGGATACGGCGTCCGAACGACTGACGAAGCCCTCCGCCAGCACTGGCGGAGGGCTTCGTTCCGTCCTAGCGTGGCCGCATGATCGAGCTCGAGGGGCTGACCAAGCGGTACGGCGAGAAGGTGGCGGTGAACAATCTGAGCTTCACCGTCAGACCCGGCATCGTCACCGGCTTCCTCGGTCCCAACGGCGCGGGCAAGTCGACGACCATGCGGATGATCCTGGGCCTGGACCGGCCCACGGCCGGGGATGTGCGCATCGACGGCAGCCACTACGACCAGCTGAAGGACCCGCTGACGTACATCGGCGCGCTGCTGGAGGCGAAGGCCTGGCACGGCGGGCGCAGCGCCTACAACCACCTGCTGTGCCTCGCGCAGAGCAACGGCATCCCCACCCGCCGGGTGCGTGAGGTGCTGGAGGCGGTCGGTCTGACGGCGGTGGCGAGGAAGAAGACCAAGGGCTTCTCGCTCGGCATGGGGCAGCGGCTCGGCATCGCGGCCGCCCTGCTCGGCGATCCGCGGATCCTGATGTTCGACGAGCCGGTCAACGGCCTCGACCCCGAGGGCATCCACTGGATCCGCAACCTGATGAAATCGCTGGCGGCGCAGGGGCGGACCGTGTTCGTCTCCTCCCACCTGATGAGCGAGATGGCGCTCACCGCCGACCATCTCGTCGTCATCGGGCAGGGCCGGCTGCTGGCGGACACCTCGATGGCCGACTTCATCGCCCGCAACTCCCGCACCTTCGTCCGGATCCGCACCCCGCAGCGCGAACGGCTGCTGGACGTGCTGCACCAGGCGGGCATCACCGTCGTGGAGAGCGGCAGCGGGGTGCTGGAGGTGGAGGGCGGCAAGAGCGAGCAGATCGGTGAGCTGGCCGCGCAGCACCAGATCGTGCTGCACGAGCTGAGCAGTCAGCAGGCCTCCCTGGAGGAGGCGTTCATGCAGCTGACCGCGCAGACGGTGGAGTACCACGCACACGACGGCACACCCACGGCACAGCAGCAGCCGTGGGGCGCCGAATGGCAGAAGGGAAGCTGAGCCATGGCGGCGGTCCAGGTCATCCGCTCGGAGTGGACCAAGATCCGTTCGGTGGCGTCCACGGTCTGGACGCTGTCCCTCGCCGTGGTGGTCACCATCGCCCTCGGCATGCTGATCTCGGCGCTGTCGAAGAACGAGTTCGACACCATGAGCCGCAAGGACCGGCTCTCCTTCGACCCGACCTTCATCAGCTTCGCCGGGATGACCCTCGGCCAGCTCGCGATGATCGTGTTCGGCGTGCTGGTGGTGTCGAACGAGTACAGCACCGGCATGATCCGCGCCTCGCTGGCCGCGGTGCCCAGGCGCGGCACGTTCCTGTTCAGCAAGGTGGCCGTCGCGGCCGGGCTGGCCCTGCTGGTCGGCATGGCGACCAGCTTCGCCACGTTCTTCCTCGGGCAGGCGATGCTGGGCGAGCACCGGGCCTCGATCGGCGACCCCGGCGTACTGCGCGCGGTGTTCGGCGGCGGCCTCTACATGACGCTGATCGCGATGTTCTCGATGGGCGTGGCCGCGATGCTGCGCTCGCCGATGCTCTCGCTCGGCATCCTGATGCCGTTCTTCTTCCTGATCTCGAACATCCTCGGCAACGTCAGCGCGACGAAGAAGGTCGGCCAGTACCTGCCCGACCAGGCCGGCAGCAAGATCATGCAGGTGGTCACCCCGGTCGGCGACGACACCCCGTACGGCCCCTGGGGCGGCCTCGGGATCATGGTGGCGTGGGTGGCGGCGGTGCTCGTCGGCGGTTACGTCCTGCTGAAGCGGCGTGACGCGTAGGGCCGGGCCGGCCCAGACGGCAGGTCACTGCCTTTGCCTTCTCTTGGGCGGAACCGTCAGCGCCTGGATATCCTCCTAACCCTTACGGGGGCGTGTGCCCTGCTGTCCTGAACCTTGCGATGGGTGCGGAGCATGATCGAAGCAGTCGGCCTGACGAAGCGCTACGGCGACAAGACCGCTGTGTACAACCTCTCCTTCCAGGTGCGGCCCGGTGCCGTCACCGGTTTCCTCGGGCCGAACGGCTCGGGCAAGTCGACGACCATGCGGATGATCCTCGGCCTGGACAACCCCACCGCCGGGTCGGTGACGATCTGCGGCCACCCCTACCGCCGGCTGCCGAACGCGGCCCGCCAGGTCGGCGCCCTGCTGGACGCCAAGGCCGTGCACGGCGGCCGCTCCGCCCGCAGCCACCTGCTGAGCCTGGCCCAGCTGTCCGGCATCCCGGCCCGCCGCGTCGACGAGGTGCTCGGCGTGGTCGGCCTCCAGGACGTGGCCGGGCGGCGCTCCAAGGGCTTCTCGCTCGGCATGGGCCAGCGGCTCGGCATCGCCGCCGCGCTGCTCGGCGACCCGCAGGTGCTGCTCTTCGACGAGCCGGTCAACGGCCTCGACCCCGAGGGCATCCTGTGGGTGCGCAACCTGATGAAGGCGCTCGCCGCCGAGGGGCGCACGGTGTTCGTCTCCTCCCACCTGATGAGCGAGATGGCGCTCACCGCCGACCATCTCATCGTGATCGGGCGCGGCCAGCTCCTCGCCGACATGAGCGTGCAGGACTTCATCGCGGCGAACTCGGCCGGCTTCGCGCGCGTGCGCACCCCCGACACCGAGCCGCAGCAGCGCGAGAAACTGATGGCCGCGCTCACCGAGGCGGGCGGCCAGGTGCTGCCCGAGCAGGACGGCGCGCTGCGGGTGACGGGGCTGGCGCTGCCGCGCATCTCCGACCTCGCCCACGAGCACGAGGTACGGCTGTGGGAGCTGAGCCCGCACCAGGCCTCGCTGGAGGAGGCGTACATGCGGATGACGCAGGGCGCCGTCGACTACCGCTCCACGATCGACCAGAAGGCCGCCTTCCAGCAGCCGCTGCCGCCGGGCGCCGAGCCGCCGATGCCGGTGCCCGGACAGGGCCAGCCCGGCTGGTACGCCCCGCCGCCGCCCCAGCACGGCGGGCAGCCGTTCCCGCCGCCCCAGGGACAGCCTGGCCCGTACGGCGCCCCGCAGGCACCGGGCGGGGCCCCGGCGAACCCGTACGCCCCGCAGGCCCCGCAGCAGGCCCCCGCGCCCGCCGCCCCCTCCGCCGACCCGACCACCGCCCAGTCCGAGGACGCCCGATGAGCTCGCCCCAGATCCCGACGCCGCAGACCGCGCCGACCTGGCAGACGGCGCCCGGCGCGCCCGGCTACACCTCGCCGATCCCGATCGTGCGCACCCACCTCGGGCACGCCGTCGCCTCCGAGTGGACCAAGCTGCGCTCGGTGCGCTCCACGCTGTGGACGCTCGGGGTGTTCGTGCTGCTCGTCGTCGGCATCGGCCTGACGATCGGCACGCTGGTCGCCGCCCACGCCTCGCCGGAGAGCCTCAGGGAGAACAGCCCGCTGCCGTTCGGCCTCTTCGGCGTGCTGCTGGGCAGTGTGTGCGTCATCACGCTCGGCGTGATGACGACGGCCTCGGAGTACGGCACCGGCATGATCCGCACCACGTCGGTGGCCTGTCCGACGCGCGGGCGGGTGCTGACGGCGAAGGCGATCGTGCTGTTCACGGTGGTGTTCGCGGTCACGCTCGTGTCGACCGCGTTCGTCTCCTTCGCACTGACCGGCATCGTCTCCGACGCGAAGGAGCCGTCCGGCGGGGAGTGGTTCAAGGCCACCGTCGGCGTCTCGCTGTACATCGCGCTGCTCGGCCTGTTCTCGATGCTGCTCGGCTCGATCATCCGGCACTCGGCCGGCGCGATCACGGTCATGATCGGTGTGGTGCTGGCCCCGCTGGTGCTCGCCCTGTTCATGGCGACGGAGTCGCTGCAGAAGGTCCGCGAGTTCCTGTTCGACTACTCGATCCCGTCCCAGCTCGGTGTGTTCTACACCGCGTCCATCGGCGAGTCCGGCCCCTCCGGCTGGGACCCGCTGTGGATCGCGCTCGGTACGACGGCCGCCGCCTTCGCCGGCGCGTGGGCACTGCTGGAGAAGCGGGACGTGTAGGGCGTACCGGAGAGAGCCGGTCGGAGGTCAGAACCTCGGCGCGTTACGGGACCGCTGCACCCGAATGGTGCGGCGGTCCCTGGCGTTCCAGCAGGCCTTGTGCCAGTGGCGGCGGTCGTCGACGCCCGCGTGCTCGGGCCAGGCCACGACGTGCGGGACGCCGTCGGGGATGAGCTGGTCGCAGCCGGGGCAGCGGTAGCTCTTGCCCTGGGCGCTGGACCCCGCCACGTGCCGCACGTTCCAGTCGTCGCCCTGCCAGTTCACCGACGACTGCCAGCCGCCGTAGCGGGTCGACTGGTCGTCCTCGGCGCTGCGGCTCGGCGCACCGGAGCCCTTGGGACGGTTGCGACGCGGGGACACAGGACACCTCACGGAGCTCTACAGGAAGCAGGGGCCGCTTCCAGCGTACGCGGCGCGCTCGGGGGTACTCCCCGCTCCAGGGCCGGTGACGGGCCTCAAGTCCTCCCGCCGCGGGGCCCGTTCTCCCGCGTTCTCCCGACAATCCGCAAATTACTCCGTCAGGCCGTGTCCTCGGCACGTGTCAGACGGTTATGCCGGGTGGGGGAGCTCCGCGTCGGAGCCGAGGAAGCAGGAAAAGCTATGCGCGTTGGAAGTTTCGTGTTGGCCGCCCAGTTCCCCGGCCAGGGCCCGGGAGAGGCGCTGCACCGCGCGGTCCGCTCCGCCGAGGTCGCCGAGGAGGCCGGGCTCGACACGGTCTGGCTGGCCGAGCACCACTTCGTGCCGTACGGCACGTGCCCGTCGGCCGTCACCCTGGCCGCGCTGCTGCTGGGCCGTACCCGCAGGCTGCGGGTGGGGACGGCGGTCAGTGTGCTGCCGACGGCGCATCCCGTCGCGCTCGGCGAGCAGGCCGCGCTGCTGCATCTGACGAGCGGCGGCCGGTTCTCGCTGGGCGTGGGACGGGGCGGGCCGTGGGTGGACCTGGAGGTGTTCGGCTCGGGCCTCGGGGCGTACGAGTACGGCTTCCCGGAATCACTCGATCTGCTGACACGCTGGCTGCGCGACGCGCGGGTGTCGGCGGACGGCGAGCTGTTCCGCTTCCGTGAAGTGCCCGTCGTGCCAAGGCCGTCGGAGGCGCTGACGGACGACCCGGGCCCGGAGGTGATCGTCGCGTGCACGTCCCCGTCGAGTGTGCGGCTGGCGGCCGAGCGCGGGCTGCCGATGCTGCTCGGCATGCACGTCGGGGACGAGGAGAAGGCCGAGATGGTCGCCCTGTGGCGGCGGTCCGCGCGGGCGGCGGGCCGCGCCGAGGACGAGATCCGGTCGGCGGGGCATGTCTCGGCCGGCGTCTGCCAGCTCGCGGACCGGCGCACGGACGCGGTGGAGACCCTGACGAAGGCCATGCCGGGCTGGCTGAAGCAGGGGCTCGACGCCCATGTCACGGTCGACGGCCGGCAACGGCGGATGCGGGACCCGCTGGAGTACACCGAGCTGCTGTGCGGGCTGCACCCGGTGGGCCCGCCGCGGCTCGCCGTCGACCGGCTCGCCGCGACCAGCGAGCGAACCGGTATCTCCCGGTTCGCCCTGCTGGTGGAGGGTTCGGGCGATCTCGCGGCCACGGAGGAGAACGTCCGGCGCCTGGGCGCCGAGGTACTCCCCCAGCTGTCCTGAGAGCGTCCCGGGGAGCTTGCCGCTCCGGTTTCGATGTCTGCACCTCCCACGGGCGGAGCGGCAAGCGGGCGACTCACCGCGTCAGCAGTCCCGCAGTTCCGGGGACTGGTTCAGCAGCTGGTTGCGGATCGAGGTGAAGCGCGCCAGCGTCTGGTCCACCGAGGCGTCCATCGGGAACACCGCCACGCGGTGGCAGTTCTGGAAGGCCAGCCGCACACCGAAGTGCCGCTGCAGCGCACCGCGTATCGCGTCACTGGCCAGCGCGCGCAGCAGCTGGCCGCGCGCCTGCTCGTCCGGCGGGGGCGTCTGGTTGTCGGCGAACTCGCCGCCGTCGACCTTCAGCTGGGCCACCAGGGAGCTGATCATCTCCCATGCGTAGGGCAGGGAGGTCCGGACGCAGTCGACGAATGCTGCTTCGTCGACCTCGCCTCGCTCGGCCTGTTCGAGTAGGGCCGGTGAGACGTCGAGCGACATGGGTTCTCCTCTCGCACCCCCGCACAGCAGGGGTTGCCGGACACGGAAAGAGGAGCCCGCCATGCCGAAATACCGAACACGGTGAGTACACGCATAGCGACCTCCCGTTTTCTACGGTAGGCAACAGACGGTGACGGCACCAGGCGAATGGGCAGATAGGAACGCCCAGTTGGGCACACAATCGGCCAGTGTGGAACAGGCGGAATCAGGGAGATTAGGGGCGGCTCACGGGGCGAATCGCGTGCACCGGCGTCGGTCGAGTAGCGTTGCCGACCATGCGTCTCGTCATTGCCCGATGCTCCGTGGACTACGCCGGCCGGCTCACCGCCCACCTGCCCTCCGCGCCCCGACTGATCCTGGTCAAGGCGGACGGCAGCGTCTCCATCCATGCCGACGACCGGGCCTACAAGCCCCTGAACTGGATGTCGCCGCCGTGCACCCTGAAGGAGGGCACGGGCGAGGAGGAGGGCGTCTGGACCGTCGTCAACAAGGCGGGCGAGAAACTGATCATCACGATGGAGGAGATCCTCCACGACTCCTCGCACGAGCTCGGCGTCGACCCCGGCCTGATCAAGGACGGCGTGGAAGCGCACCTTCAGGAGCTGCTCGCCGACCGCATCGAGACCCTCGGCGAGGGCTACACGCTCATCCGGCGCGAGTACATGACCGCGATCGGCCCCGTGGACATCCTGTGCCGGGACGCCGACGGCCGGACCGTCGCGGTGGAGATCAAGCGGCGCGGTGAGATCGACGGCGTCGAGCAGCTCACCCGCTACCTGGAGCTCCTCAACCGCGACCCGCATCTCGCGCCGGTGCGCGGCATCTTCGCGGCCCAGGAGATCAAGCCGCAGGCCCGCGTCCTCGCCACGGACCGCGGCATCGGCTGCCAGGTCCTGGACTACAACGCCCTGCGCGGCATCGAGGACGACAAGCTGCGGCTGTTCTGACGCCCCCAGGCGTACGACGGCAGCCGCGCCCCGCGCGAAGGGCCGGACCCGGTCGAGGGGTCCGGCCCTTCGCCGTGCGCGGGGCTCAGATCACCGACTCCGTGCCGCTCGGCGTGGTGCTCTGCGGTGCGCTCGCCGAGCTGCTGGACCCGGCGGGGGCGCTGGAGGAGGCGGGGCCGCTCGCGGTGTCCGTGGTGGACGGCGTCTCCGTCGGCGTCTCGGTCGGCGTGGGTTGCGCCGTGTCGCTCGGCGTGGGAGACGGCGAGGCGGACCTGGACGGCTTCGGGGACGTCGTCGGCGTCGGGGGCGTCTTCGTCGGCGGCTTCGGCGACGCCGGGTCCGACGGCGCCGTGGTGGACCCGCCCCCCGTCCCCCGCGTCCCCGTCGGGTGGTCGGACGGCTGCGATGTCGTCGTGGGGGTCGGGTCGTCCGCTGTGCCGTAGGTGCCGTCGGGGCCCGGGTCGGTGGGGCGGCCGGCCGGGGCGCCGGTACGGCCGCGGGGGGCGTCGGCGTTCTTCTGCGGGGTGTCGGCGCCCACGGTGCCGTCGTTGGTGTCCTGCCCGGCGGACGGGGTGACGCCGACCTGGTCGGACGGGGTGTGCGCGTCGTTGTCGGAGCTCGCGCCCAGCGTCACCACCGTGCCGAGTACGGCGACGAGCAGCGCTCCGGCGCCGGCCGCGACGAGGTTGCGGCGGGCCAGGCTCTTCAGACCGCCGCGGGCCTTGGGGGCGGGGCCGTGGGGGGCCGGCGCGGCCTGGCGGGTGACGAGGGTGACGCCGTGGTCCGGGGCGGGCCGGGGCAGCGGCGGAATCGGTGCGAGCACTCCGGCGACCGGGGAGGCGGACTCCTCGGAGCGGGCCGCCGCCAACTCCTCCCCCGCCGTGGCCGCGCTCGCCGTCACCGGGAGGCCGGGCACGTCGCCCGCGCGGTCGGCGACGAGGGCGAGAGCGCGACGGCCCGCGACGGTGCCGCGCTTGTCGCTGACCGCGCCGCGCAGCCCGACGGACGCCTCCAGTTCGGCGCGGGCCCGGTCGAGCCGGCCGGCGCAGAGCGCGAGGACGCCCAGTTCGTGGTGGAAGTAGGCCTGTTCGGCGACCTCGCCGGCCAGCCGGGACGCCTCGGCGCCCGCACGCAGCGCCCGTTCCCAGGCGCCCCACTCCAGGCCCGCGGCGAACGCGGGGGCGGCGGCGCGGGCGAGCGCGACGGCGGTGTGCTCGCCGTCCTCCTCGTCGGGGCCCGCGGACACCATGGGTGCGAGGGCGCCGAGCACGGCGTCGGCCTCGGCGCAGACCCGTTCGGGGCTGACCGAGGGGTGTCCGGCCCACCAGGTGTAGTGCCGGGCGGCGGTGCGGGCCTGCTCGGTCGCGTCGTCGGCGTATCCGGCGGCCTCCAGCTGGGTCTGGACGCCGGCGGCGAGCCGGTAGCGGGCGCCGACCGGGGAGACCAGTCCGCAGGCGGCGAGTTCGCCGAGCGCGGCGTCGGCGTGGGTGTCGCCGACGAGGGCGGGCAGGTGCGCCTGGTGCGGCACCTCGCCGCCGAGGGCGACGGCGAAGCGCAGCGTGGCGCGGGCCGAGGCGCTGAGGCGGGACGCGAGCAGCGGGGCGGGTGCGGCGGCCTCGCCGAGCGAGGGCAGCGGCGTGTCCTCGTCCGGATCGGCCGGAACCGGTACGTCGTGCGGCACGGCGTCCTCGAAGACGCCGTACTCGTCGACCGCGTCGGCGCCCGCGCGCAGCCGGTCGTGCTGCCGCAGCAGGGCGCCGGCCTGGACGAACCTCAGCGGCAGGCCCTCGGACTCGAACCACAGGTCGCCCGCCCAGTTGGCCTCGTCCTCGGTGAGGACGCGGCCGAGGGTCTGCTCGATCAGGTCGACGCCGCCCGCCCGGTCGAGTCCGCTGAGGAAGACCTCCTCGACGGCGGAGCCGGCGGACGGGGCGGCGGTGTCCGGGGTGGCGGCGAGCAGCCAGGCGCACTCGGGGGTGGCGTCGAGCAGCTCTTCGAGCGCCGCCCCGCCGAACTCCAGGTCGTCGAGGACGACGACGGCGCCGATGTCGCGGACGCACGCCGTCAGTTCGTCGCGGGCCGGGCGGTGCCGGGGCGCGTTGTGGATGGTGCGGAAGAGGTCGTGCAGCAGGTCGTCGGCGGTGCGGTGCAAGCCGTTCAGGCGGACGACGCCGTCGGGGGCGAGGTCCGCGCAGTCCCCGGCGACCAGTTCGAGGAGGCTGGTGCGGCCGGAGCCGGCGGGGCCGGTGAGGCGTACGGAGCGGCCGCGGGCCAGCAGGCGGACCAGGCGCTCGCGTTCCTCGTCGCGGCCCAGCAGCGGCAGCGCGGGCCGGGCGGGTCCGGGCGGCACGGGCGGGGCCGCGGCCCGGTCGGCGTCGGCGCGTTCGGCGGCGGTGCGGCGGGCGGGGCGGCCGGGCAGCCCGGTGGGCGGGCAGGGCTCTATCTCGCTGCCGTCGACGGGGTTGACGGTGAGCAGGAGGTCGCCGGAGACGACCTGGGCCATGCGGGCCTGCGCGGGCCCGTGCTGGCCGAGGTCGGGTGAGAGGGGATCCCTGGACGGGCGCGGGCGCGGCGCGTGGCCGTCACCCTCGCGGCCGTGCTCCTCGGGCCCCCGGGTGTTCGGGTCCATAGGTGTCAAGCCCCCCAAAAGCGTCGTGTGGCGGTAGCCCCTCCCGGCCTTGCTGCACACTGCGCTGTCGCTTCTGGTCCGGTGCCCGGTCGAGGGTTGCGGGCGGCGGGCAGACGAACCGTAAACCTTGGCTCAGTATCTCCGACAGCCCGGGGTACCGTGCCGCCCGAGACGTCACGGTCTCGTGAGGATTGGGCGCGTGGTGCGTTTCGCCGGGTCTCGGCCGTACGCCGGGTGCCCCCGCGCGCCGGGGCTACACCCGGGACGGACAGCCCGCGTCGGGGCCGGACCCGGGACGGACGGCCCGCGTCGGGCCGCACCCGCGTCGGGCGGCCTGCGTACCGGGGCCACCCCCGGGGCGGGCGGCCTGCGTGCCGGGGCCGTTCCCGGGCAGGAGCGCGCGCCGGGGCTACACCCGGGGCAGGGAGTCCACGGCGAGGCCGCCTTCGATGGCGAGGATGCGGTGCAGGCGGGTCGCCACCAGCAGGCGCTGCATCTGCGGGGGTACGCCGCGCAGCACCAGGCGGCGGCCGCAGCGGCCGGCCCGGCGGTGGACGCCCATGATGACGCCCAGCCCGGTGGCGTCCCAGGAGTCCAGCTCTGACAGGTCGAGCACGAGGTCGCCGACGCCGTCGTCGACCGCCGAGTGCAGGACCGTACGGGCGTCCGCCGCGCTGCGGACGTCGAGGCGGCCCCCGACGACCAGCTCGACGTGGTCGCCCCTGATGTGCATATGCGCTCCTCGGGTGAGTGCGGTGGCTACTCCATGACGTGGGTGTGCCAGGTCTGACTGCGTCGACGGCAGTGCGGTTGCTGGCTGTGAGCGAACCGATACCTGATTCACCCCGGAGAGTGACCTCTCCGGGGTGAGGGCGGTGATCAGTACGTGTAGAAGCCCTGCCCGCTCTTGCGCCCGATGTCACCGGCGTCCACCATCCGGCGCATCAGCTCCGGCGGGGCGAACTTCTCGTCCTGGGACTCGGTGTAGATGTTGCTTGTGGCGTGCAGCAGGATGTCGACGCCGGTGAGGTCGGCGGTGGCGAGCGGGCCCATCGCGTGACCGAAGCCCAGCTTGCAGGCGGTGTCGATGTCCTCGGCGGTGGCGACGCCGGACTCGTACAGCTTGGTGGCCTCGACGACGAGCGCCGAGATCAGACGGGTCGTCACGAACCCGGCGACGTCCCGGTTGACGACGATGCAGGTCTTGCCGACGGACTCGGCGAACGCGCGGGCGGTGGCGAGGGTTTCGTCGCTGGTCTTGTAACCGCGGACCAGCTCGACGAGCTGCATCATCGGCACCGGCGAGAAGAAGTGCACGCCGACGACCCGCTCCGGGCGCTCGGTGGCCGCGGCGATCTTGGTGATCGGGATGGCGGAGGTGTTGGAGGCGAGGACGGCCTCCGGGCGCACGATCTTGTCGAGGGCGCGGAAGATCTCGTGCTTGACCTCGAGCTTCTCGAAGACGGCCTCGACGACGAGGTCGGCGTCGGCGGCGGCGTCCAGATCGGTCGTGGGCGTGATCCGGGCGAGGGCGGCCTCGGCGTCCTCAGCCGCCAGCTTGCCCTTGCTCACGAACTTGTCGTACGACGCCTTGATGCCGTCGGTGCCGCGCTGCAGTGCCTCGTCGGTGACGTCGCGCAGAACGACGTCCCAGCCCGCCTGCGCGGAGACCTGGGCGATGCCGGACCCCATGAGACCGGCCCCGATGACGGCGAGCTTCCGTGCCACTGTGCGACTCCCCTGATACGCGCTGTCGTCAGGCCCCGGCGTCCCGTCCCCTCATCCGCTCGGAGGGTGCGCCCGGCGCCTCGGGCAGGAACTCACCGGGCGCCACCGGGCAGGGGGAGGGTCGATGCCGGGGCCAACTTCTCTCCGGCGGACACTAGCGCCCACGAGGGGCGGCGCGGCGGAGTTAGTAACGCGTTTCACGTCTCACGGGGTGAGACGCCGGTCACGTCCGGCGACGGAGGAAGTTGACGCGGCGTCGGCGGCGCCCTCCGGGGAAGGAGGAGGACAGCGCCGCCTGTCACTCCGGGGACTCGGTCAGTTCTGCCCCCATGCCAGCCGGCTCGGCTTGGGCCGGGTTGGCCCGGAGGGCCGGGTGACGGCGCACGATGAGTGCTCACGTCGCGCGCGCACCCCTCATCGCTCCGGCCGCTTGACCGCGCACTCGAACCACACCGCCTTGCCGCCGGCGGGGTGTGGCGTCACCCCCCACCGGTCCGTGACCGCCTCCACCAGCAGCAGGCCGCGGCCGCCCTCGGCGAGTAACTCCCCGCTCCCCCGCACCGGCAGCCGCGGGCAGCTGTCGGAGACCTCCACGCGTACCGCGCCCGGCAGGATCAGGAAGCAGATGGCGCAGCGGCGGCCGGGCACGTGCCGGACGACGTTCGTCAGCAGTTCCGTCAGCGCGATTTCGGCCGCGTCACTCACCTCCGACAGGCCCGAGCGCAGCAGGTACATCCGCAGAATGCGGCGCAGATGCCGCACCGAGTGTCCGCCCAGCCCGAACTCGGCGCGGTAGCGCGGCTCAAAGTCCGTCGCATGGGGACCAGTTACGTCGTTCATGCCACCACAGTGCGACGGACCGCATACGCTCGACTACGCAGCGAAATCAACGCCGTGAGGTGTTGCAGGCCGGAGGTACGACGTGGCCAACGTCCAGAATCTCGACCCCACCGCTTCCCCGCTCGACTACTACGGCTGGGAACTGCGCCGCCACCGCGAGGCCGCCGGCCTGAGCCAGGGGCAGCTCGGCGAGATCATCTTCTGCACCGGGTCGCTGATCGGGCAGATCGAGACGACGAGAAAGGTCCCGACGCGGGACTTCTCGGAGCGGGTGGACGCCGCGCTGGGCACGGACGGGCTCTTCTCGCGGCTGATCGGGCTGGTGCTGCGGAGCCAACTGCCCACGTGGTTCCAGCCGTACGCCGAGATGGAGGCGAAGGCGACCTACATCTCCACGTATCAGGCGCAGGTCGTGTACGGGCTGTTGCAGACGGAGGAGTACGCGCGCGCGGTGCTCGCCACCGGCATGCCGGACGACCTCGACGGGCTGGTGGCGGCCCGCATGGAGCGCCAGCGCATCCTGGAGCGGGAGCAGCCCCCGCTCGCCTGGGCGATCCTGGACGAGGCGGTGCTGCTCCGGCCGATCGGGGGCCGGGACGTCATGCGCCGCCAACTCGCGCGCCTGTTGGAGTTCGCCCGCCACCGCTGGGTGCACGTTCAGGTGCTGCCGAACTCGGCGGGTCAACACGCCAGCCTGGCCGGTTCGTTCAACGCGCTTCGCTTCGAGGACGATCCCGATATCGTCTACACGGAAGACCTGATCTCGGGCCATATGACCGCCAGCCCCGAGACCGTCAGGGAGGCAGTACTCCGTTACGCTCGCTTGCAGGCCGCGGCCCTCCCCGTGGAGGATTCGGCGGCACTGATCGCCCGCGTGATGGAGGAACGCTATGGAGACCGCTCCCAGCCTGAGGAACGCACAGTGGCGTAAGTCCAGTTACAGCGGAAACACCGGCGGCGACTGCGTCGAGTGCACCGTCACCGACGGCGCGGCGTGGCGCTCGTCCTCGTACAGCGGAAACACCGGCGGCGAGTGCCTCGAGGTCTCCGACAATCACCCCGGCACCGTCCCCGTCCGGGACAGCAAGAACCCCGCCGGCCCCGTCCTGCTCATCGGCGGAGCCGCCTGGCAGGCGTTCGTCGACGGACTGCGCTAACCCGCGCGTACCGCGTACTCCAGTACCCGCTCGCTCAGCAGCTCCTCGACCTCGTCGAGGAGCTGAAGCGTTTCCCGGGACACTTCCGCCGGCTTGCGCTCCTTGAGCATCTCGCGGCCGATGGAGGCGAACACCGTCTCGTAGATCCAGCAGATCTGGCCCGCCATCAGGTCCGGCAGCGGATCGTCGGCAGCCGCGCCGGTCTCCTCGGCCAGCACCGCCCGCAGGTTGTCGTGGCTGTCCTGCTGGAGCATCCACAACCGGGACCGCAGCGTCGGCGCCTCCTGGATGACGCGCATGAAGCGGCTGTAGTCCTCCATCAGGCCGACGCGGGGTGAGACGGCCTCGACCTCCCCGCGCAGTTCCCGCAGAACGGCGCGCGCGGCGGACTCCCCCGCATCCCGCCCCCGGACCCAGCGGGCCAGCCGGTCGACGACGCCGGCCGAGCGGTCCAGGAAGAGGTCCTCCTTGGCGGGGAAGTAGTTGTAGACGGTGTTGACGGAGACGTCCGCCGCGTCCGCGATCTCCGCGACCGTCACCGCGTCGAAGCCGCGCTCCAGGAACAGCCCGGTGGCGACATCCGAGATGTACTGCCGGGTCTGCCGCTTCTTCCGCTCCCTGAGCCCCTCAGCCATGCCGTCATCCTAGCTTTGCTGGGCCCACCCAAAACTTGGAGTCATTGCAAAATTTCAGGGACTCTGTTTTTCTGTGAGGCATGCCAGCAGTCATCAGCGCGAGCGGACTCGCGCGCACCTTCACGACCAAACACGGCCCCGTCGAGGCCGTACGCGGCATCGACCTCACCGTCCGCGAGGGCGAGATCCTGGGCTTCCTCGGCCCCAACGGCGCCGGGAAGACGACCACCCTGCGGATGTTGACCACCCTGCTGAAACCGACGGGCGGCAGCGCCACGGTCGCCGGGCACGACCTGGCGAGCGACCCGGTAGGCGTGCGGCGGGCCTGCGGCTACGTCGCCCAGTCCGGCGGCGTCGACCCCCAGATCGGCGTCCGGGAGGAGCTCGTCACACAGGGGCGGATGTACCGGCTGAGCAGGACCGAGGCCGTGGCCCGCGCCGAAGAACTGGCCCGCGACCTGAACCTCACCGAGCTGCTCGACCGCAAGTGCGGCGCGCTCTCCGGCGGTCAGCGGCGCCGGCTGGACATCGCGATGGCGCTCACGCACCGCCCGCGCGTGCTCTTCCTCGACGAGCCGACCACCGGACTGGACCCCGGCAGCCGTGCCGACCTGTGGGACCTGGTGCGGCGGCTGCGCGACGAGCACGGCACGACCGTCTTCCTCACCACGCACTACCTGGACGAGGCCGACGCCCTCTCCGACCGCCTGGTGATCGTCGACAAGGGCACGGTCGTCGCCGAGGGCACGCCGACCGCGCTCAAGCTCCGCTACGGCGGCTCGATCGACGCCACGCTCCAGGACACGTTTCTCGCCATCACCGGCCGGGGTCCCGCCGCCCCGGCCGACGCCGCCCCCGTAGCCGTATAGGACACCCGGACAGATGCTGATCCACGACACCGCGCTCATCTTCGGCCGCTATCTGCGCCAGACCCTGCGCTCGCGCTTCGCGATGCTCTTCGGCGTGCTGATGCCGCTGCTGTACCTGCTGTTCTTCGGTCCGCTGCTCACCGACCTGCCGCTGGGCGGCAAGGGCAGCTCGTGGCAGGTGCTGGTGCCGGGCCTTCTGCTCCAACTGGGTCTTTTCGGCGCCCTGTTCGCGGGATTCATGATCATCCTGGAGAACGGGGTGGGCGTGGTCGAGCGGATGCGGGTCACGCCCGTCAGCCGGCTGGCGCTGCTGCTCGGGCGGGTCCTGCGGGACGCCACGGTGTTCGTCTTCCAGGCCGTACTGCTCGTCCTCGCGGCCCTGGTCATGGGGCTGCGCGCACCCCTGCCCGGCGTACTGATCGGCTTCGCGTTCGTCGCGTTGCTGACCGTGTCGCTGGCGTCGCTGTCGTACGCGGTGGCGATGAAGGTGCGCAGCCCGCAGGAGTTCGGTCCGCTGATCAACGCGGTCTCCATGCCGTCGATGCTGCTGTCCGGGCTGATGCTGCCGATGACCCTGGCTCCGGACTGGCTGGACGTCCTGTCCCACTTCGTACCGTTCCGCTATCTGGTGGACGCGATGCGCGACGCCTACGTCGGCGAGTACGCCACCGCGCACATGCTCTACGGCACCCTGGTGGCCGTCGGATTCGCGGCGCTCGCCGTGACAGTGGGCACACGAGTGTTCCGGAAGGCCGACGCGTAACTACGCTGGCCACATGGTCAATCTGACGCGCATCTACACGAGGACCGGCGACCAGGGCACCACCGCCCTCGGCGACATGAGCCGGGTCCACAAGACCGACCTGCGCATCGCCGCGTACGCCGACGCCAACGAGGCGAACGCGGTGATCGGCACGGCGATCGCGCTGGGCGGCCTCGATCAGGAGGTCGTCGAGGTCCTCACCCGTGTGCAGAACGACCTGTTCGACGTGGGCGCGGACCTGTCGACGCCGGTCGTGGAGAACCCGGAGTTCCCGCCGCTGCGGGTCGAGCAGTTCTACATCGACCGCCTGGAGGCGGACTGCGACCGCTTCAATGAGCGCCTGGAGAAGCTGCGCTCCTTCATCCTCCCGGGCGGCACGGCGGGTGCGGCGCTGCTCCACCAGGCATGCACGGTCGTACGGCGCGCGGAGCGCTCGACGTGGGCGGCCCTGGAGGCGCACGGTGACGTCATGAACCCCCTGACGGCGACTTACCTCAACCGCCTCTCGGACCTCCTGTTCATCCTGGCCCGCACGGCGAACAAGGAGACCGGCGACGTGCTGTGGGTGCCGGGGGGCGAGCGCTAGCCGCCGTCACAGGCGCCGGTAGATCTCCCTGCGGTGCCCCACCTCGACGACGAGGATGACCAGCTTGCCGTCGTCGATCACATAGGCGATCCGGTACGCACCGACGCGCAGCCGGTACAGGTCGTCATGCCCGGACAGCTTCTTCACGTCGGCGTCGTCGCGATACGGATCGTCGCCCAGGCGGCTGAGCGCATGCAGAATGCGCAACGCGGTCGTCTGGTCGACGGTCCGGAGCTGACGGCGTGCGGCGGCCGTGAACTCGAAGGTGTACTTCACGCGGCACCCGTCGCCGAGCCGTCCGACGGCGGTCCGAAGATGTCCGCCAGCACGTCCGCCAATGAGGCGCGCGGCACCTCTCCCTCCGCCTCAAGGGTGCGCAGCGCCTTCCGCGCGAGCAACGCGTCGGCGGCTTCCTCGAGCGCGTTGTACTCCTCTATGGGCACGATCGCCGCGACAGGCGCACCGCCACGCGTGATGACGGTGGGCTCGCCTTGCTCTGCCTGGTCCAGCAGGCGAGCGAGGTTGGCCCGGGCTTCGCGTACGGATACGGAGTCGTCCATGGCCTCAGTGTACCTAGATGTGTGTACACAGGGATCTCATCGAGGCGGCGAACACGGCCGCCCGGGGCCAGGCCTCCACTGCCCGGCCTCGGGCAGGGGCCGCCGAGCGACTGGGCACGGCCGAGGCGACGACAAAGACGCACGTCAGCGCCAGCCGGCCGGGCCGGAGCCGCGCCAGCCAGGTTCAAGCGGCGGCGCTCGCGCAGGAGTTGGGGATCTCACGCAGCCGGACACCGCCGCAATGTCAACTGGTCCAGACCTATTGACCCGTGGTCCAGACCTTTCTATTCTCGCGGCACCGTGGGCGTGAAGGCTCAGTCATGCCCCTGACATCCCCACATACAGAGGAGGCGCACCATGCGCTTCAGACACCGGGCCGCGGCAGGGTTCGCGACCCTGCTGCTCCCCCTGGCCGGCCTCGTCGGCCTCGCGGGCCCCGCCCAGGCAGCGGGCAACGCGACGGCGACCTTCACCAAGACCAGCGACTGGGGCACCGGCTTCGGCGGCCAGTGGACCGTCAAGAACACCGGTACCGCGAGCATCTCCTCCTGGACCGTCGAGTGGGACTTCCCCTCCGGCACCAAGGTCACCTCCGCCTGGGACGCCACGGTCACCAACTCCGGTGACCACTGGACGGCCAAGAACGCCGGCTACAACGGCACCATCGCCCCCGGCGCCTCCGTCTCCTTCGGCTTCAACGGCGCGGGCCCCGGCTCCCCGTCCAACTGCAAGCTCAACGGCGACAGTTGCGACGGCACCACCGCCCCCGGTGACGCGGCCCCCTCCGCGCCCGGCACCCCGACCGCCTCCTCCGTCACCGACACCTCCGTGAAGCTCGCCTGGGGCGCGGCCACCGACGACAAGGGCGTCAAGAACTACGACGTGCTGCGCGACGGCGCCAAGATCGCCACGGTGACGACCACCTCGTACACCGACACCGGGCTCAGCGCCGGCACCGACTACTCCTACACCGTGCAGGCCCGCGACACCGCCGACCAGACCGGCCCGGTCAGCGGCGCCGTCAAGGTGCACACCACCGGCGGCACCACCACTCCCCCGCCCACCGGCGACAAGGTCAAGCTCGGCTACTTCACCGAGTGGGGCATCTACGGCCGCAACTACAACGTCAAGAACCTCGTGACGTCCGGCTCCGCCGCCAAGATCACCCACATCAACTACGCCTTCGGCAACGTCACCAACGGCCAGTGCGCCATCGGCGACTCCTACGCCGACTACGACAAGGCCTTCACCGCCGACCAGTCCGTCAGCGGCGTCGCCGACACCTGGGACCAGCCGCTGCGCGGCAACTTCAACCAGCTCCGCGAGCTGAAGGCCAAGTACCCCAACATCAAGGTGCTGTGGTCCTTCGGCGGCTGGACCTGGTCCGGCGGCTTCGGCCAGGCCGCGCAGAACCCGGCCGCGCTCGCCCAGTCCTGCTACAACCTCGTCGAGGACCCGCGCTGGGCCGACGTCTTCGACGGCATCGACATCGACTGGGAGTACCCGAACGCCTGCGGCCTGTCCTGTGACACCTCGGGTGCGGCGGCGTTCAAGAACGTGATGTCCGCGCTGCGCGCCAAGTTCGGGGCGAACAACCTGGTCACCGCCGCCGTCACCGCGGACGGATCGGCCGGCGGCAAGATCGAGGCCGCCGACTACGCGGGCGCCTCCCAGTACGTCGACTGGTACAACGTGATGACGTACGACTTCTTCGGCGCCTGGGACGCCAAGGGCCCGACCGCCCCGCACTCCCCGCTCACCTCGTACAGCGGTATCCCGAAGGCGGGCTTCACCACCGCCGACGCGATGGCCAAGTTCAAGGCGGTCGGGGTCCCCGCGAAGAAGCTGCTCATCGGCATCGGCTTCTACGGCCGCGGCTGGACCGGCGTCACCCAGGACGCCCCCGGCGGCACCGCCACGGGACCTGCGGCCGGCACCTACGAGCAGGGCATCGAGGACTACAAGGTCCTCAAGACGTCCTGCCCGGCCACCGGCACCATCGCGGGCACCGCGTACGCCCACTGCGGCAGCAACTGGTGGTCCTACGACACCCCCGCCACCATCGCCTCCAAGATGAGCTGGGCCAAGAACCAGGGACTCGGCGGCGCGTTCTTCTGGGAGTTCAGCGGTGACACCGCGAACGGCGAGCTGGTGAACGCGATCAGCAGCAACCTCTGACAGCCACTACGCGACGTTCACGCGCTGACCGGGCGGGGCTGCCTCCAGCCACGCGAGGAATCCGGTCAGCGCGTCTTCGCTCATCGCGAGTTCGAGGCGCGTGCCCTGATGGAGACAGACGAGGATCAGCGCGTCCGACAGCAGCGCCAGCTCCTCCTCGCCCTCCGGCAGCCGGCGTCCGGCCACCTCGATGGAGCCGCGCTCCAGGACCCGGCGCGGACGCGGGGCGTAGGAGAAGACCCGGAACCAGGCGACACGGTCGCCGCTGTACCGGGCCACCCCGTACGACCAGCCTTTTCCGCTGGTGTCGAGCTCCTCCGCCACGTCCCAGCGCAGGCTGCAGTCGAAGGTGCCCCCGGAGCGCTGGATCAGCCTGCGCCGCAGACCGAAGACGAACAGACCCAGTACCACGAGGGCAACGACGACTCCGCACACAGTCAGAGCGAGGACCATCGACTACCGACCTCCTCGACTCCTAGGTAACGGAACGGAAAAAACATCCAGATCTGCCTCAGCCGCGGTCGGCTCCGGATCACTCCGGTGCCGACCGCGGCTGAGTAGGTCATCGTAAGGCGTGCTCGCGTCTCAGCGGGCCGTCGCCGCACGCAGTCGTACGTCGGCGCGGCGCTGGGCCGTGGCATCGCCCTCCGCCTTCGCGCGCTCGAGCTCTCGCTCCACGCGCTGGACGTCGATCTCGTCGGACAGCTCGGCGATCTCCGCGAGCAGCGACAGCTTGTTGTCGGCGAACGAGATGAAACCGCCGTGCACAGCGGCGACGACCGTCCCTCCCTCGCTCGTCCGGATGGTCACCGGGCCCGACTCCAGCACACCGAGCAGCGGCTGGTGACCGGGCATGACGCCGATGTCGCCGGACGTGGTGCGCGCGACGACCAGGGTGGCCTCGCCGGACCAGACCTGACGGTCGGCGGCGACCAGCTCGACATGCAGCTCAGCAGCCAAGGGTGGCTCCTCGGGTCACCACCCGGCGGTTCTGCCGGGTGTTGGGGTCAATTCTACGGGGCGTGCGTGAGGGGGCGGGACGCGCCCGCCCCCTCACACCGAACTCAGGGAGTTCAGGAGACGCCCAGCTCCTTGGCGTTGGCCTTGAGGTCCTCGAGGCCACCGCACATGAAGAACGCCTGCTCGGGGAAGTGGTCGTACTCACCGTCGCAGATCGCGTTGAACGCGGCGATCGACTCGTCGAGCGGCACGTCCGAACCGTCCACGCCGGTGAACTGCTTGGCGACGTGGGTGTTCTGGGACAGGAAGCGCTCCACACGACGGGCACGGTGGACGACGAGCTTGTCCTCCTCGCCGAGCTCGTCGATACCGAGGATCGCGATGATGTCCTGGAGGTCCTTGTACTTCTGCAGGATGTTCTTCACGCGCATGGCCGCGTTGTAGTGCTCCTGCGTGATGTAGCGCGGGTCCAGGATCCGGGACGTGGAGTCCAGCGGGTCCACGGCCGGGTAGATGCCCTTCTCGGAGATCGGACGGGACAGAACCGTCGTCGCGTCGAGGTGGGCGAAGGTGGTCGCCGGGGCCGGGTCGGTCAGGTCGTCGGCGGGGACGTAGATCGCCTGCATCGAGGTGATCGAGTGACCGCGCGTCGAGGTGATGCGCTCCTGGAGGAGGCCCATCTCGTCGGCCAGGTTCGGCTGGTAACCCACCGCGGACGGCATACGGCCGAGCAGCGTGGAGACCTCGGAACCGGCCTGCGTGAAGCGGAAGATGTTGTCGATGAAGAACAGCACGTCCTGCTTCTGGACGTCACGGAAGTACTCGGCCATGGTCAGGCCGGCCAGCGCGACGCGCAGACGGGTGCCCGGCGGCTCGTCCATCTGACCGAAGACCAGCGCGGTCTTGTCGATGACGCCCGAGTCGGACATCTCCTCGATCAGGTCGTTGCCCTCACGGGTGCGCTCACCGACACCGGCGAACACGGAGACACCGTCGTGGTTGTTGGCGACACGGTAGATCATCTCCTGGATGAGCACCGTCTTGCCGACGCCGGCGCCGCCGAACAGACCGATCTTGCCGCCCTTGACGTACGGGGTCAGCAGGTCGATGACCTTGACGCCGGTCTCGAACATCTCGGTCTTCGACTCGAGCTCGTCGAAGTTCGGGGCCTTGCGGTGGATGGACCACCGCTCGCCGTCGTAGGACTCGTCGACGTTCAGCACCTCACCGAGGGTGTTGAACACCTTGCCCTTGGTGAAGTCGCCGACCGGGACGGTGATGCCGTCGCCGGTGTCGGTGACCGGGGCCTGGCGGACCAGGCCGTCGGTGGGCTGCATGGAGATGGTGCGGACCAGGCCGTCACCCAGGTGCTGGGCGACCTCCAGGGTCAGGATCTTCTTCTCGCCCGCGTTCGCCGGGTCGGCGACCTCGACGTGCAGGGCGTTGTAGATCTCCGGCATCGCGTCGACGGGGAACTCCACGTCGACGACCGGGCCGATGACCCGGGCGACGCGGCCCGTAGCCGTCGCGGTCTCAACAGTGGTGGTCATTTATCGGTCACTCCCCGCGGTCGCGTCGGCGAGGGCGCTCGCGCCACCGACGATCTCGCTGATTTCCTGGGTGATTTCGGCCTGGCGGGCCGCGTTGGCAAGACGGGAGAGCGTGTTGATCAGCTCGCCCGCGTTGTCGGTGGCCGACTTCATCGCGCGCCGCGTGGCGGCGTGCTTCGAAGCGGCCGACTGGAGCAGCGCGTTGTAGATACGGCTTTCCACGTAGCGCGGCAGCAGGGCGTCGAGGACGTCCTCCGCCGACGGCTCGAAGTCGTACAGCGGGAGGATCTCGCCCTGCGGCTTGACCTCCTCGGCGACCTCTTCGAGACGCAGCGGAAGCAGCCGGGCGTCCAGCGCCGTCTGCGTCATCATCGAGACGAACTCGGTGAAGACGATGTGGAGCTCGTCCACGCCGCCCTCGGCCGTGTCCTTCTCGATCGCCTCGATCAGCGGTGCCGCGACCTTCTTGGCGTCCGCGTACGACGGCTCGTCGGTGAAGCCCGTCCACGACTCCGCGATGGTGCGCTCACGGAAGTTGTAGTGGGCGACCCCGCGCCGGCCGACGATGTACGTGTCGACCTGCTTGCCCTCGCGCTCCAGGCGCTCGGTCAGCTGCTCCGCGGCCTTGATGGCGTTGGAGTTGAAGGCGCCGGCCAGACCGCGGTCGCTCGTGAGGAGCAGGACCGCGGCACGAGCCGGGTTGTCCGCCTCCGTGGTGAGCGGGTGCCGGGTGTTCGAACCCGTACCGACGGCCGTGACCGCGCGCGTCAGCTCGGTCGCGTAGGGAGTGGAGGCCGCCACCTTGCGCTGCGCCTTGACGACGCGCGAGGCGGCGATCATCTCCATCGCCTTCGTGATCTTCTTGGTCGCGGTGACGGATCGGATGCGACGCTTGTAGACCCGGAGCTGGGCTCCCATGAGTCAGGTCCCTTCCTTACGTCACTTGGCGGTGGACGGGGCGTCCTCGCCGAGCAGCTTGCCGTCCGAGGTCTCGAACTGCTTCTTGAACTCCACGATCGCGTCCGCGATGGCCGTCAGGGTGTCGTCGGACATCTTGCCGCCCTCCCGGATGGAGGTCATGAGGCCCTGCTCCTTGCGGTGCAGGTACTCCAGCAGCTCCTTCTCGAAGCGGCGGATGTCGGCGACCGGCACCTCGTCCATCTTGCCGGTGGTGCCGGCCCAGACGGAGACGACCTGGTCCTCGGTGGACATCGGCTGGTACTGGTCCTGCTTCAGCAGCTCGACCATGCGCTGACCGCGCTCCAGCTGGGACTTGGACGCGGCGTCCAGGTCGGAACCGAAGGCGGCGAACGCCTCCAGCTCACGGAACTGGGCGAGGTCCACGCGGAGCCGGCCGGAGACCTGCTTCATGGCCTTGTGCTGCGCGGAGCCACCGACACGGGAGACCGAGATACCGACGTTCAGGGCCGGACGCTGACCGGCGTTGAACAGGTCGGACTCCAGGAAGCACTGGCCGTCGGTGATGGAGATGACGTTGGTCGGGATGAACGCCGAGACGTCGTTGGCCTTCGTCTCGACGATCGGCAGACCGGTCATCGAGCCCGCGCCCATCTCGTCGGAGAGCTTCGCGCAGCGCTCCAGCAGACGGGAGTGCAGGTAGAAGACGTCACCCGGGTAGGCCTCACGGCCCGGCGGGCGGCGCAGCAGCAGCGACACGGCACGGTAGGCGTCGGCCTGCTTCGACAGGTCGTCGAAGATGATCAGGACGTGCTTGCCCTGGTACATCCAGTGCTGGCCGATGGCGGAACCGGTGTAGGGCGCCAGGTACTTGAAGCCGGCCGGGTCGGACGCCGGGGCGGCGACGATGGTCGTGTACTCCAGCGCGCCGTTCTCCTCCAGCGCGCGGCGCACCGACGCGATGGTGGAGCCCTTCTGGCCGATGGCGACGTAGATGCAGCGGACCTGCTTCTTCGGGTCGCCCGAGCGCCAGTTGTCACGCTGGTTGATGATCGTGTCGACGGCCAGCGCGGTCTTGCCGGTCTGACGGTCACCGATGATCAGCTGACGCTGGCCACGGCCGATCGGGGTCATGGCGTCGACGGCCTTGTAGCCCGTCTCCATCGGCTCGTGCACCGACTTGCGCTGCATGACCGTGGGGGCCTGCAGCTCGAGGGCGCGGCGGCCGTCGGTCTCGATCTCGCCGAGGCCGTCGATCGGGTTGCCGAGCGGGTCGACGACACGGCCGAGGTAGCCCTCGCCGACCGCCACGGAGAGGACCTCACCGGTACGGGTGACCGGCTGACCCTCCTCGATGCCGCTGAACTCGCCGAGGACGACGGCACCGATCTCGCGCTCTTCCAGGTTCAGCGCGAGACCGAGGGATCCGTCCTCGAACTTCAGCAGTTCGTTCGCCATGGCCGAGGGCAGGCCCTCGATCTTGGCGATGCCGTCGCCGGCGACGGTGACCGTACCGACTTCCTCGCGCGAGGCCGCGTCCGGCTTGTACGACTGGACGAAGGTCTCCAGTGCGTCCCGGATCTCCTCCGGCCGGATCGTGAGCTCCGCCATCTGGGTTCCCTGCTCTCCTTGTTGGGCCCGAAGTTTCACTTTGGGGGGATGGGGACTCCCCCCAACAGGAGGTGAATCCTCTGCACGGCCCAACCAGGGCCGTAAGTACGTACTGCTGTCTTTGTGTGTGCCGAGCGCCGGTCAGCTCGCCATGCGGCGGGCGGCTTCTTCCAGCCGGTCCGCGAGCGAGCCGTTGATGACCTCGTCACCGACCTGCACCCGGATCCCGCCGAGGACCTCGGGGTCCACGTCGAGGTTGAGGTGCATGCGACGGCCGTAGAGCTTGGTCAGCGCGGCGCCGAGGCGCTGCTTCTGCCCGTCGCTCAGCGGCACCGCCGAGGTGACGACGGCGACCGTGCGGTCCCGGCGGTCGGCGGCGAGCTTGGACAGGGACTCGAGTCCCGATTCCAGGCTACGTCCCCGCGGCGCGGTCACAAGGCGCGTGACCAGACGCTCGGTGGTCGGCTTGGCGCGGCCGCCGAGCAGGCTGCGCAGCAGCTCGCTCTTGGCCGGGGCGCCGGCCCTGCGGTTGGTCAGCGCGGCGCGCAGCTCGGTGCTGGAGGAGACGATCCGGCCGAACCGGAACAGCTCGTCCTCGACGTCGTCGAGCGTGCCCGCCCGCTGGGCGGCCGTGAGGTCGGCGAGGTCCGCCAGCTCCTCGAGCACGTCCACCAGGTCGCGGGACTGCGACCAGCGGGAGCGGACCAGGCCGGCCACCAGGTCGGCGGTCTCGCCGCTGACCTGGGCGCCGAGCAGGCGCTGGACCAGCCCGGCCTTGGCTTCACCGGCCTGCGCCGGGTCGGTGAGGACCCGGCGCAGCGACACCTCGCGGTGGAGCAGCGCGGTGACGGCGGCCAGCTCGTCGGCGAGCTTCGCCGCGTCCACAGCCGTGTTGTCCGTCAGGGCGTCCAGACGCTCGCGTGCGGCGGCCAGGGCCTCGCGGCTCGCTCCGTGCGCGGTCATCGAGTCGCCTCGGCCTTCTCCTCAAGCTCGTCGAGGAAGCGGTCGATCACGCGGCTCTGCCGGGCGTGGTCCTCCAGGGACTCGCCGACGAGCTTGCCGGCCAGGTCCGTGGCGAGCTTGCCGACGTCCTGCCGGAGCGCGGACGCGGCGGCCTTGCGGTCGGCCTCGATCTGCGCGTGGCCGGCAGCGATGATCTCCTCACGCTGCCGCTGGCCCTCGGCGCGCATCTCGGCGATGAGCGTGGCACCCTGCTCCTGCGCCTCCTGGCGCAGGCGCGCGGCCTCGTGCCGGGCCTCGGCGAGCTGGGCCTTGTACTGCTCGAGGACGCTCTGAGCCTCGGTCTGCGCGGCCTCGGCCTTCTCGATACCGCCCTCGATGGCCTCGCGACGCTCTTCCAGAACCTTGTTGATGTTCGGGAGGGCCTTCTTGGCGAGGAAGCCGAAGACGATGACGAAGGCGATCAGGCCGATGACGAGCTCCGGCCACGGCGGGACCAGGGGGTTCTCCTGCTCCGCCGCAAACTGAACCCATGAGTGGGTCATCTCAGTGCCTTTCGTCGATTAGGGCTGTCTGTCGTTCGTCTTACTTGTAGACGAACGGCATGACGAGGCCGATGAGGGCCAGCGCCTCACAGAAGGCGAAACCGAGGATCTGGTTGGCGCGGATCAGACCGGCCGCCTCGGGCTGGCGGGCGAGGGCCTGCGTACCGTTGCCGAAGATGATGCCGACGCCGACGCCGGGGCCGATGGCGGCCAGGCCGTAACCGACGGAGCTGAGCGAGCCAGTGACAGCGGCAAGGGTCTGGGACATGCCAGTTCTTCCTTTTCTTTACGGACCGGTGGGGGTTGGCCACCGGACGACCAGGGGGTGCGGGGCGGGGCAGCTCAGTGGTGCTTGGCGAGCGCGCCCTGGATGTAGGAGCAGGTCAGCAGCACGAAGACGTACGCCTGGACGGCCTGGATGAACAGCTCGAAGGCGGTCATCACGATCGTCATGATGAACGAGACACCGGAGTAGGCGATGCCGATGCCGTTCAGCATGTACCAGCTCGCCACCGTGAAGAGCACGAGCAGCGTGTGGCCGGCGAACATGTTCGCGAAGAGCCGGACGGCGTGCGTGAACGGGCGGACGATCAGGTTCGAGAAGAACTCGATCGTCATGGCCAGCGGGAGCACGGCGCCGAGCGACTTGTCGTAGCCGGTGATGTTCTTCCAGGCGCCGACGAAGCCGTGCCGCTTGAAAGTGAGCGGAACCCACACCAGGTAGACGATCCCGGCCAGGACCGCCGGGTAGGCGATGATCGACGTCACCGGGAACTGGGCGACCGGGATGACCGACCAGAGGTTCATCATCCAGACGAAGAAGAACAGCGAGACGACGAGCGGGACGTACTTCTCGCCTTCCTTCTTGCCGATGGTCTCGTAGACGACACCGCGGCGGATGAAGTCGTAACCGGCCTCGGCGACCATCTGCAGCTTGCCCGGGACGACCTTGGGCTTGGAGAACGCGGCCCAGAAGAAGCCCACCACGATGATGGAGCCCAGCAGGGCGAGCAGCATCGGCTTGTTGAAGTAGATGCCGTCGGTGTCGCCCCAGAGTGGCTTGAAGAGGAACGAGTGCAGGCCCGGAGCGACGGTTTCGAAACCACACCCGTCAAACAGGTGGCAGCTCGAGTCGAAAGCGAGCGTCTGCATCGGGTCAGCACTCACCGCGGGCTCCTTCAGCGTGGCGCATAGGTACGGCAACCTCGTTGTGTCGGCGCGGCGTGCGGCCGCGGTTCGGCACGGGACTGGTGTTACGGATGTGGGGGCGGCTTGGGGGCATCTCGCCTCGCGAATGAGCAGGCGTCAGCTCAGATGCCCGCGCCCGCGATGCCGCAGTTGGCACCGGACGATAGCAGGATCTCTCAAGCGTCTTTATCCCGGCCCTACCCCTCACGACGAGTGCCTCGTCTTCTCGGAGTTGTCGGGCTCGACGTACAGCATCTTGGTCTTCATGTGCGCGCGCGTCTGTGCGGCGATCCACGCGAGCGTGGCCGCGACGAGCGTCAGCGCGAAGGCCTTGGGGTTGAACAGCGTCGTGTTCTTGAAGACCGCGACGAAAACGAACAGCAACAGGATCTGAGCCGCGTAGAGCATCAGGCCCATCGCCTGGAAAAGGTGCGGAAGCGATTTGGCGGTGCGCTGCAGGACGTAGAGCCCGATGCCCATGAACAGCATCGCCACCAGCGTCGCGACAACGGCTCCGATCGCACCCTTGCCGCCGGCGACCACACCGCTCACGACGGCGGCGACAGCGCCGACGGCGGCCGTGGGCACGGCAGCCTGGGCCAGGATCCGGACGTCGTTGGACGGCATGGCGGCAACTCCGCTTTTCACAGGGGGCAAGGGGTGTCGTCATGGACGAGCGTAGTCCCGGGCCGAGGGGTGAAGACCTCGTGCCGAGGGACCCTCTCACTAGGGTCCTTCGGCGCTATCCGGGGTTCTCGTGAACCGTATCACAAACTATTTGATGCAGTCTTTACCTGTTGGGTGTGCTTGCTGTCACACATGAGAGTGAGAGCGCGCGTATGTGCAATTCTGGCGCCCCTTTGTCTGGTATTGCGCCGGAATGCTCCCCCACGACTTGGCAATGCTCTAGTCAGATTCTTACCTTGGCGTCAGCGCCGGGGGTCAGCGCGAGGTACCGGCCTTCCGCCGGTCGTGCAGGCGCGAACGGGGGCCGACGGCCGTCGCCCCGTTGACCCCCGAGACGCCCGGGGTGCCGGCGGCGAGCGGGGTGTGTTCCGGCTCGTCCCCGTCGGCCGGGTGCCCGAGACGGGCCGCGGGCTCGGCGATGACCCGGCGCCTGCGCCGCCGGTAGCGCGGCGGCACGAACCGCTCCGCCCAGACCGGGGCACGCGGCGTGAACCGCGGCAGCAGAAGCAGCACCAGACCGATCGCGCTGAGGGCGACCACGCCCAACACGATCCACATCGAAGCCGAGTTGACCGAGTAGCCCAGCGCGCCGAACGCGATCAGCGCCGACCAGAAGTACATGATCAGCACGGCCCGGCTGTGCGAGTGGCCGATCTCCAGCAGCCGGTGGTGCAGATGCCCGCGGTCCGCCGCGAACGGCGACTGGCCGCGCCAGGTGCGGCGCACGATCGCCAGGATCAGGTCGGCGGCGGGGATCGCGATGATGCTGAGCGGCAGCAGCAGCGGAATGTAGACCGGCACCATCTGGTGGACGGTGTTGCGCTCGGAACCGGCGAACAGGTTCATCACGTCCGGGTCGACCTGCCCGGTCACCGAGATCGCGCCGGCGGCCAGGACGAGCCCGATCAGCATGGAACCGGAGTCGCCCATGAAGATCCGCGCCGGGTGCATGTTGTGCGGCAGGAAGCCCAGGCACATGCCCATCAGCACGGCCGCGAACAGCGTCGCCGGGGCGGCCGCCTCGATGCCGTACGAGTACCAGACGCGGTAGGCGTACATGAAGAACGCGGCCGCCGCGATGCACACCATGCCGGCCGCGAGACCGTCCAGGCCGTCGACGAAGTTCACCGCGTTGATGGTGATCACGACGAGGGCGACGGTCAGCAGCGTGCCCTGCCACTGGGTGAGCGCGACCGTGCCGACGCCGGGGACCGGCAGCCACAGGATCGTCAGACCCTGCACCACCATCACACCGGCGGCGATCATCTGGCCGCCCAGCTTGATCAGGGCGTCGATCTCGAACTTGTCGTCCAGGACACCGATCAGCCAGATCAGCGCCGCGCCCGACAGCAGGGCACGGGGTTCGTTGGACTTCTCGAAGACCTCGTTGAGGTTGGTGAGGTGGTCGGCGACCAGCAGGCCCGCGCACAGGCCGAAGAACATCGCGATACCGCCGAGCCGCGGAGTGGGTTCGCGGTGCACGTCGCGTGCCCGGATCTCCGGCATCGCACCGGCCACGATGGCGAACTTCCGTACCGGCCCTGTCAGCAGATACGTCACCGCGGCCGTGATGCAGAGCGTCAGCAGGTATTCACGCACAGGCTTCCCCACAGGTCTCGCTGGCCATCTCAGCCCCACACCCTAGCGAGGTGCGCATATGGTTGTGGACTTCCGGGTAGCCAGGATGGTTGCACGCGCGGCTGTGCGGCCGGTTCCGGGCCGGGTACGCGGGTGCGTCTACCCACCTTCCGACGCGATACGGCTGCACGTCGGATGCGTCACACCGGATACGGCGGGAACGCCTCGGCGAGTTCGCGCACGTCGTCCCGGACCCGCTTGACCTCGGGCCCGTCGCGCAGGGCCGCCGCGATCAGGGCGGCGACGCGGACCATCTCGGCCTCCCCCATGCCCTGCGTCGTCACGGCCGCCGTGCCCAGGCGCAGGCCCCGGTCGTCGGCGTGGGGAAGCGCACAGCAGTCCATGACGATCCCGGCCGCGGCGAGCCGGCCACGGGCGGTGCGGCCGTCCACACCGAGGGGCGCCGGGTCGGCGGTGATCAGATGGGTGTCGGTGCCGCCCGTGGTGACGACCAGCCCCTCGGCGGCCAGGTGACCGGCGAGGACACGGGCGTTGGCGACCACCTGATGGGCGTACGCGGCAAACGCCGGCGTCGCCGCCTCGCCGAACGCGACGGCCTTGGCGGCGATGGTGTGCATCTGGGCGCCGCCCTGCGTGAAGGGGAACACGGCGCGGTCGACGCGTTCGGCCAGCTCCTCGCCGCACAGGATCATCCCGCCGCGCGGCCCGCGCAGCACCTTGTGCGTGGTGGCGCACACGATGTCCGCGTACGGCACCGGGCTGGGCGCCGCGCCTCCCGCGACCAGGCCCATGGGGTGGGCGGCATCGGCGATGAGATACGCGCCCACGTCGTCGGCGACCTCGCGGAAGAAGGCGTAGTCGGGGTGGCGGGGGTAGGCGATCGAGCCGCACACGATCGCCTTCGGACGGTGGGTGCGGGCGAGGGTGCGGACCTGTTCGTGGTCGATGAGGCCGGTCTCGGCGTCGACGCCGTAGGGGACGAAGTCGAACCAGCGGCCGGAGAAGTTCGCCGGGGAGCCGTGCGTGAGGTGACCGCCGTAGGGCAGGCCGAGCGCGAGGACCTTGTCGCCGGGGCGCAGCAGGGCGGCGTAGGCGGCGAGGACGGCGGAGGAGCCGGAGTGCGACTGCACGTTGGCGTGGTCGGCGCCGAAGAGGCTCTTCGCGCGGTCGATGGCGATGCGCTCGGCGACGTCGACCATCTCGCAGCCGCCGTGGTGGCGGGCGCCGGGGTAGCCCTCGGCGTACTTGTTGGCGAGGACGGAGCCGAGGGCTTCCAGCACGGCGGGCGAGGTGAAGTTCTCGGCGGCGATCAGCTGGAGGGACGTCGACTGCCGGGTGCGCTCTCCGAGCAGGATGTCGGCCAGCTCGGGGTCGTGCTGCCGCAGGATGCCTGCGTCGGCTTCGGTGGCGTGGGTGACCGTCATGGTGGGCTCCGGGCAAGGCGTCGACGGTGACGTACGTCCAAGGTAAGCCTGCGGCGCCTGCGTTTGCGCGGTGCGTGCGGCCGAGCGGGTGCCTGCGGCGCCTGGGCCGTCGTTCGTCTGCGGGTACGCGTTGGCTGGTCGCGCAGTTCCCCGCGCCCCTGGGTCGGCTGCCCTGCCGCCGGCCGAGCAGCGTCGTGCGGCTGCGGATGCGGGCGGCGCCTGGGCCGTCGTCCATCTGCGGCTGCGTGGTGGGCTGGTCGCGCAGTACCCCGCGTCCCTCAGGGGGTTGCCGTCCCGTCGGCACCGATGCAACCCCCGCCGGTCACTGCATCCGCGCCGGCACGCCCGTCAGGGCCGTCACCACCGGGTCCAGCGCCTCGCTGATCTCGTCGCCGACGCTGCGAAAAAAGCCCAGCGGCGCCCCGTACGGGTCGTACACCTCGTCCGCCTCCGCCGTCGGCGCCTGGAGCCACCCGCGTAGAGCCGCCGCGGCCCGCACCAGCGCCCGCGCGCGGTTGACCACGCCGTCCTCCAGCGGAGGCAGCGTCGCGGGGTCTATCGCCCGGACCAGCCGCGTGAACTCCTTCAGCGTGAACGTGCGCAGCCCCGCCGAGTGACCCATCGAGATCACCTGGGCGCGGTGGTCCCGGGTCGCCGTGAGGACCAGGTCGGCCCGGATCACGTGCTCGTCGTGCAGCTCGCGGCCCATGAAACCGGACGCGTCCGCCCCGTAGTCGGCCAGCACCGTCTCGGCGTGGGACTCCATGGGCGCCCCCTCGTGGCCCCACGTGCCCGCGCTCTCCGCGATGATCGGGCCGCCGAGGACGCCGAGCCGCTCGGAGACGAAATGCCGGGTCAGCCGCTCGGTGATCGGCGAGCGGCACACGTTGCCGGTGCTGACGTGGAGGATGCGGAAGGTGTCGCGGGGGAAGCCGAAAGTCGTGGTCTCCTCCGCGTTGAAGCCCCCGCCGGCTATGCCACGCCCCGCGTCAGGGGCCGTCAATTCGCCACCTCGAGGTCGGGTACGACCTTGCGCAGCTCCTCCGGGGAGAGGGCGCCTTCGCGCAGGAGGACGGGCACCTCGCGGGTGACGTCCACGATGGAGGACGGGATGTTGCCGGGGGTGGGCCCGCCGTCCAGGTACACGGAGACGGAGTCGCCGAGCATCTGCTGGGCGGCGTCACAGGTCTCCGGCGCCGGGTGCCCGGTGAGGTTGGCGGAGGAGACGGCCATCGGGCCGAACTCCGTGAGCAGCTCGATGGCGACCGGGTGCAGCGGCATCCGGACGGCCACCGTGCCGCGGGTCTCCCCCAGGTCCCACTGCAGGGACGGCTGGTGCCTGGCGACGAGGGTGAGCGCGCCCGGCCAGAACGCGTCGACCAGTTCCCAGGCCTGCTCGGAGAAGTCCGTGACCAGCCCGTGCAGCGTGTTCGGTGACCCGATGAGGACGGGGCTGGGCATGTTGCGCCCGCGGCCCTTGGCCTGGAGCAGGTCTCCGACGGCCTCCTGGGAGAACGCGTCGGCGCCGATGCCGTACACCGTGTCCGTGGGCAGCACCACGAGTTCGCCGCGGCGGACGGCGGAGGCGGCCTCGCGCAGACCCGTCACACGGTCGGTCGCGTCGTTGGTGTCGTATCGCCGAGCCATAACTAGCGGGCCTCCTCGTACACGTACTGCGGGGTCGAAGACTGGGTGGTGCTCACGGCAGCGCCTTGCGGGCGGTCGCGAAGCGGGGACGGTTGTTGAGGTCGGGGTGGTCGGCCGCGTCGGCCCAGCCCTTCTCCTCGGTGAAGATCCACGGCACCTGGCCGCCCTGCGTGTCGGCGTGCTCGACGACCACCACGCCGCCGGGGCGCAGCAGACGGTGCGCGGTGCGTTCGAGGCCTCGGATCAGGTCCAGGCCGTCCTCGCCGGAGAAGAGGGCGAGCTGCGGGTCGTAGTCGCGGGCCTCGGGGGCGACGTACTCCCACTCGGTGAGCGGGATGTACGGCGGGTTGGAGATGACCAGGTCGACCTGGCCGTCGAGGTCCGGGAAGGCGGTCAGGGCGTCGCCCTGGCGCAGCTCGACCCGGGAGCCCTCCATGTTCTTGCGCGTCCAGTGCAGGGCCTCGTCGGACAGCTCGACGGCGTACACGCGCGAGCGCGGCACCTCCTGGGCGAGGGCCAGCGCGATGGCGCCGGAGCCGGTGCACAGGTCGACGATGCACGGCTCGACGACGTCCATGGCCCGCACGGCGTCTATGGCCCAGCCGACCACGGACTCGGTCTCGGGGCGCGGCACGAAGACGCCGGGGCCGACCTGAAGCTCCAGATAGCGGAAGTAGGCCCGGCCGGTGATGTGCTGCAGCGGCTCGCGCTGCTCACGGCGGGCGATGACCTCCCAGTACCGGGCGTCGAAGTCGGAGTCCTTCACGGAGTGCAGCTCGCCGCGCTTGACGCCGTGCACGAACGCGGCGAGCTCCTCCGCGTCGGTGCGCGGCGAGGGCACGCCCGCGTCGGCGAGCCGCTGGGTGGCCTGGGCCACCTCTGCGAGCAGCAGGTTCACGCAAGTCCTCCGGAGGTACTCGTAGTGGCTTACGCGGCTGCGAGCTTCGCGGCCGAGTCCGCGTCGACGCAGGCCTGGATCACCGCGTCGAGGTCGCCGTCCAGGACCTGGTCCAGGTTGTACGCCTTGAAGCCGACGCGGTGGTCGGAGATGCGGTTCTCCGGGAAGTTGTAGGTGCGGATCTTCTCGGAGCGGTCGACGGTGCGGACCTGGCTGCGCCGGGCGTCGGCGGCCTCCCGCTCCGCTTCCTCCTGCGCCGCCGCGAGCAGCCTGGAGCGCAGGATACGCATCGCCTGCTCCTTGTTCTGCAGCTGGCTCTTCTCGTTCTGGCAGGAGGCGACGACACCGGTCGGCAGGTGCGTGATGCGCACGGCCGAGTCGGTGGTGTTCACGGACTGGCCGCCGGGGCCGGAGGAGCGGTAGACGTCGATGCGCAGGTCGTTCGGGTTGATCTCGACCTCCACCTCCTCGGCCTCGGGCGTGACGAGCACGCCGGCCGCTGAGGTGTGGATACGGCCCTGGGACTCGGTGGCGGGGACGCGCTGGACGCGGTGCACGCCGCCCTCGTACTTCAGGCGGGCCCACACGCCCTGGCCGGGCTCGGTCTGGCCGCGGGTCTTGATGGCGACCTGGACGTCCTTGTACCCGCCGAGCTCGGACTCGGTGGCGTCGATGATCTCGGTCTTCCAGCCGACCCGCTCGGCGTAGCGCAGGTACATGCGCAGCAGGTCGCCCGCGAAGAGGGCGGACTCGTCGCCGCCGGCGCCGGCCTTGACCTCGAGGATCACGTCCTTGTCGTCGCTGGGGTCGCGCGGGACGAGGAGGAGGCGCAGCTTCTCCGTCAGCTCCTCGCGCTGCTTGTCCAGCTCCTTGACCTCGGCTGCGAAGTCGGGGTCCTCGGCGGCCAGCTCGCGTGCGGTGGCGATGTCGTCGCCGGTCTGCTTCCAGGAGCGGTACGTGGCGACGATCGGGGTGAGCTCGGCGTAGCGCTTGTTCAGCTTGCGCGCGTTGGCCTGGTCGGAGTGGACCGACGGGTCGGCGAGCTGTGTCTCCAGGGCGGCGTGCTCGCTGACGAGTTCCTCGACGGCCTCGAACATCTTGGGCTCCTGCTACTGCGTGAAAAAGGGGGAAGGCGGGCGACCAAAAACGCCGGTCCCGGCGCGCACACCACGCGGGCGTGCGGCCGTGGACCGGCGAAATGGGGCTCGCTACTTCTTGGAGCCGGCGGCCTTGCCGAAGCGGGCCTCGAAGCGGGCCACACGGCCACCGGTGTCGAGGATCTTCTGCTTGCCCGTGTAGAACGGGTGGCACTCGGAGCAGACCTCGGCCCGGATGGTGCCCGAGTCGATGGTGCTGCGGGTGGTGAACGACGCGCCGCAGGTGCAGCTGACCTGCGTCTCGACGTACGCGGGGTGGATGTCGCGCTTCAAGGTGTCTCCTAGGTTTCGGGAGGGCGCCGGGTCGCCTGCCGCGGGGTGCGGGGGCGTGAACCGGGGCCGACGTACCAGTCTGCCAGGACTGGTGCCACCTTCCCAAACCGGGGGTGCGGTTGTTCTATTCCGGGTGCGCCTACGGGGTGCCTGGGACCGCCGCGGGCCGGTGCGGGGTGGGGTGGGTCGCTTCAGGCCGCTTCAGGTCGCTTCAGCCGGACACCACGCCGTTGGCTTCGCCTGTGGCCGTCCCCTGCGCGGCCGACGTCGGGATCGGGCGGTCGTTCTTCAGGGCGTTCCACACCAGCTGGGCCTTCGTCTTCTCGACCAGGACGCGGTTGCCGTTGGACGGGTCGTACCGGACCGGCATCGTGACCATCGTCATGTGCGCGGGGCTGATGCCCTTCAGGCCGCCCGCGAAGGACATCAGCGAGTTCACCGAGCCGAGGCCGGAGTCGGCGGTGACGGCCTTGGTGGAGGTGTCGGCGAGGTCGTAGAGCTTCTTGGGGCTGGTGAAGACGCCGATGTCCTTGACCTGCTTGACCAGGGCCTTGATGAACGCCTGCTGGAGCTGGATACGGCCGAGGTCGGAGCCGTCGCCGACGCCGTGCCGGGTGCGGACCAGGCCGAGCGCCTGCCGGCCGTCGAGGCGGTGCGTGCCGGCCTTGAGGTTCAGATGGCTCTCGTGGTCGGTGATGTCCTTGGTCGTGGTGATCTGGACGCCGCCGAGCTCGTCGATGAGCTTCTGGAAGCCGGCGAAGTCGACCTCCAGGTAGTGGTCCATCCGGACACCGGTGAGCGACTCGACCGTCTTGACGGCGCAGGGCGCGCCGCCGGTGGAGTAGGCGGAGTTGAACATCACGCCGTGCGCTGCCTGGTGGGTGGTGCCGTGGGTGTCGGTGCAGGCGGGGCGGTCGATGAGGGTGTCGCGCGGGATGGAGACCACACTGGCCTTCTTGTGGCCCTTGTACACGTGGATGATCATCGCCGTGTCGGACCGGGCGCTTCCGTCGTCCGCGCCGCCGCCGAGCTTCTTGTTGCTGCCGGAGCGGGTGTCGGAGCCCAGGACGAGGATGTTCTGCGAACCGTTGTCGACCTTCTGGGGCCGGTCCGTGCCGAGCATCTGGTTGATGTCGATGCTCTTGAGGTTGCCGTTGAGCTTGAAGTAGACGTACCCGAGCCCCGTACCGCCCAGCACGACGATGCCCGCGGCGGTCCAGGCCGCGATCAGGACGCCTCTGCGCCTGGCGCGGGGCTTGCGCCTGCGGCCCTTGGCTCGACGGCCCGGGCCGCTGCTGTCTCCGGGGGCCCCGGGTATGCCGGGTCCCGGCGTGCTCTCGGCGGTCATGTGCTCCTCAGCTCGTCTGGGATCCATGGTCGCCCCGAATGGTCAGACGGGGAAACTCGGGAAAGGGTTGCACAACCCCCCGTGACCGAACCGGACAAGAAGTGTCACTTTCCGTCACCAGAAGAGCGGGCCGTACGAGGCTCACCTGCATGTTTCCCCGACGGACACCACTCGGTCACCAAGACGCCGCTGTGGCACAGATCGCAGGCAAGAACGAAGGGCCACCCCTCACGACGAGAGGCCGCCCCTCACGACGAAGGGCCGCCCCTCACGACGAGGGACGGCCCTTCACACCCGAAGGGGCGCGGGGAACCGCGCGGCACGCCACGGACGAGCCGCAGCCGGCCGACGGCCTCAGCGCGCCGGCTCACCCAGCGGAGCGACTAGTCGCCGTTGCCCGGCGTCGGCGTCGTCTTCTGGATCTGCATCAGGAACTCGGCGTTCGACTTCGTCTGCTTCATCTTGTCGAGGAGCAGTTCGACCGCCTGCTGCTGGTCGAGGGCGTGCAGCACCCGGCGCAGCTTCCAGACGATGGCGAGCTCGTCGGGGGCGAGCAGGATCTCTTCCTTACGGGTGCCGGACGCGTCGACGTCCACCGCCGGGAAGATGCGCTTGTCGGCGAGCTTGCGGTCGAGCTTGAGCTCGGCGTTGCCGGTGCCCTTGAACTCCTCGAAGATGACCTCGTCCATGCGGGACCCGGTGTCCACCAGGGCGGTGGCGAGGATGGTCAGCGAGCCGCCGTCCTCGATGTTGCGGGCCGCACCGAAGAAGCGCTTCGGCGGGTACAGGGCCGTGGAGTCGACACCACCGGACAGGATGCGGCCGGAGGCGGGCGCGGCCAGGTTGTAGGCACGGCCCAGACGCGTGATGGAGTCCAGCAGCACGACCACGTCGTGACCCAGCTCGACGAGACGCTTGGCGCGCTCGATGGCCAGCTCGGCGACCGTGGTGTGGTCCTCGGCCGGGCGGTCGAAGGTCGAGGAGATGACCTCGCCCTTCACCGACCGCTGCATGTCGGTGACCTCTTCCGGACGCTCGTCGACCAGGACGACCATCAGGTGGCACTCGGGGTTGTTGTGCGTGATCGCGTTGGCGATCGCCTGCATGATCATGGTCTTGCCGGTCTTCGGCGGGGCCACGATCAGACCGCGCTGGCCCTTACCGATCGGCGAGACCAGGTCGATGATGCGGGTGGTGAGCACGCCCGGGTCCGTCTCCAGGCGGAGGCGGTCCTGCGGGTAGAGCGGCGTCAGCTTGTTGAACTCCGGGCGGCCACGGCCGTGTTCGGGCGCCATGCCGTTGACGGAGTCGAGGCGGACCAGCGCGTTGAACTTCTCGCGGCGCTCGCCCTCCTTCGGCTGACGGACCGCGCCGGTGATGTGGTCGCCCTTGCGCAGGCCGTTCTTGCGGACCTGGGCCAGGGAGACGTACACGTCGTTCGGGCCCGGCAGGTAGCCGGAGGTCCGGATGAAGGCGTAGTTGTCGAGGATGTCCAGGATGCCCGCGACCGGGATCAGGACGTCGTCCTCGTTGAGCTGCGGCTCGGGGGCCATGTCGTCGCGGCCACGGCGGCCACGGCGGTCGCGGTAGCGGCCGCGACGGCCACGGCGGCCGCCCTCGAAGTCGTCGTCGTCCTGCGGGCCGTTGTTGCGGTCCTGGCGGTCCTGCCGGTCCTGCCGGTCCTGGCGGCCGCCGCCCTGCTGCTGGCCCTGCTGCTGACCGCGCTGGCCGCCCTGCTGGTCGTCGCCCTTGCGGCGGTCACGGCCGCCGTCACGGTCACGGCCGCCGTCACGGTCACGGCCGCCGTCGCGGCCCCCGTCGCGGTCGCGGTCACGGCCGCGCTCACGGCGGTCGCGGCGGCGGCCCTCGCCGCCCTCGCCGGCGTCACCCTTGGCGTCGCCCTGCGGCTGCTGCGCGGACGTGTCGGCCTTGGGCTCGCTCTTGGCCTCGGAGGAGACCGTCTCGGGGCTGCCGGCGTCGGCGGTGGCGCGGCGACGGCGACGCTCGCCCGGGGCGTCGTCGGCGGGGGCGCCGCCCTGCTCGGCCGGAGCGGAGAGCTTGGGGGACGGCTGGCCGGGGATCTCGATCTGCTGCTGGGCCACGGCCTTGTCGGCGGGGGCCTGCGCGGCCTTCTCCGCCTTCTTCTCGCCGTCCGCGGCGGCCTCGCCGGTGCGGGCCTTGGAGGTGGCGCGGCGCTTCGGCTTGCTCTCGGCGGCGGGCTCGGCGGCCTTGGGAGCGCTGCCGGAGGCCTGCGCCTCCTTGATGACCTCGATCAGCTGGCTCTTGCGCATCCGCGCGGTGCCCCTGATGCCGAGGCCCGAGGCGACCTGCTGCAGCTCGGCCAGCACCATGCCCTCGAGGCCGGTACCGCGGCGCCGCCGGGAGCCGGCACCGGAGGCAGGCGCGGAGGCGTCCGTGGCGGGCGCGGCAGCGGTCTCCTCGACACGTGCGCCCATCAGATCGGTGGTGTCGCTCACGAAGGGTCCTTCCCTGGAGCGGACGTCGGCCTGTCTGGCTCGGCGACCGGTTGTGCTGTCCGACTCCGGTCCTTGCTGTGTGGACGGAGCCGGGGCGGTGGTCCGCCTAAGCGGCGGAAGAGATTTCTGGTGATGGCGCTACCTCGAGCCGTGGCACCCGGTGTCACGTGGCGTGGTCGCACCGATTCCGGAGCGTGCCCATCGACCCGCTCAATGCCCGCATACGCCGTACTGCCCAGATACGACGTACGAAACACAGTGCGGCGTGGGGAGCTCCCGGAAGAATGTCTGTCCCGAACGGGGACACGAGGCACCTCGCCATGGTGAGGTCGGGTGCAGACTTGAGATTAACACTACCGGATCCAACAAACATTCCCCCTCTCCTAATCCGGCAAGCGGGTGTCACGTTGCGAGCGGCAGCACGCTCGCACCCTCCAGGTCCAGGCTCAGCCGGTTGGCCGCCCACTCGGGGCCCGCCAGCGCTTCGACCTTGTCGGCGTCGGCCGCGTCGGCGAGCGCCATGACCGTGGGTCCGGCGCCGGAGATGACCGCCGGGACGCCGTCCGCGCGCAGCCGCTCCACCAGCGCCGCGCTCTCCGGCATGGCGGGGGCGCGGTACTCCTGGTGCAGACGGTCCTCGGTGGCCGGCAGCAGCAGTTCGGGGCGGCGGGTGAGGGCCTCGACGAGCAGGGCGGCGCGGCCGGCGTTGGCGGCGGCGTCGACGTGCGGAACGGTGCGCGGGAGCAGTCCGCGGGCGGTCTCGGTCAGTACCGGCTTTCCGGGCACGAAAACCACCGGAACGATGGAATCGGCCGGCTCGAGCCGGATCGAGCGGGCCGCGCCGGACTCCATCCAGGCGATGGTGAATCCGCCGAACAGACAGGGCGCCACATTGTCCGGATGGCCCTCGATCTCGGTGGCCAGCTCCAGCAGCGCGGCGTCGTCGAGCCGGGACTCGCCCCCTATGGTCACCGCGCGGGCGGCGACGATGCCGGCGCAGATCGCGGCGGAGGACGAGCCGAGGCCGCGGCCGTGCGGGATGCGGTTGGCGCAGACGATCTCCAGGCCGCGGGGCTGACCGCCGAGGGCGTCGAAGGCGGTGCGCAGGGAGCGGACGAGGAGATGGCTCTCGTCGCGCGGCAGGGTCTCGCTGCCCTCCCCGGCGATGTCGATGTGCAGCCCGGAGTCGGCCACCCGGACGACGACGTCGTCGTAGAGCCCCAACGCGAGGCCGAGGGCGTCGAAGCCCGGGCCGAGGTTGGCGCTGGTGGCGGGGACGCGCACCCGGACGGCGGCGGCGCGGAACGCTGGACCGGCCATCGCTCGTTGACTCTCCTTGAGCTGCGTGATGGTCGAATGACTCTCGATGGGCGACGAGAACCCTGGCCGCCGCACGAGGCGCGCGGCACTGCGGCACATGCGGTGGGGGGCATATGCGGGCGGGTTCAGTACAGCCTATCGAAGGAAGGTTCTGTGGCGACATAGGGCGCACAGGAGGCGCACGATGCGTGTCGCGAGCCCCCTGTGCCCCGCCCCTGGGGAACTCCCCAGGTCGTCGCCCGTCTGCGCCCGGACCTGGCTGAGGTCCGGGCGTTTGCCGTGTCTCTTGCGCGAGCCGAGGCGCTCTTACGCGAGACCGAGGCGCTCGGCGGCGGTGGCGGCGTCGACCGGGACGGTGACCGGCTGCGGAGCGCCGGCGACGGCCCAGTCGGGGTCCTTCAGGCCGTTGCCGGTGACGGTGCACACGATCCTCTGGCCCGGGTCGACCTTGCCCTGTTCGGCGGCCTTCAGCAGACCGGCGACCGAGGCGGCCGAGGCCGGCTCCACGAACACACCCTCCTGCGAGGCCAACAGCCGGTAGGCGCGCAGGATCTCACGGTCCGTCACCTCATCGATGGCGCCGCCCGATTCGTCCCGCGCCGCGAGGGCGTACTGCCAGGAGGCGGGGTTGCCGATGCGGATGGCGGTGGCGATGGTCGACGGGTCCTTGACGACCTCGCCGCGCACGATCGGCGCGCTGCCGGCGGCCTGGAAGCCCCACATACGGGGCGTACGGGAGGCGATGCCGTCGGCGGCGTACTCCTTGTAGCCCTTCCAGTACGCGGTGATGTTGCCCGCGTTGCCGACCGGCAGGACGTGGATGTCGGGCGCGTCGCCCAGCATGTCCACGATCTCGAAGGCGGCGGTCTTCTGGCCCTCGATCCGCACCGGGTTGACCGAATTGACCAGCGCGACCGGGTAGTTGTCGCTCAGCGCGCGGGCCAGGGTGAGGCAGTCGTCGAAGTTGCCGTCGACCTGGAGGATCTTGGCGCCGTGCACGAGGGCCTGGCCCATCTTGCCCAGCGCGATCTTGCCCTGCGGCACGAGCACGGCGGACACCATGCCCGCACGCACCGCGTAGGCGGCGGCCGAGGCGGAGGTGTTGCCCGTGGAGGCGCAGATGACCGCCTTCGCCCCCTCCTCCTTCGCCCTGGAGATGGCCATGGTCATGCCGCGGTCCTTGAAGGACCCGGTCGGGTTCGCACCCTCGACCTTGAGATGGACCTCGCAGCCCGTGCGCTCGGAGAGCACCTGCGCGGGCACGAGCGGCGTGCCGCCCTCGCGGAGCGTCACGACCGGCGTGGTGTCGGATACCGGCAGCCGGTCCCGGTACTCCTCGATGATTCCGCGCCACTGGTGGGTCATTGCTGGTTACTCTCCTTCAACCCGCATGATGCTGGCGACACCCCGCACGGTGTCGAGCTTGCGCAGCGCCTCGACGGTCCCGTTCAGGGCCGCGTCGGACGCGCGGTGGGTGACGACGACGAGGGAGGCCTCGCCGTCCTTGCCCTGCTGGCGCACGGTGTCGATGGACACCCCGTGCTCGGCGAAGACGGTCGCGACCTGGGCGAGCACGCCCGGTTTGTCCGCCACGTCGAGGCTGATGTGGTAGCGCGTGACGACGTCGCCCATGGGCGACACCGGCAGGGCGGCATACGCCGACTCTCCGGGCCCGGTGGACCCGCTGAGCCGGTTGCGGCAGACGGCGACCAGGTCGCCGAGCACGGCCGAGGCGGTGGGCGAACCGCCCGCGCCGGGGCCGTAGAACATCAGCTGACCGGCGGCGTCGGACTCGACGAACACGGCGTTGTACGCGCCGCGCACGGAGGCGAGCGGGTGGGTCAGCGGGATCATCGCGGGATGCACGCGCGCGGTGACGGACCGCCCGTCGGCGGCCCGCTCACAGATGGCGAGCAGCTTGATGGTGCAGCCCATCTCCTTGGCGGAGGCGAAGTCGGCGGCGGTGACCTCGGACATGCCCTCGCGGTAGACGTCGTCGAGCCGCACGCGCGTGTGGAAGGCGATCCCGGCGAGGATGGCGGCCTTGGCGGCGGCGTCGAACCCCTCCACGTCGGCGGTCGGGTCGGCCTCGGCATACCCGAGGGCGGTGGCCTCGTCGAGGGCCTCCTGATACCCGGCGCCCGTGGAGTCCATCTTGTCGAGGATGAAGTTGGTCGTGCCGTTGACGATGCCGAGCACCCGGTTGACCTTGTCGCCGGCGAGGGACTCGCGCAGCGGCCGGATCAGCGGGATGGCGCCGGCGACGGCGGCCTCGTAGTAGAGGTCACGGCCGTGCTCGTCGGCGACGGCGTGCAGGGCGGCCCCGTCCTGGGCGAGCAGGGCCTTGTTGGCGGAGACGACGGAGGCGCCGTGCTCGAAGGCGGTGGTGATGAGGGTCCGCGCGGGCTCGATACCGCCGATGACCTCGACGATCACGTCGATGTCGCCGCGTTTGACGAGGGCGGTGGCGTCGGTGGTGACGAGGGCCGGGTCGATGCCCTCGCGGACCTTGCCCGGGCGCCGTACGGCGACCCCGGCGAGCTCCACCGGGGCCCCGATGCGGGCGGCGAGGTCGTCGGCGTGCGTCGTCATGATGCGCGCCACCTCTGAGCCGACCACTCCACAGCCCAGCAGCGCCACCTTCAGCGGACGCGTACGCATCATCCGACCTCGTTTCCTCATACCGTCTACGGTTGGACCAGTCTCACTCACCGGACGGGATTTTCTGCCCTTGGTCCGGATTGTGAGACGTTTATTTCATTTACGGACGGGGTGGAAGCGGAAGATCTTCCGCCGCCGTCCGTGGTTCACCCGCCCGTCACCCGACGTCGAGCCGGAGGAGGTCCTCCTCCGTCTCCCGCCGGACGATCACCCGCGCCTCGCCGTCCCTCACGGCGACGACCGGCGGGCGGAGCACATGGTTGTAGTTGCTGGCCATGGACCGGCAGTACGCCCCGGTCGCCGGTACGGCGATGAGGTCGCCCGGCGCCAGGTCGGCCGGCAGGAACGCGTCCCGCACCACGATGTCACCGCTCTCGCAGTGCTTGCCGACGACCCGGGTGAGCATCGGCTCGGCGTCGGACGCACGGGAGACGAGCGCGACGCTGTACTCGGCGTCGTACAGCGCGGTGCGGATGTTGTCGGACATGCCGCCGTCGACGGAGACGTAGGTGCGCAGCCCGTCGAGCGGCTTGACGGTGCCGACCTCGTACAGCGTGAACGCGGTGGGCCCGACGATGGCGCGCCCGGGCTCCACGGAGATCCGGGGCGTCCGCAGCCGCGCGGCCTCGCACTCACGGGTGACGATCTCGGTGAGCGCCTTGGCGATCTCGTGCGGCTCACGCGGGTCGTCGTCGCTGGTGTACGCGATCCCGAGACCGCCCCCGAGGTCGATCTCGGGCAGCTCGACGCCGTGCTCGTCGCGGATGTCCTTCAGCAGCCCCACGACGCGGTGGGCGGCGACCTCGAACCCGGACATGTCGAAGATCTGCGACCCGATGTGCGAGTGGATGCCGATCAGCTCGAGCCCGTCGAGCTGAAGGGCCCGCCGCACGGCTTCGGCGGCCTGCCCGCCGGCGAGCGGAATCCCGAACTTCTGGTCCTCGTGCGCGGTGGCGATGAACTCGTGGGTGTGCGCCTCGACGCCGACGGTGATCCGGATCTGCACGCGCTGGACCCTGCCCAGGGACTGGGCGATGTGGGCCACGCGCACGATCTCCTGGAAGGAGTCGAGCACGATCCGCCCGACCCCGGCCTCGACGGCCCGCTGGATCTCTTCCCCGGACTTGTTGTTGCCGTGGAAGGCGATGCGGTCGGCCGGCATCCCGGCGGACAGCGCGGTGGCCAGCTCCCCGCCGGAGCACACGTCCAGATTGAGCCCCTCCTCGTGCAGCCAGCGCACGACGGCCCGGGACAGGAACGCCTTGCCCGCGTAGAAGACGTCGGCGTCGGGCCCGAAGGCGGTGCGCCAGGCACGCGCGCGGGACCGGAAGTCGGACTCGTCGAGGATGTAGGCGGGGGTCCCGTGGGTCTCGGCGAGCGTCTTCACGTCGATCCCGCCGACGGTGAGTACGCCGTCCTCGCCCCGGCCGACGGTCTCGGCCCACACCTTGGGGTCGAGCGCGTTGAGGTCGGTGGGCGGGGCGGAGTAGTGGCCCTCGGGGAGGACGTCGGCGTGACGGGGCCCGGCGGGATGTGCGGAACGGCTCATGTCTGGGTCTCTTTTTTGCTCAGAGGTGGTCGGGTGCGTCGATGCCGAGCAGGGACAGGCCGCCGGCCAGCACCGTCCCGGCGGCTTCGGCGAGCGCGAGCCGGGCGCGGTGGGCGGCCGAGGGTTTCTCCTCGCCGCACGGCAGCACGCCGGGCAGCAGCGCAAGGGTGGCATCGGCGACGGTGACGAGATGCCGGGCAAGCCGGTCGGGCCCGCGGTGGGTGACGGCGGCGGTGAGGATGCGGGGGTGGTCGGCTAGGGCGGCTAGGAGGGGGGTGTGCGGGTTGGGGGCGGGGTGGGGGTGGCGGGTGGCGGGGTGGTTCGGCCGGGCGGCGGTGGGGTGGGGGTGGCGGTCGGCGGTCTGGTTCGGCCGGTCGGCGGGGAGGCGGCTGTGCCGGTCGACGGTTTGGCTCGGCCGGTCGGCGGCGAGGCGGCTGTGCCGGTCGACGGCTTCTTGGTACGACCCGTCGTCGGCGAGGCGGCTTTGCCGGTCGACGGTCTGGTTCGGCCGGCCGACGGCACCCGGCTCGGGGGCGAACCCGAGATCGGCGGCGTTGCGGAGCAGAGCCCGGGTGCGGGCATGGGCGTACCGGACGCGGAACAGCGGATTGGTCTCCCGCTGTACGAGGTGATCGGCGCTGATCCGGGGCCGGTCGTGCGGGGCGGGGTGGAGCAGAGCCCAGCGGGCGGCGTCGGGGCCGAGGGGGGTGGGGTCGTCGGGGGCGGGGCAGGGACGGAGGTTCACATCCTGCGCCTGGCCGTGCCCGGTGTGGGCATGTGGGGTGCGGCCGTGAGCGATCTCGACGCGCGCGCCTTGCGTGGCGGCGATCCGCGCGAGTGCGTCGGCGACGACTTCGGCACGGATCTCGTACGGGACGCGGAGTTCGATGACCTGCCCGGCGAGGGCGTCGCTGTGCCCGTACGCGGACCCCTGATCGAGGATCTTCCGGACCAGCGCGGCCGTCCCGCTCTCCGCGACGCTGATGTTGAGGAACCCGGGCCCGGTGATCTCGACGCGGGCGACGCCGTCGGCGTGGGCGAGGTGGCCCCGGAGGACCTCGGCGACATCACGCGGGGGCCGTCCGGCGGGCCGGGCCAGCTGCAGCGCGATGTTGGTCGCGTAGTCCCCGCACCCCCCGGGCCCCGGCACGGTGACCACGGCCCGCTCGGGAACGGTCACACTCAGCTCCCCCACGTCGACAGCACGACGCACCGCGCACAGCACGGTACGGGAGAGCTCGACGGGGGTCACGGGACAAGCGTAGGGGAGGAGGGGGGTGGGTAGGCGACTCGGTTTCGGGGGGGTCCGGGATGTGGACGGGGGACGGTAGGGGCTCGGGATGACGGTCGGGGGCGAGGGCGGGGGGGGCGGCGCGCTGGGCTGGGGCGGGGGCGGCTTACGCCGGGGGTCGTCCGTCGGGTCGACTCTTGGCGTTGGTCCCGGTGGAGCGACTCCTGGCGCCGAGCCGTACCGCCACGCCCTGACGGCTCGCCTCATTCCACCCGTAGCCACTGCCGCCGGAGCCCGCCTGGGACCGTGCCCCTCGGCGGCGCCCGCCGACGGTCAGCTTCCGCCGGGCGCCGTGCGCTCGGTGTCGTCGGTGGTCGGATCACCCTCGGCGTCCCCGGAAACGACGGAGTCCCGCTCCCCCACTGCGCCACCGAGGGCGCCGCCCTCACGTCCTTGCTCCCGCCCGCGCTCGATCAATTCCCTGACGACCCGCACGAGTTCGTGCGGCTCGAAGGGCTTGGCGAGGAACGCGTCGATGCGGACATCGAGGCCGGCGTCGACCTCGTACTCCGGACAGGCGCTGACGATGGCGACGGGAAGGTCCCGGGTACGGGGATCCGCACGCAGCCGGGCGACGGTCCGCAGACCGTCCAGCCGGGGCATGACGACGTCGAGGGTCACAAGATCGGGCTGCACCTCGTGCACCACGTCCAGACACTCGGCACCATCGGCCGCGGTCACGACCTCGAGACCCTCCAGCTCGAGGTTGACCCTGATCAGCTGCCGGATGACCTTGTTGTCGTCCACCACAAGCACCCGGCCCGATGCGCCTGACACAACTCGAGAGTAGGTCCGGACCGACCATCGCGTCCGGGTTTTGGTGACTTCCACCCCGTGCGAGGGATGTGGCCCCACGAAGCTGACGCGCCGCGCCACCGGAAGATCGACACGGACACCAAAACCCGTTCATGACCACCCGGTCGGAGCTGGTAGTGTTCTACCCGTCACCGCGACCAAGCGGCTGACACGCCCCCGTAGCTCAGGGGATAGAGCAACGGCCTCCGGAGCCGTGTGCGCAGGTTCGAATCCTGCCGGGGGCACCCAGCATGAGGTGCCCAAAGACCCCGTCACCAGCGGAAACGCTGAGGCCGGGGTCTTCGCGTATGTGCAGGCGTATGCCGCCCGGAGCGGCCCTATGTCGAGGTCTGTGGACGAGGCGTGGACGGGATCTTGGAGCATCGCCGCAGGTGGGGTCCCGGAAAAGGCCAAGCCCGCACCGCCGCCAGGCCCCCCGCCCGGCACGGAACCGTCACGCCACGGGGGCTACCGTCAGCCGACCCAGAAGGACTGCCGGCACCTCACCGCGGCCACCACCTCATGCCTGAGCCCACGCCTGACGATGACGAGCAACGCTGTACACCTGCTCCACCTGGTGGGCCGGGAGAACGCCTGAGAGCGGACCGAGGGCCGACACCTGGCGCTCCTGGTACACCCGGACGTCGAGCTGCGTGGCGACCACCTTCAGCTCGGTGACACCGACGAAGACGAGCACCGGCTCCACTGGTACCGGGAAGTCGCAATAGCGCTCAAGCACTCGGGCGACCCGCTTGGCCTCCACCCGGCTCTTGCGGGCGTAGGGCGCCGGTTTCCCGTGATCGACTTTCACGGAATCGTCCCCGACCCACACGGCCCGCTTGTGGTGGTACTTCGTATTGATGCTGAACACTCCACCGGGCCCGATCAATAAGTGATCGATATCCACTTTGTTGGCCAAGGGGGCGGAGTGCAGGACGCGCCAGCCGTAGCGCCCTAAGCGGTTCAGCTCGGCTCCCACTCGACGCTCCCCCGCCAATTCCTTTCGCCAGGAGTCCCACTCAGTGGGCCGCCGCAAAAGCCGTGAGACGACTCGCTCCATAAGCCCCGGGCCGGATTCGGCGAGCAGACCACGCAAGGACTGTCCGGGAGTATTGACGGCCAGGTCATCGGCCAGCGTCAGAGGCGGCAGCATCGGACGCGCCTGAGCACCCGGCGCCCTGTCTGGCGAGACAGGCCAAGTGAGGTTCTGTAAGTGCTTGGTGAGCACGGTGATCACGTCGTCGCGGTAGTCGGCCTGCAGGACCGTGATGTCCCCCGACGTGACGTCGGCCCAACCGACCGCGGTGCCATCAGGCAGGTTGGCGTACAGACGATCATGCCCGTATCGCTTCCAGCGCGTGACGTGCAGCTCCACAAGGCCCCCAGTGCTCCGGCATTGACGTTGCCGACATGCCAGCAGCAAGCGAGATGAGGCCACAAGAGCGCAGGGCAGGCCGCACGTCTCAGCTTGCCCGTTACGAAGCGAAGCATCGGCGCGTGTAGGGCCGAAACGAAGGAGGCCCCAGGCGGCATGCCTGAGGCCTCAGTGTCGGTGCAGGTTGTCTCACTCGTACTCGCGGAGCAGGTCCTCGATACGCCGGTTGGCGACATCCTGCCGTCCGTCGAGGCACTTCGCGTAGCGGGTCAGCAGGACCTCAACGCTGTTGCCGGCGCGCTCGGCAACCTCGGTGGGATCCACTCCCGCATTGAGCCACGTCGACAGCGCCGAGTGCCGAAGGTCGTACGGCCTACTCGCGAGCGGCGAGGCTCCGACAGCCGGAGGAAGCGCCAGGAGCCGAGCCTCCTGCCATACGCGGTAGTAGGTCGAGGACGGGACGACCGAGCCCTTCTCGCTGAAGAAGAGCCGCCCGTCCTTCGCCGTGCCGAACGTGGCCAGGTGCTCGCGCAGCACGGCGACGAGCTGGGGCGGGATGGGCACACGCCGAACGTCCTCAGCCGGTCGATTCTTGAGCCCGCGGTCGTCGTGGGTCTCCCCCGAGTCCGTCCATTGCTTGCCGACCGAAGGACGGGTGCGGTGGAGCAGCGCCGATCCCCAGCCCTGCTCAGGGAGGACAAGGTCAGTCTCGACCAGGCCGACCGCCTCAGCGGGCCGGAGGCCACCGAAGTACATCGCCGCGAACAGCCCGACGAGACGCCGGCCGCGAGCACGCCGGTATCCGCCCACGTAGGACACTGCCGCCAGGAGATTGCGTGCCTGCTCCGGGTTGGCCACAACGCGCGGATCGACCTGGTTCGAGACCTTGGGCTTCTGCCAGCGAACCGCCGTGATCGGATTCTCCCGCAGCTCGCCCAGGTCGACCGCGTAGTTCGCAGCGTTGACGAGGGTCCGCCGCTTCCGCCGCACAGTCTCGGCAGCTGCCGCGGTGCCGTCGAGCTTGAGCTTCAGCCCGTCGAGCACCGCGCGGGCCGTTGCCGGTTCAGCGAGGTCCGCGAGCGGCCGGGAAGCCTTCGCTACCCAGTGCAGGACGTTCCGGACATTGTCCGGGACTTCCCGGTCGTCGGGACCTGGCAGCACGAAGGCCCAGTTACGTAAGGCCTTGCGGATCTCCTCGTCGGACGGTCGCCCTGCGCGCTCCGCTAGCAGTTCCATGGTCACGCTGGTCAGAGATTCGTTGATGCCGTCTCGCGTATTGGGCGCAGCGTGCGGCCACTTCATTGCGAGATACCTGAGGGCGAAGTTGTACCAGGACGATGGCGACTTCTTCTCTTCCATCGAGGCTGGAAGACCAGTCTCCGTGTCAAACTCTTCGCCGCCCCGCATGGCACTCATAAGCTTCGCTCGGTAGTGATCAGCCAGCGCTTTGGTACGGAACGAGTCAGAGAAGACGTTCCCCGCGACGGACCAGCGGACGCCGTACGAAGGCGTCTTGGTGTCCCGCTTGCGTACGCCCCAGACCTTGACGTCGAGAGACTTCACGCTGCCTCCTCCAACTGCCGGAGCCACGAGGTGAAATCACTGCGCCAGACCCGAAGCTCACCGTTGGGCAGCTTGAAGGCCGTGGGCCCCATCCCCAGCTCACGCCAACTCGCGCCAGAGCAACCTTAGCCCGAAGCCGCTACACCGACCTTGATGCCGTAGCGGAATCAACAGTCCTACGCTATTCACAAGCCAAGCGTCCTCGGTACGGGCGTACGTCGCCACACCACAAGCCACAGCCGCACCAGAGCGAGCAAGGGAATGAAAGGGAAAATTAGAGCCACCTCCACCATGCCTGACTACCTCGCTGCCCCGCTGTTCAGCCAGGGCAGTGACCGAGTCGACTCCACGTAACCGCAGCTTTCATTCGGTCTCTACATGGCCGTCCAGGTCGAACATCAACCACTCGAGCCAGGCCGCCGTGACGCCCAAGGAGCCGGCCCACTCGTGCATGGCCCTCACATAGGTGGCGTATCGAGCTGCCCAACGACGTGTGCTCGCTGCATCTCTGCTGGACCAGCCGAGCGCGTTGAGGGAGTGGAAGACGCGGTCATCCAGGATCAAGGCACGCTCACACTCGGCATCCCGGTCATCGACTGTGGCAAACCACTTGGTGAAGAACGACCGCCTCAGTGAACGCGGTGTACGCCCGTGTCAGGTCGCCGACCCGGCCAGCGCTTCGCGTCGCCTCCAAAACGTTTGGAGCCGGGCATCTCCGAGGGCAGCGCTGGTGTAGCGGGGCGCTCGCCCATTGGTTGTCCCTGCTCCCCAGATCATGACCGCGACGAACAGGTCACGGAGTTCTTCTGGGTCGTCGCCGAGCGCTTGCCTTGCCCCAGCAAGGTCATCGCGGCTGATGAGGCGGTCACCTGACGTCGAAGTGGTGTCCGCACCGAGTCCTAGTACATGTGCCGCCCCATGGGGCGCCAGCCAGGGACGCCAAGTCGCAGGGTGGAATCGCACAGGTAGCTGTCGACGTCCACGATGTACCTCAACGAGCGGCCTCAGCCGCTCCACCATCTCTCTCTGGGACGCCATGGGAACAGCATGGCGCCCCTGATCACCGGGCGGGCGGTACAACAGCGAAATACAGCAACCGGCCCACCTCCAGCCTTCTCGCCAAGCCGCAGCACAGCCGATACGCCCGTCACAGACCGAGCCACATAGAGCTACGAATGAGAAGGTGCCGGGCCCCATTCGTACACGATCGAGCGGGAAACCACAGGGAACCACGGAGATGAGGGGGCACAACGCAAGGCAACGGCCCCGACCGTATCTCCTGATCAGGGGAGGCCAACCTACTGGCCCGGTGTGGGACTTGAACCCACGATGACATGTAGCCCCGGTTGCACTCCGCTCCGCCGGGCGCGCTTCCCGGCTGCGCTGGGCGACGCTTCTGCCTTCGGCTCGCTCCGCCCGCGCTGCGCCGGCGCGCGGCCACATGTGGGTAGAGCCACTAGGTATGAGTCGATCACCGCAGAGCGCGGCCCACGGTCAGGACAATGCCTCCGGCGGGGGATCGGCCGGCACCGGGATGGAGGGGGCGCCATTCCCGGCTGCGGGTCCGTAGGGGTGTGCGTGGGGAGCTCCCATCCCGACCACCGTCGACCCAGGCAGAGCCGAGCAGACGCGGCCCATGGCGTCCAGGTCGTTCGTGCAGTGGCGCGCTCCGCCTGGACGCCATGAACCACGCCCGCTCCACGATGTGTGGGTCGACGGCGGACGGGATGGGAGCTGGGGAAAGTGGAGGGTTGAGTCAAACGCCATCACGGCGCCGCTCAGGGAATGAAGAACATGGAGATGTACCGATGGGACCGGAAAGTCTCCTTTGCCCACAGCAACAAGCGGCAGGCTCCACGACCGACCCGGCGGACCGGATCGACCCCCTCGCTCCGCAGCGCGGTGACGAGCTTGGCGCCGGTGCCGTGACACACCAGCCACGACAAGATCATCTTAATCGTGACCAGCAGTTACGGGACACCGTCTAGACCCCCGAACCTGTCACCCGTAGCTGCAGGTCACCCCATCATGATCGGAACTACAGCTGCCGTGGCTGTGTCGCCGGTACCCTAGGTGCGCACTTCGAAGCAACGTGATCGCGCCGTGGCGCGGAGGAGAACAGCTGCAACATGGCACCGACCACCAAAGAAGGCCAGCGGACAGAGCTGCACAAGACGATCTGGCGTATCGCGAACGACCTGCGCGGCAGCGTCGACGGCTGGGACTTCAAGACCTACGTGCTGGGCATGCTCTTCTATCGCTTCATCTCCGAGAACCTAACGGCGTACATCAACCGCGGCGAACATGAAGCTGGAGATGAGACGTTCGACTACAAGGTACTTCCCGACGCACAGGCCGAGTTCGCTCGTGACGAGGTGGTGGCAGAGAAGGGCTTCTACATTCTGCCGTCGGAACTGTTCGCCAATGTCCGCGAGCGCGCCGCGCGGGACGAGAACCTCAATGAAACGCTCGCTCGGGTCTTCAAGAACATCGAGGGCTCGGCGCTGGGAACCGACAGCGAGGAGGATCTGAAGGGGCTGTTTGACGATCTTGACGTCAACAGCAACAAGCTTGGAGGAACGGTCGCCAAGCGCAACCAGAAGCTCGTGAAGTTGCTCAACGCCATCGGCGATCTGCCACTGGGGCGGTTTGAGGACAACTCGATCGACCTGTTCGGGGATGCCTACGAATACCTGATGCAGATGTACGCGGCCAACGCGGGCAAGTCCGGTGGTGAGTACTACACGCCGCAGGAGGTCTCGGAACTGCTGGCGCGCATCACAGTCGTCGGCAAGAAGCAGGTTAACAAGGTCTATGACCCGGCGGTCGGGTCGGGCTCGTTGCTGCTGAAATTCGACAAGGTGCTCGGCAAGAACAATGTCCAGCGGGGTTTCTACGGTCAGGAGATCAACCTGACCACGTACAACCTTGCCCGGATCAATATGTTCCTACACGACGTGAACTACTCCGACTTCAACCTCGCGCACGGCGACACTCTCATCGACCCGGCGCACTGGGACGATGAACCGTTCGAGGCGATCGTCTCCAACCCGCCGTACTCGATCAGGTGGGAAGGTGACGATAACCCGCTACTGATCAACGATGAGCGGTTTGCGCCGGCGGGCGTGCTGGCGCCGAAGTCGAAGGCCGACCTGGCCTTCACGATGCACATGCTCAGCTGGCTCGCCGTCAACGGCACGGCCGCGATCGTAGAGTTCCCTGGGGTGCTATACCGCGGGGGTGCGGAAAAGAAGATCCGTAAGTACCTGATCGACAACAACTACGTCGACACGGTGATCCAGTTGCCTGCCGATCTGTTCTTCGGAACCACGATCGCCACGTGCATTCTCGTGCTGAAGAAGTCGAAAAACTCCAGCGAGGTGCTCTTTATCGACGCCTCAGCCGAGTATAAGCGCGTCGGCAACAAGAACAAGCTGCTCGAGGAGCACCAGGCGAGGATCCTCAACGCGTTCACCACGCGGGAGCCGGAAGATCACTTCAGCACGCTCGTCAGCATCGAGGACATCGCGACGAACGACTACAACATCGCTGTGTCGTCTTATGTGGAGGCGGCGGACACGCGCACGGAGGTCGACATCGTCGAGTTGAACGCTGAGATCGCCCGCATCGTGGAGCGGCAGGCGAAGCTGCGCACGTCGATCGACGCGATCGTTTCCGAGCTGGAAGCAGGGGGAAATGCGCCTGTCTAAACTCCTCTCCGACGCTCCCACTGTGGCAACCATGCAAGTGGATGGTTTCCTCGACGGGCACGCATTGAAGTGGGGCAAGCACAAGAGAATCAAAGTAGGGAAGGTCCTCAGGAATTTTCATTGCCGCACCTGTGACACTCAGCGAACTTTCGTGTCTGGAGATGAGCTGTCGTGTTTGGGTCTCGGTGACAATCAAATCAGTATCGACGCCACGCTACAATGTATTGAATGTCAGTCATCCGTGGAAATATGGTTCCTCATCGGCAGCAACGGTGACATTTCTGGTGTCGCACCAGAAGTGCGCATCGAGCGCTACACAGAGAACCTTCGCGACCGCGCTGACCGGGTTGACAGTCATCGCGGGCCATTCTCGGATCTGGTCAAGCGAGCGCAGCTGGCGTATGAGAACCAACTTGGTGCCGGATCGATCGTCTACCTTCGCAAGATCTTCGAGCTCGTTACGTTCGAAGTGGCCGAGATTGCCGAGATCGAGACAAAGAAGAACAATGGGAAAAATTTCCCTTTTGCTGTGGTGCTAGAGAAAGTGAATGAAGTTCGCAATATCATTCCACGGCGCTTCTCAAGTGATGGATATCAGCTATTTCGTGAGCTCAGCAATATTATCCATGGCGAGTCAAGCGAAGAGGAGGCGCTCCAGAAGTACAAGCCCTGCCTCCAGCTGGTCCTAGGTGTCGTTGACGAAGTAAGCCGTGACAACGAATACGCGCGAGCGATCGAAGAGCTGGGCTGGGACATTAAAAGCATTAGTGAGATCGCAGGAGGAAGCGTCGCGTGACCAGTATCGATGAAATGCTTCAGGAACTGTGCCCGGACGGAGTCAAGTTCAAAGAGCTCGGCACGATCGCAGAACTGGTACGCGGTAACGGAATGCCGAAATCGGACTTCACGGATGGAGGGGTCGGCTGTATTCACTACGGCCAGATCTATACGCATTACGGCACCTGGGCCACTGAAGTAATTTCGCACGTACCCGAAGAGAAGGCTGCAAGACTGGCGAAGGTAAATCCTGGCGATCTCATCATCACTAATACCAGCGAGAATCTCGATGACGTGGGTAAAGCTGTTGCGTGGCTCGGTAGCGAGGCTATTGTAACGGGGGGGCATGCAACTGTCATTAAGCCGTCTATTAAGCCGTCTATCGACTCCAAGTATCTTGCCTACTGGTTCCAATCCCCAGCATTCTATTACGAGAAAAAGCGTCGCGCTACGGGCACCAAGGTTATCGACGTTTCCGCAAATAAGCTCGCAACGGTGAAAATTCCGGTCCCGCCCCTTGAGGTGCAGCGGGAGATTGTGAAGGTGTTGGACCAGTTCGCTAAGTTGGAGGCGGAGCTGGAGGCGGAGCTGGAGGCGGAGCTGGAGGCGCGCCGCCGCCAGTATGAGTACTTCCGAGAGCTGATGCTGGACAACGTGAAAGCCGAACGGAAGCCCCTATCGAGTCTGGGTAGGTGGTTCGGCGGTATGACGCCATCGAAGTCAAATCCCGCTTACTGGGAAGGCGGATCCATTCCGTGGCTCGCGTCGATGGATGTCAGCGATACAACCACGAGCGAGATTCGAGGGCGTATCACTTCAGTGGCGCTTGAGGAGACGACGCTTCGTCTCATCCCCTCACCGTCAGTTGTCGTGGTAATGCGATCGAACATCCTTCGTCGAATCCTTCCTGTCGGATTGATCGACACCGATACCACAGTTAATCAGGATATACGGGCGCTGGTGCCAGGAGATGGTGTCAGCGCAGATTACGTCTATCAGGCGCTCCGGGCGGATAGCGAGCGGATCCGTTCGAGTTGTGTGCGTACGGATGGATCCATGGCAGCCGTCGATTCGAAGTCATTCTTCGGGTGGGAAATCCCACTCCCCTCCTTTGAAGAGCAGGAGCGAATTGCAGCCGCACTTCGCACGTTCGAAAGCCTTGTACACGACATCAGCGTCGCGCTTCCCACTGAGCTGAGCGAACGTCGCAAGCAGTACGAGTACTACCGTGATCGGCTCTTGACGTTCAAGGAGGCTGCGGCATGAGGGAAGCGCAGGCGCGCGAGTATGAGCCGATTGCCGTCTCGGCTGAAAGTACCGTCGTTGCTGAGTACGTCCCCGATGTCTCTAGAGTCGCAGCGTACCAATCGGAGGCGGCGCTTGAGCGGGAGATGATCCGTCTGCTGGAGTCGCAGGCGTATGAGTACCTCCCAATCATATCGGAGGCGCAGCTTGTCGCGAACCTGCGACTCCAGCTTGAGGCGCTAAACCACGTGTCGTTCTCGGATTCTGAGTGGGAGTCCTTCTTCTCCACTAAGATTGCCGGACAGAACGAGGGCATCGTAGAGAAGACGGTGCGGGTCCAGGAAGACCACGTTCAGATTCTGAACCGTGACGATGGCTCGACGAAGAACATCACTCTTATCGACAAGAAGAACGTCCACAACAATCGTCTGCAGGTCATCAACCAGTATGACGTTGACCGAGGCCAGGGCGGTGCGAGCTTCGCTAATCGGTACGACGTGACGGTGCTAGTCAACGGTCTGCCGATGGTGCATATCGAGCTCAAGCGCCGTGGGGTGGACATCCGTGAGGCGTTCAACCAGATCAACCGGTACCAGCGCGATAGCTTCTGGTCGGGCTCTGGGTTGTTCGAGTATGTGCAGTTGTTCGTGATCAGCAATGGCACGTTGACGAAGTACTACTCCAACAGCACCCGCTCGAAGCACTTGAAGGACAACCAGAAAGCTGCCGGCGCGGGCAAGGGCAAGAGGTCAAGCAACTCGTTCGAGTTCACGTCGTGGTGGGCGGACGCGCAGAACAAGCCGATAACGGAGCTGACCGCGTTCGTCAAGACGTTCTTCGCCAAGCACTCGCTGTTGAACGTGCTGACGAAGTACTGCGTGCTGACAGCCGATCGTGACCTGCTAGTGATGCGGCCGTACCAGATCGTGGCGACGGAGCGGATCTTGCGGAAGATCGAGTGCTCGACGAACCGCAGGACGCTTGGCACTGTCGAGGCGGGCGGGTACGTCTGGCATACGACCGGGTCGGGTAAGACGCTGACGTCGTTCAAGGCTGCGCAGCTGGCATCGAAGCTACCCGATGTCGCGAAAGTGTTGTTCGTCGTCGACCGTAAGGATCTCGACTACCAGACGATGCGCGAGTACGACCGCTTCGAGAAAGGCGCCGCCAACTCGAATACGTCCACGGCGATCTTGAAGAAGCAGCTCGAGAATCCGAACGCAAGCATCATCATCACGACGATCCAGAAGCTGTCGACGTTCATCAAGGCGAACCGGGGACACGAGGTGTTCTCGGGCCACTCCGTGATCATCTTCGACGAGTGTCACCGGTCGCAGTTCGGCGACATGCACACCGACATTACGCGAGCCTTCAAGCGGTACAACCTGTTCGGCTTCACCGGTACCCCGATCTTCCCGGTCAACTCCTCGAGTGGCGGAAATCCGCTGATGAAGACCACTGAGCAGGCTTTCGGTGACAAGCTACACACGTACACGATCATAGACGCGATCACGGACAGAAATGTCCTGCCGTTCCGAATCGACTACGTCAACACGATCAAGGTCGGCAACCCAGACGATAAGCAGGTCTCGGCGATCGATCGGGAGCGCGCTCTGTTGGATGTGCGCCGGCTCCGCGAGATCACGACGTACATCCTGGCCCACTTCGATCAGAAGACGAAACGGCAGACGAGCTATGAGCACGCGGTTGTCGCCAATGTTGCGGAATCGACCCGGACGAGGCGTCAGGTAGAGGCGCTTCGTGAGAAGAAGCGAGTCCGCGGCTTCAACGCCCTGCTCGCCACCGCCTCAATCGAGGCAGCGCAGCGCTATTACTTGCAGTTTAAGCATCAGCAGGAGGCGCTCACCCCGGATCAGCGGCTGAAGGTGGGCATCATCTTCTCCTACGGCGCGAACGAGACCACCGATGACGGGATTCTTGACGACGAGGCGTTCGACACCGACGCCCTGAGCGGAGACGCGCGCACGTTCCTGGAAGATGCGATCCGGGACTACAACGCGATGTTCGGCACCAGCTACGACACCAGCGCCGACAAGTTCCAGAACTATTACAGGGACCTGTCGCAGCGAATGAAGAACCGCGAGATCGACTTGGTCATCGTGGTGAATATGTTCCTCACCGGCTTCGACGCGACCACGCTGAACACGCTGTTCGTCGACAAGAACCTAAAGATGCATGGTTTGATCCAGGCGTACTCGCGCACCAACCGGATCCTCAATTCTGTCAAACGCCACGGGAATATCGTCGTCTTCCGTGACCTTGAACAGGAGACGAACTCGGCTCTCGAGCTGTTCGGGAACAAGGACGCCAAGGGCATCGTCATCGTGCCGCCCTACAGCGAGTACTACAGCGAGTACGTGGAGAAGGTCACCGAGCTGCTACAGACCTTCCCGCTTGGCGCCCCTATCATCGGGGAGCAGGCCCAGAAGGCATTCATCAACCTTTTCGGTGCCGTACTGCGGCTGCACAACATCCTGACCGAGTTTGACGACTTCGCCGGCCAGGACCTGTTGACAGATCGCCAGCACCAGGACTACCGCAGTGTCTACCTCAACTTGTACGCCGAGTTCCGTGCAGAGACCGCCACGGAGAAGGAGCGCATAAACGAGGATGTCGTCTTCGAGATCGAACTGGTCAAGCAGGTCGAGATCAACGTCGACTACATCTTGATGCTCGTTGAGAAGATGCGGGCCGAGCGTGGGGACGGTAAGGACAAGGAGATTCGTGCCCAGATCTCGCGTGCGGTCGACGCTAGCCCGAGCCTGCGGAGCAAGCGTGACCTTGTTGAAGACTTCGTGAACTCGCTGTCTGTGCACGGCGCTGTCGATGAACAGTGGCAGGCGTACGTGGAGGCGAAGCGAGGTGCTGAACTCGCGGCGATCATCGAGGAGCAAAAACTCAAGCCCGAGCAGACCCGGGCGTTCATCACGGCCGCGTTCCGTGACGGGCAGATCCGTACGACTGGTACGGAGATTACAAAGATCTTGCCCCCCGTCTCTCGTTTCAGTCGCGAAGGCGGCCACAGCGACAAGAAGAAGCGTGTGATCGAAACGTTGACACAGTTCTTCGAGCGGTTCTTTGGGCTGGGCGCTGGAGGAAACGACTACCAGTAACGGCTCTTTCGCCTTTGTCGAGCGGGGCAGCAGAACCGCGACAAGTTCATGTCCTCTGGCCAGAACGTCGCGATCAAGGGGCAAACCGTTGGCTTCTATCTTTTCAGGCGCTGTGAAGAGAACCGTCGCCAGCCGACCAAACGGTAGCCCAACACATGACCGCTGACAGCTGATCTTGTCGTCAATTCGTCCGCAGCCAGAGATCGTGGACTATCTGTGGACGAGTTTCGACCCACCGCGCTGTGGGGGAGCGCTGACCTGTGCATACGCCAGGGACCGAAGCGCCCTCCGGAGCCGTGTGCGCAGGTTCGAATCCTGCCGGGGGCACCTTGGATCAGGTGCCCAAAGACCCCGTCACCAGCGGAAACGCTGAGGCCGGGGTCTTGGCGTATGTGCAGGCGTGTGCCGCCCGGAGCGGGCGTATGTCGGGGTCTGTGGACTCGTGGACAGGGTCTTGGGGCCTCTGCCCAAGTCAGCCCGACGAATGAGAGGGCCGGCGAAATCGACCCACCACGGCCCAGGCCCTCGCTAAAGACTGTTCCGCAAATGATCTGCGACGTGCCGACTGGCCTGATGGTTATCCCGTCATCCGGCGAAAACAAGTTGTGCAGGCGGGGTTGAGTGTAGCGGCCAGGGTTCGGCCTTTGACGAGGATCCAAGCGGCTGACCAGGCGCTTGAGTCTCGTCCGAGCGGCACCAAACGAGGGAAGACCTGATAACGCCCTCTGATATCTCAGATGTTGCGGGTGGCGCTCTGCGCCGAGTGCCATGATCGAGGAGCCCGGAGCGCAGACGCACAGGTGAGTCCACGACGGGGAGGGCGCAGTGGAGGGCCAGCTTCTGGGAGGCCGGTACCGGTTGGTCCGGCAGCTCGGCGAGGGCGGCATGGGCGAGGTCTGGGAGGCACGAGACGAGACGCTAGACCGGCAGGTCGCTGTCAAGGTGATCTCTCTCCTCGCCGGCGGCGGAAGCCGTGGGGATGAGGCTCGCGCCCGTTTTCTGCGCGAAGCGCGGATCACCGCCCGGCTGCAACATCCGTACGTCGTGACCGTCCACGATCTCGGGCAGAGCGGGACGCAGAGAGGCACCGCGCCCTTTCTGGTCATGGAGTTGGTGCGCGGCGAAGGACTCGACGTCAAGCTCCGCGAAGGCTCCATCAATCTGGCCGAGGCGGCCCGGTGGGGCGCTCAGATCTGTGACGCGTTGGGTGACGCGCACGCTCATGGCGTCATGCACCGGGACATAAAACCGTCCAACATCCTCGTCACACCTGCCGGAACGGTGAAAGTCCTCGACTTCGGTGTCGCACGCGCCGCCGATCCCTACGCGACCGCAGACCGGCTCACCCAGACCGGGTTCATCGTGGGCACGCCCCCGTACATGGCGCCGGAGCAGGCGCGTGGCTACCCGGAACCGCGGAGCGATCTGTACGCGTTGGGCTGCCTGCTCTTCGAGTTGGTCACCGGCAGGCTGCCATTCCAGGCCCCGGACAGCGTCGGCTATCTGACGGCGCACCTGAGCCAGCAGCCGCCCGCGCCCAGTTCCGTGGCCGCGGGTGTGCCAGAGGCATGGGATGCTCCCCTGCTCAAGCTATTGCGCAAGGATCCCGCAGAGCGGTACGCGGACGCTGCCGACGCCGCCCGGGCCCTGCGCAGGCTTGCGGAAGCCCCTGAGCCCATGCCGGCGGTCACCGCGCTGCTGACAGACGCTTCCCCGTCGCCGCCTCCCCCTGGCTCTAATCTCAGGAAGCCTGCTGTGGCGCGCTCCTGGATCGCGGTTGCGGTCTGGTGCCTCATCACGCTGGTGGCCGCCACGGTGACCGCGGTCAATATCAACGGAGTCGCCGACGGTCGCGACGTAGCCAGCGGCGCCGGTGCGATCGCCGTCGCCACCGGGGGGCTGATCGTGTGGTTCGCCGTGCAGAGACGACCCCATTGGCAAGCAGGCGTGGCCCTGCCGCTCCGATTCCTCCCACCGATGCTCCTCTTCTGCGTCTACGCCGCGGTGGTCGCGGTCGCCGTCGCCGACGACGCCTCCATCGGCGGGACCGACTGGGGCTACCGGCTGCCCGTCGGCGGGATCTCCACGCTCACGCTGACGGGCCTTTTGGCCATGACCGCGGCCCTCACCCCCCGGGCGAAGCGCCGGACCCGCGGAATCGGCTACGGCCTCGTCGGCGTCAACGCCGTCGCGGTACTCGGCACGTTCACGGAATTGGTGTCAGGTCAGCGGTTCTGGTTTCAATATGTCTGGTTCGTCTCGCCGCAATGGGTCCCCCTCGCCGTGGGCGTGTCGGCCATCGCGCTGTACTGCACGCGCGAGATCAGGACGCGCCGGGCGGGTTCGGTATCGGGGCATAAAGGGGCCGTCTCGTAAATGATCTTTGACATGCGGGGTGACATGCTTGGGCGTCGCTCAGCCCTCCGCACCCTTGCCAGAGACGAAGTCCAGGCGATCAACCTCCGTGGCAGAGAGGTACCTCTCCCGCTCGAAGAGGAAGGCACGTACGTAGTCCTTCGACTCGTGCTCATCGAAAGCCGCCTCGTCCAGATAGAGCTCGTAGAACGCACGCCGCAACGGACGGCCATCAACACGGTGTACCGCGTAAATCACTGTTCCAGGCTCGTTCGCCCGGATCTGCGCACCAGTCCGCGCCACCAACTCATCGAATGCGGTGGACCCCGTCACCAGCAGAATCGCTGATGTCGGGGTCTTCGCGTATGTGCAGGCGTGTGGGGCTGGGAAGCGGGCGTGTGCTGCGTTGCCGCAGGTGAGTCGCCCTTTTCGTAGCGCCCCGGATGGGGCCGACCGTCATCAGCCAGGTAGGAGCCCGGTACGAGCAGGCGTGCGCTTGGATGAGCGGGCGACCGTTCATGACGTTGCTCGGCAACTGCCGGGTATGCAGTCCTCCGTGAGCACTGCCGCTCCATGGCCACCGTGGAGGGAGTCCTGAGCCGAGGGGGGGGAAGACCGCCTATTACTCCTTCGACGACTACTGGTCCGAGATCGAGTCGATGGCTTCCATGCGGAACGGATCCGGTGACGAGTACTCGATCGTTTTCTCGTCCGTCGGTGCCTAGATCCGGGGATTCGATCATGAATCGCCGATGAGCCCCCTGCGCTGAGGACGGGCCATGGCCTGGAGTGCTCGATGAGGTTCGTGACGTCTTCCAGCCGTGTGTTGAGGGGCCGGCGTTCTCGGCTGCGGACGGCATACCTCTCGTCACTGCGTGCATGTGGCGGGAGACCGGCGATGACAGCTGGAGAGCAGGGGCGATCGACTTCCCTGGCGCGGAAACGGAAGATCCAGACGGCGCGTACCTCTCCCAGCTGTTGTTGGATCGCTCGCCGGAAGCGTTCCAACGGTGGGCCGAGGACTGCTACGAGATGCCGGTCGATCTGGAGGCCGTTCGTCACGTCTTCTCTTCGCGTCCTCTGACCGAAGAAGTAGTCCGTGGGTTGAACTCAGAGATCGCCCTGAGAGACCTCGCAGAGGACCTTACGGAGATCGGCTATCCGTTCAGCTGAGCCATGGAGCAACTCGGAGCCCGTACGTTCCCGCGTCCACTGCCACCGACCCCGCTCCGAAGCGGCTACACCTCCAGCTCCTCACACCGCAGAAGGAGCAGCTGCCAACCGGGCACTGTCCGGTGCCGAACTGCACGAGCCGCTCGACCGTCGCTGCCCGGTCGCGACGGCTACGTGACGTCCAACACAGGCAATTTTGGCCGTTTAGAGCAATTTGCCCGAATCACGCGTTAATTGACGTTGCGTCGGGCGGGTGCGCCTACACCACCCATGTGACCCAGTTCGCAGATTCAGTATTCAACTGTGGCTTTTTGGGTCTTCGCCCGCTTCACTCATTCCCGTCCGCTTTACGCCAGTTCGGGATCAGGAAGCGTGGTGCAGTATGTCCAATTCGTCCGGAGAGATGGAAAACCGACTCACCCTCGACCCCCACTCCGTCAGCGCCGCCGAGGTGATTCCCGGGGATCTTGTCGACCTCTCGGCCGCGGGGGCTGCGCAGGCGTGCTGGTACGTCGTCACTCACACGCTGCCCGAGGCTCCCGAGTGGATACGGCTCTTCCTGCGGCCCGCGCTCGGGGGGCCGGGGCGGGAGCACGTCGTGGCGCGGCATGCGCGGGTCACCGTCGCCGGGGCGCGGGTGGATCCTGTGAGTGTGCCGGTCCTCGAGTCCGACGATGTGGCGCAGGCTCGGTTCCGGGACGGGGATCGGGTTCGGTTCCTGCGGGTTGTCGATCCCGGGGCCGTCGAGGAAACCTACGTGCGGCGGTGGGGGGTCTGGCATCGGGGTCTCGATGACGGGAGTGGGGTCGCTCACTCCGATGAGGAGGTGCGGGAGTGGGCGGCCGACGCCCAGCATTACGAAGAGGTCGTCGTGCGGTACACGCCTCGGCCCAGCGCCTATGCCTCCGCACACCGGCCCCGGCGCGTCGTCGTCACCGGGCTTGGGGCCGTCACTCCGCTCGGGCTCGGGGTCGGGGAGTTGTGGCGCGGGCTGATGGAGGGCCGGCATGGGATTCGGGAGGTCGATGATCCCGAGTTCGGCGAGCTGCCCGTGCGGGTCGCCGGGGTCGTGCCCGTCGATCCGGGGGACGTGCTGCCGCGGGCCGTCGCGCGGCGGATGAACCGGGCCGCACAGTTCGCCGTGCTGGCGGGGCGGGAGGCTTGGGGCGGTGCCGGGTTCCAGGAGGGTGGGACGCTGGCCAGCGACGTCGATCCCTCGCGGGTCGGGGTCTGTCTTGGGGCCATTCTCGGGGATGCTTCGGTGCTGGTCGGCGGGGACCGGAAGTTGCGGGAGCGCGGGGCCCGTGGGGTGTCGCCGCTCACCACGCCCATGACCGTGCCCTCGCAGGCCGCCTCGCAGGTCTCCCTCGATCTGCACATCACCGGGGAGGCCCGGACCGTCACCAGCGCCTGCGCGTCCGGGACCGAGGCCATCGGGGAGGCCATCGACCGCATACGGTACGGACGGATCGACGTCGCCCTCGCCGGGGGCGCCGAGGCTGTCGTCACGCCGGCGATCATGGCCTCCTTCGCCGCCATGCGGGCGCTGTCCACGCACCCGCTGGAGGGCGGGATCTCGCCCTCTCGGCCCTTCGGCTCCGACCGTGACGGGTTCGTCAACGGGGAAGGCGCCGGCGTGCTCGTCCTGGAGGCCGAGGAGCATGCCCGGGCCCGCGGTGCGCGGATCTACTGCGAGGCCGCCGGGTGGGGGCTGTCCGCCGACGCCCACCACATGGCCGCGCCCGATCCGAGCGGGAGCGGGGTCGCGCTCGCGCTGCGGCGGGCCCTGCGGGACGCCGGGGGGCATGTCGTCGACGTCGTCCACGTCAACGCGCATGCCACCGCGACCGTGGAGGGGGATCTGGCCGAGGCCGCCGCGTTGCGGGACGTGCTCGGGGCGCGGGCCGTTCCGGTGACCGCGCTCAAGGGGCACCTCGGGCATCTGCAGGGGGCCGCCGGTGGTGTGGAGGCCGTCGCCGCCGTTCTCACGCTGCGCGACGGTGTCGTACCGCCCACGGTGGGGAGCGCGGCGATCGACGACTCCATCGGGCTCGACGTCGTCACGGGTGCGGCACGGCAGCTGCCTCAGGACGGTGATCTCGTGCTCAGCAACTCGTTCGGGTTCGGTGGGCACAACGCCGTGCTGGCGCTTCGGCGCGTGGCCTGAGCCCCTCCGACACAGAAGACGGCCGTCCCCTCACGCGCTGCGCTTGCGGGACGCCGTCTTCTTCGCCGGGGTCTTCTTCGCCGTGGCCTTCGACGAGGCCGCCGTCTTCTTCGCGCCGGTGCTCCGCGCGGACTTCGCCGTCGACTTCTTCGCCGAGGCCGCGGTCTTCTTCGCGGCGGACTTCTTCGCCGCAGCCGAAGCGGGCGCCTTCTTCGCCGAAGCCGAAGCCGCCTCCTTCTTCGCCGCCGTCTTGCGCCCCCGCAGCGGCCTGACCTCGGCCTCCTCCTTCGACGCCGGGGTCTCCCCCGCGCCGCCGCTCTCGCCGCGGGACTCGCGGGCCGCGCGCACGCTGTTCTCCAGGGCCGCCATGAGGTCCAGGACCGTGCCGCCGGCCGCGGGCTCGGGGGCCTCGGGCGGGGCCACCCCGGAGACCTTGGCGGCGATGACCTCCTCCACCGCCTCCCGGTACTCGTCGTGCAGGTCGTCCATGTCCACCTCGCCGAGGGTGTCCATCAGGGCGTCCGCGAGGTCCAGTTCCTTGTCGCGGACGGTGACGTCGGCGTCCGGCGCGACGCCTTCCGGCGCGCGGACCTCGTCGGGCCACAGCAGGCCGTGCATGGCGATGGCGTCGCCGACGACCCGGAGCATGCCGAGGCGCTCGCGGCCGCGCAGCGCGTACTTGGCGATGGCGACCTTGTTGCTGCGTTTGAGGGCCTCGCGCAGCAGGGTGTACGGCTTGGCGGCCGGGGCGCCGCTGGCGGCGAGGTAGTACGCGGCGTCCATCTGGAGCGGGTCGATCCGGTCGGCCGGGACGAACGCCACGATCTCGATGGTCTTCGCCGTGGGCAGCGGCAGACTGGCCAGGTCCTCGTCGGTGATCGGGATGATCGAGCCGTCCGCGTCCTCGTAGCCCTTGCCGATCTCCGACTGGGTGACCTCGCGCTCCTCCAGCTCGCAGAACTTGCGGTAGCGGATGCGGCCGCCGTCCTCGGTGTGGATCTGGCGGAAGGAGATGGAGTGGCTCTCGGTCGCGTTGACCAGCTTGATCGGGATGCTGACCAGGCCGAACGAGATGGCGCCGTTCCAGATGGATCTCACGTGCACACCCTTTCGGTCGGGTTGGTCCGCATAACTACGGATATCTCCCGTTTGTGGGGAATTCTCATCGTATGACGCCGATCACAGAGGTGGAGGGGCGGCGGATCGCGCTCAGCAACCTGGAGAAGGTGCTGTATCCGGCGACCGGGTTCACCAAGGCCGAGGTGCTGCACTACTACGCGACCACGGCCGGGGCGCTGCTGCCGCACCTGCGGGACCGCGCGGTGTCGTTCCTGCGCTATCCGGACGGGCCGGACGGCCAGCGGTTCTTCACCAAGAACGTGCCGCCCGGTACGCCCGACTGGGTCACGACCGCCGCCGTGCCCCGCTCGGAGGGGCCGGCGCGGATGGTGGTCGTGCAGGATCTGGCGAGCCTGATGTGGGCGGCGAACCAGGTCGCGGAGTTCCATACGCACCAGTGGCGGGTGCAGACGCCGGACGTGGCCGACCGGATCGTCTTCGACCTCGACCCCGGGCCGCCCGCGAGCGTCGTCGAGTGCTGCGAGGTCGCGCTGTGGCTGCGGGAGCGGCTGGCCGAGGACGGGATCGAGGCGTACGCCAAGACATCCGGGTCGAAGGGGCTGCATCTGCTGGCGTCCGTGCGGCCGGCGCCGTCCGAGCGCACCTCCGAGTACGCCAAGCAGCTCGCCGTCGAGGCGGAGAAGGCCATGCCGCGCCTCGCGCTGCACCGCATGACGCGCAGCCTGCGGCCCGGGAAGGTGTTCGTCGACTGGAGCCAGAACGCCGCCCGCAAGACCACCGCGACGCCCTACACGCTGCGGGCCCGCTCGCACCCCTGGGTGTCGGCGCCGGTGACCTGGGAGGAGATCGAGGAGTGCCGGGCGCCGGAGCAGCTGGCGTTCGGCGCCGGTGACATCGCGCCCCGGCTCCAGGACTACGGCGACCTGCTGGCGCCGCTGCTGGATCCGGGGCGCGCGGGACCGGTGCCCTGAGTGTCCGTGCCGCGGCCCGCCCGGCCGCTCATCCGCGCGTCACACGCGCGCCCAGGTGTTGCGGTCGCGGGCCATCGCGTGCAGGGCCTCCACGTCCGCCGGTTTCAGTACGCCGCCCTGGCGGGCCAGCTCGGGCAGGTCCGTGTCCGTGACGACGCGGACGGCGCGCGGCGGCGCGGTGACGTTCACGGACGCCGGGGCGAGCAGGCACAGGACCGGGCGGACCTCGGCGGTCAGCGCGTAGGAGGCGCGGGCGGCGGCCGCGCGGACGTCGCGGGGCAGCGGTACGGGGTCGCGGCGGCCCAGGGTGAGCAGCGGCCCGGCGACCGTGACCTTCTGCTTGCGGGCGTGCACGGCGTGCAGGAGGAACAGTCCGCCGGGGCCGATCAGCAGGTGGTGGACGCGGTCGCCGCCGGGCAGCGGGACGGAGTGCAGTGCGTGCCAGCCGGCGCCGTCCAGGCGGTCCAGCGCCTCGCCGACGGCCTGTTCGGCCTCCAGTGCCCGGCGGCGCGGGTCCGGGCGCAGCCGGTGCGCGGGGCCCGGATCGCGCTCCAGGGCGACCAGGAGGGCCTCGCCGGGCCGGTTGGGGGCGAGGTCGTCGTCGGGGTGGAGGCTGAGGCGGGCCAGCTCGGCGGGGGTGGGCACCGGCGGCGGGCCCACGGCGACCTGGCCGGTCAGGAACGGGCCGAGGGCGTCCAGGACGGCCTCCCGGTGGTCTTCGCTGAGCAGGTTCACCCGGCCGGCCTCACGGTCGTACCAGGCGACGTTCCGTCCGTCCGTGGAGCAGACGTACAGCCGTTCGCGGCCGTGTCTGTAGGTCGGTATGACGCGCAGTCGGCTCATGCCCCATCACCCCATGACCATGGGAACAGGCGGGGTGCTCCCGGGGCAAGAAGGCGGCTACCTTGGGAGGCGGTTGCGCGGGCGGGACAGTGGTGAGCGGGGTGGGGGAGGCGCCGTTGCGTACGCGTGGGAAACAGCCCGAAGTGCCCGTTCCGGACAGCCCGTGGAGCGAGATCGTGCCGGGTCTGTGGATGGGCGGGCACGAGTTCCGGGGCACGTCGGGGCTCAGGGAGTTCGCCGTCGTGCGGGACGAGTTCGATCTGGTGCAGACGCTGCTGCGGCTGCCGGGGCACGGGCCCGATCCCGGGGTCGAGCACCATGTGTGGGACATCCCGGACGGGCCGCTGGACGGCACCCAGCTCGCGGGGGTGCTGCGGCTGGCGCGGGCGGTGGGCGAGGCGCTGGACGAGCGCCGTCGGGTGCTGGTGCGCTGCTACCACGGCTACAACCGCTCCGGCCTGGTCGTCGCGCAGGCCCTGATCCACCGGGGCCACGCGGTGGAGGACGCCATAGGGCTGATACGGTCCCGTCGCTCGCCGTGGGCCCTGCACAACGAGCTGTTCGTGGCGTATCTGCGGGCCGGGCTGCCCACGGTGCGGTTGCTGGAGGAGCTCACCGAATAGGTCCTCCCCGAACAGCCATGCGAACAGCCGTGCGAACAGCCATGTGAGCAGTCATGTGAGCCGTCATGTGAGCAGCCCCTCGAACAGCGAGACCGAGCAGCGCCCCTCGAACAGCAAAAAGGACTTACCTACGAATATGGTGTACGGGGCCCTCGAACATCCCTACCCACAGGAGTCCCGTGCCCCCTCGCCGCCCGCGTGCCCTCCTCGCCGTCCTGGCCGTCGTGCTGGGGGCCGCCCTGACCGCCTGCGGTGACACCGGGGCACTGGAGGGGGCCGGCCCCACGCAGGTCGCGGTCAGCCCGGCCCGGCTGTGGCCGGAGCTGACGCCGGCGGCCTCTCCGGCGTACGACATCGACGAGGTCGAGCGGGAGGTCGTCAAGGGCGTGTCCGTGCCCGGCGACGACATCCGCGAGGTCGATCCGGCGGCGATCGTGCGGGCGGAGATCGCGGCGCACCCGGACCTGTACAAGGCGGGCGGCAAGAGCGGGGAGACGTTCCCTGAGACGGCCCGTCTGGTGCGCGACGCCTGCCGGCAGGGGCCCGAGCGGGGGCGGTGCCCGGTGCTCAAGCCGTACTACCGGGATCTGACCGGGGACGGGCACGACGACCTGGCCCTCGGGTTCCGGCTGCTGCCCGGGCCGATGACGGCCGTACGGGTGTACACCGTCGACCGGCACCGGCTGGTGCAGATCATGAAGTGGGAGGACGCCGTGAGCGCCGTCGAGGTGGCCGGGCGTTCCCTGGTGCTCAGCTCGCCTTCCGACCTGGCGCGCTACGAGTACCGGCTGGAGTGGACCTGGGACCCGGACCAGAAGGCGATGCTGCTCACCCATGACGAGATGGTGCGCACGGGCGGCGGGGTGCGACCGGGGCATCCGGTGCGCAAGCCGTCCTCGTCGCCGTCGGCCTCGGATTCCGGTTCCGCTTCTCCGACGCCCTCGGACTCGGGGTCCGCTTCGCCGTCGGCCGCGGCCTCGGGGTCCGCTTCGCCGTCGGCCTCCGGGTCGGCAGGTGTGCGATGAGGTCCGTGCTGCCGCAGTGGTCCGGGGCGCTGGCGGTGCGGGCGGCCGCCTTCATCACCGTGATGTGCTGTGCGCTGGCCGCGCTGCTCGGCGTACTGGTGCATGTGCAGGTGACGAACCAGACCGTCGGCCAGGCCCGCGACCTGGCGCTCGCCCGGCTGGCGGACGCCACCCAGGCCTTCGAGGCCGGGGACACGCTGCTGCCGAACGCCGGGGTCGACCCCCCGGACCTGCCCGCGCGGCTGCGGACGCTGGCGGCGGCCGGGGAGCGGGGCACGATGGTCGGCGAGCACCGCGGGGAGCCGGCGATGTGGGCGGCCGGGCCCGTGGAGGGCCGCCACGCGCTGGCCGTACGGGTGGACTACGCGCAGCAGGCCCGCACCATCCAGGGGCTGGACGGGGCGATCCTGTGGTCGTCGGCGCTGGCGATCGGGGCGACCGTGCTGGTGGGGGCGTTCGCGGTGAGCCGGGTGACGCGGCGGCTGCACGCCACGGCGCGGGTGGCGCGGCGGATCAGCGCCGGGGATCTGGACGCGCGGGTGGACGACCCGCGGGCCGGGGACCCGTCACGGCCGCAGGACGAGGTCGCGGCGGTCGCCTCCGCGCTGGACTCCATGGCGTCGTCGTTGCAGGGCAAGCTGCTGGCGGAGCAGCGGTTCACCGCCGACGTGGCGCATGAGCTGCGTACGCCGCTGACGGGGCTGCACGCGGCGGCGGAACTGTTGCCCGCGGGGCGGCCCACGGAGCTGGTGCGCGACCGGGTGGCCGCGTTGCGCACGCTCACCGAGGATCTGCTGGAGATCTCGCGGCTGGACACCGGGCGGGAGCGGCTGGACGTGGACAGCGAGGAGCTGGGGGCGCTGGCGGAGCGGGTGGTGCGGGCGTCGGGGACGCAGACGGAGGTGCGGATCGTCCGGGACGCGCGGGTGGAGACCGACCGGCGGCGGCTGGAGCGGGTGCTGGGGAACCTGGTGTCCAACGCGCACCGGCACGGGAAGGGGCCGGTGGTGGTGACCGTGGACGGGCCCGTGGTGACCGTGCGGGACCACGGGGACGGGTATCCGGACTACCTCGTCGCGCACGGGCCGCAGCGGTTCCGTACGGAGGGGGGTGCGAAGGGGCACGGGCTGGGACTGACGATCGCGTTCGGGCAGGCGGAGGTACTGGGCGCGCGGCTGACGTTCGCCAACGCGGTGGGGGGTGGGGCGTTGGCGACACTGTCCCTGCCGGGGGCTCCGCCGGCTGTGGGGTGAGGGTGGCTCCGCCGGGGGGGGCCTTGGGGGCGTTGCGCGGGAGGTGCGGTGGGCTCCGCCCGGGGGTCGGGGGTGTTTGCCCACCCACCCACCCGCCCGTCTCGGTCGGCCAGGAGGCCACGCCACGGGGCTCCGCCCCGGACCCCGGCGGGGGCTTCGCCCCCTGCGCCCCCAGGGTGTTCGCCCTCCCCCCACCCCCTCCCGATGGCCCAGCATTTCGCGCACCCTCCCCCCGAACCGACCTAACGTGGCGATTAGTCAGGTTTTGGCCCCTCAGGTTCCTCATGGAGGTACCCATGTCCCGTCGCCACCGTCTCGCCCGGTTCGCCATAGCCGCTTCGACCGTCGCGCTGCTCACCGCCGTCTCCGGTGCGCCCGCCGTCGCCGATGACGGGTGGGGGGACGACCCCTCGGCCTCCAGTCAGGGCGGCGGCGGTGACGGTGGGGACGGCGGGAGCTGGGAGCAGCAGGGCGGGGGAAGCGGAAGCTCGGAGCAGGGTGGGGACAGCGGAAGCTGGGAGCAGGGCGGAGGCAACGGAAGCTCGGAGCAGGGCGGCGACAGCGGGAGCTGGGAGCAGCAGGGCGGCGGCGGTGGTGGCGAGCACGAGTCGCGGCTCGCCCGGGGGCGCGTCACCGCCGGGACGTTGCTGTTGCGCAGCGCGCCCAGTCGGGGCAGCCAGGTGATCCGTTCCGTGCACCGCGGTGAGATCGTCTCCATCTACTGCCAGACCCGCGGTCAGAGCGTCGAGGGCGACCGGCTGTGGTACCTGCTGACGGACGGCACCTGGGCCTGGGGTTCCGCCCGCTACATCCAGGTCCTCGGGTCCTCGCCCCGCTGGTGCTGACGCCGCTGACACACCCTCACCCGCTCGCCCTGCAGGCGCGGCACAAGTCGCCCCGTTTGGGTAAGTTCCGGACATGACGAACGCCGGAACCGGAATCACCGTGGCAGTGGCGGACACCCCCGCTCCCCCGGTCCCCCTCCCCCGGCGCCGTGGCGTCGAACTCTCCCTCATCGTCGTCGCGGTCCTGCTGTCGGTGTGCGGCTACTGCGTGGTGGGGCTGGGCCGCACCGGCGCCGTGCCGCCCGGCGCCGCCGGCTACGGCGCCGGGCTCGGCGTTCTCGCGCTGCTGGCGCATGTCATCGTCCGGTTGCGTGCACGGTACGCCGATCCGCTGCTGCTGCCGATCGGCGTCCTGCTCAACGGGCTCGGGCTGGTGCTCATCTACCGGCTCGATCTGGAGACGCCGGGTGACCGGGCGGCACCCACGCAGCTGGTGTGGTCGACGCTCGGGGTGGCGTTCTTCATCATCGTCGTCGCCATGCTCCGCGATCACCGGATGCTCCAGCGCTACGCCTATGTGTGCGTGGCCGCCGCGCTCGCGCTCCTCACGCTGCCGATCCTCTTCCCGGCGGTGAACGGGGCGCGGATCTGGATCCGGATCGCCGGGTTCTCCATCCAGCCCGGGGAGTTCGCCAAGGTGCTGCTGGCGGTGTTCTTCGCCGCCTACCTCGCCGCCAACCGCACCGCGCTGACGTATGCCGGGCGGCGGGTGGGGCGGATGCAGGTGCCGACCGGGCGGGTCCTCGGGCCGATCGTCGCGGTGTGGCTGGTGAGCGTGGGAGTGCTGGTGCTGGAGCGGGATCTGGGGACCTCGCTGCTGTTCTTCGGGTTGTTCGTCGTCCTGCTGTACGTCGCCACCGGGCGGTCGGGGTGGATCGCCGTAGGGCTGGTGCTGGCCGCGCTGGGGGCCGTCGCGGTGGGGCAGATCGAGCCGCATGTGCACGCGCGGATCGAGGACTGGCTGCATCCGTTCGCCTCCATCGACGCCGGGCAGGGCGCCAACCAGCTCGCCCAGTCACTGTTCGCGTTCGCGGCGGGCGGGGTGCTCGGCACGGGGCTCGGTCTGGGGCACTCCGTCCTCATCGGGTTCGCCACCAAGTCCGACTTCATCCTCGCCACCGCCGGGGAGGAGCTGGGGCTGGCCGGGCTGTCCGCCATCTTCCTGCTCTACGGCCTGCTCGTGGAGCGCGGGTACCGGGCCGGGCTCGCGCTGCGGGACCCCTTCGGGCGGCTGCTCGCCGTAGGGCTCGCCTCGATCGTGGCGTTCCAGGTGTTCGTCATCGCCGGCGGGGTGACGGGACTGATCCCGCTGACCGGCATGGCGATGCCGTTCCTGGCGCAGGGCGGCTCCTCCGTCGTCACCAACTGGGCCATCCTCGCCCTGCTGATCCGCGTCAGCGACTCGGCCCGCCGGCCCGGCGCCACCCCGGAGACGCCATGACCCGCCGGCCCGGCGCCACCCCGGAGACGCCATGACCCGCACCATCCGCCACTCCGCCGCCTTCTGCGCCCTGCTGCTGGTCGCGCTGCTGGTCAACGCCGCCCGCGTGCAGGTCGTCGTCTCGGGCGGCTACGACGACAACCCGGCCAACCGCCGTAACACCATCGCCCGTTACGCCCAGCCCCGCGGCGACATCGTGGTCGGTGGCCGGCCGGTCACCGGCTCCCGGGACTCCGGCGAGCAGCTGCGCTACGAACGCGCCTACAGCGACGGCCCGTTGTACGCGCCCGTCACCGGCTTCTCCTCGCAGGAGTACGGCACGACCCTGCTGGAGCACACCGAGGACGCCGTACTGGCGGGCACCGACCCGCTGCTGGCGTCGCTGCCGCTGGTGGGTGAGCTCACGCGGGCCCGCGACCCGGGCGGGGACGTGGTGACCACCCTCGACCCACAGGCCCAGCGGGCGGCGTACGAGGGGCTGGCCGGGCGCAAGGGCGCGGTCGCGGCGATCGAACCGGCGACGGGACGCATCCTGGCGCTGGTGTCCACGCCGTCGTACGACCCCGGTGTGCTGTCCGGGAACGGGCCGCGGGCGGCGCGCGCCTGGGCGCGGCTGAACGCCGACCCGGACAAGCCGATGCTGAACCGGGCCGTGCGCCAGACGTATCCGCCGGGCTCCACCTTCAAGGTGGTCACCGCGGCGGCGGCGCTGGACGCGGATGTGGTCGGGGACCTGGACGAGCCGACCACCTCCCCGGACCCCTACCGGCTGCCGGGGACGACGACCCGGCTGACGAACGAGGGCGACGGCTGCCGGGACGCCTCGCTGCGGGACGCCTTCGAGTGGTCCTGCAACACGGTGTTCGCGAAGCTCGGCGTGGACGTGGGGGCCGCGCAGATGGTGCGGACGGCGCAGGGCTTCGGCTTCAACGACAAGCGCCTGCGCATCCCGTTCTCCGTGGCGCCCAGCACCTTCGACACGACCGTGGACCGGGCGCAGCTGGCGTTGTCGTCGATCGGTCAGTACAACACGCGGGCCACGCCGTTGCAGATGGCGATGGTCGCGGCGGCGGTCGCCAACGGGGGCCGGCTGCGCACGCCGTATCTGGTGGAGCGCACCACGCGGAGCGGGGGCGCGACGGTGACCACGGCAGGGCCGCGTCCGTCGCGGCAGGCGATGCTCCCGTCGACGGCGGCGAAGCTGCGCAGGCTGATGGAGGGCGTGGTGCAGGAGGGCACCGGCACCAACGCGGCGATCCCGGGCGCGATCGTGGGCGGCAAGACCGGCACCGCGCAGCACGGCCTCGGCAACACCGGTACGCCGTATGCCTGGTTCGTCTCGTGGGCGCAGGGCGAGCGGGACATGGAGGCGCGGGTCGCGGTCGCCGTGGTGGTCGAGGACGCCTCCGCGAACCGGGGCGAGATCAGCGGCGGCGGTACGGCGGCGCCGATCGCCCGTGCCGTGATGCAGGCGGTGCTCAGCTCGTGAGACGGGGGCTTCCGCGAGGCGGACGCCCGACCTACCGTTCGGTCATGACTGACGCCATGTTCGAACTCGCCCAGGTCAACATCGCCCGCCTCCGATTCCCGCTGGACTCCCCCGAGTTGAAGGACTTCGTCGACGGCCTCGACCCCGTCAACGCCGCAGCTGACGCGGCGGACGGCTTCGTGTGGCGGCTGCAGAGCGAGGGCGGCGACGCCACCGACATCGCCGTCTTCGGCGACGAGTGGCTGATCATCAACATGTCGGTGTGGCGGGACTCGAACGCGCTGACGGCGTTCATGTACCAGGGGCTGCACCGGGAGCTGCTGTCCCGGCGCCGGGAGTGGTTCGAGCGGGTGCGGGAGGCGATGGCGGCGCTGTGGTGGGTGCCGACGGGCCACCGCCCGACGGTCGCCGAAGCCGAGGCCCGGCTGCTGCACCTGCGCGCCCACGGCCCGACGCCGTACGCCTTCACGCTGCGTACGACGTTCCCGGCGCAGCACGCGGAAGCGGTCCTCGGCGACGGGCCCGCGCGGGGCGTGGCCGCCGAGGCCCTTCAGTGCCCGGTGTAGGTCAGAGCGGCTTGAGGAGTTCGGTGCGGACCTGGAGGGCGGTCTTCGCGGCGGCCTCCAGGTCGACCTTCTGCGGGTCCTGGGCCATGGTCTCGGCGGTGAGTTCGGCGATGGAGGCACCGGTGTTGTCGTCGGCCCAGCCGCACATCGGCACGGTCAGCGTGGTGCCCATCTGCACCTGGGTGAGCACCTCGCACGTCACCGTGATGCCGGAACCGTCGGGGTGGAAGTCCTTCGGAGCCACGACGACCTTGGCCTGACCCTCGCCGGCGCCCTTCATCATGTTGTCGCGGGCCTGGTCGGGGTGCTTGAAGCGCCCGTACATGCCGGAGACCACCAGGGTGCCCTTGGTCTGGTCGCCGCCGAGGGAGTACTGGCCGACGACGGCGTGGGTGTCCTTGGCGTCCCAGGAGCCGTCGGCCTCGTCCTCGATCTTCTTGCCCTCGGAACCGGACAGGTCCTGGCTGAGCGTGTAGCGCCCGTCGAGCAGCGTCTTGGACAGCACCAGCTTGTTCTTGGCCTCCGGGAAACCGCCGCCCTTGGAGCCGACGAACGCCAGCACGGCCACGACGACCACGATCAGGGCGACGACCCCGCCGACGATGCCGATCACCATCCCGCGCCGCTTCCTCGGCGGCGGCGCCAGGGGCGGCGCGCCCCAGCCCTGGGGCTGCGGCGGGTAGGGCGCGGGGGGCTGCTGTCCGTACGGCGGATACCCGCCGGCCGGAGGCTGCCCGTACGGCGCCTGCGGCTGCTGCGCACCGTAGGGGCTCTGGCCGTAAGGAGGTTGGCCGTAGGGGCTCTGCGGCTGCTGACCGTAAGGATTCTCGGGAGGCGTGGACACGCCAGAACCGTACTCCACACGGGTGACACTGCTTGCCCTTGCCCGTCTGCGGGCGGCGCGGACGAGTTGGCGCACGGGGGATTGACGGGCTTACTGACAAGCAGTCTCATAAGAAGACGTGACCGGCGGGTAACTCCGCCACGCCCCCGTACGACGAGGTGGATGAGCCATGACGACCCTGACGGAAGCCGAGGCGCTGGACGGCCTGCGGGACGCGCTCGGCCTGCTCAAGGACCGCGAACAGGTGGCCGAACGCCTCCTCGCCTCCTCCGCGAAGCACTCCTTCGACCCGGACAAGGAGCTGGACTGGGACGCGCCCTTCGAAGAGGGCAAGTGGTTCTGGCCGCCGGAGCTGGTGTCGCTCTACGGCACACCGCTGTGGAAGCGGATGAGCGAGGAGCAGCAGATCGCGCTCTCCCAGCACGAGGCCGCGGCACTGGCCTCGCTCGGGATCTGGTTCGAACTGATCCTGATGCAGCTGCTCGTCCGCCACATCTACGACAAGGCGGCGACCAGCGCGCACGTGCGCTACGCCCTCACCGAGATCGAGGACGAGTGCCGGCACTCGAAGATGTTCGCGCGGGTGATCTCCCGGGGCGGCACGCCGTGGTACCCGGTCAGCCGCACCCACCAGAACCTCGGCCGCCTGTTCAAGACGATCTCGACGACACCGGGGTCCTTCACGGCGACGCTGCTCGGCGAGGAGGTCCTGGACTGGATGCAGCGGCTGACCTTCCCGGACGAGCGGGTCCAGCCCCTCATCCGCGGCGTCACACGCATCCACGTCGTGGAGGAGGCCCGCCATGTCCGGTACGCCCGCGAGGAGCTGCGCCGGCAGATGCTGACGGCGCCGAAGTGGTCGCAGGAGTTCACGCGGGTCACCTCCGGTGAGTTCGCCCGGGTCTTCTCCATCGCCTTCATCAACCCCGAGGTCTACACGAACGTGGGCCTGGACAAACGGGAGGCCATGGCCCAGGTGAAGGCCAGCGGCCACCGCCGCGAGGTCATGCAGACCGGTGCGAAGCGTCTGACGGACTTCCTGGACGACATCGGAGTCCTCCAGGGCGTCGGCCGCCGCCTTTGGAAGTCCTCAGGCCTGCTGGCGTAACGAGGCCGCCAGCAGGGGGTTCGCCCCCGGCGACTCCTTCCACCCGGCGTTGCGGCTGGGAGGGGATGGGGTGCGCAACCGGCGCTGGGCGAGCGCCCGGTGCTGTGACTGGCCGGGGGTGGGTACGCAGCCCGGCGTGACGGGGTACCTCCCCCAAGCTCTTCGAGTAGGGGGTACCCCCAGCCCACCCGTGCCGCCCCAGCGGCACGACTGCCCGCAGCTACGCCGACATGGCCGCCCGGGGCTGTGCAGCCGATGCGGAAGGCGCGACAGCTCGCAGCCGCGTATGGCGGCGTAGCGGCCCGCCCGCGGCTGCGCGCTGGGCCGCCCCGCGCGGCGGTCCGCACCCGCGGGCGGAAGTGGCGACGGGCTGTAGTCGCCGACGGCGGGAAGGGGGCGGGGTGGGGGGTGTCCGCCCGCAGTGGCCGGCACCGGCGGAGGGCGCCCTCGTCGGAAACGGGCGGCCGGACCGAGGACGGACACCCCCCACCCCGGCCCCGACCCAGAAACCGGCCGCAGGCGCGACAGCAACCGGCCACCGGACAGCAACGGGCCGCCGCAGGCACAAAAGGGGCGCGGGGAACTGCGCGACCAGCCACAACGAAACCCGCAGACGACAACGCACCCAGCGCCGCAGGCACAACGCACCCGAAACACGACCCACCCCACCCCACAGCGGACGCGACTACGCTGCGAAGCATGACCCCCTCCACCACCCCCGCCTACCGCCGCCTCAGCGTCGAGGAACGCCGCAGCCAGCTGCTCACCTCCGCCCTGTCGCTGTTCGCGCACCGGGCCCCGGAGGAGGTGTCCCTGGACGACGTCGCGGAAGCCGCCGGAGTCTCCCGCCCCCTGGTCTACCGCTACTTCCCCGGCGGCAAGCAGCAGCTCTACGAGGCAGCCCTCCGCTCCGCTGCCGACCAGCTCCAGCTCTGCTTCGACGAACCGCACACCGGCCCCCGCCTCACCCGCCTCTCCCGCGCCCTCGACCGCTACCTCACCTTCGTCGACCAGCACGACGCCGGCTTCAGCGCCCTCCTCCAGGGCGGCAGCGTCGTCGAGACGTCCCGCACCACCGCCATCGTGGACGGAGTCCGCCGCGCCGCCGCCGACCACATCTACCGCCACCTCGACGTCCGCGCCCCCGGCCCCCGCCTGCGCATGACCGTCCGCATGTGGATCACCGCGGTCGAGGCGGCCTCCCTGATGTGGCTCGACGACGACAAGCAGCCCCCCGCCGCCGAGCTGCGCGACTGGCTGGTCGAGCAGTTCGTCGCCGCCCTCGGCGTGACCGCGGGACGCGACCCGCAGACCGCCGACGTGCTCGCCGCGCTCGCCGGGGATGTCTGAGACTGGTGGCGTGAAGAGCGAAGACACCCCCTTCGAGGGCGGCCCCATGGACGGCCGGGTCCTCCCCGTGCTCGTCGGCCCCACCGGCCACCCCCCGAAGACGTACCGCATCCCGGTCCCGGACGCCGCCGGCGGCCCGCCCACCGTGCTGGTCTACCGCCGCGTCCCCCGCGGCCACAGCAAGCGCATGGGCCTGACCCAGGGCTGGAAGTACGCCTTCGACCCCGCGGGCGACACAAGCACCGGCCGTCTGCGCTGGCCCTGGTCGAAACCCGCCGCGCAACCCCACCGCACGCCAGACGCCACGCCAGACGCCACGCCGGACGGCAACCCGCACGACCCGCACGAGTGACACCTTTGCGCCGGTCCGCGCACGTCCGGCGCGCGCACTTCGCGCAGCCGTCCCAAGCTCACGGTGCGGAGCAGAGGGGCTGCCCCGCGCCGGAGGTGATGACGTGTCAGGAAAGCTGCTGCGTCTCGTCGGTACGACGATGGCGGCGGCGCAACTAGCGCTCGCACCCACCCATGCCGCAGCCATGCCCGACCCCCAGCCACAACCACCCGCAGACGCACAACAACAACCACCCGCAGAAGCACCAGACGCACTGGATGCACCAGACGCACTGGATGCACCAAACGCACCGGACGCACCGGAGGCACCGACCGCACCGGACGCACCCGAAGAGACCCCCAAGACCCTCCCCGCCCTCCTGACGGAGCTTCAGACCCTGTACCAGCAGGCGGAGCAGGCCACCGAGGCCTACAACGCCACCGAGGAGGCGCTGAAGAAGAAGCGCGCCGAGGTGGCCCGGCTGGACACCGCCCTGGCGAAGGCGCGGCTGTCCCTGCACGCCGGCCGCGGCGCCGCCGGCCGGCTCGCCCGCCAGCAGTACCAGAACAGCAGCGACCTCTCCCCGTACCTGCGGCTGCTGCTGGCGTCCGACCCGGAGCACGCCCTCGACGAGGGCCATGTGATCGGCCGGCTGGCGCGCGAGCGCGCGCAGACCATCGGCCGTCTCACCGGCAGTGAGCGCAGGGCCGCGGACCTCGCCCGCCGCGCCCGTACCGCACTCGACCAGCAGCTGACGCTCACGGAGCGGCAGAAGAAGCAGCGCGACGACGTGCGGCGCCGCCTCGCCGAGGTCGAGAAGCTGCTGGCCTCCCTCACGGCCGACCAGCTGTCCGCCCTGACCGCGCTGGAGCGCACCGGTACCGCCGAGGCGCAGCGCAGCCTGGTCGCCTCGGGCGCGCTGGGCGGCGACGACAAGCCGTCGTCCACCGGGGGCGAGCGGGCCGTGCGGTACGCCGAGCGGCAGATCGGCAAGCCGTACGCGTGGGGCGCGCAGGGCCCGGCGTCGTACGACTGCTCCGGGCTGACCTCTCAGGCCTGGCAGGCCGCCGGTACGCCGATCCCGCGTACCAGTCAGGAGCAGTGGGCGCGGCTGCGGCACGTCCCGCTGCGCACGCTGCGCCCCGGGGATCTGGTGGTGTACTTCCCGCAGGCCACGCACGTGGCGCTGTACGTGGGCGGCGGCAGGGTGATCGAGGCGCCGCGCGCCGGGGAGAGGATCAAGCTCTCCCCGATCGCGTCCCATCCGATCCTGGGAGCGGTCCGCCCGGACCCGAAAACCCCGCCCCACCCGCTCCCGGCGAACCCGCCGGGCCCGCTCCCGGCGAACCCGGCAGACCCGGCCCGGAAGGACCAGGCACCCGCGACCCCCAAGGACCATGCACACCCGGCCCCGAAGGACCAAGCGCCCCCGCCCCCCGGCAAGCCGACCGCCCTGTAGCTCGCCGAACGGCGCTACCCGGCCAGCGACCCCAGATAGGCGGCCGTCTTCTCAGGCTCGTAGAAGAAGTTCTCGAAGTCGGCCGGGTCGTTGAATGCGTTCGCGAACCGGTCGGCCGCCGGCTGGAGCTCGCCCGCCGCGCCGATGAGGTTCAGCACGTGCTCCGGCGGCGGCGCCAGCATCGCGTTGGTCCACTTCACGACGTGCTGCGCCGTGCCCCAGTACCGGTCGAACGCCTGCTGCATGAAGTCCTCGTCGAACGGCTTGTCGCCGTGGTCGAGGATCGCGGCGAGGTAGGCGGCCGCGCACTTGGACGCCGAGTTGGAGCCCTGCCCGGTGATCGGGTCGTTGGCGACGACCACGTCGGCGACGCCGAGCACCGCGCCGCCGCCGGGCAGCCGCCCGATCGGCTTGCGCACGGTCGGGGCGTAGCGGCCGGCCAGGGTGCCGCCGGCGTCGGTCAGCTCGACCTTGGTGGCCCGCGCGTACTCCCAGGGGGTGTACCGCTCCATGAGTTCCAGGGTCAGGGAGAGGTGCTCCGCCGGGTCCTTGACGCCCTTGAAGACGTCGAGCGGGCCGCCGGGTATGCCCTCCCAGAACAGGATGTCGGCGCGGCCGGAGGTGGTGTACGTCGGCATGATGAACAGCTCGCCGACGCCGGGCACCAGGTTGCAGCGGACCGCGTCGAACTCGGGGTGCTCCGGGCGCGGTCCGAGGCCGTGCACGTACGCCACGGCCAGAGCGCGCTGCGGCTCGCTGTACGGGGAGCGGGAGGCGTCCCGTTCGAACATCGACACCAGTTCGCCCTTGCCGGCGGAGACCAGGACGAGGTCGTAGGCACGGGAGAAGTAGTCGAGGTCGGAGACCGCCGCGCCGTGGATGACGAGCTGGCCGCCGCGCTGCGCGAACGTCTCCATCCAGCCGGCCATCTTCACGCGCTGGTCCACCGACTGCGCGTACCCGTCGAGCCGGCCCACCCAGTCGATGGCGCGGGCCGCGGGGCCCTCGGCCCAGGAGCCGGGGGCCGCCACCGAGACGCCGAGTCCTTGGATCTTCGGGGCCTGGGACTCCCAGAAGTTCAGCTGGAGGTCACGCTCGTGCTGGAGTGCCGTGTGGAACATGCACTGCGTGGACATGACCCGGCCGGAGCGGATCTCGTCCGCGGTCCGGTTCGACATCAGGGTGACCTCGTAGCCGTGCGCCTGCAGGCCGAGGGCGAGCTGGAGGCCGGACTGCCCGGCCCCTACGACGAGTATCTTCCGCATGCGGAATGTCTCTCCTAGGTGGAACTACTCGGGGGTTTCCTCGAGCGCGTGGGCCACGAGGGCGAGGAGCGTCTCGATCACCGAGATGCGGCGCCGCGCGTCCATGATCATGACAGGTATGTGCGGGGGGATCGTGAGGGCCTCCCGCACGTCCTCCGGGTCGAACCGCTCGGTGCCGTCGAAGTGGTTGACCGCGACGACGTACGGCAGCCCGCAGCTCTCGAAGTAGTCCAGCGCGGGGAAGCAGTCCTTGAGCCGGCGGGTGTCGGCCAGCACGACGGCGCCGATCGCGCCGCGCACCAGGTCGTCCCACATGAACCAGAACCGCTGCTGACCCGGCGTACCGAACAGGTACAGCACCAGGTCGGCGTCGAGCGTGATGCGGCCGAAGTCCATGGCGACGGTGGTCGTCGTCTTGCCCGGCGTGGCCGTGAGGTCGTCGGTCTCCTGGCTCGCCTCGGTCATCAGCGCCTCGGTCTGCAGAGGCGTGATCTCCGAGACGGACGTGACCAGGGTGGTCTTGCCCACGCCGAAGCCGCCCGCCACCACGATCTTCGTGGCGATGGGGGCGCGGGTGCGGTCCGTCTGCCAGGACTTCAGGTTGTCGTCGGGCTCGGCGGCGTGGGCCGCCCCGACGAACGGGGAGACGCCGCGAGCGGCGTCAGAGACGACGGAGTCCACCCAGCACCCTTTCCAGCAGCGCGCGGTCCGGACGGCCCGTGCCGTGGCCGGTGCCCGTTCCGTAGACGCGGATCTTTCCCTGGTCCGCGAGGTCGCTCAGCAGGACGCGGACCACGCCGAGCGGCATCTTCAGCAGCGCGGCGATCTCGGCCACCGTACGCATACGGCGGCACAGTTCGACGATGGCCCGCATCTCCGGCATCACGCGGGTGGCGAGACTACCGTTCGCCAGCTCCTTGCGCTCCTCCGGGGCGTCCAGCGCGGCCACGAACGTCTCCACGAGGAGGACGTGACCGAAGCGGGTACGGCCGCCGGTGAGCGAGTACGGCCGTACGCGCGCCGGTTTGCGGTCGCCGCCACGGACCGGCAACTGGCCCTTCGCCGCGTGGGACATGCTGCTCATCGCTCGCTCCCCGTCGAGGTGGACTCCAGGGATTTGCGCAGCTCACTGCGGAGTTCGGGGGTCAGGACGTGTCCGGCGCGGCCCACGAACAGGGCCATGTGGTACGCCACGACGCTCATGTCGCAGTCGGCGGAGCCGTGCACACCGAGCAGCGAGCCGTCGCTGATCGACATCACGAACAGGCTGCCCTGCTCCATGGCGACCATCGTGTGCTTCACCGCGCCGCCGTCCATCAGCTTGGCCGCGCCGATGGTGAGGCTGCCGATGCCGGAGACGATGGTCGCGAGGTCGGCGGCGGAGCCGCGGGGCCCGGCGGACCGGGCGGTGCCGCCCGCCTGCCTGGCCTCGAGGTTGCGGTCCTGGTCGGACGAGAGCAGCAGCAGACCGTCGGAGGAGACCACGGCGACCGAGACGATGCCGGGGACCTCCTCGACGAGGTTGCTCAACAGCCAGTGCAGGTTGCGGGCTTCACTGCTCAGCCCGAAGGTACTGGGCGCGGTCAACTGCTTGCCTCCTCGACTGTGCCCCCCGTGGCGTCTTGTGTAGGTCGTCGCTCCGCGGGCTGCGCCGCGGGTGTCCTGGTCCGGCCCGTCTGCTCGGCGATCTCCGCCTGGGCGTCGCGGTAGCCGGCGGTGGCTCCCTTCCGGAAGCCGCCGAGCCGCCGCCGCAGGGCGTCCGCGTCCACGGAGGTGGAGCGGGGGCGCTCCGCGGGGGCGGGGGCGGTGATCTTGGGGGTGCGCTTGGGGAGGCCCTTCGCGGTGTACTGGTCCTCGTCCTCGGCGCGTTCGTGCTCCGCTTCGGCCTCTGCCTCGGCTTCGGCCGGTGTTCCGGCTCCGGCGGGCTCGTCGGCGCCGGCGGCCGCGGGCCGAGGGGCGGGGGCGGGGGCCGTCGTGGGTTCGGACGCAGCTTCGGGCGCGGCTTCGGACGCGGACTCGGGCGCGGCTTCCTCCGTCTTCGGGGACGGGATCAGCAGCTCCATCGTCATCTCGGCCGGGGACTCCAGCGGCGGCGCGTGCTGCGGTACGGCGTCCTCGGCCGGCGTCGGCTCCTCGGCCGGCGTCGGCTCCTCCGCCGTGGGCTGCTCGGGCTCGTCCTCCCCGGCCTGCGTCTGAGCGAGCTCCCGTTCCCGTACCGCCTGCTCCGCGAGGGCGACCAGGCGGTCGCCGTCCGTCGTGCGGCTGTGCAGGACGTTGGAGTTGGCCTCGGCGTCGGCGCCGGGCAGGGAGAAGGTCTGGGTGGTGCTCGCGGTGTGCGTCGGCGAGGCGACCGCGGCAGCCGGGGCCGCGGCCAGCAGCTGCTGGGGCAGGACGACGACCGCGGCCGTACCGCCCTGCTTCTGCTCGCGCAGCCGCACCCGCACGCCGTGCCGGTGGGCGAGACGGGCGACGACGTACAGGCCGAGCCCGAGGCCCTCCTCGCCCTCCTGGTCGTAGGGCGTGTTCGGGTCGAAGTCGGTGAGGCGGGCGTTGAGCCGCTGCATCCGCTCGTCCGTCATGCCGATGCCCTCGTCCTGGACGGAGAGCATGACCTCGCCGTTCTCCAGCAGCCAGCCGGAGACCTCGACGGGCACATCGGGCGGGGAGAACGCGGTGGCGTTCTCCATGAGTTCGGCCAGCAGGTGGGAGAGGTCGTCGGCGGCGAACCCGGCCACGTGCGCGTGCGGCGGCAGCGCCGCGATGCGGACGCGTTCGTAGCGCTCGATCTCGCTGACCGCGGCGCGGACGACGTCGACCAGCGGGACGGGTCCCGCGTGCTGCTGAACGTGCTCGGTACCGGCCAGGACCAGGAGGTTCTCGCTGTGCCGGCGCATGACCGTGGCGAAGTGGTCGAGCTTGAACAGGGTGGCCAGGCGGTCCGGGTCCTGCTCGCGCTCCTCCAGGCCCTCGATGACGGCGAGCTGACGCTCGACCAGGCCGAGGGTGCGCAGGGCGAGGTTGACGAAGGTGGAGCCGATGCTGGTGCGCACCCGGTCGAGCTGGGCGGCGGACTCGGCGAGTTCGGCGCGCAGTTCCTCGCGGGCGTCGGCCATCTTCTGCCGCTGCCCGACCAGGTGCTTGCGGTCGGACTCCAGGGTGCCGACGCGTCCGGCGAGGGTGACGGCGTGCTGGTGCAGGGCGTTGACGGAGCGGACGACCTGGGCGAACTCGTCGTTGCGGCCGGTGAACCCGACCGGTTCCTGCGTGGCCGGGTCCTCGGCCTCGGCCAGGCGGGCGGAGCCGCGCCGCAGCACCGACAGCGGGCGGGTGAGGCTGCGGGCCATGGCGGTGGCGATGCCGACGGCGAGCAGGATCAGCGCGCCGAGGATCGCGACGCGGATCTCCAGCGCGGTGACGTCGTCGTCGCGCAGCTGCTCCAGGGCCTTGGTGCGGTGCTCGTAGAGCGCGGACTCCGCGCCGCGCATCAGCTCGATCCGCGCGGACAGGGCCGCGTCCAGCTTGCGGGTGCTGGTGTCGAGCTCGTCGTCGCTGAGGGCGGGCTGGTCGGTGAGGCGCGCGAGGTACTTCTCGGCGGTGGTCGTCTCCGGTCCGGTGACGGTCGAGTCGTAGGACGTGACCGCCTGCTGGGGTGCCGACTCGTGGAAGTCGGCGAGGGCGGCGTCGGAGCGCAGCCGGGCCTGCTGGGCGGCGGCGGTGAGCGCGTCGCGCTGTTTGGCCGCCGACGAGGAGGAGTCGGAGCCCGTCTCGGGCAGGCCGGTGACCGGGTCGATCGTGCGCTGCGTGCCGCCGGGGACGTTCAGCGCGGCGAGCAGCAGGCCGCGGGTGGCGGCGGCCTGCTGGACGGCGGAGTCCAGTTCGGCGAGCGCGTAGGCTCCGGAGCCGGCGCGCGGCGGGCTCTGCTGGGCGAGCTGCTCGGTGAGCCGGTGCAGCTCGTTGATGGCGGCCGAGTACGCCTGGTGGGTCTCGAGCGCGCCGTTCTGTCCGGTGAGCGCGGCGCGGCGGACCGCGGCGATGCCGTCGAGGTCGGTGCGCAGCGCGGCGGGCAGGTCGGTGTCGGCGCGCAGTTCCTCGACCTGCCGGTCGACGCGGGCGCTGCGCTGCTCGTCGGGCGCCTTCGACTTGGGCCGGCCGGCGGCGACGTAGGAGGTGACGTCGTCGCGTTCGTCGGCGAGCGCGTGGGCGAGGGTGAGCGCCTCCTGGGTCTGCCCGGCGAGGGTGACCAGGTCCTGGGTGTCCTTCAGCTGCCCGGAGGCGGCGATGACGGACGGCGCGCCGGCGCCCGCGATGGCGGCCGCCACCACGGCCACGGCAACGATCAGCCGATTGCGTACGTGGGTGGGGCGGCCCTTGCCGACGGCGGGGGGCTGCGCGCCCCCTTCGGGGGCCGACTGCCTGCCTGTGCGCCGAGGCCGCGTCTTCTGCACCGGTGCTCGCATTCCTGTACTCGTGTAGCCATGGGACCGGATGACACCCCGTCAATCGGCGCGTACGTCCGGTACGGTTCCCGACCCTCCCAGTGCCGGTGGGCAGCGGGCGGGCATCGCCTGCCCCGCCACCCGAAGGAGTGAACATCGGAGGAGAGTTGGCGGGCAAGTTCCTCTGGCGCGTGCAGCGCCCTTGCGCGGCGGGCCGGTTGGACGTCTGCGGCGGGCTTTGGCAGGATTCGCCGCCACGCCTTGACGGAGTGAAGCATTCCACCCCAAAACCGACGCCGTGACCGCGCCGGTACGGCGGATCCACGATGTTTGCCAGCCGTTCGCGGAGCATGTGAAGGCCTCGTGCAGACTGGCCGGATGCGTACGGAACTCGTCTCGGAACCCGGTGACCCGGCCCGCCCCAACGAGGACTTCGCCGGCATCGGAGTACCCGCTTCCGGACAGGGCGCGTCGCTCGTCGTCCTGGACGGCGTGACGCCGCCCCGCGACGGGGACACGGGTTGTCTGCATTCGGTCCCCTGGTACACGGCACGACTCGGCGGAGCGCTGACCGAACTGACCGTTTCGCTCCCGGATGTCCCTCTGGCGGAGGTCCTCGCTCGCGCCATCGCGCGCACCGGCGCCGCACACGCCGCCACCTGTGACCTTTCTCACCCACGCACACCGCAGGCAACCGTGGCGCTCACCCGCTGGTCCGCGACGTCCGTGGAGTATCTGGTGCTGTCCGACTCCGCGCTGCTGGTGCGGTCGCCGGACGGCGTGGTGACGGCGGTCCTCGACGACCGGCTGGCCCGGCTGCCGCGCGCCGCGCTGGCCACGGACGCGATGATCGACGGGCACCTGCGCAACCAGGAGGGCGGCTTCTTCACGGCGGCGGCCGACCCCTCGGTGGCGCACCGCGCGGTCACCGGCTCCCTGCCGCGCGCCCGGGTGAACGCGCTGGCCGCGCTGACGGACGGGGCGACGCGCTGGGTGGAGACGTTCCGCGAGGGCGACTGGGCGGACTGTCTCACGCTGATCCAGAAGGAGGGCGCCCACGCCCTGGTCGCCCGTGTGCGTTCCCTGGAGCGGGCGGACGCGGGGCCGCGCACCCACCTGGGCCGCGGCAAGACCCACGACGACGCGACGGTGGTCTACGCGGAGCTGTGACACCGCGGCCGACGGCCCTGCGCCGTCGTGCCGTGCACCTGCCCCGAGCGCGCCTCAGCGCTGTTCCATTCCCCGGTTCAACTGGTGGAGCAGCCGTGCCAGTTCCGCCACCTCCAGACGGTTCCAGTGGGCGAGCTGGCTGACGTAGCGGGCGCGGCGGGCGTCGCGGACGCTGCTCACCCGGCGGTGGCCCTCCTCGGTGAGGTGGACCAGCCAGGCGCGGCCGTCGGCCGGGTCGGGTTCGCGGGCCACCAGACCCAGCTCCTCCAGGGCCCGCAGCTGGCGGGACATGGTGGCCTTGCCGACGCCGATGTAGGCGGCCAGTGCGGTGGCGCGCTGGCGGCCGCACTCGTCCAGCCGGACCAGCAGGCCGTAGGCGGCCGATTCCAGGTCCGGGTGGACCTCGCGGGCCATCTCCCCCTGGCTGGCGCGTGCCCGGCGCAGGAAGACCGTCAGCTCGCGTTCCAGCGCCAGGAACTCCTGGTCCACACCACTCGGCGACGTCCCGGGTTCGCCCCGATGCTCCGCGCCGTTCGCGTCCTCGTGCACGTCAGTCCCCTGATCCGGCTTCCCGATTCTGAAAGTTTCCGCCAGGCGCCCGCCATCGCCGCAGCTTGGTCAGTATTTCGCAGGGCTAGACCAACGGCAGCGCCCGGACCCCTTCCCTCCCCAGGTCTACGTGCGTAGCTTCGTTTACCAGGCCCATGACTGGCATGCCCACGCCAGTCACTATCGGGCCACCTGTGCAGCACGTCGTCCAGCGTTCCCCACCAACGCCTTCGGAGGCACGTCATGCCCGTGCACAGACCCGGTTCCGCACGCCGCCGCCTGCTCGCCCCGCTCGCGGCGGCCGGCCTCGCGGTGCTCTCCCTCGCCCTGCCCGCGTCCGCTCAGCCCTCCCCCGGGCCCTCGGCCTCGCCCGCGCAGGGCGCTGCCGCCACCGTCCCCGCCCGCGGCTCCGCCCACATGGGCATGGGCGTCCTGGCACACGACGGCCAGAGCGGCACGCCCACCACCGGCGACGCCACCCAGACCGAAGGCGTCGACGTCTCCAACTACCAGGGCAACGTTGCCTGGTCCACGCTGTGGAACAGCGGCGTCAAGTGGTCCTACGTCAAGGCCACCGAGGGGACGTACTACACGAACCCGTCCTTCGCGCAGCAGTACAACGGCTCCTACAACGTCGGCATGATCCGCGGCTCGTACCACTTCGCGACGCCCGACACCACGAGCGGCGCCACCCAGGCCAACTACTTCGTCGACCACGGCGGCGGCTGGTCCCGCGACGGCAAGACCCTCCCGGGCGCCCTCGACATCGAGTGGAACCCCTACGGCGCCGCCTGCTACGGCCAGACGCAGAGCGGGATGGTCACCTGGATCCGCGACTTCCTGAACCAGTACAAGGCCCGCACGGGCCGCGACGCCGTGATCTACACGGCGACGAGCTGGTGGACCCAGTGCACCGGCGACTACAGCGGCTTCGGCGCCACCAACCCGCTGTGGATCGCCCGCTACGCCACCGACCCGGGCACACTGCCGGCCGGCTGGGCCTACTACACCATGTGGCAGTACACCTCGTCCGGCCCCACGGTCGGCGACCACGACAAGTTCAACGGGGCCTACGACCGGCTCCAGGCGCTGGCCAACGGCTGACGGACGCCCCGCGCCGACAGCCTCGGAGGGCGTCGGCCCGGGGCGCCGCCGCCGTCAGCTCGGGCGCGCTGCCGCCGTCCGCACCGCTCCCGCGCTCGCCGTCACCACCAGGGCGATCGCCAGGCACTGGGCGAGGGACAGGTCCTGGTGCAGGACCAGGAAGCCGGCCAGGGCCGCGATCGCCGGGGCCAGGCTCATCAGCACGGCGAAGGTGGCGGCGGGCAGACGGCGCAGGGCGAGAAGCTCCAGGGTGTACGGCAGCCCGGAGGAGAGCACCGCCACCGCCAGACCGAGGCCCAGGACGGGGGGCTCGACCAGGCCGGCGCCGGCGGAGGCGATGCCCAGGGGCAGGCTCAGCAGGGCGGCCACGGTCATCGCCAGCGCCAGGCCGTCGAGACGGGCGAAGCGGGCGCCGGTGCGGGCGTTGAACACGATGTACGCCGCCCACATCGCGCCCGCGCCGAGGGCGAAGGCGGCGCCGGCGGGGTTCAGCGCGTCGAAGCCCTCGTGCCCGAGCAGGACGACGCCCGTCAGGGCCAGCGCGGCCCACACCAGGCTCAGCGCGCGGCGGGCGCCGGCCACGGAGAGGGCGAGCGGGCCGAGCACCTCCAGGGTGACCGCCGGGCCGAGCGGGATCCGGTCGATGGCCTGGTAGAAGAGGATGTTCATGCCGCCGAGGGCCACGCCGAACGCGGTCACGACGGCCCAGTCGGCGCGGCTGTGGCCGCGCAGGCGGGGCCGGCAGACCGCCAGCAGGAGCACCGCGGCGAGCGTCACCCGCAGCGCCACCACGCCGAACGCCCCGGCCCGCGGGAAGAGCAGCGCGGCCACGGCGGACCCGAACTGCACCGAGACCGTGCCGGTGAGCACGAGCGCGATGCCGACGAGACCGCCGCCGCCGCCGGCGGCCGGGCGGGCGCCGCGAGCGTCCGGGGCCGTCGTACGGACACCCTCCCCCTGCGGGGCCGTAGGTCGGAGGCCGCGGGGGTGCGGTGGGGGTGTCGGCTGGGCGCCCGGCGCCTGCGAAGTCGTCTCTGGCATGCCTCCACGCTAGGAATCCGCGCACGGTGCGTGAAATGCCGATCGCGCCGCGGTTATGCTCCGCAGGCATGACCATGGAGCTGCGCCATCTGCGGGCCTTCCTGGCGATCGCCGAGGAGGGCACGATCACGCGCGCCGCCGCACGGCTGCACACCGGCCAGCCCGCCCTCTCCCGCACCCTGCGCCAGCTGGAGAACCATCTCGGGGTCCGCCTGGTCGACCGGTCCACGCATCACCTGGAACTGACGGCCGCCGGCCGGATGTTCCGGGATCGCGCCGCGGCCGCGCTGGCCGCCGTGGACGAGGCCCTCGACCCGCGCACGCTGTCCGCCCTGCCGCTGCGGCTCGGCCACCCCTGGGCCGCGCTCGGCGACCACACCGTCCCGCTGCTGCGCCGCTGGGACGAGGAGCACCCGGACGTGCCGCTGCGGCTGCGCCGGATCGACGACCGCACGGCCGGCCTGACCCGGGGCCAGGTCGACGTGGCGCTGCTGCGCGGGGAGGTACGGGCGCCGGGGCTGGTCACGGAGTTGCTGAAGCTGGAGGACCGGGTCGCGGTGGTGCCCGCGGACAGTGAGCCGGCCGGCCGCGACAGCCTCACGCTGGCGGATCTGGCCGGGTGGCCGATCGCCCTGAACACGGTGGCCGGGACCACGACGCTGGATCTGTGGCCGCCACAGCTGCGTCCGACGGCGACGATCGAGGTCACCAACACCGACGAGTGGCTGACGGCGATCGCCGCGGGCCGCGCCGTCGGCGTCACGACGTCGGCCACGCCCCGGCTGCACGTCCACCCCGCCATCGCCTACCGCCCGCTCACCGACGCCCCGCCGGTGCCGCTGGTGCTGGCGTGGCGCAGCGGCGTCCCCGCCCACCCCGCCCTCCCGGATCTGATCCGGCTCGCCCGCGAGGTGGTCGGCGAGGAGCAGTGACGGCGAAGGCCCGGGCCTCCCTCACGGGACCCGGGCCCTGCCTCATCCGGTCGCGTCCGTCACGCCGCCACCGGAATCTCCCCCGGGCGTCGCGCCGCCCGTCACGCCGCCACCGGAACCTCCGGCGCCGCGTCGCTCGTCGCGGGCGCGAGCGCCAGCTCCAGGACCTGGCGGACGTCGGTCACGGCGTGGACGTCGAGCTTGTCCAGCACCTCGGCGGGGACGTCGTCCAGGTCGGGCTCGTTGCGCTTGGGGATGATCACGGTGGTCACCCCGGCGCGGTGCGCGGCGAGCAGCTTCTGCTTCACGCCGCCGATGGGCAGCACCCGGCCGGTCAGCGAGACCTCGCCGGTCATCGCCACGTCGGTGCGGACCAGACGGCCGGAGAGCAGGGACGCCAGGGCCGTCGTCATCGTGATGCCGGCGCTCGGGCCGTCCTTGGGGACCGCGCCCGCCGGGAAGTGGATGTGCACGCCGCGGTCCTTCAGATCGCCGACGGGCAGCTCCAGTTCGGCGCCGTGGCTGCGCAGGAAGCTCAGCGCGATCTGCGCGGACTCCTTCATCACGTCACCGAGCTGACCGGTGAGGGTCAGTCCGGCCGCGCCGGTCTCCGGATCGGCCAGGGACGCCTCCACGTAGAGGACGTCACCGCCGGCGCCGGTGACCGCGAGGCCGGTGGCGACACCGGGCACGGCGGTGCGGCGCTCGGCCGGGTCCTGAGCGGACTCGGGCACGTGGTGCGGGCGGCCGATCAGGTCGCGCAGATGGTCCGCGGTGACCGTGAACGGCAGTTCCCTCTCGCCCAGTTCGTGCTGGGCGGCCACCTTGCGCAGCAGCCGGGCGAGGGAGCGCTCCAGGGTGCGCACGCCGGCCTCGCGGGTGTACTCGCCGGCCAGCTTGCGCAGGGCGCTCTCGTCGATCGTGACCTCGTCGCGGCTCAGGCCGGAGCGTTCCAGCTGGCGCGGCAGCAGGTGGTCGCGGGCGATGACGACCTTCTCGTCCTCGGTGTAGCCGTCGAGGCGGACGACGTCCATGCGGTCGGCGAGCGCCTCGGGGATGGCCTCCAGGACGTTGGCGGTGGCGAGGAAGACGACGTCCGACAGGTCGAGTTCGACCTCCAGGTAGTGGTCGCGGAAGGTGTGGTTCTGCGCCGGGTCGAGAACCTCCAGCAGGGCCGCCGCCGGGTCGCCGCGGAAGTCGGAGCCCACCTTGTCGATCTCGTCGAGGAGCACGACCGGGTTCATGGAGCCGGCCTCCTTGATGGCCCGCACGATCCGCCCGGGCAGCGCCCCGACGTACGTACGGCGGTGACCGCGGATCTCGGCCTCGTCGCGCACCCCGCCGAGGGCGACGCGGACGAACGTGCGGCCCATGGCGTGGGCCACGCTCTCACCGAGGCTCGTCTTTCCGACGCCCGGCGGACCGACGAGGGCGAGCACGGCGCCGCCGCGACGGCCGCCGACGACGCCCAGACCGCGGTCGGCGCGGCGCTTGCGCACGGCCAGGTACTCGGTGATGCGCTCCTTCACGTCCTCCAGGCCGGCGTGCTCGGCGTCCAGGACGGCCTGGGCGCCCTGGATGTCGTAGGCGTCCTCGGTGCGCTCGTTCCACGGCATCTCCAGGACCGTGTCGAGCCAGGTGCGGATCCAGGAGCCCTCGGGTGAGGCGTCGGAGGCGCGCTCCAGCTTGTCGACCTCCTTCAGGGCGGCCTCGCGGACCTTCTCGGGGAGGTCGGCGGCCTCGACGCGGGCGCGGTAGTCGTCGGACTCCTCACCCTCCTCCTCGCCGTTCAGCTCGCGCAGTTCCTTGCGGACGGCCTCCAGCTGGCGGCGCAGCAGGAACTCGCGCTGCTGCTTGTCGACGCCTTCCTGGACGTCCTTGGCGATGGTCTCGGCGACGTCCTGCTCGGCGAGGTGGTCGCGCAGCTGCTGGGTGGCGAGCTTGAGGCGGGCGACCGGGTCGGCGGTCTCCAGCAGCTCCACCTTCTGCGCGGTGGTGAGGAAGGGCGAGTAGCCGGAGTTGTCGGCGAGGGCGGAGACGTCGTCGATGGCCTGGACGCGGTCGACGACCTGCCAGGCGCCGCGCTTCTTCAGCCAGGTGGTGGCGAGGGCCTTGTACTCCTTGACCAGTTCCTGCACGTGCCCCGGCACGGGGTCGGGCTGTGTCTCGTCGAGCTGCGTGCCCTCGACCCACAGCGCCGCACCCGGGCCCGTGGTCCCGGCGCCGATCCGGACGCGGCCGCGGCCGCGGATCAGGGCGCCCGGGTCGCCGTCGGCCAGCCGGCCGACCTGTTCGACGGTGCCGAGGACACCGGTGCTCGCGTAGGTCCCGTCGATGCGTGGCACGAGGAGGACCCTGGGCTTTGCGGCCTGGGCACCGGCGGCGGCCTGCGCGGCCTCCACCGCGGCGCGCACCTCGGAGTCGCTCAGGTCCAGCGGAACCACCATCCCGGGCAGCACGACCTCGTCGTCGAGCGGCAGCACGGGGAGGGTGAGCGATGCGGACGTCGAAGCCATGATCTCCCTTTCGGCAGTCAAGTTGAGTTGTACCGACTCAATGCTTGGGAGTCACGGGATGTTCCCATGCGGGTGTTCGCTGTGAGCGATCAAGGAAGCGGGCTCCCGGGAAGGGTCGCGCACCCGATCCGCTGGGTAATAGGTTCAGGCCACTAGTGACTATTACTGCTAGTGGCTATTACTGCTGGTGACCATTACTGCTGGTGACGATTACTGCTGCTCTTGCTGCCGGGATGCCGGCATGGCGGACGGGAGACCGGAGTGGACACGATGGTGCGGTCCTGGGTGGAGGGGTGGGTCGTGTCGCGGGGTGCGGCTCCGCCGGTGGCGCAGGGGTGGGGCTGGACCATCGACGTCGGACGGCCGGACCACGTCAGCCGGCACGTGTTCGGCGGGGTCGGCGAGGCCGTGACGGAGGCGGCCGTACGGAAGGTGGCGGGCGCGGTGACCGGGGCGGGTGTGCAGTTCAAGGCGTTCCGGGAGCCGGCCGAGGTCGGCGGCTGGCTCGGTGACGGCTGGTGGATCGACCCGGAGCCGGGCTGGCTGATGTCCGTCCCGCTGACGGCGTCCGCCCCGGCGCCCGCCGTCCCGGACGGTTACCGGCTGCGCACATGGACGCGGGGCGGTGTACTGCGCGCCCTCGTCACCGCACCGGACGGCTCCTGGGCGGCGGCCGGGCAGATCGCGCCGACCGGCCGCGCCGCGGTGGCGGACATCATCGAGACCTCGCCGGAGCACCGCCGCCGGGGCCTGGGCACGCTCGCGATGCGCACCCTCCAGCGGGGTGCGGCGGACGCGGGCGCGCGAACGGGCGTACTGGCCGGGACGCCGGACGGGCGGGCCCTGTACGAAACACTGGGCTGGCGGGTGATCGCACCGCTGACGAGCGCACGGCGGGTGCAGGACTGAGGGGGCGGGGGCAGGGGGCACCCCCTCACCCGCGCGGATCGCTTCTCGCCCGGGGGGCGCCCCTCACCCGGGGGGATCGTTCCCTGCGCGGGATCGCTCTTCGCCCGGGAGGGGGATCCTTCCCTGCCCGGGGGATCGCTCCCTGCGCGGGATCGCTCGCCGCCCGCGCGGAACACTCCTCGCCCGGGGGGCCCTTCTCGCCCGGGGGGCCGCTCCTTGCGCGGGATCGCTCGTCACCCGGGGGCGGTCCCTGCCCGGGGGGATCGTTCCCTGCCCGGGATCGCTCGCCGCCCGCGCGGAACACTCCTCGCCCCGGGGCGCCCTCCTCACCCAGGGGGGTCGCTCCCTGCGCGGGACCGGTCGCCGCCCGCGCGGAACACTCCTCGCCCGGGGCGCGCTTCTCGCCCGAGGGGGGACCGTTCCCTGCACGGGATCGCTCTTCGCCCGGGAGGCGTGCCCTGCCCGGGGGGAGACTTCCCTGCGCGGAATCGCTCCTCGCCCGCGCGGATCGCTCGTCGCCCGGAGGGGCGCTTCTCGCCCGGGGTGCTCCTCACCCGGGTGGGATCGTTCCCTGTTCGGGATCGCTCGCCGCCCGCGCGGATCACTCCTCGCCCGGAGGGGCGATCCTCACCCGGGGATCGCTTCTCGCTCGGGTGGGATCGCTCCTCGCCCGGGGGATCGCTTCTCGCCCGCAGGTCCGTCGTGGCCGCCCGTGCGGCGACTCTCCGCGCCGCCTCTCACCTCTGCGGTGGCCCGCTGCCCTGTGGGACGGCGGGCGTCGCGCCGACCGCGTGCAGTGCGTCGGGGCCGCGACCGCGCCGGGGGGCGGTGGCCGCCCAGCGGCGCAGGCAGGGCCAGGTGGCGACGCCGATCGTCAGCGCTGTCGCGTGGCCCCAGCTGGTGAGGGGGTCGTAGGAGGACAGCAGGTCCTGGCCGACGATCAGCGCCACCCAGGCCAGCAGCGGCCAGCGCAGCAACGGTGGCAGCAGCCCGGCCAGCGCGCCCACGCCCGCGGCGACGCCGAAGCTGATGCCGTAGTCGAGCCGGTGCAGGGACGTGTCCGGCAGATGCCCCGTGGCCACCGCGAACCCGACCGGCACCTCCGTCGCGAGGGTCGCCAGCACGTGCCCGCACAGGAAGACGCCGGCCGTGCGCAGACCGCCGACGCGCCGCTCCAGCGCGGTCAGCACGAGCAGGAAGCCGAGCGTGTACGGCGAGAGGACCCCGCCGGCGATCCACAGCGCACTGCCGACGAGCACCAGCACCGGATGCCGCACCAGGTGCGCCACGTCGGTGCTGGAGCCCTGCTGCAGCGCCTGCACGACGGCGGGGTCGGCATACGTGGCGACGAGGGAGGTGACGGCGAGGACGACGCCGTAGGCGAAGGTGAAGGGCGTCGCGCCGGGAGTGGGCAGCAGCCGCCAGGAACGTACCGCGCGCAGCCGGTCACGGGCGGCCGGTGCGGCCCCGGCGTCGGCGGCGGGCGGCTCGACGCGCGCCTGCGCGTCTCGGCGCCGGGGCTGCCCGGGCATGGCGTCCAGCAGGTGCGCGAGGTCCGGCAGATCGGCCGGAAGGGGCGCGTCGGGGGGCGTCGTGTCGACCCTCGCAGTGCGTTCCACGGTGAGGCGCTCCTTCCGTCGCACCCCACTTTTCGGCCCCCACCCACCCGCTGTCTGTGATCCACGCCACGCACGACCGGATTCTCAGCAACCTCTCAAGGTTCTTACGCGTCAACCTCTCGAGGTCTTACGCGTCCACCCCCGGCCCGGCGTCCCCCGCGCCCCGTCCATGCACCCCGCGCCCCCATCCCACGAACGGGTGCTCCCCTGCCGCCCCGCGCGAGCACCTCCGGTAATTCCCGTTCCCGCAAAGCCGTGTTCATGCAGGATGGGGTGCATGTCCACGACGTACGACAGCCCTGAAGTCCTGGACCGCCGCGAGGGCCCTTACGGCGAGGTGGTGTTGCGGCGCCACGGTGAGCTGCTGCAGATCATCGCCAACGGGTGCTTCCTGATGGACACCTCCGACGGCCGCAGCGAGCGGCTGCTGGTCGACGCCGCGCTGGACGCGCTCGGCGACCGCCCCGCGCCGCACGTGCTGATCGGCGGGCTCGGTGTCGGCTTCTCGCTGGCCCATGCGGCTGCGAATTCGCGGTGGGGCCGGATCACCGTAGTGGAGAGGGAGTCCGCCGTCATCGACTGGCACCGCGGCGGTCCGCTCGGCGCACTCTCCCGCGCGGCGCTGGCCGATCCGCGCACCGAGATCGTCCACGAAGACCTGGTGACGTACGTCAATGAGACATGCGCCACGTTCGACGCGCTGTGCCTGGACATCGACAACGGCCCCGGCTGGACCGTCACAAAGGGCAATGACGGACTGTACTCACCGGCCGGACTGGCAGGCTGCGCAAGGGTGTTGAGGCCGGGCGGGGTGCTCGCGGTGTGGTCGGCCAAGCCGTCACCGGATTTCGAAGAAACCTTGGGGAATGTCGGGTTCCAGCAGGTGCGTACGGAAGAGATCCCCGTTGCCCGAGGCGTTCCCGACGTGGTGCACCTCGGGATCCGACCTGAATAGCAAAGCCGTGGTGACTCCCCGTACGCTGCTTCCCTGACGCCGATCATTCAAGCGTCAATCGCAGTCACGCGCAGACCGAGGGATCACCCCACTGATTCCGGAAAGCACACTTCAGGGGCGGGCGATGGAGCAGACACACACCTCCCAGAGCGGCACGACGGCGTCCCCCGGCGCACAGCGGCGGGTCCTGGTCGTCGAGGACGATCCGACGATCGTCGACGCCATCGCGGCCCGCCTGCGCGCCGAGGGATTCCTCGTGCAAACCGCGGGTGACGGCCCGGCGGCCGTCGACACCGCAGAGGCCTGGCAGCCCGATCTGCTGATCCTCGACATCATGCTGCCCGGCTTCGACGGGCTCGAGGTCTGCCGCCGGGTGCAGGCACAGCGGCCGGTTCCGGTGCTGATGCTCACCGCCCGCGACGACGAGACCGACATGCTGGTCGGGCTGGGCGTCGGGGCCGACGACTACATGACCAAGCCGTTCTCGATGCGGGAGCTGGCCGCCCGCGTGCACGTGCTGCTGCGCCGGGTGGAGCGGGCCGCGCTGGCCGCCGCCACGCCGCGCAGCGGGGTGATGCGCCTCGGCGAGCTGGAGATCGACCACGCTCAGCGCCGGGTCCGGGTGAAGTCGGAGGACGTGCATCTGACGCCCACCGAGTTCGACCTGCTGGTGTGCCTGGCGAACACCCCGCGCGCGGTGCTCTCCCGGGAGCAGCTGCTGGCGGAGGTGTGGGACTGGGCGGACGCCTCCGGCACCCGCACCGTCGACAGCCACATCAAGGCGCTGCGCCGGAAGATCGGCGCGGAGCGGATCCGTACCGTGCACGGTGTGGGCTACGCGCTGGAGACGCCGACGCCATGAGCGACGGGCGGCCCTCCGCACGGCGCGGTCCCGGGGATCTCTGGGGCGGCGTACGCCCGTTCTCGATCAAGACCAAGCTGGGTGCGCTGGTCGTCATCGCGGTCCTGATCACCACAGGACTGATGATGATCGCCATGCGCACCCGCACGGAGCTGCGCTTCATCACGGTCTTCTCCATGATCGCCACGCTGCTGATCACGCAGTTCGTGGCGCACTCGCTGACCGCGCCGCTGGACGAGATGAACACCGTGGCCCGGTCCATCTCGCAGGGCGACTACACCCGCCGGGTGCGCGAGAGCCGCAGGGACGAGCTGGGCGACCTCGCGCAGACGATCAACGTGATGGCGGACGAGCTGGAGGCGCAGGACCGCCAGCGCAAGGAGCTGGTGGCGAACGTCTCGCACGAGCTGCGCACCCCCATCGCGGGTCTGCGGGCGGTGCTGGAGAACATCGTCGACGGCGTCACCGAGGCCGACCCCGAGACCATGCGCACGGCGCTGAAACAGACCGAGCGGCTGGGCCGGCTGGTGGAGACGCTGCTGGACCTGTCCCGCCTGGACAACGGCGTCGTACCGCTGAAGACACGTCGCTTCGAGGTGTGGCCCTATCTCTCCGGCGTGCTGAAGGAGGCCAACATGGTCGCCTCGGCGCGGGCCGGCATCGCCTCCGGCTCCGGCAGCCACACCCGCGCCGACGTCCATCTGCACCTGGACGTCTTCCCGACCGACCTGACCGCGCACGCCGACCCGGAGCGCATCCACCAGGTCGTCGCCAACCTCATCGACAACGCGGTCAAGCACAGCCCGCCGCACGGCCGGGTCACGGTCAGGGCGCGGACCGGGAAGACGCCCGGCTCGCTGGACCTGGAGGTCATGGACGAGGGGCCCGGCATTCCGAAGTCGGAGTGGCACCGCGTCTTCGAGCGGTTCAACCGGGGTGTGGTCACCCGGCCGCACGGTCCCGGCAGCGACGGCGGCACCGGGCTCGGCCTGGCGATCGCGCGCTGGGCCGTGGACCTGCACGGAGGCCGGATCGGAGTGGCCGAATCCGAGCGAGGTTGCCGGATTCTTGTCACTCTTCCAGGAGAGCCCAGCGTCCGGAGTTGACGTAGGGTTCGAAGCGGAGCCTCAAGATCCACGAGCGTCCGCGCCGACGGACACGTGTGATCAGGCACAGGCCCGCACGCCAGGCGTGACGGGCCCGCGTCGCCGTACCCCGGCACGCCACTCTCACACCGGAACCACGCTTGTTTCCCGCCATTTCAAGCCCCGAAACACGGGCTGAGATGTGACTTACGCGACGATGAACGGGCCCGACCTGACCTTCACCCTCAGGGAGGCGTAGCCTTTATTCCCGCTGTCCATCACCTTGTGAAGCGGAAGAGGGCGGTTGCCGCCGTGTCGCCACAGTCCCCCAGTAACGCATCGAGCGCACCTACGACCGACGCCGACCCAGCGGGAAAGAACCCCGCTGCCGCGTTCGGTCCCAATGAGTGGCTCGTCGATGAGATCTATCAGCAGTACCTCCAGGACCCGAATTCGGTAGACCGTGCCTGGTGGGACTTCTTCGCCGACTACAAGCCGGGGGCGGCAGGAGCCCCGGTTGCGTCGGGCGGTGCGGCCGCGGGGGCCGCGCAGCCCCCCACCCAGGCGCCCACCCCGGCCCCCCGGGCCGCCGCGCCGGCCGCTCCGGCGCAACCCGCCGCCGCGGCCCCCGAGGCTGCGAAGCCCGCGGCCGCCGCGCCGGCCCAGGCCCCCGCCCCCGCCCCCGCCCCCGCCCCCGCGGCGAAGCCCGCCCCCGCCCAGGCTCAGCCGGCGCGTCCCGCACAGGCGCCCGCTCAGCCCCGGGCGAAGGCGGAGCCCGCCAAGGAGGCACCGGCCGGTCCGGAGCTCGTGACGCTGCGCGGTCCGTCCGCCGCGGTCGCGAAGAACATGGACGCCTCGCTGGAGATGCCGACCGCCACCTCGGTGCGCGCGGTCCCGGTGAAGCTGCTGTTCGACAACCGCATCGTCATCAACAACCACCTCAAGCGCGCCCGCGGCGGGAAGATCTCCTTCACGCACCTCATCGGGTACGCGATGGTGCAGGCCATCAAGGCCATGCCGGCGATGAACTGGTCGTACCAGCTCAAGGACGGCAAGCCCACCCTGGTCAAGCCGGAGCACGTCAACCTCGGTCTCGCCATCGACCTGGTCAAGCCCAACGGCGACCGCCAGCTCGTCGTCGCGGCGATCAAGAAGGCCGAGACGCTGAACTTCTTCGAGTTCTGGCAGGCCTACGAGGACATCGTCCGCCGCGCCCGTGACGGCAAGCTGACGATGGACGACTTCACCGGTGTCACGGTCTCCCTGACCAACCCCGGCGGCCTCGGCACCGTCCACTCCGTGCCGCGGCTGATGCCCGGCCAGTCCGTGATCATGGGCGTCGGCTCCATGGACTACCCGGCGGAGTTCCAGGGCACCAGCCAGGACACCCTGAACAAGCTCGGCATCTCGAAGGTCATGACGCTCACGTCGACCTACGACCACCGGGTCATCCAGGGCGCCGCCTCCGGCGAGTTCCTGCGCATCGTCGCGAACCTGCTGCTCGGCGAGAGCGGCTTCTACGACGACATCTTCGAGGCGCTGCGCATCCCCTACGAGCCGGTCCGCTGGCTCAAGGACATCGACGCCAGCCACGACGACGACGTCACCAAGGCCGCCCGCGTCTTCGAGCTGATCCACTCCTACCGGGTCCGCGGCCACGTCATGGCCGACACCGACCCGCTGGAGTACAAGCAGCGCAAGCACCCCGACCTGGACATCGTCGAGCACGGCCTCACCCTGTGGGACCTGGAGCGCGAGTTCGCCGTCGGCGGCTTCGCCGGCAAGTCGATGATGAAGCTGCGCGACATCCTCGGCGTGCTGCGCGACTCGTACTGCCGCACCACCGGCATCGAGTTCATGCACATCCAGGACCCCAAGCAGCGCAAGTGGATCCAGGACCGCGTGGAGCGCCCGCACTCCAAGATGGAGCGCGAGGAGCAGCTGCGCATCCTGCGCCGGCTGAACGCGGCGGAGGCCTTCGAGACGTTCCTGCAGACGAAGTACGTCGGCCAGAAGCGCTTCTCCCTGGAGGGCGGCGAGTCCGTCATCCCGCTGCTGGACGCGGTCATCGACTCCGCGGCCGAGTCCCGGCTGGACGAGGTCGTCATCGGCATGGCCCACCGCGGCCGCCTGAACGTGCTGGCCAACATCGTCGGCAAGTCGTACGCGCAGATCTTCCGCGAGTTCGAGGGCAACCTCGACCCGAAGTCGATGCACGGCTCCGGCGACGTGAAGTACCACCTGGGCGCCGAGGGCACCTTCACCGGCCTCGACGGCGAGCAGATCAAGGTCTCCCTGGTCGCGAACCCCTCCCACCTGGAGGCCGTCGACCCGATCCTGGAGGGCGTCTCCCGCGCCAAGCAGGACATCATCAACAAGGGCGGCACGGACTTCACGGTCCTGCCGGTGGCGATCCACGGCGACGCGGCCTTCGCGGGCCAGGGCGTGGTGGCCGAGACCCTGAACATGTCGCAGCTGCGCGGCTACCGCACCGGCGGCACGGTCCACATCGTCATCAACAACCAGGTCGGCTTCACCGCGGCCCCCGAGTCCTCGCGTTCCTCCATGTACGCGACGGACGTGGCCCGCATGATCGAGGCCCCGATCTTCCACGTGAACGGCGACGACCCCGAGGCCGTCGTCCGCGTCGCGCGGCTGGCGTTCGAGTTCCGTCAGGCGTTCAACAAGGACGTGGTGATCGACCTCATCTGCTACCGCCGCCGCGGTCACAACGAGTCGGACAACCCGGCCTTCACCCAGCCGCTGATGTACGACCTGATCGACAAGAAGCGCTCGGTGCGCAAGCTGTACACCGAGTCCCTGATCGGTCGCGGCGACATCACCCTGGAAGAGGCCGAGCAGGCGCTGCAGGACTACCAGGGCCAGCTGGAGAAGGTCTTCACCGAGGTCCGCGAGGCCACCTCGCAGCCGGCCGGCGGCGACGTGGCCGAGCCGCAGGACGGCTTCCCGGTCACGGTCCCGACCGCGATCTCCTCGGAGGTCGTCAAGCGGATCGCCGAGTCCCAGGTCAACGTGCCCGACCACATCACCGTCCACCCGCGTCTGCAGCCGCAGCTGCAGCGCCGGGCGGCCATGGTCGAGGACGGCACGATCGACTGGGGCATGGGCGAGACCCTGGCGTTCGGTTCGCTGCTGCTGGAGGGCGTGCCGGTCCGTCTGGCGGGCCAGGACTCCCAGCGCGGCACCTTCGGCCAGCGCCACGCGGTCATCATCGACCGCAGCACCGGCGAGGAGTACACGCCGCTGCAGTACCTCTCCGAGGACCAGGCGCGGCTGAACGTCTACAACTCGCTGCTGTCCGAGTACGCGGCCATGGGCTTCGAGTACGGCTACTCGCTGGCCCGCCCGAACGCGCTCGTGCTGTGGGAGGCCCAGTTCGGCGACTTCGTCAACGGCGCCCAGACGGTGGTGGACGAGTTCATCTCCTCCGCCGAGCAGAAGTGGGGCCAGACCTCCGGCGTCGTCCTGCTCCTGCCGCACGGCTACGAGGGCCAGGGCCCGGACCACTCCTCGGCCCGCCCGGAGCGGTTCCTGCAGCTGTGCGCGCAGAACAACATGACGGTCGCCATGCCGACGTCGCCGGCGAACTACTTCCACCTCCTGCGGTGGCAGGTGCACAACCCGCACCACAAGCCGCTGGTCGTCTTCACGCCGAAGTCGATGCTGCGTCTGAAGGCCGCCGCGTCGAAGGCGGAGGACTTCACCACCGGTCAGTTCCAGCCGGTCATCGGTGACTCCTCGGTCGAGGCGAGCGCGGTCCGCAAGGTCGTCTTCTGCACCGGCAAGGTCTTCTACGACCTCGACGCCGAGCGCAAGAAGCGGGGCGTCACGGACACCGCGATCCTGCGTCTGGAGCGCCTGTACCCGCTGCCGGGTGCCGAGCTCCAGGCCGAGATCGCCAAGTACCCGAACGCCGAGAAGTACCTGTGGGCCCAGGAGGAGCCGGCGAACCAGGGCGCCTGGCCGTTCATCGCCCTGAACCTGATCGACCACCTGGACCTGGCGGTCGGCGCGGACATCCCGGCGGGCGAGCGCCTGCGCCGCATCTCGCGTCCGCACGGCTCGTCCCCGGCCGTCGGTTCCGCCAAGCGGCACCAGGCCGAACAGGAGCAGCTCGTGCACGAGGTGTTCGACGCGTAACCGCTCCCGCGGGTCGTACGTGACCGGGCCGCACCCCTGCTCAGGGGGTGCGGCCCGGCCGTTTGCGCCCACTTATCCTTGACCTCATGTACTTCACCGACCGTGGCATCGAGGAACTGGAGAAGCGGCGCGGCGAGGAGGAGGTCACCTTCGAGTGGCTCGCCGAGCAGCTGCGGACGTTCGTCGATCTGAACCCGGACTTCGAGGTCCCGGTGGAACGCCTGGCGACGTGGCTGGCGCGGCTGGACGACGAGGACGACGAGTAGCGCTTCCGCGTGCCGTCGCGGGGCGCCCTGTGCCGTCCTCGCGGGAGGTGTGGGGCCCGTCAGTCGCGCGGGTGGGTGATTCCGTGGGTCAGGCCCAGGACGCCGTGGGCCAGCAGCAGCGCCCCCGCCGCCGTCCAGCCGCCGCTGTGCCGTCGTAGGCCCCACAGGGCGAGCGAGAGGCCCATAGCGAGCTGGGCGGCGCCCAGGGCGCGGGCCTGGGGGGTGGCGGCCCAGGGCAGCCAGGGGGCCAGGGCGGCGCGCTCGACGGCGTCGAGTTCGCCGCGCAGCGTCTCGCGCAGACCGTGCCCGTCGAGCCGACGGACGCCGGGACGGCGCTCGGCGGCCTCCCGGAGCCGGTCGGTGGCCGTGCCCGGGGCCAGACCGGACGGCAGGGCTACGCCGGCGCGGGTGAGGACCGCGAGCAGGCCGCGCAGCCGGGCGCCGGCGTCGGCGGCCGCGTCGGGCCGGGTGAGCCGGTCCAGGGCCTGCACGTCCAGGACCGGGTCCAGGCCGAGCCGGGCGGCGAAGGTGCGCATCGCCTCGTCCTCCCCGGCGGCGGTGCCGTTGGCCAGCCAGACGTAGCCGACGGGGCGGCGGAAGCCCGAAGCGAGGGTGTACCCGGCGCGGTCGGTGTCCCACCACAGGGCGAGGACCGGCCAGGGCGCGGCGACGGCGAGGGCGGTGGCCCAGCCGGTGAGGACGCGGTCGACCGGTTCGCCGCCCTGCCGCCAGGGACGCCCGTCGGGGACGAGGACGCTCCATCCGTCGCCCGCCTCGGTGAGCAGCATGGGGTCGCGCAGCAGCCGGGCGGCGGGGGCGACGGCGGCGGGCGCGGCACGGCAGAGCAGCAGCGCGCCCGGCGCGGCACCGCTGGTGGGACGGCCTCGGCCGTGGGCGTCTTCCGTCGGCATGGCCCCACGCTAAGGCCGCACCGCTCCCGCCCGCTCCCCCTGATCACCAGAACGAGTGTCTTGACTTCCCGAGCCCGCGATATATCGTGAATCACGTAAGACGCGATATGGCGTGTCGAGGAGGTCTCCCATGTCCGAGTGGTCCGTCGCTGAGCCGCAGCAGCTCGCCTTCGACGAGCCGGTGCGTGAGCTGCACGTCCGGATCGTCGACGGGACGGTGAACGTGGTGGGGACGGACGAGGGTCCCGCCCGCCTGGAGGTCTCCGAGATCGAGGGGCCGCCCCTGCTCGTCACCCAGCAGGGCGGCACCTTGACGGTGGCCTACGACGACCTGCCCTGGAAGGGCTTCCTGAAGTGGCTCGACCGCAAGGGCCGGCGGCGCAGCGCCGTCGTCTCCCTGGCCGTCCCCGCGCACACGCAGGTGGAGGTCGGCGTGGTCGGCGCCGAGGCCGTGGTCTCCGGCATCGACGGCCGCGCCGAGGTCAGAGGGGTGACCGGGGACACCACGCTGGTCGGTCTCGGCGGCCCGGTGCGCGCCGACACCGTCTCCGGGAACGTGGAGGCGCAGACTCTGAGCGGCGATCTGCGCTTCAACTCCGTCTCCGGCGACCTGACCGTGGTGGACGGTTCCGGTCCGGCGGTCAGGGCGGACTCGGTGAGCGGTTCGATGATCGTGGACCTGGACCCCGCGGACCACCCCACCGACGTCAGCCTGACCAGCGTCTCCGGCGAGATCGCCATCCGCCTGCCGCACCCGGCGGACACCCGGGTGGAGGCGAACACCGCGAGCGGCTCGGTCTCCAACGCGTTCGAGGACCTGCGCGTCACCGGTCAGTGGGGCGCCAAGCGGATCACCGGCCGGCTCGGCGCGGGCAACGGCCGGCTGAAGGCGACCACCGTCTCCGGCTCCATCGCCCTGCTGCGCCGGCCACCGGCACCGGACGAGCCCTGGGAGGCGCAGCCGGGCGACGACAGCCCGGCCCCGGGCACCGGCACCACCCCGGGGGACCCTTCCGTTTCCGGTCCGGGCGCGGGTGACTCCGGCGCCCCGGCCGACGGCACGACCGAGAAGAAGGTGCTCTGACATGCCTCCCGTCTTCGCTCACGGCCGCCTGCGTCTGTACCTGCTGAAGCTCCTGGACGAGGCCCCCCGCCACGGCTACGAGGTGATCCGCCTCCTGGAGGAGCGCTTCCAGGGGCTGTACGCGCCGTCGGCCGGCACCGTCTACCCGCGTCTGGCGAAGCTGGAGGCCGAGGGCCTGGTCACCCACACCACCGAGGGCGGCCGCAAGGTGTACGCCATCACCGACGCCGGCCGCGCCGAACTGGCCGACCGCAGCGGTGAACTGGCCGACCTGGAGCTGGAGATCCGCGAGTCGGTCGCCGAGCTGGCCGCCGAGATCCGCGCCGACGTGCGCGGCGCCGCGGGCGACCTGCGCCGCGAGATGCGCGCGGCGGCGAGCGAGGCCCGCCGGGACCGGCCGGGCGGCGCCCACGACGCCCCGGACATGCCCGGCCTCGACAACGCGGGCGACGAGGAGGCGTGGCGCGCCGCCAAGGAGGAGATGCGCCGCGTCAAGCAGGAGTGGAAGGAGCAGGCCCGGCGCGCCAAGGACGAGAGCCGCCGTGCCCGCGAGGAGGCCCAGCGTGCCCGGCGCCAGGCCAAGGAGGCTCAGGACCGGGCCCGCGCCCAGGCGCAGGAGGAGCTGCAGCGCATCGCGCACCGGGTGCAGGAGCAGGTGCAGGACCACTTCGCGCGCGGCGACTGGCCGACGGGCGTGAAGGAGGGCCTGACGGAGCTGGCCAAGGAGTTCGGCGACTTCGGCAAGGACTTCGCCTGGGGGCGCACCGCCGCCGACAGGGGCCGTCCCGAGCCGGAGTACGAGCAGACGCCGGAGGACTTCCCGGCCGTCTACGAGCCCTCCTGGGCCCATGAGCCGCTCACGGGTGAGCCGGCCCGCGATCTCGACCGGCTCCTGGACCGCTTCCGCGACGACATCCGCGACGCGGCCCGCGACCACGGCGTCGACGCCGGCCAGTTGCGCGACGCCCGCCGCCATCTGTCCACGGCGGCTGCCCACATCGGGGCGATACTGCGCACCCCGAAGGCGTGACGCGGCGGCGGGGCCGGTTCAGCCGGCCTTCGCCTCTCCCCCGCCGTACAGCACCCGGGTCACCGACGCATGCGTCACCCCGTGATCGGCGAGCACCTCGGCCGGCACTCCCGGCAGGACGGTCAGCGCCAGCAGCAGATGCTCGTCACCGATGTGCCGGTCCCGCTGCGCGAGGGCCATCCGCAGCGACTTCTCCAGTACGTCCTTGGCCCCGCGGCTGAACCGCGGCCGCCCCGAACCTCCGCCATCACCCCTCATGGCGCCCACCCCGTGCGCCTCCTCCACCCGGGCGACCACCTCCGCCACATCGATCCCCAGCCCGGCCAGCGCATCGGACTCCGCCCGGGTCAGCCCACCCCGCCGCCGGGCCTCGCCCACCCCCCGCCGCACGGACTCCCGGCCGACCCGAAGAGCGGCGAGCGCGAAGCCGCCCCGACCACCCTCCCGGTCCAGCAGTGCGAGCAGCAGATGCTCGGCACCCACACTCCGCGCCCCTTCCCCGCCCGCATGCTCGACCGCCCCCTTGACCACGTCCCGGGCGTCCTCGGTGAACCGCTCGAACATCAGCGCCTCCCGTACTTCTTGTGCACGGCCTGCCTACTGACCCCGAGCTCCGCGGCGATCTCCTGCCACGACCAGCCCTGATTCCGGGCACTGCGCACCTGCACCGCCTCCAACTGCTCCAGCAGCCGGCGCAGCGCGGCAACGGCCCGCAGCCCGACCCGGGGGTCCCGGTCTCCCGCCCGCTCGGCGAGATCGATGGCGTCACTCATGCCAGTCAACCTACGTTGACATCCATCCCATGTCAACGAAAGTTGACACCCACGCCAAAAAAAGGCGGGCCCCACCGGACCCGCCTCAGACCTTCCCCACACTCCTCAGGAGTTGGTCAGCACAACCTTCCCGAACAGCTCCCCGGACTCCATCCGCTCGAAGCCCTCACGGGCCCGCTCCATGGGCAGCACCTCGTCGATCACGGGCCTCACCCCGGTGGCGGCGCAGAAAGCGAGCAGATCCTCCAGCTCGTCCTTGGTGCCCATGGTCGACCCGACGACCTTCAGCTCCAGGAAGAAGATCCGCGTCAGCTCGGCGTGCGAGGGCCGGTCCCCGCTGGTGGCCCCGGAAATGACGACCGTGCCCCCGGGCCGCAGCGACTTCACGGAATGCGACCACGTGGCGGCGCCCACGGTCTCGATCACCGCGTCCACCCGCTGCGGAAGCCGCGCCCCCGACTCCAGCGCCTCGACCGCCCCCAGCTCCAGGGCCCGCTTCCGCTTGGCCTCGTCCCGGCTGGTCGCGAAGACCCGCAGCCCCGCGGCCTTGCCGAGCACGATCGCGGCGGTGGCGACCCCACCACCGGCGCCCTGCACCAGCACCGAGTCACCGGGCCGTACACCGGCATTGGTGAACAGCATCCGATAGGCCGTCAGCCACGCGGTCGGCAGACAGGCGGCCTCCGCGAACGACAGCTCCTTCGGCTTCGGCAGCACGTTCCACGTCGGCACGGTCACCTGCTCGGCGAAGGTCCCCTGATACCGCTCGGTCAGGATCGACCGGGGCTCCTTGGGCCCGACACCGTGACCGCTCTGCCCGATCACGGAGTGCAGGACGACCTCGTTGCCGTCCTCGTCGACACCGGCGGCATCACAGCCGAGGATCATCGGCAGCGTGTCCTCCGCGAGGCCCACGCCGCGCAGGGACCACAGGTCGTGGTGGTTGAGGGAGGCGGCCTTGACATTGACGGTGCTCCACCCGGGACGGACCTCAGGAGCGGGACGTTCCCCCAACTCCAGTCCGTTCAACGGCTGGTCGCGGTCAATTCGAGCGGCATAGACAGCGAACATGTCCCCGACGATAGGCTCCGCACCCGCCCGACGGAACGGCACCGCGCTGTGACACACACCCTCTTGCGCACCACCCACCCGACGGCCGTCACCCCCCACCCCGGCCCCGACCCACAACGAACCGCAGGCGCGACGCACGCCACGACGCAACCGCAACGGGCCGCCGCAGGCACCAAAGGGGCGCGGGGAACTGCGCGACCAGCCACAACGCAACCCGCACCCGACACACGACCCGGCGCCGCAGGCAACCCGCGCCGCAGGCACCCGCACCCCGCAAACGAAATGACCCCGCCCACCCGGGACGGGGTCATCAGCCAAGGCCGGCGCAGCCTACCGCCGCGCCACCCCCTCCGCCCGAGCCGCAGCAGCGACCGCCGCCGTGACGGCCGGCGCCACCCGCTCGTCGAACGGCGACGGGATGACGTAGTCGGCCGCCAGGTCGTCCCCGACCACCGACGCCAGCGCCTCAGCCGCCGCGATCTTCATGCCTTCCGTGATCCGCGTGGCCCGCACCTGCAGCGCGCCCGCGAAGATCCCCGGGAACGCCAGCACGTTGTTGATCTGGTTCGGGAAGTCGGACCGCCCGGTCGCCACGACCGCCGCGTACTTGTGCGCGATCTCGGGGTGGACCTCCGGGTTCGGGTTGGCCATGGCGAACACGAACGCGCCCTCGGCCATGGACGCCACCGCGGCCTCCGGAACCGTGCCGCCGGACACGCCGATGAACACGTCGGCCCCGGCCAGCGCGTCCTCGAGCGACCCGCTCAGCCCGGCCTTGTTCGTGAACGAGGCCAGCTCCCGCTTCACGGACGTCAGGTCCTCACGGTCCGAGGACACGACACCCTTGCGGTCGGTGACGGCGACGTCCCCGATCCCGGCCTCGATCAGCATCTTCGCGATGGCCACACCGGCCGCACCGGCGCCGGAGATGACAGCGCGCAGCTGCCCGATCTCCCGCCCGCTCAGCCGCGCGGCGTTCCGCAGCGCCGCCAGCGTCACCACGGCCGTACCGTGCTGGTCGTCGTGGAAGATCGGGATGTCCAGCCGCTCCTGCAGCTTCCGCTCGATCTCGAAGCACCGCGGCGCCGAGATGTCCTCGAGGTTCACGCCGCCGAAGGACGGCGCGAGCCGCACCACGGTCTCGACGATCTCGTCGACGTCGGTGCAGTCGAGCGCGATCGGCACCGCGTCGACGCCGCCGAACTGCTTGAAGAGGATCGCCTTCCCCTCCATGACCGGAAGAGAGGCCTCGGGCCCGATGTCCCCGAGTCCCAGCACCGCCGTGCCGTCGGTCACCACGGCGACCACGGACGACTTCCAGGTGTAGTCGTTGACCAGCTCCGGCTGCTCCGCGATCGCGGTGCACACGCGCGCGACGCCGGGGGTGTACGCGAGGGACAGGTCGTCCTTGTCACGGATCGGCACGGTGGCCTGCACGGCCATCTTGCCGCCGCGGTGCAGGGCGAACACCGGATCGAAGGAATCGAGGGGCTCCGCACCGCCCTCCTGATCCGCTGTGCTCTCGCTGCGAGGATTGACGATCTCCGCTGCCACTTTCTCTTTACCCCTTAAGTGTTCATGGTTTGAGGGTTTGTGACCGCCCCTGGTGAGGGGCGGGCGGGCACCGCGTACGGCCCGGTTTGACTGATGCGTACGGGCACCTACGCGACGGGCGCGCCGCACACGCGCCCTGAGCCCCGGATGAGGGGTGTAAAGAACCTTCTTACCCGACGGACGGTGTCGCCGACGAGTCGATACCGCGAAGGTCACACGTCAGCCGCATGCCATGACTTCGCTCATGGCCGAATATGCGGACAAGACCTGGACAAACACTCAACCTGCACTCAAGCGGACACGGTCACACCTCACCCGTCGACCACATGGTGAGATGCACCGAAGATCTTCCGGCCGGAAGCCGAAATTCCCGAAGAAGGTGCGCCGTGATGTACCGGAGTGGTGCGGTTCGGGTGTCGCCCGTTATCCGATTTTGACATGGCGAGTCACCTGAATGTCGGAGTCCGAATGGCAAGATGCCGTAATCACACGAGGTCGCGACACTCGAAGGTGTGTGTTCTCGTCGACCCATCGGCACTGCCGTCAACCATCGGCACCATCCATCCCGCCGGAGGAACCCACGATGACCGCAAGCTCCACCCGTCGTACGACCGCCGCGCACTCACGGCTAGCAGCGGTCGGTGCGATCGCGGTCGCAGGCGCACTACTGCTCACCGGCTGTGGTGACCAGACGAAGAAGGACGGCGGGGCCTCCACCACCAACGCCCCGCTCGCCAACCTGCTCCCCAAGGCCGTCCGTGACAAGGGTGTCATCAAGGTCGGCTCGGACATCGCCTACGCGCCGGTGGAGTTCCGGGACAGCTCCGGCAACACGGTCGGCATCGACCCGGATGTCGCCGACGCCCTGGGCAAGCAGCTCGGCGTGAAGTTCGAGTTCCAGAACGGCACCTTCGACACCCTCATCACCGGTCTGCGCTCCAAGCGCTACGACATCGCCATGTCCGCGATGACCGACACCAAGGACCGCCAGCAGGGCATCGACTCCGACACCGGCAAGAAGGTCGGCGAGGGCGTCGACTTCGTCGACTACTTCAACGCCGGCGTCTCGATCTACACCCCGAAGGGCAAGGACCAGGGCATCAAGACCTGGGCCGACCTGTGCGGGAAGACGATCGTGGTGCAGCGCGGCACGGTCTCCGACGACCTCGCCAAGGCCCAGGCGAAGAAGTGTCCGGCCGGCAAGACGCTGACGATCGAGCCCTTCGACAACGACCAGCAGGCCCAGACCCGCCTGCGTGCGGGCGGCGCCAACGCCGGTTCCTCCGACTTCCCGGTCGCCGCGTACGCGGTGAAGACCTCCGGCGGCGGCAAGGACTTCCAGATCGTCGGCGGCCAGGTCGAGGCGGCGCCGTACGGCATCGCGGTCGCCAAGAGCAGCACCCAGCTGCGCGACGCCCTGAAGGCCGCGCTGGACGCCGTCATCAAGAACGGCGAGTACAACAAGATCCTCCAGAAGTGGGGCGTCACGGCAGGTGCCGTGAAGCAGGCCACCGTCAACGGCGGCAAGTGACCGCTCGTTCCTGCGGGCACTGAAAGGCAGCACCCGTGACTGTTGACATAGACAAGACGACGGAACCGGCGGCCACCCCGCCGGCAGGCCCGGAGGCGATCAAGGCCATCCCGGTCCGTCACTACGGGCGGTACATCTCCGCCGTCATCGCGCTCGCCCTGCTGGGCGGCATCGTCTACGCGTTCTCCCAGGGCAAGATCAACTGGGGCGCGATCCCGGACTACTTCTTCAACCACCGCGTGCTCAGCGGCGTGGGCAACACCCTGCTGCTGACCGTCCTGTCCATGCTGATCGGCGTGGGCGGCGGCATCCTGCTGGCGGTGATGCGCCTGTCGAAGAACCCGGTGACCTCGTCGATCGCGTGGTTCTACATCTGGTTCTTCCGCGGCACCCCGGTGCTGGTCCAGCTGATCGTCTGGTTCAACCTGGGTCTGGTCTTCCAGTACATCAACCTCGGGCCGATCTACAAGGACGAGTGGTCGGACTTCATGACCCCGTTCCTGACCGCGCTGCTCGGCCTCGGCCTGAACGAGGCCGCGTACATGGCGGAGATCTGCCGCGCCGGTCTGCTCGCGGTCGACGAGGGCCAGACGGAGGCGGCGCACGCGCTGGGCATGAGCCACAGCAAGACGCTGCGCCGGATCGTCATCCCGCAGGCGATGCGCGTGATCGTGCCGCCGACGGGCAACGAGGTCATCAACATGCTGAAGACGACCTCGCTGGTCTCGGTCGTCCAGTACTCCGAGTTGCTACGCGTCGCGCAGGACATCGGCCAGACCTCCGGCGCCCCGGCCGAGATGCTGTTCCTGGCCGCCGCCTGGTATCTGCTGCTGACCTCGGTGTTCAGCGTGGGCCAGTACTACCTGGAGCGCTACTACGCCCGCGGTTCCAGCCGCCAGCTGCCGGCCACGCCCTGGCAGAAGATCAGGGCGAACGTGCTCTCCCTGACCCACCGAGAGGGGGCTGCGGCATGACCGAGAAGATCGCGAAGACCGACAAGGCCGACGAGACGGTGAAGACCGACAAGACGGACGCCGCCCCCGAGAAGTCCACCGTCCCGATGGTGAAGGCCGAGGGCGTCCACAAGAGCTTCGGCGCCCTCGAGGTCCTCAAGGGCATCGACCTGGAGGTCAAGCAGGGCGAGGTGTTCTGCCTGATCGGCCCGTCCGGCTCCGGCAAGTCGACCTTCCTGCGGTGCATCAACCACCTGGAGAAGATCAACGCCGGGCGGCTGTACGTCGACGGCGAGCTGGTCGGCTACCGCCAGAAGGGCGACAAGCTGTACGAGCTGAAGGACAGCGAGGTCGCGCTGAAGCGCCGGGACATCGGCATGGTGTTCCAGCGGTTCAACCTCTTCCCGCACATGACGGCCGTCGAGAACGTCATGGAAGCGCCGATGCAGGTCAAGGGCGCCGGCAAGTCACAGGCGCGGGAGCGTGCCCTGCAGCTGCTGGAGCGCGTGGGCCTGGCCGACAAGGCGCGCAGCTACCCCTCGCAGCTCTCCGGCGGCCAGCAGCAGCGCGTGGCGATCGCCCGGGCGCTGGCGATGGACCCGAAGCTGATGCTGTTCGACGAGCCGACCTCGGCGCTGGACCCCGAGCTCGTGGGTGACGTCCTCGACGTCATGCGGGACCTGGCCGAGTCGGGCATGACGATGGTCGTCGTCACGCACGAGATGGGCTTCGCCCGCGAGGTGGGCGACAGCCTGGTCTTCATGGACGGCGGTGTGGTGGTCGAGTCCGGCCACCCGCGGGAGGTCCTGACCGACCCGCAGCACGAGCGGACGAAGTCCTTCCTGTCCAAGGTGCTGTAGCGGCGGACACGCAAGGGGCGGTACGGCCTGGCCGTGCCGCCCCTTGGCGTGTCCGCCGTCCCCGCCCGGAGGTTGAGGGAAGTCGTCGCCGCCTTCCGGCCGGGGACGGACCGTCCCTCGCCGCGTTCCGGCCGGGGACGGACCGTCCTACCCCACCCGGATGACCGTAATACCCTGTATCCACACCCGGCTGTTACCCGACCGCACCCACGACCATAGAGCGCCTTCGTAAGGACTATCAGTGGAACTGGCCTACTACTCGGATTACGCCGTACGGCTCGTGAACAGCGAGGAGCCGGCCCGCGGCAAGGACTCCCTGACCTCGGTGGAGGCCGTCCGGGAGCTGTTCGGCGTGAACCAGTCGGCGGCCCGGCGCGCCACCGACGCGGACGTCACCCGGTTCCGCTCGGTCCGGGCGCGGCTGCGGGCGGTCTTCGAGGCCGCGGACGGGGGCGACGAGGCCCGCGCGGTGGACCTGCTGAACGCGCTGCTGCTGGAGTTCCCGGTCAGTCCGCAGGTCTCCGGCCACGACCACCGCGACGACGACGGCCGCCCGCTGTGGCATCTGCACCTGGCCGACCACCCGTCCAACGCCACCGCCGGCTATGCCGCGATCGCGGCGATGGGCCTGGCGTTCCACCTGACGGAGTACGGCGTGGACCGCCTCGGCCTGTGCGAGGCCGCGCCCTGCCGCAACGCCTACCTGGACACCTCCACGAACCGCTCCCGGCGCTACTGCTCCGACCGCTGCGCCACCCGCGCCAACGTCGCCGCCTACCGGGCCCGCAAGCGCCTGGAGGCCGACCGGTCGGCGAGCACGGGCCGCGCGGCCGACAGCGCCCAGCGCACGACGGCCAGCGGCGAACGCTGATCCGGCTGTGGCGGGCGGCGGAAGCGGAACAGCACCCGGCCCACGATCAGCTCGTCCGGTACGACGCCGTAGTCCTCGCTGTCGGTGGTCGTCCCGAAGGCGTTGTCGGCGAGCACCCACCAGCCGCCCTCACGGCGCTCCGCCGCGCGCTTCACGACCAGCAGGTTCTGCTGGAGCGGATGACGCAGGACGATGATGTGGCCCGGGCGGACCCGGTTCCCGTACCGCACCAGCAGCTGGTCACCGTGGTACAGCGTCGGCACCATCGACGGGCCCGTGACCTCCACCCAGCCGAAGGGCGGCTCGGCACCCCTGCCCTGCTCGGTGTCCTGCGACAGCTCCGGCATCACCCGTACCTCCCCGGTCCGATCGTCCACCAGTCCCAGTCTGACCCTGGACTTTTGTCCTAAGCCCAAGGGGGCACTCGCGAAAACCCGTGCCGCAGGGAGTAATGTCCCACCTGAGAAGACGATCACGAGGAAGGAATGCTCCATGCTTTCCCGCCTGTTTGCCCCCAAGGTCAAGGTCAGCGCGCACTGCGACCTGCCCTGCGGTGTGTACGACCCTGCCCAGGCCCGCATCGAGGCGGAGTCGGTGAAGGCCGTACAGGAGAAGATGGCCGGCAACGACGACCCGCACTTCCAGGCGCGTGCCACGGTCATCAAGGAGCAGCGCGCCGAGCTCGCGAAGCACCACGTCTCCGTGCTGTGGAGCGACTACTTCAAGGCTCCGCACTTCGAGAAGTACCCGCAGCTGCACCAGCTGGTCAACGACACCCTGAAGGCCCTCTCGGCCGCCAAGGCCTCCACCGACCCGAAGACGGGCGAGAAGGCCCTGGAACTGATCGCCGAGATCGACAAGATCTTCTGGGAGACCAAGAAGGCCTGATCTTTTCTTACGCCTTCTGACCCTGCGGTCGCTTCATTCAACCGCAGCGTCTCCTGCCCGCACCCGGTCCGCAGCGCGCCTCCCACGGCGCCCTGACGGCCCGGGTGCGGTCTTTTTCCGTCACGGTGCTCGGCGGGCGACCGGGCCGGGAGGAAGGACGGCGGAGGCATGGCACTCCGGGCTGAATACCACTGCAAGGCCACACCGGCCCGCTGCGTCGTGGAGGTGTACGACGCCGACGCCTGCCTCGGCGACGAAGCAGCCCTGGACGCCGCTGAGGTACGGGTGGTCGCCGGTAACGGCTACCACCTGTACCTCCTCAGCCTGCAACCCGACATCGACGTTCACGTGACCATCCGCATCTGGGACACACCCCCCGCACCGCCCGCGGACGCCGAAGGTCACGTCGACATCGGCATCGAATCCGAAACGGGCGTTCTCGTCATCGGCCAACTCGACCGAGGGCCCGCCGGCGAGATGACCCTCCCCCGCCCCGGCGTCTACGCAGGCCATGCCTGGTGGGAGAACCGGCAGGCGACAGGCGACTACTACGCGGAGACCCTCGATCATCCCCTCGACGACAGCTTCGAGGAGCATCTCCGCCGGGCATGGAACAACCCCCCGGTCACCGAGCGCTACGTCCTGGACCTCGCCTGGATCCGCGAACCGGAACCCGTCGACGACGACGATCTGTGAGCCGTGTGGGTCACGCCGAGCGGTGCCACTCCGCGCGGCTGACGGGATGGGCGAAGGGCCGGCCGGTGGCGTAGCGCTCCAGTTCGTCCGCCGCCGCCGACGCCATGCGGTGCAGCTCGTTGCCGAGGGAGCCCGCGATGTGCGGGGTCAGGAGCACGTTGGGGAGGTCGTAGAGCGGGGAGTCGGGGGGCAGGACCTCCGGGAACGTCACGTCGAGGATCGCGTCCAGGCGGCCCGTGGTCAGTTCCTGCGTCAGCGCGTCCTGGTCGATGAGGGAGCCGCGGGAGGTGTTGATGAGCGTGGCGCCGGTGGGCATGAGGGCCAGGCGGTCCCCGTCGATCAGGTGCCGCGTCTCCGGGAGTTCGGGGGCGTGCACGCTCACCACGTCCGACGCGGCGCACAGCTCGTCCAGGCCGACCGCCCGCGCGCCCAGCGCCTGCGCCTCGGCGGTCGGGACGTAGGGGTCGTACAGGAGGAGGTCCAGGTCGTGCGGGCGGAGCAGTTCCAGGACCCGGCGGCCGATGCGGGAGGCGCCGACGATGCCGATCGTGCGGCGGTAGTTGCCGGCGCGGGCGTAGGCGGTCTGCCAGTCGTGGGGGGCGCGGCGGCGCCGGTAGTCGTCGCGGATGCGCAGGAGCTGTTTGCCGGCGAGCAGGATGAGGGCGACGGTGTACTCCGCGACCGGCAGGGCGTTGGCCCAGGCCGCGGACGTCACCTGGATGCCGCGTTCCCAGCAGGCCTCGGTGATGTGGTGCTTGACCGAGCCGGCCGCGTGGACGACGGCCCGCAGCCGCGGCGCACCGGCCAGCACCTCGGCCGTCAGCGGCGGGCAGCCCCAGCTGCTGACGATGACCTCGGTGTCCCGCAGTACGGCGGCCGCCCGCGGTTCGGTGAGGTCCTCGGCGACGAGCTTGGGGTCGAGGTCGGCGAGGTCGGTGAGCCGGGTCATGGTCGCCGGGTCGATGAGCTTGGCCGCCAGGTCGGCGTGCATGGCGAGCAGGGCCCGCGGAAGAGCGCGGTCCGGAGAGAAGGTCACTTGACGGCCCCCGCGGTCAGGCCCGCCTTCCAGAACCGCTGCAGCGCCACGAAGGCGACGACGAGCGGGATCACGGCGAGCAGGGAACCGGTCACCACGAGCGGGTAGTACTCGGGGAACGAGTGCGTCTGCGTGTTCCACGCGTACAGCCCCAGACTGACCGGGAAGAGCTTGGTGTCGGACAGCATCACCAGCGGCAGGAAGAAGTTGTTCCAGATCGCCGTGAACTGGAACAGGCAGATCGTCACGAACCCCGGCATCACCATCCGCAGCCCGATCGACCAGAACGTCCGCAGCTCCCCCGCGCCGTCCATGCGCGCGGCCTCCAGCACCTCGCCGGGCACGTATCCGGCGCAGAAGACGCGGGCCAGGTACACGCCGAACGGGTTGACCAGGGAGGGCAGGAACACCGCCCAGAAGGTGTTGACCAGGCCCGTCTTGGAGGCGAGCAGGTACATCGGCAGGGCGAGCGCGGTGGTCGGCACCAGCACGCCGACCAGCACCAGTCCGAACAGCTTCTCCTTGCCGGGGAAGCGCGAGACGTGGAAGGCGTACCCCGCGGCGACGCAGATCAGCCCGCACAGCAGGGCGCCGACGCCGGCGTACAGCAGGGAGTTGAGGTACCAGCGGAAGTACACGCCGTCGCCGGTCGCGGCCAGGTTCGCGAGGTTGTCGCCGAGGTGCCAGCGCGACGGTGACAGGGTCCGCCCGCCGAGCAGGTCGCCGGTGTTCTTGGCGGCGGCGGTCAGCAGCCACAGCAGCGGGAAGAGGGTGTAGGCGGTGGCCAGCAGCAGGATGCCGTTGACGGCCGCCCTGGACAGCGACCAGGGGCCGCGGCGGGGCGTCGGGGTGTCGTGGGCGGGAGACTTCAGCGGCTGCGGCCGTACGGGCGCGGTGGTGCTCATGGCCTCGCTCCCTTCGGCTTGGCGCCGCGGCCGCCCGTCAGCCGGGTGACCACGAAGGACAGGACGGCGGCGGCGAGGGCGAGCAGGACGGAGGCGGCCGCGGCGAGTCCGTAGTCGCCCCGCTCGAAGGCCGCGGTGTAGGCGTACATGTTGGGGGTCCAGGTGGTGACGACGCCGGGGGCCGCACCGTGCAGGATCGTCGGCTCGGTGAACAGCTGGAGCGAGCCGATCACGGTGAACAGGCCGACCATGGCGAGCGAGGGCCGGATCAGCGGGAGTTTGATGCCGATCGCGGTGCGCAGCGGGCCCGCGCCGTCCATGACGGAGGCTTCGAGCACTTCGCGCGGGATGGCCTGGAGGGCGGCGAAGAAGATGATGAGGTTGTAGCCGGTCCACTCCCACAGCGCGATGTTGACGACGGCCGGGACCGGGTGGCCGAGCAGGTCGGCCTCGATGCCGCCGGAGTTCAGGGCGCCGATCACCGGGCTCACGCCGGGCGTGTACAGGTACATCCACACCAGGGCGGCGATGATGCCGGGCACGGCGTGCGGCAGGAACAGCGCCAGCTGGAAGAAGCGCCGGGCGCGGGCGAGCGTGGAGTCGAGCAGCAGCGCCAGCAGCAGGGACAGGCCCAGCATGAGCGGGATGTACAGCGCGCAGTACAGCGCCAGGTTGAGGAAGCCGTCGCGGAAGGCGGCGTCGCCGAGGGCTTCGGTGTAGTTGCCGAGGCCGGCGAAGACGCGCCGCACGCCGCCGAAGCCGAGTCCGGAGCGGCGCTCGCGGTAGAGGCTGAGGTAGACGGCGTTGCCGATGGGGACGAGCGTGCACGCGGTGAAGAGCAGGAAGAACGGCAGCAGCAGGACGACCGGGGCGCCGGGCCTCCCGCTCCGGCGGGCGGGGCGGGAGGCCGGTCCGCTGCCGCGGGGCGGCGTCGGGGCGACCGCCGGCCGGTCACCTTGCGACGTCGGGGCGACCGCCGGCCGGTCACCTTGCGGCGTCGGGGCGACCATCAGCCGGTCACCTTGATGCCGCGGTTGCCGAGCTCCTTGGTGGTCGCGCTCTGCGCGCCCTCGACGCTGTCGAGGATGCTGCCCTTGCCGCCCTTGATGCCGGCGAAGGAGTCCTTGAGGGAGTTGTTGGTGACGCCCATGGCCGGGCCCCAGCTCCAGTCGGTGCGGATGGACTTCGCGGCGTCCTGGAAGAGCGTGTAGACGTCCTGGCCCTGGAACAGCGCGCCCTTGAAGGAGGCCTTGGCGACCGGGACGAGCGCGGGTGCGGCCGGGTAGGCGGAGGAGGTGCCGCTGGCGATACGGGCCTTGATGCCGGCCTCGGTGGTGGTCGCCCACTCGGCGAACTTCACGGCGGCCTCCGCCTTCTTGCTGTCCTTGGAGACGGCGAAGGTGGAACCGCCGAGCATGCCGCTGGCGGGGTTGCCGTCGGCGGTCGGGATCGGGGCGGCCGCCCACTTGCCGGTCTGGTCGGGCAGGGTGGAGCCGAGCACGCCGGCGCCCCAGCTGGCGCCGAGGTAGCCGACGGTCCGGCCCTTCTGGAGGGCGGCGGTCCACTGCTGGGAGAAGGACGGGGCGACGTCGACCAGGTCGTCGTCGATCATCTTCTGCCAGTAGCCGGCGGTCTGCTTGGTGGCGGGGTCGGTGAAGTTCACCTTCCAGGAGTCGCCCTCGGTCTTGAACCACTGCCCGCCCGCCTGCCAGGCCATCGCCTCGAAGGTGCTCGGGTCGTCGGGGAAGAAGGTGGCGATACGGGCCTTGGGGTCGGCCTTCTTGATCTTCTCCGCGTCGGCGCGGAACTCGGCCCAGGTCTTCGGCGGCGTGGTGATGTGCGCCGTGGCGAAGACGTCCTTGCGGTAGTAGAAGGTCTGCGGCGCGGCGTCCAGCGGGAGCGCCCAGGTCGACCCGCCGAGCGTGGTCAACTGAACGGACTGCGGCAGGTACTTGGCCTTCAGGCCGGCGGGGACCAGCTTGCTGATGTCCTTGACGGCGCCCTGGCTGACGAAGTCCGGGAGCTGCGGGTACTCCACGTTGAACACGTCGGGTGCGTTGCCCGCCTTCACCGCGTTGGAGATCTTGGCGTACCCGCCGGCGTTGCCGGAGGGGATCTCCTGGAACTGCACCTTCACGTCCTTCTGCGCCGCGTTGAAGGCGTCGACGACGTCCTTGGTGCCCTTGGCCCAGCCCCAGAACGTGATCGTCACCGGACCGTTCTTGCCGGCGGCGCCTGCGTCCGCGTCCTCGGCCGAGCCGCAGGCGGCGAGCGTGGCGAGGGACAGGGCGGTGACGGTGGCGAGAGCGGTGGAGCGGACTCTGCGTGCGGTGGAAGTCATGGGCGCGGCTCCTTGGACGGGGCGGGATCGAGTGACATCCTCAGTCGCCATGTGATCGGAGTCAATACTCTTCGATCAAATGATCTGAAGTGATCAGACGGTCCCATCCTGAACCCGGGGGCCACTCCCCCAGGCCGCCGTCAGCCGCAGGACGCGCGCACGGTGAGCGTCGGCAGCAGCTCGATCTGGTGGACGGGCAGCGCGTCGCCCTCGTCCAGCCGGCGCAGCAGCAGCCGGAGCGCCTCCGCGCCCACGGCACGCTTGGGCGGGGCCACCGCGGTCAGCGGCGGGTCGGACAGGCTCGCGTACACGTCGTCGTACGACACCAGGGCCACGTCGTCGGGGACGGCGAGGCCGTGCGCGCGCAGCAGCGGCGGCAACTGGATGGCGTCCTGGTCGTTGTGGACCAGCACGGCCCGTACGCCGGAGGCGGCGGCCTCGGCGATCCGCGCGGCCAGCTCCTGGTGGGCGCTCGCGGGATGCGCGGCGGCCGGTGTGGGCACGTCGATCACCGGCAGCGGCGTCAGCCCGAGCCCCTCGACCGCCATGGCGTATCCGGCCCGCACCTCGTGCGCGGTGCGGGTGTCGGAGCGAGCGGCGAGCAGGACGGAGCCGTGCCCCCGCCCGGCCAGCCGGCGCAGGGCGAGGAGCACACCGTGGCGGTGGTTGGAGCAGACCGCGTCGAGCCCGGCGGCCGGGCTGACGGGGGCGGCGCGGCGCTCGACCAGGACGGCGGGGACGGGCAGGTCGCCCAGCCAGTCGCTGCCGGCGAGCCCGCTCCCGGCCGACCAGTTGGGGGTCAGCAGCAGCCCGTCGACGTCCGACTCCAGCAGCCGCTCCACCTGGGCGCGGTCGCTGTCCGTCTCGTAGGGGGCGATGCCGAGCACCACGCGCGCCCCGGCGGCGGTCGCCGCGGCACTGGCCCCCGCGACGACCTCGTCGAAGTACGACCCGACGGACGGCACGAGCATGCCGATCAACCGTCCCCGCCCGCCGGGCCCGGCCGCCGACGCGCCCGCCGGCAGCGAGACCGCCCCGTGCGTGCGCTCCAGCCGGCCCTCGTCGGCCAGCGCGGCCACATCGCGGCGGACCGTGACGGCGGGGATGCCGAGGCGTTCGGCCAGCTCCACGACCCGGACCGACCCGGCCTCCCGCACCACCTCAAGGATGCGCGTACGGCGTTCCTGCGCCGATGTGGCCATCGGGACCTCCTGATCCTGGCGCGGCGGCGCCCGTCGCCCTCTGCTTCGGTGGCTCACCTGCTGCGGGGGCTCACGACCTCCCGCCCTCACGGTATCCGATCACATCGTGGTCATCTGATCAATTCGCTCAGGCGCTCACAGTCCGGGGCCGTTGTAGGCGCCCCGGTGCGACTTGGCGGTCGCGGAGACCGGGTTGCCCCAGTAGTCACGGCCTCCGTTGTCCTGGACGACCCCGCCGTTGCCGAGCGCCGGTGAGCCGGCCCGGAGCCGGTAGCCGGCGGCGGAGGCGAGGGTGTCGCCGCCCGTGCCCGGCGCGGTGAACTGCGGATCGCCGACGATGCCGTTGGCGGTGGGCCGGGGCACGCCCTGGAAGACGTTCCACAGCCAGGAGACCCCGGAGCCGGTGGGCAGAGCGGAGTCGGCGGTGCCCACCCAGATGTTGTTCTCCACCAGAGCGGTGCCGGGCAGCGTGACGTCGAACTTCTTGTCCGGGCAGTAGAAGACGTTGTTGTACATCCGCAGGGCGGACCGGCCGCCGGAGGCGTGGACGATACGGCAGTCGTTCTCGGAGACGTTGTAGCGGATGACCTGCGTCGCCGCGCCGCTGGTGCCGCAGCCGTCGCAGTCGAGGAAGAAGCCGCCGATGTTGTCGCGGCTGAAGTTGTACTGGATCGTGCAGGTGCCGGTGTTGCCCCAGTCGCAGTCGAAGGACTCGCTGTCGAAGACGGACATCCGCGTGATGTCGTGCACGGCGTTGAACTGCATCACCGGGTTGTGGTCGCCGAGCACCCAGATCCCGGCGAAGTTCCCGCCGGAGAACGGATGGACGCCGTTGCCGACGCCCGCGGCGGTGTTGTACTGGATCAGCGGCGCCTCGGCGTAGCTGACGATGACCCCGTCGCCGCCGACGTCGGTGATCGTGTTGCGCTCGACCAGCACCCCGGTGCCCTTGAGGGACATCGAGCCGACCCGGACCTTCACGCCTCCGCCGCCGGTGTTGCTGACGGCGTTGTCGTGGACGTGGATGTCGTCGAGCACGGACCCGGTGCCGCTCGCGCCGGTGACGATGCCGGCGGACTGCACGTAGTCGTCGGTCGTCGGGCTGTTCTTGTCGGTCTGCCCGGCGACCCGGTCCACGACGAGATCGCCGACGTCGAAGCCGGAGTGCGCCCGGCCGTCGGTCGCGGAGATCCGCAGCCCGGTGCGCCGGCCCAGGGCGGACGCGGAGTTGGTGATCTTCAGTCCGCTGATCGTCCAGTGGTCCTGATCCGTGAAGGCGACGGCGTCGGGCGCCCCGGCCCCGTCGATCACGGGCCGGGCCCCGGACCCGTACGCGGTCAGGGTGACGGGGGCGGCGGCGGTGCCGCTGCCCCGGGGGGTGAGGGCGCCGGTGCAGGTCGTGCCGGCGGCCGGGGCGAGGGTGTCGCCGGGGCCGTAGGTGCGGGCACTGGCCTGGGCGAGGCTGTTGAACGGGGCGGCCGCACTGCCGTCGCCGGCGGCGGCCCGCGAACAGTCGACGTAGGTGGTGGTGCCGGCGGCCGACGCGGATACGGCGGGCAGGGCGGCCGTAGCCGTCACGACGAGCGCGACGACGGCCAGCCGGCGCCGGACGGGGGTGATCCTCATGACGCGTCCACCTTTCTTGGTGGCTCAGGGGACCGGGACGACGCCCGAAGCTAGGGAGGCGCACGGATCACGTCAATGGTTAAGTATCAAACGATCGCCATTCGCTCACTTACCGATCGACTGATCGCCGTGTTGGGGGCCGCAGGGCGTGGCATGCTGGCCGGGTGACCCCCGAGGACCTGGTGCGGCTGCGCAGGGCACGCGACCGTATGGACCGCGAGTACGCCGAGCCCCTGGACATCGCCGTGCTCGCCCGTACGGCGCTGATGTCAACGGGTCACTTCCAGCGCAGCTTCCGCGAGGCATACGGCGAGACGCCCTACGGCTACCTCATGACCCGCCGGGTCGAGCGCGCCAAGGCGCTGCTGCGGCGCGGCGATCTGAGCGTGACCGAAGTGTGTCTCGCCGTCGGCTGCACCTCCCTGGGCTCGTTCAGCTCCCGGTTCACCCAGCTCGTGGGCGTGACACCGACCGCGTACCGGGCCCGTCCGCACGAGGCGGTCGCGCAGATCCCGCCCTGCGTGGTGCGCAGGCTCACGCGACCGCGCCGAACCTAGGGTGACCGTCATGGATGTGAAACTGAAGCAGTGCTTCATCACCGTCGACGACCCCGACAAGGCACTCGCCTTCTACCGGGACGTCCTCGGCCTCGAACTGCGCAACGACGTGGAGTTCGAGGGCCTGCGCTGGCTCACGGTCGGCTCGCCGCTCCAGCCGGACGTCGAGATCGTCCTGGAGCCGCCGGCCGCCGACGCCTCCACCGCCGACCGGGAGACGCTGACCCGGCTGCTGGCCAAGGGGGTGCTGCGCGGGGTCATCTTCACCACGCCCGACTGCGAGTCCCTGTGCGAGAAGGTCCGCGAAGCCGGCACCGACATCCTGCAGGAACCCATGGATCAGCCGTACGGGGTCCGGGACTGCGCCTTCCGGGACCCCGCGGGCAATCTGCTGCGGTTCATGCAACGAACGGAGAGCTGACCATTTCCACGCCGACCCGGCACGTCCGCTGGACCTACGCGTTCGTCGACCGCCCGGCCGGACTCCTGGACCGGGCCTGCGCGTTCTGGACGGCCGTCACCGGCACCCGGCTGTCCCCGCCGCGCGGTGACGGAGGGGAGTTCACCACCCTGCTTCCGGACGGCAACGCCGACGCCTGCCTGAAGGCGCAGGGCGTGGCGGCCGGCCGGGGCGGCGCACACCTCGACTTCGCCGTGGCCGACGTGCCGGAGTTCGTGGCGTCGGCGCTGCGGCTGGGCGCGCACGTCGAGGCCCGGCACGAGGGGTGGACGGTGCTGCGCTCCCCCGCCGGGCTCCTGTTCTGCGCGGTGCCGTGGCAGGGCGAGCGGCAGCGCCCGCCCGTGGTCCACGGCAGCCGCCTCGACCAGGTGTGCCTCGATGTGCCGCCGTCGGCCTACGACGCCGAAGTCGCCTTCTTCGGCGCGCTGTTGCCGCAGTGGACGTCCCGGCCCGGGTCCCGCCCCGAGTTCCATGTGATCGTGCCGCCCGACGGGCTGCCGATCCGCATCCTGCTCCAGCGGCTGGGCGAGGAGCGGCCTGCCTCGGCCCACCTCGACCTGGCCTGCGCCGACCGCGCGGCGACCCTCGCCCGGCACGAGGAGCTGGGCGCCACCGTCGTCTCCGCCGGCGCCCACTGGACGGTGATGCGGGATCCGGCGGGCGGCCTGTACTGCCTCACGGCCCGCGACCCCGAGACGGGCGGACTGCCCAACCGGTGAGGGCACGGACTCACCCCGTCACCGGGTGGTGCGGGCGCGGGCTCACACCGGCCACGGCTCCACGGACACGACCGCCTCCACCGGGATGGGCCCGTACACGTGGGGGAACTCCTCGCCGCCGGGTTCGGCGGCCTCGTACTTCAGCGGCACGTCCAGCCGAGCCGGGTCCACGACCAGGACGACCAGCTCGTCCGGGCCGTCGTAGCCGCCGTACAGAAACTCGGCCACCGCTGCGAGCTGCTCCCGGGTGGAGCAGTGGATGAACCCCTCCTGCTCCAGCGTGCGTCCGCGGGTCGACCAGGTGTACCGGCCCTCAGCGCGGGCGGCCTCCCACAGGGAGCGTTCGGTGAGGTGGAGGATGTGCGGGGCGTCGGTCATGTGCCCACGCTATGCGCTGGAGAGCCCGGCGACACAGCCGTCAGGACTCTTCCGCCGCGGACGAACCTGTCAGGACTCTTCCGCCGCTGACCAACCCGTCAGGATGGTTCCGCCGCGGACGTGCCCGAGGCGTCGCCGCCGTCGGACGGGGTGGCGGCGACCGTGGGCTCGGTGGGGGCCGCCCCCGTGGGGGCCGGTTCCGCGCGGGCCGGGCACTGGGCGTTGCGGCAGGGACCGGGCGTCCACACCGGCACCCAGGCGCCCAGCGTCTTGTGCCGTCGGACGACCGTCCCGACGCGCTGTCCGCAGACGGGACAGACGGGTTCGTCGCTGCCCACGCCCTCAGCCTAGGGCGATGCCCGGCTCAGCGCCCCCCGCGGCGGGGCTCGCGCCACATGGGCCACATCGTCGGGCCGTCGGGCAGGTCCAGCACGCCGTCCATGACGGTGAAGCCGAGGCGCTCGTACAGCACCCGGCTGCGCGCGTTGCTGGCCTCCAGATAGGCGGCCCGCCCTTCCTGGTCGCACCGCTCGAGGACGTGCCCGATCAGCGCGGTGCCCAGTCCCTCACCCTGCCGGTGCGGCGCGACGCCGATCATCCACAGGTAGGCGTGCGGGCGGTCCACGGGGTGGATACCGGCCGTCAGCCGTCCGATCAGCTCCACCCGCTCGTTGGCCGAGTCCACGGCCCGGCGCAGCTCGGCGGGACCGTCGTCCCCGGCGTCGTCCTGCTCGCCACCGGGCACGGACAGCCACAGTGCGCATGCCGCCCCGTCATCGGTGACGTCGATCCAGCCGTCACCGAGGGCGATGTCGGTGAACGCGGCCATGAGCCGGTGATGGGTGCCGCGCCGGTACTCCTCGTCCGGGAACACCCAGGCGCTGACCGGATCCTCATGAAAGGCCTCGTCCAGCAGTCGTACGACCGTCCCCCGGTCGTCGGCTCCCGCCCGCCGTATCGCCACGCCCATCCCGGCCCCCTTCAACGCGCCTGTGGTGTACGGGGGTTGACCCTATCCCGGACGCCACGGCGGTCACGGAAGGTGGGCAGGACAGGGCAGGGCAGGACAGGGCGCGGACGGTGGCGACGACGTACCTCGCACGAGCCCCGTACCCTCCCCTCCCCTCCCCTCCCGATGCGCCCGAGACGTCACGCACTGCGCCGGGTCACGAACTCCGCCAGGCTCAGCAGGCCCCCCGCCCGCTCCGGCTCCGGTACCGCGCGGGCCAGGGCGCAGACCGCGCGGGACATCCGGTCGGCGGCCTCCTGCTGCGCCCAGTCACGGCCACCGGCCCGCTCGACCGCCAGCGCCGTGCGCTCGACGTCCTCCGGGTCGAACGGCGCCCCGTACAACTCGGCCAGCCGGACGGCCGCCGTGGTGCCGGAGACGAGCGCCGCCACCACCGGCAGCGACTTCTTGCGCGCCGCGAGGTCCGCCCCGGCCGGCTTCCCCGTACGCCCGGGATCGCCCCAGATCCCGATCACGTCGTCGATGAGCTGGAACGCGAGCCCGGCCTCACGCCCGAACCCGTCCAGCGCCTCGACGTCCTCGGCGGCCGCACCCGCGTACAGCGCGCCGACGGCACACGCGCACCCCAGCAACGCCCCCGTCTTGGCCTCGGCCATGGCGAGCACTTCGTCGAGGTCCACGTCCCCGGGCGATCGGCGCTCCAGCGTGGTGTCGGTGTGCTGCCCGACGCACAGTTCGACGACGCAGGACGCGAGCCGGGCGGCGGCCGCCGAGGACGCCGGATGCGGGTCCTCGGCGAGCAGCTTGAGTCCGAGCGCCTGGAGCGCGTCCCCCGCGAGGATCGCGTCGGCGTCGCCGAACACGGTCCATGCGGTCGGCCGGTGCCGGCGGGTGGCGTCGCGGTCCATCACGTCGTCGTGCAGCAGCGTGAAGTTGTGCACCAGCTCCACCGCCGCTGCCGCCCGCACCGCGCTGTCCCGGGCCGGTGTGCCGCCCAGGGCGTCGGCCGCCGCCAGCACGAGCGCGGGACGCAGGGCCTTGCCCGTGGGGCCCGCCGCCGGGCTGCCGTCCGGCTGCTCCCACCCGAAGTGGTAGCGCGCGACGCGGCGCAGGGGCCCCGGCAGGGACTCGATCGCCGCGCGCAGCTCGGGGTCGACCAGGGTCCTCGTGTGCTCCAGGAGCGCCGCCGCCTCGGCTGGGTCGGCCGGCCCCGCCGGTCCGCCCTGGGCAGGCAGCGCGGCCGAAGGGTGTGCCCGCCCCGCGGAGGGGCGGGCACGGTGGCCCTGGAGGGGAAGGGTCACCGCCAGCGGCCGATCTCGACGTTCTCCAGCACGCCCAGCGCGTCCGGCACGAGCACCGCGGCCGAGTAGTAGGCCGTGACCAGGTACTTGATGATCGCCTGCTCGTTGATGCCCATGAACCGCACGGACAGGCTCGGCTCGATCTCGTCCGGGATGCCCGACTGCCGCAGACCGATGACGCCCTGGTCCTGCTCGCCGAGACGCATCGCGATGATGGAGGTGGTGCGCGCCTCGGTCACCGGGATCTTGTTGGACGGGTAGATGGGCACGCCCCGCCAGGTCGGGATGCGGTTGCCGCCCACGTCGATGGTTTCCGGGACCAGTCCGCGCTTGTTCAGCTCGCGCCCGAACGCGGCGATCGCGCGCGGGTGGGCGAGGAACATCTTGGTGCCACGCCGCCGGCTGAGGAGCTCGTCCATGTCGTCGGGGCTGGGCACGCCGTCGTGCGGCTGGATCCGCTGGTCGTACTCGCAGTTGTGGAGCAGGCCGAACTCCCGGTTGTTGACCAGCTCGTGCTCCTGGCGCTCCTTCAACGCCTCGACGGTGAGCCGCAGCTGCTGCTCGGTCTGGTTCATCGGCTGGTTGTACAGGTCGGCCACGCGCGAGTGGATGCGCAGGACGGTCTGGGCGATGCTCAGTTCGTACTCGCGGGGCCGGCTCTCGTAGTCGACGAAGGTGTGCGGGATGTCCGGCTCGCCGGAGTGGCCGGCGGCCAGCTCGACCTCCTTCTCCCCGTACTTGTTGGTGCGCTGGGCCGGGATGGAGCGTGCCTGCCGGAGCTGTTCGCGCAGCGTCTCCGCGCGCTCGGCGACCTGCTCGACGTCCTGGCGGGACAGGATCAGTACCGTGCACGCGGTGTCCGCGCGGGCCGTGTACTCCCAGATGGCGTCGCCGGCCAGCAGCGCCTGCTCGCCGAAGTAGGCGCCGTCGGCGAGCACGCCGAGGACCTGGTCGTCGCCGTACGGGCCGGTGCCGACCTTCTCCACCCTGCCGTGGGCCAGCAGGTAGACCTCCTCGGCCCGGCTGCCGAAGGAGGCGATCACCTCGCCGGCGGCGAAGTCGTGCTGCCGGCAGCGCTGCGCCAGCTCCGACAGCACCTCGTCGTCGTCGTACGCCCGGAGGGCGGGCAGCTCGCCCAGTTCGGCGGGGATGACCTCGACGCGGTCACCGGTCTTCACGAACGTGATGCGGCCGTCGCCGACCGTGTAGGTCAGCCGCCGGTTCACCCGGTACGTGCCGCCCTGCACGTCCACCCATGGCAGCAGCCGCAGCAGCCAGCGCGAGCTGATCTCCTGCATCTGCGGCACGGACTTGGTAGTGGTGGCCAGGTTCCGCGCGGCCGCGGTGCCGAGGCTCTGCTGCGGCCTGGTGTCTTCGGTGCGGACCTCTTCGCCTACCGACATAGAGAATTGCCCTCCCAGTGCTGCACTGGCTCCGAATTGCGCCAGGCATCCATCTGCTGACCAGGCTCCCATCACGGAGCGTGCCGGTGCTATTACACGAAAGAGCGGGGTTGGATCACAGCCGGGTGGGAAGACTCAACAGCCCTCCCGCCCGCCTCGCCTCAGCTCGGCATGTCCGGATCGGCTCGCACACCGTACGAACGATGTCGTCCGGCTCGTCCGGTTTCGGTACAAGCGGGGTACGACGGCGGCCGCGGCCCGTGGCCCCGGGACAGCAGCACGAAGGAGGCGGCATGGCCTCACCCCTGTCCGCGAGCGACTTCCTCACCGCACTGCGAGCCGAGGGCCTGGAGGTCGTCGAGGTCGGCGACTGGAGGAATCACAATCGCAACCACAAAGGCCCCTGGGGGCCGGTGCACGGCGTGATGATCCATCACACGGTGACCCGGGGCGGCGCGCGCACGGTGGAGCTCTGCCGGGACGGCCGCCCCGGGCTGCCGGGGCCGCTGTGCCACGGCGTCATCACCAAGGACGGCACGGTCCATCTGGTCGGCTACGGCCGCGCCAACCACGCCGGCCCGGGCGACGACGACGTTCTGCGCGCGGTGATCGCGGAGAAGGCGCTGCCGCACGACGACGAGGCGAACACCGGCGGCAACCGCCATTTCTACGGCTTCGAGTGCGAGAACCTCGGCGACGGCGAGGACCCCTGGCCCGAGGCCCAGCTGGTGGCGATCGAGAAGGCCGCGGCCGCGATCTGCCGCCGGCACGGCTGGACCCAGCGGTCGGTCATCGGCCACCTGGAGTGGCAGCCGGGGAAGGTGGACCCGCGGGGCTTCACGATGGCGTGGCTGCGGGATCGGGTCGGCGACCGCCTGAAGTGAGCGGGGCACGGCGAGCCGAACGGGACGGGCGTTCGACAATGGTGTCGTGACCAGCCTGGACGCCCTCCGCCCCCGCTTGCCCTCTCCCCTTCAGGAGGCGGCGGACGACCGTTTCGCCCGGCACGGCGTCCGCCTGCTGCTCAAACGCGACGACCTGATCCACTCGGAGCTGATCGGCAACAAGTGGCGCAAGCTGGCGCCCAATCTCGACGCGGCGGCCGGGCGGCCGATCGTGACGTTCGGCGGCGCGTACTCCAACCATCTGCGGGCCACTGCCGCCGCGGGCCGGCTCCTCGGCGTGCCCACGATCGGCGTGGTCCGCGGCGAGGAACTGGCCCGGCTCCCCCGCAACCCGTCCCTCACCCGCTGCGCCGCCGACGGTATGCGGCTGCACTTCGTCGACAGGTCGACGTATCGCCGTAAGACGGAACCGGACATTCTTGCCGCGGTGCTGGACGCCGTGGACGCCCGTGACGCCCATGTCGTCCCCGAGGGCGGCAGCAACGCGGCGGCCGTGCGCGGATGCGTCGCGCTCGGTGCGGAACTGCGCGGGAGCGCCGAGGTGGTCGCCCTCGCCTGCGGCACCGGCGGCACGCTGGCCGGGCTGGCCGCCGGGCTGGGTCCCGGGCAGCGCGCGGTGGGCGTCCCCGTCCTCAAGGGCGGTTTCCTGCACGACGACATCCGGGCGTTGCAGGAGCGGGCCTTCGGCGGTCAGCGCGGCAGCTGGCTGCTGGACGACAGGTTCCACTTCGGCGGCTACGCGCGCGTGCCCGCCGCACTCGACGCCTTCGCGGACGACTTCGAGGACCGCCATGCGCTGCCCGTCGAACGCCTCTATGTCGCCAAGATGCTGTACGGACTCCTCACCCTCACCGAGGAGGGCGCGTTCCCCAGGGGCACGACGGTCGCGGCGGTGATCACCGGCCGCCCGTTCCCCGGGTGAGGCGCCCCGAGAAAGGCACCGGCCCCGGGTGACGCGCCGCCCCGAGACAGGGCTCCGCCCGGAGACGGGGCTCCGCCCGGAGACGGGGTTCCGCCCGGAGACGGGGTTCCGCCCGGAGGCGGAATTCCGCCCGGAGACCAGCTACGTCGCCTCCCGGTAGGCCGCCGCCTCCTCCAGGTCCAGCCGTCGCAGCAGGGCGCGCAGCATCTCGTCGTCGATGTAGCGGCCGTCGCGCAGCTTCACGAAGACCTCGCGCTCGGCGCCGATCATCTCGCTGGACAGCCGCCGGTAGGTGTCGTCGGCGGTCTCGCCGGTGACCGGGTTGACCTGGCCGAGGCGTTCCCACACGGCGTTGCGGCGGCGCTCCAGGACACTGCGCAGCCGGTCGGCGAGCGGTGGCGGCAGCGCGTTGCGCTCGTCGGCCAGGAGGTCGTCGAGGCGCTGCTCGGCGACGCGGGAGGCCTGCGCCTGGGCGTTGGCCTCGGCGAGGGTCTCGGCCTGCGCGTCGCGGCCGGGGAACTTCAGCAGGCGGATCAGCGGCGGCAGGGACAGGCCCTGCACCACGAGGGTGCCGATGACCGTGGTGAAGGTCAGGAAGAGGACGAGGTTGCGGTGCGGGAAGGGGCCGCCGTCGTGCAGGTGGAGCGGGATGGAGAAGGCGATGGCCAGGGAGACCACGCCGCGCATCCCGGCCCAGGCGATGACCACCGGCCCGCGCCAGGTCGGGTTCTCCTCGCGGGCGCGGATGCGCGGCGAGAACAGCCGGGGCAGGAAGGTCGCCGGGTACACCCACAGGAAGCGGACCGCGACGACCACGAGGAACAGGGCGACGGCGTACCAGACGGCATCGACGCCCCGGTACTCCCCGAGGCCCCGCAGGACGACCGGCAGCTGCAGTCCGATGAGCGCGAACACGGCCGACTCCAGGACGAAGGCGACCATCTTCCACACCGCCTCCTCCTGCAGCCGGGTGGCGAAGTCGACCTCCCAGTTCCGGTGGCCGAGGTAGAGGGCGACGACGACCACGGCGAGCACGCCCGACGCGTGGACCTGCTCGGCCGCCGCGTACGCGACGAACGGGATGAGCAGGGACAGCGTGTTCTGCAGCAGGGGTTCCCTGAGGTGGGTGCGCAGCCAGTGGATCGGCGCCATCAGGATCAGGCCCACCACCACGCCGCCGACCGCCGCGAGCAGGAACTCTCCGATCCCGCCGGCCCAGGACGCGCCCTCGCCGACGGCCGCGGCGAGCGCCACCTTGTAGGCGGTGATCGCGGTGGCGTCGTTCAGCAGGGACTCGCCCTGGAGGATGGTGGTGATCCGCGAGGGCAGTCCGACCCGGCGCGCCACCGCCGTCGCCGCCACCGCGTCCGGCGGCGCGACGACCGCGCCGAGCACCAGCGCCGCGGTCAGCGGCAGCCCCGGCACCAGGACGTACGCGGCCCAGCCGACGACGACCGTCGCGAACAGGACGTAGCCGACCGACAGCAGCGCCACGGGCCGCATCTGCGCCCTGAGGTCCAGGTAGGAGCTGTCGACGGCGGAGGTGTACAGCAGTGGTGGCAGCAGCAGGGGCAGGACGACGTCGGGGGCGAGCCGGTAGTCGGGGATGCCGGGGACGTAGGAGACCGCGAGGCCTGCCGCGACCAGCAGCAGGGGTGCCGGCACCGGGGTGCGCCGGGCGGCCGCGGCCACCGCCGCACTGCCCGCCACCAGCAACAGCAGTGGCATCACGTCCATCGTCCTCGCCCACCCTCGTTGTTCGCGCCGCTCGCCGCACGCCCGTCGTAACCTGGCAATCATGAAACAGTGCACGCACGCCGACGCGCTGCCGCGTCCGGAACCGACTCCGCTCAGCGAGACGTGTCCGGAGTGCCTGCGGGACGGCACCCACCCGGTGCAGCTGCGGTTGTGTCTGACGTGCGGCCACGTGGGCTGCTGCGACTCCTCGCCGAACCGGCACGCCACCGGGCACCACAAGGACACCGGTCACCCGGTGATGCGGACCTTCGAACCCGGCGAGGACTGGCGCTGGTGCTTTGTCGACCACGTGCTGGTGTGAGCGGGCCGGACAGCGGTGCGAGCCGCCGCCCACGGCCCCGCGCGGACGGAAAAGAAGCCATGGGAGGCGACCGGAAGGGGCTGTACCAGGTACGGTTCGAGCGTCTGACGCCTGGGTACGTCAATCCGGCGCGCGCTGTTCCCAATTGGGCCCGCACACCCCCTAGCCACGGAGCGTATCCGGAGCTTTACTATGAGTGACGGCAAGGGGTTGGGGCCCCGGGACAGGAAACTTCTGGGCGCGATAGCGTCACCGCAGTACCACACGTCGCGTTGACCCGGGGGGCGACCCTCGGCCCCGAACAGCTTGTACCACCTTGGAGGTGAGGGTGTCCCAGATCGCAGGCGAGCCCGCGGTGAACCAGGACTTCGTGGAGGTCCGGCTGCCGGCTGCGGGTGCCTACCTGTCGGTGCTGCGGACGGCCACGGCCGGTCTCGCGGCCCGCTTGGACTTCACCCTGGACGAGATCGAGGACCTGCGCATCGCCGTGGACGAGGCCTGCGCGATCCTCCTGCAGCAGGCCGTGCCGGGCTCGGTGCTCTCCTGCGTCTTCCGGCTCGTCGACGACTCACTCGAGGTCACCGTCTCGGCGCCGACCACGGACGGGCACGCCCCCTCGCGGGACACCTTCGCCTGGACCGTCCTGTCCGCTCTCGCGGGCAAGGTCTCCTCCGCCGTGGACGAGGACAAGACCGTTTCGATCAGCCTCTACAAACAGCGCGGCGCGGGACCCGGGCCGGCGTGAGGAACGGGGACGGGCCGGTGCGGGACGAAGAGCGCGGCATCAGGGAACTGCCGCCCGAGAACGCCCTGGGCGCTCAGGGTGGATCCCGGCGTACGGCGGACGGCATCGACGGCATCCCCGAGCAGGCCCGGCCGCACCCGGAGGACGAGTCCTCCCGGGCCGGGGCCGTGGACGCCGGTCTGCGGGGCACCGCCGACGGCGGCCCGCGGGAGAGCGAAGGCGCCGGACGGGGCACGCCCCGCGGCCGGCGGAACGGGGGCACCCCTGTCCCAGCGGAAGCCGGGGCTCGGGGCAGGGCAACGGGCGGGACGATGAGCGAGCACGAGCGAGACGCCGAGGAACAGGCGCCGGACGGGCAGGCCGCGCGCACAGTGCGGGCCCCGGACGGGCAGCCCGTGCGCGAGGTGCAGGCCCCGAACGGGCAGCCCGTGCGCGAGGTGCGGTTCACGCAGCACGGCCCGCAGGACCGCAGCGGGGCGCGGGCGATGTTCATCGAGCTGCGCGGCCTGAAGGAGGGCAGCCCGGAGTACGCCGAGCTGCGCAACAAGCTTGTCCGGATGCACCTGCCGCTCGTCGAGCATCTCGCGCGCCGCTTCCGTAACCGCGGCGAGCCGCTCGACGACCTCACCCAGGTCGCCACCATCGGGCTAATCAAGTCCGTCGACCGCTTCGACCCGGACCGCGGTGTGGAGTTCTCCACGTACGCGACCCCCACGGTCGTCGGCGAGATCAAGCGGCACTTCCGCGACAAGGGCTGGGCGGTGCGGGTGCCGCGCCGGCTCCAGGAGCTGCGGCTGTCGCTGACGACGGCCACGGCGGAGCTGTCCCAGCTGCACGGCCGCTCGCCCACGGTCCACGAGCTCGCCGAGAAGCTGGGGATCTCGGAGGAGGAGGTCCTGGAGGGCCTGGAGTCGGCCAACGCCTACTCCACCCTGTCCCTGGACGTCCCCGACACCGACGACGAGTCCCCGGCGGTCGCCGACACCCTGGGCGCCGAGGACGAGGCGCTGGAGGGTGTGGAGTACCGGGAGTCGCTCAAGCCGCTGCTGGAGGGCCTCCCGCCGCGCGAGAAGCGGATCCTGCTGCTGCGTTTCTTCGGCAACATGACCCAGTCGCAGATCGCGCAGGAGGTCGGCATCTCGCAGATGCACGTGTCCCGGCTGCTGGCGAGGACACTGGCGCAGCTGCGGGAGAAGCTGCTCGTGGAGGAGTGACCGGCGCTTCGGCGTCGGTGACGGCTCCCGGTGCGGGCGCGAGCGCCCACGGGAGCCGTCGCCGTCACTTCTGCGCGCCGGGCCCCCTGATGCCGAGAGCCCGGGTCGTCTCGCCGTTGACCAGCAGGACCAGCGCGGCGACGGCGGCGGCGGTGAGCGCGATGCCCGCCGGGATGGCGGCGCCGTCGGCGTGGATCAGGTTGTAGGCCACCGGCAGCGCGATGATCTGCGTGATGACGGCGGGGCCGCGGCTCCAGCTGCGGCGGGCCAGCAGTCCGCGGGCGGCGAGCAGCGGCAGCATCGCGAGGACGACGATCGTCACCCCGCCGGTCACGGCCTGCTGCCGGTCGTCGGGGGCGCCGGTCAGAGCGAGGACGAGCATCCACACCCCGCCGGCGAGCAGCGCCAGCCCTTCGAGGCCGGCGAGCATCGCGGCGTACGTCAGACGACGCGGGCGCGGGCCGGCGGTGTCCGGGGTCTGCGTGGGGGTGGGGGTCTGCTCACTGCTCACCCCTGAAGGGTAGCCCGCACCCGACGCGTCCCCGGGGCGAGCCTCACCGGCACACCGCGCGTCGAGGTGTGTCTCCTCTTACCTGTTCCCTACCTCGCCCTCGTACGAGTACCGCTCAGTAGGTACGCTGCACGTCATGCGTGCACTTCTCGTGGTCAACCCGGCGGCAACCACTACCAGTGCGCGCACCCGTGACGTGCTCCTGCACGCACTCGCCAGCGAGATGAAGCTGGAGGCGGTCACCACCGAGTACCGCGGGCACGCGCGCGACCTGGGCCGGCAGGCCGCGCTCGGCGACGACATCGACCTGGTCGTGGCGCTCGGCGGCGACGGCACGGTCAACGAGGTGGTCAACGGCCTGCTGCACGCCGGTCCCGATCCGGCGCGGCTGCCGGGCCTCGCGGTGGTGCCGGGCGGTTCCACGAACGTCTTCGCCCGCGCGCTGGGCCTGCCCAACGACGCCGTGGAGGCGACGGGCGCTCTGCTGGACGCGCTGCGCGAGGGCAGCGAGCGCATGGTGAGCCTCGGTCTGACCTCGGGCACGCCGGGCACGCCGGACGAGGCGGTGCCGCAGCGCTGGTTCACCTTCAACGCCGGGCTCGGCTTCGACGCGGGTGTGGTCGGCCGGGTGGAGCAGCACCGCGAGCGCGGCAAGAAGTCGACGCACGCGCTGTACGTACGGCAGGTGGTGCGTCAGCTGCTCGGCGAGTCCCATCGCCGGCACGGCTCCATCACGCTGGAGCGGGAGGGCGAGGAGCCGCTCACGGATCTCGTCCTGTCCATAGTCTCGAACACCTCGCCGTGGACGTTCCTCGGCAACCGCCCGATCTACGCCTCCCCGCAGGCCTCGTTCGACACGGGGCTCGATGTGTTCGGTCTGCGCCGCCTGTCGACGGCCGCGGTTGCCCGGTATGGCACCCAGTTGCTCACTTCGTCCCCGGAGCGCGGACCGCGCGGCAAGCACGCCGTCGCACTGCATGATCTGGACCGCTTCACCTTGCATTCGAAGGTGCCGCTGCCCCTCCAGATGGACGGTGACCATCTGGGGCTGCGTACCAGCGTGACGTTCACAGGTGTACGCCGTGCACTGCGTGTGATTGTGTGAGCAGAAAGGGCCAAAGTCCTTTCACTCGAACGTTTAGGCCAGGGTCCACCCCATGGAAGTACGGCTGTGACCTAGTCGACACCGAAGAATCAAAAAAAACTTTCCTGAAGGGGTTGTATCCGCCGCTGAGGTTTGCGAGTCTCTACGTGGCGATCGGGACGGCCCGCAAGACCGGCCTCCACTGATCACCAGAACCCCTCTCAAACACAGGACCACGCCGGGGAAGACTCGGCGATCGGCCCTTCACTTGTTGAGGGATTCGTGAAAGCGTTCACATTCACAAGCAACTTGCACAGTCATACCAAGGAGAGGTAGCAGCCATGGACTGGCGTCACAACGCCGTTTGCCGCGAGGAAGACCCCGAGCTCTTCTTCCCCATCGGCAACACCGGTCCTGCGCTGCTGCAGATCGAGGAAGCCAAGGCCGTCTGCCGTCGCTGCCCGGTGATCGAGCAGTGTCTGCAGTGGGCGCTCGAGTCCGGTCAGGACTCCGGCGTCTGGGGTGGTCTCAGCGAGGACGAGCGTCGCGCCATGAAGCGCCGCGCCGCCCGCAACCGGGCCCGTCAGGCCTCCGCCTGACCCCACCCCTGCTGACAGCCTGAGCTTGGCGGCGCGCACATCGCGTGCGCATCTCCCGCCCCCGAGCCGCAGCGCGCAGTGAACGAAGAAGTCGAGCACTAGCCTCGGACCAATGGCGGTCCGGGGCTTTTTGCTGTCCGCCGGCCGTTCCCCGGCCGCGCGGACGCCACCCTCAACCACCGTGTGGCGTGGGCCACTTACCCCGTATGACGAGGCCCACTCACTCTGCGTGACGACCGTGACGTCCGCTACTTCTGCGCCCGCACCGGGATGTCGAGGATCACCCGGGTGCCGCGCCCGGGGGCCGGGACCATGTCGAAGGTGCCGCCCAGCTCGCCCTCGACCAGGGTGCGGACGATCTGCAGCCCGAGGTTTCCGGCGGTGCGCGGATCGAACCCCTCCGGCAGACCGACCCCGTCGTCCTGGACGGTGACCAGCAGACGCGCCTCCTTCGAGGTGCCGCCGCGCACCGCCGAGACCTCGACCATGCCGGTGTCGCCCTCACGGAAGCCGTGCTCCAGGGCGTTCTGCAGGACCTCGGTGAGCGCCATCGACAGGGGCGTGGCGACCTCGGCGTCCAGGATGCCGAAACGCCCGGTGCGCCGGCCGGCGACCTTGCCCGGAGAGATCTCCGCGACCATGGACAGCACCCGGTCGGCGATCTCGTCGAACTCCACCCGCTCGTCCAGGTTCTGGGACAGCGTCTCATGCACGATGGCGATGGAGCCGACCCGGCGGACCGCCTCCTCCAGCGCCTCCCTGCCCCGGTCGGAGTCGATGCGCCGGGCCTGGAGCCGCAGCAGCGCCGCCACCGTCTGCAGGTTGTTCTTCACCCGGTGGTGGATCTCCCGGATGGTGGCGTCCTTGGTGATCAACTCACGCTCGCGGCGCCGCAGTTCCGTCACGTCCCGCAGCAGCACCAGCGAACCGATGCGTGTGCCCTTCGGTTTGAGCGGGATGGCCCGGAACTGGATGACCCCGTCGGTGGCCTCGATCTCGAACTCCCGCGGCGCCCAGCCGCTGGCGACCTTGGCGAGCGCCTCGTCCACCGGGCCGCGGGTCGGGGCGAGTTCGGCGGTGGTCTGGCCCAGGTGCTGGCCGACGAGGTCGGAGGCGAGGCCGAGCCGGTGGAAGGCGGACAGCGCGTTCGGGGAGGCGTACTGGACGATGCCGTCCGCGTCGAGCCGGATCAGGCCGTCGCCGACGCGCGGCGAGGCGTCCATGTCGACCTGCTGGTCGGGGAACGGGAAGGAGCCGGCCGCGATCATCTGGGCGAGGTCGGAGGCGCTCTGCAGATAGGTCAGCTCCAGCCGGCTCGGCGTGCGCACGGTGAGCAGGTTGGTGTTGCGGGCGATCACGCCGAGGACGCGGCCCTCCCGCCGTACGGGGATCGACTCGACCCGGACGGGGACCTCCTCGCGCCACTCCGGGTCGCCCTCGCGCACGATCCGGCCCTCGTCGAGCGCCACGTCCAGCATGGGGCGGCGGCCGCGCGGGACGAGGTGGCCGACCATGTCGTCCTGGTAGGAGGTGGGGCCGGTGTTGGGCCGCATCTGGGCGACCGAGACATACCGCGTGCCGTCGCGGGTGGGGACCCACAGGACCAGGTCGGCGAAGGAGAGGTCGGAGAGCAGCTGCCACTCCGAGACCAGCAGATGCAGCCACTCGAGGTCGGAGTCGCCGAGGGCGGTGTGCTGGCGGACCAGTTCGTTCATGGAGGGCACGGGTGCGAGCGTACCTGGCGGTTTGTACGGCCCTGAAATACACGGCGCCGAGCTGTGGCCGTGGGACGGGCGGCCCCGAAGACACCCGCGGGCCGCGGCGCCTGGGAGGGACCCTCAGCCCTCCCGGCACCGCAGCCCGGAGCAATATCGGCCACGGGGTGTGCGGTCCCGTTCGGCCGAAGGTGAGGAGCCGGGGCAGTCAGGGCAGAGAGCTCCGGTTCCTCGATCCGTCTTCCTGTGCGGGGAAGACGGAGGCTGTGTTCGCTGCGCTCGATCGTGGTCGCGCGCCCCTGAGGCATTGTTCGCGCGCCCCTGAGGCATTGTGGACTAGACCACTAGGCCTGTCCATGCGGCGGGACGAATCGCTCACGCAGCCCGTGTGAAGTTGATGCACCGCAGCCTAGCCCGCCCTGGTCAGCAACGGGGCCACACGGTCATGGCAAATTCCGCGACCGCTTCCAGTTCCTCCCGGCTCGCCCCGTCCCGTGCCTGCTGTGACATGCCCTGGACGACCGCAGAGGTGTGCCGGGCGAGCACGGCCGCGTCGGTGTCCGCCGGCAGCTCCCCCGCCGCGACCCCCTCGCGGATACGACGCTCGAAGGCGGCGATGTGGGCGTTGCGCACCCCGCGCAGGAACTCCTCCACCTCGGGGCTCGTGCAGTTGGTCGCCGCGTGGACGAACAGGCAGCCGTGCGGGTGCCCGGGGGCGGTGTAGCTGACGGCGGCCTCGCGCAGTATCCGCCGCACGGCCGATCGGGCGGTGGGCTCCTCCGCCAGAGCGCGCTCCCCGAAGGAGCCGTACGTCGCGCCGTACTGCCGGACCACCTCCTCGAAGAGGGAGCGCTTGTCACCGAACGCGGCGTACAGGCTCGGGGCGCCGATGCCCATGACGCGGGTCAGGTCGGAGACGGAGGTCGCCTCGTAGCCGCGCTCCCAGAAGGCCATGACCGCCTTCTCCAGCGCGGTCGCGCGGTCGAAGGCGCGGGGACGGCCGCGGGGACGGGGGGCGCGCCCCGCTGTGGCGCTGCCGTCGGCGGTCGCCCTGCCTGCTCGCTGCTCACCCGGTCGGTCACCCATGAGAGGGATTTTATAGCGGGCACTAGCGAAATGTCGGCGGGCCGTTGTACGGTCTTTTTGTAGCGACCGCTAGACAAATACCGGCGGCTGAGCAAATGACGACCGCTGGACAGAAGCGAGGGGGCGTGGAGATGGGCGTGCTTGAGGGCAGGACGGCTCTGGTCACGGGGGCGAGCCGGGGGATCGGCCGGGGCATCGCCGAGCGGCTGGCGCGGGACGGCGCGCGGGTCGGGGTGCATTACGGGAGCAACGAGGCGGCGGCGAAGGAGACGGTGGCCGCGATCGAGGCGGCCGGCGGCAGCGCGTTCGCGATCGGCGCCGAGCTGGGCATGCCCGGTGACGCCGAGGCGCTGTGGGAGGCCTTCGACCGGCATGCGGCGCAGGGTGTGGACATCCTGGTCAACAACGCGGGCGCGGCGTTCTTCGCGACCGTGAGCGAGACGGACGAGGAGTTGTTCGAGCGCGCGTACGCGATCAACGCCAAAGCGCCCTTCTTCACCATCAAGCACGGGCTGGACCGGCTGCGCGATCAGGGCAGGATCATCAACGTCACGGCGGCGACCCACCTCGGCATTCCGGGCATCGCCGCGACCCACATGGCCAAGGGCGCGGTCACGGCGCTGACCAGATCCCTCGCGGTGGAGCTGGCGCCGCGCGGCATCACCGTCAACGCTGTCGGGCCGGGGTTCGTCGAGACGGACCTGACGAGTGCGGTGCTCTCCGATCCGGGGCTGCGCGGGCACGCCGAGGCCGTCTCCGTCTTCGGGCGCGTCGGCACCGTGTCCGACGTGGCCGGCGTCGTGGCGTTCCTGGCCTCGCCCGACTCCCGCTGGGTCACCGGCCAGCACCTTGACGCCACCGGGGGGACGCTGCTGGGCCTGCACTAGAGGCCGGGGCGGTGGCGGGCGGGCAGTGGTGCGCAGACCCTGGGAAAGGGGCACCAGGCTCTGTTAGATTGGTCTAAACCACATTGCCCGATTCCGGGCACCGGGCCCCCGGCGGGTCACCCAGTGCCTCCCCCGGTCCCGGCCCCCCGGTCCCTCCCCGAGTCCCCTCTTCGAAACGGCAGGCCAGCGTGGAAGTTGTCATCGTCCCGGACGCCGAGGCGGGCGGCGAGCTCATCGCCGAGGCCCTGGCGCAGCTGCTGCGGCGCAAGCCCGACGCCCTGCTCGGCGTCGCCACGGGCTCGACCCCGCTGCCCATCTACCGGGCGCTGGAGACGAAGGTGCGCTCCGGCGCCGCGGACACCGCCCGGGCCCGGGTCGCCCAGCTCGACGAGTACGTGGGGCTGCCCGCCGAACACCCCGAGTCCTACCGCTCGGTGCTGCGACGCGAGGTGCTGGAGCCGCTCGGCATCGGCATGGAGCGGTTCCTGGGTCCGGACGGCACCGCCGAGGACGTGCAGGCGGCGTGCGAGGCGTACGACAGGGCGCTGGCCGGGGCCGGCGGGGTGGACCTCCAGCTCCTCGGGATCGGCACCGACGGGCACATCGGGTTCAACGAGCCGTGCTCCTCGCTGGCCTCCCGTACGCGGATCAAGACGCTGACCGAGCAGACCCGGGTGGACAACGCGCGCTTCTTCGACGGCGACATCGACCAGGTGCCGCACCACGTCATCACGCAGGGCATCGGCACCATCCTGGAGGCCCGTCACCTGGTCCTGCTGGCCACGGGCGAGGGCAAGGCGGACGCGGTGGCCGCGACCGTCGAGGGCCCGGTCGCGGCCGTCTGCCCGGCCTCCGCGTTGCAGCTGCACCCGCACGCGACGGTGGTCGTGGACGACGCCGCCGCGTCCAAGCTGAAGCTGGCGGACTACTTCCGGCACACGTACGCGAACAAGCCGGAGTGGCAGGGCATCTGACCGGACCGGACGCGGGCCGGGCGCGGGCCGGCTCGGGGGCCGGGGCCGGCTCGGGGCCAGGTGCATGAGCCGCCTCGCTGGACTAGACCAGCAGGGGCCCCGACGGTATACAGAGGAGATCACGGAGCGTGCGGGGCCGCCCACCGAGGTCACCGCGCACCAAGCCGTGCCACGATGTGAGCCCGCGGCCGATGGCGTGTCGGCCGCTTCGGCACCCGGAGCCGGGAAGGCAGAGCATGAGCACCGACGTCAGCAGTGCGGAGAACGACAGTGGCGCCACCGTCCGTACCGCGCGCGTGCCCAAGTACTACCGCCTGAAGAAGCACCTGCTCGACATGACCGAGACCATGCCGCCCGGCACCCCGGTCCCGCCGGAGCGGACGCTCGCGGCGGAGTTCGACACCTCGCGCACGACCGTCCGCCAGGCGCTGCAGGAGCTGGTGGTCGAGGGCCGGCTGGAGCGCATCCAGGGCAAGGGCACGTTCGTCGCCAAGCCGAAGGTGTCGCAGGCGCTGCAGCTGACGTCGTACACCGAGGACATGCGCGCCCAGGGCCTGGAGCCCACCTCGCAGCTGCTCGACGTCGGCTACATCACCGCCGACGACCGGCTCGCCGACCTGCTCGACATCACCGCCGGCGGCCGGGTCCTGCGCATCGAGCGGCTGCGCATGGCCAACGGCGAGCCGATGGCCATAGAGACCACCCACCTCTCGGCCAAGCGCTTCCCGGCGCTGCGCCGCTCCCTGGTGAAGTACACGTCCCTGTACACCGCGCTCGCCGAGGTCTACGACATCCACCTCGCCGAGGCCGAGGAGACCATCGAGACCTCGCTGGCCACCCCGCGCGAGGCCGGCCTGCTCGGCACCGACGTCGGCCTGCCGATGCTGATGCTCTCCCGGCACTCCTTCGACCGGCAGGGCGAGCCGGTGGAGTGGGTGCGGTCGGTGTACCGGGGGGACCGCTACAAGTTCGTGGCCCGTCTGAAGCGCCCGTAGGACGGCCCGTCACACCCCGCCGGGTCGCGGTCGGATAACGGTCCAGGCCGTCAACGCCCGTTATGCGGACGAGGGGTTCCGTTCCTGCTGCACCTGACCTAGATTTCCTGCGCATTGCACAGGTGATCAGTGAGGGGACGGAACCGCGCGATGTCGAATGCGCCAGATGTGTCCAGACCGGCGACGGTGACGCCCGTGCGCGTCGTCATCGCCCTCTGCCTTGTCGCGCCCTTCGTGGCGATGCTGTGGGTCGGGAGTTACGCCAAGGTGGATCCGGCGTTCATCGGGATCCCGTTCTTCTACTGGTACCAGATGCTGTGGGTGATCATCTCCACGGCGCTGACGGTGCTCGCCTACCAGCTGTGGCGCCGTGACCAGCGCGCCCGTGTCTCCCAGAAGGGCGGTGCGGACAAGTGAAGGACGGCGTGAACGGCGTCGCGCTCGGCGTCTTCATCTTCTTCTTCCTGCTCGTCACCGTGCTGGGCTTCCTGGCCGCGCGCTGGCGCAAGGCCGAGAACGAGCACAGCCTCGACGAATGGGGCCTGGGCGGACGGTCGTTCGGCACCTGGATCACCTGGTTCCTGCTCGGCGGCGACCTGTACACGGCGTACACGTTCGTCGCCGTGCCGGCGGCGATCTACGCGGCGGGGGCGTCCGGCTTCTTCGCGGTGCCGTACACGATCCTCGTCTACCCGCTGATCTTCACGTTCCTGCCCCGGCTGTGGTCGGTGTCGCACAAGCACGGGTACGTGACGACCTCGGACTTCGTGCGCGGCCGCTTCGGCTCCAAGGGGCTGTCGCTGGCGGTGGCGCTGACCGGCATCCTCGCGACGATGCCGTACATCGCGCTCCAGCTCGTCGGCATCCAGGCCGTGCTGGACGTGATGGGCGTCGGCGGTGGCGAGAACACGAACTGGTTCGTCAAGGACCTGCCGCTGCTGATCGCGTTCGGCGTGCTGGCGGCGTACACCTACTCCTCCGGTCTGCGGGCGCCCGCGCTGATCGCGTTCGTGAAGGACGCGCTGATCTACATCGTCATCGCGGTGGCGATCATCTACATCCCCATCAAGCTGGGCGGGTTCGACGACATCTTCGCCAAGGCGGGCCACGCGTTCAGCCAGGTCAACCCGGCCACCGGCAAGCCGCGCGGTGCCCTCGCCCCGGGGGAGGCCGGCCAGTGGACGTACGCGACGCTGGCGCTCGGCTCCGCGCTGGCGCTGTTCATGTACCCGCACTCGATCACCGCGACGCTGTCGTCCAGAAGCCGTGAGGTGATCCGGCGCAACACCACGATCCTGCCGCTGTACTCCCTGATGCTGGGCCTGCTCGCGCTGCTCGGGTTCATGGCGATCGCGGCCGGCGTCAAGGTGCAGAACGGCCAGCTGGCCATTCCGCAGCTGTTCGAGGACATGTTCCCGGACTGGTTCGCGGGCATCGCGTTCGCGGCGATCGGCATCGGCGCGCTGGTCCCGGCGGCGATCATGTCGATCGCGGCGGCGAACCTGTTCACGCGCAACATCTACAAGGACTTCATCAAGCAGGACGCCACGCCGAAGCAGGAGGCCCAGGTCTCCAAGATCGTGTCCCTGCTGGTGAAGGTGGGCGCGCTGGTCTTCGTCCTCACCATGGACAAGACGGTCGCCATCAACTTCCAGCTGCTGGGCGGCATCTGGATCCTGCAGACCTTCCCCTCCCTGGTCGGCGGTCTGTTCACGCGCTGGTTCCACCGCTGGGCGCTGCTGGCGGGCTGGGCGGTCGGCATGGCCTACGGCACGCTGGCCGCGTACGGGGTGGCCTCGCCGACGCAGAAGCACTTCGGCGGCTCCGCGAAGGAGATCCCCGGCATCGGCGAGATCGGCTACATCGGCCTGACGGCGTTCGTGCTGAACGTCGCGGTGACCGTGGTCCTCACGCTCGTTCTGAAGGCCGTGAAGGCCCCCGAGGGCGTCGACGAGACCAGCCCGGAGGACTACACGGCGGACGCCGGCGACCCGGGCGTCCAGACCGAACTCCCCCCGGCCACGGCGGGCGCGGGCCACTGACGCACGCCGGTCACTGAAGCGCGCCCCGAAGGGGCGCGGGGAACTGCGCGAGCAACCACGGGGCAACCCGCAGCGGGCCGCCGGAGGCAGATGCCACGGCGGCCCGCTGTCGTAGGGACTCCCTTCGCGGACGACCGGCCGGGGGTGACCCGCGCCCGCCGTAGGAGGACGACGCCCTCACCGGCACCGGCCGCAGGCGCACGGTGTCGGCGAGGCGCTCGTGCGGGCCTGCGTCGAGCGGGCCCGGGCCGTCGGCGGCTGCGGGCGGATCGTCCTGTCGACCCAGCGGACCATGCGCACCGCGCACCGCATCTACGCACGCCTGGGCTTCGTCCGTACGCCCGAACGGGACTGGAATCCCCTCCCGGAGCTCGACGACATCACCCTGCTCACCTACGAGCTGACGCTGTGAAGCCGACGGGACACAACATCTGGGGGTGAGACGACAGCCCGGCACTAGATGTATGCTCATGCTCGCTGTCGCCGCAGGGGAATCCGGTGCGAATCCGGAACTGTCCCGCAACGGTGTACTTGCGTGCTTCGCGCACGCCGGTTCAGTCCGAGGACCTGCCCACAGCGCACCCGGCCACCCGGCCGGCGTGCTCCGACGTCCGGGCCTCGCGGAATGGGCCGGTGGACGCGACGCCGCGTGCGCTCGTGTGCTGCCCCCTGCCCTCGCCGAGGCCCAAGTGCCGAGCGAGGGAGAGCCCCACGTGACCATCGCGCCAGCCGATCCGGCCTCAGCCACCGAGCCGGAGCAGGACGGTCCCGGTGCCGCGCTGCTGCGCACCCTGACCGAGCTGACCGCCGACCTCCCCGACACCGACCCCGGCCGGGTCGCCGCCGCCGCGCTGCGCGGCCGGTCGGCGCACGCCGACGAGGCGGAGCTGCGGGAGCTGGCCACGGAGGCCGCCGCCGGACTCATCTCCGAGGACCCCGCCTACTCGAAGCTCGCCGCCCGCCTGCTCACGCTCGCCATCCGCGCGGAGGCCGCCTCGCAGGGCGTCACGTCGTTCACCGGGTCGGTCGCCGTCGGCCACCGCGAGGGTCTCGTCGCCGACCGCACCGCCGCGTTCGTGACGCTGCACGCGGACCGCCTCGACGCCCTCGTCGACACCACCGCCGACGACCGGTTCGGCTACTTCGGCCTGCGCACGCTCCACAGCCGTTACCTGCTGCGGCACCCGATCACCCGCAAGGTGATCGAGACGCCCCAGCACTTCCTGCTGCGCGTGGCCGCCGGACTCGCCGAGGACGACACCCGCCGCTCCGTCGACGAGGTCGCGGCGCTCTACGGGCTGATGAGCCGCCTCGACTACCTGCCCTCCTCCCCCACCCTGTTCAACTCCGGCACCCGGCATCCCCAGATGTCGTCCTGCTACCTCCTCGACTCCCCGCTGGACGAGCTGGACTCCCTCTACGACCGCTACCACCAGGTCGCCCGGCTCTCCAAGCACGCCGGCGGCATCGGCCTGTCGTACTCCCGTATCCGCGGCCGCGGTTCGCTGATCCGCGGTACGAACGGGCACTCCAACGGCATCGTGCCGTTCCTGAAGACGCTGGACGCCTCGGTCGCCGCGGTGAACCAGGGCGGCCGGCGCAAGGGCGCGGCCGCGGTGTACCTGGAGACCTGGCACTCCGACATCGAGGAGTTCCTGGAGCTGCGGGACAACACCGGTGAGGACGCCCGCCGTACGCACAACCTGAACCTCGCGCACTGGATCCCGGACGAGTTCATGCGCCGGGTGGGCGCCGACGCGCAGTGGTCGCTGTTCTCGCCGTCGGACGTGCCGGAGCTGGTGGACCTGTGGGGCGAGGAGTTCGACGCCGCGTACCGCAAGGCGGAGGACGCGGGCCTGGCGAAGAAGACGCTGCCGGCCCGTGAGCTGTACGGCCGCATGATGCGCACCCTCGCGCAGACCGGCAACGGCTGGATGACCTTCAAGGACGCCGCCAACCGCACCGCCAACCAGACCGCGCTGCCCGGTCACGTCGTGCACTCCTCCAACCTGTGCACGGAGATCCTGGAGGTGACGGACGACAGCGAGACGGCGGTATGCAACCTCGGCTCGGTCAACCTCGGCGCCTTCGTGGACGGCGACGACATCGACTGGGAGCGGCTGGACGCCACCGTCCGCACCGCCGTCACCTTCCTCGACCGCGTCGTCGACATCAACTTCTACCCGACCGAGCAGGCGGGCCGTTCCAACGCCAAGTGGCGTCCGGTGGGCCTGGGCGCGATGGGCCTGCAGGACGTCTTCTTCAAGCTGCGGCTGCCGTTCGACTCCCCCGAGGCCAAGGCGCTCTCCACGCGGATCGCCGAGCGCATCATGCTCGCCGCGTACGAGGCGTCCGCCGACCTCGCCGAGCGCAACGGTCCGCTGCCGGCCTGGGAGAAGACCCGCACCGCGCGGGGTGTGCTGCACCCCGACCACTACGACGTGCAGCTGACCTGGCCGGAGCGCTGGGCGGCGCTGCGGGCCCGGATCGCCGGGACCGGCATGCGCAACAGCCTGCTGCTGGCCATCGCGCCGACCGCCACCATCGCCTCCATCGCGGGCGTGTACGAGTGCGTCGAGCCGCAGGTGTCGAACCTGTTCAAGCGCGAGACGCTGTCCGGCGAGTTCCTCCAGGTGAACACCTACCTGGTCGCCGAGCTGAAGAAGCTGGGGGTGTGGGACGCCCGCACCCGTGAGGCGCTGCGCGAGTCGAGCGGCTCGGTGCAGGACTTCGCCTGGATCCCCGAGGACGTCCGGCGGCTGTACCGCACGGCGTGGGAGATCCCGCAGCGCGGTCTGATCGACATGGCGGCGGCACGGACCCCGTTCCTCGACCAGGCCCAGTCCCTCAACCTCTTCCTGGAGACGCCGACGATCGGCAAGCTCTCCTCGATGTACGCCTACGCCTGGAAGTCCGGGCTGAAGACGACGTACTACCTGCGTTCGCGCCCCGCGACGCGCATCGCCCGCGCCGCCCAGGCGCAGGCCACCGTCCCCGTCCCCGTCCAGCAGGCGGCCCCCGAAGACGCCGTCGCCTGCTCCCTGGAAAACCCCGAGTCCTGCGAGGCCTGCCAGTAATGAGTACCCGTAACACCAACCTCCTCGACCCGGGCTTCGAACTGACCCTGCGCCCCATGCGCTACCCCGACTTCTACGAGCGCTACCGGGACGCGATCAAGAACACCTGGACCGTGGAGGAGGTCGACCTCCACTCGGACGTCGCCGACCTCGCGAAGCTGACGCCGAAGGAGCAGCACCTCATCGGCCGGCTGGTGGCGTTCTTCGCGACGGGTGACTCGATCGTCGCGAACAACCTGGTGCTGACGCTGTACAAGCACATCAACTCCCCCGAGGCGCGTCTGTACCTGTCGCGGCAGCTCTTCGAGGAGGCCGTGCACGTCCAGTTCTATCTGACGCTGCTGGACACCTATCTGCCCGACCCGGACGACCGCGCGGCCGCCTTCGACGCGGTGGAGAACATCCCGTCCATCCGGGAGAAGGCCGGCTTCTGCTTCAAGTGGATCAACGAGGTCGAGAAGCTGGAGCGCCTGGAGTCCAGGGCGGACCGGCGCCGCTTCCTGCTCAACCTCATCTGCTTCGCCGCGTGCATCGAGGGCCTGTTCTTCTACGGCGCCTTCGCCTACGTCTACTGGTTCCGCAGCCGGGGCCTGCTGCACGGTCTGGCCACCGGCACCAACTGGGTGTTCCGCGACGAGACGATGCACATGTCGTTCGCCTTCGACGTGGTCGACACCGTCCGCAAGGAGGAGCCGGACCTCTTCGACGAGGAGCTCGGGCAGCAGGTCACCGACATGCTGAGGGAAGCCGTGGAGGCCGAGCTGCAGTTCGCGCGCGACCTGTGCGGGGACGGCCTGCCGGGCATGAACACCGACTCGATGCGGCAGTACCTGGAGTGCGTCGCCGACCAGCGTCTCACCCGCCTCGGCTTCGCCCCGGTGTACGGCTCGCAGAACCCCTTCTCCTTCATGGAGTTGCAGGGCGTTCAGGAGCTGACCAACTTCTTCGAGCGGCGCCCGTCGGCGTACCAGGTCGCGGTGGAGGGCACCGTCGACCTGGACGAGGACTTCTGAGCCGCGGCTACTTCAGGGTCACAAAGTCTCCGGGCGACACGGCGAGCATGGTGGCCGACGTGCCGGGGTAGTACCAGCGCCAGTCGCCGGCCGCGGAGGCGGTGACGGTGGTGCTGAGCCGGCCGGTGCTGCCCGTCGTCACGGTCCTGACCGTGGTGTAGCGGGTGGTGCCGGCCTTGCGGAACTGGAGCTGGACCTGCTGCCCGGCGTAGCCCTGGTACTTCAGGCTCTCCCAGTTCGCCCGGCTGAGCGTGCCGGTGACGGTCAGCCTGCCGCCCTTGCGCACAGGCTCGGGCGCGGCGTCGGCCGTGAGCGTCGTGGCCCGCTTGACGGAGTAGCGGGCGATGTTCTGGGAGATCCAGTAGTCGCCGTCGTTGGCGTTGACGGTGGCATTGACCTGCCAGAGGCCGGCGACGCGGTTGGTGTCGATGTCGTCGCCGGCCGGCATCCAGGAGGGGGTGGCCTTCATGGTGGCCGTGCACACCGAGGTGGTCGCCGACTTCTTCGCGCAGGTCGTGCCGTACCACTCGATGAAGCCGTAGGCGTTCGACACGTTCATCGTGCTGACGCGGCTGACGCCCTTCACCCCGGAGTTGTCCCGGACGGTGAGGACGACCGGGAACGTGATCTCCTTCGCGGTCCCGACGCCCACGGGGTGACCGCCGTTGACGACGGCCCCCACCACCCGGATGTCTCCCCGCCCCTCGGCGTGGGCGCCGGTCGCGGTGAGCAGCACGAGGGCCGCGGCGCCGCTCGCCGTGGCCCAGGCCGCTCTTCGCCGGATGCCGTTGCTCATGTTTCCCTCCCCTGCGCTCGATCACCGTGATCGACTGCGTGAGCGGGAGGTTACACGCGGGGTCGGACAGTGCGGTGTGCCTGGAGGCGCGGGGTGGTCCGGCGGGGGGTCTGCCCGCGGGGAGCGGGGCTCGCGGCCTCCTTGATCTGCCGGTCCATGCGGCGGTCGCGCAGGACGCCGAGCGCGGACGGCAGGATCAGCAGGACCAGGATCCCGAGGGTGAAGAGCATTCCGATCAGGCCTTCGATCTGGTTTCCGTTCATGGACACCACTCTCGCGCGGGACGCTCCTTACGGTGAGTGGCAGCACTGCCGCAGACCCTCGAATTACTGCCACCGGTGAGGCACACTGGCGGCATGCTGAAGAACGTGGCCGCGGTCCTGCTCGACGGAGCGCACCCCTTCGAACTCGGCGTCGTGTGCGAGATCTTCGGGCTCGACCGCAGCGACGACGGACTGCCCGTGTACGACTTCGCGGTCGTCTCCGCCGAGGGCCCGACGCTGGGCACGCACGTCGGCGGGCTGACCATGTCCACGCCGTACGGCCTAGACCGGCTGGAGGAGGCCGATCTGATCGCCGTCCCGGCCGGCGACGACTTCACGCACCGCATCTATCCGCCGGCGCTGCTGGACGCCCTGGTCCGGGCGGTGGAGCGCGGGTCGCGGGTGCTGAGCGTGTGTTCCGGCGTGTTCGTGCTGGGCGCCGCCGGACTGCTGCACGGGCGGCGCTGCACGGTGCACTGGCACCACGCCGAGGAGCTGCGCCGGCAGTACCCGCGGGCGGTCGTCGAACCGGACGTGCTCTACGTCGACGAGGACCCGGTGATCACCTCGGCCGGCACCGCCGCCGGCATCGACGCCTGTCTGCACCTGGTGCGCAAGGAGCAGGGGCCGGAGGTGGCCAACAAGATCGCCCGGCGCATGGTCGTGCCGCCGCACCGGGACGGCGGGCAGGCGCAGTACATCGAGCGCCCGCTGCCCGCGAACTCCTGCGACACGGTCGGCGAGGTGCTGGCGTGGATGGAGCAGCACCTCGATCAGGAGGTGACCGTCGAACAGCTCGCCGCGCGGGCCCACATGGCGCCGCGGACCTTCGCCCGGCGCTTCCAGCAGGAGACCGGCACGACGCCGTACCGGTGGATCCTGCGCCAGCGGGTGCTGCTGGCGCAGCGGCTGCTGGAGGCGACGGACGAGACGATGGACGCGATCGCCTGGCGTACCGGGTTCGGTACGGCGGCGGCGCTGCGGCACCAGTTCACGCGGGCGCTGGGGACCACCCCGAACGCCTACCGCCGTGCCTTCCGCGGCCCGCAGGCCGCCTGAACGCTCAGCGCGGCACCGCCCGTACCAGCAGCCGGTGCGGGCGCAGGGTGATGCCGACCCGGACGGCGTCGTTCGAGCCGGGCACCTGCTCGAAGCGGTACCGCGCGGCGAGCGCGGCGGTGACGAGCGTCAGCTGTGCCATCGAGAAGTGGTCGCTGGGGCACTTGCGGTTGCCGGTGCTGAACGGGCTCATGGCGTGTTTCGGCACGTCCTTGGCCCGCTCCGGAAGCCAGCGGTCCGGGTCGAACTCCAGGTTGCGGGCGTACGACTTCGGGTCGCGCTGGATCGCGTACGGGCTGTAGATGATGTCGGACCCGGCCGGAATGCGATAGCCACCGAGTTCGGTGTCGACGACCGCCCGCCGGGTCAATATCCATACAGCCGGCCGCAAACGCATGGCCTCGATGACGACATTGTTGGTGTGCCGCAGCGAGCGCACGTCCTCGAATGCGACGGGCCGCCCGCCGGTGACGGATTCGACTTCGTCGCGCACCTTGTCGGCGTGTTCGGGGTGCTCGGCAAGTGCCTGAAGCAACCACATGATGGTGGATGCCACTGTTTCGCTGCCGGGGGTCAGGATGGCGACCACCTGGTCGTGGATCTCCTGCTCCCCGATGGGCTCGCCGCTTTCGTCCTTCGCTTCCAGCAATGCCGTCAGCAAATCGTCCGGCTTTTGACCAGATGCGCGTCGCTCGGCGATGATCTCGTCGACGAGGAGATGCAAATCGGCCAGCGCCCGATTGAATTCGCGGTTGCCCGGCGTCGGCAGCCGGTACAGCGGTCCGAGCGGGACCACCATCCGCCGGTACATACCGCGGAAGACGACCGCGAGGGCCGTGCACAGCCGCTCGGCGCGCTCGTCCATGTAGTCGCCGCGCAGCAGGCAGCGGGCGGCGATGCGCACCGCGACACGGAAGGACTCGCCGGTGCAGTCGAGGGTCCCGGCGCCCCGCCAGCGCTCGACGAGCGCGTGCGCCTCCTCCTCCATGATCGGCCCGTACGCGGGGATCGCGTCGAGCCGGAACGCGGGCTGGATGGTGCGCCGCTGGCGGCGGTGCAGCGGGCCGTTGGCCGTGGCCACGCCCTCCTTGCCGAGCAGCCCCTCCAGGGACTCCCACAGGGGGCCGGCGATGTGGTAGTCGGGGCTGAGGGCGAGGGCGCCGGTCAGTTCCGGGGTGGTGACGGCGTAGAGCGTCTTGGGGCCGAGCCTGAGGCGGACGACGTCGCCGTGCTCGCGCAGGGCGGACATGAACCGCAGCGGGTCGCGCGCCAGCTTCCAGCCGTGGCCGAGGAGGGGCACACCGCCGCCCGCGATCGGGGGCTCGCGCAGTTCCGGGGCCGTGGGCACCGGGGGCTTCACGGACTCGACGGTCATTTCTCACCTGCCGCTTCGTTGTTGACGTACGGGGGCGTGGACCGGTCGTCCCAGCTGTCGACCATGTACCGGCCGGACTCGTGGTGGAACCAGTAGACGGAACTGAACCAGTTCCGCATGTTCGCGACACAGGCCCGTACGGCGGCGCTCAGTTCTTTTCCGCGCACTGTTCCGTCGTCGAGTCCGTCGGCGAACCGTAAAGCATCCTGTTCCGCGTCGAGGAATTGCGTGATGCATTCATCCACGCGACGCCGGACTTCGCGTACCGCTTCTTCCAGAGTCAGCCCCTCATGGGTGATGAGACTGATTCCGAGATTGTGCACCTCGTCGCCGGCTATTTCTTTCGGCAGCGAACACAGGTCGTTGTACCAGGCGGCGAATTCCTGGCTCAGCAGGGCCGGGCGCCGGTATGCCGGGTTCTTTCGCACGGCGTCCGGGAGTTCACAGCCGGCGCTGGGTTCGAGCAGGTCGGTCCAGATCCAGTGCGCGAAGGTGAGCCGGCGCAGGGCCAGGTATTCCGCGACCGTCGGGACGATCCCCTCGGTGCGGTTGCGGAACTCCCGGTCGTAGGCCTCGATCACCGTGTGGAAGTGCCGGGCGAAGCGCGCGTTCCAGCCGCCCGGCAGGAAGGAGTACAGCCGCCCCACGCTGTCCGCCAGCCCCGCGACCAGCGGATCCTCGTGGCGCAGATGGTCCTGGGGCGCGTCCAGCGCGGCGTGCAGCAGGCTCTTCAGGCGGCGCCAGGCGACCGGCCTGCGATGCACGATGTCCCGGTCGTGACGGTCGTCCCAGACGAAGAACCAGGCGCTGTAGTCGGCGATGGCCTGAAGGACCTCGTCGGGGGCGCCCAGGTAGTAGCCCGCCATGAGGTCGGTGTAGCACAGGCCGTCGGCATATTCCTCGACCTTGTCCGCCGGCATGAGCCGCATTTCCAGCAACCAGCTCCGGGTCTTCTCCTGGAGCTTCGGCCAATACGGGTGCAACCGCCGGGGAAACGCCGCCTCGATCACCGGAAGAGTAAGCGACGGTGGCACCATCACCGCCTTCGGCGCCCCACCGGTGCCGCGTGTGGTGCTGTATGGGAGAGCATGCACGAACTACCCCTCTCAGCCGCCGTTCGCGCACACCCCTCCTGTCGAACCGGGCGTGCGCCGTCGCGTATCCCCGCACTCTCCATTCAGCACCACAACTGACCGTTCTGGGAACGGATTTGCTTCATTCACTACCCCAACGTGCCGAGAATCTCCCCCTATGTGACTGCTTATCGATCAAGAGATGTGCTCAGGGGATCGAACGTGCGACGGACAGACGAACGGCGCCTGTTCGGGCGGTGCGGCCCGGACAGACGCCGTTCGTGGGGCTGGTGTGCCGCCTCAGTCGTTCGCGACGACCGGGTAGCGCGGCTCGTTCTCGGCCATCTGCCGCAGCACGTCCTTGCGTTCACGCTTGGAGAGCCGGTCGATGTACAGGTAGCCGTACAGGTGGTCGGTCTCGTGCTGCAAACACCGCGCGAAGTAGCCGGTGCCGCGCACCTTGACCGGGTTGCCCCGCTCGTCCTGCCCGGTGACCTCGGCGTAGTCGGGGCGGGCGAGCGGCGCGTACGCCGTCGGCACGGACAGGCAGCCCTCGTTGCTGTCGTCCAGGCTGCGCCGGTCGGCGGGCAGCTCGACCAGCTTGGGGTTGCAGACCACACCGACGTGCCGGGCGCCGCTGTCGTCCTGGCAGTCGTAGACGAAGACCTTCAGATCGACGCCGATCTGGTTGGCGGCCAGGCCCACGCCCTCGGCGGTGCGCTGCGAGGCGAACATGTCCGCGACCAGCTGCTGGAGCTCGTCACCGAAGTCGGTGACGTCCTTGCACTCCTTGTGCAGCACCGGATTGCCGACGACCGTGATCGGCCGCGAGGTGCCGCGCTCACGCCAGGCGCTCTCGCGCTCCTCGCAGTCCTCCGTGTCGACGACGAACCCCTCGTCGTCGACGGGGAGCACGCCCGCGTGCTGCTGATCGGTGTCCTGCTGCGCCATGACCGACGTAAGCCTTCCTCAACAAAAACAGGGAGTGATGCTTGATACAGGGTACGGGGACGCGCCCCGGAAGGGGCGCGGGGCGGTGTCCGATCTGCGGCTCCGCCGCGCGGGCGCGACCAGCCACCACGGCGCCGCAGCCGGACGCGGCCTAACAGACCTCCTCGAGATCCCGCCAATCACGGGAATCCGGACTGTCGGCAACCCATCCGTCCAAGAGCCCCCGTACCAAGGAAGCCGGCGCAGCCACCCCGCACTCCCGCTCCGGCACCCACAGCTGCCCGTCCGTGCGGTGGCCGAGCGGACCGGGGTGACCCGGCTCGCTGTGGTCGTGGGGATCGAGGTGCACACCGTCACCCTCGTCCGACGGCATCCGCGACTCCGAGCACGTCCGGCACAGCAGCCGCACCGACGACGACCAGTCCTCCGCCGCGAACCCGGCGTCCGCGGCGAGCTGCTCCAGCGCGTCCCGGTCGGCCTCGGTCGCCGCCTCGATCAGCACGACCCAGGTCGGAACCGGCGAGGGCGCCCACAGCTCGATCTCGTCGAACACCGGGAAGGCGTGCCCGGTGGAGGTGGTCCGTTCCCCGTGCGGAACGCCGTCGTGCAGCACGACCTCGCCCCAGCGCCGCCCGGACGACGGCAGCGGGATGGACAGCACCTCCATCCGCGCCGGGTCCAGCCGCCGACCCCACACCACCTCGGCCTCGCCCTCGGGAGACAGCCGTACGGCCGCACTGCCCAGGTCCATGCCGACGGGCTCGCCCGCGGCGGTGGCGCCACCGGGCACGTGCAGGCCGTAGGCCTGCCAGGCACGGCGGGCCAGCGGCCAGTCCTGCAGCGCGGTGGCGGCGATGCCGACGTTCCACCAGTCGGGCGCGCCGGTCTCCTTCTCCAGCAGCGCCACGGCGCGCAGGCCCGCGGCCCGCGCCTGCTCCCAGTCGTGCCGGAACTTGTGCAGCAGGGCGAGGTTGAACCAGGACTCGGCCAGCCAGGGCTCCAGATCCGCCGCGCGTGTCAGCAGCGCGCCCGCGTCCTCGTACCGGCCGTCGCCGATCAGGGTGAACGCGCGGTCCGTGGCCTGCCGCCAGGAGGCGGAGGGCCGGTGCCGTCCCTTGCCGAAGATCCTCACGATTCCCGCCTGCCAGTTCCAGTTCCGGAAAGTGGGCTGGCTCACGCCCCCGGACACCCTCTCCCTGGCATCCAACCACGTACGCCGGGAGAGGCGCTCATTACCCATGGGTTACCCAGCTCGGGGACGGGTCAGACTGCTGCCGGGACAACACCCGGGCCAGCGCTTCGACCACGTCCGGCGCGTAGTCCCCGGCCGTGCCGAGCCGAAGCTCCTCCAGCGCGGCCAGCGCCCCGCCCGGCCCGGCGCCCCGCGCCTTCTCCTCGTAGTCGTTGACCGCCCGCACGATCCGTGCGGCGAGCGGCTGCTCCCGGCAGGGGTCGGCCTGCCGCTCCACGACCGTGGCCACCTGCCGGCTCACCCCGGTCTGCCGTACGACCGCCCCGCCCAGCAGCGCGATCCGCCGCTGCTCCTCGGCCGGGAGGCAGGCGGTGGCCCCGTCCGGCACCGGGTCGAGAAGGCTCAGCTGCCCGATGTCGTGCATGAGCGCCGCGTACTCCAGCACCGTCAGCTCCGGCTCGCTCAGCCCGAGGTCCCGTCCGACCGCCTGGCTGAGCGCGGCGACCCGGCGGGCGTGCCCGGCGGGGGTGTACCCGGCGATCTCGGTGGCCCGGGCCAGGGAGGCGATGGTCTGCCGGTAGGTGGCGCGCACGGCCGCGTACCGGCGGAAGGCCAGCTGGGTCAGCAGCAGCGGCAGACAGAACACCGGCAGCGCCCACAGGCCCGCGACCGCCACCGCCAGCGCCATCACCGCCCCGGTGGCGCACACCGCCGACCCGACGCCGGGCAGCGCCCGCAACTGGTCGCGCAGCAGCGGCCCGAACGGCCAGCGGGTACGCGCGTGGGCCAGGGCGGCGGCGAGCACCGCGTCACACAGGGCGGTCAGCGCCAGCAGGGCGAGCAGCAGCAGGGCGTAGGCGGGGCCGATCCAGGCGTCGAAGACGCCCCGGTTGTACAGCGGCTGGAAACAGGCGGCGGCGAAGCCGGCGGTCAGCGTGCGCCGGGCCAGGTCGTCGAGCGACGGCCCGCGCCCGCACGCGATGTGCGGCACCCCGCCGAGCAGGGCGGCCGCGCAGACGACGGCGACGACCTGGGCGACCCCGTGCCCGGTCGGCCGCCCGGCGCACTGCCCGAGCAGGGCGTACGAGAGGGCGCCGGCGGCGCCGAGCGGCGCGGGCTCGCGAAGGTGCGGGCCGCTCCAGCGGGTGAGTTCGCCGACGGCGACGAGTGCGCCGAAGGCGAGCGCGACGGACCGGTCGGCGAGGCCGGCGTGCAGTGTGCCGACGAGACAGACCAGCGCCAGCACCCCGGCACCGCCGTGCACGCAGACCGACGTCGCCGCGGACAGCCGCCCGCTCACCGGCGCGCCCCCGCCCGGCAGCCCCGCCGGACCACCGGCCCCGCCCAGCCCGGGCTCCACGGGCCGGCCGGCTTCACCGCTGTACCCGCGACCCCCCTCACCGGTGCACCCCCGACCGGGCTCACCGGTGCACCCCCGACCGGCCCGGCGCGGAACGCGGCACCGGCAGCTCGCCCCGGTCGGCGCCGGTGTCCTCGGCCGTGACGGTCGGGTGCCAGCCCTGGCGGGCCACCGCCTGCACCAGGGCCTCGACCATGTGCGGGTCGAAGTGGCTGCCCGCGCACCGGCGCAGCTCCGCCAGCGCCGCCGGGACCGGCCGGGCCCTGCTGTAGGAGCGGGTCGACGTCATCGCGTCGAACGCGTCGGCGACCGCCACCACGCGGGCGGGCTCGGGGATCTGGCCGCCGCTGAGGCCGTAGGGATAGCCGCTGCCGTCGAGGCGTTCGTGGTGGTGCAGGACGGCCGAGCGGGCCTCGCCGAGGAAGGAGATGCCGCGCACGATGTCGTGGCCGTACTCGGGGTGCAGTTCGATGATCCGGCGTTCCTCGGGGGTGAGCGGGCCGTCCTTGCGCAGCAGGCGGGTGGGGACGCCGAGTTTGCCGACGTCGTGCAGGATGCCGGCGAAGCGCAGCACCTCCACGCGTTCGTCGCTCATGCCCAGCTCGCGGGCGATCATCATCGACGCCTGGCCGACGCGCTCGCTGTGGCCGCGGGTGTAGCCGTCCTTGATGTCCACGGCCTGCACCAGCGCGCGGATCGTGGCCTGGTGGGCGGCGCGCTGCCGGTGGTACTGCGCGAAGACCCACCACGACACGCCCATCGGCAGCAGGACGAGGAGGGCGGCGACCGGGCCGTAGGGGCTGCGCCAGAGCACGGCCGTCATCAGACCGGCGAGCCCGTGCACGGCGAGCGGGCCGAGGGAGCGCAGGAACAGGCCGTGCCAGGCGCGGCGCGGCGGCCTGCGTTCGGCGAGGGCGCGGATGCCGCCGTCGAGCGCGACGAGGACCAGGCAGAAGGCGAGCACGGCCGCGCCTGCGGGCAGCAGCACGTAGGGGAAGTGGCAGGCGGCGACGGCGTCGCGGCCGCCGAGGGCGCCGTGCACCCGGGCCGCCGCCCACGCGCCGACGGCGAGCTGGGCGGCGCGCCAGAGCCGGCGCAGCAGCACGGGGCGCTGCTCGACCGGTGCGAGCAGGGCGCCGGGCAGGGGCACGAGCGCCGCGGCGGCCGGCGGCAGCAGGAGGGCCCCGGCGAGCAGGATCGGGTAGAACGTTCCGGCGAAGCGGCGGCGGGCGACGCGCTCCCCGACGGCGTACACCGCCGCGAGCAGGGCGATCGCCGGCCAGGGCGCCGTCAGGGGCGACAGGGGATGCAGGCACAGCAGCGCGCAGGCGACGACAACGGCCACGTACACGCGCGCCCGTGCCGGAACCGTCTCCATGAACGCCCTCCCCCCGACCGTCCTCCGCCAGACTTCGGAGCCTAGGGCGGGGTCAGGGGGCTCCGCGGGCGTATGACCCGCGGATTAGCACATTCGGGTGACGGCAGGCGGGTCAGGACTCCTGCGGGGTGACCGTGACGTCGTGCTCGGGCACGGCCTGTCCGGAGCGGATCAGGTCGAGCCGGCCGAGGACCTTGGCGCGCAGGTCGGTCGGTACGTCGTCATGGCCGCAGCACCGCTTGACCAGCTTCTTCACGGCCTGCTCGAGGCCGTACTTCTCCAGGCACGGCGAGCACTCCTTGAAGTGCTGCTTGAACTTGTCGCGATCGACGTCCGGCATCTCACTGTCGAGGAACTCGTACAGGTGGTCCAGGACCTCACTGCAGTCCGTCTCATGCGGCTCTCCGCAGCTCATGAGCCCGAGCCTTTCGCTTCGTTCGACTCTCCGGCGCCGGCCGGAACCAGTCCGCGCTCGCGGGCGTAGTCCTCGAGCATGCCCCGCAGTTGACGGCGGCCCCGGTGCAGCCGGGACATCACCGTACCGATGGGTGTCCCCATGATGTCCGCGATCTCCTTGTACGCAAAGCCCTCGACGTCCGCCAGATAGACGGCGATGCGGAACTCCTCGGGGATCGCCTGCAACGCTTCCTTGACGTCCGAGTCGGGCAGGTGGTCGAGCGCCTGCGACTCGGCGGAGCGCAGACCCGTCGACATGTGCGACTCGGCACGGGCGAGCTGCCAGTCCTCGATCTCCTCCGCGGCGGAGCGCTGGGGCTCACGCTGCTTCTTGCGGTAGGAGTTGATGAAGGTGTTGGTGAGGATCCGGTACAGCCACGCCTTGAGGTTGGTGCCCTCGCGGAACTGGTGGAAGGACGCGTACGCCTTGGCATACGTCTCCTGCACCAGGTCCTCGGCGTCGGCCGGGTTGCGCGTCATGCGCAGCGCGGCCGAGTACATCTGGTCGAGGAATTCGAGGGCGTCACGCTCGAAGCGCGCCGTGCGCTCCGCGGTCGTCTCCGTGCTCGCGTCCGCGCCGGCGCCCTGGCCCTCGGGCAGCCCCGTCTGGCCGTTGTCGGTCCCTGCGTCGGTACCGGGAACCGGACCCACCTCCTCAAACGTCGTCGGGCGGCCGAAACCGGTCCCACCCGAATCGGAGGATAGACGACGACCCGTGCCTGCCGCCGCTCGAATAGGAGCGGTCTTGGCCGCGTGCAGCACCGTCCAGTCCAGGTCGGCGCGGCTGCTGCGGCTCGGGCAAAAGGTCGAACCCATGCGGCGGACTTCCTCTCCTACGGCGTCGGTGTTGGTTCCCCAGCACTTCTGTCCGCCTCAACAGCGACCGTCCGCCCGTCATTCCCGACCGTTTCAGGCCAGTGACGCGCTCCACCTCACGACACCGTCGGTGATGATCTCCAGCGCCTGCTCCTGGGTGATCTCCGCCCGCTTGGGCACCGAGAGCCCGTGATCACCAAAGGGCACCTCGATCAGGTCGTACGACCCGTCCGGGAACTCCTCCGGCCTGCCGAACGGGTCGTTGCCGCCCTGCACGACCAGCGTGGGCATCTGGGCCCCGAGCAGTTCGGCGGCGCGGGACTTCTCCGGCCTGCCCGGCGGGTGCAGCGGGAAGCTCAGCGCGAGCACGGCGTGCGCGCCCAGCTCGGCGGCGGTACGGCAGGCCACGCGCGCCCCCGCGCTGCGGCCGCCGGAGATCACGGGCAGGCCGGGCGCGCACAGCGCCGGCCACAGGCCGCGCCAGCCGGTGTCCAGCGTCTTCGGCGCGGGCGCGACCTTCTTGCCGGCCACCCGCCAGGGCTGCTCGACGAGCGCGACGCTCACCCCGTGCCCGGGCAGCACCCGGGCGAGCGCCTGGAGGTCGCGCGCCTCGATGCCACCGCCGGCGCCGTGGCCGGCGGCCAGGACCAGCCGGGCCTTCTTCGCCGCGTGCCAGGTGATGCGGGCGTCCCCCGCTTCGGTGCTGATGATCTCGGTCGTCACGTCAGAAGAGTGTGCCCTCTTCCGGCGCCGCCAGCTCCTTCAGCAGCTCCTCGCCGTTGTTGCGGACGTTGCTCACGGCCGTGGAGACCGGGTAGGCGCGCATGAGCCCGGCGGGCGGCGGCGCGAGCAGCTCGCGGAGCTCGTCGGGGTCGGTGCGGGCGGGATCCAGCCAGGCGTCCCAGCGGTCCGGGGTGAGCATCAGCGGCATCCGGGGGTGGATGTCGGCGAGCGTGCCGGGGCCCTCGGCGGGAGCGACGGCGAGCGGGGTCTGCTCGGCCTCGGTGGTGATCACCGAGCAGGTCGCCCACCAGGCCTGCGGGTGGTCGTCGGGCAGCGTGCGGTCCCGCCAGAACTCGTACAGCCCGGCCATGGCGAACACCGACCCGTCGGCCGGGAGCACGAAGTACGGCTGCTTGCGCGGCCGCTTCCGCTTCCCCTCGGCCTCCAGCTCCCGCTCCTGCTCACCGGTGACCCACTCGTAGTAGCCGTCGGCGGGCACGATGCAGCGGCGAGAGGTGAAGGCGCGGCGGAAGGACGGCTTCTCGTGGACGGTCTCGGCCCGCGCGTTGATCATGCGGGCGCCGCCCTCCGGCGTCTTCGCCCAGGACGGCACGAGCCCCCACTTCAGCTTCCGCAGCTGCCGAACCGGACGCGGGTCCGGGACGTCTTTGAGGGGGCGGTCCAGGACGGCGTACACCTCTTTGGTCGGGGCCACGTTGTAGTCGGGCGCGAGGGTCTCCTCGGGCTCCCACTTCTCGATCTCAAAGACTCCTGCGAGATCCTCGGGCCTACGACTCGATGCAAACCGTCCGCACATGCGTGCCAGCCTGCCAGACTCCGTACGACCAGAGGGAGCCACTTCTCCACATGGACCACCTCGCCGCCACCGCGCTGCCCGACCTCTGGGACCGGCTCACCGGCACCCAGCCCGACCCGGACCTGTGGGTGGTGCTGGCCACGGCGGTGGCGGCGCTGGCCGTCGTCGTCCCGCACACCCCGTGGCGGATATCCCGCAACGCCATCACCATCGCCCACGAGGGCGGCCACGGCCTGATCGCGCTGCTCACCGGCCGGCAGCTCACCGGCATCCGGCTGCACTCCGACACCAGCGGGCTGACGGTGAGCCGCGGCAAGCCGTACGGCCTCGGCATGATCCTCACCGCGTCCGCCGGGTACACCGCTCCGCCGCTGCTCGGCCTCGGCGGCGCGGCCCTGCTCGCCACGGGCCGGATCACGCTGCTGCTGTGGGTGGCCACCGCGCTGCTGGTGGCGATGCTGGTGATGATCCGCAATGCGTACGGCGCGTTGACGGTCCTCCTTACGGGTGGCACGTTCGTGCTCGTCTCCTGGCTCACGGGACCCCAGGTGCAGGCGGCGTTCGCGTACGCGGTGGTGTGGTTCCTGCTGCTGGGCGGTGTGCGCCCCGCCTTCGAGCTGCAGGCGAAGCGGGTCCGGTCAGGCGCCGGGGACTCGGACGCGGACCAGCTCGCCCGGCTGACGCATGCCCCGGCGGGGCTGTGGCTGTTCCTGTTCCACGCGGTGTCGCTGTGTTCCCTGATCGGCGGGGGGCGCTGGTTGCTGGGGCTGTGACCCCGGGGGCGACGGCCGACGGGTGCGCGGTGCACGGTCGGAGCTCTGGCGACGCCCTCCCCCTCGGGCTCCTTATAAAGTGGCCCCATGGCCCCGAACCCCGCACACACCGCCCTCTGGCCCGCCCCGCACGCGAGCGGAGCCGTCGACGCGACGGTCCACGTGCCCGGGTCCAAGTCGGTCACCAACCGTGCCCTGGTGCTCGCCGCCCTCGCCTCCGAGCCGGGCTGGGTGCGCCGCCCGCTGCGTTCGCGCGACACCCTGCTGATGGCCGGGGCCCTGCGCACGATGGGCGTGGAGATCGAGGAAGGCGTCGGCCCGGACGGCACCGGTGAGGCCTGGCGGGTGCTGCCCACCGGGCTGCGCGGCCCGGCCACGGTCGACGTCGGCAACGCCGGCACGGTGATGCGGTTCCTGCCTCCGGTGGCCGCGCTCGCCGACGGCCCCATCCGCTTCGACGGCGACCCGCGCTCGTACGAGCGGCCGCTGCACGGTGTCATCGACGCGCTGCGCGTACTCGGCGCGCGGATCGACGACGACGGCCGGGGCGCGCTGCCGATGACCGTGCACGGCGGGGGCGCCCTGGACGGCGGCCCGGTGGAGATCGACGCGTCCTCCTCCTCTCAGTTCGTCTCGGCGCTGCTGCTGTCGGCGCCGCGCTTCAACCAGGGCGTGGAGGTCCGGCACACCGGCGCGTCCCTGCCGTCCCTGCCGCACATCCGGATGACCGTGGACATGCTGCGCGCGGTCGGCGCCCAGGTGGACACCCCGGAGTCGGGCGGCGAGCCGAACGTGTGGCGGGTGACGCCGGGTGCCCTGCTCGGCCGGGACCTGACCGTCGAGCCGGACCTGTCCAACGCGCAGCCGTTCCTGGCGGCGGCGCTGGTCACCGGCGGCCGGGTGGTCGTCCCGGACTGGCCGGAGCGCACCACCCAGCCCGGCGACCGGCTGCGGGAGATCTTCACCGAGATGGGCGGCTCCTGCGAACTGACCGACTTCGGCCTGGTCTTCACCGGTTCCGGCTCCGTGCACGGCATCGACGTCGACCTCGGCGAGGTGGGCGAGCTGACCCCCGGCATCGCCGCGGTCGCCGCGCTCGCCGACTCCCCTTCCACACTGCGCGGTGTGGCGCACCTGCGGCTGCACGAGACGGACCGGCTGGCCGCGCTGACCAAGGAGATCAACGAGCTGGGCGGTGACGTCACCGAGACCGCCGACGGGCTGCACATCCGCCCGCGCACGCTGCACGGCGGCGTCTTCCACACCTACGAGGACCACCGCATGGCGACGGCCGGTGCGATCATCGGCCTGGCCGTGCCGGGCGTGGAGATCGAGAACGTGGCGACCACGGCGAAGACCATGCCGGAATTCCCCGAACTGTGGACCGGGATGCTCGGGGCCTAGGGATTCGCCATGCGCCGCTACGGCAAGCACACCGACGAGGACGACATCCGCACCCGCCCCGGACGCCGGGGCAGCAGGCCGCGCAGCAGCATCCGGCCCAAGCACGAGGACGCCGCCGAGGGCATGGTCCTCACCGTCGACCGGGGCCGGCTGACCTGCCTCGTCGACGGCCGCACGATCATGGCGATGAAGGCCCGCGAGCTGGGCCGCAAGGCCGCCGTGGTCGGGGACCGGGTGGCGATCGTCGGCGATCTGTCCGGCGAGAAGGACACGCTCGCCCGGATCGTGCGGATCGAGGAGCGCACGTCGGTGCTGCGGCGCACGGCGGACGACGACGACCCGTTCGAGCGGGTGGTCGTCGCCAACGCCGACCAGCTGGCCGTCGTGACCGCCCTCGCCGACCCCGAACCCCGCCCGCGCCTGATCGACCGCTGCCTGGTCGCGGCGTTCGACGGCGGTCTGGAACCGCTGCTGGTGCTGACCAAGTCGGACCTGGCCCCACCGGACAAACTGCTCGAGCTCTACGGCGACCTGGACATCCCCTACGTCGTCACCAGCCGCCAGGAGCTGGAGAACGGCGAAGCGGTGGACCGGGTGCGCGCGCAGCTGGACGGGCGCATCACCGCGTTCGTCGGCCACTCGGGCGTCGGCAAGACGACGCTGGTCAACGCGCTGGTGCCGCTGGAGCGGCGGCGGCTGACGGGCCATGTGAACGCGGTGACCGGTCGCGGCCGACACACCACCACCTCGGCGCTGGCGCTGCCGCTGGGCGGCGGGGACGGCTGGGTGATCGACACCCCGGGCCTGCGTTCCTTCGGTCTGGCGCACGTCGACCCCTCCCGGGTGATCCACGCCTTCCCCGACCTGGAAGCGGGCACGGAGGGCTGCCCGCGCGCGTGCAGCCACGACGAGCCGGACTGCGCGCTCGACGCGTGGGTCGCCGAGGGCCACGCCGACCCGGCGCGGCTGTACTCGCTGCGCCGGCTGCTGTCCACGCGGGAACGCACGGAAGGCGACTGAGCCGACGGCGCAGGCTGAGCCGACCGCGCCGACGGGGAGCTGCCGCGTTGTTTGCCGGGGCTCGCGCTCGGTAAGTGCATAATCGCACCGAGCCGGAGATCCGGATCAACGGGAGGACAGCACATGGCGTGGCTGCTGGTCATAGTGGCCGGGATTCTGGAGACCGGTTTCGCCGTGTGCCTGAAGCTCTCGCACGGGTTCTCCCGGCTGTGGCCGACGATCGCGTTCGCCTGTTTCGCGCTCGGCAGCTTCGGTCTGCTGACCCTGTCGCTGAAGAAGCTCGACGTGGGTCCCGCGTACGCGGTGTGGACCGGCATCGGCGCGGCCGGCACGGCGATCTACGGCATGATCTTCCTCGGCGACCTGGTGTCCACCCTGAAGATCGTCTCGATCAGTCTGGTCATCATCGGCGTGATCGGCCTCCAGCTGTCCGGTTCCACGCACTGACGGCCGCTCATTCCAGGCAAGGCACTGACGGCCGCCCATTCCCCGCGCTGACGGCCGCCCATTCCCCGCGGTGACGGCCGCTCACGCCGGCTGCCGGGGCAGGACGGCGAGCACCAGCTCGGTGAGGCCGCCCTCGCCGGGCGGGGCGGCTATGCACGACAGCGCGAGCCGGACCGCCAGCTCACAGGAGCGGGCCAGCCCGGCCGCGTCCGTCGTGGCCGTGCCGGGGCCGTACGCCTTGGCCTTGCCGGCCGCGCCGGCTGTGGCCGTGCTGCCTGTGGCCGTGCTGCCTGTGGCCGTGCTGCCCGGCTCGGACAACAGCGCGGCGACGGCACGGTCGCGCACCTGCGCCACGAACTCGCCGGGCGAGGGCAGCGGCCCGTCGGCGCGGCGCTGCGCCGGTACGGCGGTGGTGGACGGCACCGCTTCCAGGGGCGGTGCGGGCAGCCGCTCGCTCCAGCAGCCGGTGAGCAGAGCGCGCAGCAACGGGTTGTCGCGGGCCGCCGACGCCGTCCACTCGGCGGTCGCCGCCAGCCGCTCCCGCACGTCGCCGCGCCCGGCGAGCGAGCGCTCGACGCCGGCGAGGTAGGCGTCCGCCTCCCTTCTGACGAGCGCCCGCGCGAGCCCGTCCTTGCTGCCGAACTCGTTGTACAGCGTCTGCCGGGACACGCCCGCCGCCGCGGCCACGTCCACCATCCGCACAGCCGGCCACGGCCGGCGCGCCACCGCCGCGAACGCGGCCTCCAGCAGGGATTCCCTCGCAGCAGGCATCATCGCTCCCTAGGGCGACCGACTCTGCGCCCAGGTTTGACGGGCTTGTATGCACTGTCAAGGGTGTGTACGCGGTCGCGGGCCGTCGCGTCTTGCGGCTGCCGGACCCAGGTGGTCCGACCCGCCCGCGGCCGACTACCGTTCCTCACATGCCCGACTACCTCGACGACCTCCGCTTCGCCCACGTCCTCGCCGACGCGGCCGACGCCACCACCATGGACCGGTTCAAGGCGCTCGACCTCAAGGTCGAGACGAAGCCGGACATGACCCCGGTCAGCGAAGCGGACAAGGCCGCGGAGGAGATAATCCGCGGCCACCTTGCGCGCTCCCGCCCCCGCGACGCGGTCCTCGGCGAGGAGTACGGCATCCAGGGCACCGGTCCCCGCCGCTGGGTGATCGACCCGATCGACGGCACCAAGAACTACGTCCGCGGCGTCCCCGTGTGGGCCACCCTCATCTCCCTGATGGAGGCCGGTGAGGACGGCTACCAGCCCGTCGTCGGCGTCGTCTCCGCCCCCGCCCTCGGCCGCCGCTGGTGGGCCGCGAAGGGCCATGGCGCCTACACCGGCCGCAGCCTCTCCCGGGCGACCCGCCTCCAGGTCTCCCGCGTCTCGCGGCTGGCGGACGCCTCCTTCGCGTACTCCTCGCTCTCCGGCTGGGAGGAGCGCGGCCACCTCGACGGCTTCCTGGACCTGACCCGCAGCGTGTGGCGCACGCGCGCGTACGGCGACTTCTGGCCGTACATGCTGGTCGCCGAGGGCGCGGTCGACCTCTGCGCCGAGCCGGAGCTGTCGCTGTGGGACATGGCCGCCAACGCGATCGTCGTGACCGAGGCCGGCGGCACCTTCACCGGCCTCGACGGCCGCCCCGGCCCGCACAGCGGCAACGCGGCGGCGTCCAACGGCCTGCTCCACGACGAGTTGCTGGGGTACCTCAACGGGCGCTACTGAGTCGCTGGGGCACTCAACGGCGCTCCTGAGAGACCCGAGGTGAGCGTGCGCGCCCCCAACGGGCCGCACGCGCCCTCTTGTTGACTCCCGCTTTACCTGTCACTCTGAGAATCCCCCTGCTTGTGAATTTGTGATTTAAGGAACAAGCAGCAGGGGACGACTCCAGGAGGTGGCTCCAGACCATGCTCGTCCGCGACGCCATGACCACGGTGGTCCTCACCATCGGCCCGCACCACACCCTGCGCCAGGCAGCCGCTCTGATGTCCGCCCGCCGGGTCGGCGCGGCCGTCGTCCACGACCCCGACGCCGGCGGCATCGGCATCCTCACCGAACGCGACATCCTCAACTCGGTCGGCCTGGGCCAGGACCCGGACACCGAACTGGCCGGCGACCACACCACGACCGACGTCGTGTTCGCGACCCCCTCCTGGACCCTGGAGGAGGCGGCCCGCGCCATGGCGCACGGCGGCTTCCGGCACCTGATCGTCCTGGACGGCGGCGAGCCGGCCGGCATCGTCTCGGTCCGCGACATCATCCGCTGCTGGGCACCGGCCCGAGAACGCATCCCCGCCTGAGCACGCCGACGGGCCGGGCCCCGTGAGGGCACCCGGCCCGTCGGCCGTCCTCGATCCGGCAGGTCAGCCGCGCAGCGCCTGCACCGCGACCTCCAGCCGCTTGCCGAAGTCGGCGTCGGCCCGGCGGAAGTTGTCGATCGCGCGCTCGACGATGTCCTCGCGCGAGACCTGCGAGAGGGCTCCGGCCAGGTTGCCCACCAGGCGCCCCTTCTCCTCCTCGGTCATCAGCCGGTAGAGGGTGCCGGCCTGCACGAAGTCGTCGTCCTCGGCGTGCCGCGGCGTCGGGTGGTTGCCGGTGGTGCCGGTGAGGGAGCCGAGCGGCTCCCACAGCGGGCGTCCGGTCTCCTGCGGGCCGCCGAAGCTGTTCGGCTCGTAGTTCTTCGCCCCGCCATGACGGCCGTCATAGAGGTGGCCGTCACGCGAGTGGGTGCGCGCCTCGGTGGCGTGCGGGCGGTTCACCGGCAGGTGGTCGGCGTTGATGCCGACGCGGTAGCGGTGCGCGTCGCCGTACGCGAACAGCCGGCCCTGAAGCATCTTGTCGGGCGAGGGGCCGATGCCCGGCACGAAGTGGGCGGGCGAGAAGACCGACTGCTCGACCTCGGCGAAGACGTTCCGCGGGTTGCGGTTGAGCTCCAGCTTGCCGAACTCGATCAGCGGATAGTCGCCGTGCGGCCACACCTTGGTCAGGTCGAACGGATTGAAGCGGTACGTCGCCGCCTCCGCGGCCGGCATGACCTGGACGTACACCGTCCAGCTCGGGAACTCGCCGCGCTCGATCGCCTCGCGCAGGTCGCGCTGGTGCGAGTCGGGGTCCTTGCCCGCGAGGACGTCGGCCTCCTCGGCGGTGAGGTTCTTGATCCCCTGGTCGGTCTTGAAGTGGTACTTGACCCAGAAGGCCTCGCCGGCCTCGTTGCTCCACTGGAAGGTGTGGGAGCCGAAGCCGTCCATGTGACGGTAGGAGGCGGGGATGCCGCGGTCACCGAAGAGCCAGGTCACCTGGTGCGTGCTCTCCGGGCTCAGGCTCCAGAAGTCCCAGACGTTGTCGGCTTCCGTCGAGCCGGTGTACGGGTCGCGCTTCTGGGTGTGGATGAAGTCCGGGAACTTGATCGCGTCCCGGATGAAGAACACCGGGGTGTTGTTGCCGACGAGGTCGTAGTTGCCCTCCTCGGTGTAGAACTTCAGCGCGAAGCCGCGCGGGTCACGGACCGCGTCGGCGGCGCCGAGGTTGCCGGCCACCGTGGAGAAACGCAGGAAGACCTCGGTCTCCTTGCCCACCTCGGAGAGGAACTTCGCCCGCGTGTACGGCGTGACGTCGGCCGTCACCGTGAAGGTGCCGTAGGCGCCGGCGCCGCGGGCGTGCACCACACGCTCCGGGATGCGCTCGCGGTTGAAGTGGGCCAGCTTCTCGAGCAGCAGCTGGTCCTGGACGAGCACCGGGCCACCGACGCCCGCGGTCTCGCTGTTGTTGTTGTCGGCTACCGGAGCACCGGCCTCCGTCGTGAGCGGTCCCGTGGTGGTCACGAGCGCCTCCTGCGTAATGTCTGTCTGATCCTGCCCCGGACCCAAAGTCATCACAGATCCTACATTGGACAAGGTCTAAGTCAAGCAAGGCTCCAACTTCACACCTATTCGGAACCTGGTCCGTTCCTGTTACGCTGGTCCCCATGAGCGACCTTCTGGAACGGCTGCGCGGACGCGGATGGCGGATGACCTCGCAGCGGCGTGTCGTGGCCGAGGTCCTGGACGGCGAGCACGTCCACCTCACGGCCGACGAGGTGCACGCCAGGGCCGTCGCCAAGCTGCCGGAGATCTCCCGGGCGACCGTGTACAACACGCTCGGCGAGCTGGTCTCCCTGGGCGAGGTGCTCGAGGTCAGCACCGACAAGCGCGCCAAGCGGTACGACCCCAACGCACACCGGCCGCACCACCATCTGGTCTGCGCCAACTGCGGCGCGATCAAGGACGTGCACCCGACGGGCAACCCCCTGTCCGACCTCCCCGACACGGAGCGCTTCGGCTTCACCGTCTCGGACGTCGAGGTGACGTACCGGGGCCTGTGCCCGAACTGCGCGAGCGCGTAGCAGTACGCCGAAAAACCCCGGTACGGAGTCCGTACCGGGGTTTTCGCATCCGCCGCGAGCGGCGGTGACCTGGGAAAGGCCTGGGAGAGACCTGGGAAAACACCGAGGGCCGGAAACCTTTCGGCTTCCGGCCCTCGGCCTTCAGTAGCGGGGACAGGATTTGAACCTGCGACCTCTGGGTTATGAGCCCAGCGAGCTACCGAGCTGCTCCACCCCGCGTCGATGAATGGAACACTACGTCAAGGAAGCCGGCAGAAGCAAATCGCTTTCGTGCAGGCTGCTGCGGCAGTCGCTCGGCCCCGGTCAGCCGTGGCCGGTCGCGCCGTTCCCCGCGCCCCTCCCCTGGTCAAGCCTCCGCCGCAGCCTCACGCCGAGAGTTCCTCGCGCAGTGCGTCCCGCAGCCGCGCCGCCCGCTCCGCGACCTCGCCCGGCCCCAGCGACACCGCCCGGTCGGCCCACCGCTGGGACTCCACCAGCTCGCCCCGACGCGCGTAGACCAGGGCCAGCCGCAGCGCCGCCCGACCGTGCCCGGCGTCGGCCGCCCGCGTCCACCACATCGCCGCCTCCGGCTCGCTCCCCTCCCGCGCCAGCAGCAGTCCCAGATTGAATGCCCCGTTGCGCGATCCGGCCTCGGCCGCCTCCCGGTACCACCGCGCCGCCTCGACGACGTCACCGCGCGCCGCGGCCAGCATCCCGACCCGGACCTGCGCCCGCCGGTGCCCCTGGGACGCCGCCCGCTCGTACCACTCCTCGCACTCGGTCCTCTCGTGCAGCGACTGCAGCGACTCGCCCAGCTCGTGCGTGGGCGCCGGCGGGCGCCGCGCGTCCAGCACCGCGGCCAGCCGGTACGCCGCCTCCGCGCTGCCGCCGCCCGCCGCGCACCGCAGATACCGCTCGGCCTCCGGCTCGTCGCCCTCCCTGAGGCGTGCGATCCCGACCTGGAGCGCCGCCTCGGTGTGCCCGGCGGCCGCCGCCCGCTCGTACCACCTGAGCGCGGCCGCGTCCTCGCCCCGCCCGGCGTACAGGATCCCCAGGTTGAACGCGGCGTCCACGCTGCCCGCCTCGGCCGCCTTGGAGAACCACGGCTCGGCCCCGGTCTCGTCCCCGTGCCGCAGCAGCAGGATCGCCAGCGCGTTCGCCGCCTCCCGGTGCCCGGCGTAGGCCGCGCGCCGGTACCACTGCTCGGCCTGCGCGGTCCGCCCTTGCTCGGCACAGAGCAGCCCGAGGTTGTAGGCGCCGTTGACGTCCCCGGCGTCCATCGCGGCCCGGTACCACCGCTCCGCGGTCTGTGTCTCCCCGCGCTCGGCGTGCAGCGCGCCCAGCGCGTTGGCTGCGTTGCCGTCGCCCTCCTGCGCGGCCTTGAGCCACCAGGCGGCGGCGCTGTCGGAGTCGCCGGCGTCGCGCAGCAGGAAGCCGAGCGCGCACGCGGCGCGCGGCTCGCCGTCCTTCGCGGACGTCAGGTACCAGCGACCGGCCTCCTTCAGCTCGCCGCGCTTCTCCAGGATCGCCCCGAGGTGCAGCGCGGCCCGCCGGTGGCCGCGCGCGGCGGCCTGCCGGTACCACTGCTCGGCCTCGGCGACGAGGCCGACACCGTTGTCGCCTGCGGACTCCCGCGTGCCTCTGGCGTCGAGCGCCCTGGCCAGCCGGTACGCCGCCTCCCGGTGCCCGCGTTCGGCCGCGGCGCGCAGCCACCGCTCGGCCTCGGTGTCCGCCCGGTGCTCCAGCAGGTCCGCGAGCGCGTAGGCGCCCAGCACATGGCCCTGCTCGGCGGACTGGCGCAGCCAGTACTCGGCGGCGGGCTCGTCACCGCGTTCACGGTGGTGCCGTCCGAGCGCGTGCGCGGCGGCCGCGGAGCCGGCGACGGCCGCGATCCGCCACCATCCGGCGGCCTCGTCGGCGTATCCGCGCTGGTGCAGCAGGACACCGAGGTTGTTGGCGGCGGCGCGGTCGCCCGCGGCGGTGGCGGCGCGCAGATGGGGTTCGGCTCCGTCGAGGTCGCCGCGGCGCAGCAGCATGGCCCCGAGGACGCTCATCGCCTCGACGTCGCCGGCTTCCGCGGCGAGGCGCTGGCGCAGTTCCTCCGCGGCCCCGCCCTCGTCCTCATCGCCCGAAGGCTGAACAAATCGCCCTGTCTCGAACAGAGTTGCCTTGTCCCCCATAACGTCCATCGTCGCACCACCTGCAACCTGGGTACACCCGGTATCCCACAGTCCGTGAGGTCACTTCAGCGTTTTGTCGACATGCCCACAGAGAGACAAGTCAAACACAGTTCCCCCAACTCCCCACGGCGGCACGGCGCTCCTACCCGTCGGCACATGCGTTCGCACACACGAAGGCCCGGATCCCTGTGAGGATCCGGGCCTTCATCGTCGTACGACCACGTCGTCGACTTCAGTAGCGGGGACAGGATTTGAACCTGCGACCTCTGGGTTATGAGCCCAGCGAGCTACCGAGCTGCTCCACCCCGCGCCGTTGTGTGTACAACCGTACCACGTCGCGGGGTGGACCAAGATCAGCCGCTGCTCGGAGCAGGCGTCGGTCTGGCACCCGCGCTCGGAGCGGTCGTCGGCCTGGGACTCGGACTCGCCGTGGCGCCGGGCTTGCCGCCCTGTGCCCCCTGGGCCGCCTTGGCCTGGGCGTCCTCGGCCCGCTTCAGGGCGGCCTCCAGGTCCTTCTGCGCCTGGCCGTACGCCTGCCAGTCACCCTTCTTCAGGGCCTCCTGGCCGGTGTCGAACGCCTTCTGCGCGTCGTCCAGCGCCTGCTGGACCGTCGGGTTGCCCGCCGCCGGCGGCTTGGTGGTGCCGGTGCCCTGGTCCGGTGGCTCGGTGGCGGAACCGTCCGCCCCGAACACCTTGTTCAGGGCCTCGTCCAGGGTGTTCTCGAACGCCGTGTTGCCGCCGTAGGTGACCAGGACCTTGCGCAGCAGCGGGTACTTGAGGTCACCGCCGCGGACGTAGACGGGCTCGACGTAGAGCAGGCCGCCGTCCAGCGGGACGGTCAGCAGGTTGCCGTACTCCACCTTGGAGTCGCCGCGTTGCAGCAGGCTGATCGACTCGGCGATGGAGGGTTCGGAGTTGAACTGGCTCTGCACCCGTTTCGGACCGTCGATGGTCTTGCCGGTCGGCAGTTTCAGGATGCTGATCTTGCCGTAGTCGCCCGACCGGGGTTCGGCGCTGACGGACATGAACGCGCTGAGGTTGTCCCGGCCGTTCGGCGTCATCGTCGTCGTCAGCGAGAACGCCTGGGACTTCTGCCCCGGCAGCTTCATGCTCAGGTAGTACGGCGGCACCGCGTCACCCGACTTGTTCGTCGGGTCGTCCGGGATCTGCCACACCTCGCTGCCGCTGAGGAAGGTCTGCGCGTCCTCGACGTGGTAGCGGGTGAGCAGTTCGCGCTGCACCTTGAACAGGTCCTGCGGGTAGCGCAGATGCTCCATCAGCGAGGCGGAGATGTCGCTCTTGGGCTGGACCGTGCCCGGGAACGCCTTCATCCACGTCTTCAGGACGGGGTCCTTGGTGTCCCACTGGTAGAGCTTGACCTCGCCGGTGTACGCGTCGACGGTCGCCTTCACCGAGTTGCGGATGTAGTTGACCTGGTTCTGCTGGGCCACCACCCGCTGGTTGTTCGCGGCCGTCAGCGAGTCGGTCGTGGTGTCGCCGAGGGTGGTGCGCGAGGCGTACGGGTAGCCGTTGGTGGTGGTGTACGCGTCGACGATCCACTGGATCCGGCCGTCGACCACCGCCGGGTACGTCACGCCGTCGATGGTCAGCCACGGGGCGACCGCCTCGACGCGCTCCTTGGGCGTGCGGTTGTACAGGATGCGCGAACCGTCGCCGATCGCGCCGGAGTACAGGATCTGCGGCTCGCCGAACGCCACCGCGTACGCGGCCCGGTTGAGCGGGTTGGCGAGGTTGACACCGCTCTTGCCCGTGTAGCGGGTGGTCTTCTCCCCGCTGTCGTCGGAGTAGTCGATCTCGTCCTGGGGACCGCCGACGATGGAGTAGGTGGTCGTCTTCTCGCCGTAGTAGACCCGCTGCTGGTAGGCGCCGAGGTCGCCCTTGGACGGCAGGTCGTACTCGGTGAAGACCGGGCGGCCCTCGGAGTCGGCCTCGGTGCCCTTGGCCGCGACCACGCCGAAGCCGTGGGTGTAGCGGAAGTGGTCGTTGATCCAGTTGTGCTTCGGAACGCCGTTGAGGTTCAGCTCACGCAGACCGATGACCGTGTCCTGGACCTTGCCGTCCTTCGTCTTGTACCGGTCGACGGCCAGGTTGGACGGGAAACCGTAGTAGTTGCGCACCTGCTGGAGCTGCTGGAACGTCGGGCCGACGACATTGGGGTCCATCAGCCGGATGCTGGCGACGCTCTCGGCGTCGTCGCGCAGCTTCGTCGTGTCCTTGGTGGTGCTGGTGCCCGGGTACTCGCTGACCTGGGTGTCGTCGATGCCGTACGCCTCACGCGTCGCCTTGAGGTTCTTCTGGACGTACGGGGCTTCCTTGGCCTGCTCGTTGGGCTGGACCTGGAACTTCTGCACGATCGCCGGGTAGAGCCCGCCGATGAGGATCGCGGAGAGCACCATCAGCCCGAAGCCGATCACCGGCAGCTGCCAGGTGCGCCGCCACAGGGTGGCGAAGAACAGCAGCGCGCAGATGACGGCGATGCAGAACAGGATGGTCTTCGCGGGCAGATACGCGTTGGCGTCGACGTACCTGAGGCCGGTCCAGTTGTCGGTGGCCTTGAAGTCGCTGGACTTCACGGCCAGTCCGTACCGGTCGAGCCAGTAGGCGACCGCCTTCAGCGTGACGAACACGCCCAGCAGCACCGACAGATGCCCGGTGGCCGCGGCCGTGGCCCGCGCGCCGGGGCTGGTGACGCGCAGCCCGCCGTACAGGTAGTGGGTGAGCGCGGCGGCGATCAGCGACAGGATCGTGGCGGCGAAGCCGAAGCCGAGCAGGAAGCGGTACCAGGGCAGGTCGAAGGCGTAGAAGGAGACGTCGAGATGGAACTGCGGGTCCTTCTGGCCGAAGGACACGCCGTTGACCCACATCAGCCAGGTGCGCCACTGGCCGGCGGCCGACGCGCCGGCGATCAGACCGACCAGGGCCGTGATCCCGAGCAGCAGCCACTTCTTGTACGGCGCGATGCCCATCCGGTAGCGGTCGAGGCTCTGCTGCTCCATCGACATCGCGCTCAGCGGCGGGCGCAGCCGGTGGGCCAGCCAGACGTTGAGGCCGACGGCGACGGCCATCAGCAGGCCGAAGACGAGGAACAGCCCGATCTTGGTCCACAGGGTGGTGGTGAAGACCGAGGAGTACTTCACCGACCGGTACCACAGCCAGTCCGTCCAGAAGCCCGCGAACATGGTGAACGCCATGCCGAGTACGGCAAGGACGCCCAGCGTCGCGAGCAGGGTCCGGACACGCCGGGACGGGCGTCCCACTCTGATCCGCGGCCCCGTGGGGCCTCCGCCGCGGTCCGGCATCTGGAAAGCCAAGGTGCGCACCTCGAAGTTCGCTGTCGTCTCGTCAGGCCCGCGTTTTCGCCGGCCCTCCGTGGCCCCCCGTGATCGCGGGCCCACACCTATGCAACTTACTCACGGTTTACTCGGTTCCCGATTTCGGCCGGGAACGAGGCAGGATTGTGACCATGTCCAACACTCCCATGGCAGCGAACCCCCTCACCCGGGCCGTTCTCGAGATCGACGAGTACGCCTCCGGGCTCGGCTGGGACCAGCCCGCACGCCTTTTCGCCCTTGTCGACACCCAGCAGCTGCGGGCTCAGGAACCCTCGCTCGCCGACCAGCTCGGCCTCGGGGAGGACGAGAGCGCCGGCCTCACCCCGATCGAGCAGGACGAGATTGCAACGGACCAGCCGCTCGATGAGTTCCTGGCCACCATCGCCTGGCCCGACGCGGTGGCCGGCTGCGCGCTGACCGTGGAGCGGCTGATGCTGCCGCCGTCCGCCGAGGCCCAGGTGCCGCAGGGCCTGGACGGCGCGAAGCTGGCGCAGTGGGTCGCCGAGCACCCCGAGCGTCAGGAGGTGCGGATGACGGTCGCGGTGCTGCGCGAGGGCGCCCGTGAGTCGGCGCTGCGGCTGCGCGAGAAGGACTCCCCGACGGAGGTCCTCACCGGCCCGGATCTGATCCCGGGCCTGGCGGACGCGCTGGCGGCGACGTTCGAGGCGTAGCTCCCGCTACTTGGTGCACTTCGGCAGGTCGGCGGTCCGGCCGCCGCTGATGTCCTTGAGGGCGTCGAGGGCGTCGCCGATGGTCTTCACCTTGACCAGGGTGAGGCCGTCGGGGGTGTCCTTGGCGGCGGACGCGCAGTTGTCGGCGGGCGTGAGGAAGTACTGGGCGCCCTTGTTCCGCGCGCCGACCGTCTTCATGTCGATGCCGCCGATCGGGCCGACCTTGCCGTCGTCGTCGATGGTGCCGGTGCCCGCGACGAACGCGCCGCCGGTCAGGGCGCCCGGGGTGAGCTTGTCGTAGATGCCGAGCGCGAACATCAGGCCGGCGCTCGGTCCGCCCACGTCGGCGAGCTTGATGTCGATGGTGAACGGGAACGTGTGGTCGGTGCCGGCCGAGATGCCGACGATGGCCCGCTTGCGCCCCTGGTCGTCGGACGTCGCGGTGGTGATCGTCACCTTCTTGGTGGCGGTCGCCGTCCGGTGCTCCTTCTCGGCGGCGGCCTGCTCCTTGGCCGGCACGATCGTGAAGGCGACCTGCTCGCCCGGCTTGTGCTCGGTCACCAGCTTGGCGACGTCGCCCGGCTGCTTCACCGCCGTGCCGTCGACGGCCTTGATCACGTCACCGGCGTGCAGCTTGCCCTCCGCCGGGGAGCCCTTGACGACCGTGGAGACGATCACCCAGGACTGCACCGGGACGTGCAGCTCCTTCAGGGCGGCGACCTTGGCGCTCTCCTGGGACTGGCTGAACTCCTCGGCGTTCTCCTGGCTGGACTGCTCCTCCGTCTTGCCGTCCGGGTAGAGCGTGTCGTGCGGCACGATCTTGTTGTCGCGCGCGAGCCAGCCGTACACCGCCTCCACGAGGTTCATCCGGTAGTCGGCGCTGGTGACCCGTACGGTGGTCATGTTGAGGTGACCGTCCGTGGGGTACGTCTTGCGCCCGGAGATCTGCAGCACCGGCTCGCCCTCGTGGTCGCCGAGCGTGTTCACCGTCGGCCCCGGGGACATCTCCGAGTACGGCACTTTGATCAGCACTCCGGCGCACAGGAGTGCGATGAGCATCAAGGTGGAGGCGAGCATCGTCGCGGTGCGGCGTGGCATGGCACGACAGTACGGGACGTGTCTGTCGGAGCACCGTCAGGGCCGCCACTCGGTCACCCGCCGTGCCCGGTCAGGTGCCGGAGTGCGACTTCTCCATCGCCTCGCGAAAGCGCGCGTAGCCGTCCAGCTCGGGGCCGTCGCCGCGGACCTTGCGGGTCCGGTTCGCCCAACTGCCCCACAGGCCGGCCGCCACCGCGGCCACGAGCGGAATCAGCAACCAGACGAGCGCCCCCATGGCGACCTCCCGACCCCAACCGAGCCACCGTTACCGACTGATCAGCAGATTAACCATCCGCCGTGACAACGCTCACGCCGGGGGGCCGGTTACGCAACCGGAAATCCGGCGCGCGGAGGCTCAGCAGGCGCCCACCCACTCCTCCGTGCCGTCGGAGAACCTCTGGTGCTTCCAGATGGGCACCTCGTGCTTGAGGTCGTCGATCAGCTTCCGGCAGGCCTCGAAGGCCTCTCCGCGGTGCGGACACGACACCGCCACCACGACCGCGAGATCGCCGACGGCCAGATCCCCCACACGGTGGACGGCGGCCAGCGCCCGGACCGGGTACTCGGCGCAGACCTTCTCCGCGACGCGCCGCATCTCGGCCTCGGCGGAGGGGTGGCAGGAGTACCCGAGCGCGTCGACGTCGGCGCCCCCGTCATGGTTGCGCACGGTCCCCACGAACAGCGCGGTCCCGCCGGCGGCGTCGTCCCCGACGGCCCGGAAGACCTCGTCCAAGGACAGCGCCGTGTCCCGGACGCCGATCAGCTTGATGGGATCTGCCGCGGACTGCTCACCGGGATGGTCGTACGTGGGTGCCATGCCCCCCATCGTGCCGCACGCCACCGCCATCCGAAATAGACGATTCGCCAGGCACGCGCGCGTGAGGGCTTGGCGATTCGTACGGCCGCACGGACGCGGCGGAGCGCCGCGCGGGATGCGGACCGGCCGGGGGCGGGTCGCGGAGCCTGCCGGGGGTGGGCTGCGGAGCCTGCCGGGGGTGGGCTGCGGCCGGTTGCGCAGCCTGGTGGGCGGCGGGGCTGACCGGGCATGGGCTGCGGGGCCGGCCCGAAGCGTCCGCTCAGACCCTGCGCCGTGCCTTCCGGGCCCGCCGTACCACCGCCGCCGCGCCCAGCAGCGCGACCGTCGCGCCCGCGGCCCCCGCCGCCGTCGCGTCCTTGCGGCCCAGCCGCCGCCCGGCCACCGTGTGCCGCCCGGAGGCCTCCTCCAGCAGCTCGGCCAGCACTTCCTCGTTGGTCCACTTCGGCCGCCACCCGGCGCCGTGCAGCCTGCTGCCGCTGACCACCCACGGATACATCGTGTACGCGAGGTCCCCCGCCGGCGACGGCGTCAGCCCGATCCGGTGCAGCCGCGCCGCCGCGCCCAGCGCCACCGCGGACGGCAGCTCCATCCGCCGGATCCCGCTGAGCTCCTCGACCTCCTCCTGTTCCAGCCACCCGTCGCAGCCGACGGCCAGCTCCCCGTCGACCTTCTCCAGCACGGCGTACTCCAGCGCGCTGCACAGATCCTCGACGTGGCAGAACTGCCACGCGGGCCGCGACCCGGCCACCACCAGCAGCCGCGGCGACTCGAAATACCTGGTCAGCGCGGTGTCCGTGCCTCCGACGAGCACGGCCGGCCGCACCACGGTGACGTTCAGCCCCGGATGCGCGCGTGGCGCGCGCCGGGCCAGCCGCTCGATCTCCAGCAGGTCACCGACCCCCGTGGCCTCCGCCGTCGCCCGCAGCTCGGCGTCCTCCGACAGCGGCAGCTCGTTGTCCGGCAGCGCCCCGTAGACCATCGCGGAGGTGCACAGCACCACCCGGTGCACACCGGCCGCCGCCGCGGCGGTCAGCACGGTCTGGGTCCCGCGGACGTTGTACGCCGTCCGGGCGGCCGCGTCCGAGCCGAGGTCGAGGTCGAGCGCCAGATGGACGACGACGTCGGCGCCGCGCAGCTTCTCGGCGATGGCGGGGTCCCGGACGTCCAGGATCTGCCACTGCGCCGCCTCGCACTCGCCGCGCCGCTCGTCGATGGCGATGACCTGCTTGATCTCCTCCGAGGCGGCGAGCCGCTCGGTGAGCAGCGCGCCGACGCCGGACGCGGCACCGGTGACGGCGACGACGGGCCCGCGCGCGGCGGATGTGGTTGAGTGGTTTCGCGCTGCGCGAACCTGCGGATCTGGGGAACTCACCGGGCGTCTCCAGCGGTTGTCTTCATACGAGCGCAAATGACGCGTACGTACCAGGTGGCATCCATCCTGCCGCAGGCGTTCACTCGGCGAAGCACCGAGGCCCCAACCGCTCGCGGTGTCTACGCTGGGTGGTGTTGTCGGGCAGTCGTGCCGTCGGAGAAACCGGCGGCCTTACCAGCCGAGGATTCCCGTGAGTGACACCCCATTCGGATTCGGCCTTCCGCCGGAGGAGCCGGAAGACGGCGACGAGGGCAAGAAGAAGGACCAGGAGAGCGGTGGTGGTCAGGGACCGTCCAACCCCTTCGGTTTCGGGCTGCCCGGTGCCGGAGGCCTGGGAGGCGGCGCGGACAATCCGCTCGCTGCCATGTTCGGTTCGCTGAACCCCACCGACCTGGGGGCCGCGTTCCAGCAGCTCGGCCAGATGCTCTCCTACGAGGGCGGCCCGGTGAACTGGGACATGGCCAAGCAGATCGCCCGCCAGACGGTCTCCCAGGGCACCCAGGACGGCACCAAGGACGCCAGTGTCGGCCCCGCCGAGCGCAAGGCCGTGGAGGACGCCGTCCGCCTGGCCGACCTGTGGCTCGACGACGCGACGCCGCTGCCGTCCGGCTCGGCCTCCGCCGTCGCGTGGAGCCGCGCGGAGTGGGTCGAGGCGACCCTGCCCGCGTGGAAGGAGCTCGTCGACCCGGTCGCCGAGCGGGTCGGCGGCGCCATGGGCGACATCCTGCCGGAGGAGATGCAGGCCATGGCCGGCCCGCTGATCGGCATGATGCGCTCCATGGGCGGCGCCATGTTCGGCACGCAGATCGGGCAGGCCGTCGGCGTCCTCGCCGGCGAGGTCGTCGGCTCCACCGACGTCGGCCTGCCGCTGGGTCCGGCCGGCAAGGCGGCGCTGCTGCCGCTGAACGTCGAGGCCTTCGGCAAGGACCTGAGCGTCCCCCAGGACGAGGTACGGCTGTATCTCGCCCTGCGCGAGGCCGCCCACCAGCGCCTCTTCGCGCACGTGCCGTGGCTGCGCTCGCACCTGTTCGGCGCGGTCGAGGGCTACGCGCGCGGGATCAAGGTCGACACGGACAAGCTGGAGGACGTGGTCGGCCAGTTCGACCCGCAGAACCCCGAGGAGCTGCAGCAGGCTCTTCAGCAGGGCATGTTCCAGCCGGAGGACACCCCGGAGCAGAAGGCCGCCCTGGCCCGCCTGGAGACCGCTCTGGCGCTCGTGGAGGGCTGGGTGGACGCGGTGGTCCACGCGGCGGCGAAGCCGCGTCTGGGCTCCGCTGACGCGCTGCGCGAGACGCTGCGCCGCCGCCGCGCCACGGGCGGTCCGGCCGAGCAGACGTTCGCCACGCTGATCGGTCTGGAGCTGCGGCCGCGCCGTCTGCGGGACGCCTCCCGTCTGTGGGCCTCGCTCACGGACGCGCGCGGGGTCGACGGCCGGGACGCCCTGTGGGCGCACCCGGACATGCTGCCGACGGCCACCGACCTGGACGACCCGGACGGCTTCGTGCACCGCGAGCAGATCGACTTCTCCGAGCTGGACAAGATGCTCGGCGAGGCGGCCGGCGGCGCCAGGCCCGACCTGCGCAAGAAGGACGAGAGCGCCGAGGACGACAAGCCCGAGGGCGGCGACGACACCGAGTGAGCCTCCACGACGACGCGGTCCTCGTGCTCAAGGGGTACGAGGACCAGGAAGAGCTGCGCCAGGTCTACCTGGACCATCTCGCCGCCCACCCGGACGGCCTGTGGAAGGCCTGCGCGGACGGCCACATCACGGCGAGCGCCCTGGTCGTCGACCCCGAGCGCGGGCGGGTGCTCCTGACCCTGCACAAGAAGCTGCGCAGGTGGCTGCAGATGGGCGGCCACTGCGAGCCCGACGACGTCACCCTGGCGGCCGCCGCCCTGCGGGAGGGCACCGAGGAGTCCGGCGTCGCCGGGCTGCGCCTGCTGCCCGGCGGCCCCGTCTGCCTCGACCGGCACCTCACGCCGTGCGCCTGGCACCTGGACGTCCAGTACGCGGCGCTGGCTCCGGCCGGGGCCGTGGAGCAGATCAGCGACGAGTCGCTCGACCTGCGCTGGTTCGCCTACGACGAGGTGGCCGACGTGGCGGACGACTCGGTCGTACGTCTGCTGGAGGCGACCCGGGCCCGGCTGTGAACGGCTGAGCCGGCTCCTGCACGGGTAAGGGGCGCCCGCCATCGGCGGGCGCCCCTTACCTTTCGTGTTCCGGACGGGTCAGCTCCAGACGTTGCCCTGGTTCTGGCCCCGCGCCCCCTGCTGTCCCATGCCGAACTGGGCGGCGAGCCCCGACCCGATCTGGGCGTTCTGCGGCGGCAGCAGCTCGCTGGGCTGCACCAGCGCGAAACCGCTGCCCATGAAGCTCAACTCCCAGCCCTCGCCGGTGGTGCCGCGCCGCCGCCACACGCCCGAGGAGTGCGTCTGGGCCTGCATCTGCACCCGCAGCCCGGTGGACCAGGCGACGATGGCGTCGGCGTCGCAGTTGACGTACTTGTCCGGGGTGACCTGCATCAGCAGCGGCGCCCCGGACGTCATCAGGGCGACCTTGCCGCGGCCGGTGATGTTGAGCTGGTACTTCCCGGAGCCGGAGATGCCGTAGAGGCTGTCGACGGCGATGACCTCGTGGTGCAGCGAGGAGTCCATGGCGAGGACGTAGGAGCTGTCGACGGTCAGCCCGTCCTGCTCGACGTCCATGACGTGGACGTGCTGGGCGAGGTTGGCGAGGTACACCGTGCCCTGCCCGTGGCAGCGCATCAGGTCCAGGCCCTCGCCGGTGTACGCACGCGCGCGTGCCTGGTTGTTGCTGCGGTACTCGGCGTCGAACTCGACGAGCCCCTGGTAGGCGACCATCGTGCCCTTGCGGGCCAGGATGTCGTCGTGGCCCTCCAGGGTGACGCGCAGCATCTGCTGGTTCTGCAGGCTCCAGCGTTCGGAGCTCTGCAGGTCGTTGTGGGCGAAAAGCGGGCTCTGCATGGCTTTCTGGCTCCCCCTCAGCCCCGGAACCGGAGGCGGTCGGTGCTGTCCTCGCTGGGCTGGACGACGACGATGCCCTGGCCGGAGAAGGCCATCTGGTAGGCCTCGCCACTGCCGCGGCCGATGAGCGACTGCGCCTTGAAGCTGCGCTTGCCCTTCACCTTCAGGTTCGGGGACCAGGCGACCAGCGCGTCCGGGTCGACGTACGTCTCGTCCTCGCCGCCGCCGCAGTCGACGACGATGGGCTTGCCCCGGGAGGTCAGCGCGACCCAGCCCTGACCGGAGATCTTCGTGTTCCACAGGCCCTGTCCGGCGAACTTCGCCAGCCCCTTCACCCGCTCCACACCCCACGTCAGATGGGCGTCGAAGGCGAGCAGGTTGGTGGCGTTGACGGAGATGCCGTCGCCGTTCAGCTGGATGACGACGACGTCCGCGCCGTAGTCGGCGAGGTAGAGCAGGCCGTCGCCGGAGCACTTCATCAGCGGGGCGCCCTCGCCGGTCATCCAGTCCCGGGCGATCTGCCGCACGGCCGGCGGGTTGGGCTCGTACTGGATGAACCCCTCGTAGGCGACCATCGAGCCCACGCGCGCTAGGAGGTCGTGCCCGCTCTGCAGGGCGACCTTCAGCATGTGGTTGCCGTGGTTCTCCATGCGGGCGGTGACAGGTGCGGGGGCGAAGCCCGCGAGCGGCTGGTTCATGACGGGCTCCCCTTAGACCTCGTACGGCTGGACGACGATGAAGTTGCCGGGCGCGCCCCGGAACTGGAGGTTGACGCTCTCACCGGTGTCGCCGGGGTAGGCGTTGCGCCGCATGCGCACCTGGCTGGAGACGATCACCTGGGAGGCGGCCGACCAGGCGACGACGGCGTTGCAGTCGGCGAACGTGGTCGGGGTGACGGGCAGCACGACGGGTGTGCCGTGCGTCTTCACGACGATCGTGCCCGTGCCCTGGAACTGCATGGTGAACAGGGCGCCGCCGGGAATGCCGTGGCCCTCGATGCGGCGTACCTCGTGCTGCAGGGTCTCGTCGAAGGCGAGGACGTTCTCCGCGGAGACGCAGATCGCGTCGCCCTGGAGCTCGATGGGGTGCAGGTGGGTGGAGTTCTCGGCGAGGAACACCTGGCCCTGCCCGCTGCAGCGCATCAACTGCATCTCCTGGCCGGTGGCGTTGCCGACGATCCGCCCGGCGAAGCCGGCGCCCTTGTAGCTGAAGTCCACCTTGCCCTGGTAGAGCACCATGCTGCCCTGCCGGGCGAGCACGGGCTGGCCGCCGATGCCGAGGTCGACACGGACCAGCTTCTTGTTCTGCTGCGTCCAGCGCTGACCGGTCGGCGTCTCCTTGAACTGCTGGAGCGCGGCCGCGACACCGGGGCCCTGAGGCGCGCCCTGGGGGACGCCGTACGCCTGCTGGCCCGGGATCTGGCCGTAGGAGGGCTGCTGGCCGTAGCCGGGCGGCGGGGCCGGGGAGTGCGGTGCCTGGGGCTGCGCGTAGCCGGGCGGCGGGGGCATGACCGCCTGCCCGGGGTGCGGGCCGTGCGGGGCGTTCGGTCCCGGGTAGGGGGCGGGCGGGGGCGGCGGCGGGGGGGTGTGCGGGCCGCCGTGCGGCGTCAGGGGCGCGATGAGGGTGGGCTGGGCGTGCACGGACTGATCCGGCGCCGGGGCGGGGGCGGGGGGCGGCGTGGCTCCCGGCGGCGGGGCGAAGCCCTGCGGGGCGGGGGCCGGGGCGGGCACGGGGGCCGGTGCCGCGGCGGGGCCCGAGGGGGCGCCGAACGCGGGCGGAGCGAAGCCGGGCGCGGCGCCGGTCTGCGGCTGATGCGGCTGCTGCGGCGGCGGCGCGGCGGGCGTCTCCTCGTCGAGCACCTCGCCGCCGAAGTGCTTCAGCAGGGCCTCCAGACCGCCGTCGAAGCCCTGGCCGACGGCGGCGAACCGCCACACGTCCTTCAGGTACAGGTCGCCCAGCATCACGGCGCGTTCGGTGGAGAACTCCGCGCCGCTGAAGGAGTACCGGGCCACCTCCTCGCCGCCGGCGACGATCCGCAGATAGCCGGGGCTGATCTGCGCCATCCGTCCGTCGCCGTCGATGGTCGCCGTGAAGGACAGCTTCTGGATCTGCGACGGGATCTTGTCGAGCGTGACGCGGAAGGACTCCGTGTCGCCCGCCTGGGGGCCCAGCAGCTGGATGGCCTCCTCCGGGGACTTCGGCTGGTTGAAGAAGACGAAGTACCGGTCGTCGGAGAGCCGTTCGGTGGCGTCCAGACCGAAACAGCTGATGTCGAAGCTCAGCCCGGGGGCGGAGATCTGCACGCCGACGTACAGATCCGTGCCCGCGGTGAGGTCACTGATCCTGGCCTTGTGGCCGCGTTGGAATTCCCTGGGCATGCGTTACGACCGTCCCCCATCCCGAATGCGAGTGCGTCGCGCCAGGCTAACGGCAAACCCGGACATCGGCCGAGGCCGGTACAGAGCCGCTACACAACGGCCGCCGCGCTGCAGCACGAACGGTCGGCGCGATCACTCTCCGCGCGCGCCGGGCACGTGCGGCAGCCGGTCGGCAGCGACCACGCCCTCGAGGTAGCCCCGGGCCCGCTCGGTGCGCGGATAGGCGTCCAGCAGCCGCCAGAAGTCCGGGCCGTGCCCCGGCACCAGCAGATGGGCCAGCTCGTGCAGCAGGACGTAGTCGACGACGTACTCCGGCATCCCCTGCAGCCGGTGCGACAGGCGGATGCTGCCCTCTGCGGGCGTGCAGGAGCCCCAGCGGGTGTTCTGGTTGGTGACCCAGCGCACGGAGGTGGGGCGGGCGCGCCCCCCGAAGTACTGCGCCGACAGGTGCTCGGCGCGCTCGGCCAGCTCGCTGTCGCCCAGCTTCCGCTTGCTCTCCTGGGCGGCCAGCTTGTCGAGCATGACGGTGACCCAGCGCCGCTCCTCCGCCTCGGACATCCGGGCGGGGATGAGCACGATGGTGCGGTCGCCCTCGCGGTAGGCGGAGACCGTCCGGCGTCGGCGGCTGCTTCGGCGCACCTCGATCGCGCTGGTCCCCGAGCCGGCGGTCGGCGGGCTCGTCGTGCTGCGCTGTGGCGCTCCGGCGCGGTGCAGGGGATCGGCGGACACGCCCCGACGTTACCCTCTGCACACGGCGGAAGTCCCGGCTCCGGAACGGTTCTGTTCCCGTGCCCCACCGAGCGCCGGATTAGTACGACCGGCCTGTACGCCGATGTGCCGGATTGATCCGTACGACCAGTACGACGAATCCCTGCCCCTGTGGATAACTTTCGGCGCCGATCCGTGGGGCCGGGCAAGCTGGCATGTGCCGGCGGAGCGAGGACGCCCCCACGCCCCCGCTCCGCCGGCACCGGGGCGCCCTGCCCCGGCCTTTTGCCGACCTTCTCGGGCTACGGGGGCCTGTCATGCATCCAGTGGTGAAACCCGCGCTGCGGCGCGGCTGGCGCGATCTGAACACCGTGCAGTTCGGGATGACACCGGCGCACGCGATGACGCTGGGCCCGGTGGACACGGCGACGGGCAGCTTCCTCGAACTGCTCGACGGCACCCGCGGGCTGCCGCTGCTGCGGGAGCAGGGCCCTCGCATGGACCTGCCCGACGGCCATGTCGACCGGCTGGTGGAGCGGCTCGCGCGGGCCGGACTGCTCGACGACGCGCGCGGCGGCGGCCAGGACGCGGCGGCGCTGCGCGAGAAGAAGGACGTCCTCGACCGGCTGCGGCCGGACCTGGAGTCGCTGTCGCTGACCACGTCCGAACCGGGCGAGGCGATCTCCCTGCTCGCCGCCCGCCGCAGTCTCCGGGTGCAGGTGCGCGGAGCCGGGCGGGTGGGATCGGCCGTGGCCGCGCTGCTGTCCGCCGCCGGCGTCGGCGAGGTCGACGTCCGCGACACCGGCCGGGTCGAGCCCTGGGACGTCGCGCCCGGCGGGCTGCCCGCGGAAGCGGTCGGCGAGCGCCGGGACGAGGCCGCACGCCGCGCCGCACGCCGCGCCGCCCCCGGCCGGCCACCGCGCCGCAGCCCGCGCTCCCGCCTCCAGGACGACGAACCGGTGCTGTCGCTGGTGATCGTCGCCCCGCGCGACGACGTCGCCGTCCACGCGCCCGCCCCGTCCGCGACGGACGCGCTCGTCACCTCCGGCACCCCTCATCTGTACGCGGGCGTCGTGGAGGCGACCGGTGTGGTCGGTCCCCTCGTCCTGCCCGGCGAGAGCGCCTGCGCGGGCTGTCTGGACCGGGACCGTACCGACCGGGACGCGGCCTGGCCCCGCATGATCGCCCAGTGGCGCTCCGGACGGCAGCGTCCCGTCCGGCCCTGCGACCTCACCCTGGCCACCACGGTCGCCGGGCTGGCCGCGGCGCACGCGCTCGCCTTCCTCGACCGCCGCTCCACCGCCGCGGCGGACACTCGCTGGGAGGTATCCCTGCCGGGGCTGCAGTGGCACGCGCGACCGGTGTGGCCTCACCCGGAGTGCCCCTGCGCCGCGGTCCGGCGAAGCCCGGCGAAAGCCGAAGGGGAACGGGCCTTAGAGGACGCGGCGGCACACGAGACAATGGCTGTGCAACGGTCGTCGACCCGGGTACGCCGTCAGGCACGCGCGGCACGGCCGGCTGGGACTTGGAGGGCGCATGTCTGATCTTCCTCGGAAGGCGGTCACCCGGACCGCCAAGCTCGCCGCGCTCCCGCTCGGCTTCGCGGGCCGGGCGACCTGGGGGCTGGGCAAGAGGATCGTGGGCGAATCCGCGGAGATCGTCGGCCGCGAACTGCAGCAGCGCACAGCGGAGCAGCTCTTCAAGGTGCTCGGCGAGCTGAAGGGCGGCGCGATGAAGTTCGGGCAGGCGATGTCCGTCTTCGAGTCGGCGCTGCCCGAGGAGATCGCCGGGCCCTACCGTGCCGCCCTGACCAAGCTGCAGGACGCGGCGCCGCCCATGCCGACCCGCACGGTGCACGCCGTACTGCGCGAGCGGCTCGGTGATGACTGGCATGAGCTGTTCGAGGAGTTCGAGGACAAGCCCGCCGCGGCGGCCTCGATCGGCCAGGTCCACCGGGGCGTGTGGCACGACGGCCGCGAGGTCGCGGTCAAGGTGCAGTACCCGGGCGCCGGCGAGGCACTGCTGTCCGACCTGAACCAACTGAGCCGGTTCGCCAGGCTGCTCGGTCCGCTCGTGCCCGGCATGGACATCAAGCCGCTGATCACGGAGTTGAGGGACCGCGTCTCGGAGGAGCTGGACTACGGGCTGGAGGCGCAGGCCCAGCAGGCACACGCGGAGGAGTTCGCCGGCGATCCGGACGTGGTCGTGCCGGCCGTGGTCCACCAGTGCGAGCAGGTCCTGGTCACCGAGTGGATGGACGGCATCCCGCTGTCCGAGGTGATCGCCGACGGCACACAGGAGCAGCGGGACCGCGCCGGGCAACTACTGACCCGCTTCCTGTTCTCGGGCCCCGCCCGCACCGGTCTGCTGCACGCCGACCCGCACCCGGGCAACTTCCGGCTGCTGCCCGGCGGTCCGGACGGTGAGGACGACTGGCGCCTGGGCGTGCTGGACTTCGGCACCGTCGACCGGCTGCCGGGCGGACTGCCCACGCCGATCGGCGAATCCCTGCGGATGACGCTCGACGGTGAGGCCGAGGCGGTCTACGAGCTGCTGTGCGCGGAGGGGTTCGTCAAGGAGTCCATCGACCTCGACCCGGACGCCGTCATGGACTATCTGCTGCCGATCATCGAACCGGCCCGGGTGGAGGAGTTCACCTTCAGCCGTGGCTGGATGCGCAGCCAGGCCGCCCGGGTCGCCGACCCGCGCTCCCCCGCGTACCAGCTGGGCAAGCGGCTCAACCTCCCGCCGGCCTATCTGCTGATACACCGGGTGACGCTGAGCACCATCGGCGTGCTGTGCCAGCTCGGCGCGACGGTCCGGATGCGCGACGAGCTGGAGGAGTGGCTGCCGGGCTTCGTACCGGACGACACCACGGCCGAGGAGAAGCCGGCGGCGCAGGCGTAGGGGGCGTGCGTCGGGGGTCACCGCCGGGCGGGGCCCGTCCCCACCGGGACGGTTGTCACCAGGACGGTCACCACCAGGACGAGTCCAGGCGGCCCTCGATGGCGCGGAGGTTCTCCCGGGAGCAGGCGTCGCAGAAGTAGGTGCGGACGCCGTTCTCCATGGAGAAGGTCCAGGTGACGGGCTGCGGTTCGGTAGCCGTGGCGCCGCAGCGGGCGCACACCGCAGGCCGGGGCTCCGCCGGGGACCCGTCGCCCTCGCCGCCGCCCGTGTCACCGCTGCCGGGAAGGCTCGTCATCCGGCGACGATAACGCCCGGTCCGGATGATCGCCGGGTACAACGCCCGCGGGGGCCGGCCCATTTGGACGGACCGGCCCCCGGTGGGAGCCACGCCTCCCGGTGCGGGAGGCCGCTGCTGTCAGGAGCGCGAGGGCGTCACCTCAGCGGTGCCGAATCAGTGCATGACCGCGTCAATGCGTGACCATGCCTGTCCGCGACCGCGTCAGTGCATGACCGCCATGGCGAGCGCGCGGCGGGCACGCAGCGAGGCGCGCTCGGCCCGGCGCTGCATCCGCTGGGCGGCCGCAAGGCGCACGGCCTGACGGTCCCGCTCGGCCTCCTGCAGCCGCTCGTGCATATGCGCACGGGCCATGGCTTCTGGGATGAGTTGCATCTCTCGGGTCCTGTTCTGACGCGAGTCGGTCGCGCCGGTGGTGGTGACGTCTTCGATCGCGGAGCCGGTGGGCTCGCTGGTGGACGGCTTCATCGGGGCCTGCTTCTGGGGGTCGTGCGTGAGGGGACGGTCGATTGTTCCTGCGATGGTGTTCATGCGGTGACCGGGTTCTTGCGCGGGCGGCCACGCGGCCGCTTCCGGGCGACGACGACACCCTGCACGAACAGTTCGCCACCCCAGACGCCCCAGGGCTCACGCCGCTCCTTGGCGCCGGCGAGGCAGGCCTCCATCAGCGGGCAGGTGCGGCACAGGGACTTGGCGTACTCCACGTCCGCGGGCGACTCGGCGAAGAAGACCTCCGGGTCGTAGGAACGGCACGGGACGGGTACGCCGAGGTTCTCGATGGCGTCGTCGAGCGCGGTGAGCGCAGTGAGGGGGGTCAAGGCGGGGTCCTCCGTGGAGCCGGGCTTGGGGATCGTGTCGGAAGGCGGTACGGACGGGGCGTGCGCTTCGAGTTGCACGGTTCGTCTTCCTCGTCTGGTCGTTCCGGCCTGTTGGCCGGGTGGCGGCTGGTACCGGGTTCTTTTCTTGTCCCGAGGCCCCTTCGCTCTGCCGTCCCCGTTCGGGGCAAACAGAAGGGCCGCGGATCCCGGATGGGGTTCCGCGGCCCTGAAGGCGCCGGCCTGATCGAATCAGGCTGGATCACTCCAGGGTTCTGGCCCACGGAAGGCCCACATCAGGTGGTGCTGCGTCGTCTGCTTCCGGAATCCGGCACCGGTCGCCGTAAAGGCATAGGCCTGCGCCTGTGCCGCTACTGCCGCTTCCAGTGCCTTGGTCGGTCGCTCATTGCGCTCGCGGACAACAAGACCCGCGGGGGCAACGGAGGACGCCGGACGAACGGCGGAGATGCCGGACAGACCGGTGCCCTGGTTCGAGGCGCCGAGCATGCACAGGGAGACGGCCGACGGATCGGTCATTTTGGCCGTGGTGCTGGTGTAGTGGGCGTTGATGCTGATCACTGGGCTCGCCTCCTCTCGGCGTCTCAAGGACTGGGATGAACCAGTCCAACGGATATGCAAGTACAACACGGCGTCAGGGCCTTTGAGAAGGCCGCTGTTCCCGTGCCTAAGAACCTATGGGGATGGCTGGGGCATGCGCAAACTATTTTTTCGACGAGTTCTCATCAGTCGACGATCTCTTCTCCCGCACCGCGCTCACCCGGGTCGCGGCCTGCGCAGATGGCCAGGACGTCGGCGCCGTAGCGGCCCAACTTGCGGGCGCCCACGCCGGGGATGCGCGACAGCTCCCGCTCGTCGTCGGGCTCGGCTTCCGCGATCGCCATCAGCGTGCGGTCGGTGAAGACGCAGAACGCCGGCTGGCCGCTGAGCCGGGCCTGTTCCGCGCGCCAGTCACGCAGCCGCTCGTACAGGCCCTCGTCCATGTCGGAGGGGCAGTCCTCGCAGCGCATCAGTTTCATCTCACCGGCGTCGGTGAGGGTGCGCCCGCAGACCCGGCAGCGGGCCGGGGTGCGCACTCTGCGCCGCGGGGCGGCGGGCTCGGCGGCCGTACGGCCGCCGCTGCTGCCGAAGCCGCGCTCCACGCCGCCCGCGCCTCCGGCGCCGCCACGGCCGGCGGCGCCCAAGGAGCCGGGGCGCAGTCCGCTCAGGAACCGGCTGGGGCGCCGGCTGGGACGCCCGCCGGGCGAACGGGACAGTGCCCAGGAGACGTACAGCCGCTCGCGTGCGCGGGTGACGCCGACGTAGAGCAGCCGGCGCTCCTCCTCGATCTGCTCGTCGGTGCGCGCGTAGGTGATCGGCATCATGCCCTCGGCGACGCCGACCAGGAACACGGCGTCCCACTCCAGGCCCTTCGCGGAGTGCAGGGAGGCGAGCGTGACGCCCTGCACGGTCGGGGCGTGCTGGGCGTTGGCCCGCTCGTCCAGTTCGGCGACGAGGTCGGCGAGAGTGGCGCCGGAGCTGGCGGCGGCGAAGTCCTGGGCGAGGCGGACCAGGGCGGCCAGCGACTCCCAGCGCTCGCGGACCGCGCCGGAGCCGGCCGGGGGGTGCGGCGTCCAGCCCTCGCCGGAGAGCACGGCCCGCACCTGGGAGGGCAGGTCGACGGCCTCGTCGAGGGCGGAGTCGTTCCCGCCGAAGCGGGCGGCGCCGCGCAGGGCCATGCCCGCCTTGCGCACCTCGGGCCGGTCGAAGAACCGCTCGGCCCCGCGCAGCTGGTAGGGCACGCCCGCGTCGGCGAGGGCCTGTTCGTAGGTCTCGGACTGGGCGTTGGTGCGGAACAGGACGGCGATCTCGCTCGCCGGGACGCCGGCGTCGAGCAGCTCGCGGATGCGGCGTGCGCAGCCCTCGGCCTCGGCGGGCTCGTCGCTGTACTCGGTGAAGGCCGGCTCCTGGCCCGGCGCCCGCTGGGAGACCAGTTCCAGGCGGTGGTCGGCGGCGCGGCCGCTGGCCTGGGCGAGCAGGCCGTTGGCGAGGTGGACGATCTGCGGGGTGGAGCGGTAGTCGCGCACCAGCTTGACCACGGTGGCCCCGGGGTGGCGCGTACGGAAGTCGAGCAGGTGGTCGGGGGTGGCGCCGGTGAAGGAGTAGATGGTCTGGCTGGCGTCGCCGACGACGCACAGGGAGTCCCGCTCGCCGAGCCACAGCTCCAGCAGGCGCTGCTGAAGGGGGCTGACGTCCTGGTACTCGTCGACGACGAAGTGCTGGTACTGGGCGCGGACCTGCTCGGCGATGTCGTGCCGGTCCTGCAGGACGGCGACGGTCAGCAGCAGCACGTCCTCGAAGTCGATCAGGGCGCGCTGCCGTTTGAGGTCCTCGTAGGCGGCGTACAGCTGGGCGATCTCGGCCGGGTCGCGAGGCGTGTCACGGCCGGCCTTGGCGGCGGCGAGCGCGTAGTCGGCGGGGACGGTCTGGGTGACCTTGGACCACTCGATCTCGGCGGTGGCGTCGCGCAGCTCGCCGCGGTCGAGGCGGAGGCGGCAGGCGGCCGCCGCGTCGGCGACGAGCTGGATCTTGCGGTCGACGAGCCGGGGCATGGAGCCACCGATCGCTTTCGGCCAGAAGTACTGCAGCTGCCGCAGGGCGGCTGAGTGGAACGTGCGCGCCTGCACGCCCTGCGCGCCGAGCTGGCGGAGCCGGCCGCGCATCTCTCCCGCGGCCCGGTTGGTGAAGGTGACGGCGAGCACGCTGGACGGCTGGAGGATGCCGGCCCGCACTCCGTAGGCGATGCGGTGGGTGATCGCCCGCGTCTTGCCCGTCCCGGCTCCCGCCAGCACGCACACCGGCCCGTGCAGGGAGGTCGCCACCTCGCGCTGCTCCGGGTCGAGCCCTTCGAGCACCGCGTCGGCCGAGTCCGGTGCCTGCGGGAAGAGGGAGGAGTGCGTTGCTGCTGTCACATGGCCATGCTGCCAGGTCGTCCGGGACGGAAGCGGCGGTTGTCCACAGGGAGGGCCCGCGATCCTATTAATGCGACAGGTGTCACGCCGGCCGGTGCGACCGGGGTCACCCTCGCGTCGATACCGGTCGTGGGAATGGTGGCCCATTCACGTACGTTCTCCTCTCAGCGAGCACCTGATCCCGAGCCGCCGAAGGAGCACGACGACATGCTGGGCACTGTGACGATGTACAGCACCACCTGGTGCGGCTACTGCCGCCGGCTGAAGAGCCAGCTGGAGCGCGAGGGCATCGCGTACACCGAGATCAACATCGAGCAGGACCCGGAGTCCGCGGCCTTCGTGGAGAAGGCGAATGGCGGAAACCAGACGGTGCCGACGGTGCTCTTCCCGGACGGTTCGACGCTGACGAACCCGTCGCTGGCGCAGGTGAAGCAGAAGATCGGCGCGTAAGCGGTCCGTCGCGCGGTAGCGACGACACACGAAAGGGGTGGCTGTCCCGGTGCGGGACGGCCACCCCTTTCGTCATGCCGGTCGTGCGTCACACGCTCCGCGTCGGCAGCGGCCTGCCGTACCACAGCTCGATCAGGCGGGCGGCGATGGAGATGCCGTAAGGGGGCATGACCTCGCCCGCATCGAAGGCGGCCGACAGCTCGTCGCGGGAGAACCAGCGGGCCTCGTGGATCTCGTCGCCGTCGACTTCGATGGCGGTCGAGGTGGCGCGGGCCATGAAGCCGAGCATCAGGCTGGACGGGAACGGCCAGGGCTGGCTGGCGACGTACTCCACGGGCCCGACGCTGACGCCGACCTCCTCGTGGACCTCACGGCGCACGGCGTGCTCTATGGACTCGCCGGGCTCGACGAAGCCGGCCAGTGTGGAGAAGCGGCCCTCGGGCCAGTGCACCTGCCGGCCGAGCAGGATGCGGTCCTCCTCGTCGGTGACCGCCATGATCACGGCCGGGTCGGTGCGCGGGTAGTGCTCGGCGCCGCAGGCCTGGCAGCGGCGGATGTGCCCGGCGGCCGCGATGACCGTGCGCTCGCCGCAGCGCGAGCAGAAGCGGTGGGTGCGCTGCCAGTTCTCCAGGCCGACGGCGTGCACCATCAGGCCCGCGTCGCGCGGGGAGAGCAGCAGCCCGGCCTCGCGCAGGCCGGCCGGGCGCGCGGACTGGTCGATCCTCCCGGGCAGCGCGTCCTTCTGCAGGGCGAAGTAGCTGACGCCGTCCTCGTCGATGCCGAGGAAATAGCGGTGGGCCTCGGTGAGGGGAGCCTCGAACGAGGGCGTCATGACGAGCTCGGTGCGCCCGTCGGGCGTCTCGTCGATGAGGACCTGGCCGCCGGAGACCACGAAACAGCGCGTCGAGGGGTGGCTCCACGCCGCCGCGAGCCAGGCCTCGTCGAGCCGGTGGTGGGCGGCCCGGTCGATGCCGCTGGGCGCGGTGAGCGAGATGGGTCGGTCGGCGGTGCGGTCGGTCCAGGTGGTCACGGGTGCTTCCAACTCCCCCGGTGGAACGGTTTGGGTCGGCGGGTGGTTCAGCGGCTGGTACGGCATGCGGCGACCGGGTCCGGGCGGGCTCGGCGGGCGGTCCTTACAGTGTGCCCCGGGCGCGAGGGCGCCCGGTCGGGTGCGTCGGAGTCAGGGCGCATCGCGCAGGCCGTCCGCGAGCTCGGCCCACAGGTACGCGCTGGTTTCGACGCCTTTGAGGAGCAGGTCCAGCTCGACCTTCTCGTTCGGGGCGTGCCAGCCGTCGGACGGGACGGAGATGCCGAGGAACAGCACCGGGGCGCCGAGGACTTCCTGAAGGTCGGCGGCCGGTCCGGAGCCGCCCTCGCGGGTGAAGCGGACGGGCTGCTCGAAGGCGCGGCCCATGGCGCGTACGACGGACTGCAGCGCCGGGTGGTCCAGCGGGGTCAGGCACGGGCGCGTGGCGGCGCCGAAGGTGATCTCCTGGCGGATCCCGGCCGGCACCTGGTCGGCGGCCCAGGCGCGGACCACCTTCTCGATGTGGGCGGGGTCCTGGCCCGCGACCATCCGGAAGGAGAGTTTCACCATGGCCGAGGACGGGATGATCGTCTTGCTGCCGGGGCCCTGGTAGCCGCCGCCGATGCCGTTGACCTCGGCGGTCGGGCGGGCCCAGACGCGCTCCAGGGTGGAGTAGCCCGCCTCGCCGTGGCCGGCGTACGACTTGGCCGTGCCCAGCCAGCGCTGCTCGTCGAAGGGCAGCTCGGCGAACAGTTCGCGCTCGCGGTCGGTCAGCTCGACGACGCCGTCGTAGAAGCCGGGGATCGCCACGCGTGCGTGCTCGTCGTGCAGGGCGGCGACCAGGCGGGCGGCGGCGGTGGCCGGGTTGGGCACGGCACCGCCGAACGAGCCGGAGTGGATGTCCTGGTCCGGGCCGTACAGGCGGATCTCGCACTCGGCGAGGCCGCGCATGCCGGTGCACACGGTCGGGGTGTCCTCGGCCCACATGCCGGTGTCGGAGACGATCACGGCGTCGGCGGCGAGCCGGCCGGCGCGCTCCTCGACCAGGGCGCGGAAGTGCGGCGAGCCGGACTCCTCCTCGCCCTCGATCAGCAGCTTGAGGTGGACGGCCGGGGCGGTGCGGCCGGTCGCGGCCAGGTGGGCGCGCACCCCGAGGGTGTGGAAGAAGACCTGGCCCTTGTCGTCGGCGGCGCCACGCGCGTACAGGCGGCCGTGGCGCACGACCGGCTCGAACGGCTCGCTGTCCCAGCCGTCCTCGCGGGCGGCGGGCTGCACGTCGTGGTGGCCGTAGACGAGGACCGTGGGCGCCTCGGGGTCGTCGCAGGGCCACTCGGCGAAGACGGCGGGCGCTCCGGGGGTCGGCCAGACCTCGGCGGTCGGGAAGCCGGTCTCCGTCAGCTTGGCGGCGAGCCAGTCGGCGCTGCGGCGTACATCGGGCGCGTGGTCGGGCTGGGCCGACACGGACGGGATGCGCAGCCACGCGGACAGGTCGTCGAGGAAGGCGGCGCGATGCTGCTCGATGTACTGGCGGACGGCGCTGTCCGGGGTCTGGCTCATGGTCACGAGCCTATCGGCACCCGCTGACATCCTGGTTGGGCGGTTCGTCACACCTTCACGTGCGCGTTGTGGCCCCGGTGGCAGGTTCCTGAGTGAGGAGCCGCTCCAGCGCGGCGCGGTCGGGCAGATCGTCCGGTCGCACGACCTGCCCGGTGCGCACGTACACGAACGCCGCCGTGACCGATCCCACATCGACGCCCTGCTGCTCGGCCCAGGCCAGCCGGTAGACGGCGAGCTGGAGCGGGTCCGCGTCGCGGTGGCGGCTGGTCTTCCAGTCGACGATCTCGTACGTCGCGTCGTCCCCGTCGCCGTCGCGGTAGACGGCGTCGATGCGGCCGCGGATCACGCGTCCGGCGAGGGACAGCTGGAAGGGCGCCTCCACGCGGTAGGGGGTGCGGTGGGCGTACTCGGTGCGTTCGAAGGCGTCCTTGAGGGACTCCAGGTCGTGTTCGTCGGCGATCTCGGCGTCGCTTCCGGGCAGCTCGTCCGGCTCCAGCAGGGGCAGCTTCAGCGCTTCGAAGCGGGCCTCCACCCACGCGTGGAAGCGGGTGCCCCGGCGGGCGGCCGGCTGCGGCGGACGCGGCATCGGGCGCGCCAGCTCCTGCGCGAAGCCGTCCGGGTCGGCCGCCAGGCGCAGCAGTTGCGAGGCGGTCAGCGACGCAGGCAGGGGTACGTCCGTGACGGCCTCGCGGGCGCGCAGGAGCTCACCGGTGAGGGCGTCGAGGTCGCGGTCCCAGGAGGCGATGACGCGGGCCTCCTCGGGGGTGAGGGGGCCGCCGGGAGCGAGGGGGTCCGGCTCGTCGGCGCGGGGCCGGGTGACGGCGGGCTCGGGCGCTGTGGCCTGGTGGGGCACCGTCGGGCGCTCGGCCGGCCAGGTGTCCCGGTCCGGGCCGTCCGCGAACGGGTCGGGTTCGTCGTACGGCGGCTCCTCGTGGGACAGCGCGTCGTAGGGCGGCTCCTCATGGGACAGCTCGTCGTACGGCGGCTCGTCGTCCTCGGGTGGCGGCGGCCAGTCCGGGTCGCCGAACGTGTCCGGGTCGTGCGTCGCCGTGGTGTCACCGGCGGCGAGCGCGTCGAGGTGGGCGAGGACCGTCTCGGCGGCGGCCCGGCGGCGGGCGAGGGCGGCCTCGTCCAGGGGCAGCGGCCAGGCCTGCTCCGCCCCGGCCCGGTGCAGGGCGGGGTTCTCCGCGCCCTCCTCGGGCTCGTCGGCCCAGGCCTCGATCTCGCCGTGCCCGGCGACGCAGTGCTCGTACAGGGCGAGCAGGAAGTCGGACGGGCCGCGCGGCTTCTTCTGGCTGGGCCCCCACCAGTGGCCGGAGCCGAGCAGCAGGGAGCGGGGGCGGGTGAAGGTGACGTAGCCGAGGCGGAGTTCCTCGGTGTGCTGGTGGTCCTTCATGGCCTCGTGGAAGGCCTTCATGCCGCGCGCGTCCCACGCCTGCACGTCGGGCAGGGTGTCGGCGTCTCCGCGCAGAACGTGCGGCACCACCTTGGCCTGCGCGGTCCACTTCTCGCGCCCCTGCCCGCTGGGGAAGGTGCCGGTGACCAGGCCGGGGACGGCGACGACGTCCCACTCCAGGCCCTTGGACTTGTGCGCGGTGAGCACCTTGACGGTGTCCTCCCCGCCGGGCAGCGCGTTGTCGAGGCCCTTTTCGTACTGGGCGGCGGTGCGCAGGAAGCCGAGGAACGCCAGCAGGGTGGCCTCGCTGTCGTTGGCGGCGAAGGACGCGGCGACGTCGAGGAAGTTGGACAGCGTCTCGCGGCGGCGGGCGGCCAGCGCGTGCGGGGACGCCGACAGCTCGACCTCCAGGCCGGTGACGGCGAGGACCCGGTGCAGGACGTCCATGAGCGGGTCGGACAGGGAGCGGCGCAGGTCGCGCAGTTCGGCGGCGAGGCGGGCGAAGCGCACGCGCGCGTCCGGCGAGAACGGCAGCCCGTCGTCACCCTCCGCCAGGGGCGTCTCCAGGAAGGTGTCGAGGGCGTCCGCGAGCGATATCACCTCCGCCGGGTCCACTCCCTCGACCGCTTCGGCGAGGCGCCGGTCCGGGTCGTCGCCGTCGGCCACGCGCGTGTGGGACACCAGCAGCCGGGCCCGGCGGCCCAGCAGCGCCAGGTCGCGGGCGCCGATGCGCCAGCGCGGGCCGGTGAGCAGACGCACCAGGGCGGCGTTGGCGCCGGGGTCCTGGAGGACCTCGCACACGGCGACCAGGTCGGCGACCTCGGGCAGGTGCAGCAGACCGGACAGGCCGACGACCTCGACAGGGACGTCCCGCGCGACGAGGGCGCCCTGGATCTCGGCGAAGTCGTTCGCCGTGCGGCACAGGACGGCGATCTCGCCGGGCGGGGTGCCGGTGCGCACGAGGTGGGCGATCGACTCGGCGATCCAGTCGATCTCCTCGGCGTGGGTGGGCAGCAGGGCGCAGCGGACCATGCCGTCGCGTTCGGCTCCCGGCGCGGGACGCAGGGCCTGCACGCCCGCGTGCATCGCGCGCAGTGGCTCGGCGAGGTGGTTGGCCAGGTCGAGGAGGCGGCCGCCGCTGCGGCGGTTCTCGCTGAGCGCCTGCCGGGTGGCGGGGCGGCCGTCGGCGCGCGAGAAGTGCTCGGGGAAGTCGTCGAGGTTGGCGACGGAGGCGCCACGCCAGCCGTAGATGGCCTGGCAGGGGTCGCCGACGGCGGTGACCGGGTGCCCGGTGCCGCCGCCGAAGAGGCCGGCGAGCATCACGCGCTGGGCGACGGAGGTGTCCTGGTACTCGTCGAGGAGCACCACGCGGAACTCCTCACGCAGCACGCGGCCCACCTCGGGCAGCTCGCCGAGCTGTGCGGCCAGCGCGATCTGGTCACCGAAGTCGAGCAGGTCCCGTTCGCGTTTGGCGCTGCGGTAGCGCCGGACCAGGTCGGTCAGTTCCCGGCGGGCGGCGGCGGTCTCGGGGACCTTGCGCAGGTCGGCGTTGGAGAGCTTGGCGGCCCGCAGGGTGAGCAGCAGCTCGGCGTCGTGGGCGCGCAGTGCCTCGGGGCGCACGAGGTGTTCGGCGAGTTCGGCGTCGAGGACGAGCAGGTCGCTGACCAGGTCGGGGAAGGAGCGGGTGAGCGCGGGGTAGGGGCCGGGTGCCTCGCGCAGCACGCGCGCGGCGAGCTGGAAGCGGCTGGCGTCGGCGAGCAGCCGGGAGGTGGGCTCCAGGCCGAGGCGCAGGCCGTGGTCGGTCAGCAGGCGGCCGGCGAACGCGTGGTAGGTGGAGATCACCGGCTCGCCGGGGGGGTTGTCCGGGTCGATGAGGTCGGGGTCGGTGACGCCGGCCTTGATCAGCGCCTTGCGGACGCGGTCGGCGAGTTCGCCGGCGGCCTTGTTGGTGAACGTCAGGCCCAGGACCTGTTCGGGGGCGACCTGACCGGTGCCGACCAGCCACACCACGCGCGCCGCCATCACCGTCGTCTTGCCGGACCCGGCGCCGGCCACGATCACCTGCGGGGCGGGCGGCGCGGTGATGCAGGCCGTCTGCTCCGGGGTGAAGGGGATGCCGAGGAGCTCTTTGAGCTGCTCGGGGTCGGTGATGCGTGCGGACACTCGGAAGAGGCTAGCGGCGGCCACTGACAGCGGAGTGCCACCTCACCTTCCGGGGCAGGAGAAGCGCAGGTCAGCAGGGGAGGTGCGGTAGGTCACGCCGCTCACTCGACGACGTGCCGGCCCTCCGGCCGCGCACTGCACGAGGCCCGGAACGCGCAGTGCGTGCAGTGCTGGCCCGCGGTCGGCGCGAACCGTTCGTCGAGCACCTTGCCGGCCGCTGTGGCCAGCAGGTCGCCGACCCACTCCCCCTCCAGCGGCTCCTGCGCCTGCACCTTGGGCAGCGTCTCGCCGCCGTCGCGTTGCGCGGCGCCCTGCCGCAGCTGGACCAGCTCCGCGCCGCCCGGCTCGGGGCGCGCCCCGTCGAAGGCCTCGTCGACGGCGCCCTCGCGGACGGCCAGCTGGTAGACGGCGAGCTGCGGGTGGCGGGTCACCTCGGCGGAGCTGGGGGCCTGCTTGCCGGTCTTGAAGTCGACGACGTAGGCCCGGCCGTCCGCGTCGGCCTCGACGCGGTCCATCTGGCCCCGGATGCGCACCGCGTACTCGCCCGCCTCCAGGGTGACGTCGAAGTCGTGCTCGCTGGCCACCGGGGTGCGGCCGCCGCGGTCCATGACGTGCCACTGCAGGAACCGCTCCAGCGCCACGCGCGCGTTGTCCTTCTCCTGCTGCGACTTCCAGGGCGCGTCGAAGGCGAGCGCGTTCCACACCGTCTCCAGGCGTTCCATCAGCACGGCGAGGTCGGCCGGGGTGTGCCCGGAGGCGACCTCGTCGGCGAGGACGTGGACGACGTTGCCGAAGCCCTGGGCGGCGGTCGCGGGGGCGTCGGCCTTGACCTCGCGGCCCAGGAACCACTGCAGGGCGCAGGTGTTGGCGAGCTGGTCCAGGGCGCTGCCGGACAGCACGACGGGCTGGTCGCGGTCGCGCAGCGGCACCTTGGACTCGGTGGGGTCCCACATGCCCCACCAGCGGTAGGGGTGCGCGGACGGCACCAGGGGGCGGCCGTCCTCGTCGGCGAGCGCGGCGAGGCGGGCCAGGCGCCGGGCGGCGGCCTCCCTCAGGGCGTCCGAGGCCCGCGGGTCGACGGTGGTGGCGCGTAGCTCGGCGACCAGGGCGGCGACCGACAACGGGCGGCGCGGGCGGCCCGTGACGTCCTTCGGCTCGACGCCGAGTTCGGCCAGGAAGCGGGAGGGCTGGTCGCCGTCGTCGGCGGGGGCCTTCACCGCGGTGACGACGAGGCGTTCACGCGCGCGTGTGGCGGCGACGTAGAACAGGCGGCGCTCCTCGGCGAGCAGGGCGGCCGGGGTGAGGGGCTGGGCGAGACCGTCGCGGCCGATGCGGTCGGCCTCCAGCAGGGAGCCGCGGCGGCGCAGGTCCGGCCACAGGCCCTCCTGGACGCCCGCGACGACGACCAGGCGCCACTCCAGGCCCTTGGAGCGGTGCGCGGTCATCAGCCGGACGGCGTCCGTGCGCACCGCGCGCCGGGTGAGGGTGTCGGCGGCGATGTCCTCCGCCTCGATCTGTTCGAGGAAGTTCAGCGCGCCCCGTCCGCCGGTGCGCTCCTCCGCGCGGGCGGCCGTCGCGAACAGCGCGCACACCGCGTCCAGGTCGCGGTCGGCGTTGCGGCCGGCCGCGCCGCCGCGCCGGGCGGCCCGCTCCAGGCGCCCGGGCCACGGCGTGCCCTCCCACAGGTCCCACAGGGCCTCTTCGGTCGTTCCGCCTGAGGCCAGGCGCTCACGCGCCTTGCGCAGCAGCGCGCCGAGGCGCTGGGCGCCACGCGCGTACGTCGGGTCGTGCACGGCGAGGCGTTCCGGCTCGGCGAGGGCGCGGGCGAGCAGGTCGTCGGAGGGCGGCGGCAGCGGGTTGCCGGCGGCGCGCTCCTCCTCACGCAGGGCGCGCCCGAGGCGGCGCAGGTCGGCGGCGTCCATACCGGCGAGCGGGGAGGCGAGCAGGGTGAGGGCGGTGTCGGTGTCGAGCCAGCAGGGGGTGGGGCGGCGCGCGGCGCCGGCCTCCTCGGGGTCGGCGCCGTCCGCTTCGTGGGCGGTGGCTTCCGCCCCGGGTGCGACGATCCCGATCGCCGCGTCGCCGGTGACCTCCGCAACGTCGGCCCCGTCAGCTCCGTCGGCCTCGTCGGCACCCTGCGCTCCATCAGCTCCGTCGGCACCCTGCGCTCCATCAGCCCCGTCGGCTCCCGTGTGCGCCTCCGCCGTGGCCACCGCCCGCAGGGCCGTCAGCAGGGGCGCCACGGCCGGTTCGTGGCGCAGGGGCAGGTCGTCGCCGTCGATGTCCAGCGGGACGCCCGCGGCGGTCAGGGCGCGGCGGACCGCCGGGATGGTCCGCGCGCCCGCGCGCACCAGGACGGCCATGTCGCGCCAGGGGACGCCGTCCTCCAGATGAGCGCGGCGCAGGATGTCGGCGATGTTGTCCAGTTCCGTACCGGACGTCGGGTACGTGTACACCTCGACGCGACCGCCGTCGCGCACCGGCGTCAGCTCACGGTGGGCCCGCACCTTCTCGGCGGGCAGCCGGGTCAGCGGCATCCGCTGGGTGATGAGCCGGGTGGCGGCGAGCAGGCCCGCGCCGGAGCGGCGGGAGGTGCGCAGCACCGCGACGGGAGCGGGGCGGCCGTCCGCGCGCGGGAAGGCGTGCGGGAAGTCGAGGATGCCGTTCACGTCGGCGCCCCGGAAGGCGTAGATCGACTGGTCGGGGTCGCCGAAGGCCACGAGGTCGCGTCCGCCGCCGGCGAGCGCGTGCAGCAGCCGTACCTGCGCCGGGTCGGTGTCCTGGTACTCGTCGACGTACACGGCGTCGTAGCGGGCGGCCAGCTCGCGGGCGACCTCGGGGCGGCTGGCGAGGAGCACCGCGCGGTGGACCAGTTCGGCGTAGTCGAGGACGCCCTGCAGGTCGAGAACGTCGAGGTACTCGGCGAGGAACGCGGCCGCCGCGCGCCAGTCGGGGCGGCCGATGCGGCGGGCGAAGGCGTCCAGGGCGTCGGGCCCGAGTCCGAGTTCCCGGCTGCGGGCGAGGACGGCACGGACCTCGTCGGCGAAGCCGCGCGTGGTCAGGCAGGCGCGCAGCTCGTCCGGCCAGCGCACGTGCGCGAGGCCGAGCTTCTCCAGGTCGATCTCGCCGGCGAGCAGTTCGCGGACGGTGACGTCCTGCTCGGGGCCGGACAGCAGCCGCAGCGGCTCGGCGAACAGTTCGCTGTCCTGATGGGCGCGGACGAGGGCGTAGGAGAAGGAGTGGAAGGTGGTCGCCCGGGGGGCGCGGGCCGCCCCCATGCGCAGCGCCATGCGGTCGCGCAGCTCGACGGCGGCCTTGCGGCTGAACGTCAGCACGAGCACGCGCGCGGGGTCACCGCCGCGGGCGACGCGGGCGGCCACGGACTCGACGAGGGTGGTGGTCTTTCCGGTGCCGGGACCTGCGAGGACGAGCAGCGGGCCGGTGTCGTGGTCAACCACGGCGCGCTGGGCGGCGTCCAGACGAGGGGGGTCCGGACGCTGTGGCGGGGTACGCAGGAGTCGGTAGGCGCCACGGCTCCCCTGACGCACCTGGGGGTGCGTCAGGCGCCTGGTGGAGGAAGAGGAGCTCACGTGGTTCGCCGGTCCTGGTGGGTGTGCTGGGTGTGCGACCACCCGCGCGTGCGCGGTGGTGGCCGCGGGACGAGGGGGACACGCGCAGGCGACGCTACGCCGGGCGGTCGGGCGGAAGCAGGACTTCCGCTTCTTCCCGTCCGACGCTCGCGCCACGCGAGTCCCTCGCCCCTCGAACGTACGTCATGCCACGGCAGTGCCCTCGTTCACCCGTACGGGTCACCGGTCACACCGAGGCGGGCCGCATGGCGGAAGCTGTCAGGTGTGAGCGTCAGCGCGTCCGCCGCCGTCCCACCGCGCGCGTTTCATGTCGAGGCGCGGCAGATGGCCCTGCGCGGCCCGGCTCGCCTCCTTCAGCGGGGTGCCCTCCACGCGGTAGTGGGCGAGCGCCCGCTGCTCGTGGCCCGGCAGCAGCACCCCGTCGGCCCGTACGACGCGCCACCACGGGACGGCGCCGCCGTACAGGGACATCACCCGGCCGACCTGGCGGGGCCCGCCCTCCTCCAGCCACTCGGCGACGTCCCCGTACGTCATGACGCGCCCCGGCGGGATCAGCTCGGCGACCTCGAGGACGCGCTCGGCGTACTCCGGGAGCGCGTCGGCGTCCGCGACGACGTCCGCGGGGCGGGCGGCGGCGTACTCCGGACGGGCGTCGTCCGGCAGGCTCTGCTCGCTCATTCGTCCCATCCTGCACCACCCCACCGACAGCGTGACCGGTTCCACACGGTGGGTGACTCTCGCCCCCGGGCGGTGCTTCGGGCAGACTGTGCGCCCCCGCAGGTGCACCCTGATGCCCGCGTGTGTCGGTGGGGCATGCCACCATCGTGCGGGCGGTGACCGGTGATACGAGATCAAGAAGAGGCGATGAAGCAGCAGGGCGTGCACCCCGGGGACGCGGAGGGCACCTCTGACGCTGCGTCGCGCCCGGGCACCGGCGGCAGCGGCGACCAGGGCGGCGAGCCCGCGAGCCCCGGCACAGACGACGAGCCCACGAACGGCGACCAGCCCGTGCGGCGCGCGAAGGACACGGACGACGCCTCGCGCGGCGGTGACGAGGCAGGTGACGTGACCCATATCGACGAGGTGGAGGGCGACGAACCGCTGCTCCCCGCGCGCGTGCACCGCCCCTCGGACCTGATGCGGCTGGCGGTGGGCGTGCTCGCCGTCGTCGTCCTGCTGGGCATCGCCGCGTTCGCGCACGGCACCACCTCCGGTCTCGAGCAGGACATCAACAAGGGCACCGGACAGGCGCCCGACCTGCTCATCAAGATCGCGGGTCTGGCCTCCAGCATCGCGATCCTGCTGGTGCCCGTCGCGTTCGCGATCGAGCGGCTGATCAAACGGGACGGGCTGCGCATCGCGGACGGCGTCCTCGCGGCCGTCCTCGCGCACGGCGTGACGCTCGCCACGGACCTGTGGGTCGCCAAGGGCGCACCCGGCTCCATCCAGGAGGCGCTCACCCAGCCCTCCCCGGGCGACATCCACGCGCTGACCGACCCGGTGCACGGCTACCTCGCCCCGGTCATCGCGTACATGACCGCCGTCGGCATGTCCCGCAGGCCGCGCTGGCGGGCCGTGCTGTGGATCGTGCTGCTCCTCGACGCCTTCTCGATGCTGGTCACCGGCTACACCACACCGTTCTCGATCATCCTGACGGTGCTCATCGGCTGGACCGTGGCCTACGGCACCCTGTACGCGGTCGGCTCGCCCAATGTCCGCCCCACCGGCCGCACCCTGATGGCGGGCCTGCGGACCGTGGGCTTCCACCCGGTCAGCGCCGCCCGCGAGGAGGCGCCGGAGACCGCCGACAACGGCGACCGCGGCCGGCGCTACTTCGTCACCCTGGAGGACGGCCCGCCGCTGGACGTCACGGTCGTCGACCGCGAGCAGCAGGCCCAGGGCTTCTTCTACCGCGCCTGGCGCAACCTGACCCTGCGCGGCTTCGCCACCCGCAGCAGCCTGCAGTCGCTGCGCCAGGCCCTGGAGCAGGAGGCGCTGCTGGCCTACGCGGCGATCGCCGCCGGCGCCAACGCGCCCAAGCTGATCGCCACCTCCGAGCTCGGACCCGACGCCGTCATGCTCGTCTACGAGCACACCGGCGGACGCACCCTGGACTCCCTGGCCGACGCGGAGATCACCGACGACCTGCTGCTCAACGCCTGGCACCAGGTACGCGCCCTGCAGTCGCGGCGCATCGCCCACCGCAGGCTGGCCGGTGACGCGATTCTGGTGGATCGTTCCGGCAGGGTGATCCTCACCGACCTGCGGGGCGGTGAGATCGCGGCCGGCGATCTGCTGCTGCGCATGGACGTCGCCCAGCTGGTGACCACGCTGGGCCTGCGGGTGGGCGCCGAGCGGGCGGTGGCCTCGGCGGTGAGCGTCCTCGGCCCCGACGCCGTGGCCGACTGCCTGCCGATGCTCCAGCCGATCGCGCTGACCCGCTCCACGCGCGCGACGCTGCGCAGACTGGCACGCGAGCGTGCCCAGCGCGAGCGCGATGCGGTCCTGGAAGCCGCCAAGCACGCCAAGCAGTCCCGCGCCGAGGCCCACGAAGAGGGCGCGACCCCGCCGGACAAGGACGACAAGAAGGCCGTACGGGCGCACGCGCGGGCCGAGAAGCGGGCTGTCGACGAGGCCCTGGAGGAGGCCCGCGAGGAGGCGCGCGAGGAGGATCTGCTCAGCCAGATCCGGCACGAGGTGCTGCTGATCAGGCCGCAGGCGCCGGTCGAGCCCGCCCGGCTGGAACGGGTCCGGCCGCGCACGCTGATCAGCTTCATCGCCGGCGCCATCGGCGCGTACTTCCTGCTCACCCAGCTCACTCACATCGAGGTCGGGCCGCTCATGGCCCATGCCCAGTGGGGCTGGGTGGCCGCGGCCGTGCTGTTCTCCGCGCTGAGCTATGTGGCCGCGGCGATGAGCCTGCTGGGCTTCGTGCCCGAGCGGGTGCCGTTCCCGAGGACGGTGGCCGCGCAGGTCGCCGGGTCCTTCGTGAAGATCGTCGCTCCCCCCGCGGTCGGCGGCGTCGCCCTGAACACGCGCTTCCTGCAGCGCGCCGGGGTGCGGCCGGGGCTCGCGGTGGCGAGCGTGGGCGCCTCGCAGCTGTTCGGGCTCGGCGCGCACATCCTGATGCTGCTGTCGTTCGGCTATCTGACGGGCACCGAGAAGACGCCGTCGCTGTCGCCGTCCCGCACGGTCATCGCCGGTCTGCTGACCGTCGCGGTGCTCGTCCTTGTGGTCACGTCGGTGCCGTTCCTGCGGAAGTTCATCGTCACGCGCGTGCGGTCGCTGTTCGCGGGCGTCATCCCGCGCATGCTGGACGTGCTGCAGCGGCCGCAGAAGCTCGTCACCGGCATCGGCGGCATGCTGCTGCTCACCGCCTGCTTCGTGATGTGCCTGGACGCCTCCATCCGCGCCTTCGGCGGCGGCTCGGCCTCGCTGAGCATCGCCAGCGTCGCCGTCGTCTTCCTGGCCGGCAACGCGCTCGGCTCGGCCGCGCCCACTCCGGGCGGGGTCGGCGCCGTCGAGGCGTCCCTGACCCTCGGCCTGATCGCCGTCGGCCTGCCCAAGGAGGTCGCCGCGCCCTCCGTTCTGCTGTTCCGGCTGCTCACGCTGTGGCTTCCCGTGCTGCCGGGCTGGCTGGCGTTCAACCAGCTCACGCGCAAGGGAGCGCTGTAGGGCCGCGAGGGAGCGCTGCGGGGCCGCCAGGGCCCAGGGCGAGGGAGCGCTGCGGGACCGTAACGGCGGGGCCCGTGGCGGGCCCGTAAGGGCGGGTCCGGGAGGCGAGCCCCACGGCTCCGCGCGGGGACGCCGCCGCTCCTGCGTCCCCCCAACGGCCCGCGCCACGCGCACGTGGGCGCGCGTGACCGCACGATGGGATCATGCCCAACCCCTCCCGGCTGCGCGCCGCCGCCCTGACCGCCACCGCCCTGCTGCTGTCGGCAGCCCTGACAGCCTGCGGTGACGGCAACAAGGACGAGGACCTGACGGATCAGAAGCTGAGCTGGAAGGACTGTCCCGCCCCCTCGCAGGCGGAGGGCGGCGGCAATGCTCCCTCTCCGCTGCCGAACGGCGGCCAGTGGCAGTGCGCGACCATGAAGGCCCCTCTCGACTGGGCCAAACCCAAGGGCGACACCATCGGCATCGCGCTGGTCCGGGCCAAGGCCAGCGGCCCGCAGAACCGGCGCATCGGCTCCCTGATCTTCAACTTCGGCGGGCCCGGCGGCTCCGGCGTGACGACTCTGCCCGCCTTCGGGCAGGACTACGCCACCCTGCGCACCCGCTTCGACCTGGTCAGCTTCGACCCGCGCGGGGTGGGCCGCAGCGCGCCGGTGAAGTGCGAGAACGACGAGCAGCTCGACAGCTACTTCCAGCAGGACGCCACCCCGGACGACACCGCCGAACGCACGACGTACCTCGACAACACGAAGGACTTCAACGCGGCCTGCGAGCACAACTCCAAGCGCGTTCTGCCGCATGTGCGCACCACGGACGCGGCCCGCGACATGGACCTGATGCGCCAGGTCCTCGGCGACGACAAGCTGTACTACTTCGGCATCTCCTACGGCACCGAGCTCGGCGGCGTCTACGCCCACCTGTTCCCGCGGCGCGTCGGGCGGGCCGTCTTCGACGCGGTCGTCGACCCGACACAGAACGCCGAGCAGGGCGCGCTCGGCCAGGCCAAGGGCTTCCAGCTCGCCCTGGACAACTTCGCGAAGGACTGCACCTCCAAGACGGAGGACTGCCCGCTCGGGGACACACCGCAGGCCGTCAAGGACCGCATCGCCAAACTGCTGCGGGACCTCGACCGCAAGCCGATCCCGGGCATCTTCCCGCGCCAGCTGACGCAGACGGCCGCGACCAACGGCATCGCGCAGGCCCTGTACTCCAAGGACTTCTGGGAGTACCTCACCGAGGGCCTCCAGGAGGCCTACAGCGGCAACGGCAGGATCCTCATGGCCCTGTCCGACTCGATGAACGGGCGCAACGAGAACGGCGAGTACAGCAACATCACCGCCGCCAACATCTCCATCAACTGCGCCGACGACAAAGCGCGCTATACCGCCGACTACGTCCAGCAGAAACTGCCCGCCTTCCGGGCTGCCTCGCCGCTGTTCGGCGACTTCCTGGCCTGGTCCATGGTCAGCTGCACCGACTGGGCGGTGCCCGGCGCCGCCGACCATCCCGATGTCAGCGCGCCCGGTTCGGCCCCGATCCTCGTCGTGGGCAACACCGGCGACCCGGCCACGCCGTACGAGGGCGCCCGCAAGATGGTGGACGCACTCGGCAAGGGTGTCGGGGTGGAGCTGACGTACAAGGGGCAGGGCCACGGCGCCTACGACAGCAAGAACAAGTGCGTGCAGTCCGCGGTGAACGGCTACCTGCTGGACGGAAAGGTTCCGCCGGCCGGCACGGTCTGCTCCTGACCGCGCCATACCCCGAACCCCCAGGTCACAGGGTTATCCACAGGCTCCACCGGCTCCGGTCCGATCCACCTACGATGGCCTGACCGCCGTTCGCTGCCCGGTGCGGACGGTTCACGACGGGGGGACAAGGCCATGGCACGTTCGATCCGGTGGGCGGCGCTCACAGCCGCTGCCGCACTGCTGCTGTCCGGCTGCGACGGGGGCTCGTCACCTGGCGACGGCACACCGAAGAGGAGCGCCGCGCGCCCATCGGCGACCGCATCGGGCACGACGACGGGACTGCCGCCCGCGCTCACCGCGCAGAAGCTCGACTGGGGCCGCTGCAAGAGCACCGCCGGCTCCCCCGCGCCGAGCGGCGACTGGCAGTGCGCCACGCTCAAGGCACCGCTGGACTGGTCGCGTCCGGCCGGCCCGACCATCGGCATCGCCCTGATCCGGGCCAAGGCCGACGGCGGCGACCGCATCGGTTCGCTGCTGTTCAACTTCGGCGGCCCGGGCGGCTCCGGCGTGGCCGGCATGCCGTCGTACGCACCGCTCGTCGCGCGGCTGCGTGCCCACTACGACCTGGTCAGCTGGGACCCGCGCGGGGTGGCCGCCAGCGAGGGCGTGCGCTGCCGCGGCGACCGGCAGATCGAGGCCGCCGAGGCGATCGACGCGACTCCGGACACCCCGGCCGAGGAGCGGGCGTTCCTCGCGGACGCCACGGCCTTCGGCAAGGGCTGCCGTCAGGCCGCCGGCGAGCTGATGGGGCACGTGTCCACCACCGACACCGCACGCGACATGGACCTGATGCGCCAGGTCCTCGGCGACGCGAAGATGCACTACTTCGGCATCTCCTACGGCACCGAACTGGGCGGCGTCTACGCCCACCTGTTCCCGCGCACCGTGGGCCGGCTGGTGCTGGACGCGGTGGTCGACCCGAGCGCCGACACCGTGGGCCACGCGGAGAACCAGACCCGGGGCTTCCAGCGGGCCCTGGACGACTACCTCAAGTCCACCGGCCAGGACCCCGAGCAGGGCACCCGCACGATCGCCGACCTGCTGAGCCGCCTGGACACCCGTCCGCTGCCCACCACGTCCGGGCGGAAGCTGACCCAGACCCTCGCGGTGACCGGCATCGTCCTGCCGCTGTACAGCGAGCAGAGCTGGCCGAGTCTGACCAGCGCGCTCGGCGCCGCGGAACGCGGCGACGGCACGGAACTGCTGGCCCTCGCCGACGGCTACAACGAACGCGACGTCTCGGGTCACTACGGCACGTCGTCCCACTCCCAGCGGCTCATATCCTGCCTGGACGAGAAGCAGCGCCCGACGCCGCGCGAGACGAAGCAGCGCCTGGCCTCCTTCACCCGCATCTCGCCGGTCTTCGGCCCCTACCTCGCCTGGGACACGGCCGGCTGGTGCCACGACTGGCCGGTCCCGGGCCAGTACGAGACACCGCAGGTGAGCGCCCCGGGCGCGGCCCCCATCCTGGTCGTGGGCAACACGGGCGACCCGGCCACCCCCTACGAGGGAGCCCGCCACATGGCCGACGAACTCGGCAAGAACGTCGGCGCCCTCCTCACCTGGAAGGGCGAGGGCCACGGCGCGTACGGCAGTGGCAGCGACTGCGTGGACTCGGCGGTGAACGCGTACCTGCTGAAGGGCACGCTGCCGAGAACCGGCACGGTCTGCTCATGAAGACGGCGGGGGCCCCGGGGCGCCGTTGGAGACACCCGGAACCCCCGCCGCTCACAACGGGGTTGCGGCTCAGTACACCGGCTTGTGCGGTTCGATCTGGTTGACCCAGCCGATGACGCCGCCGCCGACGTGGACCGCGTCGGCGAAGCCTGCGGACTTCAGGACCGCGAGGACTTCCGCACTGCGGACACCCGTCTTGCAATGCAGGACGATCTTCTTGTCCTGCGGGAGGCCCTCGAGGGCGGCGCCCATGAGGAACTCGTTCTTCGGGATCAGGCGGGCGCCGGGGATGGAGACGATCTCGTACTCGTTCGGCTCGCGGACGTCGATGATCTCGATGTTCTCGCCGTCGTCGATCCACTCCTTGAGCTGCTTCGGAGTGATCGTGGAGCCGGCGGCCGCCGCCTGGGCCTCCTCGGACACGACGCCGCAGAAGGCCTCGTAGTCGATGAGCTCGGTGACGGTCGGGTTCTCGCCGCAGACCGCGCAGTTGGGGTCCTTGCGGACCTTGACCTGGCGGTAGGTCATCTCCAGGGCGTCGTAGATCATCAGGCGGCCGACCAGCGGCTCGCCGATGCCCGCGAGGAGCTTGATGGCCTCGTTGACCTGGATCGAGCCGATGGACGCGCACAGCACGCCCAGCACGCCGCCCTCGGCGCAGGAGGGGACCATGCCGGGGGGCGGGGGCTCCGGGTAGAGGCAGCGGTAGCAGGGACCGTGCTCGGACCAGAAGACGGAGGCCTGGCCGTCGAAGCGGTAGATCGAACCCCATACGTACGGCTTGTTCAGCAGCACGCACGCGTCGTTGACCAGGTAACGCGTCGCGAAGTTGTCCGTGCCGTCGACGATCAGGTCGTACTGGCTGAAGATGTCCATCACGTTGTCGGCTTCGAGCCGCTCCTCGTGAAGGATCACGTTCACGTACGGGTTGATGCCCTTGACGGTGTCGCGGGCGGACTCCGCCTTCGAGCGGCCGATGTCGGACTGGCTGTGGATGATCTGGCGCTGCAGGTTCGACTCGTCGACCTCGTCGAACTCCACGATGCCGAGCGTGCCGACGCCCGCGGCGGCCAGGTACATCAGCGCCGGCGAGCCCAGGCCGCCGGCGCCCACACAGAGCACCTTGGCGTTCTTCAGCCGCTTCTGCCCGTCCATCCCCACGTCGGGGATGATCAGGTGGCGGGAGTACCGGCGGACCTCGTCTACGGTGAGCTCGGCTGCTGGCTCGACCAGGGGTGGCAACGACACGGGGACTCCGTTGGTCGGTCAATCACTACGGTTGTTCTCCCCGTAACAGTGCCATGGCCTTTTTCATTCCGAGACACCTGTTCCGATACGCGAGACGATGTCGTCCCAGAAGCCGGGCATCGTCGTCCACACGTCGGTGCTGTCGCGGCCCCGGCCGGCGGCTGCTGTGCGGTCGGTGAACCAGATCGTGGCCGCGCCGTGCCAGCGCGAGATGCGCAGTGCCTCCTCCAGGTGCGGGTGCGGCACGCCGTGCACGAAGTGGCAGAACCGCTCCGGCGGGTAGTCCGCGGTCCACTCGGCCGCCTGCGACCAGCGGTACTCGCTCCAGGCGCCGCTGAAGGTCACCAACTGGTCGGCGCTCTCGGCGTAGCCGGGGTACGGGTGGGTGCCGTGGTCCAGGACGATGTGAGCGTCGTCACGCCGGGCGCGCAGCGCGGAGACCGTGCGGCGCACCGCCGGGAGGTCGGCGCGGTCGGAGGGGCAGTGGTGCAGCAGGAAGCCGTCGACCTGGTACCAGTCGAGGTAACGCTCGGCCTCCCCGAGCGGGTCGCCGGCCGCGCGTGCGGCGTCCAGCCGGCCCAGGACGCGCACGCCCGCGTTGCGCAGCCGGCCGGCGGCCTGAAGGCAGTGCGGGTCAGGGCGAGCGCCGGGGCCGTCGGCGACGTCGAGGACGACCCAGTGCAGCGGCGTGCCGGGCCGGGTGAGCTCGCCCCACTCGGCCGGCGCGAGCAGGGGGTGACCGAGGCCCGGGATGCCGAGGCCGGTGCGCAGACCCGTGCCGGCGGTGCTCGCTGTCGTGCTGGTCAGATGCGGCATGCCGCCTCCATCCAGATGTCCGCGAGGGATTCCTCGAGGTTGATGCGCGGCCGCCAGCCCAGCCGGTCCCGCGCGGTGCGCACGTCGGCCTGCTGCCAGCTGCCGCACCCGTCGGGGTACGGGTACACCACCGGGGTCACGTGGTCGGAGTCGGCACGCGGGTGGCCGATCGTCGGCCTGAGCGCGCCGGGCGGGCCGTCCAGCTCGTGCAGCGCGCCGCCGTATCCGGCCACGCGGGCGAGGGTCGCGGCGGCGTCGCGCAGCCGTACGGCGCGGCCCGAGCCGATGTTGATGACGCCCTGCGCGGCCGACAGCGAGGCGGCGTGCACGGCGCGGGCGACGTCGCGGACGTCGATGAAGTCGCGCTGTGCGCCGAGGCCGCCGAGTTTCAGCTCGCCGTCGCCGGACTGCATGGCGCGCCGCATGGCCTCCGCCAGCCGGCCGAGCGGGGAGCCGGCCGGGGTGCCTGGCCCGGCGGGCGAGAACACCCGCAGGACGACGGCGTCCAGGCCGGAGCCGAGAACCAGCTCGGTCGCGGCGAGCTTGCTGACGCCGTACGGGCCGCCGGGGCGCGGCACGGCGTCCTCGGCGGTGGAGGAGCCGGGCTGGCTGGGGCCGTACTCGGCGCCGCAGCCGATCTGCACCAGGCGGGCGCCGCAGCCGCTGCGCCGCAGGGCCTCGCAGACGGTGGCGACGGCGACCGTGTTGTGCCGGGTCAGGTCGCGGGCGCCGCCGCGGGTGGCACCGGCGCAGTTGATGACGACTCCGGGGTGGACGGCGTCGAGGAAGCGGGTGAGCGCGCCCGGGCTGCCGCTGGCGAGGTCGAAACGGACGTCGGCGTCGTCACCGCGGCCGAGCGCGGTGAGCTGGACGGCCGGGTCGGCGAGCAGGCGGTCGGCGACGAAGCGGCCGAGGAAGCCGTTGGCTCCGATCAGCAGGACCCTCATCGGGCGGCTCCCCGGGCCGAGTCCTCACGGGAGGTGATCATCTGGTCTTCTCCTTCGGGGTGTTGCGGTGGGGTGCGGCCCGGTGGGGGGTGGGCTGCCGGCGGTTCACCGGTGGTGCTCCGCTCATGCGTGGGCCGAGGCCCGGGTGAGGGTGCGGGTCGCGTGGATCAGCAAAGTCAGTGCGGCCGCCCCGCACAGCACGGCGGGGACGGCGCCGGGGCCCAGGGCGTCGACGAGGGCCTCGACCGGGGTGGCCAGGGCGCCGCAGCCTGGCAGGCGGGCGGTGAAGACCACGGCCACCACGGCGGCCTCGCAGGCGGAGGTGACGGCGAGGACGAGTCCGGGGGCGCGCGTGGCGCCATGCGTGGTCAGGAGGCGGGCGAGCAGCAGGAGCGCGCCGAGGGTGAGCGCCTGCGCGTACTCGGCGTTCTCGCCCAGGACGGCCGCGCACAGAGCGAGCAGAACGGTGAGCGCGGCGAGGAACAGTGCGAAGACGCCGAGCAGCACGGGCCGTACGGCATCGGCGAACTCTTCCAGGCCGCGGCTGGCGGCGAGGGCGCGGCGTGCGCCGGCGGCCAGGAGGTGGGCGCACCAGGCGGCGGGGGCGCAGGCGAGGGCGAGCGCCAGGACGGGGGCGGCGGCGAGCGGCCAGGCACCGGTGGCGGTGCCGTCGGGCAGACCGTCGGGGCCTCCGCTGAGGGCGGCCGACAACAGGGCGTCGCCCAGGGCGGCGTAGGCGAGCAGCCAGCAGGTCCAGGTGCGGGTGCCCGCGGGGCGCGCGCCCGGGTGGGAGTTCCGCGGGGCGCTGAGCGGGCCCCGGCGCAGGACGGCCCGCAGCCCGGCGGCCACGGCGAGGAGGCCGGCCAGGACGACGAACAGGCGGGTGCGGCCGTCGGTGAGGCGCAGGCCGGCCACGGTCGCGGCGCACAGGGTGCCGGGCAGCAGGGAGAGCAGCAGCCAGGCCGTGCGCGGCCGCTCGCCGGCGGTGGCGTCCGCGGAGGGTGCGGGGATGTCGTCGGTGCGGGGCACGCGTGCGTACATCTCTTCCGCGAGGGAGAAGACGTCCCGGTGGCGGAAGCGTGCGGCGGTGCGGTCGGTGACGCCGTGCGCCTCCAGACCGGCGGCGATCTCCAGAGCGTCGACGGCCCGCTCGCACAGCTCCCGGTGCCGGTGCATGAGGGCCTTCACCGGGTCCACGGCCCCCCGCCGGGGGGCGGGGGGCTTGCGGTCGGCGGAGGCGGCGGAGGTCGCAGCGGCCAGGGGACGGGACGACGGGGCATCCCCAGGCCCGGGCACAGCGTCGGCCCCACGAGCGCCGTCGACGGCTGCCCCAGCCCCGTGCACAGCATCGCCTGCTCCCCCAGCCCCGTACCCGGCATCGCCTGATCCCCCGGCCCCGCGGGTGGCGTCGGCGGCTTCCCCGGCCCCACGCGCGCCGTCGACGGCGCGCCCGGGCCCGCCACGTCGCGTGCCGTCGGCGGAGGTCGCCTCGTCCAGCAGTTGCGCCGAGCGCGCGTCCCACGCGCCCGGACTGCTGGGCATGACCGGGAGGTCGAGCTCTTCCGGACCGCTCATCGCACGCCCTCCCCCGCCGGGACGGCCACGGTGCCGGCCCCGGCCGCCGCACGTACCGGTGCCGTCGCCCAGCCCGGGCCGCCGCGGGCCACCACCCCGGCGCCGGAGTCGGTCCAGCGGCCCGGCACGTGGGCCTCGGCCGGGACGCCGAAGGGCAGCGGCTCGCCAGTGTGGTCGAGGACGACGCGGTTGACCGGGCAGCGGGAGACGAGCTCCAGGTAAATGCCGTGAAATGCCGCGACGTTCTGCTCGACGGTGAACAGTTCCAGCGCACGCGCGCGTGCGGCCGCGCCCAGGCGCGCACGGCGCTCGGGGTCACGCAGCAGCGCCACGCACGCTTCGGCGAGCGCCCGCGGATTGCGGGGCGGCACGACGAGACCGGTGCCGCCGATGACCTCCACGACCGCGCCGACGTCCGTGGAGACGGTCGCGCGGGCGCAGAACATGGCTTCGACGAGCCCGATCGGGAAGCCCTCGACGACGCTGGACAGCACGACGACCGCGCCCGCGGCGTAGGCGTCCGCGAGGGTGGGCAGCTCGGGGCCGCCGATCTCCTCGAAGGAGACGGGGTTGTCGCCGACCGCGTGCAGTCCGTCGGCCTCGTCCGGGAAGAGCTGGGCGGCGAGCGCCCTGCAGTGCGCCAGGTACGCCTCGCCCTCGGCACCGGCCGCCGGGCCGACGATCCGCAGACGCGCGCCGGGCTCCTCCTTGCGGACCTCGGCGAAGGCGTGCAGCAGCGACACCAGGTCCTTGGCCGGTTCGATCCGGCCGACCCACACGAGCGTGCCGGGGTCGGCGGCGTCCGGCGCCTCGCCCACCTCGGCGAAGCGGCTCGCGTCCATGCCCGGGTAGACCGTGCGCAGTTTGTCCCGGTCGGCGCCGCAGCGTTCCTGCCAGCGGCGGGCGTGCGCGTTGCCGGGGGTGACGCAGGCGGCCCGGCGGTAGACCTCGGTGGCGAGCCGCCCGTGGAAGGCGGCGAGCAGGGCGCGTACGGCGGGCGCGGCCTCCGGGTCGGCGCCGTGCGCCAGGTAGTGGCTGCGCAGCCGGACGCCGTACTCGGTCACCAGCAGGGGTACGCCGAAGAAGTGGCCGGCGAGCAGGCCGGGAAGGGCGGCCGGGCCGCCGGAGGCGGCGTGGCACAGGTCGGCCGAGCCGAGTCCGGCGTCGTCGTACCAGTCGAGCGAGAGGGGGCGCAGAGCGCTTTCCAGACGGGCGGCGAAGGTGAGGAGGTCCGGCACGCGTGCGTCCCGCGCGGTGCGCAGTGCGCCGGGCGCGCGACAGGCGCGTTCCAGGGCGCGTACCGCCCCTTCCGAGCGGAGCGCCCCCACCAGTCCGCCCTCGTCGCGGGCGAGTTCGGCGAGGCCGTACAGCGCGTTGCTGAAACGGTCCGCCTCAGGGGCGTGGTCCGCCTCGGGGGCGTGCGCGGGGGCGGCGGAGGGCTCGGCGCAGATCGCGGCAACCAGCTCGCCGTAGAACTCGGCGAACCGGCGCCGGGCGCGGCGCCCGTGGCTCACGCCGTCGTCCTCGGCCGTCCACAGCGGGGCCGTGCGCACCCTGCTGACCTGCGGCGGCAGCGGAACCCAGCCCGCGTCCTGCTCACACCGGCTGCGGCTGAGCGCGTAGACGTCGAACTCGTACTGCCCGAGCCCGCGCACGAGCCGGTCGCACCACGGCCCGGCGTCACTGCTCAGAAACGGGTAGCCACCTTCCGTGACCAGTCCGATCCGCACGCGTACACCCCCGATCTCCGTGTGGGGAGCCGCCGTTGGCCCGGCGGCTCGCAGCGGGACGAACGTAAGGGGACAAGGCGGTGGTGCGATGGACGGTTGTCCGTCGCGCCACCAAAAGGGGTGAACGGTCGTAACTTTCCCGTGCGGGTGGCGTTCGGTCGCGCTAAGAGATCACGTGGTCGCGCGACGTGATCCAGCACGCCGGTGCCGCGCGCCGCCGCGCCCCTGCTGGAGGGCGGCGGGCGGGCCCGTCGTCAGCCGGCCGTCATCGGCCCGGGTACGGCCAGGGGTTGGGCAGGCAGTGGATGCCGTCGTGGTCCAGGAACTTGGTCTGCTGCTGCATGACCGGGGCGAGTTCGCCGTCCTTGTCGCAGGTGACGTGACCGTGGCCGAGGCGGTGGCCCACCTCGTGGTTGATCAGCATCTGCCGGTAGGCGTGGATCTGCTCGCCGTACGTCGGGGAACCCTGCGCCCACCGATAGGCGTTGATCATCACGCGCTCGGTGGCGGCCGAGTCGCAGGAGACGTTGTCCTCGGTGGTGTCCAGGCCCGACTTGGCGCACCAGGTGGCGGTGGTGCCGGGGCTGGCGAGCGTGATGACGAAGTCGGGCTTGCCGGAGGAGACGCGCTCGAAGGTGCGCGCGCCGCCGTGCGCCCAGCTGCGGGGGTCGTTGAGCGTCTTCTGCACGGCCTCGGCGAACAGCGCGCCGTCGAGACCGAGCCCCTGCTCCACGTCCACGCGGTAGGTGTACTTCTGCCCCGTGCCGGGCGCCCTGTCGGTGCCGGGCACCGCCTCGAAGGTCCCGGGGCCCTTGAAGGTGGCGCCGAGCGGGTACTTCCGCGCCATCTTCTGCTCGTACGTCAGCGGGGCGACCGGCACCGACGCGTTCGGCCGGCCGTCGCCGCGCGAGGCGGAGTCGCGGGCGTCGCGCGCCTGGCCGGTGGCCGACTGCGCGCGTACGCCGTCCCCATGACCGCCTGCGACCTGCCCGGCCACGATGATCGCGAGCACGGTGGTGACGGCGGCTGCGGCGATGCCGGTGAACGTGCGGCCCTTGCCGCCCTTGGCGGCCTTGGCTGCCTCGGCGCGGTCGGGCCCGCCGGACTGATCGGGCCCCTCGGACTGGTCGGGCTGGTCGGGCTGGTCGGGCCGGTCGTCCGTGGCGAGGCCGGCGTCCGGGGTCCGGGCACCGGGTGGGGCGGCGGCCGCACGGGCTCCGGCACCTGCTCCGGCGGAGGGGCGGGAGGGGTCGGCGGAGCGGCCGACGGGCCCGTCGGGGTCTGCCCGGGGGCGGACGAAGACGTCGTCGCGGGGGCCGCGGCCGTCGCCGTCGATGCCCTCGAAGGCGTCCAGGTACTCCTGACGGGGGCCGGCCGAGCGCGCCCGTCGCTGTCGCGGAATGGGAACTCCGTCGACCTGCGTTCCCGGAGGCCGCCCGGGCCCCGCGGCTGCACCGGGTCGCGCCGGCTCGCCCCAGCCCTCGCCGGGTTCCCGCTGCTCGGGATGGCCACCGCGCACCCGGGGCACCCCGTGCGCGGGGGTGCCGCCGGGGACACGGGGGACGCCATGCGCGGGAGTGCCGTCGGGCAGACGAGGCACACCGCGCCCCGGGGTCCCGTCAACCGGCCTCTCTAGGCCCTGTGTCGGACCGCCCTGCCCCATCCGGGCCCCCGGCATGGGCGAGCCCGGCATCGCGGGACCGGGCATGGGCGACCCCGGCAAGGGCGACACCCCCGGCATCACGGCACCCGGCAAGGGCGACGCCCCGGGCATCGGCCGCCCATGGATGGCCCCGGGACCGGACCAAGGGCCGCCGAGCCCGCCAGGCCCGCCGAGCCCGCCAGTGCCGCCAAGCCCGCCAGCGCCGCCAAGCCGGCCAAGGCCACCCGGCCCGCCGGACGCCGCAGGCCCCCCAGCACCCGCACCCCCCCTGGCCCGCCCCCCTACTACGTCCTCCCCCACCCCCGGTGTCGGCGGCTGCGGAGCCGGTGTTTCCGCGCGCCCCGCCCCCGTCGTCCCCGTGGTGTCGCCAGGCGCCTTTTTCGGCGCGGGCCCCCGCCTGCTGTGGCGTCCCACGTCGCCCTTCAGCTCCCCTGGTTCGCGGACTCGGATTCGGACACGGACTCAGCGGCGGAGCCGGAGCCGGGGCCGGAGCCGGAGCCGGAGCCGGAGCCGGAGCCGGCCGAGGCTCTCTCCACCTCGGTCAGCAGGTCGCGGAATCCGGAGGCAACCGCCCGGGGGTACTCCATCATGGCCACGTGCCCGGCCTCCGGCAGCGTCAGCAGGCGGGCGTCGCGGAAGGTGCGCGCCGCCCTCCGGGCCATGCGGAAGCCGACGAGCCGGTCGCGGCCGCCGTAGACGAGCAGGGTGGGGGCGAGGACGCGGGCGGCCTGGCGCCACAGCCCGTGCTGGCCGCCCAGCGTGTAGGCGTCGACGATCCCGCGCGCGGAACGCGCCATGGCGTCCCAGAAGTACGGCAGCTGCATGCGCCGCTCCAGCTCCTCCACGGCGTACCGGAACGCCTCCGGTGACACCCGTGAGGGGTCGCCGTAGCACAGGGCCATGGAGCCGCGGACGCGCTGCTCGGCCGTCCAGTCGCGGGTCAGCCGGGTGAACAGCGTGGACACGCCGGGCACGGCCAGCAGCCCGGTCGGCACGGCGGAGCGCTGGATGCGCAGCTCCGGCAGCGCGGGTGAGACGAGCGTCAGCGTGCGCACCAGGTCGGGGCGCAGGGCGGCCACGCGCGTGGAGACGGCCCCGCCGAGGGAGTTGCCGAACAGGTGGACCGGTCCGCGCCCGGACGCGTCGAGGTAGCGGATCACGGCACGCGCGTGCCCGCTGATGGAGTAGTCGCCGTCGTCCGGCGGCGGCGAGTCGCCGAAGCCCGGCAGGTCAACGGCCTCACTGTCCACGACGCCGTCCAGCTCGGCCATGAGCGACGACCAGTTCTGCGAGGAACCGGCGAGCCCATGGACGTACAGCGCGGGCGGCAGCCCCTCACGCGTGGCGGGCCGCGAGCGCACGCTGAGAGTGATACCGGGCAGTCCTACCGACGTCAGCCGTTCGCCCTCCGCGACCCTGACGGGCACCGTCTTCGGCGCCAGGTTGGTGGGCGGCACGGACGGCAGCTCGGTCGAAGACATGGAGCAATGTTACGAGACGATCACGCAATGGTTCACGTGTTCGGCGTCACAGGGGTCGCCGCCACCTCATCGGGCACACGGCCGGCGCGGCCGTGCGCGCGGGACGACGACCACGCACGGCCGGGACAACAACACACAACCACGCACGCACGCACGCACGCACGCGGCCAGGAGGACACCGGCGGCCACGTACACGCGCGTACGGCATCCGCCACGCAGACGCGTGTACGGCATCCGCCACGCACACGCGCGTACGACCGCGTACAGCATGGCGTCCGCATCGGGTGTCTCCTACGCTCAGGACAGGGCACCCGGGTGTGACCCCTGCTTCTTCAGGGACATTCATAGGAAGGGAGCCCGTCCATGACCGTCGACCCCACCGATCCCGAGACGTTCCAGGAGATCGAGGAGGAGGGTGTTACGGAGTTCGATGTCGAGGCGCCCGACGCTGACGCCGCCGAGCAGCACGCCGCCGTCGCGCCCGAACGGGACGACCCGCTGACCGAGGTGGACCCCGGCCGGGCGAACGAGGCCGACCTGATCGAGCAGGCACGCGTCGTCTCCCTCGACGAGGACGACTACCGCTGACCTCCGTACACCGCGCTGAGCTGGAGAGAGGCCATTTTTTGCCCGCTCGGACCCGGTTTGAAACCTCTTACCCGACTTTCGCCACCGTCCGGTCCGTGAAATTCTGCGCTCGCACCGCGCACACCCGGGTTACCGAAAAGTACGATGGCGGCGCGGCGCACACCGCATGTGGACGACTTTGGGAGGCGGCGTGACAGCCATCGAGCAGACAGAGGCGGCACGCCCGCGAGGTACGCGCCTGCCGCGCCGTGCCCGACGGAACCAGCTGCTGGGCGCCGCACAGGAAGTCTTCGTGGCGCAGGGCTACCACGCCGCCGCGATGGACGACATCGCCGAACGGGCCGGCGTCAGCAAGCCGGTGCTCTACCAGCACTTCCCGGGCAAGCTCGATCTCTATCTCGCGCTGCTGGACCAGCACTGCGAGTCCCTGATCCAGGCCGTGCGCAACGCGCTGGCCTCGACGACCGACAACAAGCAGCGCGTGCGGGCGACGATGGACGCCTACTTCGCGTACGTCGAGGACGACGGCGGCGCGTTCCGCCTGGTCTTCGAGTCGGACCTGACGAACGAGCCCGCGGTGCGCGAGCGCGTCGACAAGGTCACGAACGAGTGCGCGGAGGCGATCTGCGACGTCATCGCCGAGGACACCGGCCTCTCCCGCGCGGAGTCGATGCTGCTGGCGTCCGGTCTCGGCGGCCTCGCGCAGGTGGTGGCCCGCTCCTGGCTGCACAGCGACCGCAGCGTGCCGCGCGACCAGGCGGTGCAGTTGCTGGCGTCGCTGGCCTGGCGCGGCATCGCCGGCTTCCCGCTGCACGGCACGGAACAGCCGCACTGACGGACGCACTGACGGAACAGCCGCACTGACGCCCCGACCGGGGACCACGACAGCCGACGGGACTTTCGTTTGTTCCCGTCGGCTGTTCGCTGTTGGCGTGCCCGGCGCGGAGCGTACGGGTCCCCTCACCGGGCTAATGTGTGCTGGGTACGGCGCGGAAGGTCGCGCACTTCACTGACCGTCGGAGGGACATAGCCGTGGAGGTCAAGATCGGCGTGCAGCACGCGCCCCGCGAGATCGTTCTGGAGAGCGGTCAGAGCGCCGAGGAGGTCGAGCAGGCGGTGGCCGAGGCGCTGGCCGGCAAGTCGCAGCTGCTGAGCCTCAAGGACGAGCACGGCCGCAAGATCCTGGTCCCGGCCGACCGCCTCGCCTACATCGAGATCGGCGAGCCGGCCCCCCGCAAGGTGGGCTTCGGCGCGCTGTAGGGGCGCCGCGGACGCGTGACCGGAGGGGGCCGACGGTGCCGAACCGTCGGCCCCCTCCGGCGTTCCCCAGGCTCTTCACGGACTTCACGGACTTCACGGACGGGGCACAGGGACTCCACAGCCGAGGATTGGATTCCGCAGGTCACGGGTATGACCGGCTACGACCTTGGTACTGGGTGGGTATCGCTCTGTTGCAATGTCCGGCCGTCTGGGAGGGACCCGCGATGATCTTCGAAGCGCTCGGCTCGGCTGTGCTCGGCCTGGTCCTTGCGTGGGCGGCGCTGCACCGCCTGTCGCACCGGCTGCCGACCCGCGCACTGGTCCTCGCGACGGGCGTCGCCGGCGCCCTCTTCGGCGACTTCGTCACCCACAGCGCACTCGGCACGGACAGCGTCCTGCCGAGCCTGGTCGGCGCGGCGATCGTCTCGGCGGCCTCGCTCTCCCTGCTCCTGCGTCCCGCGGGCCGCCTCCGCCGATCAGCGACGGCGTAGCGGAAGGGGCGACGGCGCAGCCGGAGCCGAAGGGGCGCGGGGAACCGCTCGACCAGCCACAACCGACCCGCAGCCGCACAACTCCCCGCAACCGCCCCCCACCAGGCGCCCCCGCTCAGGCCGCGAGGCCCAGCGCGGCCATCCGCTTCGTGTGCGCCTCGGTGATCCGCGAGAACATCTTCCCGACCTCCGCGAGGTCGAACCCGTCCGCGACGCCGCCCACCAGCATCGTGGACAGCGCGTCCCGGTCCGCCACCACCCGCTGCGACTGCGACAGCGCCTCACCCATCAGCCGCCGCGCCCACAGCGCGAGGCGGCCCCCGACCCGCGGGTCGGCGTCGATCGCGGCGCGCACCCGGTCCACGGCGAACCCGGCGTGGCCCGTGTCGTCCAGCACGGCCAGCACCAGCGAACGCGTGTCGGCGTCCAGGCGGGCCGCGACCTCCCGGTAGAAGTCGCTGGCGATGGAGTCGCCGACGTACGCCTTGACCAGGCCCTCCAGCCAGTCGGAGGGCGCGGTCTGCCGGTGGAAGCCGTCGAGCGCGGCGACGAAGGGGTCCATCGCCAGCGTCGAGTCCTCGCCGATCTCGGTGAGCCGGTCGCGCAGCCGCTCGAAGTGGTGGAACTCGGCCGACGCCATCTTGGCCAGCTCCGCCTTGTCCGCCAGCGTGGGCGCGAGCTTGGCGTCCTCCGCCAGCCGCTCGAACGCCGCGAGCTCGCCGTAGGCGAGCGCGCCGAGCAGGTCCACGACGGCGGCCCGGTACTGCGGTTCGGCGGAGGCCGTCGCCCAGTCCTGGGCGGCGACTCCCGTGGGTGCGTCGGAGGCGTGGTCAGGCTTGTCAGAGCTCGTCATGCAGCGCACAATAGCCCGCTCTCCGCACGACGGAAGGGCTGGTCACCACAGGGGCGGCGGCTGCGCCGCTCCCCACCGGACGGATGTGACGACCACAACGTGACCGAATCGGCCATCGCGTGTGCGCCGATCCAGGGTATGGTGGTAATGCGCCTGCCGAATACTCGGTCGTGTTCCGACGTAGTGTCTCGACGGGCCGCACGTATGAGGATGCCCGGTCGGTGGCCCGATCGGCTCCGACCCGACAGCCCTCCCCGACCGTACGGCAGGACGCGTACGGCCCCGGAGGGGGACACCCTCAGCGGTACGAGCGCTCGAGCGTCGGCAGAGGTCCCGTGCACTACGGCTTGCCCGTCCGGCATTCCGTAAGGCGGCCGACGTCCCCGGCACGGTCCGACACGACCCCCGCGCTCGCCTCGCACCGCGCACACAGAAGAGGCAGCACCCTGACTACGACGTTCCGAGAGCTCGGGATTCTCCCCGAGACCGCCGAGGCCCTGGAGGCCGTCGGCATCATCACCCCCTTCCCCATCCAGGAGATGACCCTCCCCGTCGCCCTCTCGGGCACGGATGTCATCGGCCAGGCCAAGACCGGCACGGGCAAGACCCTCGGCTTCGGTCTTCCGCTCCTCGAGCGCGTGACCGTCCCCGCCGACGTCGAGGCCGGGCGCGCCGCCCCCGATGCCCTCACCGACGCCCCGCAGGCCCTCGTCGTCGTCCCCACGCGCGAGCTGTGCACCCAGGTCACCAACGACCTGCTGACCGCGGGCAAGGCCCGTAACGTGCGCGTGCTGGCGATCTACGGCGGCCGGGCCTACGAGCCGCAGGTCGAGGCGCTGAAGAAGGGCGTCGACGTGATCGTCGGCACCCCGGGCCGCCTGCTCGACCTCGCCGGCCAGAAGAAGCTGGACCTCAAGCACGTCAAGTGCCTGGTCCTCGACGAGGCCGACGAGATGCTCGACCTGGGCTTCCTGCCGGACGTCGAGAAGATCATCAACATGCTGCCGGCCAAGCGGCAGACCATGCTGTTCTCGGCCACGATGCCGGGCGCGGTCATCGGTCTCGCCCGCCGCTACATGTCCCGGCCCACGCACATCCGCGCCACCGCGCCGGACGACGAGGGCGTGACGGTCGCGAACATCAAGCAGTTCGTCTACCGCGCGCACAACATGGACAAGCCGGAGATGGTCTCCCGCATCCTGCAGGCCGAGGGCCGCGGACTCGCGATGATCTTCTGCCGGACCAAGCGCACGGCGGCCGACATCGCCGAGCAGCTGGAGCGCCGCGGCTTCGCCTCCGGCGCGGTCCACGGCGACCTCGGCCAGGGCGCCCGCGAGCAGGCGCTGCGCGCGTTCCGCAACGGCAAGGTCGACGTCCTCGTCTGCACCGACGTCGCCGCGCGCGGCATCGACGTCGAGGGTGTCACGCACGTCATCAACTACCAGACCCCTGAGGACGAGAAGACGTACCTGCACCGCGTCGGCCGCACCGGCCGCGCGGGCGCCAAGGGTACGGCGATCACCCTCGTCGACTGGGACGACATCCCGCGCTGGCAGCTGATCAACAAGGCGCTGGAGCTGGACTTCAACGACCCGGTGGAGACGTACTCGAGCTCCCCGAACCTGTTCTCCGACCTCAACATCCCCGCGGGCACGAAGGGCACCCTGCCGCGCTCCGAGCGCACCCGCGCGGGCCTGGACGCGGAGACGCTGGAGGACCTGGGCGAGCCGGGCGGCCGGGGTGGCCGTGGCCGTCCTGGTGGCCGGGGCGGCCGCCGCGACGAGTCCCGTTCCCACGACCGTGAGGCGGACCGCGAGCGCAGCCGCGCGCCGCGCAGCCGCCGCCGTACGCGCGGCGGGTCGCCGATGGAGGCGGGCGCCGAGCAGACGGCTCCGGCCGCCGAGGCGACCGCGACGGCCGAGAGCACCGAGAGCGCTTCCGGCTCGCGCGTCCTGCGCCGCCGTCGGCGCACGCGCGGCGGTTCGTCGGCCGCCACGGCGCCCCAGACGGCCACCGCCGCCACGCCGCAGCAGAGCGCCCCGGCCGCCGAAGCCGCGGTCGCGGCGTCGGAGGGTACGGCTCTGGCCGCGCCCCTCGACGCGTCCGAAGCCCCGGCGAAGCCGCGCCGCCGCCGGACCCGCAGGTCGGCCGAGGCGCCCACGGCTGTGGCCGAGGCCGCGCCGGCGACGGTGACCGAGCCGGCCGCCCCGTCGGCTCCCGAGCAGACGGAGGTCGCCGAGGCGCCGGCTGCCGCGCCGCGCCGCCGTACCCGCAAGGCGACGGCAGCGCCGGAGACGGCCGCCGAGACCGCCGAGGCCAAGCCGAAGACCCGCCGCACCCGCAAGACCGCGGCGAGCACCGAGGACACCACCGCCGTGGCCGGGGCGGCCCAGGTGACGTCGGACGCCGCTGAGGCGACCGAGGAGAAGCCGAAGGCCCGCCGTACGCGCAAGACCGCGGCGAGCAAGGCCACCGCGCCGGAGCCCACCGAGGCAGCCGCCGAGACGGCCGTCGACACGGCGGAGGCCACCGAGGCCAAGCCCAAGACCCGCCGCACCCGCAAGACCGCGGCGAGCAAGGCCACCGAGGCAGCCGCCGAGGCGATCGCCGAGATCCCGGCCCAGGCCACCGCCGAGCCGGACACCGACGCCAAGCCGAAGACGGCCCGCCGCACCCGCAAGGCCACGGCGGCGCCGGAGACGGCCGCCGAGACCGCCGTCGACACGGCCGAAGCCGCCGAGGCCAAGCCGAAGACCCGCCGCACCCGCAAGACGGCAGCCGCCGCCACCACGGAAGCGGAGGCGACGACGGCGAGTGCGACGGCGACGGCGACCGCGGAGGCCCCCGAGGCCAAGCCGCGCCGGGCCCGCAAGGCCACGGCGACCGCCGAGGCAGCCGTCGACACGGCCGAGGGCACGGAGGCGAAGCCGAAGGCCCGCCGTACCCGCAAGACCGCGGCGAGCAAGGCCACCGAGGCAGCCGCCGACGCGATCGCCGAGATCCCGGCCCAGGCCACCGCCGAGCCGGACACCGACGCCAAGCCGAAGACGGCCCGCCGCACCCGCAAGGCCACGGCGGCGCCGGAGACGGCCGCCGAGACCGCCGTCGACACGGCGGAGACCGCCGAGGCCAAGCCGAAGACCCGCCGCGCCCGCAAGACGGCAGCCGCCGCCACCACGGAAGCGGAACCGGAGGCGGCGGCCAAGCCGAAGACGGTCCGCCGCGCCCGCAAGGTCGCCGCGACCGCCCCGGAGCCGGCCGACGGCTGACCGGCGCACCAGCGCCCCGGCAAGCGCAACACCCGACGGCCCGTCCCACTTCGCGTGGGCCGGGCCGTCGGCGTCTGCGCATCCCCAGCCCCCGCCCCGCCATGGCCCGCCCGATACCCCGGGACCGCCCGATACCCCGGGACCACCCGATCCCCCCGGACCCCCCGATCCGTCAGGACCGCCCGATACCCTCGGCCCGTGACCGATCCCACCGCGCCCGAACCCGCAGCAGCCCCCTCCCCCTTGACCCCCTCCCCCTCGGCCCCCACCCCCTTCCCCCCGCCCCTCGGCGCCCGCGCCCACCGTCTGCGCACCGCGCGGGGGGAGTTCGCGGTGGTGGACATGCCGGTGGCGCCCGGTGTCGCTCAGCGGGGCGTCGCGCTGCTGGTGCCCGGCTACACCGGCAGCAAGGAGGACTTCGCGCTGCTGCATGCGCCGCTCGCCGAGCGCGGGTACCGGACGGTCGCCGTGGACGGACGCGGGCAGAACGAGTCCGACGGTCCGGCGGACGACGAGTCGCCGTACGCCCAGGGCGAGTTGGCGCGGGACGTGCTGGCGCAGGCGGCGGCCCTCGGGGAGCCGGTGCATCTGCTCGGGCACTCGCTCGGCGGGCAGCTGTGCCGGGCGGCCGTGCTGCTCGACCACACGCCGTTCCGGTCGTTCACCCTGATGTCCTCGGGCCCGGCGCAGATCTCCGTCTCCCAGGAGCAGCGGGTGAAGCTGCTGAGGGACGCGCTCGCGGTGATGACGATGGCCGAGGTGTGGGACGTCATGCAGACGATGGGCCCGCCGGAGGAGGTCGGCGGCCCGGCGCGCGGCCCGGTGAGCCCGGAACAGCTGCGGCAGCGCTGGCTGAACACCCGGACGGCGCAACTGCTCGCCACGGGACGGCAGTTGTGCGACGAACCGGACCGGGTGGCCGAACTGGCCGCCCTCCCGCTGCCGTTCCACGTACTGTCGGGCGCCCACGACGACACCTGGCCGGTGCCCCTGCTGGACGACATGGCCGTACGCCTGCGGGCGCGCCGCACGGTCATCGACGGCGCCGAGCACTCCCCCAACGCCGACCAGCCGGCCGCGACGGCCCGGGCCCTCGCCGACTTCTGGGACACGGTCCCCGGCGCCAGGGGCTAGTACAGCGTCCGCAGATGATCCCAGAACCCGTCCCGCAGTGCGCGGCGCAGGTCGGCCTGGCCGCGCAGGGAGTACTGGAGCAGGCCCTCGGCCTCGACGAGCAGGTCCTGGTCGACGGAGCCCGGCAGATAGGGATGGCCGGGCAGCAGCTCCACCAGAGCCTCGCGTCCGCGCGCCGCGAGCCACTTCGCGGCGATCTGCGCGCCGACGAAGCGGACGTCCTCGCGGGTCGGCCGGGCGGCCTGCGCGCCCTCGTAGGTGGCGGCGGTACGCCGGGAGACGTACGGCTTGAAGAAGTCGAGGTCGAGGGTGCGCTGGCTGTCGACCTCCCACAGCAGGGGTTCCGCCTGGTTGCGGCCCTCGGGCGCCTCGATGCCCCACAGGTGCACCCGGGCGCCGTAGCCCTGGGCCGCCTCGACCGCCGAGACGAGGTCCTCGTCGCCGCCGAGCAGGGCCGCGTCGCTGATCGCGCGGTGCCGGGCGAGGGACTCCAGGTCGGAGCGGATCAGTGAGTCGACGCCCTTTTGCTGGTTGTTGGCGTTGAGGTTGCCGAGGCGGACCTTGACGTCGGGCAGTTCCGCGATGCACTGCTGCTCGGCGGTGTGGATACGGCGCCGGGCGCCGTCGTACCAGTAGACGCGCAGCAGGCGGCTGTCGGCGAAGACGGAGCGGGCGCGGTCGATGAGCGCCTCGATGAGGCCCTCGGCGTCGAGGTCGAAGGCGCGGCGGTCCTCGGTGCCCGCGACCAGGCGTCCGGCGGCCGCGTACAGGTAGCCCGCGTCGACGAAGATCGCATGGGTGGAGGGGGTCTTGGCCACCTCGGCGAGCATGCGCTGGAGCAGCTCGTTCGTGCGGTCGATGCGGGCGGCCAGGGCCACCAGGTCGTCGTTCATCGTCTCCATTGTCCCGTTGGTCACGCTGTGAACACAACCGGTCCCGTTCGGTCCCGCAGCCGACGCCTTACTCGTTAGTAATTAGTCGTTCGAAAAATTTCTTTAGCGTAGGGAATGTTCGTAACACGGGGCAGGTTGACTAAGACGTACGGATCGCGGGCACCGAGGCCCAGTGGTCCACTGATGAGTAGTTCTCCCAGGAGGATGACCAGACGAAGGGGGAAGCCACCATGCGCTTCGAAATCATGCGACTCGACGACGTCGACGGTACGCCCGTGGACACGACTGTCGTGGACGCCGCCTCCGTCAACAGGATCGTGCAGCAGGCCGCCGCCATCGGGCAGCGCCTGTGGATCCGCCCGGCCGACACCACGGCCTCATAACAGGGCGGCTCCCCCACAAGAAGCCTCAGGGCCCCGCACGGCACATACGCCGCCGCGGGGCCCTGCTGCGTGTACGGGCCGGGATCAGCCGCCCCGGATCACCTGCGTGACACCGTTGATGATCTGCTGCACGGCGATCGCGGAGAGCATCATGCCGGCGAGCCGGGTCACCAGGACCACGCCGCCGTCCTTGATGACCTTGATGATCAGCAGCGAGTAGCGCATCACCAGCCACAGCACGACGTGGATCGCCAGGATCGCCGCCCACACCGACACCTGCGAGGAGACGCTGCCGGCCTTCTGCACGGCCAGGATGACCGACACGATCGCGCCGGGACCGGCCAGCAGCGGCATGCCCAGCGGGACCAGGGCGACGTTGACGTCCTTGGTCTGCTTGGGCTCGTCGGTCTTGCCGGTGAGCAGATCGAGGGCGATGAGCAGCAGGAGCAGCCCGCCCGCGATCATCAGCGCGGGCACGGAGACGTGCAGGTAGTCCAGGATCTGGTGGCCGAGCAGACCGAAGACGGTGATCACACCACCGGCCACGCACACGGCCTGAAGGGCCATGCGCTTCTGCACCCGGGCGGGGCGGCCGCCCGTCAGCGCGATGAAGATCGGGGTGATCCCGGGGGGATCCATGATGACAAAAAGGGTCAGAAAGAGAGAACCGAAGACAGCGACGTCGAACATGAGTGTGGTGCAAGCCTTGCGAGAAGTGAGAGAGAGAAGGTGGGCGTGAGCGGACGGCTCACACTCCGCCGGCGCCCGGCACCGGGAACGCGCCGGTCGCGCGCCGCGTGATCTCGCCGTAGACCTCGGGGTCGGTCGTGTACGTCCCGAGCTCGACCGTCTTGCGGCTGCCGTGGTAGTCGGAGGAGCCGGTGACCAGCAGGCCGAGGTCCTTCGCCAAGCCGCGCAGCCGGGCCCTGGTCTCCTCGTCGTGGTCCATGTGGTCGACCTCGATACCGTCGAGACCGGCGGCCGCCATCTTCGCGATCGCGGACTCCGGTACGGTGCGGCCCCGCTTGCTCGCGGCGGGGTGCGCGAAGACCGTGACCCCGCCCGCGCCCTTGACCAGCCGGATGGCCTCGAAGGGATCGGTCTCGTGCTTCCCGACGTACGCCCGGCCGCCGTCGGCGAGCCAGTCGGCCGTGAACGCGTCGCTGACGGTGGGGACGACACCCAGCTCGACCAGCGCGGTCGCCACGTGCGGCCGCCCGACCGATCCGCCGCCGGCGATCCGGGCCACCTGCTCCCAGGTGACCGGCACGCCCAGCGCGTTCAGCTTGGCGACCATGCCCTGGGCCCGCGGCACCCGGTCGTCCCGCACCAGCTCGCGCTCGGCGAGCAGCGCGGGCTCCTCGGGGTCGAAGAGGTAGGCCAGCAGGTGCATCGAGACGCCGTCGATACGGCAGGACAGCTCGGCGCCGGTGACCAGCGTGAGCCCCTCGGGCAGCGCGGCGATCGCCTCGGCGTGTCCGCGGGTGGTGTCGTGATCGGTCAGCGCGACGACGTCCAGCCCGGCCGCCGCGGCGTTGCGCACCAGCTCGGCCGGGGTGTCCGTACCGTCGGACGCGGTGGAGTGGCAGTGCAGATCGATGCGCACGACGCGAACTCCAGGCGAGGACGACACGGAAGGGGACGCCTCAGCATACCGGGACACGGCAGCCCCCTGTCACACCCCGAAGCAGGGGGCACCCCCTACACGCAGGGCGGCGGCACCGCAGGCAGGGGCGCGGGGAACCGCGCGGCCGGCCACGACGGACCCGCAGCCGATCACGCACCCCGGCCCTTACGGCGCCCTACGGTTTCAGCAAGCGCGGAGACAACGCCCCGCACGGCACCAGCTCGACTTCCGCCCCCGCCTCCCGGACGTCCGCCAGCACCAGCTCGTCGTACATCAGCAGCCCCGACTGCTCGGGCCACACCACCGCCCACAGCCACAGCCCGAGCGCCTCGCCCGCGAAGACCGCCCGGTCGGCCGGTCCGCCGGACACATGCCACAGCGGGGTCGGCCGCCCGGCGGCCAGCACCTTGACCTCGGCGGGCTTCTCGACGTTCAGATGGGGTCCCGGGTCGGGTCCGTCCAGGCCGGCGTACCGCGCGCCGAGCCCCACGCCCAGTTCCTCGGCGACGAGGATCAGCTCCCCCATGCCGCCGAGCGGGCCGGGGCCCGTACAGGCCACCGCGGTCGCGCGGCCGCCGCTGCGGTCGTCGCCGGCGCAGGCCACGCCCGTGAAGAGCCAGCCGACCGGCAGCGGCCACGGCATCCACACCGGCACCTGGGTGCGGCGCACCACCGCGGTCAGGGCCTCCACACTGGGCGGGATCACAGGCTGCAGCGGATACACCGTCCCGTGGACATCGCACTTCCAGGAATCGGCGAAGAGGCCGGGAGCCCTGACCCGGCCACCACACTTCGGGCAACTGGGTTCGCCCCTCATAGAGCCCCACGGTCCTACCCCGGCCGCCCCACGTCAAGGACGATCACCCGTCCGGGTCCTCCCCGCCCGCCGCCCCCCACCAGCCAAAACTAGATGCTACTTGCACTAATTAGCGCGCCTAACTTACTATATGCATATTGCAACCATCTCTCGCCGGGCACTCGCCGGGATTGGAGAAGACATGGACCCCTTCGACGCGGGAGCCGGCGGCCTCCTGCGGCAGCCCAAGGCGGTCTGGGCGACCGCGGGCGCGTCCGTCGTCGCCTTCATGGGCATCGGACTGGTCGACCCGATCCTGCCGTCGATCGCCAAGGGCCTTCAGGCCACCCCGAGCCAGGTCTCCCTGCTGTTCACCTCCTACTTCCTGATCACCGCGATCGCGATGCTGGTCACCGGCTTCGTCTCCAGCCGCATCGGGGGCCGCAAGACGCTGCTGGCCGGTCTCGCGCTGGTCGTGGTCTTCGCCGGTCTGGCCGGCACCTCGAACTCGGTCGGCGAGCTGGTCGGCTTCCGCGCGGGCTGGGGTCTCGGCAACGCGCTCTTCGTCTCCACCGCGCTCGCGGTGATCGTCGGCGCGGCGGCCGGCGGCTCCGCGGCGGCGATCCTGCTGTACGAGTCGGCGCTCGGCCTCGGCATGGCCTGCGGCCCGCTGCTGGGCGCGCTGCTCGGCGACGCCAGCTGGCGCTACCCGTTCTTCGGCACCGCGTTCCTGATGGCCGTGGGCTTCCTGTGCATCACGGTGTTCCTGAAGGAGCAGCCGAAGCCCGCCCGCAAGACCTCGCTCCTCGACCCGCTCAAGGCGCTCGGGCACGGCGGCCTCGCCTCCGCGGCCGTCTCGGCGTTCTTCTACAACTACACGTTCTTCACGATCCTGGCCTTCACGCCGTTCGTGCTGAACATGACGCCGTACAAGTCGGGCGCGGTCTTCTTCGCCTGGGGCGTGCTGCTGGCGGTGTTCTCGGTGATCGTGGCGCCGCGCATGCAGGCGCGCTTCGGCTCGCTGAAGGTGCTGGGCGGCTCGCTGGTGCTGCTCGCGATCGACGTGGCCGTCCTCGGCTACGGCGACCACACCACGGCGATCGTCTGCACGATCCTGTCCGGCGCCTTCATCGGCGTGAACAACACCGTCTACACCGAGCTGGCCCTCGGCGTGTCGGATGCCCCGCGCCCGGTGGCCAGCGCCGGCTACAACTTCGTGCGGTGGTTCGCCGCGGCGGCCGCGCCCTACCTCGCGCCGAAGATCGAGGAGTGGAGCGACCTCCACATCCCGTTCGTGGTGGCGGCGGTCACCGCGGTCGTGGGCGCGCTCGTGGTCGTCGTACGACGGAAGGCGCTGACGCACGACGCCGAGGCGCTGGAGCCGAAGCACGCCACCGAGGACGGTGTCACGGTCTTCGCCAACTGACCTGGCGGATCAAGGGGTTGGTGACATCGGTCACTCCAGCGGCACGGACCTGCGGGACGGATCCCGCAGGTCCGTTCCGTGCGTCAGCCACTTCTCCTGGAGGGCCTGGGCGCCGTGCACGCGCTTCCAGGCGGCCTCGTTCGGGGTCATCGGCAGCAGCGGCAGGAAGCGGACCGGGTCCATCGGGTCGTCCAGCTCCAGGTCCTCCACCAGCCCGCCGGGCTCGGCGACGAGGACGGAGGTGAAGGGGGCGCCCGGCCACAGCGGCTCGCCGACGTCCAGGGACGCCCCCGGGGTCACGATCAGACCCTCGACCTGCGGGGACGCGGCCAGCACGGCGAGCGGCCGGAGCGCCTTGTCGGTGTCGGCGACGCCGGCGCGCACCGACAGCACCAGCTCGGCCCGGGGCCCCTGCACGGGGTCGGCGAGCATCGCGGTGGGGTCGGCCATGGGCTGCGCGGACATGCCGAGGGTCGCGTAGCGCACGATGTCCCCCTCGTGGAAGCGCAGCACCTCGATCCGTTCCGTGCCGAGGAAGGTGACCGCCGCGCGTGCGTCCGGCTCGCCCAGCGCGGTGCGCAGGCGGGCCTCGACCAGAGGAAGAACATCTGCCATGCCGCGAGCATAGAACTCGTCAGTAGCGGGCAAAGCGGCGCCTTGACACACCGGTCGGCTGATACTCTTGGCCGGTCGGGCCGCCCGCAGAAGCGGTGCGCAGTCAACCCGGCGCCGAAGGAACTCCCTTACGAGGGACCGACCGGAGGAGGTGGGGCTGTCATGGATCGAAGTCGACCGTGCAGTACCACTCGCTCTTCCGGCCGCTGATGCGGTTGCCCTGAATCCGGCCCGCTGCCGCCTTTCGCGCTCGCGCCTTCACTCGGAAGAGCACTTCGTTTCGTTTTGCCTGATCTGTCTGATCTGAATCAGCAGCGAAGCTCGCCACCGCGACGGTGCGGTGCTCCCCGCTTTGTGGATGTGCCAAACACGTGCACGCAGGACGTCCTCATTCCGGGTAGTTCCACCCGCTGCGGGTGACCGGGGTCTTCGCTGCCCGATGCGAAGGAGCCCGCCATGTCGATGATCCGCGACCTGCGCGCAGTGGTCCGCCCCTCCCGTGTCTCCCTGCGCAAGGAACTGCCCAGGACCGGCGGCTACGACACCTCCCCCCGCCCGGCCCGGCCCTCGGCCGTCGTCGACTGCGCCGTCTACCGCGACGGCGCCCGCCTGCCCAGCGACCGCCCGATCACCCCGCAGGAGGCCATGCGCCAGGTGCGGCGCGACGGCGGCTTCGCGTGGATCGGGCTGCACGAGCCGACCGAGGACGAATTCGCGGGCATCGCCACGGAGTTCGGGCTGCACCCGCTGGCCGTGGAGGACGCCGTGCAGGCCCACCAGCGGCCCAAGCTGGAGCGGTACGACGACTCGCTGTTCACCGTCTTCAAGACGGTCCACTACGTCGAGCACACCGAACTCACCGCCACCAGCGAGGTCGTCGAGACCGGCGAGGTGATGTGCTTCACCGGGCGGGACTTCGTCATCACCGTCCGGCACGGCGGGCAGGGCAGTCTGCGCGCGCTGCGCCACCGCCTCCAGGACGACCCGGAGCTGCTCGCCAAAGGCCCCTCGGCGGTGCTGCACTCCATCGCCGACCACGTCGTGGACGGCTACATCGCGGTCGCCGACTCGCTCCAGGACGACATCGACGCCGTGGAGACGGACGTCTTCTCGCCCGGGCGCAAGGGCACCCCGCGCGGCACGGACGCCGGCCGGATCTACCAACTCAAGCGGGAGATCCTGGAGTTCAAGCGGGCGGTGTCGCCGCTGCTGCGGCCCATGCAGCTGCTGAGCGAGCGGCCGATGCGGCTGGTGGACCCCGACATCCAGAAGTACTTCCGGGACGTCGCCGACCACCTCGCCCGCGTCCAGGAGCAGGTCGTCGGCTTCGACGAGCTGCTGAACTCCATCCTGCAGGCCAACCTCGCGCAGGCGTCCGTGGCGCAGAACGAGGACATGCGGAAGATCACCTCATGGGCCGCGATCATCGCCGTACCGACGATGGTGTGCGGGGTGTACGGGATGAACTTCCAGTACATGCCGGAGCTGCACTGGCACTACGGCTACCCGGTGATCATGTCGGTCACGGTGGTGATCTGTCTCGGCATCCACCGGACGCTGAAGCGCAACGGCTGGCTGTGACGGGCGTGGCGCAGGCGCTGGTTAGGCTGGGCGCATGACAAGCGAGCTGCTCGACCAGGCCCTCGTCGAGGAGGCCACGAAGAAGTCCGGCCTCATCTGGGTCACGGCCGCCGGCGCCCCGGCCGCGCGTGCGCTGTGGCATGTGTGGCACGAGGGTGCGGTGTGCCTGGTCGGCGACGGGAGCGGGGAGCAGCCGCTGACCGGGCTCACCGACGGCGGCACCGCCGAGGTGACCGTGCGCAGCAAGGACAAGGGCGGCCGGCTGGTGTCCTTCCCCGCGAAGGTCGTCGAGCTGGCGCCGGAGTCCGAGGCGTGGCAGGCGGCCGTCGCCGAGCTGAAGGGCAAGCGGCTCAACGCGCCCGACGGCGAGGCGATGGTGGAGCGGTGGGCGCGCGAGTGCCGGGTGCTCCGCATGGAACCGGTCGGGTCGGTGTTGCCGTTGCCCGAGGGGTCGCTGTCGGCGGCGCCGGTCGCCTCGCCGGCGACCACGCGGGAAGCCGTCCCGGCGGGATTGCCTCGGTTGCTTTTCAAGAAACGTAAGCGGTAGCGCTGCGCGGCGGGGGCCTGGTTCTGTCGTTTTGCGGCTACGGCGCCGTCGTGGCTGGTCGCGCAGTTCCCCGCGCCCCTTTGGGGCGCTCCTCACGACCAGCGCTTGAAGCTACGACGTCGGCAGTTGCCTGCCGTAGTCCACGGTGTCGTCCTTGCCCGGCTCCGCCAGCGGGAAGTCCTGGCCCCAGTCCGAGAAGACCAAGGTGCCCGCGCCGCCCGCGCGGACCAGACGCAGGGGGTACGGCTTGCCTTCCAGGGAGACGTCGAGGGTGCCGCCGGAGCCCTTGTCGCCGGTGAGGCGGACGGTGGGCACGCCGGACTGCTCGTGGTGGCCGTCCGTGGCGAGCGGGCCGTGCAGGGTCAGCACACTGTCGAGGAGGACGTCCTTGTCCGTGAAGCCGCTGAACCGCTGGTACGCGGGGTCGCGCTGCGGCACCTTCACGTACTTGCCGCCGAGCTTGTCGGCGGCCGCGGTGTCCGCCACCTTCGGTCCGCCCTTGGAGTCCTCGTGGTCCCAGAAGTCCGACCCGGCCTTCAGGAACAGCTGCTTGTCCACGCGCAGCAGCTGGAAGGTGCCCGCCTCGGAGGTGACCGACCCGGTGCCGCCGTTCCCCTTCAGGCGCATGTCCAGCTTGTACGTGTGCCCGCCCGCCACCACGTTGCCCGCGAGGTGCACGGCGTCGACGGAGTCCGCGGCCTGCTGGGTACGGCTCTGGATCTGCTCGGCCGGCAGCTTGCCGACGCCGTTGGTGCCCGCGTCCGGATCGTCGGCGCACCCCGCGAGCCCGGTCACGGCCAGCACCGTGAGCGCGCCGGCGAGCGCGTTCCGGCGGGTGAGTCGCAGGGCAGTCGCAGTCACGGAAGCAGGCGCCTTTCCGTCGGGGTCCACAGCGGCGTACGGCAGCGTACCGGGGCCCGGCCCACCGGGCGGAGCCAGTCCGTCCGGACCGTCCACGGGGACGTTTCCGAACGGGACGGGCTAGCCTGAAGCCCGACTGAGCGGGCAATTGGGGAAAGACTCACCGATACCGTCACACACCCATGTAAAGACCCATGTAAAGGAGGCCCCGGTCATGGCAGGGGGCGCCCCCCGGATCTTCGTCTCGCACCTCGCCGCCGTCGCCGTGTTCGATCCGACCGGCGACCAGGTGGGGCGGGTGCGCGACCTGGTCGCCATGCTGCGCGTCGGACGCCGGCCGCCGCGGCTGCTCGGCCTGGTCGTCGAACTGGCGACCCGGCGCCGCATCTTCCTGCCCATGACCCGGGTGACCAGCATCGAGTCCGGCCAGGTCATCACCACCGGCGTACTCAACGTGCGCCGCTTCGAGCAGCGTCCCACCGAGCGGCTCGTCTTCGGCGAGCTGCTGGACAAGCGCGTCACCCTCGTCGAGACCGGCGAGGAGGTCACCGTGCTCGACCTGTCGGTGCAGCAGCTCCCCGCCCGCCGGGACTGGGAGATCGACCGTGTCTTCGTCCGCAAGGGCAAGAAGTCCAGCGCCTTCCGGCGGGCCAAGGGCGAGGCACTGACCGTCGAGTGGTCCCAGGTCACCGGCTTCTCCCTGGAGGAGCACGGGCAGGGCGCCGAGAACCTGCTCGCCACCTTCGAGCAGCTGCGCCCCGCCGACCTCGCCAACGTGCTGCACCACCTCTCCCCCAAGCGCCGCTCCGAGGTCGCCGCCGCGCTCGACGACGACCGGCTCGCCGACGTGCTGGAGGAGCTGCCGGAGGACGACCAGATCGAGATCCTCGGCAAGCTCGCCGAGGAACGCGCCGCCGACGTCCTGGAGGCCATGGACCCCGACGACGCGGCCGACCTGCTGGCCGAGCTGCCGGAGGAGGACACCGAGCGCCTGCTGAGCCTGATGCAGCCCGCCGACGCGGCCGAGATGCGCCGCCTGATGTCGTACGAGGAGCACACCGCCGGCGGTCTGATGACCACCGAGCCGATCGTGCTGCGCCCCGACGCCACCGTCGCCGACGCGCTGGCCCGGGTCCGCAACCCCGACCTGTCCCCGGCGCTCGCCGCGCAGGTGTACGTGTGCCGGCCGCCCGACGAGACGCCCACCGGCAAGTACCTGGGCACGGTCCACTTCCAGCGGCTGCTGCGCGACCCGCCGTACACCCTGGTCAGCGCGCTGCTCGACCAGGACCTGCAACCGCTGGCGCCGGACGCGGCGCTGCCCGTCGTCGCCGGGTTCTTCGCCGCGTACGACATGGTCGCGGCGCCCGTCGTCGACGAGTCGGGGGCGCTGCTGGGCGCCGTGACCGTGGACGACGTACTGGACCACATGCTGCCCGAGGACTGGCGCGAGACCGAGTTCCACCTGGGAGAGGGGGCGAACGCACATGGCACCTGACCGCGACACCACCCGCGACCGCATGCCCGCGGGGGCGACCGCGACCAGCCGCCCGCGCGCCCGGCTCGACCAGCCGCGGCCGCCGCGGCGCCGGCTGCTGCCCGAGTGGGACCCGGAGGCCTTCGGCCGGCTGTCGGAGCGGATCGCCCGGTTCCTGGGGACGGGGCGGTTCATCGTCTGGATGACCGTCGTCATCATCCTGTGGGTGGTGTGGAACGTGGCCGCACCGCCCCACCTGCGCTTCGACCACTACCCGTTCATCTTCCTGACGCTGATGCTGTCCCTGCAGGCCTCCTACGCCGCCCCGCTGATCCTGCTCGCGCAGAACCGGCAGGACGACCGCGACCGGGTCAACCTGGAACAGGACCGCAAGCAGAACGAGCGGTCCATCGCCGACACCGAGTACCTGACCCGGGAGATCGCCGCGCTGCGGATGGGCCTCGGCGAGGTCGCCACCCGTGACTGGATCCGCTCCGAGCTGCAGGACGTGATCAAGGAGCTGGAGCACCGGCAGAACGGCCACCACGCGGAGGCGGTGGTATTCCCGGCAGAACGGCCGCACGGACGTGACGTAGACGACCGGTGACGGGCATCCCGGCCGGTGGCTACCGGGCCGTACCATCGTCCTTATGGTTACGGAAGACGCGGTGCGCGAAGCGCTGGCGACGGTGAACGACCCCGAGATCAACCGGCCCATCACCGAACTCGGGATGGTCAAATCGGTGGAGATCGGCGCCGACGGCGCGGTCGCGGTCACCGTGTACCTGACGGTGTCCGGCTGCCCGATGCGCGACACCATCACCCAGCGCGTCACGGACGCGGTCTCCCGCGTCGAGGGCGTCACGCGCGTCGACGTCACGCTCGACGTGATGAGCGACGAGCAGCGCAAGGAGCTGGCGTCGGCCCTGCGCGGCGGCCAGACCGAGCGCGAGGTGCCCTTCGCCAAGCCCGGCAGCCTGACCCGCGTGTACGCGGTCGCCTCCGGCAAGGGCGGCGTCGGCAAGTCCTCGGTGACGGTGAACCTGGCGGCGGCGATGGCGGCCGACGGGCTGAAGGTCGGTGTCGTCGACGCCGACATCTACGGCCACAGCGTGCCGCGCATGCTCGGCGCGGACGGCCGTCCCACCCAGGTCGAGAACATGATCATGCCGCCGTCGGCGAACGGCGTGAAGGTCATCTCCATCGGCATGTTCACCCCGGGCAACGCCCCGGTCGTGTGGCGCGGCCCGATGCTGCACCGCGCGCTGCAGCAGTTCCTCGCGGACGTGTACTGGGGCGACCTGGACGTGCTGCTGCTGGACCTGCCGCCCGGCACCGGTGACATCGCGATCTCCGTCGCCCAGCTGGTCCCGAACGCCGAGATCCTCGTCGTCACGACCCCGCAGCAGGCCGCCGCCGAGGTCGCCGAGCGCGCCGGGTCCATCGCCGTGCAGACCCACCAGAAGATCGTCGGCGTGGTCGAGAACATGTCCGGCCTGCCCTGCCCGCACTGCGGCGAGATGGTCGACGTCTTCGGCACGGGCGGCGGCCAGACCGTCGCCGACGGCCTCACCCGCACCACGGGTGCGACGGTGCCGGTCCTCGGGTCCATCCCGATCGACGTGCGTCTGCGCGAGGGCGGCGACGAGGGCAAGCCGGTCGTGCTGACCGACCCGGACTCCCCGGCCGGCTCGGCCCTGCGCGCCATCGCGGGCAAGCTCGGCGGCCGTCAGCGGGGCCTGTCGGGGCTGTCGCTGGGCATCACGCCGCGCAACAAGTTCTGACGTTCACTCTGACGTTCACCGGGGCGGCGACGGCCTTGACGGGCTGCCGTCGCCCGCGAGCGTCTCCTGGGCGTTCGGCACGACCCGGGTCAGCCGCACGACGCCCCAGACGATGCAGCCGATGCCCAGTGCCTCGGGCACCAGCCACCAGCCGGCACGGATGTGCTCCTCGAACAGCGTGACGCCGAGCAGCAGACTGACCGTCGCGTCCCCGATCGTCAGCGCCGGCTGGGAAGCGGCCAGTGAACCGGCCTGCAGGGAGTTCTCCAGCAACAGCAGCGCCGCGCTTCCGACCAGCGCGAAGCCGTACGTCTGCCAGGTGCTCAGGAAGCCCGGCAGGCCGCCCTCGGCGAACGAGTCGCTCGCCGTCTTCAGCAGCGCCGCGGTGAGGGCGTTGCCGACGGCGGCGGCCGCCCCGAGCGCCGCGGCGCGGAACAGGGGCGGGCGGCCCGGGCGGGCGGCGACCACCGCCGCCCCCATCGCCCCCAGACACAGCGCGAGCACCGGCAGCCAGCGCACCATCGGCGCCTCGTTGCCGCCGCCGGAGGGCGCGGCGCAGGCGAGGATCAGCGCCAGTCCGGTGACCACCGCGGCCACCGCCCACCAGCCCGGGGCCGGCATCCTGCGGCCCATCAGCCGGGCGGCGATCAGCAGCGCGAAGGGCAGCTCCAGGATGAACAGGGGCTGCACCAGCGCCATCGGCCCGTTCAGCAGCGCGAGCGCCTGGCAGGTCGCGGACGCCAGCACCCCGGCGATACCGATCAGCCAGACCGGACGCCGCGCCAGGGCCAGCAGCAGGCGCAGTCCGCCACCGCTCGGGACGGACGAGGCGGCCTTGCGCTGGAACGCCGTACCCACGGCATTGCACGCCGCTCCCATCACGGCGAAGGTCGCGGCCACGAGGATCACATGTCCACCATGCCCGACCCCGACCGCCACGTCCTGCCGGAACCGTCACGCGGCGCCGCATGGGCGGACCGTACGGCCAGTTTGTGCGGCCTCGCCCCGGCCGGGCGGGGCGGACGGGGCCCCCGCACACGGCCGGGCCGACGGGACCCGTGAACGTCCGCCGTCAGGCGTACGTGGCGATGTCCTTGATCACGGCGAAGCCGAGGCCGTACGCGCTCATGCCACGGCCGTACGCGCCCAGGTGCACGCCCTGCTGGGTGGTGCCGGCGAGGACCCAGCCGAACTCGGACTCCCGGTAGTGGAACGGCGTCGGCACGCCGTCCACCGGCAGGGACAGCGTGGACCAGTCCTCGCCGTCGAGGTCGTCGGCCAGCACCCAGGCCGTCTCCGTCTGCTGCTCCAGCCAGTCGTCGCGCAGGGTGTGGTCCATCTGGCCGGGCCAGGTGAACGACAGCAGCCCGACCCCGGCCAGCCACGCCGCCGAGGAGACGGACGTCGCCTCCAGCAGCCCCGTGCCGTCGGCGCTGCGCCGGGAGGGGTGCGCGGCGACGGTGACCACCACGGCGAACTTCTCCCGCGGCTCACCGGCCGCACCGCTCTCGCCCCGCACCGAGGGCTCGTCACCGTGCCCGATCGAACCGTGCTCGACGGCCCCGTCGGCCGCCGTTCCCACCTGCATCAGCCAGCGCGGCCCGGTGAACGCCTCGTCGAGGCCGTACCACGGGAAGGGCGCGCGCAGGTAGCCGTCGACCGTGCGCCGTGCGGAGGGAACCTGCTGTCCACCCTCCGCAGCCGGCGACTGCGCGACTGCCCGACTCGTCGTCTCCATGCCCGGACGCCTCCTCGCTCTCGTCGGACCGGAACGGCCCGCCCCCCTTCGGGCGTACTCGTCCGATCCGCACAACAACTCGGCAGCATATCCATCTCACCGCGGGCAGCCGGGAATCCGCCCGGCGCGTGGGTCGCGCGGGCGGCGCGTTCAGGTCGCGTCGGCGTCGAACGGCGGGCGGTCGTCCTTGCCGCCGTCCTCGGGCTTCTTGGTCATGTCGACCCGGCCGGAGGCGGTGGCGGCCGGGGAGCCGTTGGCGGCGGCGATCTCGGTGTCGCGGCTGTGCACCGCGTCCGTGACCTCGGCCATCTCCTTCTTCAGGTCGAAGCCGTTGCGGATCTCCTTCAGCCCCAGGTCCTCGTTCTCCATCTGCTTGCGGATGAACGTCTTGGGGTTGAGGTCCTCGAACTCGAAGTCCTTGAACTCCGGTCCCAGTTCCTGCCGGATGTCCTGCTTCGCGCTCTCCGAGAACTCGCGGATCTTCCGGATCGTCCGCATGACGTCCTGGATGACCTTGGGGAGCTTGTCGGGACCGAAGACGAGCACAGCGAGCACGATGATGGTCACCACCTCGAGTGGTCCTATGTCATTGAACACCTGTAGCTCCTTGCGATGTCCTCGGCCGGGTCCACGGTACCTGTCCGACCTGTCCGACCGGTACCGTCCCGGGGTGAGGTTTGCGTCAGTGGCGCGAGGGGAGTTCAGTCTCCGCCGGCCGTGCCCAGGACCAGTGAAACCTTTCGCTCCTGTCCGCCTCGCTCGATCGTCAGCTCCAGGCGGTCGCCGGGGCGGTGCGCGCGGGTCCTGACGATCAGTTCCTCGCCGGAGTGGACTCCCTGGCCGTCGACCGCGGTGATCACGTCGCCGGGCCTGATCCCCGCCTTGGCGCCGGGTCCGCCCGGGGTGACGGAGGGGCCGCCGCCGTCGCCCTGCGCGCCAACGCGGGCGCCGTCGCCGGTGTACTCCATGTCGAGCGTGACGCCGATGACCGGGTGTGTGGCGTGTCCGGTGTTGATCAGTTCCTCGGCGACGCGTCGGCCCTGGTTGATCGGGATGGCGAAGCCGAGGCCGATGGAACCGGCCTGCCCGCTGCCCTCCGCGTCGGCGCCGCTGTCGGCGGAACGGATGGCGGAGTTGATGCCGATGACCCGGCCCCGGGAGTCCAGGAGCGGGCCGCCGGAGTTGCCGGGGTTGATCGGCGCGTCGGTCTGCAGGGCGTCGACGTACGACACATCGCTCCCGTCGCCCTTCTCCCCGCCCGCGGTGATCGGCCGCTCCTTGGCGCTGATGATGCCGGAGGTCACGGTGCCCGCCAGGTCGAAGGGCGCGCCGATGGCGACGACGGGATCACCGACCCGGACGTTGCCGGAGTTGCCGAGCGGCATGGGCTTCAGCCCCTTGACCCCGCTGACCTGCACGACGGCGAGGTCGTAGCCGCTGTCCCGGCCGACCACCTTGGCCTTGGCGGACTGTCCGCCGTTGAACACGACGGTTATCTCGCCGCCGGTGCCGGCCGGCTGCACGACGTGGTTGTTGGTGAGGATGTGCCCGCGCGTGTCCAGGACGAAGCCGGTGCCGGTGCCCTGCTCCTCGCTGCCGGTGACGTGCAGGGTGACCACGCTCGGCAGCGCGCGGGCGGCGATCCCGGCGACGCTGTCCGGGGCGCGGCCGGTCGGCTCGCCCCCGGCCTGCGGCAGCTCAACGGACGCGCCGAACCCGCCGTTGCGCTCCAGGTACGCGCCGACCACACCGCCGACGCCGCCGCAGACGAGCGCCACCGCGAGTACGACGACCAGGGCCGACCGCCGCTGCTTACGACGGCGCTGCTCCTCGGTGTCGACGGCGGCACCGGTCTGCTGAAGGGGTGCCTGCGCGCCGGCGGCGGTGTGCGGGGGCGCACCGGCCGCGGCCCAGGGGTCGTAGCGGTGCCAGGGGTCGGTGGGGGGCGGGGGGTCCTGAGGGGCGGCGTCCTGGGGGGCGGGGACGCCCGGCACCGGGCCGTGCGGGGACCCGGCGGGCAGCGGCGCGGCTACGGGTCCTGGTGGGGGCGCGGGGGTGGGTCCGGGGGCCGGCGGGGGCGGGGGTGCGGGCGCGGTCAGCGTGCTGTGCGCGGGGGCTACCGCCGGGACGGCCGGGACTGCCGGCACCGCCGGTGCTGCCGATGCCGCCGATGCCGCCGGGTGCTGGACCGGTGGAGCCGGTGCCCAGGGGCCCGGTTCTCCGTAGGGAGGGGTGCTGTAAGGGTCGGGCTCGTGCAGCGGCTCGGGCCCTGCCGCAGGGGCCGCCGGGGCCGCAGGGATCGCATCCCCGCCAGCCGGGACCGGCTCGCTCAGGACCGGCTCGCTCAGTTCGTAGTCCCGGTCGGCCGGCGCCTCCAGTGCCCGCTCGCCCGCCCCGGCGTCGCCGGTCGCATGGGTCCGCGGCCGGGCCAGTTCGAAGTCGGCGTCGGACTCCCGGGCCGTGTCGGACTCCGGGGCCGCGTCGGACTCCTGGGCCGCGTCGGGCCCGGTGTTCCGTCCCTCGGACGGACCCTGCGTGGGCTTCCCCTCGTTCATGCTCTCCCCACGGGTGGCCGCGGCACGGCTCGTCGGCGGCGGCCGCGGATGGTCGAACCCCGCGCCCCGGGCGTGCCGAGGGCGCGGCTGATCTGGATTCAACCAGGTTCGCGGGCCCGCCGCGCAGGGGTCGTCAGGGGGAGGACGTGGCGGAAGGCGACGCGGAGGGGGACGCCGGGCCACCGGAGGCCGACAGGGACAGCACTCCCGGCGCCGTCACCGAGGGCACCGCGGACAGCGGGGACAGCGGAGACGGCGTGGTCAGCGCGATGGGCGCCGTGACGCTGAGCGGGCGTATCAGCGGTGACATGGCGGCCGCACCGGCCATGACGGGCGTGGTCAGCGTGCGCACCACGTCCTGGACGGTGCCCGGAGCCGGCAGGCGGCCCGGCAGCAGCGGCGCGGACAGCGTCGTGGGCGCCGCCGTGGTGCCCGCGAACGTGCCCAGGCCGCTCTGCGCCGACAGCGGTGTCGCACCGCGACGGCGCTGGCTCTCCGGGGTCGGCGCCGCGCCCGCGCTCTGGGAGCCGGCCGGGGTGACATTGCTGCCGGCGCCGGCCCGGGTGTCCGCGCCGGCCGGGCCGCCGGTGGTGACACCGCCCAGGGCGATCGCGGCCAGCGACACGGCCCCGGCCGCGACGAACGCGAACCGCAGGCCCCGCGAGGGGCCGGCCTCGCCCCGGCCGACGGGGTGGATGCGGAAACCGTGCTCGGCCGGCATCGGCACCGCGGCGGCGTGTCCGTGTCCCGGCCCGCGGCCCGGCGTGTAGTCGAAGTCGAACGGCGCGCCGCCGCCCCGCTTCGCACCGAAGACCCCGAACGCCCCGGAGCGTCCCGGGAGGCCCGCGGAGAATCCGCCGAGCCCTGCACCGCCGAACGGCGAGCCGCCGCCGTCGGGGTCACCTCCCCCGGGGAGCCCCTGGAGACGGGCCAGGAAACTCTCGGACGGGGGCGGCGGGGCCACCTCTGCGAAGACGTTCTTCAGACGGCGCTGCGCGTCGACCTCCGCCTTGCACTTCGGGCAGGTCGCCACGTGCGCCAGGACGCGCTCACGCGTGTCATGACCGAGCTCGCCGTCCACCAGGGCGGAGAGTCGGTCTCCCAGGTGCTGCTCTGCCGGGTTGGGACGTGATCCACTCACGCGGTGGCGCCCCCTCCCCCCAGCACGGGCACGCGGGCCATCAGGGAGCGGCGCTCCCGGGCCTCGGGCGAGCGGTGGGCGAGCGCCTTGCGCAGCTGGGAGCGGCCCCGGTGGATGCGCGAGCGGACCGTGCCGAGCTTGACGCCGAGGGTCGCGGCGATCTCCTCGTAGCTCAGCCCCTCGATGTCGCACAGGACGACGGCGGCGCGGAACTCCGGCGCGAGCGTGTCCAGCGCCTGCTGGATGTCGGCGTCGAAGTGGGCGTCGTTGAAGACCTGCTGCGGGGAGGGCTCCTTGCTGGCCAGCCGCTCGGCCGCGTCCTCGCCGAGGGAGTCGAAACGGATGCGCTGCTTGCGGCGCACCATGTCCAGGAAGAGGTTGGTGGTGATGCGGTGCAGCCAGCCCTCGAAGGTGCCCGGCGAGTACGTCGACAAGGAGCGGAAGACGCGGACGAAGACCTCCTGCGTGAGGTCCTCGGCGTCGTGCTGGTTGCCGGTGAGGCGGTAGGCGAGGCGGTACACCCGGCCGCTGTGCGTGCTGACGATCTCCTCCCAGGTGGGCGGAGTCCACGCCTGGCCGTCCGCGTCGGTGGAGAAGGTCGCGGTCTGGCCGGCGGTGAAGCCTGCGGCGTGGCTGGTGTCAGCAGTGTCGGTCACGGATTTCGGCCTGCCCGCCGATCCGAGGAAGCGCCGCAGCACTCCTCCCCGATCCTCGGGCGCGGCCGCACCTCCCCTGTCAGCTCTGGTGGTGTCCAGTGGAGCCCCTACCATAGCCACCTCGCCCGTTAGGACCGGATAAGCGGTTTTACGAGAATTTGATCTGTGCTGATACGGCTCATACGGCTGCGTCAGCACTTGCTCGGCGCCCCGCGCCGCATCGTGATCCAACTGTGTCCCCCCGGTGCGTCTCCCACCCTTCTAAACGCCCGGTCCCATCTGCGGGTTCCCGGGCCCAACGGATACAGTCACGCCGAGGCAACCATGGGGACAGGAGAGGGTCATTACCGGCAACCGGCAGACGGACTGGGCGTTCGCCGACGCCTTTGTCGCCGAGGACGACGCGCTGCTGTGGGCCCGCGACCGGGCCCGTGAGGCGGGGCTGCGTTCGGTGTCGCCCGGCACGGGCTCGGCCCTGCGGTTGCTCGCCGCCACCGTGGACGCCAAGGCGGTCGCGGAGATCGGCACCGGCTGCGGCGTCTCCGGCATCCATCTGCTGTACGGCATGCGTCCCGACGGCGTGCTGACCACCGTCGACCCCGAGCCGGAGCACCAGCAGTTCGCGCGGCAGGCCTTCCGCGCCGCCGGGTTCGCCAGCAACCGGGCCCGTTTCATCCCCGGCCCGGCCCTCGACGTCCTGCCGCGCCTCGCGGACTCCGGCTACGACCTCGTCTTCTGCGACGGCGACCGGCTGGAGTTCCTGGACTACCTCGCTGAATCGTTGCGCCTGCTGCGCCCCGGCGGCCTGGTGGTGTTCGAGGGCGTCTTCGCGGCCGGCCGCACGGTCGACTCCGGTCCGCAGCCCACCGAGGTCATACGCATCCGGGAGCTGCTGCGCGCGGTGCGCGAGAGCCAGGATCTGGTGCCCTCGCTGCTGCCGGTCGGGGACGGCCTGCTGTGCGCGGTCAAGCGCTGAACCGCTGACCCGCTGACCCGCCCGCCGCTGGGAACGCCGGACTTCCCTGCGATGGCATGTGGCTCTCACCTGCGCAAACGGCCGCCCCGGCACCCGCTTGGGGCGCCGGGGCGGCCGAAAGGATATGGTCGCTTGCGCGTCAGCCGACGACCTTCTTGAGGGCGTCGCCGAGGGCGTCGGCCTCGTCCGGGGTCAGCTCGACGACGAGCCGACCGCCGCCTTCGAGCGGAACGCGCATGACGATGCCCCGCCCCTCCTTGGTCACCTCGAGCGGGCCGTCGCCCGTCCGCGGCTTCATGGCCGCCATGCTCGTTCCCCTTCCTGAAACCAGCTCATCGTCAAAGCCGACGGCCCGTGAAGGGCAGGCGCGGATCCCCTGCCCGAATGGACCGAGGACACGCGACACCGGCATCGAACACATTGCTTCCCAGCCATTATCCCGCATCTCAGGACCCGATGACCAACATCAGCCCGCATCGCTTGGACAACGCGCGCGAGCAAAACCACTCAATTCGGCGATGTGCCTGCGATACTGCTCGACCGCGCGGACAGCCCCCGAGTGCGCCGTGCGTGGAATTGTTTGACGCACCTCACATGTCCGGCCCGGTCCACCGCCGGTGATCTCCGCCATGCTGTCCTTCGTACATCGGCGTACCGAGCAGTACGCCGTGCCGCGACACCGGAGGGATGCGCCATGGCCGACACCGTGCTCTACGAGGTGAGCGACGGGCTCGCGACGATCACGCTGAACCGCCCGGAGGCGATGAACGCGCTGGACATCGCGACCAAGGTCGCCCTCCGGGAGGCGGCCGAGTCCGCGGCCGGTGACAGCGCCGTACGGGCGATCCTGCTCACCGCGGCCGGGGACCGGGCGTTCTGCGTGGGCCAGGACCTCAAGGAGCACATCGGGCTGCTGGCCGCGGACCGGGAGTCCGGCTCGGGGCAGACGATGAGCACGGTCAAGGAGCACTACAACCCGATCGTGCGGGCCCTGGCCGGCGCGCCGAAGCCGGTGGTGGCCGCGGTCAACGGCGTCGCGGCCGGTGCGGGCCTCGGCTTCGCGCTCACCGCGGACTACCGGATCGTCGCGGAGACGGCCGCGTTCAACACGTCCTTCGCGGGCGTCGCGCTCACCGCGGACTCCGGCGTCTCATGGTCCCTGCCCCGCGTGGTCGGCCCCGGCCGCGCCGCCGACCTGCTGCTCTTCCCGCGCACCATCTCCGCCCAGGAGGCGTACGAGCTGGGTATCGCCAACCGGCTGGTGCCGACGGCCGACCTGCGCGCGGAGGCGGAGAAGCTGGCGCGGCAGCTGGCGCAGGGGCCGACGGTGGCGTACGCGGCGCTGAAGGAGTCGGTGGCGTACGGCCTGACGCACTCCCTGGCCGAGACGCTGGAGAAGGAGGACGAGCTGCAGGCGCGTGCGGGGCAGTCCGAGGACCACGCGATCGCGGTGCAGGCCTTCGTCAACAAGGAGAAGCCGAAGTACCTGGGCCGGTAGGGCTCACCGGCGGCGCGCGACGCAGTCGGTCAGGTGGTCGTCGACCAGGCCGCACGCCTGCATCAGGGCGTACGCCGTCGTCGGGCCGACGAAGCGCAGGCCGCGCTTCTTCAGCGCCTTGGACAGGGCCGTCGACTCGGGGGTGACCGCGGGCACGTCGGCGAGGGTTCTGGGGGCCGGGCGGCCGCCCGCGTCCGGGGCGTGCGACCAGATGAGGTCGTCGAGCTCGCCGGGCTGCCACTCGGCGAGCACGCGCGCGTTGGCGAGCGTGGCGTCGATCTTGGCTCGGTTGCGGATGATGCCGGCGTCGCCCAGCAGCCGTTCGCGGTCGCCGTCGTCGAAGGCGGCGACCTTGGCGATCTCGAAGCCGGCGAAGGCGGCGCGGAAGCCGGGGCGGCGGCGCAGGATGGTGATCCAGGACAGGCCGGACTGGAAGGCTTCCAGGGCGAGCCGTTCGAAGAGGGCGTCGTCGCCGTGGACCGGGCGGCCCCACTCCTCGTCGTGGTACGGCACGTACTCCGGCGCGGACAGCGCCCACGGGCAGCGCCGGGCGCCGTCCGGACCGGCGAGTGCGATGCCCGTGGTCACTGCTCCTCCTGCTGCTGCTCGGGCTTGTCCATCGGCACGCGGGTGGCCGCCGCCCGCGCACCGGCCAGCGCGGACTCCAGGTCGGCGATCCGGGCGTCGCGCTCGGCGAGTTCGGCGGCGACCCGGTTGAGCGCGTCGTCGACGTCGGCCATGCGGTAGCCGCGGGCGGCGAGCGGGAAGCGGAGGCCGTCGATGTCGGCGCGGGTGACGGGGCGGTCCGGGGGCAGCGGGTCGTGGAGCCGCTCGGGGGCCGCCTCCGGCAGCGGGCCGGTGCCCTCGCCGCCGCCCACCACGGCGAGCGTCACCGCGCCGACCACGACGGCGAGCGCGACGACCAGGAACAGGAACATAACCATCGCCGGCAACCCCACGTTCGGTGTCTTTCAGTGTCAGGGTCCGATCGTGCCATGCGACGCTGACAGTTAGGGTCACAGGCGGCGTAAGACCAGGCAGAAGCCACGACGTACGACGAGAGGTCACAGCGGATGCTCAGGCTGGGCAGGCGGGAATTCGGCGCGCACGAGCCGGTGATCATGGCGATCGTGAACCGGACCCCGGACTCCTTCTACGACCAGGGCGCGACGTTCCGCGACGAGCCGGCCCTCGCGCGCGTGGAGCAGGCGGTGACCGAGGGCGCGGCGATCATCGACATCGGCGGGGTGAAGGCCGGGCCGGGCGAGGAGGTCGGCGCCGAGGAGGAGGCCCGGCGCACGGTCGGCTTCGTGGCCGAGGTGCGGCGGCGGTTCCCGGACGTGGTCATCAGTGTGGACACCTGGCGCGCGGAGGTCGGCGAGGCGGTCTGCGCGGCGGGGGCGGATCTGCTGAACGACGCGTGGGGCGGCGTCGATCCTGGCCTCGCGGAGGTCGCGGCGCGGTACGGGGTGGGGCTGGTGTGCACGCACGCGGGCGGCGTGCAGCCGCGGACGCGGCCGCACCGGGTGGCGTACGACGACGTCATGGCCGACATCCTTCAGGTGACCGTGGGGCTCGCCGAGCGCGCGGCGGCGCTGGGGGTGCCGCGGGAATCGATCCTGATCGACCCGGGGCACGACTTCGGCAAGAACACCCGGCACAGCCTGGAGGCCACGCGGCGGCTGGACGAGATGGTCGCGACGGGGTGGCCGGTGCTGGTGTCGCTGTCCAACAAGGACTTCGTGGGCGAGACGCTGGACAAGCCGGTGAAGGAACGGCTGCTGGGGACGCTGGCGACGACGGCGGTGTCGGCGTGGCTGGGGGCGCAGGTGTACCGGGTGCACGAGGTCGCGGAGACCCGGCAGGTCCTGGACATGGTGGCGTCCCTCGCGGGGTGGCGTCCGCCGGCGGTGGCGCGGCGGGGGTTGGCGTAGGGGTCGGCCGAGGGCTCCGCCGGTTGCCGGGTTCGGTCGGCTGCGGGTGCCGTCCTCTGGGGCTCCGCCCCAGACCCCGGGGGTGCTGTCCCACCCATCCACCCGTCTCGCTTGCACAGGAGCCACCGCCACGGGACTCCGCCACGGACTCCGGCGCCAGGAGCTCCATGCCTTGCACGCCAGGACCCCGGCATCCGCCGTCAGGCCGGGCTCCTCCCGGCCGCATCGAGGAGCACTCGCCGTGCATGGGCGTGAGGCACGCGCGCCTCCGGGATGGGATACGTCGCTCTCACCTACCGTCCCGCCTCCTTCGACACCAGGGCCACCGCCTCGTCCACGTCGTCCGTGACGTGGAACAGCAGCAGGTCCGCCTCCGACGCCTTGCCCTGGGCGACCAGGGTGTTCTTCAGCCAGTCGACCAGGCCGCCCCAGTACTCGGTGCCGAACAGGACGATCGGGAACTGTGTGACCTTCTGGGTCTGGACCAGGGTCAGCGCCTCGAAGAGCTCGTCCAGCGTGCCGAGCCCGCCGGGCAGGACGACGAAGCCCTGCGCGTACTTGACGAACATCATCTTGCGGACGAAGAAGTAGCGGAAGTTGAGCCCGATGTCGACGTACGGGTTCAGCCCCTGCTCGAAGGGCAGCTCGATACCCAGCCCCACCGACGTGCCGCCCGCCTCGCACGCGCCCTTGTTGGCGGCCTCCATGGCGCCGGGGCCGCCGCCCGTGATCACCGCCCAGCCGGCCTCCACGAGCGCGCGTCCGAGCCGTACGCCCGCCTCGTACTCGGGTGAGCCCACCGGTGTGCGGGCGGAGCCGAAGACGCTGATCGCGGGTGGGAGTTCGGCCAGCGTGCCGAAGCCCTCGATGAACTCCGACTGGATGCGCAGCACCCGCCAGGGGTCGGTGTGCACCCAGTCGGAGGGGGCACGCTCGTCCAGCAGCCGCTGGTCCGTCGTGCTGGCCTGCACCTTGTCCCGTCGCCGGAGGACCGGTCCGAGCCGCTTCTCGTCCGGCGGGATCTTCTTCCCCTCGGGGTTCCCGGTCGGCATGTGCGCTCCCTCCGTCGTGCGGTCCGTGCACCTCAGCGTAGATCCCCGCAGGTTACGGCTGAGGGACCTGAATATGTCCGCCGCGCTGCGTCGTAAACACGGCCAAACGGGTCATGCGGACAGCCAGGCCCGCAGGCGCTCCTCCCCGGCGAGGATCTTCGCCGTCTCCACGCGCTCGTCCCGCTTGTGCGCCAGGATCGGATTGCCCGGACCGTAGTTCACCGCCGGGACGCCGAGCGCGCTGAAACGGGCGACGTCCGTCCAGCCGAACTTGGGCTTCGGAGTGCCGCCCACCGCGTCGATGAAGGCCCGCGCGGCCGGGTGCGACAGGCCGGGCAGCGCGCCGCCGCTGTGGTCGTCGATCACGAACTCGTCCACACCGCAGTCCGCGAACACCTCCCGCACATGGGCGACGGCCTCCTCCTCACTGCGGTCCGGGGCGTAACGGAAGTTGACCGTCACCACACAGGCATCGGGGATCACATTGCCCGCGACCCCGCCGGAGACCGCCACCGCGTTCAGGCCCTCGTGGTACTCCAGGCCGTCGATGACCGGCCGGCGCGGCTCGTAGGCGGCCAGCTTCGCGAGGATCGGCGCCGCCGCGTGGATGGCGTTGGAGCCCATCCAGCTGCGCGCGGAGTGCGCGCGCTCGCCGCTCGTCCTCAGCAGCATCCGCAGCGTGCCCTGGCAGCCGCCCTCGACCTCGCCGTCGGACGGCTCCAGCAGTACAGCGAAGTCGCCCTCCAGCCACTCCGGGTGCGCCTCGGAGATGTGCTTGAGGCCGTTCAGCTCGGCGGCGACCTCCTCGTTGTCGTAGAAGACGAAGGTCAGGTCGCGGTTCGGGGCCGGCACGGTGGCCGCGATGCGCAGCTGCACCGCGACGCCCGCCTTCATGTCGCACGTGCCGCAGCCCCACAGCACGCCGTCCTCGTCCAGCCGGGAGGGCACGTTGTCGGCGATCGGCACGGTGTCGATGTGGCCGGCGAGGATGACCCGCTCGGCACGGCCGAGGTCCGTGCGCGCCACCACGTTGTTGCCGAAGCGGTCCACCGTCAGGTGCGGCAGTGCACGCAGCGCGCTCTCGATCGCGTCCGCGAGCGGCTTCTCCGTACCGCTCTCGGAGGGGAAGTCGACCAGCTGCGCGGTGAGCGCGGCGGCGTCCAGCGTGAGGTCAAGCGGGGTGTCGGCCATGGGTCCGACCCTATCCCGCGCCCCCGGCCGCCCGCGGGTTCCGCGGTGTGCGAACCCCTGGCCGGGCCCACGGCCCCCTCCAGTAACTTGTACGACGTGCCAGAGCCGTCCCCCACTTCCCCCAGGCGTCGCAGCCGTCTCCTGCGTCTCGGCGCGGCCGTCGTGGTGCTGTGCGCGGTCGCCGCCTACCTCGTGGTGCAGTACGTCACCGGAGGCGCCGGCGCCCCGGCCTGCAAGGTGGTCTCGGGCAAGGGCGACGGGGCGACGTACGCGTTCAGCCCCGAGCAGGCGGTGAACGCGGCGACGATCGCGGCCGCCGGTACCAACCGGGACCTGCCCGAACGCGCCGTGACGATCGCCCTCGCCACCGCGCTGCAGGAGTCCGGGCTGCGCAACATCGCCCACGGTGACCGCGACTCCCTCGGTCTGTTCCAGCAGCGGCCCTCGCAGGGCTGGGGCAGCGAGCGGCAGATCATGGACCCGACGTACGCGGCGGGCGTCTTCTACGAGCACCTGGTCAAGGTCCCGGACTACGCCGAGCTGCCGCTCACGGTGGCCGCGCAGCGCGTGCAGCGCAGCGGCTACCCGGAGGCGTACGCCAAGCACGAGCCGGATGCGGCGCTGCTCGCCGCGGCCCTGACCGGGCAGTCCGCGGCCACGCTGACCTGCACCGGCCGCCCCGGCGCGAACGCCACGGCCGGCCCGGACGCGGTGCGGGCCGCGCTGGTGCGGGACTTCGGGCGGGGCGCCTTCCAGGAGACCGGCGCGGAGGTCGGCGCCAAGGGCCGGCCGGCGCCGTCGCCGTCGGTGAGCGCCGAGGCCGACGGGCGGACGGTGAGCGTGCCGGTGCCCGCCGGGGACGCCCGGCGCGGCGTGCGCGAACGCGGCTGGCAGCTGGCCCACTGGGCGGTGGCCAACGCCTCCGCGCTGCACATCCGGCGCGTGACGTACGCGGGGCGTGAGTGGAGCGCCGGGAACACCGACAGCGCGTGGCGCGCGGCCGCCCCAGGAGCGGACACGGCGGCGGACGCGTCCCCGGACACCGACGCGGCGGTCCGGATCGTCACTGCTCAGTAGTACGGGCATTCACTCGCAGGAGTTACTCGGCGGGGTTTCGGCGGGTGCGGTGCGCAGGTTTTCGCGCCGTCACCCCCGTACCTGCGAAATCCCTTGGGAACACAGGGGCGGAAGGTTTCGGCGGACTTTCGCACCGGGCTCTCTTTGCCCGTTTTTATCCGCAGCCGATAATGCGACGCATTGCCAACTCTTTGCGTTGCCGATCCGCAACCTTCGCGGGCTTCGAGCGGTAGTCATGGCGTCCGACCCCGAACGATCACAGCCAGTCGATCGGCCAACTCACGGGTCCGGACGGCCAGTTCAGCGTTTCACCGATCTCTCCCGTCGAAGGAGCATCATGTCCCTCCCCCTGACCCGCCGGATCGCCCGCGCCGCGCTGCTCGTCGCTGCAGGAGCGGCCGCCGGGGTCGGTGCGGCCGGCTCCGCCAGCGCGGCCCCCTCCCTGCCCGCCGCCCCCAACCTGGGCGGGCTGACGGCTCTGGACGGTGCGAGCGTCGCCAACCAGGCCGACAGCGCGCTGCAGCACTCCTCCGCCGCCGCGGGCGAAACCAGCGGCAAGGCGGTCCAGCAGGCGGTGCCGGCCGCGGGCAAGACCGGCGGCAGCGCGGTGAAGAAGCTGACCCCGGTGGCCCAGAAGGCGGCCGGTGAGGCGGCCGGTTCGGCGGGTGGCCTGCTCGGCGACACCGCCAAGACCGCGACGCAGGGCGGCCTGCCGACGGACGCGCTCACCAAGGGCGCGCCGTCCCTGCCGGTGGGCGGCCTGCCGCTGGGCGGCTGACGGTCCGCTGTACGGCTTGACCGGCTGGTACGGCGACGGGGCCTGGGGATGTTCCCTGGGCCCCGTCGCCGCGTGCTGTGCCACCGCGTACTGCGTCAGGCGCTGAGCCGTGCCAGAGCCGTGTCGGAGCCCTCTCAGAGGCGGGCCACCGCGGCGGCCACCCGCTCGTCCGTCGCCGTGAGGGCCACGCGGACGTACGTCTCGCCCGCCGTGCCGTAGAAGTCGCCCGGGGCGACCAGGATGCCCAGGTCGGCGAGGTGGGCGACCGTGTCCCAGCAGGACTCGTCACGGGTGGCCCACAGGTAGAGGCTGGCCTCGCTGTGCTCGATGCGGAAGCCGTGCTTCAGCAGCGCGGTGCGCAGGGCCTCGCGGCGGGCGGCGTAGCGCTCGCGCTGCACGCGCACGTGCTCGTCGTCGCCGAGGGCCGCGACGACGGCCGCCTGGGTCGGGGCCGACGTCATCATGCCGCCGTGCTTGCGGATCTCCAGCAGCGGGCCGAGGACGGCCGGGTCGCCGGCGAGGAACGCGGCGCGGTAGCCGGCCAGGTTGGAGCGCTTGGACAGCGAGTGGACGGCGACGATGCCGTCGTACGAGCCGCCGTTGACGTCCGGGTGCAGGACGGAGACCGGGTCGGCCTCCCAGCCCAGCTCCAGGTAGCACTCGTCGGAGAAGACGAGGACGCCGTGCTCGCGGGCCCAGGCCACGATCCGCGTCAGCTCGTCCTTGGCGAGGACCTTGCCGGTCGGGTTGGACGGCGAGTTCAGCCAGAGCAGCTTCAGCCCGGTCGGGTCGAGCTCGGTCGGGTCGTCGTAGACCTCGTGGTCCGCGCGGGCCAGGCGGGCGCCCACCTCGTACGTCGGGTAGGCGAGGCGCGGGAAGGCGACCCGGTCGCCGGGGCCGAGGCCCAGCTGGGTCGGCAGCCAGGCGACCAGTTCCTTGGAGCCGACGATGGGCAGCACGTGCCGGTGCGTCACCCCGCGGGCGCCCAGGCGCCGCTCGACCCAGCCGGTGATCGCGTCGCGCAGCGCCGGCGTGCCCCAGACCGTCGGGTAGCCCGGCGAGTCGGCGGCGTCGATCAGGGCCTTCTGGATCAGCTCGGGCACCGGGTCGACGGGCGTGCCGACGGAGAGGTCGACGATGCCGTCCGGGTGGGCCGCGGCCGTCTTCTTGTAGGGCTCCAGCTTGTCCCAGGGGAAGACCGGGAGCCGGTCGGAGACTGCGGACACGGATCTTGCTCGCTTTCGTCGGTTCGGCAAACGCCTCGGTCCCGCACGGCGATCAGAAGGTGATCGGGGCCGTGCGGGACCGAGGCGGCGCTTCAGAGGCGGCCGGGTGTCAGCCGTTCTGCGGCGGGAGCGCGGCGATGACGGGGTGGTCCCGCTCGATCAGCCCCAGCTTGCTCGCACCGCCCGGGGAGCCGAGCTCGTCGAAGAACTCGACGTTCGCCTTGTAGTAGTCCTTCCACTCCTCCGGAGTGTCGTCCTCGTAGAAGATCGCCTCGACCGGGCAGACCGGCTCACAGGCACCACAGTCGACGCATTCGTCCGGGTGGATGTACAAGGACCGCTGGCCCTCGTAGATGCAGTCGACCGGGCACTCCTCGATGCACGCCTTGTCCTTGACGTCGACACAAGGCTGCGCGATGACGTAGGTCACGCTGTCGTTCCTCCTCGATAGGGCGCTGGCGGGCCTCCTCAGGCTCCGCCGCCTGGCGCGCGGGAGCGCGGCGTCGTCGATGCCCGCCCCTAGTATCTCCGTTCCTGGGCATGATCCGAACAGGAGGGGTGAACTGACCAGTGGAAATCTCCGCCACCGGGCGCCTCGAGGTCCGTATCACCACTGCTGACGTGGGCAAACGGGTCTCGGTGCGACGCCTGAACGACACCGGCGTGGCTGGCGAGAAATTCACCGACACGGTCGGTGTTCTCACATCATGGAACGACGGTGTGCTGCTGATCACACAGAAGAACGGGGAGACCGTCCGGATCGCGGAATCCTCGCTGGTCGCGGGGAAGGTGATCCCGGCCGCCCCGGCGCGTCGCCGCGGCCCCGCAGCCTCCTACGAGGAGCTGGCGCACGTCTCCACGCGCGCGTGGCGTCCGCTGGAGAGCGAGCGGCTGGGTGAGTGGGAGCTGCGGGCCGCCGCCGGATTCACCCGGCGGGCCAACTCGGCCCTGCCGCTCGGCGACCCCGGTCTGCCCCTCGACGAGGCGCTGACGGCCGTACGACGCTGGTACGGCGCACGCGGCCTGCCCGCCTACGTCCAGACCGCGACCGGCGCCGAGGGCACCCAGGAGGTGCTGTGCGCGGAGCTGGACCGGCGCGGCTGGGTACGCGAGGTGAGCGCCGAGCTGTGGATCGGGGGGCTGGCGCCGGTCGCCGATCTCGCCGAGCCCACCGGGGTCGTACTGTCTCGGCGGGCCGACGAGGCGTGGCTGGCCCGCTACCAGCGCAAGGGGGTGAGCGAGGTGGCGCTGACGGTGCTGCACAGCGGCCCGTCGGTGTGGTTCGCGACCGTCCCCGGGGAGGCGGGTGAGCCGCCGGCGGCGATCGGCCGCTGCGTGGTGGACGGCCGCTGGGCGGGTTTCGCGGCCGTCGAGGTGGACCCGGCGCGGCGGCGGCAGGGGCTGGCGACCGTCGTCATGGCCGCGCTGGCCCAGCGGGCGCTCGACGAGGGCGCGTCGGCCGCGTGGCTCCAGGTCGAGACGGACAACGCGGCGGCGCGGGGCCTGTACGCCGGGATGGGCTTCGCGGCGCACCATGCGTACCACCACTACCGCGAGCCGGTTTCCGGGAAGGCGTGATCCGCTGATGCGCCGCCCTCTGTTCCCTCCCCCGTTCCCTCCGCCGCCCGACCGTGCCGCCGAGCTGCACCGCCGGTTCGCGGCCGAGGCGCGGGCCGAGCGGCCCGACCTGTCCGCGCTGTGCCTGCTGATCGGCGCGGTGGCGGACGGCTCGCTGGACGAGGACGGCCTGGACGCGGCCCAGATCGAACTGGACGACCTGGCCGGGCAGCTCCCGTTCCGCCCCGGCTCCCCGGCGGCCTGGGCGGACGCGCTCCACCGCGTGCTCGGCCGGCGCCTCGGCTTCCACGGCACGCCGGGCGATTACAACCGCCTGGAGTCGTCGCTGCTGCACGAGGTGCTGCGCCGCCGTCGGGGCCTGCCGATCCTGCTGTCGGTGGTGTGGATGGAGGTCGCGCGCCGCGCCGGGGCGCCGGTGTACGGCGTGGCCCTGCCGGGTCACTTCGTGGTCGGCTTCGGCCCCGAGCAGGACCAGGTCCTCGCCGACCCCTTCGACCACGGGCGCGTCCTCACGGGCCCGGACGCGGAACTCCTGGTCGTCGGCGCGACGGGTGCCACTTTGCATCCGTCCCACCTGGCCCCCGCCGACCCGCTGGACGTCATCCTGCGCATCCTGAACAACATCCGCGCCTGGGCGGCGGCCCGCCCGGAACGCTCGGACGTCTCCCTGTGGGCGGTAGACCTCTCCCTCCTCCTCCCCTCCCACCCGGCCCGCCTCCGCCAGGAACGCGCGGAGGTCCTCATCCGCCGAGGCGATTTCACAGCGGGCGCGGCGGAATTGGAGGCGTACGCGGAGGTGGTGGCAGCGGTGGACGAAACGGCGGCGGAACGGCTGCGAGGGGAGGCCCGGGCGGCTCGGGCGTTGCTGAACTGATCTGCCTTCCGGCGTAGCAGACCAGGGCCACTTCCCGCACTGGTCAGGAGTTACAGCCAGAGCCTTCAAGGAGGGTGCGTGGCCGACGTCCCCCAGCCGGACACTCACCCTCATCAGCTACGTCATGTGCTGCTCCTGGTGACCGACTGCAGCACTGTGCACTCGCAGTTCCAGGATGGCAGGTCCTGCCGGACCTGATCGAGTTCGCGCCCCGGATAACTCGGTGGCGCTTCTGGAATCCCGTGGGCTTCCAAGAGGTAGAAGTCCGCACGATACCCGCCGACAAAATGCTCGCCGTCGGGGAAGAATTGCAGCTCCAATCTCAATCCGCCATCGGCGTCCACGGAAGGCAGACTGGACATCACGGAGAACGCCATCAGCTTCTGTTGCTGTGGCGATCCGCTCCAGTGGAACGACCGTAGGCCCCGAATGACGAGGAGCGCTGCGTTGCCCGTGGGATAGTACGACGCAGTGCGCATGTCGAAGAGCAGCGCCGCACGATTCGCAGTCGGGCACACCCTGCAATCCAACAGTTGCGCGTCCTGCAGGGCGTCTTCTTCCGTCAGCGGGTCCCAGCCGATGGGTTCCGAGGCTTGATGGAAATGCTGGGACGTGAAGAGGTGCTCGATAAGAGTCATGGGATCGGAATGTGCCAGTAGGGGTCGGATTTGGTTACAGTTTGTCCCGTCCACGGATTGATGAACTGACCGCCTTCGTTGATATAGGTGATGTATCCGTTGGGATATGGGTGCGGCCCGCTGGTCACCGGGAACGGCCCCCACGGACCGCTGGGCTACCTGAAGGCCAACTGGGCCCTCTCCACGAAGCAGCAGGACATATCCCGGATCATGGCCGACGCGACCGCAACGGGAGACATCCACGCCCCGTCCTTCAACGGCGCTCTGTGGAGCCTCCGTTACGAGGTGATGTGCTACGTCGGCGTCGCGGTCCTCGCCGTCACCGGCATCCTCACCCGCGCCCGCCGCGCCATCCTGGTCATCACGGCCATCCTCGGCTGGCTGGTCATACGTCACGCCACCAGGAGCCCGTTCTGGGCCGGCCAGTACGACTCCCACTACCTGCACGACGTGCATCTGCCCTTCATGGGCCAGATCGGCGTCTCCTTCATGATCTACCTGGGCTTCGCCTTCGGTCTCGGCGCGCTCATCGAGGTCGCCCGCCATCGAATACCCGTCAGCGACCCCCTGGGTGTCGCGTCGTTGGCCATACTCGTCGGCAGCCTCCACTACGGCTACCTCTTCACCGTCGGCATACCGGCCTTCGCCTACCTGCTGGTCTGGCTCGCCGTCCGCCTCCCGGCTCCCTTCCGCCGCATCGGAGCCCGCAACGACTACTCGTACGGCATCTACATCTACGGCTTCCCCGTCCAGCAGACCCTCGCCCTGCTCGGCTGGACCCGGTGGGGCATCGGCGCCTACCTCGCCCTCACCCTGGTCTTCACCGTCCTGCTCGCCGCCGCCTCCTGGCACCTCGTCGAACGTCCCGCCCTGCGCTGGAAGGACATCGGCAAGGGACGCCGCGGCAGGCCCACTGCCGCCTCCCGGCCCGTCCAGAGGCACGTGCCGGAGCAGCGCACCGCCGATGCCACGGCGGGCCAGCGGTAACGCCCGCTCAGCCGACCAGGGACACGAACCCCGTCCACGCCTCCGGCGTGAAGGTGAGGCGGGGGCCGGGCGTGTGCTTGGAGTCTCGGATGTGGACCGTGTCGGGGGTGGTGGCCATCTCCACGCAGGAGTCGCCCTCGCTGCTGCTGCTGTAGCTGCTCTTGAACCAGTCCAGCTCGGTGGCGTCCCCGGCCGACGTGTCGCGGATCATGTGTCCCCCAGCAGTTGCTCGATGAAGGCCCCCGACTCACGCGGGGTCAGCGCCTGGGCCCGGATGATGCCGTAGCGCAGCTCAAGGATACGGAGCTGCCTCGGCTCGGACACCGGGCGGCCGTTGGCCACCACCGGGGACCGGCCCACGGCCGTACCGTCCTCGAATTTCAGGACCTCGATCCCGCCGGCCAAACCCGCGTGTTCCTCTCGGTCCATCGGCATCACCTGGAGCTCGACGTTGCGCAACTGTGCCGTCGTTGCCAGGTGTTCCAGCTGGCGGCGCAGCACCTGCTTCCCGCCCAGCGGGCGGCGTAGCGTCCACTCCTCCAGGACGAAGCTGAGTTCCGGCGCCGGGTCCCGCTCGAAGACCGACTTGCGCGCAACCCGTGCCGCGATGAACCGGTCGATCTCGTCCTCGGTGTACGCGGGGCGCCGCATCCGCAGCAGGGCGCGTGCGTACTCCGGTGTCTGGAGCAGGCCGTGGACGTTCAGCGGGTCGTACAGCTGGAGTTCGACCGCGCGGGCCTCCATCTGGGCCAGGTCACGCACCTTCTTCGGGTACCGGACCTTCCTCACGTCCTCCTTCATCGCCGAGAGCAGGCCGCCCGCCCCCAGCACCTCGTCCGCCTTGTCCAGGTACTCGGGCCGGGGAATCCGCTCTCCGCGCTCGATCTTGTACACCATGTCCTCGCCGTAGCCGACGGCCGTCGCGAACTCGCCCGCCTTCATCCCGACGGCCTCGCGCCGCAGCCGTAACTGCCGTCCCACCGTGGCGACGACCGCCAGGGCCCAGTCGTCGTCCGGGTCCACTTCCCAGCCCGGCTCGTCCACCTCGACGTCCACCGACATGCGCCACCCTCCCCTTCGGTCACCACACGTGATCGGTTCGTCACTCATCACGGTAGCGGTGTCCGGCCACGCTGAGTGACCGGAATCGGAAAGGCCGCGCGTCCACCGGCACGCGGGAATCCGTGCTCCGGTGCCGTGGGCGGTCTCCTACAAGGACCACCGTGGGGAAAGGACCTCGCCAAGCCCCACCCCTCCCGCCCAGGGAGCGCAGCTCACTCTCGCGGGTGAACATCGTCAAGTGGGCTGGATTCGGGGCCACTTCACTGCTCTACGCTCGGCGCCAACACAACCGCACACATACGTCGGCCCCCGGCCGGGAGTAGCGATCCCGATCGAGGGCCTGACCACCGAGGAAGAACGGACCTTCCCGATGGATACCCAGCACCCTAGCGTGCCCTCGCGCGCTCAGTCCCGTGTTGCCGCCAACAAGCACCCGCATCGGCGAAACGAATGCGCCGGCGGTCTGCGGCACGACAACGCCCGCCACACCGCCCGCTTCACCGTGGTCGGCAACCACCTGGCCCAGCACCCGGAGTTGTCGTTGCTGGCCATCGGTCTGTCGGTGCATCTGCAGTCGCTGCCGATGGGCGCCCAGGTCGACATCAAGACGCTCGCCGCCCGCTTTCCCGAGGGGGCGACCCGGATCTCCGCCGCCCTGCGCGAACTGGAGCGGCACGGCTATCTGCGGCGGGAGCGCGAGCGGGTCGCGGGGGGCCGTGTCGTCACCCGCACCATCTCCTGCAACCAGCCGGGCCACCGGCGCGTGGAACCACCGCGCCGCCCGCCCGCCGCACCGCCCCGCACGCGCCCCACCCGCAAGGCCCTCCCTGCCGTCCCCGGGCCCGCGTACCCCTCGCCCGGCCTGCTCCAGAAGGCCACCGAGCTGCTCACGAGCCTCCGCCGCCACGACCCACGTCTGCTGCTGTCCGCCTGCGACACGGCCCACCTGGCGCCCGGAGTCGCCGCCTGGCTGGAGCGGGACGTCAGCCCCTCGGCCGTACGCCGTGCCCTGACCGCCGGCCTGCCCGCCGAGCCCCTGCGCCGCCCTGCGGCGCTGCTGGCCCATCGGCTGACCGCCGAGCTGCCGCCCCCGCCGCCGTTCCGGGCCCCCGTGCCGCCACCGGCGGTACGGCACCCGATGCAGAACTGCGACGGCTGCGAGCGGGGCTTCCGCGCCCCGCAACCGGGCCGCTGCCGCGACTGCCGGACCGAAGGTCAGGACGGCGCCACCTAGCATGAGAGCGACGATCCTTACCCCTGGGCACAGACCACGAGGAGCGAGCGCCATGACCAGCGCCCCGGACAACGCGCAGCAGGGCGCTTCCCACCTGTACCGGGTCATGCGGGATTTCGTTCAGTCGGCGGACGACAACCTTCCCGGCAAGTTCGAGATCACCAAGGAAGGAATCGTCCTCGACATGATGTCGCCCATGAAGCCGCACGAGCTCACCGTGCTGCGCGTGCGGAAGCGTCTGGAAAAAGTGATGCCGGACGAGATCGTGGCGCACACGGGCGAGCCCGACGTCGAGGACGAACCCGAGGGAATCATGCGCCGCCCCGACGTGATGGTGATCGCCGAGGCGGAGATGGAAGGGGACGGTGCTTTCGATCCCCGATCGCTCGTCGCCGCCATCGAGGTCGTCTCCCGCTCCAACCCGGACAACGACTGGGTCACCAAGATGCGCGACTACCCCCTGATGGGCGTCCCCGTCTACGCGGTCTTCGACCCCCGCACCGGCAACGGCACCGTGCTCACCGACATCCACACCACCCCGGACGGCCCGCGGTACGCCACCCGCAAGGACTTCGTCTATGGCGAGGACGTCACCATCGCGGACTGGACGATTCCGACGACCGGGTTGCCGCTCTACGAGAACGGCTAGTGCGGGCGCCTCCTGATGCGGACCCAGATGTCCCTCGCCCTGCGGCCCGCCTCCGTGCGGCTTTCGGCGACCAGGCGCGCGGCCTGTTCCGGGGTTTCGACCATGGGGCCCGAGCCGCGCAGGGGGCGGCCGGCCGTTTCGTACAGGACCAGGGACGACAGCAGGCCGATCACTCCCGCGCCCATCAGGTAGTACGCCGGGATCATCTTGTCGCCGAGGCCGTCCACCAGGGCCGAGGTGAACAGGGGGGTCGTGCCGCCGAAGAGGGAGACCGAGACGTTGAAGGCGATCGACAGGGCGCCGTAGCGGATGCGGGTCGGGAAGAGGGCGGGCAGGGTCGCCGCCGAGGTGCCGGCGAAGCAGACCAGGAGCAGGCCGAGGATCAGGCAGCCGATCGCCGGGCCGAGGATGCCGCCCTGCCGGATCAGCAGGAACGCCGGGATCGACAGGGCGATCAGGGCCACGCTGCCCGCCATGAAGACGGGGCGTCGGCCCCAGCGGTCCGTGGAGCGGCCGACCGTGGTGATGGTGAGGGCCACGACGACCATCGTGCCGAGGACGAGGAGCTGCGCGGTGTTCTCGTCCTGGCCGAGAGTCGCCGTCATGTAGGTGGGGAGGTAGGACGTCACCATGTAGTTGGTGACGTTGTAGAGCAGGACCAGGCCCATGCAGATCAGGACCGCCTGCCAGTGGTGGACGAAGATGTCCCGCAGGCGGCCGTGGCCGGACTGGCGGGCGTCCTCCACCGGGTCCTCCCCGTCGGCGGCGCGTTGGGCCGCCCGCTCCTGGTTCGCGAGTTCGGCCTCGCGCTGGAACGCGGGGGTCTCCTCCAGCTTCAGCCGGACGTACAGGCCGATCACGCCGATGGGGCCGGCGACCAGGAACGGGATGCGCCAGCCGTAGTCCTGCATGCCGCCGCTGCCCAGGGCCGCGGTGAGGCCGGTGACCAGGGCGGAGCCGAGGGCGTAGCCGACGAAGGTGCCGAAGTCGAGCCAGCTGCCGAGGAAGCCGCGCCGGGTGTCGGGGGCGTACTCGGCGATGTAGGTGGTCGCGCCCGCGTACTCGCCGCCCGTGGAGAAGCCCTGGACCAGGCGGCAGACGAGCAGGAGCAGCGGGGCCACGAAGCCGACGGCCGCGTACGAGGGCAGGAAGCCGACCGCGAACGTGCTGATCGCCATCATCACCATCGTGGCGGCGAGCACGCGCTGGCGGCCGATCCGGTCGCCGAGCGGGCCGAAGACGATGCCGCCGAGGGGGCGGATCACGAACGCGGCGGCGAAGGTCGCGAACGTCGACACCACCTGGGTGCCGGGTGAGCTGGAGGGGAAGAAGACCTTGCCGAGGACGGGGGCGACATAGGCGTACACGCCGAAGTCGAACCACTCCATCATGTTGCCCATCGCGGCCGCCGAGACCGCGCGGCGCACGGCCGGGCGGTCGGTGACGGTGACGTCGGAGGGGGACAGCACCCGCTTGCGCCGGCGCAGCAGGGTCCGCAGCATCCGGTCCGTGGCCGGGTGGCCGCCGCGGCCGGGGACGGGACGGTTCCGGTCGGGCGGCGGGGCAGAGCCGTTACGCATCAGATCACCGCAAACACCACTCGGGGGACGATTTCGGGCCATTATCCACCCGTGATCGTCTGCCCGCCGGGTGCCCCGTCACACGTCCCCGAAGCCGTGCCCCGTCACACGTCCCCGAAGCCGTTTCGGACGGCCGTCGCCTACGGCGGGGCTACAGCCAGCCCTTCTCCCGCGCTATCCGTACCGCCTCGGCCCTGTTGCGGACCGCGAGCTTCTGGATCGCGGTGGAGAGGTAGTTGCGGACCGTGCCCTGGGACAGATGCAGGGCGGCGGCGAGTTCGGCGTTGGTGGAGCCGTCGGCCGCGGCGCGCAGCACCTCGCGTTCACGATCGGTCAGCGGGTTCGCGCCCTCGGCGAGCGCGGCCGCCGCGAGCGTCGGGTCGATGACCCGCTCGCCGGCCAGTACCTTGCGTACCGCCGCGGCGAGTTGGGCGGCCGGCGCGTCCTTGACCAGGAAGGCGTCGGCGCCGGCCTCCATCGCGCTGCGCAGATAGCCGGGCCGGCCGAAGGTGGTGAGGACCACCAGCTTGAGCGCCGGGAACTCCCGGTGCAGCAGGCCCGCCGCCTCGATGCCGGTCATGCCGGGCATCTCGATGTCGAGGAGGGCGACGTCCAGGTCGTGCTCGCGGGCGGCGGGGAGCACCTCGTCGCCCCGGGCGACCTGCGCGACGACCTCGATGTCGTCCTCGAGGCCGAGCAGCGCGGCCAGCGCCTCGCGGACCATCGACTGGTCCTCCGCCAGCAGGACCTTGATCGTGGGGCTCATGCCCCGGATCCTACGTCCCGCGCAGTACCGGCCGGTACGCGGGCGACGAGCCGGAAACCGTGCTTGAACCGGCCCGCTTCCAGCGTGCCGCCCGCCTTTTCCAGACGTTCCGTCAGGCCGGTGAGCCCGTTGCCGGGAACCGTGCCGGACACGCCGCTGCCGTTGTCCTCGACGGTGAGCTGGAGGACGGGACCGTCGAGGGTCTGGCGCCGGGCCAGCTCGACGGTGCAGCGGCGGGCGGCACTGTGCCGGACGACGTTGGTGATCGCCTCGCGCAACGCCCAGGCGAGCGCCGCCTCGCTCTCCTCGGGCACCCCGTCGAGGTCGGGCTCGGCGGGGAGTTCGGCGCTCACCCCGGCCGCCGTCAGCGCGACCTGCGCGCCGGCGATCTCGGCGGCCAGCCGCGGGCGGCGGTATCCGGTGACGGCCTCACGGACGTCCACCAGCGCCTGGCGGCTGACCTGTTCGATGTCGGCGACCTGCTGGGCCGCTTTGCCGGGGTGGTCGGGGAGCATCCGGCCGGCCAGCTCGCTCTTGAGCGTGATCAGCGACAGCGAGTGGCCCAGCAGGTCGTGCAGGTCGCGGGCCAGGCGCAGCCGCTCCTCGTTGGCGGCGAGCTGGGCGACGGTGGCCCGCGCCTTGCGCAACTCGATGGTGGTGCGGACCAGTTGGCCGACGCCGCTCATCGCGAACCCGATGAGCAGCACCAGCAGGAACAGGCCGCGCGCCTCCTTCTCGTTGGAGTGCAGCCCCACCAGGTACATGACCACGCTCACCGCGGGGATGGACCAGTACGCCGCGCGCAGCGGCAGGGTGGCCCCGCAGGCGACCGACACGTAGACGAACAGGCCCAGCCAGGCGCTGCCGAGCGTGTAGGACAACAGGGGGGCGAGGACGGCGAGGACCGCGGTCAGCGAGACGACGAGCGGCGCCGAGAACGGCCGCCCCATGTTCCGGAAGACCAGCGTCAGGTAGGCGGCGACGAAGGCGGCCAGCCCCACCGCGCCGGCGGCGGTGGCCCCGCCGGTGTGATGGCCGGCGACGAGGTCGCCGACCGGCGAGGCCAGGAACACCAGCCAGACGCCGATCCAGAGAATCTTGACGTACATCTCGCGCCGGTTGCGCGGTGGCCAGCCCAGCCGCACCTTGGGTTCGGTCTCTTCCCCGCCCTGGTGGTCCGCCGTCATGGTGCTCACGCCTTCAGCGTGTCCTTCCGGTACAGCCACGCCGCTCCACCCGCGAAGAGGAGGAAGAAGACGGCGAGGATGGCGATGTCCTGGCTCTGCGGGGCCTGGCTCTGTTCGATGGACCGCCCCAGGGCAGCGTACGCGTGCGTGGGCAGCCACTTGGCGATGTCCTGGAGCCACTGCGGGAAGGTGGTCGTCGGCATCCACAGGCCGCCCAGGATGGACAGCCCGAAGTAGGTGATCATCGTGATCGGCCGCACCGCGTCCCCGCTGGCCAGGTAGCCGAGGGCGACACCGAGCGCGGCGAAGACCAGGCTGCCGGCCCAGATCGCGCCGGTCAGGGCGAGCCACTGCCAGGCGTCGAGGCGGACGTCCTTCACGGCCGCGGCGACGACGAACACGATGACGATGGACGGCAGGCTCACCACGGCCGCGCTGGCGGTCTTGGCGAGGACGTAGCCGCGTCCGGGCAGGGTGGTCAGCCGCAGCTGCCGCACCCAGCCGCTCTCGCGTTCCTTGGCGATGCGCTCGCTGTTGCCCATCAGCACGGCCGTCAGGGCGCCGAAGGAGGCCATGGACACCATCATGTACGTCGGCAGGGTCAGCCCGCTGCCGTCGACCTTGGTGGAGCTGTCGGCGTTGCCCGCGATGATCAGGAAGAGCAGCGAGGGGTAGAGCACCGAGAAGAACAGGAACTTGCGGTTGCGCAGGGCGCGGGTCAGTTCCAGCTTGATCAGGCTGTTCACTTGGTCTTCGCCTCCTCGGCGGTGGTGATGGCGACGAAGGCCTGCTCCAGGCCGAGCCCGGCGACTTCGAGGTTGCGGGGGTAGAGGCCGAGGCCGTACAGGGCGTGCACGGTGGCGTCGGCGTCGGTGGACTGGATGCGCACGGTCTGGCCCGACACGTCCACAGAGGTCAGGAACGGCAGACCGCGCAGGGCGCTCTCGTCGATGGCGCCCTCCAGGTCGAACGCGACCCGGCGCGCGCCGGCCTTCGCCTTGATCTCGGCGGCGGTGCCGTCGGCCAGCAGCCGGCCCCGGTGCAGCACCAGCACCCGGTCGGCGATGGCGTCGGCCTCCTCCAGGTAGTGCGTGGCGAACAGCACCGTGCGGCCCTGGTCGGCCTGCTCGCGCATGGTCGCCCAGAACGCCTGCCGGGTGGTGACGTCCATGCCGGTGGTCGGCTCGTCCAGGACGATCAGGTCGCTGTCGCCGGCGGTGGCGAGGGCGAAGCGTACCCGCTGCTCCTGACCGCCGGAGAGCTTGTTGACCTTGCGGTCGGCGATGTTCGCGACGCCCGCGCGGGCCAGCACGTCGGAGGCGGGGTAGGGCCGCGGGTGCAGCGCGCAGGCGAGGCGGACCAGTTCGGCGACGGTGACCTCGTCCATCAGGCCGCCGCTCTGCAGCATCGCGCCGACCTTCCCGGCGACGATGGCCTCACGCGGGCTGGTACCGAAGACGCGGACCGTGCCGGCGTCGGGCTGCTTGAGGCCGAGCAGCAGGTCGAGGGTGGTCGACTTGCCGGCTCCGTTGGGGCCGAGCAGGGCCACGGTCTCGCCCGGGTGCAGCGCGAGCGACAGCCCGTCCACCGCCCGTACGTCCCCGTATGCCTTGCTCACCTGGTCGAAACCCACCACCGGTGTGCCGGTGGCCGTCACTGTCGTCGTCATGTCCCCATCGTCGCCGCGCGGGCGCTGCCCCCGGCAGTGTCGGCCGTCCGCAGTGCCGGATGACAGATGTCATGCGGAGCGGGTGACAGGGGGTGGCGTACGACGAAGGGGGCGCCCGGCGGTGTGCCGTGCGCCCCCTTCGGGGTGGCCGGTCAGCTGGGGTCGGTCGACCCGTCAGCTGGGGTCGGTCGAGATGACGGCGACCCGGTTCGTGGTGCTCTTCAGCGCCAGCCGCAGGGCGCCGTAGACGTCCTGGACGGTGACCGGGGTCTTCTGGCCGTTGGCCCGGGCGATCAGCACCCCGTCGAAGGTCTTGCCGTACAGCTCCTTCAGCGCGGCCTCGTCGTAGGAGTCGACGAGCTTGCCGTTCACGGCCTTGACCTTCAGGAACTTCCACAGCGACTTCTGCGGGCTGAAGGCGACCTTGTGCGCCGCGTCCGTCATGACTGTGACCTTGGCGGACATCGCCGGCTCGGCGAACTCCTTCATCATCCGGTCGACCTCGGCGTCGGACACCGTGGGCTGCCGGTTCGTGGTCGGCACCCGCACGGGCGTGGCCGCGCCGGTCTCCACCTGGGTGCGGTACGCCTGTTCGACGGCCTGCTTGGAGGCGGCGACGTCGATGCCCTTGCCGGGCTTGCCGTGGACCGCGACGGCCTTGCCGGGCTCGAAGCGGACGGTGCCGTCGGTCATCGCGCCGGAGCCGCCCGCGGCGTTCTCCAGGGCGGCCTGGAGCTTCTCCTCGTCGACCGGCATGACCGGGTCGACCCGGCGCTGCTGCCCGAACAGGGAGCCGATGACGGAGACCGGGTTGTAGTCGCTGCGCGCGGCCGCGCCGACCGTGGCGTCCTCGTCGAAGTGGAGCCCCGCCTGGTCGGGCTTGAGGGTGACCGTGGAGCCGTCGACCGACAGCTTCAGCGGCGCGTTCACCCACTTGCCGAGCGCCGCGTCGAGCTTCTTGACGGCCTCGTCGCGGGTGCCGCCGCCGATGTCGACGCCGAGCACGGTGGTGCCCTTGGGCACGTCGGAGTGGTTCATCAGCAGCCCGGCGCCGTAGACGCCGGCGGCCAGGACGATCACGCCGCCGACAAGCAGCGGGAGCTTCCTGCGGCCCTTCTTCTTCGGCGGGCGCGACGCGGGCACGTTCTGCGCGACGGGCTCGGGCAGCTTCGGCGGGGTCTGCGACAGCGGGGCGCCGGGGCCCGCGCCGAACGGGCCCGCGCCGCGGTCGCCGGACGGCACCACCGGGATGCCGCTGGTGACGGTGTGTCCGGAGACGTTGTCGTGAGGCTGCGCGCCGTAGCCGCCGTCGGGCGGCTGGGGGGCGAGCTGCTGCGGGGTGAGGATCGCCGTGTCGTCACTCAGCCCGGCACCGGGGGTGGTTCCGGGCGCCCAGACTCCGGGGACGCCCGGCGGGGTGTTCCCGGCGCCGGGGCCGGCCGCGCCGGGGACCGGCGGCAGGACCGGGCCGTCGCCGGTGACCGGGCCGCTGGTCGGGCCCGAGGGGCCCTGCGGGCCGCGGCCGCCGGGCGCGCCGGGGCTGCCCGGGCCGTTGAAGCCGGTGCTGCCGCCGGGACCGCCACCCGGACCACCGGGGCCGCCGCCGGGACCGCCGGGGATGTCGAAGTCGCCGCGGTCGTCGCCGCCGTCGGCGAAGTACGGCAGGTCGTCACGGGTCGGCGCGTCGGTGCCGGGGCGCGCCGAACCGCCCAGCGGGCCCGCGGCGAGCGCCTCGGTGACGTCGAAGGAGCCGGTGCCGCCGCCGTGTCCCGGGGCGACCGGGCCGCCGGTGGCGCCGGACAGACCGGAGCCCGGACCCGGACGGCCCGCGCCCGCGCCCGGCAGACCGGAGCCGTTGGTCCCGCCGGGGCGCGCGGAGCCGTTGGCACCGGGGCGGCCGGAGCCGCCGGGCACGCTCATCGACCCGACCACACCGCCCGGGCGGCCGGCTCCTGCGCCCGTGGACGCGCCGGAACCGCCGGGCACGGAGCCCGCGTTGCCGGAAGGCGCGGCCTGGCCGCCCTTCGGCGCCGCCCCCGCCCTGCGGGGCGCGAACCAGTCGCTGGTCTTCTCCTCCGCCTGCGCCCCGGGCTCGGCGGACGGCTCGACGGTGCCGGCGGCGGTGGCGGCGGCCGCGGACTGCGGCTCGGCGCTCTCCCCCTCGGCGGCGTCCTGGTCACCGACGGGCTTGCGCACGACGACGGGCGGAATCGGCCGGGAACCGGGGATGTTGATCCGGATCCGGGTCGTCAGCGTCGTCTCGGTCTTCTTCTCCTCCGGCTGCGTGCCCGCACGGCCGGCATCCGTACCGCCGCCGGAAGCCGTCGGGGTGCCGTACGGCGGAGTCCCCGAGGGGTAGGCGGCTCCGCCGCGCCCCTTGGGACCGGAGGACGGAGTGTCAGTTTCACGACTCAAGGCAGGTTCTCCCGGTTGGCTCCGCCGCCCGCGTCATCGTCCTTCGCTGGGGGTCCCCCGGGCTCGAAGAGCTTGGGGGCGTCTCGGCGGCGCGCACCACCATACTGGCCACTTCTGACCCGTATCCCACGACCGCTGGGGAAACCCACACGGGACTCGCACCAGCGCGCAGTGGCGAAGGGGACGTCACTTGCCAAGTCGGGCGGGGTGCGCGCGTGGTTGCCGCCCACCACCGAGGGTGGCGCAGATCACAGCCACGGCCATGCCTCCGAGCAGGAAGAGGTACGAGCCGCCCCCGGCGCCGAACATGAAGTCGCCCTCCGGGCGGCTGGCGGTGAGGAAGATGACGGTGATCATCCAGCCTGCGACGGGCGCGACGGCCCCGGCCCGGCTGCCCGCGGCACGCGCCCCGCCGAGGAAGAGACCGGCCGCTCCGGCGAGCGCGAGCAGCAGCCCGCCGGGGAACCAGCCGGCCTGCACCAGCGCCCCGGCCACGGCGACGACCCCGCCGAGCACGAACAGGCCGAGGTAGGCGGCGGCCCGGCCCGGGGACGGCGGCCGCAGCGGCTGGGTGAGCGGGGAACCGGATCCGCGCTGCTCCATCACGCCTCCCCGGTCCCGGCGAACAGGTCGCCCTCCCGGGCGTCTCCCGCCTCCCCGCGCTCCCCGTGCACCAACTCGTAGCACTCGGTGGTGAACAGCGGCTGCGCGAGCTCGTTGGAGAGCGCGAAGTACGGCCGCCCGGGGGCGACGTCGATCTGGGTGGCGTGCGCGGCCATCGCGGCGGCCTTGGCGGCGGAGTGCGCGCTGCCGTCGACGGCGGTGGTCACGCGGTCGTCGGCGACGACACCGGGTACGTCGTCGACCGTGGCGGTCTTGGTGAACGGCAGCCCCGGCAGCTCCCGCTGGAGACGGGCGAAGGAGTCGTCGGCGACCGTGCGCGGCACCCGGTTCCAGTACACCTTGGGGATGCGCCAGCCGGCGTCGGCGGCGAGTTCGGCGGCGCGCATGGCGACGCGGTGCGCCTGGATGTGGTCGGGGTGGCCGTAGCCGCCGTCGTCGTCGTAGGTGACGAGCACCTGGGGCCGGACCTCGAGGATCACCTGGACGAGATGTCCGGCGGCCTCGTCGACGTCGGCCTGCCAGAAGCAGGCGGGGTCGTCGTTGTCGGGCAGGCCCATCATCCCGGAGTCGGTGTAGCGCCCGGCCCCGCCGAGCATCCGGTGGTCCTGGACGCCGAGTTCGCGCATGGCGGCGGTCAGCTCGCCCAGCCGGTGCCGGCCCAGCGCGGCGCCGGTCAGCTGCCGCAGCTCGGGCGGGATGACCTCGCCGCGCTCCCCGAGGGTGCAGGTCACCAGCGTGACCCGGGCGCCCTCGGCGGCGTACTTGGCCATGGTGGCGCCGTTGTTGATCGACTCGTCGTCCGGGTGCGCGTGCACCAGGAGCAGACGTCGGGAGGGCAGTGCGGTCATGGGGCCACCCTACGGTGGGCGGCCCATGACAGCTGCTCCGGGCGGAGCGCCCGGAGGGTGGGGCGGCGGCTCAGAACTTGATGCTGCCGATCATGCCCGCGATGTTCGAGGTCAGGTCGCTGATGGTGGGCGCGACCGTCGAGGAGGCGAGATAGAAGCCGAGGAGCATGCAGATGACCGCGTGCCCGCCTTTCAGCCCGGACTTCTTGATCAGCAGGAAGACGATGATCGCCAGCAGCACCACCGCCGAAATCGAGAGTGCCACGGCGGTTCACCTCCAAACAGAGCAGGGCACCTTGTAAAGACATGCGTTCGCCGACAGGTTCATACCCACGCAGCGTTAGTGATCATAGCTATACGTACTCGAGCATGGCTCGGCGCACGGGCGCACAAGGGGGCTCATGGCCAATATGGTCGGGGCATGACGAGCGAGCCTGACTCCTTCCCGCGGCGGCATGCCCGCACCCAGCGCTTCACCCTCGGCGCGCCGCGTTCGTTCACCGTGGCGCCCGACGGCTCCCGTGTGGTGTTCCTGCGGTCGTCCTCCGGTACCGACCGGGCGGGCGCGCTGTGGGTCCTCGACCTGGCCGACGGCACCGAGCGGGTGGCGGCCGACCCGTACGCCCTGCTCGGCGGGGCCCTGGAAGACCTGTCGCCCGAGGAGCGGGCGCGCCGCGAGCGCAGCCGGGAGGGTGGCGCCGGCATCGTCGCCTATGCCACCGACGCGCCCGCGGAGCTGGCCTCTTTCGCCTTGTCGGGGCGGCTTTTCACGGCCGAGCTGCGGGCCGGCACAGCGCGTGAACTGCGCGTTCCGGGACCGGTGATCGACCCGCGCCCCTCCCCCGACGGACGCCATGTCGCCTACGTCGCGGACGGCGCCCTGCGGGTGGTCGGCGCGGAGGGCGACGGGGACCGGGCGCTGGCGGAAGCGGAATCCGAGGGGGTGACCTGGGGGCTGGCCGAGTTCGTCGCGGCCGAGGAGATGTCCCGTTCGCGGGGTTTTTGGTGGTCACCGCAGTCGGACCGGCTGCTGGCGGCACGGGTGGACGACACGCCGGTGGGGCGCTGGTGGATCGCCGACCCCGCCCATCCGGAACGTGAGCCACATCATGTCGGCTATCCGGCGGCCGGGACCGCCAACGCCGAGGTGCGGCTGTTCGTGATCGGGCTCGACGGGACGCGCACGGAGGTGTCCTGGGACCGGGCGCGTTACCCGTATCTGGCGCGAGTGCACTGGTCAGCGGCGGGTGCGCCGCTGCTGCTGGTGCAGGCGCGGGACCAGCGCAGCCAGCTGTATCTGGCGGTGGACCCGGACACCGGGGCGACCCGGATGGTGCACGCCGATGAAGATCCGATTTGGCTGGAACTTTTCGCCGGGGTGCCTAGCTGGTCGCCCTCCGGACAGCTGGTCCGCATCGCGGACGAGGGCGGGGCGCGGGTCCTCGCGGTCGGTGAACGGCCGCTGACCGGGGCGCAGTTGCAGGTGCGGGCGGTGCTCGACGTCGCCGACGAGGACGTGCTCGTCTCCGCGTCCGCGGGCGAGGAGGCGGAGGCTCCGGAGACCGGTGAGGTGCACGTCTACCGGGTGAACGAGCTGGGCTGGGAGCGCGTCTCGCAGGAGCCCGGCGTGCACTCGGCGGTGCGCGCCGCGGGGGTGACCGTCCTGGTCTCGGCGACGCTGGACCGTCCCGGCACGCGGGTGCAGGTGCTGCGCGACGGCAAGCCGGTGGCGACCGTCCCCTCCTACGCCGAAGACCCCGGTCTGTCCCCGCGGGTGACGCTCACCGAGGGGGGCGCACGGCGCATCCCGTGCGCCGTGCTCATGCCTGCGGACCACTCCGGTGACACCCCCCTGCCGGTGCTGCTCGACCCGTACGGTGGCCCGCACGGTCAGCGGGTGGCCGCCGCGCACAACGCGCATCTGACCTCGCAGTGGTTCGCCGACCAGGGCTTCGCCGTCGTCGTCGCGGACGGGCGGGGCACGCCGGGCCGCTCGCCGGCCTGGGAGAAGGCGGTCCACCGCGACTTCACGGTGACCCTGGACGACCAGATCGAGGCGCTGCACGACCTCGCGCGGCGCTACCCGCTGGACCTGTCCCGGGTCGCCATCCGCGGCTGGTCCTACGGCGGTTACCTCTCGGCGCTCGCCGTCCTGCGCCGCCCGGACGTCTTCCGCGCCGGCATCGCGGGCGCCCCGGTCACCGACTGGCGGCTGTACGACACGCACTACACCGAGCGCTACCTCGGCGACCCGGGCGCGGACCCCGCGCCGTACGCGCACAGTTCCCTGGTGGACGACGGCGGGCTGGTCTCCCCCGCCGAGCCGCACCGCCCGCTGATGGTGATCCACGGCCTCGCCGACGACAACGTCGTGGTCGCCCACTCGCTGCGTCTGTCCTCGGCCCTGCTGGCCGCCGGCCGCCCGCACGAGGTGCTCCCCCTGTCCGGGGTGACCCACATGACCCCGCAGGAACAGGTCGCGGAGAACCTGCTCCTGCTCCAGGTGGACTTCCTGCGGCGGGCGCTCGCATAGCCGCACAAACATCCGCGAACTCCGTTAACACACCGGCAACTTCGCGGAATCGGCACCGATATACGGACGCGGGAGGCTGATCAGCGTACGGCCGTGCGGGTGCCGTGAGCGGGCCGGGGTGGCAGCGATGTCACCCCGGCCCGTCCTGCTGCGGCGGGCGCCGCTCGCCGGGCACCTCGGGCGGACGGCCGGCGCGGTCCTCGGCGGGGACGACCTGTTTCTCCTCGGCGAAGTGACAGGCCGAGGGGTGGGCGGTCCGGCCGCCGGGCAGGTGGGGCGGGATCGTGAGGAGCGGGACCTCCAGCGCGCAGCGTTCGCGGGCCTTGAAGCAGCGGGTACGGAAGCGGCAGCCGGAGGGGATGTTCGTCGGGGACGGGACGTCACCGGTGAGGATGATGCGCTCGCGGTGCTCGCGGGCCTCAGGGTCGGGGACCGGGACGGCGGAGAGCAGCGCCTGCGTGTAGGGGTGCGTGGGGTGGTCGTAGATCTGCTCGTCCGTGCCGATCTCGACGATGCGGCCCAGGTACATCACGCCGACGCGGTCCGAGATGTGCCGGACGATCGACAGGTCGTGCGCGATGAAGACGTAGGAGAGGTCGAACTCGCTCTGCAGGCTGTCCATCAGGTTGATGACCTGCGCCTGCACCGACACGTCCAGCGCCGAGACCGGCTCGTCGGCGACGATCACCTCCGGGCGCAGTGCGAGACCGCGGGCGATGCCGATGCGCTGGCGCTGGCCGCCGGAGAACTGGTGCGGGTAGCGGTTGATGTACTCCGGGTTCAGCCCGACGACGTCCAGCAGGTCCTGCACCTTGCGGCGCCGGTCGCCCTTGGGCGCGACCTCGGGGTGGATCTCGTACGGCTCGCCGATGATGTCGCCGACCGTCATACGGGGGTTGAGCGAGGTGTACGGGTCCTGGAACACCATCTGGATGTTGCGGCGGACCGCCTTCATCGCCCGCCCGGACAGCTTGGTGACGTCCTCGCCCTTGTAGCGGATCTGCCCGGCCGTGGGCCGTTCCAGGTTGACCAGCATCTTGGCGACCGTGGACTTGCCGCAGCCGGACTCGCCGACGATGCCGAGGGTCTCGCCCCGGCCGAGGGTGAAGTCGACGCCGTCGACGGCCTTCACCGCGCCGACCTGCTTCTTGAACAGGACGCCCTGGGTGAGCGGGTAGTGCTTGACCAGCCCGCTGACCTCGAGGATCGGCTCAGCCATGCAGGCACTCCCTCCAGAAGTGGCAGGCGCTGCCGCGCTCTTCGGACACCTCGTACAGCGGCGGCACGTCCGTGCGGCACACGTCCCGGGCCATCGGGCAGCGCGGGTGGAAGGCGCAGCCGGGCGGGATGTTCATGAGGTTGGGCGGCAGGCCCTTGATGGCGTACAGCTCCTGGCCCTTCTGGTCCAGCCGCGGGATGGAGTCCAGCAGGCCGCGGGTGTACGGGTGGGCCGGCGCCTTGTAGATGTCGTGCACCGGCGCCGACTCCACGATGCGGCCCGCGTACATCACGGCGATCTTGTCGGCGACGTCGGCGACCACGCCGAGGTCGTGGGTGATGAGGATCAGGCCCATGTTGTACTCGCGCTGGAGGTCGGCCAGCAGCTCCATGACCTGGGCCTGGACGGTCACGTCGAGGGCGGTGGTGGGCTCGTCGGCGATGATGAGCGCGGGTTCCAGGGCCAGCGCCATGGCGATCATGATGCGCTGGCGCATACCGCCGGAGAACTGGTGCGGGTACTGGCGCACCCGCTCCCTGGCGGCGGGGATGCGGACGCGTTCCATCAGCTCGACGGCCTTGGCACGGGCGTCCTTGAGGGACATCCCGCGGTGGACGACGAACATCTCGCCGAGCTGGTCGCCGACCGTCATCACCGGGTTGAGGGAGCTGAGGGCGTCCTGGAAGATCATCGCCATCCCGGCGCCGCGGATCTTGCGCCGCTCGTCCTCCTTCAGCTTCAGCAGGTCCTTGCCCTGGAAGAGGATCTCGCCGCCGGTGACCCGGCCCGGGGGCGTGTCGAGGATGCCCATGACGGTCTGCGCGGTGACCGACTTGCCGGACCCGGACTCGCCGAGCACGGCGAGCGTCTCCCCCGCGTCGACGCCGTAGGTGACGCCGTTGACGGCCTTGGCGACCCCGTCCCGCGTCCGGAACTCCACGTGCAGGTCACGCACTTCGAGCAGCACGGCCGCTCACCTCAGCTTCGGATCGAGGGCGTCGCGGACCGCGTCGCCGAGCATGATGAAGGCCAGGACCGTGACGGCCAGGGCGCCGGAGGGCCACAGCAGGGCGTGCGGGGCGTTGCGGATGTAGGGCGCGGCGGCGGAGATGTCGATGCCCCAGGACACGCTGGGCGGTTTCAGGCCGACGCCGAGGAAGGACAGGGTGGCCTCCAGCGCGATGTACGTGCCGAGCGCGATGGTCGCCACGACGATCACCGGGGCGACCGCGTTGGGCGCGATGTGGCGCAGCAGGATGCGGGAACTGGAGGCGCCGAGCGCGCGGGCGGCCTGCACGTAGTCGTTCTGCTTGGAGGTGATGACCGAGCCGCGCGCGATGCGGGAGAGCTGCGGCCAGCCGAGCAGCACGATGAAGCCGACCACCGGCCAGACCGTGTTGCTGGTGACCACGGACAGCAGCACCAGACCGCCGAGGACGACCGGGATCGCGAAGAAGATGTCGGTGATGCGCGACAGGATCGCGTCCCAGAAGCCGCCGAAGTACCCGGCGAGCCCGCCCAGCACGCTGCCGAGCAGGGCGACGCCGAGCGTGGCGCACACGCCGACCGTCACCGACGTACGGGCGCCGTACACGGTGCGCGTGTACACGTCGCAGCCCTGGCCGTCGTAGCCGAAGGGGTGGCCGGCGGAGGAGCCCTGCTGGGCCTTGGAGAGGTCGCACTTGAGGGGGGAGCCGGAGGTGATGGCCGACGGCCACAGGGAGATGAAGACCAGGAAGAGGATGACGACCGCGGAGATCAGGAACACCGGGTTGCGGCGCAGGTCGCGCCAGGCGTCGGACCACAGGGAGCGGGGCTTGGCCTGGGGCCCGGTGCCCTCGGGACCGCCAGGTGTCTTCTCCAGCGTCGTGGCTTCGCTGGCCGCGAGGTCCATCGCGCCGCCCATGCCGGTGCCGGCGATGGCGCCCTCGGGCTGGTACGGCTGCTCAGGCATAGCGGATCCTCGGGTCGAGTACGGCGTACAGCAGGTCGACGACCAGGTTGGCGACCAGGAAGACCAGTACGAGGACGGTCACGAACCCCACGACGGTCTGGGTGTTCTGCCGCAGGATGCCCTGGTAGAGCTGGTAGCCGACGCCGTGGATGTTGAAGATGCGCTCGGTGACGATCGCGCCGCCCATCAGCGCGCCGATGTCGGTGCCGATGAAGGTGACGACGGGGATGAGGGAGTTGCGCAGCAGGTGCCTCACGACGACCCGGCGTCGCGGCAGCCCCTTGGCGATGGCGGTGCGCACGTAGTCCGAGCGGCGGTTCTCCGCGATGGAGGTGCGGGTGAGCCGGGTGACGTAGGCCAGCGACACCGACGCCAGCACCAGGCCGGGCAGGATCAGTTCGTCGAACGGGGCCTCCGGGGACACCGACGGCCGGATCCAGCCCCACTGCACGCCGAGCAGCAGCTGGAGCAGCAGGCCGGTGACGAAGGTGGGCACGGAGATGACCACGAGGGTCGCGAGCAGCACCCCGGTGTCGACGGGCCGGCCGCGGCGCAGGCCGGTGACGACGCCGAGGGTGATGCCGATGACGATCTCGAAGATGATCGCGACGATGGTGAGCCGGATGGTGACCGGGAACGCGGTGCCCATCAGCTCGGTGACCTTCTGGCCGTTGAACGCCGTCCCGAAGTCGCCGGTGAAGACGTTCCCCATGTAGGTCAGGTACTGCTGCCACACCGGCTTGTCGAGCCCGAACTCCTGCTTCAGCTGGGCGGCGGTGGCCGGGTCGCACTGGCGCTCGCCGCACAGCCCCGCGATGGGGTCGCCCATCACGTTCACCATCAGGAAGATCAGCAGCGTCGCCCCGATGAACACCGGGATCATCTGCAGCAGCCGCCGCAGGACATAGCGCCCCATGACCGGTCAGCTCACCTTGATCTCGTTGTACACGGGCACGCTGAACGGGTTCAGCTTCACGCTGGACAGGCGGTCCGACCAGCCGGCGCTGCCGTTCTGGTACCACAGCGGGATCGCGGCCATGTTGTCCCGGACGACCCCCTCGGCCTGCTGGAACAGACCGACGGCCTTGGCGGTGTCGCTCTCCTGGTTGGCCTTGTCGACGAGCCCGTCGAACTGTTTGTTCGACCAGTGGCCGTCGTTGGAGGAGGCGTCGGTGTAGTACAGCGGCTGGAGGAAGTTCTGGATGAGCGGGTAGTCCATCTGCCAGCCGGCGCGGAAGGGGCCGCTCATCTTCTTCTGCGTGATCTGGTTGCGGAAGTCGGCGAAGGTGCCGATGGGGTTGCCGACGCACGCCTTGGTGTTGCCGAGCGCGTTGTTGATGGAGTTGCACACGGCGTCGACCCACTGCTTGTGGGAGCCGGTGTCGGCGTTGTAGCTGATCTTGACCTGGCCGCCGGGGAGGCCGCCGCCCTGCTGGACGTACTTCTTGGCCTCGGCCGGGTTGTAGTCGCAGAACTTCCCGCACAGGCCCGACTTGTAGCCGCCCGCCGCGCCGAGGACGGGTGAGGTCCAGTCGGTGGCGGGGGTGCGGGTCCCCGCGAAGATCGTGTCGGTGATCTGCTTGCGGTTGATGGCCATCGACAGCCCCTGGCGGAGCTTGTCGGAGTTCGGCTTGTTCCACTTCGCGTCGTAGAAGGGGAACGACAGGGTCTGGATGATGCCGGCCGGGGTGTTGAGGTAGCGGTCGCCGAGGTCGCTCTTGACGTTCTTCAGCTGGGCGGCGGGGACGTCGTCGACCAGGTCGAGGTTGCCGGCCATCAGGTCGGTGTAGGCGGTGTTGTTGTCGGTGTAGACCTTCAGGTCCACGCCGCCGTTCTGTGCCTTGTCCGGGCCCGGGTAGCCGTCCCACTTGCGCAGCGACATCTGTGAGCCCTTGGCGTACGACTGGATGGTGTACGGGCCGTTGCCGATCGGCTTCTTGATCCAGCCGGCGTGGTCGGTGAAGAACGCCCTGGGCAGCGGGGCGAAGGCCGGGTAGCCGAGGGTGTCGGGGAAGGTGGAGAACTTCTGGCTGAGCTTGACGGTGAAGGTCTTGTCGTCGACGACCTTCAGACCGGACAGGGTGTCCGCGGTCTGCTTGCCGGTGTCGGGGTGGACCTTGGCGTAGCCGTCGATGTAGCCGAAGAAGTAGGCGTTCTTCTGGTTGTTCTTCAGGCTCGCGCCGTAGTTCCAGGCGTCGACGAAGGACTTGGCGGTGATCTTCTCGCCGTTGGAGAAGGTCCAGCCGGGTTTGATGGTGATCTTGAAGTTCTGGGAGTCGGAGGTCTGGATCGACTGGGCGAGCATGTCCTCGGCCTTGCCGCTGACCGGGTTGTACCGCTTCAGGCCGCGGACGATCATGTCGAGGACCTTGCCGCCCTGCACCTCGTTGGTGTTGGACGGCTCCAGCGGGTTCTGCGGGTCGCCCCAGGAGGCACTGAGGACGCCGCCGCCGTTACCACCGCCACCGCCGCTGCCTCCCCCGCTTCCGCAGGCCGTCGCCGCGAGGACTACCGCGGCCGCGCAGGCGGCCCAGGTGGCGTGCGTGGCTCCGCGCATGGAGTGCCTCCTCGTCCCGGCGCCCCCCGCCGGGCGACGCGGTGCCGCCGGCGCATGGGCGCTGATCGTTACGGCCACTATCCGCTTGAATGCCACATACCTCACATTCACGCCATCCGTCCGGGGCACGGGTCGCCCGTCCGGCGGCACCGCGTACGGCCCGGCGGGGCACGCGGCGGCACGGCGTACGGTCCGGCGGGGCACGCGGCGGCACGGCGTACGGCCCGGCGGGGCACGCGGCGTTGCCCGGGAGTTCTCCCGAATGACCGTCAGGGCTTCACCTGGGGGGCGTCAGTGGACTGGACCAATGGGGCGAGCCGGAGGCGTGCCGGACGCTGTTTTCGCAGGCAGCACGGGGTTTGACGGACCGTTGACGTGCGCAGACAGCCACTGATAGACACAGCCGTCCCCGAGCGAGCGGCCACTTTTGGACACTGCCGTCTCCCCAGCGAGCGACGACGCGAGGTCACGTTCCATGAAGCGAAACGATCAGCACGGACCCGTAAGAGCGCGCCCCACCACCCGCCTCGCCGCCGCGGCCGGCACCGCCGCGCTGGCCCTGACCGCCGCCCTCGCCACCCCGCTCGCCCCCGCGCCCACCCAGGCCGCGGCGGCGGACGGCGGCCCGAAGACGCTCACCGTGGCGGTCGCGCAGAGCGTCGACTCGCTCAGCCCCTTCCTCGCCACCCGCCTGCTGTCCACCAGCATCAACCGGCTGATGTACGAGTACCTCACCGACTACGACCCCGGCGACGCCCACGCGGTCCCGGGCCTGGCCACCGGGTGGGCGCCCTCGGCCGACAAGCTCACCTGGACCTACACCATCCGCTCCGACGCCACCTGGTCCGACGGGCAGAAGGTCACCGCAGAGGACGCGGCCTGGACGTTCACCAGGATGATGACCGACGAGTCCGCCGCGAGCGCCAACGGCAGCTTCGTCACCAACTTCCGCAAGGTGACCGCCCCGAGCCCCACCCAGCTGGTCATCGAGCTGAAGAAACCGCAGGCCACCATGACGGCGCTCGACGTGCCGATCGTGCCCAAGCACATCTGGGAGAAGGTCGGCGACTTCTCCAAGTTCAACAACGACAAGAAGTTCCCCGTCGTCGGCGACGGACCGTACGTGCTCGCCGACTACAAGCCCGACAGCTACGTACGGCTCAAGGCCAACAAGAGGTTCTGGCGCGGCGCGCCCAAGTTCGACGAGCTGGTCTTCCGGTACTACAAGGACGGTGACGCCGCCGTCGCCGCCCTGCAGAAGGGCGAGGTGTCCTTCGTCGGCAACCTCACCCCCGCGCAGGCCGCCGCCCTGAAGAACCAGCAGCACGTCAAGGTCAACGACGCCCCCGGCCGCCGCTTCTACGCCCTCGCCGTCAACCCTGGCGCCCGCGCCAAGGACGGCACCCGCTTCGGTGACGGCAACCCCTCGCTGCTCGACCAGCGGGTGCGGCAGGCGCTGTTCCTCGCCGTCGACCGCGGGACGCTCATCGACAAGGTCTTCCAGGGCCACGCCGTCGAGGGCGCCGGCTACATCCCGCCGCGCTTCTCCACGTACTTCTGGAAGCCTTCGGGCGAGCAGGAAATGGGCTACGACCCGGCGAAGGCAGCGCACCTCCTCGACCAGGCCGGCTACCGCAGGAACGGCTCCGGGCAGCGTGTCGGCAAGGACGGCAAGCCGCTCACCTACCGGCTGCTGTGCCACGCCACCGACCCCAACGACAAGGCCGTCGGCCAGTACCTCAAGGAGTGGTGGGGCAAGCTCGGCATCGGCGTGCGCCTCGACTGCCTGGACAACGTCAGCGACCCCTGGCTCGCCGGCACCTACGACCTCGCCTTCGACGGCTGGTCGGTCAACCCCGACCCGGACTTCGTGCTGTCCATCCACACCTGCGCCGCCCTGCCCGCCGACCCGAAGAAGACCGGCGCGACCGACAACTTCATCTGCGACAAGCAGTTCGACGACCTGTACGCCCGTCAGCTCGCCGAGTACGACCCGGCCAAACGGGCGGACCTGGTCAAGCAGATGGAGTCGCGGCTGTACGACACCGGGTACATGAACGTCATGGCGTACCCCAACGCGATGGAGGCCTACCGCACCGACCAGATCGCCTCGATCGAGACGATGCCGAAGGCCGCGGGCAACATCTACGGCCAGGACGGCTACTGGAGCTGGTGGTCGGCGACGCCCGCAGCCTCCGACGGCTCCTCGGACTCGGGCAGCTCCACCGGCGTCGTCATCGGGATCGTCGCGGGCGTCGTCGTCCTCGCGGGCGCCGCCGGCTTCCTCGCCCTGCGCCGCCGCTCCACCGCCGAGGACCGCGAGTAGCCATGACCGCCACCACCCTCGCCACGGCGGGCGAGCGCACCCGGCGCCGCCCGTCCCCGGTCCCCTACCTGCGCTACGGCGCGGGCAAGCTGGCCGGCGCCGCCGTCTCGCTGCTGGCCGTGCTCGTCACCGGCTTCTTCCTGTTCCGTCTCATCCCCGGCGACCCGGTCCGCACGATGACCGGCGGACGCCCCATCTCCGCCGGGCAACTCGCGGCCTACCGCCGGGAGTTCGGCCTCGACCTGCCGTTGTGGCAGCAGTTCACCGACTACTGCGGCAAGGCCCTCACCGGCGACCTCGGCACCTCGTACCAGTTCCGCGCCCCGGTCCTCGACAAGATCACCGAGGCGCTGCCCAACACCCTGCTGCTCACCGGCACCGGGTTCGTGCTCTACACCCTGCTCGGCGTCTACCTCGGCACCCGCGCGGCCTGGCGGCGCGGCAGCCTCGGCGACCGCTTCCACACCGGGCTGGCGCTCACCCTGTACTCGGTGCCGTCGTTCTGGCTGGGCCTGCTGCTGATCATCGTGCTGTCGGTCGGCATCGGCCCGCTCCCCGGGCTCTTCCCCACCGGCGGCATGGAGTCCGGCGGCAAGGAGGGCTTCGCCTACGTCCTCGACGTCGCCCACCATCTGATCCTGCCGGTGGTCACCCTGGTCGCCGTCGAGTACGGCCAGACGCTGCTCGTGACCCGTTCGGCGCTGCTGGACGAGATGGGCAGCGACTATCTGACGACCGCGCGGGCCAAGGGGCTGCGCGACGACCAGGTGCGGCGCCGGCACGCGGTGCCCAACGCGCTGCTGCCGACCGTCACGCTCGTCTTCGTCAACCTCGGCCGGACCGTCGCCGGGGTGATCCTGGTCGAGACCGTCTTCTCCTGGCCCGGTCTGGGCGGCCTGTTCTACCAGGCGCTCAGCGTGCCCGACCTGCCGCTGGTGCAGGGCCTGTTCCTCTTCTTCGCCGCGGCGGTGATCGTCATGAACACCCTGGCCGACCTGGTCTATCCGCTGCTCGACCCGAGGGTGGGGCGGACATGAGCACTACTGCGACACCCACCGCGGCGGGACTGGCCCGGCAGCGCCGCCGCCGCGCCGCCGTACGGTTCTGGCGGCAGTACACCACCCACCGCGCCGGGCTGCTCGGCCTCGCCGCGCTCGTGCTGCTCGCCCTGCTCGCGCTGAGCGCGCCGCTGACGGTCGGTTCGGACGTGGCGAGCGTGACCGGCGCGCCCGGGCGGCCGCTGCAGGGCCCGAGCGGCGCATTCTGGCTGGGCACCGACCGCTTCGGCCGCGACCTGCTGGGCCTGCTGGTGTGGGGCTCCCGGGTCTCTCTGCTGGTGGGGCTGCTGGCGGCGGTGCTGTCGGTGGCGATCGGCGCGGTCGTGGGCATCACCGCCGGGCACTTCCGGGGCGCGTACGCGACCGTGCTGATGCGGGTCACGGACTGGTTCCTGGTGATGCCGACGCTGGTCCTGGCCATCGCGCTGGCCACCGTGATGTCCCGCTCGCTCGGCACGGTCGTGCTGGCGATCGGCGTCACCACCTGGCCGACGACGGCGCGGCTGGTGCGGGCGCAGACCCTCGCCGTGGAGTCCCGGCCCTACATCGAACGGGCGAAGGCGCTCGGCGGCGGACACTGGCACATCATGACCCGGCACGTGCTGCCCAATGTGATGCCGCTGGTGCTGGCGCAGACGACACTGATGATCTCCTCCTCCATCCTCGCCGAGGCCACCCTCGCCTTCCTCGGGCTGGGCGATCCGACGGTGGTGTCCTGGGGCGGGATGCTCCAGGAGGCGCGGGAGGCGGGCGCGGTCAGCTCCGGCGACTGGTGGTACCTGGTGCCGCCGGGCATCGCGATCGCGGGCGTGGCCCTGGCGTTCACGCTGTGCGGACGGGCGGTCGAGGCCGTCCTCAATCCCAGGCTGGGGGTGGCGCGATGACGCTGCTGGAGGTGCGGGACCTCGCCGTGACGTACCCGGGCGGAGTGGCCGCCGTACGCGGCGTGGACCTGACGCTCCAGGCCGGGCAGAAACTCGGCGTCGCGGGCGAGTCGGGCTGCGGCAAGTCCACGCTGGCGCTGGCGCTGCTGCGGCTGCTCCCGGCGGGCACGCGGATCACCGGCCGGATCGCGCTGGACGGCGAGGACGTGCTCGGCATGCGCTGGGGACGGCTGCGCGCGGTGCGCTGGGCGGGGGCGTCGATCGTGTTCCAGGGCGCGATGCACTCCCTGAACCCCGTGCACCGGGTCGGCGACCAGATCGCCGAGCCCGTCCTGCTGCACGGCCGGGCGACGGCCGCCGCCGCCCGCACGCGGGCCGGGGAGCTGCTGGAGCACGTGGGGCTGCCCGCCGCGCGCGCCTCGGCCTTCCCGCACGAACTGTCCGGCGGGCAGCGGCAGCGCGTGATGATCGCCATGGCGCTGGCCTGCGAGCCCCGGCTGATCGTCGCGGACGAGCCGACGACCGCGCTGGACGTGATGATCCAGGCGCAGATCCTGCGGCTGATCGAGTCACTGGTCACGGACCAGGACCTCGGCCTGATCATGATCAGCCACGACCTCGCCGTACTGGCCGACACCTGCGACCGGCTCGCGGTGATGTACGCCGGGCGGGTGGTCGAGGAAGGCCCCGCGCGGTCGGTGTACGAGGACGCCCGGCACCCGTACGCGCGGGCGCTGTCGGCGGCGTTCCCGCGCATCGGCGACCCGGCGTCCCGGTTCGCCCCGCAGGGCCTGCCCGGCGACCCACCGGACCCCGCCGCCCTCCCCGCCGGCTGCGCCTTCCACGCCCGCTGCCCGGTGGCCCTGCCGGTGTGCGCGGCCGACGACCAGCCCCTGCGGGACGCGGGTACGGACCGCACGGCGGCCTGCGTGCACGTGTCCGGCGTACCGGAATCCACGGGCGGGCCGTCCGAGAACCTGAGGAGCACGCCATGACGACACCCCCGCTGCTCAGCGCCCAGTGCCTGCACGTGGCCTTCCCCGGCCGGCAGGGGGCCGGACCCGCCCGGGCGGTGGACGGCGTGGAACTCGACATCCGCCCCGGCGAGATCGTCGCCCTCGTCGGCGAGTCCGGCTGCGGCAAGTCGACGCTGGCCCGCGCCCTGCTGGGCCTGGTGAAACCGACGGCGGGCCGGATCTCGTACGACGGACGGGACCTGTCCTACTCCTCCCGCGCCCTGCGCGCCCACCGCCGCCAGGTCCAGCTGGTCCTCCAGGACCCCAGCGGCTCGCTCAACCCGCGGCACACCGTCTACGACGCCGTGGCGGAGGGCCTGCGCATCCACGGGCACGCCGGGGACGAGCGCACGGCGGTCGCCGACGCCCTGTCCCGGGCGGGCCTGCGTCCCCCCGAGCGCTTCTTCCTGCGCTACCCGCACGAACTGTCCGGCGGCCAGCGTCAGCGGGTCGTCATCGCGGGCGCGCTGGTGCTGGAACCGAAACTGCTGGTGGCCGACGAACCGGTGGCGTCCCTGGACGCCTCGGTCCGCGGCGAGATCCTGGCCCTGCTGCTGCGCCTGCGCACGGAACTGGGCCTGGCGGCCCTGGTGGTGACCCACGACCTGGGGCTGGCGTGGAACATCGCCGACCGGGTGGCGGTGATGTACCTGGGCCGGATCGTGGAGACGGGAACGGTGGAGGAGGTGCTGACGGCTCCCCGTCACCCGTACACCCAGGCCCTGCTCTCGGTCCTGCCCGAAGCCCCCGGCACCCCGGTGGTCCTGGCCGGCGAACCCCCGGACCCCTCCCGCATCCCCCGGGGCTGCCGCTTCCACGCCAGATGCCCGATGCTGGCAGGCGGAGAGGCGGAACGGGCGGGGGTGGCAGGGGCGTGCCGCACACAGGACCCCGAGGTGCTGCACGCCGGCAGGAAGGCCCAATCGGCCTGCCACTTGTCGCTGACGGAAGTGAAGCCGGCTTAGGGGCGCGGGGAACTGCGCGACCAGCCACGACCAAGCCGCACCCGAAGAACGACCGGCAAAACCAAAGTTCCCGGCACCCCAAAAACAAGGGGCACCGGGAACAACGGCTGAGCCGCCGCAGGCTACGCGTGGACGACGTCCTTCTCCTCCGCGAAGTGACAAGCCGACTCATGAGCCGCCGGAGTGTCCTCGCCCTTGAACCGCTCGGGGATCGCGAGCAGCGGGACCTCCTGCGCGCACTTGTCCTGCGCCTTCCAGCACCGGGTGCGGAAGCGGCACCCCGACGGCGGGTTGGCCGGCGAGGGCACATCACCGGTGAGGATGATCCGCTCGCGGTGCTCGCGGGCGTCCGGGTCGGGGACCGGGACGGCGGAGAGCAGCGCCTGGGTGTAGGGGTGGGTCGGGTGGTCGTAGATCTGCTCGTCCGTGCCGATCTCGGCGATCTTGCCGAGGTACATCACGCCGACGCGGTCCGAGATGTGCCGGACGATCGACAGGTCGTGCGCGATGAAGATGTAGGACAGGTTGAACTCGTCCTGCAGTCGCTCCATCAGGTTGATGACCTGCGCCTGGACGGACACGTCCAGCGCGGAGACCGGCTCGTCGCAGATGATGATCTCGGGGTTGAGGGCCAGGCCGCGGGCGATGCCGATGCGCTGGCGCTGGCCGCCGGAGAACTGGTGCGGGTAGCGGTTGATGTACTCCGGGTTCAGACCGACGACGTCCAGCAGCTCCTGCACCTTGCGGCGCCGGTCGCCCTTCGGGGCCACCTCGGGGTGGATGTCGAAGGGCTCGCCGATGATGTCGCCGACCGTCATACGCGGGTTGAGCGAGGTGTACGGGTCCTGGAACACCATCTGGATGTTGCGGCGGACCGCCTTCAGCGCGCGCCCGGACAGCTTGGTGATGTCCTGGCCCTTGTAGAAGATCTCGCCGGCCGTCACCCGCTCCAGGTTCATCAGGAGCTTGGCGACGGTGGACTTGCCGCAGCCGGACTCGCCCACGATGCCCAGCGTCTCGCCCTGGTACAGGTCGAAGGAGACACCGTCGACGGCCTTGACCGCGCCGATGTGCTTCTTGAACAGGACGCCCTGGGTCAGCGGGAAGTGCTTCTTCAGGTCACGCACCTGGAGGATCGGCTCACCGCGCGACACGGGCGCCTCGATCGCGGCGACCGCCTCCTCCTCGGAGTGGGCGTCGACGAGGTCCACGTCGGAGACGTTCGGCGTGGCGTCGGGCTGCTCGTCGTTCTTGCTGAGCTCAGCCATGGAGCGTCTCCTTCCAGAAGTGGCAGGCCGAGCCGCGGCCCGGCAGGTCCGTGCCGTCCTGCTCGGTGACCGGCACCAGCGCCGGGACCTGCTCGCGGCAGATGTCCTGGGCCTTGGGGCAGCGCGGGTTGAAGGCGCAACCGGTCGGAATCCGCAGCAGGTTGGGCGGCAGACCCTTGATCGCGTACAGCTCCTGGCCCTTCTGGTCCAGGCGCGGGATGGAGTCCAGCAGACCCCGGGTGTAGGGGTGCGCCGGGCGCTTGTACAGCTCGTGGACCGGGGCGCACTCCACGATCCGGCCCGCGTACATCACCGCGATCTTGTCCGCGACGTCCGCGACGACGCCGAGGTCGTGGGTGATGAGGATCAGGCCCATGTTGTACTCGCGCTGGAGCTCCGCGAGCAGGTCCATGACCTGGGCCTGGACGGTCACGTCGAGGGCCGTGGTCGGCTCGTCGGCGATGATCAGGTCCGGCTCCAGCGCCAGCGCCATGGCGATCATGATGCGCTGGCGCATACCGCCGGAGAACTGGTGCGGGTAGTCGTTGACGCGGGCCGCCGCGGCCGGGATCTTGACCTTGTCCATCAGCTCGATGGACTTGGCCTTGGCGTCCTTCTTCGACAGACCCTGGTGGATGCGGAACATCTCACCGAGCTGGTAGCCGACGGTCAGCACCGGGTTCAGCGAGCTGAGCGCGTCCTGGAAGATCATCGCGATGCGCCGGCCGCGGATCTGCCGGCGGTCCTCGCCGGACATCTTCAGCATGTCCTGGCCGCGGAAGAGGATCTCGCCCTGCGGGATCTTCGCCGGCGGCATGTCGAGGATGCCCATGATGGCCTGCGCGGTGACCGACTTGCCGGAGCCGGACTCGCCGAGCACGGCGAGGGTCTCGCCCGCGGAGACGCTGTAGTTGACGCCGTTGACGGCCTTGACCACGCCCTCGCGGGTGTGGAACTCGACGTGCAGGTCCCGCACTTCGAGCAGCGGGCCGCCGTCGGCCCCTTCGCCGCGCGGCGAGGGCACGGAAGTGGTGTCTTCGATGATGGTCACGTACGCCTCCCTCAGCGCGACTTCGGATCGAGGGCGTTGCGGACGGCCTCACCGAGCATGATGAACGCCAGCACCGTGATGCTGAGCATGATCGACGGGTAGAGCATGATGTACTGCGCGACGCGGATCTGGTTGCCGCCGTCGGAGATGTCGTTGCCCCACGAGACGCCGTTCAGGCCCAGGCCCAGGAACGACAGCGTCGCCTCGGCGCCGATGTAGACACCCAGCGAGATGGTGGCGACGACGATCACCGGCGCCACCGCGTTGGGCAGCACGTGGCGGAACAGGATCCGGGTGGTGGACGCGCCGAGCGCCTTGGCCGCCTGGACGTAGTCCGTCGCCTTGACGGTGATCACCGAGCCGCGCATGACACGCGCCGTCTGCGTCCAGCCCAGGAAGGCCAGGGCGGTGATGACGACGGGGATGTTGCGCTCCGTGAAGGAGTTCAGCATCACCATCGCGCCGAGCAGGAACGGGATGCCGAAGAACATGTCCGTGATCCGGGACAGCACGGCGTCCAGCCAGCCGCCGAAGTAGCCGGCGAGCATGCCGACCAGACCGCCGAAGACGGTGACGACGAGCGTGGTGCCCGCGCCGACGAGCAGCGAGGCGCGGGTGCCGTAGATGGCACGGGCGTACACGCTGCGGCCCTGGGCGTCGTAGCCCAGCCAGTCCTCGGCGAAGACCTTGCCGTAGTGCGGGTGCTGGAGGTAGTGGGTCGCCAGGTCCTTGTTGTTCGGGTCGGCGCCCGTGAACAGGCTGGGCCAGGCCGCCATCACCAGCAGCAGCAGGATGAGCACCGCCGAGACGATGAACACCCAGTTGGTGCGCAGGTCCCGCCAGGCGTCGCCCCACAGGCTGCGCGTCTTCTCCGGCTTGCCCGCCGGGGCGCCGCCGGAGGCGACGGCGACGACGGGCTCGTCTGCGGTCTTGGTCAGCTCAGGCATAACGGATCCTCGGGTCCAGAACCGCGTACAGCAGGTCGACGATCAGGCTGGTCACGAGGTACACGAGGACGAGGATGGTGACCAGGCCGACCAGCGTGGTGCCCTCACGGCGGGTGATCGAGTCGGCGATGGTGCCGCCGACGCCGTGGATGTTGAAGATGGACTCGGTCACGACGGCGCCGCCCATCAGGGCACCGAGGTCGGTGCCGAGGAAGGTGACGACCGGGATGAGCGAGTTGCGCATCAGATGCACACCGACGATACGGCGGCGGGGCAGGCCCTTGGCCACGGCGGTGCGGATGTAGTCCGCGCGCAGGTTCTCCGCGATCGAGGTGCGGGTCAGTCTCGCCACATAGGCCAGTGAGGCGCTGGCGAGCACGATGGCCGGCAGCAGCAGCTGACTGAGGTTCGTGTCGTCGTTGACCGCCGGTTCCAGCCAGCCGAGCTGGAAGGCGAACACCGTCTGGAGGATGTAGCCCAGGACGAAGACGGGGACCGAGATCAGCAGCAGCGTCACGACGAGGATGACGGTGTCGGCCGCCTTGCCGGCACGCATGCCGGAGACGACGCCGAGCACGACGCCGAGGATCGCCTCGATGACGAACGCCAGGCCGGACAGGCGCAGCGTCACGGGGAAGGCCTCACCCAGGATTTCGGTGACCGGACGCCCGCTGGCGATCTGGTTGCCGAAGTCGAAGTGCAGGATGATGCCCTTCATGTAGTCCCAGTACTGCAGCAGGACGGGCTTGTCGAGGCCGTACTCGTGCCGCAGCGCCCGAAGGACCGCTGGGCTCGTGCCCTTGTCACCGAAGAGCCCCCGCACGGGATCGCCGGGCAGGGCGTAGACCATCAGGAAAATCAGCAGGGTTGTCCCGATGAAGACCGGGATCATCTGGAGCAGTCGTCGTGCGACATAGCGCCCCATGGTGCCTCCATGTCAGTCACAGCGGCAGGCCCTTTCCACCGCACACGAACGGCTCCCCCGAGCGTTGTCCGTGCGTGTGCGGTGAAAAGGGCCCCCCGGCCTGTTGTCGGCCGACGCCGTGCCGCACCCCGCCGGGTGCGGCACGGCAACGCTGTTCGCCAGCGGTTACTTCGTGACCTGAACGCCGGTCAGGATCGGGTCACCGTCCTGGGCGTACTTGACGCCGGTGACCTTCTCCGAGTAGCCCGCGTTGACCTTGTAGTACCAGAGCGGGATGCTCGGCATGTACTTCGGCAGAACCTTCTCGATCTGCTGGTAGAGAGCCTGCGACTCCTCCAGCGTCTTCGCCGCGTCGGCCTTGGCGATCAGGTCGTCGATTTCCTTGCTCTTGAAACCGCCCTGGTTGCCGTCGGCCTTGGAGTCGAACAGGTCGCGGATGAAGTTCGAGATGAACGGGTAGTCGAGCACCCAGCCGGAGCGGTACAGCGACTTGACCTGCTTGGCGTCACGCGCGTTGGTGTCCGCCTGGAAGTCCGGCTTGGAGTCGCCGGTGCACTGCACGCCCGTGGCCTTGGTGATGGAGCCGCAGACGGCCTCCACCCACTCCTTGTGACCGCCGTCCGCGTTGAACTGGATGGAGATCTTGTTGCCCGGGACGCCGCCGCCGGCCTTGATGAGCTGCTTGGCCTTGGCGGGGTCGAACTTGGTGATGTCGCCCGCGGCGTTCGGCGTGTAGCCGAGGACGCCCTTGGCGACCCAGCCGGTGGCCGGCTCACGGGTGCCCTGGAGGACGGTCTTGGTGATGGTGTCCCGGTCGATCGCCATCGACAGACCCTGCAGGACGCGCGGGTCGATGTTCTTCCACTGCGGGGAGTAGTACGCCACCGCGATGGTCTGGATGGCGGAGTACGCCTGGTCCACGGCACGGTCGCCGAGGTCCGCCTTGTACACCGGCAGGTCACGCGGGGCGACCTGGCGCATCACGTCGAGGTTGCCGGACTTCAGGTCCTGGTAGGCGGTCTCGAGCTTGGCGTAGTTCTTGAAGAGCACCCCGCCGTTCTTGGCGGCGTTCGGGCCCTTGTAGCCGTCGAACTTGGCGACCTCGATCAGCTTCTTGTGGTCCCACTTGACGAACTTGTAGGGGCCGTTGCCGATCGGGTGCTCGCCGGCGGCCTTCGGGTCCTTGTAGAAGGACTCGGGCAGCGGGTCGAAGACCTCGTAGCCGAGCTTGTACACGAAGTACGGGATCGGCTTGGACAGCGTGATGGTGAAGGTGTTGTCGTCGACGACCTTCAGACCGGACATCTCGGTGGCCTTGGCCTTGCCGCTGTCCGGGGCGACGTCGGCGTAGCCCTGGATGTCGGCGAACCACGCGCTGTTGGTCTGCTTGTTGGCCGGATTGGCCGCCCAGTTCCACGCCTTGACGTAGGACGTGGCGGTCACCGGGGTGCCGTCGTGGAAGGTCCAGCCCGGCTTCAGCTTGACCGTGAAGGTCTTGTTGTCCTTGGTGTCGATCGACTGCGCATTGACATTGACGATCTTGCCGCTGCTGTCGTAGTCGACGAGCCCGGAGAACAGCGACTTGATGACGATGCTGCCGTTGGACTCCATGGTGTTGGCCGGCTGCAGAGGGTTCTGCGGCTCGCCCACCTCGACCGAGAACTTGCCGTTCGGGTCGATGGCGGCCTTGCTGTCGCCCTTGCCGCTGCCACCACCACAGGCGGTCGCGCCCAGCGCCACAACCGCGGCTATCGCGACCCACTTGGCGCTCTTCGCACCGCGCATGGGTTCCTCCTTATGAGTCCTTTGGTTCACCGCATAGGGGGGCACGCGTCACACCACCGTCATCGACGGCGCAGATGGTGAGGTGTCCCCCCGCTCGTGAGTCGGCGCCGCAGCTGGCGTGACCCGGGATCCGAGCTCTACGCGCCTAACTATCTGCCATGGGCCACCGGCCGAACCACACCCACAAGGTCTCGGTTCGATCACACCTGCCGTCTACTTCTTCCAAAATCCGGACAAACAGTTTGCAGATAGATCGCAGCGAAACGGACTTGTTACACATCTATCGGTGATCACTGTCCGGATTCCGGACGCACGGGTGGGAAAAAGCACTTGCGGCTACTGTGGCCGCCGTGCAGGGCACTTCGCGCTGCCCGGAAGAGTGTCGGCCGCCACACGAACGGCGAAGGCCCACCGGGGAATTGAGCGCATGACAGGACGCCTCCACCCGCGCAGCAGACTAGTAGAAATCGGCCACCCCGTGCGGCTTAGGGCCCAGGATGCAGGGTTTTCCCTACCCTCTGGCGGATTCCCCCACCACGCACGGTATGGGCACGGCAACGCAGACGAGCCGGGCCCCCGCTGAACGCGGGGACCCGGCTCGTCGCTGTCGGTGTGTCAGCCGTGCTTGGCGCGGCTCGCGGCGCGGGCGCGCTCGCGGGCGTCCAGGTTCACCTTGCGGATGCGGACGGCCTCCGGGGTCACCTCGACGCACTCGTCGTCGCGGCAGAACTCCAGGGACTGCTCCAGCGACAGCTTGCGCGGCGGCACGATCGCCTCGAACGAGTCGGCCGAGGAGGAGCGCATGTTGGTGAGCTTCTTCTCCTTGGTGATGTTGACGTCCATGTCGTCGGAGCGGGAGTTCTCACCGACGATCATGCCCTCGTACACCTCGGTGCCCGGCTCCACGAACAGCACGCCGCGCTCCTGCAGGTTCGTCATCGCGAAGGCGGTGACGGCACCGGCGCGGTCGGCGACCAGCGAGCCGTTGTTGCGGGTCGTCAGGTTGCCGAACCAGGGCTCGAAGCCCTCGTGGATGGAGTGGCCGATTCCCGTGCCGCGGGTCTGGGTCAGGAACTCGGTACGGAAGCCGATGAGACCGCGGGAGGGGACGACGAACTCCATGCGGACCCAGCCGGAGCCGTGGTTGGACATGTTGTCCATCCGGCCCTTGCGGACGCCCATGAGCTGGGTGACGGCGCCCATGTGCTCCTCGGGCACGTCGATCGTCATGCGCTCGACGGGCTCGTACGTCTTGCCGTCGACCTCCTTGGTGACGACCTGCGGCTTGCCGACGGTCAGCTCGTAGCCCTCGCGGCGCATCTGCTCGACCAGGATGGCGAGCGCCAGCTCACCACGGCCCTGGACCTCCCAGGCGTCCGGGCGCTCGGTGTCCAGCACCCGCAGCGAGACGTTACCGATCAGCTCGCGGTCCAGGCGGTCCTTGACCTGGCGGGCGGTGACCTTGCGGTCCTTCACGGCCGCCTTGGCGTCGGCGCCCTTGCCGGTGCCGCCGCGCCCGACCAGCGGCGAGGTGTTCGTGCCGATCGTCATCGAGATCGCCGGCTCGTCGACCGTGATCAGCGGCAGCGCGACCGGGTTCTCCGGGTCGGCCAGGGTCTCGCCGATCATGATGTCCGGGATACCGGCGACCGCACAGATGTCACCCGGGCCGGCCTTCTCGGCGGGCTTGCGGGTGAGCGCCTCGGTCATCATCAGCTCGCTGATGCGGACGTTGCTGATCGAACCGTCACGCTTGATCCAGGCGACCGTCTGGCCCTTGCGCAGCTCGCCCTGCTCGACGCGGAGCAGCGCGATACGGCCGAGGAAGTTGTCGGCGTCGAGGTTGGTGACGTGGGCCTGGAGCGGCGCGTCCTCGTCGTACGCCGGGGCCGGGATGTGCTCCAGGATGGTGGAGAAGAACGGCTCCAGGCTGTCGCTGTCGGCCGGGACCGTGCCGTTGTCCGGCTTGGTCAGCGAGGCGATGCCGTCACGGCCGCAGGCGTAGACGATCGGGAACTCGATCTGCTCCTCGTCCGCGTCCAGGTCCAGGAAGAGGTCGTAGGTCTCGTTGACGACCTCGTCGATCCGGGAGTCCGGGCGGTCCGTCTTGTTGATGCACAGGATGACGGGCAGGCGCTGCTGGAGCGCCTTGCGCAGCACGAAGCGGGTCTGCGGGAGCGGGCCCTCGGAGGCGTCCACCAGCAGCACGACACCGTCGACCATCGACAGACCGCGCTCGACCTCGCCGCCGAAGTCGGCGTGGCCGGGGGTGTCGATGATGTTGATCGTGATCGGGTCCCCGCCGTCCTTCGGGTGGTACTTCACCGCCGTGTTCTTGGCGAGGATCGTGATGCCCTTCTCACGCTCCAGGTCGTTCGAGTCCATCATGCGGTCGTCGACGCCCTCGAGCTGGTGGGCGGCGAAGGCGCCGGCCTGCTTCAGCATGCCGTCGACGATGGTGGTCTTGCCGTGGTCGACGTGGGCGACGATGGCGACATTGCGGATGTCGTGGCGCGTGGCCATATTGCGGCGATCTCCCGGAGTGTGAGGACGGCCCTGCTGCGCGGGCCCTGCCGGGCTGAACATGCCACGGCCTCACCCCATGGTACGGGGCCAGCGCGGAGGAGGCGCCTTGGCCCACATCCGCCCAGCTCAGCGCTCCGCGGGGGGCTGTTTTGGGGGTCGGCTGGGCCGAGGATGCGGTGGGCTCCGCCCGGGTGAGGTGGGCTCCGCCCGGGGTGCGGTGGGCTCCGCCCGGGTGAGGTGGGCTCCGCCCGGGGTGCGGTGGGCTCCGCCCGGGGTGAGGTGGGCTCCGCCCGGGTGCGGTGGGCTCCGCCCGGGTGCGGTGGGCTCCGCCCGGGTGCGGTGGGCTCCGCCCGGGTGCGGTGGGCTCCGCCCAGGTGCGGTGGGCTCCGCCCGGGTGCGGTCGGAATTGGTGCCGTCTCTCTGGGGCTCCGCCCCAGACCCCGCCAGGGGCTCTGCCCCTGGACCCCGGGGGGTTTCCCACCCACCCGCCCGACTCGCTTGGCCAAGAGCGCCCGCCACGGGGCTCCGCCCCGGACCCCGCCGGGGACGGCACCCCCGGAGACGCTGGGAGGCGGAGACAGGCGCGTCCCGGAGTCGCCGGGGGCCGGTGGCAACTCCCCGGCGCCGGAAGTCGCCGGGGAGCGGTGGCAACTCCGTCCGCCCGGAGTCGTCAGAAGGCCGGTGGCAATCCGTCCCCCGGGACTCACCAGGAGACCGGAGGCCACTCCGCCCGCCAGGAGTCGCCACGCGGCCGGAGGCGATCCGCCCGCCGGGAGTCGTCAGGCGACCGGTGGCCACTCCGGCCCCCGGGACTCACCAGGCGGCCGGAAGTGGCTCCCCGGCGGCGCGGGTCCGTGACGGGCGGCGCGGCCCCGGCGGGAGTACCAGGAGGACGACCAGCCTCACCTTGGCGCCAGGCGGACTCGGCGCACAGCTCCACACACCGAGCCAGGCCGGAGGCCGGACCGCCCCGGCGCGCCACGCCACCCGGCGTGGGATCGAGGGCGCAGCCCAGGACGCCTCGGCAGGCACGGCTCCCGGAATCCGGGCGGAGCCCCCGTGCCCGGTGCGCCACGCCACCTGGCGTTGGGATCGGGGGCCGCAGCCCCAGCACGCCTCGGCAGGCACCGCTCCCGGAATCCGGGCGGAGCCCCCGTGCTGGGTGCGCTACGCCACCGGCGTGGGATCGAGGGCGCAGCCCCACGACACCCCGGCAGGCACCGCTCCCGGAATCCAGGGCCGAGCCCCCATACCCGGTGCGCCACGCCACCCGGCGTGGGATCGGGGGCCGTAGCCGCACGACACCCCCGCAGGCACTACTCCCGGAACCCGGGGCGGAGCCCCCAAACCCGGGCGCCACGCCACCCGGCGTGGGATCGGGGACGCAGCCCCCCGACACCCCGGCAGGCACTGCTTCCCGAGTTCAGGGCGCAGCCCCCTGCCGGCCGCCTACGACGACGGGCTCGCCGAAGGCTTTTCGCCCTTTTTCAGGTAGCCCATGTCCTCGTACACCGGCGTCTGGAAGCCGAAGGCTCCCGTGTTGGCGAGGGATTTCCGGGTGGCGACCAGTTGCGGGCGCTGGAAGAGGGGAATCGATCCTGCAGCGGCCCAGATGCGGGAGTCAGCCTTGCGGATCAGGTCCCGTTCCTCGTCCTGGTCCAGCGTCGCGAGCGCCTGGTCGAAGAGCTGGTCGACCTGGTCCGTGCCGACCCGCGTGTAGTTCTGCTCCACGGTCAGCGAGCCGTCGGCGGCCGGCACCGGCTTCGCGTAGATCGGGCGGGCGTCCGTCGCCGGGAAGGCCGAGGCCGGCCAGGAGTACAGGGCGAGGTCGTACTGACCGGCCGCGATGTGGTCCTTGAAGTAGCTCTCGTCCGGCACCTTCGTGATGTCGGTCCGGATACCGACCTTCGCCAGCATCGCGGAGATCCGGTCCGCCACCTGCCGCAGGGTCTGCGAGCCCGCTCCGGAGGGCAGCACGAAGCGGAGCGTGAGCGGCTTGCCGTCCTTCGCCAGCATCTGCGACCCCGTCCCCGCCGGCGCCGCCGTCCCCTTCGGCGCGTACGCCCCCGGCGCCCCGCCCTGCCGCAGCTGCCACTCGGCGAGCGGCCGGCCGTCCTGCGCGAGGTGCCGTCCGCCGTCCTCGCCGTGCCCGGGCTGCCACCCCGCCTTGTCGTCCTGGCCGACGATGTACGTCCCGTCGTCGCCGCCACCGGAGCCGTCCCCGCCGGACGTGCCGTGGCCCTTCTTCTCCTTCTCCTTCTCCGCGCCGGCCGCCTTCTCCCCCTTCTTCTGCTCGTCCACCGGCCCGCCCGGCACCCACCCCGCGTCCGCGAGCAGCGCCTGCGCCTCCGCGGTGTCCTGGCCGCCGAGCGCCCCGCTGCTGTCGGCGTACGCCGGCTGCCCGGACAGCGCCAGATGGCTGCCCACCGGCACCGCCGGCAGCCCCAGCGGCTTCAGCACCAGCTTGGCCAGCTGCTTCCGGTCCAGCGCCCGCGCCACCGCCCGCCGCACCCGCTCGTCCGCCAGCGGCCCCTCGGAGCCGTTGAGCGCGAGCTGCGTGTACGCCGCCTCGAAGGACTTGCGCACCTCGAAGCCGCGCAGCTCCTCCTTCTCCTTCTGTTCCTTGGCGACCGCCTTGGTCAGCTTCTCCCAGGCCCGCAGCTCCTCGTCGCCGGGCTCGGCGTCGGCGCCGTGCTGCGCCGCCCAGGTGCGCAGCGCCTTGACCGCCGTACGGCCGCCGGGTCCCTGGAGCGGGCCGGCCGCGCCCCCGGTACTGCCGGTGACGCGCTGGGCGTCGGACGGGTCGATCTCCGCCATGTCGAGACTGCCGGCGGCGAGCGCCTGCGCCCGCTTGTCGCGCGGCACGGCCTGCAGCACGATCTCGGTCAGCTTGGCCGGGTGCCCCCACCAGCGCGGGTTGCGGGTGAGGACGACGTCCTTGGCCTTGGTGTCGACCGTCTGCACCTTGAACGGCCCGGCGCTGACCTTCAGCTTGCGCCGCGCCCCGTCGTTGAACGCGTCCGGCGTCCCCATGACGTCCTTCGGGTACAGCGGCGAGAACAGCGACTGCCAGTCGGCGTACGGCTTGGCGAAGGTGACCTTGACCTCGAGGTCGTTCGCACCGCGCTCGATCTTCTCGATGCGGTCGTACCCGGCGTTGCGGGCGGTCCAGTAGGCGGCGTCCTTGCCGGACAGGGCGCGCCACTGCGCGGCGAAGTCGGCGGCGCCGATCTCCCGGCCGTCGCTCCACACGGCCTGCTGGTTCAGCTTGTACAGCACGACCTGCTTGGGTTCGGTCTCGACGACTTTCGCGGACTCCAGGTAGTCGGCGTTGCGCTGCGGCCGTCCCTGCGCGTCCAGCCGGTACATCGACGGCAGCACGGCCTGCGCGACCCGCGTGGTGGTGGCGTCGGCGTCGGACTGGAAGGTGTTCAGCGTCTCGGGCACCGCGTCCACGGCCCAGCGCAGCGTGCCGCCGTCGGAGATCTGGGCGCGGGCGGCCCGGGCGATGTCCTGCCCGGCGAGGGGCTTGCCGGCCTTGTCCTCGGAACTGCAGCCGGTGAGCACGGTCACCGCGAGCGCGCCCGCGGTGAGGAAGGCGACCGAGCGCATGACGGCGCGCGGTCCGACGACGTCGTGGGACATCTTGGGAGTACCTCCGGAAAGCCGCGGGCGTTATGATCACGTTTGGCGGTATATGGAGCTGATCACACGTATGCAGATTTGATGGAGCCACTGAAGAGGAAAGGATCCGGCCACAGCCAGCGACACGACGGCGACGGCCCGCAAGGCCACCCGTACGGGCGCAACGCACCCCGCGATGCACCCGTACGCCTCCGCCAATCGGTGCACGTCCCTTCACAGCGCGTGGTGTGACGCGCAACACTCGCAGGCGCATGAGCGTTGCCACCCAGGGCCTGAAAGACCCGCGGAAGTGAGGGCAAGTCATGTCCGTGCACGACGAACTGACGTCAGTCCAGCGCAGCCTCGACGATCTCTACCGGTCGCTGGGACGCCTGGAGAAGCAGCTCGGCAGCGGCAGTCTGGAGATGCGCCGGGCCCGGATGGACGCCGACCATCTGCGCGAGAGCGTCTCGCTGCTGCGCTCGGCGATCACCCCGGTCCAGGCCGCCCGGCCCGAGGTGGTCACCATCAACGACACTCCCTACGACGGGTCCCTGTGGACCGACTCCGACGACGAGGGTCTGGGCGCCCGCGACCGGCACGCCCCCTGACGGGACGGGAGCCGCAGAGGTGGCCACTGGTACGGAACCCCGTCCGAGCAGCAGCGGCGGCGTCCGGTCGACGACCCGCGCCGCCATTGCCGCCGCGCACCTGCGCACCGACCGTTGGTGGCTGGCGCCCGCCGCCACCGCGGCCGGTCTGCTCGCCTTCGTCGTCTACTCGACCTGGCGGGCCTTCGCCAACGCTCACTACTACGCGGCGCCGTACGTCTCGCCGTTCTACTCGCCGTGCCTGGCGGAGAACTGCCGCACGATGCACGCCGGGCCCAACGCCGACCTCTTCGGGAGCTGGTGGGGCATCTCGCCGGCGATCATCATCCTGATCTTCCCGCTGGGCTTCCGGCTGACCTGCTACTACTACCGCAAGGCGTACTACCGCGGTTTCTGGGCCTCCCCGCCGGCCTGCGCGGTGCCCGAGCCGCACGCGAAGTACACCGGCGAGACCCGCTTCCCGCTCATCCTGCAGAACGTCCACCGCTACTTCTTCTACGCGGCGCTGCTCGTCGCGGGCGTGCTGACGTACGACACCGTGCTGTCCTTCCGCGACGCGCACTACCGCTGGGGACACATGGGGCTCGGCACCCTGGTGTTCCTCGCCAACATCGTGCTGATCTGGGCGTACACCCTCTCCTGCCACTCCTGCCGGCACATCGTCGGCGGGAAGCTCAAGCACTTCTCGAAACACCCCGTGCGCTACCGCATGTGGCGGTGGGTCGGCCGGCTCAACGCCCGGCACATGCAGCTCGCCTGGGCGTCCCTGCTGAGCGTGGCCCTCGCCGACTTCTACGTGTACCTCGTGGCGTCCGGGGTCTTCGACGATCCGCGCTTCTTCTAGTGACTCGTGACTCAAGTGAGGACTGACCGATGTCCGTGGTCGACCGGCAGGAGTGGGACGTCGTCGTGGTCGGGGCCGGCGGCGCCGGACTGCGGGCCGCGATCGAGGCGCGCGAGCGGGGCGCCCGTACGGCGGTGATCTGCAAGTCGCTGTTCGGCAAGGCGCACACCGTGATGGCCGAGGGCGGCATCGCGGCGGCGATGGCCAACGCCAACGAGCACGACAGCTGGCAGGTCCACTTCCGCGACACGATGCGCGGCGGCAAGTTCCTCAACCAGTGGCGGATGGCCGAGCTGCACGCCAAGGAGGCCCCGGACCGGGTCTGGGAGCTGGAGACCTGGGGCGCGCTGTTCGACCGGACGAAGGACGGCCGGATCTCCCAGCGCAACTTCGGCGGCCACGAGTACCCGCGCCTGGCGCACGTCGGCGACCGCACCGGCCTGGAGCTGATCCGCACCCTCCAGCAGAAGATCGTGGCGCTCCAGCAGGCCGACCACCGCGAGAGCGGCGACTACGAGTCGGGCCTGAAGGTGTTCCAGGAGTGCACGGTCACCAGGGTCCTCAAGGACGGGGACCGGGTCAGCGGGGTCTTCGGCTACGACCGCGAGAGCGGGCGCTTCTTCATGCTTCAGGCGCCCGCCGTCGTGATCGCCACCGGCGGCATCGGCAAGTCGTTCAAGGTCACGTCGAACTCGTGGGAGTACACCGGCGACGGGCACGCCCTCGCCCTGCTCGCCGGCGCGCCGCTGCTGAACATGGAGTTCGTGCAGTTCCACCCGACCGGGATGATCTGGCCGCCGTCGGTGAAGGGCCTCCTCGTCACCGAGTCGGTGCGCGGCGACGGCGGGGTCCTGCGCAACGCCGAGGGCAAGCGGTTCATGTTCGACTACATCCCCGACGTCTTCAAGGAGAAGTACGCCGAGACGGAGGAGGAGGCCGACCGCTGGTACGACGACCCGGACCACAACCGGCGTCCTCCCGAGCTGCTGCCCCGCGACGAGGTGGCCCGCGCGATCAACTCCGAGGTGAAGGCGGGCCGGGGCTCCCCGCACGGCGGGGTCTTCCTGGACGTGTCGACGCGGATGCCGGCCGAGGTCGTCAAGCGCCGGCTGCCGTCGATGTACCACCAGTTCAAGGAGCTGGCCGACGTCGACATCACCGCGGAGGCGATGGAGGTCGGGCCGACCTGCCACTACGTGATGGGCGGCATCGCCGTCGACTCCGACACGGCCGCCGCGCGCGGGGTGCCCGGGCTGTACGCGGCCGGTGAGGTCGCCGGCGGCATGCACGGCTCGAACCGGCTCGGCGGCAACTCGCTGTCCGACCTGCTGGTGTTCGGCCGCCGTGCGGGCCTGCACGCCGCCGAGTACGCGGCGGCGCTGGCGTACGAGCGGCCGCCGGTCGACGACGCCCAGGTCAACCTGGCGGCGGCGGAGGCGCTGCGGCCGTTCTCGGCGGAGACGGAGGGCGAGGCGGGGCCGCCGGAGAACCCGTACACCCTCCACCAGGAACTCCAGCAGACCATGAACGACCTGGTCGGCATCATCCGCCGCGAGGGCGAGATGGAGCAGGCGCTGCACAAGCTCGGTGAGCTGCGGGCGCGCGCCCGGCGGGCCGGGGTGGAGGGCCACCGGCAGTTCAACCCGGGCTGGCACCTCGCCCTGGACCTGCGGAACATGCTGCTGGTCAGCGAGTGCGTGGCCCGGGCGGCGCTGGAGCGCACCGAGTCGCGCGGCGGCCACACCCGGGAGGACTTCCCGTCGATGGACCGCACCTGGCGCCGGGTGAACCTGCTGTGCCGGCTCACCGACCCCACCGGCGCCCTCGCGGCGTCGGACCCCGCCCGCGGCCAGATCACCCTGGCCCGTGAGGCCACCGACCCCGTCCGCCCCGACCTGCTCGCGCTGTTCGAGAAGGAGGAGCTGGTCAAGTACCTCGCCGAAGAGGAGCTGTACGAATGAGCGGCTACCCGGCACGGTTCAAGGTGTGGCGGGGGGACGCGGACGGCGGCGGTCTGGAGGACTTCACCGTCGAGGTCAACGAGGGCGAGGTCGTCCTCGACATCATCCACCGGCTCCAGGCGACGCAGGCGCCCGACCTCGCGGTGCGCTGGAACTGCAAGGCCGGCAAGTGCGGTTCGTGCTCGGCGGAGATCAACGGCCGCCCCCGGCTGATGTGCATGACCCGTATGTCGGTGTTCGGCCAGGAGGAGACGGTCACCGTCACGCCCCTGCGCGCCTTCCCCGTCATCCGGGACCTGGTGACGGACGTCGGCTTCAACTACGCCAAGGCCCGCGAGGTCCCGGCGTTCGTCCCGCCGCCCGGCCTCGGCCCCGGCGAGTACCGGATGATGCAGGAGGACGTGGACCGCTCGCAGGAGTTCCGCAAGTGCATCGAGTGCTTCCTGTGCCAGGACACCTGCCATGTCGTGCGCGACCACGAGGAGAACAAGACGGCGTTCGCCGGCCCGCGCTTCCTGATGCGCATCGCCGAACTCGACATGCACCCCCTGGACGCGGCCGCCGAGTCCGGCCTGGACCGCAAACGCTCAGCCCAGGACGACCACGGCCTCGGCTACTGCAACATCACCAAGTGCTGCACGGAGGTCTGCCCCGAGGGCATCAAGATCACGGACAACGCCCTGATCCCGCTGAAGGAGCGGGCGGTCGACCGCAAGTACGACCCGCTGGTGTGGCTGGGCTCGAAGATCAGGAGGCGGTCTTCGTAGCGGGTCCAGCGCAGCTACGGCCGGGGCGCTGGGCGCGGTGCTGGAGCAGGCCGCCGACGACGACCTGCGCGAGCGCGGTCACCGCCAGAACGTACCCCTTCGTTCAGTTGTTCCAGCCGTCACGGTACGCCTCCCAGTCAGCCTCCGTCGCCGCGAAGTCCACGTAGAGAGCGACGCCGAACGCGGCGCGGTCCGCGTCCGTGCGGGACAGGCCCAGCCGGACGCCGCGTACGGCCGCGGGGACCGTCTCCGCGGCGCCGCGGTGGCCGAAGCGGTTCTCGTGGTAGAAGGGCAGGCCCATCAGCAGGTCGGTGGAGGGCGGGGTGACCTCCAGGGCGAGCGAGGTCTGCTGGGCGACGTAACCGCCGTAGGTGCTCTGCCACTGCTGCATCGTGTCGTACGACATGACGGCGATCTGGTCGACGCGGCGCGCGACCTGGCCGAAGAACTCCTGGGACCACCACTTGGGGTGCCCGGTGACCGTGCCGAAGACGGAGTGCAGGCCCGGCAGCGGGTCGATCTGGTGGGCGGCGACGGAGAGCAGCGCCCCGCGGGCTGCCGTCTCGCGGTGCAGGGCGTCGAGGAGGCCGAGGTAGTGGCGGTCGCCGGAGTGCAGCGGCTCCAGGTCGAAGTGGGCGCCGTCGAACCCGGCGTCGAGGATCGCGCGGGTGGAGCCGGCGATCACCGCCCGCGTCGCGGCCCGCTCCAGGCGCAGCCCGTCCGGCCCCTCCGTGGCCAGCACGTCGCCGAGCCACGCCTGCACCCGCACCCCGGGCAGTTCCCGGTGCACCGCCGCGACCAGCCACCGCGCCCTCGGGTACGCCGACGCGGGCAGCGTGCCGTCGTGCTCCAGCGGACCGGCGTGCACATACAGGTCGCGGACACCGGTGCCGGAGAGCCGGTGGGCGAGGGCGGCGACGTCGGCGTCCTTCTTGCGGCCGTCGACCCAGGCGTGCCCGAGCCACAGGGCGTCCCGGTTCCGGGTGCGGGTGCCATCGGCGGGATCGCCGGTGTAGTTCACCCGCAGGGCGACCTGGGTGGCGAGCACCGGCAGCAGCAGGACCAGCACGACGGCGAGGGCGATACGGAGGGCCAGGCGCCACCGCCGTCGCGGGGAGCGGGGTGCGGGCGGCTCCGGCTCGCCGCCGGCCTCCGGTATGGCCCCGGGTTCCTCCGTACGCCCCGCGCGTTCCATCCCCGTACCCCTCCCTCGTCCGTCCGCCCCACCGGACGCGCCCGGCTCGCGACCCCGTATACCGGGCCATACGCTCCGAAACGTGACGTCAACCTCTCCACGGGGCCGACCGCGGCACGCCACGGCGCACATATCCGTGCGGGTGGCGCATGCGCTGCTGGGCGGCACCACGGGAGTGGTGTGGCTGCTGTTGCCGGGGATGACGACGGCGACCGAGCCGCCGGTTGCGATCAGCCGCCCGGCACCGGCCGCGAGCACGGCGGCGGCGCGGCCGCACGAGGACGAGACGTCCGCCACGGATCTCGTCCTGCCGGTGGCCGCCGTAGGGGCGGCCGCACTGCTCGCCGGCTATGTCTACGTCCGCAGTACCCGGCGCTCCCGTACCCGCACGACGCCCGCGACCGCCCGCCCCGCGCCCTCCGGGGTCCTCCCGCCGCACCCCTACACACCGGCCCCCGGCGAAGTCGACCGGCAGACACGGGCGGCGCTGGTGGAGGCCGACGACTGCGTGCGCACCAGCCGCGAGGAGCTGGACTTCGTGCGGGAGCTGTACGACGAGCCACGCGTCGAGCCGTTCGCCCGGGCTCTGCGCGAGGCGGAGGGCGAGCTGGCGGCGGCGTTCGCGTTGCGCCGGCGGGACGACGAGGGCCTGCCGCAGGAGGATGCGGCGGCGCGGCGGCACACGCTCGCCGGGATCGTCGGCCGGTGCGCGGAGGCGGGGCGCGTCCTGGACGCGACCGCGGCCGCCTTCGACGACCTGCGCGCGGTGGACGCCGAGGGGTGGAACGCGCTCGCGGTGGCGGAGGCCCGCTTCCGGGCGCTGGCCGCCCGCACGGGGCAGGCCGAGGCCACGCTCGCCGGCCTGCACGGCAGGTTCGCGCCGGGTGCGCTCGACCCGGTCACCGGATACGTCGAGCTGGCCAAGGACCGCCTGGTGACGGCCACCACCCGGCTCAACGAGGCCCGGCAGTGCGCCGACCGGGGCGAGAGCGCCCGGGCGGCGGCCCGGCTGCGGTCCGGCGAGGGGGCCGTGGCGCGGGCGGAGGTCTTCGTCACCGCCGTCGACCGGCTGGCACGGGAGCTGACGGCGGCCCAGGAGATGCTCCCGGCGGCCCTGACCGGCGCGGAGGCCGAACTGGCGGCGGCCCGGCAGACCGCCCCGGCGGATGTGCCGCCCGGTGAGCTGCACTCCCGTATCGCGCACGCGGACGCCGTGCTGGCCTCCGTACGCCTGGAGCTGACCGGTGGCCGGCCGTACGACCCGCTGGCGGAGCTGCGGCGGATCGTGCGGGCGCTGGCGCCGGTGGCCACCGGGCGGGCGGGCGTGCTGCCGGCCGCCGCGCGGCTGACGGCGGAGAGCGCGGTGGCCGCGGCGGACGGTTTCGTCGCCACGCACCGGGACGTGGTGGGCGCCGAGGCGCGCACCCTCCTGGCTGCGGCGGCACGGGCCCTCGCCTCGGACACGCTGACCGGCCTGGTGGCCGCCGGCACCCTCGCCACGGCGTCCCGCGACCACGCCGAACAGGACGTCCGCACACACGGCCCGCCACGGGAGCCGGAACCCCTGGCCTACGGCGGACCCGCGACGCGACACCGGCGCGAGACCTGACCTCAGAACAGGCTCAGCAGGGCCTCCGCCGGGTCCACCGGGCCGGACTCGCCGTCCGGGAGGGCCAGTTCGAACCAGACCGTCTTGCCGCGCGGTGTGCGGCGCGAGCCCCAGGACGCGGAGAGCAGGCCGACGAGTTGCAGGCCGCGGCCGCCCTCGTCGGTGTCGCGGGCGCGGCGGCGGCGCGGCTGGACCAGGCCGGAGTCCCACACCTCGCAGACCAGGGTGCGGTCCAGCAGCAGCCGGAGCCGGATCTCGCCCTCGCCGTATCTCAGCGCGTTGGTGACCAGCTCGCTGACCAGCAGCTCGGTGGTGTCGACCAGCGGCTCCAGGTCCCAGCTCAGCAGCTGGGAGCGCGCGTACTCGCGGGCCCGGCCCACGCTGCGCGGCTCGCGTGGCAGCGTCCAGTCGCCGACGGACCCGGCGGGCAGCCCCTGGACGCGGGCCATCAGCAGGGCGATGTCGTCCTCGCCGTGATGAGTGTCGAGGGTGCTGAGGACCTGGTCGCAGACGTCCTCCAGGGGCAGCGCCGGATCGGTCAGCGCGCCGACGAAAGCCTGCAGCCCCTCGTCCAGGGGGTGGTCGCGGGACTCGACGAGCCCGTCCGTGTACAGGGCGAGCAGCGCGCCCTCCGGCAGTTCGACCTCGACCTCCTCGAACGGCTCCCCGCCGACGCCGAGCGGCATCCCGGGCGGCACGTCGAGCATCAGCGCCGGCTCGCCGGGCTCGACCAGCACCGGCGGCAGATGGCCCGCGTTGGCGAAGGTGCAGCGGCGCGTGACCGAGTCGTAGACGGCGTACACACAGGTCGCGAGGTACACCTCGGACAGGTCCGCCTCGCGCGGGCGCCGGGCGGCCCGGGTGGCCTGCTGGACGCCGCCGGGGGTGCCGAGGCCGCGGGCGATCTCGTCCAGCGCGGAGAGGACTTCCGCGGGTTCGAGGTCGAGCAGGGCCAGCGTGCGCACGGCCGTGCGGAGTTCGCCCATGGCGACGGCGGCGCGCAGCCCGCGTCCCATGACGTCCCCGACCACCAGCGCCGTGCGGTGGCCGGGCAGTTCGATGACGTCGAACCAGTCGCCGCCGACCTCGCTGGGCCGCCCGGTGGAGACGTTGCCGGGCAGGTAGCGGCAGGCGATGTCCAGGCCGGAGGCCACCGGGTCGCCGGGCGGCAGCAGGGACCGTTGCAGTATCAACGCCCGCTCGTGCTCACGCCGGTACAGGCGGGCGTTGTCGATGCAGACCGCCGCCCGTGCCGCCAGCTCCACGGCGAGATCCCGGTCCCGGTCCCCGAACGGCTCGCTGCCCTTGGTCCGCGCGAACAGCGCCAGTCCCACGACGGTGTCGTGGGCGACCATCGGCACGGCGAGCATGGACTGCACCAGGCCGCCCTCCTCGCCCGGCACGCGCTGCGGGCGGGCGGTGCGCAGGGCTTCGGCACAGGGCGAGTTGAACGGGTAGTGGTGGACCGCGCCGACCTCGACGCTCTCCTCGGAGCCGCCCCGGAACGGGGTGTCGGCGACGGCGCTGGCGTAGGCGACGCGGCGCATCTCCGCGCTGCCGTCGGCGAGCCCGGGCGGGGTCTCGTCGCCGGCCAGCAGGCCCTGGTAGAGGTCGACGGTGGCGAGGTCGCAGAAGCCGGGGACGACGACGTCGAGGAGTTCGCGGGCGGTGGTCTCCAGGTCCAGGGAGTTGCCGATGCGGGCGCCCGCCTCGTTGAGGAGGGCGAGGTTGCGCCGCGCGGCGGCGGCCTCGCGGGCGGCGGCGCGGCGGGCGGTGATGTCGGTGCCGAGCCAGGCGACGCCGATGGGCCGGCCCGAACCGCTGTGCACGCGGTAGAGGTTGACGGACCAGTGGCGGCGCTCGTCGGAGCCGGGCGCGTTCCCGGTGACGTGCATGTCCGTGATGGAGTCGCCCGTTTGCAGCACCCGGCGCAGCGTCGCGGTGACCCGGTCCGCCTCCGGCCGGGGCAGATAGTCGTGCACCCCCTTGCCGCGGTGGTCGTCGGGGGTGCCGCCGAAGATGGACGCGAACCTCTGATTGGCGCGGCGCACCTTCAGGTCGGTGTCGATGAGCAGAAAGCCGAACGGGGATTGGCCGAATATGGCCTGCGAGGCGGCGAGGTCGGTCTCGATGCTGCGCAGGGTGCGCACGTCCACGACGATGCAGACGGCGGCCTTCTCCCCCTCCTTGGTGCGCGTCGGCATGACATACACCTCGGCGAGCCCGTCCACGCCACGTCCGCCGTCCCCGGTGGCGGGCGGGGCGTCGGCGTCGTCCTCGGCGCGGGGCGCGCGGAAGGGGACGACGCCGGTCCACTCGCGGCCGTCGAGGATCTCGGCCATCTTGCGCTGGCTCCGGTCGCGCAGGTCGGGATCGACGAACGCCTCGATGGGGTCCATGCCGACGGCGCGCTCGGCGGGGATGCCGAAGATCTGCTCGGCGCGCAGGCTCCACTGGTCGACGAGGCCGTCGGCGCCGATGGAGAAGGACGCGACCTTGATGTAGTCGTAGATCGAGCCGGGCGGGCTGCTCTGCCACAGTGTGTCACCGGTCCGCTGCGGATCGGAGGCGAGCGCGCCCGCGGCTGTCGTCCTCGCGCCGTCCGACGGGTCCTCGGACTCCGTGGCCTTCGCTGGTATCTCGCTCACGCGAACCGTCCCCTCCAGCTCACCGCGCCCGGCATCGGTCACCGGCAGCGGCTGCCCGCAGTATCCAGCACTACGGGGCCGCACGACACGGTGTTCACGATCACAGCACGGACCGGGTCCTTTTTGGTCCGTCCTGCGACAACACTTCCAGTCTTCTAACCGGGCGGCAGGTGCTCGAACCCCGCAGTCCGGCATTGGTCGCGACCAGTACGGCCGCGGCGTCGGCGCCGGACGGTCACCGACGGGTCGTACGACCGCCGGGCGTTCACCCGGGGTGGGCGAGTTCGAACCACACGGTCTTGCCGCCCTCGCCGGGCCGGGTGCCCCAGCGGCGGGATGCCGATGCGACCAGTTGCAGCCCGCGGCCGCTCTCGTCGTCGGGGTCCGGGGTGCGCTCGCGGGGCGGGTCGGGCAGCGGATCGGAGACCTCCGCCCGCACCGCGTCCTGGCCGTCGCGCCCGGTGAGCCGCACCAGGCGGACGCCGATCGGGCCGGTGGCGTGCCGGAGGGCGTTGGTGACGAGTTCGCTGACCAGCAGTGCGGCGGTGTCGCCGAGGCTGTCCAGCTCCCAGGTGTGCAGCCGTGCCCGCACCACGGAGCGGGCGGCGCGCACGGCGCCCGGCTCAGCGGGGAACGTCCACTCGGCGCAGTCGCCTTCGGTGTCGATCACGCCGATCACTTCCCAGGCCAGCGGTCTCCCACCCTGTCCGGTTTCGTGGGGTTAATGGGCACATACCCGATATTCGGCGCCGGGTACCGCCCGCGCGGGCGCACTGTGGCACAAACGGCGTAAGAGGCGCTCGGGGGGCGCGGGTGGGGGGGTGTGGGGCGGGGCGCCGGGGGGTGGGACGCCGGGGCGCCGGGGGGTGAGCCGCCGGGGCGCCGGGGGGTGAGCCGCCTGGGCGCGCGCGGCGTGCGGGCGGGGGGCCGGGGGGCCGCCGGGGTGCGGGCGGGCGGGCCGGCAGGGGCGCCGAGGGGAGGGCCGCCGGGGTGCGGGCGGCCGTGCCAGCAGGGGCGCCGAGGGGAGGGCCGCCGGGGCGCCGCGGGCGCGGGCGGGCCTGCCGGCAGGGACGCCGGGGGGCCGCGGGCTCGGACGGGCCTGCCGGCAGGGACGCCGGGGGGCCGCCGAGGCGCAAGCGGGGGGTGCGGTGGGGGCCGCCGGGGCGCGGGCGGGCGGGCAGGGTGCGGGCGGAGGGACGCCCGGGCGCGGGCGGGCCCGGCAGGGGCGCCGGGGGGGGCGGGCCGCCGGGCGCGGGCGGGCGTGCCGGCAAGGGCACCGGGGGGCGGGCCGCCGGGGCGCGGGCGGGCGGGCAGGGTGCGGGCGGGGGTGCGCCGGCCGGCTTTCCCTTCCCGGCCGGGGGCTGGGCCGTGCGAGGTGTCAGCGCACCCCTGAGTCCAGGGCCGGCAGCGTGGCCCGTACCGCCGGGACGTCCTGGTCCAGCCAGTCGACGTCCCAGATCTCGCCCGGGCCGAGCCAGCGCAGCGCGTCGTGGTCCTCCAGCGGGTGCGGCGCCGGTGAGCCGGGCAGCAGGCGGGCGGTCCACACCCGCAGCACGTACGGCTCCCTCAGCGGCCACTCCCCCGGCACCCGCCCGACGGTCTCCGCGTCGACGCCCAGTTCCTCGCGCAGCTCACGCACCAGCGCCGCCTCGGGCGCTTCGCCCCGTTCCACCTTGCCGCCGGGCAGCTCCCAGCGGCCGGCCAGCTCCGGGGGCGCGCTGCGGCGCGCGGCGAGCAGCCGGCCGCCGCCGAGCAGGGCCGCGCCGACGACCACGATCCGTTCCGTCATGCGCCGGAGCCTATGCCAGGGCGCCCGGGGCCAGTTGCGGGCGCTGTGCGCGCCGGAGTCGGTTCCGGATGCCGTCCGCGCTGGTCAGTTCCGGATGCCGTCCGCGCCGGAGTCGGTTCCGGATGCCGTCCGCACCGGTCAGTTGCGGATGCCGTCCGCGCCGGTCAGTTGCGGATGCCGTCCGCACCGGTCAGTTGCGGATGCCGTCCGCGCCGGTCAGTTGCGGGTGCCGTCCGCGCTGTGAGTGTGCTGGCCGATCCGCTCGACCCAGTAGAGCTGCTTGTGGCCGCTGGCGTCGAGGCTGTCGGCGACCCGCTGGGCCTCCGCCCGGGTGGCGTACCTGCCCACGCGGTAGCGATTGCCGTTGTCGTCCTGCCGTACGACGAGCCAGGTCAAGGAGATCGTGCTCTCGTTCATCGCGCCCCACCGCTCCTTCCCACCCCGGCTCGTCCGCGCCCCGTCCGCGGCGCGAACCGGGCCCCGCCCGATAAGGAAACCGCAATCCGCATATGCCCGAGCCTACGCCCAACCTTTACGCAGCGAACACGGCTTTTCACGAAGAGGTAGGCAACCGGCCAGTACGGAAGGGGCGCACGAGGACGAATGCGCCCTGCGCGCAGCACGACGCGCCCGCTCGGCGCGCTTCCGGACGTACCGGAGCGCACCGGGGGCGACCTGCGAGAACGACCGAAAACGCTACGGCGCGCGCCGACGGCGGCAGCGGGGCTCGGCCCGGGCATACCGGGCCCCGGCGGGGCAGCCGGGGCGCATCCGCAAGGGTGTGCGCTACCTCACCGGCAGGTGGTACGCGACCCGGTAGCGGTCGGCCGGGATGACGACGTCGGCGGTCTCCACCGGGCGGCCGGAGGCGTAGTAGGTGCGCTGGACGACCAGGACGACATGGCCGGGCACTCCGCCGAGCGCCTGCAACTCCTCGGCGAGGCCGGGGCGGGCGCCGACCTCCTCGGTGACGTTGTCGACGACGACATCGATGGCACGCATCCGCTCCACCACGCCCATCCCGCCCAGCGGCCCCTCCTCGGGCAGCATCACGGGCGTACGGCCGGTGACGGCGAGCGGCTCCCAGGAGGTGGACAGCATCATCGGCTCGCCGGACTCCCGGAAGAGGTAGCGCGTGCGCATCACGCGGTCCCCGGGCTCGATGCCGAGCCGCGCGGCCACCGCCCGGCTCGCCTCCGCCTGTTCGCTGCTGGACTCCCAGGTGCCTCGCGCCTCGGCGTCCGTCTGCTCCTGCCGGAACGGGGTCGCGCCCCGTTCGGGACGGAATCCCGAGCGGGCGATACGACGCGGCACCGGCCGCTCCCGCACATACGTCCCGGAGCCGGAGCGGCCCTCGACCAGCCCCTCGGCCATCAGGACCTTGCGGGCCTCCAGCGCGACGGTGTCGGAGACGCCGTACTCCTCGCGGATGCGGGCCTGGGAGGGCAGCCGGGTGTGCGGTGGCAGCTGGCCGTCGACGATCTTCTGGCGGAGATCACCCGCGACGCGCAGGTACGCCGGCTGCTCACCGAATGTCACTGGCCGCTCCCATCAGCTTGTACAGACAGCAACAGCGTGGCAACCGTGGGTTGGACCGTGCAAGCAAAGGCCAGAGAATCACTCGAAGTGATGAACCGGGGGGGTGGGGAGGCTTCCGGCGGGGCACCGCTCCCGGCCTCACCCAGGCGTCACGCAGGCACTTTCTCCCCGCTGCGGCCGCGCTCACACATTGATCCCGCCACCACCGCCCGAGCCGCCGAGGTCGCCGGAGTCACCCGTCCCGCCCGAGCCGCCGTACGCGCCCGACGGCGGTGTGGTGGCGAGCTTCAGGACCTTGCGGACGGCCACCGCCGGGCCTCCGTCGATCGCCTTGAACCCCGCGGCGTAGTGCACGTCGAAGGTGTCCGGGTCCTTGGCGCTCGCGGCCTTCGCCCACTCCCCCTGAGCCGTCCGCAGCTCCCCGGCGTAGGCGGCGACCTGCCGCCGCGTGCCGGTCCCCCAGGCGTACGACTCGAGTTGGGAGATCTGCGCGGTCAGCGCGCTCTCCATCTCGCCGGCCCAGGCCCGGTTGCCCGCGAGGTCGTCCTCGGCCACGTCCTCGGGCTCGTCGGCCAGCGCCCTGTCGACCTCCTGGGCGGCCGTCAGGAAGGCGACCTGGTCCGCGTTCAGCGTGGTCGCGTCGGCGCGCAGCGAGCCGGTGAGCGTGCCCCGCTCGTCCGTGTTGCCGAAGACGCAGGCCACCTCGCGGTCACCGAGGGCCCAACTGTCCTTGCTGGGGCTGAAGTAGTAGACGTCGACGTCGTCCGGCCACGCCCAGCTGTCCATGGCGTACGCCTCCGCGAGCGGAAAACAGCGGCTCTCCGCCGCGGCGTCGACGGCGCGCTCGCCCGGGTAGCCGGAGCCGGCCGGGAGGTTGAACGTGCCGAACACCTCGCCGTCGTGCCGGCCCGCGCAGGGCACTTCGTCGACGTCGGAGGTGGCGCCGCCCAGCGCGCCGGGCTCGTCGAAGCACTGGCCCTTGTCCAGCGAGAAGGTCGCGCTGTCGCGGGCGCCGTCCTTCATGCCCTGCCAGAAGTCGGCGACGCCGCCGGTGGCGAGGACCAGCACCCACAGGGCGAGCCCGATCGTCGACAGGACCGCGCCACCGATCGCCAGGCCCTTGCCCCGCTCACCCCGCTTGCGGATCTGCACCAGCGCGACGACGCCCAGCACCAGACCGACCGCGGGCAGGAAACACAGCGCGCCGAGCACGAGGGCGGCGATGGCCACGCCGTTGACCGGAGCGGGCCGGTTGAACGGGACGTAGCCCTGCCCCCAGGGCTGATACGGCGGCAGATAGCCGCCCGGCGCCGGGTACGGCCCCTGCGGCGGGGGCGCCTGGTACGGCCCCGGCGTGGTCGGAGGCTGCTGGGGGCCGGGGGGCGGGGGCGGTATGGACACGGGTGCCGTGCTCCTGCTTCGGGCGGGCGAGCGGGTGTGACTCGGATAGTCGCATGCGTCGGGGGCGGGGGGTGGCCGGGGGTGCCTGCGGCGCCGGTCCGGCTTTTGTCTGCGGGTTTGTGGGTGGTTGCTCGCGCCCACGCGGCGGTGCCGCATATCGACACAGCCCCGCGCCCCTTGAGTGCCTGCGGCGGCCCGTTACGGTTGCGTCGTGGCGTGCCCAGCGCCTTCGGTTCGTTGTGGGTCGGGGTCGGGGTGGGGGGTGTCCGTCCTCGGTCCGGCCGCCCGTTTCCGACGCGGGCGCACTGTGCCGGTGCCGGCCGCTGCGGGCGGACACCCCCCACCCCGTCCCCTTCCCGCCGCGCGCGACTGCGGGCCGTCGTGGCCTTTCGACGGCGGGTTACGCGTCGAACGCCGTCGCCCGGGCCCGCTTCTCCCAGGCGGCGACGTCGGCGCGTACCTGGTCGAGATGGCCGAGGACCGCGTTGACGCCGTCCTCGCCGAGCGGCAGGCGCAGCGGGGTCTCCTCGGCGTTCAGCGCGTCCAGGATCAGCGCGGCGGCCTTGGCCGGGTCGCCCGGCTGCGTGCCGTCGCCGCCCTCGACGAGCCCGCGCGTCGCGCTCACCTTCGGGTAGAGCCCGCTGTCGGCGCTGACGCCCGCACGGCCCTGCCCGAACAGCGCGGTGCGGAAGGCGCCCGGCTCCACGATCAGCACCTTGATGCCGAACTCCCGCACCTCGTCGACGAGTCCCTCCGACAGCCCCTCCAGCGCGAACTTCGTCCCGCTGTACGCCGAGAAACCGGCGAAGGACATCTGCCCGCCCATGCTGCTCATCTGCACGATCGCGCCCGAGCGCCGTTCACGCATGTGCGGCAGCACCGCGCGGGTGAGGGCCGCCGGACCGAAGACGTGCACCTCGAACAGCGCGCGCAGCTCCGCCTCGCCGGTCTCCTCGAAGGCGCCGACATGGGTACGGCCCGCGTTGTTCACGAGTACGTCGATCCGCCCGTGCCGGGCGATGACGTCCCGCACGGCCGCCGCGGCGGCCGAGGTGTCGGTGACGTCCAGGCGCAGTCCACCTGGTCGGGATGCGCGGCGACGAGGTCGTCCAGCACCTCGGGCCGCCGCACGGCTCCCACGACCACGGCCCCGGCGGCGACGGCCGCCTCGGTGATCGCCCGCCCGAATCCGCTGCTCGCCCCGGTCACCAGCCACACCTTGTTCATGACCCGCTCCTCGCTCTCGTGCTGACGGGAACCAGCCTGCCGGTGCGGGGACTTGTGCGTCCAAGACCTCCGGTGATAACCGATGGGCATGACCATGGACGTCCATGTGCGGGACCTGCGGTACTTCCTCGCCGTCGCCGAGGAGCTGCACTTCACGCGTGCGGCCGAGCGCCTGTACGTGTCGCAGCCCGCGCTGAGCAAGCAGATCCGGGCGCTGGAGCGGCAGGTGGGCGTGGAGCTCCTGCACCGCGACCATCACCGGGTGTCCCTGACGCCGGCGGGCGAGGCCCTGCTGCCGTACGCCCGGGAGGTCCTGGCCGCCTGGGAGGAGGGCTCCGCCGCGCTGGAGGCGGTCAGGGCCGCACAGCGCAGCACACTGGTGGTGGGCATGAGCACCAGTCCGGGCCGCGGGGGCCTGCTCCCGGCGATCCGCTCCCGCTTCACGGCGGCCCACCCGGGGGTGACGCTGCGGCTGCGGCAGGTCGGCTGGGACGACCCGACGGCGGGCCTAGCGGACGGCACGGCGGACGTCGCCTTCGCCTGGCTGCCGCTGCCCGACGAGAGCCGCTACGGCTGGACGGTGCTCGCGGAAGAACCACGCCTGGTCGCCCTCCCGGACACCCATCCGCTCGCGGGCCGCCCCGAGATCGACTTCGCGGAACTGGCGGACGAGCCGTTCCTCGCCCTGCCGCCGAGCGCGGGCGTCCTGCGCGACCACTGGCTCGCCGTCCCCGAACGCGCCGGCCGCCCGCCCCGGATCGGCGCGGAGATCGCCGGCACGGAGGAGACCTACGAGGCCCTGGTCGCGGGCCTCGGCATCTGCCTGGTCGCGGCGGGCAACGCCCCGCTGATCACCCTGGGCGGCGTGACCACCCGCCCGGTGCGGGGACTGTCCCCCAGCCGGTACGTCCTGGCATGGCGACGCCGGGACGCGGACCGGCCACTGATCCGCGCGTACGCACAGGCGGCGCGGGAAGCGACGCGGGCGGGGAGCACCGCGCTCGCTCGTTGACGATCTCGTGGCCCGGACCTCGCCGAGTCGCTACGGTTCAGCCATGACCGCACTGCCCGACTGGATGCGCCCGCCGCGCGAGGAAGGCTGGTTCGCGGAGGACCTGGACCGCCTCCCCGAGGCACCCCGCCACACCGAGCTGATCGACGGAACCCTCGTCTTCATGATGTGGCCCCAGCGATGGTGGCACGGCCACCTCGTCACCATGCTCACTGTCGCCCTCATGGAGCAGGCGCCCAGCGATGTCAGGGTCGGCCGCGAGATGACCATAAGGCTCGACGAGCGAAACCGGCCGGAGCCCGATCTGCTCTTGACGACGGCCGCCTACGACGGCGACCGCACCTGGTTCACCCCTGATGAGGTGCGCCTCGTCATCGAGGTCGTCTCCCCGGAGTCCGCGCACCGGGACCGCACGGTCAAGCTCCGCAAGTACGCGGAGGCCGGCATCCCGCACTACTGGTGCATCGAGGACGAGGACGGCACCCCCGTCGTCCACGTCTACGAACTCGACGAACCGACCGGCGTCTACGCGCCCGCCGGCATTTTCCGCGGCAGCCTGAAGCGGCCTGTGCCGTTCGAGATCAGCCTGGATCTCGACAAGCTCACGCCGTCGGGGAGCAAGTAGGAGTCACGGGAAAACAGAAGGGGCCGGACTCCGGAGAGTCCGGCCCCTTCTGCCGCGCTCACACGTTGAACCGGAATGTCTGCGGACCGATCCTGACCTGCGGCGGAGTCCCATCCAGGGCTCTGACCTGGGATTTCCCGGTTGGCACGCGTTGGCTCCCGACGGCCGTTTACGGGTGTCCTGCGGACTGGCTGCGGACTGGCCGGGGGTGCCGTGACAGAGAAATCCATGGCACACGGGCGGGGCCTATTAGGAGACTGCGCAGGTGAGCGACTCCTACCCCTGCCCGTGTTGTGGGCACCGCGTGCTGGGCGTGGTGCCCGGCTCATACGAGATCTGCCCCGTCTGCTTCTGGGAGGACGACGGGATCCAGTTCCGCTGGCCGACCATGGCCGGCGGGGCCAACAAGGTCTCCCTGTTCGAGGCCCAGCGCAACTACCAGGACTTCGGCGCCTGCGACCAGCACGTCCGGCGGTACGTCCGTCCTCCGGCCGAGGACGAGCCGCTCGACCCCGCCTGGCGCCCCATCGACGCGACGCGCGACTCCTTCGAGGAATGGGGCGTCGGGGACCGGGCTCCGTGGCCCGACGACCACTCGGTGCTCTGCTGGTGGCTCCCCACCTTCTGGCGCCGGGACCACCCCTGACCACCCGCATCGAGAGACTCGTCCAGCAGCTCGACGACTCGACCGGCCCGTCATACGACGCCCGCGCGGAACTGATCGCCACCGGCTCCGACGCCATCCCCGCCCTCGTCGACGGACTGTCCGCACTCGACGGCTTCGCGCAGCTGACCGCCATCGAGGTCTTCGACTCTGCCCCTCAACTTTCCTACTCTAAGGCAGAATTACCGCTGCACGCTGCGACTGCGTCCAGCAGCACACCTGCACAGTCTTGGAGACGTCATGCACGTGGGAAATCAGGCTCTGCTCGAACGCTTGGACCGTGGGCCGTGTTTCCTGCTGCTCGGCCAACGCTACCTGTCGATCGAGACCGGCTCCGACCCCCTGGCTGGTCCACTGGCCAGGGCTCTGGGGGTCAATGAGCCTCAGCAGAGTGTTTACCGGGCGGTGCTCGGTCTCGCCCCAGGTCAGCGTCAGGCTGCGGCCAAGGCGCTGACCGAGGCCGGGCGTGCGCTGGTGCTACCGCCCCCTGTGCGGACCACTCTGGAGTTCCCTTGGAATGGGGTACTCTCCTCGGCCGTGGACCCGGCGTGGCGAGCGGGCCTGCAGCGTGAGTGGCGAACCATTCAGCAGATCGTCCCACAGCGCGATCGGACCCGGGTCTCGCGCAATGCCTTCGACGTCCAGGCGCTCATGCTCTTCGGCGGAGTGGACCAGCCCGCCGACGACCAGCCTCCCGCGACCAGACCCGAGCTGACCCGCCGCCGGGCGATCGCGGCCGAGGCGCTCGGCCGTGTGGTGTCCGACGCTCTCACCCCCAGAGGGCTTCTGGTGATCGAGGGCTGGGGTCTCGACGACTGGCTCACCCCCGAAACGCTGTACGCACAGATCTGCGACGCCGTGCCGGGCCAGGTGCACCTGTTCTCGGCCACCGACGAAATCCTCGGGGACGACCACATCCAGGAGGCCATCGATCTTCAGGTTCTCGTCCCACACCGGGAATCCTTCGCGTCGGTCGTGGTCGAGGCCCGCAGTACGGGCCGACTGAGCGAGGAACGTCCGGCGACGGCACTCACCCGGGCCCTGCGCGTAGGTGACCGGCTCCTGACGATGGACCGGAGCCGGTGGCAGCGCATCCTGCCGCACGCCCGTCCCATGGACGTCGACCTACTCGACGATCCGCCCGCCGAATCGTCCGAGCGCCGATATCAGAAGTTTCGGGAGTTCCTCGGCACGAGCGACGGCTCACCGGCGTGGTGGGCCCATGCCCGGGGGTTGTCGTTCGAGCGGTCCTTCGAGCAGGCTCTTTCGGACCTCGTGGAGCAGTCCGCTGGCGCCCGCGAGCAGAGGGGCCCGCTCATGGTCGTCGGGCAGTCCGGCACGGGCAAGAGCGTCGCGCTGGCCCGGCTGGCCTTCCAGACGGCACGCAGCGGACGACGCGTCGTACTGCACATCCCCAGGCGCTCGACCCGACCTGAGTACGAGGCACTCGACGACTTCTGTCTCTGGGCCGAGGAACAGACGGGCGGTAACACGCTGATCGTCTGGGACGGCATGATCGAGCCGCAGGAGTATCGAAGGCTCTTCGACTATCTGCGCAGCCGCGGTCGGAAGGTCGTCGTCGTGGGCAGCTGCTACTGGGACGCGGACCTCTTCGCCGGCCCCCACAAGCGCAGACAGCGGCCCTCTGGGAAGTCCTCGCCAGCCAACTCCCGTTACGTACCCGGGCGGGACTTCATCAAGGCTCCCGCGACACTCGCTGGCAAGGAGCTGCAGCGCTTCCTGCGCTACCTGGGAGATTTTGACGTCCGGCTCAAGCCCGGCGACGAGCAGGCCGTATCGCGCGACGGGTCGTTCCTCGCGGCGCTGTACCGGCTGTTGCCCGAGGTGCACGGCTCGCTGTCCAGCGGGCTGGCCCTGGAGCTGCGCCGGTCGGAACATCTGCTCAACACGGCCGCGCGCACGCGTATGGACTTCCGGGCGAACAGCGCCATGGCGGACGCACTCGAAAGAGCCGGACTGCTGCACGGTCTGGAGGTGGTTCTGGACCACAACGGCGACACCCTGGCCTCCGCGGAGAACGACCCATACGAACGGCTACTGGGCCTAGTTTTGCTGATTCACAGTCACGGCCTGCGCATACCTCTTGAGTTGGCCCTGCGGACCATCGGCCGGGACGGTGTACGCAACCTCCCCGACCTGCTCAGCGGCATAGACATCATCCGCTGGGACGAGGACGAAGTGGGCAACTACACCCTCGGCGGCCGCAACCAGCTGGAGGCCCGGCTGCTGACGCAGGCAAGGGGCTCGGGAAAGGGGCGAGAGGCATCCCAGATCGCCGAGGTCCTCGAACTCGTACGCCCCGACGCACGGGCACGGGGCGGCGGCCCCGAGATCGACTTCGCCCTTGAACTACTGACCCGCATCGGACCGCAGGGCGACCGCGACCAGCGCCTCTACGGGGCGCACTACCTCGAATTCGCCGACTCCATCGCGGAACTGTGCATGCGCGTGGCCGACCCGGTGGTCCACGCCAGACTCACACACAAGGAAGTCAATCTGCGCCGGGAGTGGGCGGTCCGGGACCAGCGCCGAGAGGGTACCGACCCCGACATGCGCATGGCCGCTCTGGAGGCGGCTCAGGAAGCCGTCGACGAGGTTCTCCGCTCGGCGGAGGACGTGGGCCTGAGACCGCAGATCAGACTCAACCTCTACGTCGAGCAGGCCAGTGTGCGAGGCTCGCAGCTGTACGAACTTCTACACTCGAACTCGGACGGCCAGCTGCCCTCTTCCCCGCCCTCCGAGGCGTACATCACCGACAAACTACAGGTCGTTCAGCGAAGCGTGCAGTCCGCGCTGTCCTGTGAGGGGACCAACTACTACCCGGTCGACGTCCTGTGCTGGGTGTGCCTGAACACGCTCAAGGCCGGCGTCCTGTCCGACGAAGCCTCCGCCACCCTGCTCGGAAACTGCCTGTCGATGCTGACTGCGATCGACCCGGACACGCTCGACCCACGCCAGGCGGCCCGCTATCACAGCAAGTTCGAGGAGATCGCGACCCTGGCCGGGGACACGGTGCTGGCCGAACAGCAGCTCAAGAAGCTCGAAGCGTACGACGAGCCACTGGCCGCCTTTTTCTACGCCCTCAAGGTGAGCGGCTTCCTACAGAAGAACCCCCAGCAGGAGAGTGCCCGGCGGGCGCTGGAGCATCTCCGCGAGCGGCCGGACCGGCTCCAGGACGAGAGGTGCATCCGTCTCGCGGTTGATCTGCAGTGGTTCGCGCGGACGGGCGAGCGGTTCATGTCTGGTGAGCGTCAGACGCTGCCTCTGGACAGCGCGGCCTGGCAGGAATGCCTCGATCTCACCGAACTGGCGACGATGCACGACGTGGTGAACTCACTACGCGTAATGTTCATGCGGGCGCTGGCCTTGTTCCACATGGGCAGGGTCGAACACGCACTGGACGCCTTCCGGGAGTTGGACCGCCTGTCCTTCGAACAGCGCGACCGCAGGCGGGTCATCAACGTCTACGTGGCGAGTTCCGAGGACGGCATGCCCAGAGTGTTCCGCGCCCGGGTGCTACGGGTGGACTCGGACTCCCGGAGCGGTCGCTGCTGGGTCGAGGACTACCAGCGGGAGTTTCCCTTCGACCCGGTCAACTTCGGTGCGGACCAGGCGATCGTCGGCCGAACGTTCGACGCCTACGTGGTGTTCAACATGCGTGGCCCCTGGCTTGAGCCCCCACGGGAGCCCGGAGAACGGCGCGGCCCTACGCTTCTCGGTCCCGCCGGGGAGAGTCACCACGAGACGAGGGGGGTCCAGTGACGACGCCACCTGCCGTTGCGCCGGAGGCCGCCTGGAACCGGATGACCCGGTTGCACATGGATCTGGACCGGCTGACCCGCCGTCTCCTCGAACGGCAAGCAGGCATGGACGTCAGCCTCCCGCCGCCGGACTTCTCTCATCCACAGACTGCGTTCTTCGCCACAACCGTCTGGACGAGTGCGTGGTACAAGGAAGCATGGTCGGTGAGCCACGGCTGGCTGGAATCCCAGGCGAAGGCTCTGGGGCACACGGTGCCCGACGCGAAGTTTGTCCATGTGCTGGGGCGGCTGCGTACCTTCCTCGTCCACCACGTCGACCGAAGTCGACCCAAGGACGAGAAGACGGAGAAGACCTGCGTCGAGTGGTTCGAGGCAGCGTGCGGATCGGCAGTACCGCACGCTGCCGACGAGTGGCACGAGTGTCTGGCACGATTGCTCGCTCAGAATGAGGCGCACACTCAGTTCGTCTTCGACACCGCCAAGTCGGTGGAACGGAGCGCCGATCGGGACACTCTTGTCGACCAGTGGCGCTCGGTTCTCGAGCGACGGGACTATCCGAGATACCAGCGCAGCCTCCAGGAGGCTGCCGGCGATCTGGGGCTTGAACGGCTCGACGACCGGCAGCTCAATGTCATCCACGACCAGTACCGCGCCCGCTGGGAGAAGGCGATCTCCCAGCTGCCGCACGAAGCTGATTTCACGAGTGCCATGCGGCTCATGGCCGAGTGGGCCCTGCTCGCCGACACTGGTAGGTCACTTGCCGTGGGCGCGGCCGATGTAATACGCACGCTCGGTCTGCCACCGGGGGTGAAGGTGGCTCAGGCACTGCGGCTCGCTCAGTTGCTCCATGAGATCCACCCGGACGACACCACCGACGAGCTGCTGCGCCGCCTGTCGTGGCACTGGAAGGGGTTGTTCACTCCAATGTGAGCCTCTCCAAGCAAGCCGCCCATCGTCTGTGCCGGGATTAGGGCTCAGACCCATCCGCTAAGAGAAACGGGGTATCCGCCAGACAAGTACTGACGGAGAGCGCTGGCTGTGGTGTCCACGAAGGCATCGGGGATTGCGCCAGCGCCGACCCACCGGACCTGGGAGTGCTTGCGGGGTTCGCGATTTTCGGGTTCGCCGGTCCATTCGTGGGCGGCGAAGACGACGGTGAGGAAGCCGTTGGGGGCTTCGACGCCCCAGGCGCCGTGGATGATGTGGGCGACCTTGAGGGACTCGGCCTTCACCGTGAGGCCGGTCTCCTCGTAGAGCTCGCGGACCGCGGTTTCGGTGATCGGCTCGCCCGGTTCGCTCTTGCCGACGGGGAGGTCCCACATGCCCTGGGCAAACTTGGCGTTCTCGCTGCGCTGGAGGAGGACGACTCGGTTGGTGGCCTTGTCGTGGACGATGACGGCCGCGACCAGCAGGGTCATCGATTCGAACGCCGGCCTTAGAGCCTTCGGCTGATCGTCTGTCTGCTGGGCCACGGTATTCCCTTCGTCGGGCGGGTTGTTGGGCATGTTAGGCGAGGGCTTCACGGGCGCGGCGGGCGAGATCGGCGGCGCCGGGAACGCGGCGGCGCTGGTAGACCGCGAGGGTGGAGCGGATCGAGGTGATCGCCTTGCGGGTGCGGTCGGAGGTCATGCCCTCCATGAGGACCAGGGCCTGGGTCCAGGCTGCGACGGCCTCGTCAGCGCGGGTCTGGGCGGCGAGGCTGTCGCCGAGGTCGGCGTGGGTGAGGGCGTGGACGCGCTTGTACTTCTCCGGGTCCCAGCGGGTGAGGGCGTCTCGGTGCTGCTGTTCGGTGCCGATGTGGTCGGCGAGGTCTGTCAGAGTGCGGGCAGTGTGGCTGGCCACAGTGCCGGCGGCGGGGCCTCTTACGCGGGAGTAGCTGGGCTGGGGGCCGTCGTCCCGTAGGAGGGCGTTCTCGGCTGCGAGCAGGGCGCCGGCTGCCGACGGGTTCTCGTTGGTGGCGGCGTAGGCGCGGGCATGGGTGATGTGGAGGAGGGCCTCGGTCTGGCCGTCGACGTGGCCGAGGCCGCGTCGCAGGGCGCCTTCGACCAGGTCGACGCAGTGGTGGGGCTGTTTGAGGCTCAGGGCCTGGTGGGCGAGGGCGCGCATCATCCAGGCGGCGTGGCCGTAGGGGTCGGCTTCGCAGGCGAGCTTGTAGCCGACCTGGTAATAGCGCTGGGCGGCGCCTTCCTGGCCGAGGTCATGGTGCTTCCAGCCTGCGAGGTAGGCGAGTTCGGCGACGGCGCCGAAGGCGGCCCGGCGTAAAGCTTCGCTGGGGAAGCGTCCGCGCAGCATGGGGCGGCTGTGTCGGCGAGATATGCGGTGACGGTGGTCAGGCCGTGCCCGCCGCCGAGGCGCTCGTCGGCCGCACTGAAGGCCGCGGTGATCTGGCGTACGACGTCCACGTCCTCCGCCCCGACTAGGGACGTGCCGGTGCGGGCGCGGAGCATGCGGGTGGTTGCTTCGTGGTCGTATCCAAGCGGCATGGCGACGCCAGCCGTGGTGAAGGCCGCGATGGCGAGGAAGCGGCGGCGCTCGACGTCGGCCCGGCCCAGGTCGGTAGCCGCGAGGACGGGGTCGGATTCCGTCGGCGCTTCGTCATCACCGGCCTGGAGGCCGATCTCGGTCTGGGTGACCGTGCGCCCCGCTCGGCGGGACAGCGCCTCGGCCAGGTACTGACCTACCCGGCCGGACGGGGCACGGGTGCCGTTCACCCAGTGCGAGATGGCCGACTTGTTGGTCTGGAGGATCTCGCCGTTCTCGGCGGCGATGCGCCGCACGTCTCGGGCGAGGGCCTCGTAGGTGCAGCCGACCGCGTCGATGACGTCGCGCAGACGGGAGTTGGGGTCTCTCTGCGCCGCCACGATCGCCTCCGCCCTGGAGCTGTAAACCGCGTATACCGCTTCAACTGCCTTCCACCGTACCCACTGAGCGTGACCACGGGTTCACTTATCAGCAGCCGCCCGCAACGGCGCGACCGTGATCCAGGCTCCCCCTTGGTCCGGGCGGCACCCCGAAGTTCCGTACGCCCACACCGGGCTCGGGCATTCCTGTGCCCGAACCCGGCCGATCAGAGACGGAGACACGGTGACAACCACCGACACCACGGCCATCACGGTCGAGCTGCCAGAGGCGTTCGACCCGCGCTGGAGCCGCCTGCCCGGCATCCAGGTCGACGGCCGGCGCATCACGATCGACCCGGCCGAGTACTTCTTCCGCTTCGAGTCGAGCACGTGGCTCGTCGCCGACTGGGAGCTGGTCAAGTCCCAGCTCCTGGACGTGGACGAGACGACCGAGAGCGCGGTCGAGCAGCTCGCGCTCGACTTCATCAAGAACCACGGTGAGTCCACCTCCGACGCAGCCCGCGTCCTGGCCACCGCGGACGAGGTGTACGAGTACCTCTTCCGCGAGGAGCTCCTGGCCGGCCTCGGCCTGCCGCCGATCACCGCCGACCACCTGCGGATGCTCCGCGAGGCCGCCACGCTCATGGCGCTCAACAAGGTCGAGCTGGACGGGCACATCTCCAACGTCGGCCCGTGCTGGTTCTTCCCCGCCGCCACCTCCGTCGTCTTCGACCTGGACGACGAGACGGGCGGGATGCTCGACGAGGTCTACCACGGCGGCTGGTTCAACGAGCACCGCCGGATCGAGTCCATCAAGGCCCACGCGGCGCTCGGCGGCCGGCTCGTGCACGGCTGCCAGTCCGTGCCGGACCAGTCCGGCGGCGTGGTCGCGCCCTACGGTGCCTCGATGGCGAACTTCCGCGACGACCTCGCCGCGTTCAAGGCGGGCTGGATCGAGCAGGTCTACGCCCACCGCGTGAACCCCGCCGCGTAACCCACCCGATCAGGCTCCGGGGCGGGCCGGCATCCCTCGCCCGCCCCGGACGCCACCACCCCAACCCGGAGCCCTCCCGTGACCACAAACCCCAGCGCCGAACTCCTCGACAACCTGCTCACCGCGACCGGCCAGACCACCGCCGTACGAGAGGAGGTACGCGTGTGGTCCATGTCCGGCGTCGAGCGCGTGACCTTCCCCGACGGTGCCACCGCCATCTTCAAATACGGCAAGAAGCCCTTCGACAGCGAGGACCAGGCCCTCCGCCTGGCCCACACCCTCGGCGTACCCGTCCCCCAGGTCCACGCCTCCGCCGTCCTGGACGGCTGGCTCGGCATGCTCGTGGAGGATCTCGGACCGTCCGTCCGCGAGGCCGACGACCTCGACGGTGTCTCCGCGGCCGTGGTCCTGCACGGCACCCGTACAGCCCCGCCCTTGCCCGTCCTCGACCAGGACCGGCTGCGGACGCTGCCGGCCCGGGCGCTGGAACACCTCGAACGGCTACGCAAGGCAGACCGGTGGCAGGACGCCGACGACGTCGAGGACGCGCTCGACCGGATCGCCCACGCCGCCGAAGCCCGCTCGACCGGAGCGACGCTGGAACCGTTCGGCTGGGTGCACTCCGAGTTCCACCCCACCAGCCTCCACATCGGCGAGCACGGCTGGCGGCTGCTCGACTTCGCCCGCGCCTTCACCGGCCCCGGCCTGCTCGACCTCGCCAGCTGGCACGGCACCATCGAGCCCCCGCACCCCGTGCGCCTGCGCGTCTTCCTGGAGCAGTACGTCACCGCCGGCGGCACCCCCGACGCCCTCGCCCCGCGCGGCGGGCTCACCGCCGAGAACTGGGCCGTGGGCTGGCACCGCATGTGGGCCGTCGAGTGGTTCATGGAGCAGGCCGTCCGCTGGATCAACGACCCGGCCACCGACCCCGCCTACATCAAGGCCGCCCGCCGCCACCTCACCGACGTCCTCCACCTCCTGGAGATCTGACGTGCTCGCCCAGGCATCCCCCTGGCACGCCTACGCCCTCCAACGCACCGCCGCCAGACTCGCCGAACCCCTCTCCGCACCCGCCCGGATGGAGTGGACGACGAGACCCGGCCAAGGGCCCAGTGCCGACGCCCTCGGACCCGAACTGCGCGGCAAGCGACTCCTGGAACTCGGCTGCGGCCCCGGCCACAACGCCGCCCACCTCGCCACCCGCCACGGCGCCCACGTCACCGGCGTCGACCTGGTCGGCCTCCAGGTACGCCGCGCCCGCTCCCACTACGGACGGCTGAACAACCTCACCTTCGTCGCCGGCCACGCCCTGCACTACCTGCATGCCTCCGACGAGCAGTTCGACGCCATCTACTCCGTCTTCGGCGCTGTCGGCCTCGTCGCTCCCGAGCTCCTGCTCCCGGCCATCACCCAATGCCTCACGCCCGGCCGGGTGCTCGCCTTCTCCATCCCCCACCCGCAGCGTGGCGGCCGAAGCCCCTCCGGCGACGACCGGCCCCGCCGCGACTACGTCACCCTCCCCGACCGCACCCGGCTCCCCATCGCCCGCTGGGAGTTCTCCACCGACCGCTGGGAGAAGCACCTCAGCCAGGCGGGCTTCTGGCTCACCTCGGCCCAGGAGTTCCACGATCCCCGCATGGGCCACTGGCCCACCACGCTGCTGATCCGCGCCCGCAAGCTCTGACCAGCCATTCGCCCCGGCTTCCCTTGGAGGAACCGATGCGCTCGCCCTACCTGCTCCTCGACATCGACGGCGTCCTCATACCCTTTCCCGACGCGGACGGCTCGACCCCAGCAACCCACGCCCGCCACGACCTCGTTCCCACCGGCCGGAGCGCCGACAACCCGGTCACCGTCTGGCTCAACCCCGCCCACGGCCGCCTGCTCATGAACGTGATCCGTACCGGCCTGGTCACCCCCGTCTGGTGCACCAGCTGGCGGCAGGACGCCACCACCCTCATCGGGCCCCTTCTCGACCTCCCGGCGCTGCCGTACGTCGACCTGCCGCGTCCCCAGATCACTACCAGCCACCCCAATGGCTACCTGTGGAAGCGCGACCACGTCGATGCCTGGCTCGGCGACGCCCCCGCCGTCTGGATCGACGACGACTTCACTGGCCTCGACCATGCCTGGGCCGCAGAGCGCACTGCCAAGGGAGCGCCGACTCTCCTCGTTCAGCCCGACCCACATCACGGGCTGCAGCCCAGGCACCTGACCGAGCTCACGACGTGGGTCTCGCAGTTACCCGCAGCCCGCCGCCTGACCACTCGTACGGGGGACACTGGCCTCGGAGCGAGGAGAGTTCATGACGCACAGGGGCCGACCTCGAGTTCATCTGCCCACAGGGGGCTGGCCTGGGAAGAGCGGCGATCTGCGGCACAGCTGTCGCCACGGAAGAAGTTGCCGAAGAAACAACAGGCCGTCCTCAAGCAGTTGGATGCGAGCCTCCTCGGCCTGAAGGGTGCCCTGAGGCACCGACAGCTCGACTTGGCTCGCCAGCTGAGAAGCACAGCTTGGGACCAGGTTGACCTTCTGTCTACACATCTGACGCGTGATCAGCGCCGGGAGCTCTTCCAGGCGATGCTCGCGATACACGCGCGTGGAAGGTCAACGCCGCTCCTGAAAGGACTGTGCGGCAGCGCCCCGCCCGAGGAGCCCGGGGTGGGGCGTCGAGGGGCTGGAGCACCACTCCAGCGTGCCGGGGCGTATCTGCTCTCGTGATCAGCTATCGAAGCTGACGGCGACTTCGTGGGTCATTGCCTCGCCGGGTCCGGCCTTCATCGTGTCGACGAGCCGTTTGGGCTACCTGCCGCGTCCGCCCAGATGGGAGCGATTGATAGGTCCGCCGGGTGGTAGCGCCTACGCGAGGGCGGCGACAGCGGTCTTGTAGTCGGCGGCCTGAGTCGGGGTGAGGTAGTGGCTGACGCGGATGAGTACGGTGCCGCGGACAAAGTCGTACTCGGCGAGCATGGGCATGCCCTTGGTGACGTTCTGGATGTAGTCGGCACGGGCCTGGGCGTCGGCCGCGGTCGTGAAGACCTCGATCGCTCCGCCGAGCCCGACGCTGCCGGGCTCCGCGTCGGCGACATCGTCGACCTTGATGCGGGAGTCGGTGAACGTGACCTTGCTGGTGTACTGGTTGGGGCGGCCGAGGAGATGGTTCGGGTCGTTGTCCTCGGTGACAACGCCCGAGAGCTTGGCGGACGCGACCTTGTCGGAAAGGACCTTGAAGGCGTCGCTGGCGGTGAGCTCCTTCGCTGCCGGCTTGGTCGGGACGCCAGCGGTTGCAGCGGGGGTGTTCTTCGGCTGGCCATTCTTCTGATCACTCCCCGACCCGCATGCCGTCATGGCCGCGAAGGCGATGACGAGGGCGGCAGCAGACAGGGCGGCCTTACGCATGATGGCTCCGAAGTGTGGCGGGCTTGGGTGTGTTGATCAGGTCGCAGAACTATTGCACTGCGATGTCACAGTGCGTGCGGATAGTGGAAGATCGGCTGGTGTCAGTCCCCGGCCGGGTAGGTGACGGTGGACGCCACCGGAGGAGCACATGGACTTGTCCGCCGGTGACTATCGGTAACTTCGGATGTTCAAACGTGCCGAATAGGGCCGTGGACCGGGAGAACCGCTTCTGGGCAGAGGCTGGCCCGAGCATGCTCTCCCGCGACCACTGGGTAGCGTCCCTCGGGTGAATCTTCACCTCATCAACGATGTGCCCGACGGCCTGTCCCGACGAGCGCGGTCCTTTGTCGCTGCGCATGGCGTCAAGGTCGACGCTCGCCCCGTCGAGGGGCACAGGCAGTCGTGGCTTGAGCGGGACATCCCAGCCGCGGTGATCGATCGAATGACGGCCTACCAAGAGCGGTGGGGCGGTCTGCTTTTGCCACCCGCACCGCAGTACGACGGAGGCCCCAAGTACCTCGATCCGGACTCGCCCGAAGCAGACTCCGCAGGGTGGTGGTTCGAAGCTGGAATGCAGCGGACCGCGGTCCCCTACTCATTCATGATCAGTCCGTCTGGTGAGTTCGGTATCCAGGGAGAAAGGTGGGCACCCCTCCACGCGACCATGGAGGGCTGGGTGGAATCGCTCGCTTTGGCTCGCCACGCATCCATGTGGGCAAGGCAGGTCACCACGCTCGTCGGCGATGACGTCGATGGCATCGAGCTGGACGGCTATGCGCCGGTGCGCGAGGTGATGGTCCCCAGGGGCCGCATCGCAGTGATCTACTCCGGCCTTGATGAGTGGGGACTGCGAGGAGGCGTGGACGACAATGGCTGACCTTGTCGTTTGACCTCGTCTCGGCTGGAGGTCGATGGGGGGCAGGCGGTGCTGCCAAGCCCAAACCGATCGCTACTGTCTTCGCATGACCATGAACGGAGCTCGCCAGTTCCCCGCCGCGCTTGCCGCTGCCATGGCGGTCCGGCTTGGGTGCATGGGCGAGGACGGTGTCGATTTCGAACCCTACGAGTCCTTTCTCTCAGCCGATGAGACAACCGAGTGGTTCCGCGCGTGGACAGGCAACGGCGAGCTGAACGGCGACAGCTTCCGCGTATTCGGCCAGGATGGCACCGGTGGGAACGCGGCGTTCTGGCTGGTTCGTCCAGGTCGGGAACTGGTGGAGCAGCCCGTTGTCTTTCTGGGGTCCGAAGGAGAGACAGGCGTTGTCGCTCGCGACCTGGGTGCCCTCTTGTGGCTGCTAGCTGACGGCTTCGGCCCGTGGGAAGCAGCCACCTCATACGAGCCCGAGCCGGATTGGGCTCCCCAGGCCAATTGCGACCTGACGGCTATCGCGGAGCAATTCGCTCCGGACCGCCGCGCGTCGGCAGCGACGATCATCGTGCAGGCCACACGAGAGTTTCCTGACTTCGACGACACCATCATGAGGCTCTGCCGTTGAGCCGGACCCGATGCCCTGCCATGAGGCGTGGCGGGGCATCGGGCCGTGGCGTCAGCGGTGTCGACTGCGCTCTTCGGTCCTCGTAGCCACTGGTGAGACCGGAGGGTGTGTCGTGGCAGATCTGGCCGATGTGCCGCTGATAGCGCTTCGACTGCGAGCGGCTTGCGCCCGCCGGTTCTGCTGAGCAGTGATGCGCCAGTTGAGGACCTCGGGGCGCTCCGCGCCGTCGAGTTCCCGCTGGGCGCCCACCTCCGCCAGGAGACGTCGGGGATTGTGGCCGGCGGTCTCGGCTTGGGCGAGGGTTGCGGTCAGGGCGGTCCAAGCGGGGTCGGCGATGATCCGGTCGACGTGGTCGGGGAGGGCCGCGCGAACGTCCTGCTCGTAGCGGTGGGCGGTTGCATCTCGCGGGGCGCGGCGTGCCAAGTCGGTCAAGACGGGTGGGGCGGCCTGCTGGTAGCCCGCCTGGAGGTGGCGGGACGCTTCCTCGGCCGCGGCGGCCTGCTGTTCGTGGCCGCGTTGCTCGTGCCACTTGGCGGCGGCGCGGGCCAGGTGCACGGTGGCGAAGAGCAGGGCGATCGCGAGTCCGCCCGGCTCGCCGGGGGCGTAGGCGAGTTTCTTGGCGGCGGCCTGGCGCAGAGCGGTGGCAGCCTGGGGGTCGGCGAGGGTGGCGGAGCGGCGGGCGCGGTTGAACGGCGTCGCCGCCGCTCGTAGTTCCGCCCGATGTGGGCCGGTCGTGGCGCTGGCGATGTTGTACAGGGCGTCACCGAAGGCGGCCAGGTGACCCTGGGCGACGGCATCGTCATCGGAGTCGAGGACGGTGTGCACCATGCGTATGGCGGTAGTGGTGTGGCGCCATGGGTCGGCGGGGTCCGCCCCATACCGCGGTCGGCCACCTCCTGGTCGGGGAGGCGTTCGCGTAGGCGGTTGATGGATCCAGCCGCGTTGGCGTCGCCAGGCGCGGCGGACCAGTCCGCCGATGCCCAGCCACAGGTCGACGAAGCGGCGTAGCCGCTCCCCCGCGCGCTGACCGAAGTCAGCACGCTGCGGACTCTGTGCGGACCGCAAAGGCCGCCCAACCCGTTCCGTCGCAGGTCAGACGGCCTTTCGCCGAACGTATTAGACGTTGAACCGGAACTCCACCACGTCCCCGTCCTGCATCACGTAGTCCTTGCCCTCCATGCGGGCCTTGCCCTTCGCGCGGGCCTCGGCGACCGAGCCGGTCTCGACCAGGTCCTCGAAGGAGATGACCTCGGCCTTGATGAAGCCCTTCTGGAAGTCGGTGTGGATCACACCGGCCGCCTCGGGGGCCGTGGCGCCCTTCTTGATCGTCCAGGCGCGGGACTCCTTGGGGCCGGCCGTCAGATAGGTCTGCAGGCCGAGGGTGTTGAAGCCGACGTGGGCCAGCGTGGCGAGGCCCGGCTCGTGCTGGCCGACGGACTCCAGCAGCTCCAGCGCCTCCTCCTCGTCCAGCTCGGCGAGGTCCGCCTCCAGCTTGGCGTTGAGGAAGATCGCCTCGGCGGGGGCGACCAGGGCGCGCTGCTCGTTCTTGAAGTCCTCGTCGACCAGCTCGTCCTCGTCGACATTGAAGACGTAGAGGAAGGGCTTCGTGGTCAGCAGGTGCAGGTCGTGGAGGAGCTCCGCGCGCTCGGTGCCCTGGACGATGCCCTGGGAGAACAGCGTGTCGCCCTTCTCCAGGATCTCCTTGGCCTCCTCGACGGCCTTGACCTTGGGAGCGATGTCCTTCTTGATCCGCGATTCCTTCTGCAGGCGCGGGAGGACCTTCTCGATCGTCTGGAGGTCGGCGAGGATCAGCTCGGTGTTGATCGTCTCGATGTCGTCCTTCGGCGAGACCTTGCCGTCGACGTGGACGACGTTCTCGTCCTTGAAGGCACGGATGACCTGGCAGATCGCGTCGGACTCGCGGATGTTCGCGAGGAACTTGTTGCCCAGGCCCTCGCCCTCGGACGCGCCGCGCACGATGCCGGCGATGTCGACGAAGTCGACCGTGGCGGGCAGGACCCGGTCGGAGGAGAAGATCTCGGCCAGTTTCGCAAGCCGGGGGTCGGGCACGCCGACCACGCCGACGTTCGGCTCGATCGTGGCGAACGGGTAGTTGGCCGCCAGCACGTCGTTCTTGGTCAGGGCGTTGAACAGGGTCGACTTGCCGACATTGGGCAGACCGACGATTCCGATCGTGAGCGACACGTTGCGACTTCCCGTTACGTGAGGGTGGAGGGCGGCGGGTCCCCAGCGGGGCCGATCCACCAGTCTACGGGGTGAGCGCGCCGGTGCCTGAGGCCGTCTCGAACGGATGGCCGGGGTCCGCCGAACGGCGTGCCCGGGGTGTGAGCGGGCGAGCGAACCGACCTAAGTTGGTCCAATGGAGCAGCACAGGACGCGCCCCGCCCAGTCCGCACCACGCCGCCGCACACCGGCGCCGTCACCGTCGCCGCTGCCGCCGCAGGCGCGGCGCGGGAGGCCCGGCCCGGAGGGGGGACGCCCGTCGCGGCCGGCTGCGGGGGCGGCGCGCCGGGCGGACGGCGGCGGTGACGCCGGGGCCGCTCAGCGCCGCGCGGTCACCGTGCGGCGGCCCGCTCCGCCGCTCGCCCGGCCGGTGCGCGGACTGCCCAACCCCCGGCTGACCGGGCTCGGCAGCGGGCTGTTCTGCGGGGCGGTGATGATCGTGTTCGGTCTGGCGCTGCGGGTGCTGTTCGGGACGTCGCCGACGGTGTACGGCGTGCTCTTCCTGCCGGTGTGCGTGCTCACCACGGTGTGGGTGCGCAAGGGGGATCTGCTGACCGCCCCCGTCGTGCTGCCGATCGCGTTCGCCGCGGGGCTGGTGCCCCTGGCCGACAGCGGCGACGGGCTCGGCGCACGGCTGATGAACCTGGTCACGGCCCTGGCCACCGAGGCGGGCTGGCTGTACGCCGGCACACTGATCGCCGGCGTCATCGCCGTCGCCCGCCGCCTCGCCCTGGCCCATCACCGACGGCGGCAGGCCACGGGGCGCGGATAGACGGGCTGGGCTCTAGCTGCGGGCCGCCGCGCGCATGGCCGCGCCCACGATGCCCGCGTTGTTCTGCAGCTGGGCGGGGACGATGTCGGCTCTGATGCCGTCGAGCAGGTGCAGGAACTTGTGGGACTTGCGGCTGACGCCGCCTCCGATGATGAACAGCTCCGGCGAGAAGAGCATCTCCACGTGCGCGAGGTACTTCCGCACCCGGTGCGCCCACTGCTCCCACGTCAGGTCGTGATCGTCCTTGGCCTTGCTGGAGGCGCGCTTCTCCGCGTCGTGGCCGTTCAGCTCGAGGTGGCCCAGTTCGGTGTTGGCCACCAGGGCGCCGTCGGTGAAGACCGCGCTGCCGATGCCGGTGCCGAAGGTCAGCAGGATCACCGTGCCCCGGCGGTCCTTTCCGGCGCCGAAGCGCATCTCGGCGACGCCCGCCGCGTCCGCGTCGTTGACCACGGTCACCGGCAGCCCGCCGAGCCGTTCGGAGAACAGGGCGCGCGCGTCGGTGTCGATCCAGCCCGGGTCGACGTTGGCCGCCGTACGCACCATGGCCCCGCCCGTCACCACGCCCGGGAAGGTGAGGCCGACCGGGCCGCTCCAGCCGAAGTGGCCGACGACCTCCTTCACGCCGTCGGCCACGCCGTCCGGTGTCGCCGGGTGCGGGGTCAGGACCTTGAAGCGCTCCTGTGCGAGGTCGCCCCTGTCCAGGTCGACAGGGGCGCCCTTGATCCCGGATCCGCCGATGTCCACGCCGAAGATCTGCATGGCTCCACGTTACGACGGACCACTGACGGTCACGCCAGGAACGGACCGGACGTCACGCCAGGAACGGCCCGGACGTCACGCCTGCGACGGACCGGATCCGCCGCGCTCGGCGACCAGGGCGGCCGCCTCCTCGCGCAGGTCGCGGCGCAGCTCCTTGGGCAGGGAGAAGGTGATGGACTCCTCGGCCGCCTTGACGATCTCCACGTCCTCGAAGCCGCGCTCGGCGAGCCAGGCCAGCACCTGCTCGACCAGCACCTCGGGGACGGAGGCGCCGGAGGTGACGCCGACCGTGCTCACGCCCTCCAGCCAGGCCTCGTCGATCTCGTCGGCGAAGTCCACCAGGTACGCGGCGCGGGCGCCGGCCAGCTTGGCGACCTCGACCAGGCGCTTGGAGTTGGAGGAGTTGCGGGAGCCGACGACGATGACGAGGTCGGCCTCGGCGCCCATCTGCTTCACGGCCTGCTGGCGGTTCTGCGTGGCGTAGCAGATGTCGTCGCTGGGCGGGGAGACGAGGCCGGGGAACTTCGTCTTCAGCGCGTCGACGGTCTCCATGGTCTCGTCCACGGACAGCGTGGTCTGGGACAGCCAGACGACCTTCGACGGGTCGCGGACCTCGACCTTGTCGACGTCACCGGGGCCGTCGACGAGCTGGATGTGGTCGGGCGCCTCGCCGGAGGTGCCGATGACCTCCTCGTGGCCCTCGTGGCCGATCAGCAGGATGTCGTAGTCCTCGTCCGCGAACCGGACGGCTTCCTTGTGGACCTTGGTGACCAGCGGGCAGGTGGCGTCGATGGTGGCGAGCCGGCCCTGGCGGGCCTCGTCGTGCACGGTCGGGGCCACGCCGTGCGCCGAGAACATCACGATGTTGCCCGGCGGCACCTCCTCCGTGCGCTCGACGAAGACGGCGCCCTTCTTCTCCAGGGTCTGCACGACGTACTTGTTGTGCACGATCTCGTGCCGGACGTACACCGGGGCCCCGTACTGCTCCAGGGCCTTCTCGACGGCGATCACGGCGCGGTCCACGCCCGCGCAGTAGCCCCGGGGGGCGGCGAGCAGGACACGGCGGCCAGGCGAAGCAGTCATGCGTCCCATCGTAAGGGTGCGTTCGGCGGCACAGAGATCGCGTCGTGCGGGGCGCCGGGGGAAAACTGGTTTCCATGTCCGACACGGAGACGACGGCATCCCCGGCCGGCGCGCACGACCGGCTGCACCGCAGCCTCGGTTTCCGCGACCTGGTGGTCTACGGGCTGCTCTTCATCGCGCCCATGGCGCCCGTCGGCGTGTTCGGCACGCTGGACGCGAAGTCGCACGGCGCGGTGGCACTGGTGTACGTGGTGGCGACGGTCGCCATGGCGTTCACCGCCTTCTCCTACGCGCAGATGGTGCGGGTGGTCCCCCTGGCGGGCTCGGTGTTCGCGTACGCGCGCGTGGGGCTCGGTGAGGGCGCCGGGTTCGTGGCCGGCTGGATGGCGATGCTGGACTACGTGCTCATCCCGGCGGTGGCCTATCTGTTCTCCGGGATCGCGATGAACTCCCTCGTCCCCGAGGTGTCCCGCTGGGTGTGGACGGCGCTCGCGGTGGTCGTCACGACCCTGCTGAACCTGTGGGGGGTGCGCACGGCGGCCCTGGTGGGTTTCCTCGTGCTGGCGATGGAGATCGTGGTGCTGCTGGTGTTCATGGTGGCGGCGGTCGTGGTCCTCGCGCGGGACGGCGCCCAGCGGGACGTGCTGTCGCCGCTGTCCGGGGACGGCTCACAGGGCGCGTTCGCGCTGTCGGCGGTCGTCGGGGCGGTGTCCGTGGCGGTGCTGTCGTATCTGGGTTTCGACGCGATCGCCACGTTCGCGGAGGAGACCACCGGGGGGTCGGCGAAGGTGGCGCGGGCGCTGCTGTTCTGCCTGGCGCTGGCCGGTGTGCTCTTCGTCGCGCAGACCTATCTGGTCGCTCTGCTGGAGCCCATGACGTCCGCGCAGCTGGCCGCCGACCCGGCCAAGCAGGGCTCGGCGTTCTACGACGCGGTGGACTCCTCCGTCGGCGGCTGGCTGCACGACCTGGTGGCCGGGAGCAAGGCCATCGGGGCGGCGTTCGCGGCGCTGGCCGGGCAGGCGGCGGCCGGGCGGCTGCTGTTCGCGATGGCCCGGGAGCGGCGGCTGCCGAGGGCGCTGTCGCGCACGGACGGCGGGGTGCCGCGGGTGGCGTTGCTGTGCGCGGCGGTGATCACGCTGGTCGCGGCGGGGTGGGCGGCGCGGCGTGACGACGGGCTGGACAAGCTGGTGTCGGTGGTCGACATCGGCGCGCTGACGGCGTTCACGCTGCTGCACGCGAGCGTGGTGGGTTACTTCGGGCGCCGCCGGGGTGAGCTGAGCTGGTGGCGGCATGTGCTGGTGCCGGTGGTGGGCGCTGCGATCACGGTCGCGGTGATCGTGGAGGCGTCGGGCGCGGCGCAGGTGGTGGGCGCGGTGTGGCTGCTGATCGGCTTGCTGGTGCTGGTGGGGCAGCGGGGCCGGGCAACGGCTTCGCGGTAGCGCGGCGGCGTCCGCGTCCGCTCGGCCCCGGTGTCGTACCCGACCGTTACTCTCGACCGCATGGCTGTCTCCTCGTCCCCCGAAACCCCGCTCCCCGTCGGTGAGGTGTCCCGGCTGATCGGCGGCTGGATCGACCGCCTCGGCGCGGTGTGGGTCGAGGGGCAGATCACGCAGCTGTCGCGCCGCCCGGGCGCCGGCGTCGTGTTCCTGACGCTGCGCGACCCGTCGTACGACATCTCGGTGAGCGTGACCTGCTACCGGCAGGTCTTCGACAGCGTCGCGGACGTCGTCGGCGAGGGCGCACGGGTCGTCGTCCTGGCCAAGCCCGAGTGGTACGCCCCGCGGGGGCAGCTGTCCCTGCGGGCCGCCGAGATACGGCCCGTGGGCGTCGGGGAGCTGCTCGCGCGGCTGGAGCAGCTGAAGAAGGCGCTGGCGGCCGAGGGGCTGTTCGCGCCGGAGCGCAAGAAGCCGCTGCCGTTCCTGCCGCAGCTGATCGGGCTGGTGTGCGGCCGGGCGTCGGCCGCGGAGCGGGACGTGCTGGAGAACGCCCGGCACCGCTGGCCGCATGTGCGCTTCGAGGTGCGCAATGTCCCGGTGCAGGGTGTGCACGCGGTGCCGCAGGTCGTGCAGGCCGTGAAGGAGCTGGACGCGCTCGACGAGGTCGACGTGATCATCGTGGCGCGCGGTGGCGGCAGCGTGGAGGACCTGTTGCCGTTCTCCGACGAGCAGCTGGTGCGCGCGGTCGCGGCGTGCCGTACGCCGGTGGTGTCGGCGATCGGGCACGAGCCGGACAATCCGCTGCTGGACCATGTCGCCGACCTGCGTGCCTCCACCCCGACGGACGCGGCGAAGAAGGTCGTGCCGGACGTCGGCGAGGAGCTGGAGCGGGTGCGGATGCTGCAGGGGCGGGCCCGGCGGTGCGTGCGGGCGTTCGTCGAGCGGGAGGAGCGCGGGCTCGCGCACGCGCTGGCCCGGCCGGTGATACAGGATCCGCACCGGGTGGTGGACGAGCGCGCCGACCAGGTGGAGTCCCTGGTGGAGCGGTCGCGGCGGTGTCTCGGGCATCTGCTGGACCGCGCGGACTCCGAGCTGACGCACACTCACGCGCGCGTGGTGGCGCTGTCCCCGGCGGCGACGCTGCAGCGCGGGTACGCGGTGCTGCAGAAGGCCGACGGGCACGTGGTCCGCGATCCCGCCGAGGTGGTGGCCGAGGAGCCGCTGCGGGCGCGGGTGGCCGAGGGTGAGTTCACTGTCCGAGTCGACGTTTAGGTTGGGTGGATGACCAGCAAGGTGGATGAGGCGCTCGGGTACGAGCAGGCACGGGACGAGCTGATCGACGTCGTACGGCGGCTGGAGGCCGGTGGGACGACGCTGGAGGAGTCCCTCGCCCTGTGGGAGCGCGGGGAGGAGCTGGCGAAGGTGTGCCGGCGCTGGCTGGAGGGTGCCCGGGCGCGGCTGGACGCGGCGCTGGCGGAGGAGGAAGAGGAAGTCGAGGAGTAGCGGGCGGCGGGTGTGACAGCGTGGTGTGAAAGCACTCACACACCCAGTTGTTGAAACTTGAACCTTCTCTGGCGTACCGTCGAATCCGTCAGACGGTCCGGCCTGCCGGACGGACGCACACCAGAGAAAGTTCACACATGTCTCTCGTTCTTGACCCCGCCGCGCAGGACCTGCTCTTCCGCGAGGCCCGCACCGCGAACACCTTCACCGACGAGCCGGTCTCGGACGAGCAGGTGCAGGCGATCTACGACCTGGTCAAGTACGGCCCGACCGCCTTCAACCAGACCCCGCTGCGCATCACCCTGGTGCGCTCCCCCGAGGCCCGCGAGCGTCTGGTGCAGCACATGGCCGAGGGCAACCAGCCCAAGACCGCCTCCGCCCCGCTCGTCGCGATCCTCGCCGCGGACAACGAGTTCCACGAGGAACTGCCGGCCCTCTTCCCGGCCTTCCCGCAGGCCAGGGACGTCTTCTTCGCCGAGCGCCCGGTCCGTGAGAACTCCGCGCTGCTCAACGCCGCCCTCCAGGCCGCGTACTTCATCGTCGGCGTGCGCGCCGCCGGTCTGGCCGCGGGCCCGATGACCGGCTTCGACGCCGAGGGCGTGCGCAAGGAGTTCCTGGACGACGACCACACCCCGCTGATGGTCGTCAACATCGGCAGGCCGGGCGAGAACGCCTCCTACCCGCGCTCCCCGCGCCTGGCGTACGACGAGGTCGTCACCACCGTCTGACCCGGCGACGCCGGCGAGGCGCCCTGCGCGCCCGAGCCGCCCGTTCCCTCACAGGAGGCCCCCGGCACCGCCGGGGGCCTCCCGCGCGTGCCGGGTGTTCAGGCCAGCTTCAGGGCCTTGACCATCTCGGTCAGCTGCGTGAAGGAACCGGTGCCCGCGACCACGGTCGTCGAGCCGCCGGTGGTGTCCTGCAGCACCAGCGCGTCGTAACGGCCGCCGGTGTAGCGGGTCCAGGTGCGGCCGGCGATCTGCTCGGTGACCTTCGTGGCCTTCGCGCCCTGGCTCGCCTCGTCGATGAACGCCGAGCGCTTCTGCGTCGACTGCTCGATCGCCACGTACTGGCCGTCGGGGGCGTTGAAGCCCAGATGCCAGGCGTCGGACTGGTCGCCCCGGAAGCGGACCGAGGTCGCCTTCCAGGTGTCCGGCAGGCCCTGCGGCGCGGCCACCGGGTACGACGCCGCGCGGCGCGCCGTGGCCAGCTCGACGCTGTAGTCGACCCGCTTCAGATCGGGAGCGTGATCGTCATGCGGGATGGCGAAGAGGTAGACGACCAACGCCGCGATCCCGATCACGGCCAGGGAGAGGATCATGTCCCGGGCCGTCTTCTGCTTGCCGTTCGAACCTGCCACGCCCCCTATCGTCGCAGGTGCCCGGCCCGCTCATCCGTGGGGTCCCCTGCTCATTTTGTCGGACTGACGATAGAGTCGTCGTCGAACACCCTCATCCGGCCGTCGTCGTATCAGAAAGGTGCGCTCCGATGACCGAGCATCATCACTTGCCGTCCGAGCTGGACGTCCCGTCCGAGGCCCCCGACCGCAACCTCGCCCTGGAACTCGTCCGGGTGACCGAAGCCGCGGCGATGGCCGCCGGCCGCTGGGTCGGGCGCGGCGACAAGAACGGCGCCGACGGCGCCGCCGTGCGCGCCATGCGCACCCTCGTCTCCACCGTGTCGATGAACGGCGTGGTCGTCATCGGCGAGGGCGAGAAGGACGAGGCGCCGATGCTCTTCAACGGCGAGCGCGTCGGCGACGGCACCGGGCCCGAGGTCGACATCGCCGTCGACCCGATCGACGGCACCACGCTGACAGCGAAGGGCATGCCCAACGCCATCGCGGTGCTGGCCGCCGCCGAGCGCGGCGCCCTCTTCGACCCGTCCGCCGTCTTCTACATGGACAAGCTGGTCACCGGCCCGGAGGCCGCCGACTTCGTCGACATCGACGCGCCGGTCGCGGTCAACATCCGCCGCATCGCCAAGGCCAAGCGGTCCGCGCCCGAGGACGTCACCGTCGTCATCCTCGACCGGCCGCGTCACCAGGGCCTGATCAAGGAGGTCCGGGAGGCCGGCGCGCGCATCAAGCTGATCTCCGACGGCGACGTGGCGGGGTCCATCTACGCGCTGCGCGAGGGCACCGGCGTCGACCTGCTGCTCGGCATCGGCGGTACGCCGGAGGGCATCATCTCGGCCTGTGCCGTCAAGTGCCTGGGCGGCACGATCCAGGGCAAGCTGTGGCCCAAGGACGACGAGGAGCGGCAGCGGGCGATCGACGCCGGGCACGACCTGGACCGGGTCCTCACCACCGACGACCTGGTGTCCGGCGAGAACGTGTTCTTCGTCGCGACCGGCATCACCGACGGTGAGCTGCTGCGGGGTGTGCGGTACCGGTCGGACACCGCGCTCACCGAGTCGATCGTGATGCGGTCGAAGTCGGGCACGGTACGGAAGATCGACTCCGAGCACCGGCTGCGGAAGCTGCGGGCGTACAGCGCGATCGACTTCGACCGGGCCAAGTAGGTCCCGGCGCCGGCCCTGTCCCCCGGCACTCGAGAGGCGCCCCCGGTGCGGAGGGGGCGCCTCTTGGCGTGTCCGGCGGGCTCAGCCCGCCGCCGCTATGCGGCCCGTCGTCGTCGCCGTCTTCTTCAGCTCCACCTCGCGGCGGCGGCGCCGGGCCAGCACCACACGGCGTTCCGCTGCCGTCAGGCCGCCCCAGACGCCGTACGGCTCGGGCTGGAGCAGGGCGTGCTCGCGGCACTCGACCATCACCGGACAGCGGGCGCAGACCTGTTTGGCGGCTTCCTCCCGGGAAAGCCGGGCCGCGGTGGGTTCCTTGGACGGCGCGAAGAACAAGCCGGCCTCGTCACGCCGGCACACCGCCTCGGTGTGCCATGGGGCGTCTTGGTCCCTGTCTCGCGCCGGCCCCCGCTGGGCCGGAACAACAGCTACCTGCAGGGACGAATGCGGCGGTTGCAGCACGGTCTTCTCCTGACGACGGCTTCGCGAGCGAGAGACGATGCAGCAAGCCCTACCCGCTGTACGCGCGCCTATGCACTGAGTTCCGGGCCGCGCGGTATGTGACGCCCGCGGGATCGCCGTCCGTCAGCGGTCCAGGTGCCTGCGCAGACCCCGGTCGACCTTGCGCTGGACCTTGTCGAGGATGTCCGCGACGAGCTTGCCGCGCTTGGGCCGCGCCTCGATGTTGCCGAGCACGGCCCAGCCGTCGACGTAGACGACCGGGGCGTCGGCCTCGATGGAGTCGACGGTGTCCACCTCGAAGCTGCCCAGCACGCCGCCGCCGGTGCCGCGCAGCGAGACGTTCTCCGGGACGCGCACCTCGACGCTGCCGAAGACCGAGATCGCCTTGATCACGACCTGCTGGTACTCGAACAGCGCCTCGCTCAGGTCGATCTCGACGCTGCCGAAGATCGCGTACGCGTGGATGCGGCGGCCCGCGCGCCAGCGGCCCCGGCGGACGGAGCTGCTGAACACGGCGACCAGGTTCTCGTCGGGGTCGGCCGGTACCGCACCCGGGACGGGCCGCTGCGGGGCGGTGCCGACGGCCGCCGCCGGGCGGTGACCGGCGGGCAGGTCGCGGACGTAGACCTCCAGCTCGTCGGCCGTCTTCGCGGCGAGCACGCCCTCGACGCGCTCGGCGTGCTCCTCGGCGGTCAGCCGGCCCTCGGCGAGGGCCTCGCCGAGGATGTCGGCGATGCGGTCACGGTCGGCGTCGGAGGCGCGCAGCTGGGCGGCCGGGGCGGCGCTCTGCGCTTGAGGGTCCACCTGCTTGTGAAGGTCCACGGCAGCAGCATAGCCAGACACGATAGATCGCGATACCCCCCTGCCGGGTGACGAAGTGAGCCTCACCTCACAGACTCCGTGTCAGCGGCAGGTCCTACGCTGGTGGGGCCCGCCAGCGTCGGCGGGCCGCCGTCCGTCAGAGTGAGGAATGGGCTGAGATGCCTGAGTTCGCGTACACCGATCTGCTCCCCCAGGGCGAGGACACCACCCCCTACCGGCTGGTGACCTCCGAGGGCGTCTCCACGGTCGAGGGGCCCGACGGGCGGACGTTCCTCAAGGTCGAGCCGGAGGCGCTGCGCAAGCTGGCCGAGGAGGCCGTCCACGACATCCAGCACTACCTGCGCCCGGCCCACCTGGCTCAGCTGCGCCGCATCATCGACGACCCCGAGGCGTCGGGCAACGACAAGTTCGTCGCGCTGGACCTGCTGAAGAACGCGAACATCGCGGCCGCGGGCGTGCTGCCGATGTGCCAGGACACGGGCACGGCGATCGTGATGGGCAAGCGCGGGCAGAACGTGCTGACGGCCGGCGAGGACGACAAGCACCTGTCCCACGGCATCTACGACGCCTACACCAAGCTCAACCTGCGGTACTCGCAGATGGCTCCGCTCACCATGTGGGAGGAGAAGAACACCGGCTCCAACCTGCCCGCCCAGATCGAGCTGTACGCGACGGACGGCGGCGCCTACAAGTTCCTGTTCATGGCCAAGGGCGGCGGCAGCGCCAACAAGTCCTTCCTGTACCAGGAGACGAAGGCCGTCCTGAACGAGTCCTCCATGATGAAGTTCCTGGAGGAGAAGATCCGTTCGCTCGGTACGGCCGCCTGCCCGCCGTACCACCTGGCGATCGTCGTCGGCGGCACCAGCGCCGAGTACGCGCTGAAGACCGCCAAGTACGCCTCCGCGCACTACCTGGACGAGATCCCGGCGGAGGGCTCCGAGCTCGGCCACGGCTTCCGGGACAAGGAGCTGGAGGAGAAGGTCTTCGAGCTGACCCAGAAGATCGGCATCGGCGCGCAGTTCGGCGGCAAGTACTTCTGCCACGACGTGCGCGTGGTGCGCCTGCCGCGGCACGGCGCGTCCTGCCCGGTCGCCATCGCCGTGTCCTGCTCGGCGGACCGCCAGGCCGTCGCGAAGATCACCGCCGAGGGCGTCTTCCTGGAGCAGCTGGAGACCGACCCGGCGCGCTTCCTGCCGGACACCACGGACGAGCACCTCGACGAGGCCGGTGACGTGGTGAAGATCGACCTCAACCAGCCGATGGACACGATCCTCGCCGAGCTGACCAAGTACCCGGTGAAGACCCGTCTGTCGCTGACCGGCCCGCTGGTCGTGGCCCGTGACATCGCGCACGCCAAGATCAAGGAGCGGCTGGACGCGGGCGAGGAGATGCCGCAGTACCTGAAGGACCACCCCGTGTACTACGCGGGCCCGGCGAAGACGCCCGAGGGGTACGCCTCCGGTTCGTTCGGCCCGACGACCGCCGGGCGCATGGACTCCTACGTGGAGCAGTTCCAGGCGGCGGGCGGCTCGAAGGTGATGCTCGCCAAGGGCAACCGCAGCAAGCAGGTCACCGACGCGTGCGACGCCCACGGCGGCTTCTACCTCGGCTCCATCGGCGGCCCGGCCGCGCGTCTCGCCCAGGACTGCATCAAGAAGGTCGAGGTCCTGGAGTACGAGGAGCTCGGCATGGAGGCGGTGTGGAAGATCGAGGTCGAGGACTTCCCGGCGTTCATCGTCGTGGACGACAAGGGCAACGACTTCTTCCAGGACCCGGCCCCGCAGCCGACGTTCACGTCGATCCCGGTGCGCGGTCCGGGTCTCGCGTGACACGCCCCTGACGCAGGTCGCGGCGGCCCCCACCCGGCAACGGGCGGGGGCCGTTCGTATGCGCGGGGCCGGGCCCGCACGGCCGCTGCGGTCCGGTACTGCACGGCCGGGGAAACCGTCGTCCGCGCGGCGGCGGCACGTCGGCGTGCGACCGGCGGTCGGCCGACCTACGGTGACCAGGTGTTCGCCGACCTCGGGAACGCCGTACACGAGCGGGGAATAGGCGTCCCGCGCCCCGTGCTGATCTTCGTGGAGGTACGACGATGACGACGACCGGAAGCAGCGGCACCGACTACCGCATCGAGCACGACTCCATGGGCGAGGTCCGCGTCCCCGCGCACGCCCGGTGGCGGGCGCAGACGCAGCGGGCCGTGGAGAACTTCCCCATCTCCGGGCAGCGCATCGAGCGCGCCCACATCGAGGCGCTGGCCAGGATCAAGGGCGCCGCGGCGAAGGTGAACGCGCGGCTCGGGGTGCTGGACAAGGACGTCGCGGAGGCGGTGCAGGAGGCGGCGCAGGAGGTCGCCGAGGGGAAGTGGGACGACCATTTCCCGGTGGACGTCTTCCAGACCGGCTCCGGCACCTCGTCCAACATGAACGCCAACGAGGTCATCGCCACCCTCGCGAGCGAACGGCTCGGCCGGGACGTCCACCCCAACGACCATGTGAACGCGTCCCAGTCGTCCAACGACGTCTTCCCGTCGTCGATCCACATCGCCGCCACCGCCGCCGTCACCCGCGACCTGATCCCTGCCCTCGACCATCTCGCCGCCGCCCTGAGCCGCAAGGCGGAGGAGTTCGCGGACGTGGTGAAGTCCGGCCGTACGCACCTGATGGACGCCACGCCCGTCACCCTGGGCCAGGAGTTCGGCGGGTACGCGGCCCAAGTGCGGTACGGCATCGAGCGGCTGACCGCCTCGCTGCCCCGCCTCGCCGAACTCCCCCTCGGCGGCACGGCCGTGGGCACCGGCATCAACACCCCGCCCGGCTTCTCCGCCGCCGTCATCGAGGAGGTCGCCCGCGCCACCGGGCTGCCGCTGACCGAGGCCCGCGACCACTTCGAGGCACAGGGCGCGCGGGACGGCATCGTCGAGACCAGCGGGCAGCTGCGGACCATCGCGGTCGGCCTGACGAAGATCGCCAACGATCTGCGCTGGATGTCCTCCGGCCCGCGCACCGGCCTCGCCGAGATCTCCCTGCCCGACCTGCAGCCCGGCTCGTCGATCATGCCGGGGAAGGTCAACCCGGTCATCCCCGAGGCCGTCCTGATGGTCGCCGCGCAGGTGATCGGCAACGACGCCACCGTCGCCACCGCGGGCGCCGCCGGCAACTTCGAACTCAACGTGATGCTGCCGGTCATCGCCAAGAACGTCCTCGAATCGATCCGGCTGCTCGCAGCCGTCTCCCGGCTGCTCGCCGACCGCACGGTGGACGGGATCGTCGCGCACCGCGAACGCGCCCGGGAGTACGCCGAGTCCTCGCCGTCGGTGGTGACCCCGCTGAACAAGTACATCGGGTACGAGGAGGCCGCGAAGGTCGCCAAGAAGGCGCTGGCGGAACGCAAGACGATCCGGCAGGTGGTCCTCGAGAGCGGTTACGTCGAGCGCGGCGACCTCACCGAGCAGCAGCTCGACGAGGCGCTGGACGTCCTGCGGATGACACGGCCGTAACAACTGGGGCCCCTCCGGCGAACCATGACGCGAACCGCAGCATCGGATGGCCATGACACCTAATATCTGTGCATGGCAGACGGTGATGTGATGAGACGCGTGGACAGGGACGGCGGTGCTGCGGCGGGCTTCTGGGCGCCCGGGACACAGGTCCTGTGGCGCTATCGGGCCAACGGCGGCGAGGGCTTCCACATCGCCCGGCCCGTCACCGTCGTCCGCGACGACGAGGAGGTGCTCGCCGCCTGGATGGCGCCGGGCACCGAGTGCGTCAAGCCCGTCCTCGCCGACGGCACACCCGTGCACCGGGAGCCGCTCGCGACCCGCTACACCAAGCCGCGCACGCTGCAGCGCGACCGGTGGTTCGGCACCGGGGTGCTGAAGCTGGCCCGGCCGGGCGAGCCGTGGTCGGTGTGGCTGTTCTGGGATCCGGGCTGGCGGTTCAAGAACTTCTACGTCAACCTGGAGGACCCGCTGGCCCGTTGGGCGGGCGGGGTGGACTCCACCGACCACTTCCTGGACATCGAGGTGGGCCCGGACGGCGGTTGGCAGTGGCGCGACGAGGACGAGTTCGCGCAGGCCCAGCGGGACGGGCTGATGGGCGCCGAACTCGCCGAGCGGGTCCGGGCGGCCGGCCGGGACGCGGTCGAGGCGATCCGCGCCTGGGGGCCGCCGTTCTCGGACGGCTGGCAGCACTGGCGGCCCGATCCGTCGTGGCCGGTGCCGCGGCTGCCGGACGACTGGGATCGTACGCCCGCGCATGTGTCCTCATGAGACCCTTGATGCGCCCCCGGGCAGGAAACGTAGGATCGTCCTCCGCAAGGGCGCGCAGAGGCAACCAACGGTGCGCGTACCGAGTCTGATCCGACGTCACCGAGGGGCGGGCAGGACGTGAGCGAGGGGAACCAGGGCGCCGCCGGAATTCCGTTCCTGGGGCACGTATTGCGGGTATCGGCATGTCGGCGGGCGGAACTGCGTGCCCGGCGCGCAGCCCCGGACGGATGGATGCGACACGCGTGACGGAGCACCCCACCTACGAACGCCCCCAGCAGGGCGTCGCCCCCGCGGATCCCCGCGGGGCGCTCCTGCGTACCCCGACGTCGGCGCGTGCGCCCGGCGCGGGGGCCTTACCGCTGCCAAGCGCCCAGGCCCGCGCCGGGGACACCCCGGGCACGGCCACACCGAGCGGGACGGGCCCGGCCGGCTCCGGCCCCGAGCACGCGCAGCCCGCGGCGGCCACCGAGCCGGACACGCTGCGCCCACGACCGGTACCGGAGGCCGTACCCGTGCAACCGGGCGAGCAGGGCGTCACCGGCGGCCAGGAGCGGCGCACCGGGCAGGGCCCCGCGCCGGGCCGGCCCACACCGATGCGCCGCGACGGCGACCGGCTGCGGTTCGTCGGCGCGGCGACCCGGCGCATCGCCCGCGGCCTGGACCTGGACGAGATCGTGATGGGGCTGTGCCGGGCCACCGTGCCCACGTTCAGCGACGCCATCCTGGTCTATCTGCGCGATCCGCTGCCCGTCGGCGACGAACGGCCCACGGGGCCCGTCGTGCTGCGGCTGCGCCGCACCGACCGGATCCCGGAGGACCGGGACACCGACGGCGGTTTCGCGCCACTTCCGCAGTCCCAGCAGCCCGAGCCGTGGGAGCTCGCCGACCTGGCGTCCGTGACGGCCGAACTGTGCGAGGTGCGACCCGGCGGCGCGCTCGCCGAAGTGCTGCGCGGGGTGCGCCCGGTGTTCGCCGACGCGCCCGCCGCGCGCGCCGCGCTGCCCGAGCTCCTCGGCGCCGGCGGCGACCTCGTCATCCCCAGCGGGCAGCGGGCGATCCTCGCGCCGCTGCGTGGGCGGCGGCGGGTGATCGGCGCGGCCGTGTTCCTGCGCCGCCCCGACCGCATCGCGTTCGAGGCCGACGACCTGCTGGTGGCGGCCCAGCTCGCCACGCACAGCGCGCTCGGCATCGACAAGGCGGTGCTGTACGGCCGTGAGGCGTACATCGCCGACGAGCTGCAGCGCACCATGCTCCCGGAGACGCTGCCCCGCCCCACGGGCGTCCGGCTGGCGTCCCGCTACCTGCCCGCCGCGGAGACCGCACGCGTGGGCGGCGACTGGTACGACGCGATCCCGCTGCCCGGCAGCCGGGTCGCCCTCGTCGTCGGCGACGTCATGGGCCACTCCATGACCAGCGCGGCGATCATGGGCCAGCTGCGCACCACCGCGCAGACCCTGGCAGGGCTCGACCTGCCGCCGCAGGAGGTGCTGCACCACCTCGACGAACAGGCGCAGCGCCTGGGCACCGACCGCATGGCGACCTGCCTGTACGCCGTCTACGACCCGGTCTCGCACCGCATCACCATCGCCAACGCCGGCCATCCGCCGCCCGTGCTGCTGCACCTGGGCGGCCGGGCCGAGGTGCTGCGGGTGCCCGCGGGCGCCCCGATCGGCGTCGGCGGCGTGGACTTCGAGGCCGTCGAGCTGGACGCGCCCGCCGGGGCGACACTGCTGCTGTACACCGACGGCCTGGTGGAGTCCCGGCTGCGGGACGTGTGGACCGGCATAGAGCAGCTGCGCGAGAAGCTCGCTGCGACCGCGCAGCTCACCGGCCCCGACCATCCGCCGCCGCTGGAAGCCCTGTGCGACGAGGTGCTGGACATGCTCGGCCCGGGCGACCGGGACGACGACATCGCGCTGCTCGCCGCCCGCTTCGACGGGATCGCGCCGAGCGACGTGGCGTACTGGTTCCTGGAGCCGGAGGACGCCGCGCCCGGCAAGGCCCGCCGGCTGGCCCGCCGCCAGCTGGAGCGCTGGGGCCTGGAGGAGCACATCGACGCGGTGCAGCTCCTGGTCAGCGAGGTCGTCACCAACGCCGTGCGGTACGCCTCCCGCCCCGTCACGCTGCGGCTGCTGCGCACCGAGGTGCTGCGCTGCGAGGTCGGCGACGACGTGCCGCAACTGCCCCGGCTGCGGCAGGCGCGCGCCACGGACGAGGGCGGGCGCGGACTGTACCTGGTGAACCGGATGGCCCGCCGCTGGGGCGCGACCCGGCTGAGCACGGGCAAGGTGGTGTGGTTCGAGCTGAACCGCTGAGCGCGTCGCGTCCGTACGGCGAAGAAGGGCGCCCGGTGCAGACCGGGCGCCCTTCTCTTCGTGTCACGGACGGCTGTTGCCGCCGCCGTTGCCGGTGCCGTTACCGCCGAAGATCGGGTTGTCCGGCGGGCCGCTCGTGCTCCCGGACGGCGTCTCGGACGGCGGCTGGGTCGTCGGCGTCTGCGAGGGCTTCACGGTCGTCGGGGTCTCGGACGGCTCCTCGGTCGTCGGCGTCTGCGACGGCTCCTCGGTCGTGGGCGTCTGCGAGGGCTCCTGGGTCGTCGGCGTCGAGGACGGGGTCGGGGTGAACGACGGCTCGACCGCGGCGCCCTGGTCGGTGTCCAGGTCGAACTCGCTGACGTCCGTCTGCACGCCGAACATGTAGTCCGCCCAGATCAGCGCCGGGAACTTACCGCCGTTGATGCGGGGGAGACCGGCGGCGCCGTGCATGGAGACGTGCTTGCCGTTCTGCGCCACGGACTCGCCGAACAGGCCCACCGACGTGACCAGGTCGGGCGTGTAACCGGTGAACCAGGCCGACTTGTTGTCGTCGGAGGTACCGGTCTTGCCCGCCACCTTCTGCCCGTTGCGCAGCGGGTTGTCCCGCACCGACGTGCGGGCCGTGCCGTCGTCGATCACACCGGTGAGGACCGAGGTAACCGTGTCGGCGGCCTTGCGGCTGATGACCTGGTCACCGATCGGGTCGGGCAGGTTCACCGTGTGGGCGTTGGACTCGGCCTTCTTCAGCAGCGCCGGGGTGACCTTCTTGCCGTGGTTGTCGAGGGTGGCGTACACGCCGGCCATCTGCAGCGGGCTCGCGCCCATCGAACCGAGCGTCTGCGCGGGCACGGCCTGCAGGTCCGTGGTGTCCATGCCGAGCTTGCCGGCGACCTCCATCACCTTCGGCATGCCGACGTCGACACCCATCTGCGCGAACACGGAGTTCACGGACTGGTTCATCGCGTTCTGCACGGTGATCGGCCCGTAGTCCTGGTCGTCCTCGTTCTCCGGGGCGAAGCCGACCGGGGTGCCGTGGTCCACGACGGGGCGCTTGCTGGTGCCGTCGTAGATCGTGTCGGCACCGATCGCCTGACCCTTCTGGGTCGTCGCGGCCTCGTCGATCGCGGCGGCCAGGATGACCGGCTTGAAGGTGGAGGCGGGCTGGTAGTCGGTGCGGGTGGCGTTGTTCGTGTAGTGCTTGTAGTAGTCCACACCGCCGTACATCGCCACGACCGCGCCCGTCTTGGGGTCGACCGAGACCCCGCCGGCCTGGACGTCCCCGTCGACCTTGCGGGTCTTCGGCTTGAGCTTGCTGGTCAGCTGGTCCTTGACGGAGTTCTCCAGCGCCGCCTGCTTCTTCTTGTTGATGTTGAGCGTGAGGGTCCAGCCGCCGCGGCCGACGAGGTCCTCGGCCTCCTTCATGTTCGCGGCGGTGCCCTGCGCGACCAGGCGCTTCTCCAGCTCCTTGTTGGCGGCCGCCACCAGGTAGCCCTTCTGGCCGCTGAGGCCGGGCGAGGGCTTGGGATCCTTGGGGACCGGGAACTTCATGGCCTGGCGCTGGGAGGCGTCCAGCCAGTACTCCTGGACCATGTTGTCCAGCACGTAGTTCCAGCGCTGCGTCACCAGCTTCTTGCCGGTGTCGGTGGCGGCGGCCCAGTCGTACTGGCTCGGCGCCTGGAGCAGCGCGGCGAGGTAGGCGCCCTGTTCGACGGTGAGCTGGTCGGCGTCGACGCCGTAGTAGGCCTGCGCGGCGGCCTGGATGCCGTAGGCGTTGCGGCCGTAGTAGCTGGTGTTGATGTACCCGGCCAGGATGTAGTCCTTGGACTTCTCGCGGTCCAGCTTCAGCGAGATGACCATTTCCTTCAGCTTGCGGCTGACGGTCTGTTCCTGGGTCAGGTAGTAGTTCTTGACGTACTGCTGGGTGATCGTCGAGCCGCCCTGGGCGCCCTTGCCGGAGAGCGTGTTCAGGATGCCGCGCGCGGTGCCCTTCACGTCGACGCCGGAGTCCTTGAAGAAGGTCTTGTTCTCGGCGGCGACGAAGGTGAGCTGCACCTTCTTCGGGACGTGCGCGAGGTCCACGACCTCGCGGTTGACGTCGCCGTCGCGGGTCATGATCGAGCCGTCGCTGTACTTGTAGACGTTGCTCTGCTTCTTGGCGTCGGCGTTCCCCTCGGGGATGTCGATCATCATGTAGAGCACGACGAAGGCGCCGATGCCGAGCAGGAAGAGACCGAGGATCGTGCCGAGGATCTTCTTCCAGGTGAACAGCCGGCGTATACCGCTCTTGCCGCCCGTCCGCGACGAACGGCGGCGGCTGGGCGCCGCGCGGCGGCCCGCGCGCTGCCGCGCTCGTCTCTCTTCCGCTCGTCCCATGGGGTGCTTCCTCGCTCCGCTCGTTCCAGGGGCTCAGGTCAGCTCAGAAAGCTAACATCGCCGGTTATGACAAAGGGCGTCCGATCCGGTCTTTTACGGACGTGACAATGAGCACCCCTGCCGTGGGAACCGACGTCTGGGGGTGGTTGAGGGTTGCTCTGGTGGGGGAAAGTGGCGCCTCTTGGATGTGTATGGGGTAGCTCACATTGAGCCTGCGGCGCTGGGTTGTGTTTCGGGTGCGGCTTTCGTTGTGGCTGGTCGCGCAGTTCCCCGCGCCCCTTTGGTGCCTGCGGCGGCCCGTTGCTGTTGCGTCGTGGCGTGCGTCGCGCCTAGCGGCGGTTTGTAAGTCGGGGCCGGGGTGGGGGGTGTCCGTCCTCGGTCCGGCCGCCCGTTTCCGACGAGGGCGCCGTTGCCCGGTGCCGGACGCTGCGGGCGGACACCCCCCACCCCGTCCCCTTCCCGCCGTCGGCGGGTGCGGCGACGTCGTGGCGGGCGTCTCGGTCCGCTCGGGTGCGGGTGGGTTCGCTCGGCCTGTTCCTGAACCGTGACAATGTGCTTCGACCTGGGCTGATGTACGCGCCGCTATGGGGAGTGCACTGCGTGTATACACGGGGCGTATACACGGTGTGTAGAGTCGTCGTATGTCCATCGGTCACACCCTTCTGGGGCTCCTGGAGTCCGGTCCGCGTCATGGATACGACCTCAAGCGGGCCTTCGACGAGAAGTTCGGTCACGACCGGCCGCTGCACTACGGCCAGGTCTACTCGACGATGTCCCGCCTTCTGAAGAACGGCCTCGTCGAGGTCGACGGCATCGAGGCCGGCGGCGGCCCCGAGCGCAAGCGGTATGCGATCACCGAGGCCGGTATCACCGACGTGGAGCGGTGGCTGGCGACGCCGGAGAAGCCCGAGCCGTATCTGCAGTCGACGCTGTACACGAAGGTCGTCCTCGCGCTGCTCACCCACCGCGACGCCGCCGACGTCCTCGACACGCAGCGCTCCGAGCACCTGCGCAGCATGCGCATCCTGACGGAGCGGAAGCGCAAGGGTGATCTGGCGGATCAGTTGATCTGCGACCACGCCCTGTTCCACCTGGAGGCCGACCTGCGCTGGCTGGAGCTGACCGCCGCCCGTCTGGACAAGCTGCGTCAGGCGGTGGTGGCCCAGTGAACGCCCCCGCCGGTTCCCTGCTCACCGCCGATGAGCTGCGCAAGGTCTACGGGCCGACCGTCGCCCTGGACGGCGCCTCGTTCTCCATCCACCCCGGTGAGGTCGTCGCCGTCATGGGCCCCTCCGGGTCCGGCAAGTCGACGTTGCTGCACTGTCTGGCCGGGATCGTCCCGCCCGACTCCGGCACGATCACGTACGCCGGGCGCGAGCTGTCGGCGATGAGCGACGCCGAGCGCAGTGCGCTGCGCAGGAGCGAGTTCGGGTTCGTTTTCCAGTTCGGGCAGCTCGTCCCCGAGCTGACCTGCGTCGAGAACGTCGCGCTGCCGCTGCGGCTGAACGGCACCTCCCGCAAGGAGGCCGAGCGGGCCGCGCTCGGGTGGATGGAACGGCTCGAGGTCGACGACCTGAAGAAGAAGCGGCCCGGTGAGGTGTCCGGCGGGCAGGGCCAGCGCGTCGCCGTCGCCCGTGCACTGGTCACCGACCCGCGTGTCGTGTTCGCCGACGAACCCACCGGCGCCCTGGACTCCCTCAACGGCGAGCGCGTGATGGAGTTGCTGACGGAAGCGGCCCGTTCGGCCAACGCCGCCGTCGTCCTCGTCACGCACGAGGCGCGGGTGGCCGCCTACTCCGACCGCGAGGTCGTCGTACGGGACGGGAAGTCGCGGGACATGGAGCGCGCCGTATGAGCGTGCGGCAGTGGTCCAGGGATCTGGGCATGGGCATGCGGTTCGCCTACAGCGGCGGGCGCGAGGGATGGATCCGGGCCGTACTGACGGCCGTCGGCGTCGGACTGGGCGTGGCACTGCTGCTGCTCACCACCGCGATCCCGAGCGCGCTGGCCGTACGGCACGAGCGCAGCCAGGCGCGTGCCAGCCTCTACACCGGCGAAGGGGTGCAGAAGTCGGACCGCACCCTCGTCGTCGCCGACGCCGGGACGTCGTTCCGGGACAAGGACGTGCTGGGGCGCGCGCTGCAGCCCGAGGGCGCGCACGCACCGCTGCCGCCCGGAGTGGACGCGTTCCCGGCCAAGGGCGAGATGGTGGTCTCCCCGGCGCTGAAGAAGCTGCTCGAGTCCGACGACGGACGGCTGCTGCGGGAGCGGCTGCCGGAGCGGATCGTCGGGACCGTCGGCGAGAGCGGGCTGCTGGGGCCGGCGGAACTCCTCTTCTACCGCGGCGCGGACGGGCTCGCGTCCCGGGTCGACGGCGGCCAGGTGACCCGCCTCGAACACTTCGGCAACCCCGGCGCCTCCCCCGAGCGGATGGACCCCGTCCTGCTGCTCCTGGTCCTCGTCATCTTCCTCATCCTGCTGATGCCGGTCGCCGTGTTCATCGCCGCGGCCGTGCGGTTCGGCGGTGACCAGCGCGACCGGCGGCTGGCCGCGCTGCGGCTGGTCGGCTCCGACAGCGGTATGACGCGGCGTATCGCGGCCGGTGAGGCGCTCGGCGGCGCCCTGCTCGGGCTGGTCCTCGGCAGCGGCTTCTTCGTCCTCGGCCGGCAACTGGCCGGGGCCCTGGACGTGCTGGACATCAGTGTCTTCCCCAGCTCCCTCAACCCCTCCCCGCTGCTCGCCGTCCTGGTCGCCGTGGCGGTGCCCGCGGCCGCGGTGCTCGTCACGCTGTTCGCGCTGCGCGGGGTCGTCATCGAGCCGCTGGGCGTGGTCCGCACGGCGAAGCCCGCGCGGCGCCGGCTGTGGTGGCGGCTGCTGCTGCCGCTGGCCGGCCTCGCGATGCTCTACCCGATGGTCGGCCAGGGCCGCGACAACGGGAACTTCAATCAGTACCTGGTCTCGGGCGGCGTACTGCTGCTCCTGATCGGCGTGACCGCGCTGCTGCCGTGGGTGGTGGAGACGGTCGTGTCGCGGCTCGGCGCCGGCGGCCTGTCCTGGCAACTGGCCGCCCGTCGACTGCAGTTGAACAGCGGCAGCGCGGCTCGGATGGTCAACGGGATCGCCGTGGCGGTGGCCGGCGCGATCGCCCTGCAGATGCTGTTCGCGGGCGTCGAGGGCGACTACACCCGCTCCTCCGGCAAGGATGTGACGCGCGCTCAGATGCAGGTGACCCTGCCGACCGGCGACGCGCTCGCTGACGCGGAAAGGAAGTTCCGGCGCACCGAAGGGGTGCGCCAGGTGACCGCGCTGTCCCAGGTCTCCGTCGGCGACGGCCGCAAGGATCCCGGCCTGGGCAGCGAGCTGATGGTCGGCGACTGCGCGGCCCTGCGGGAGCTGGCCGAGCTGCCTTCCTGCCGCGACGGCGACGTCTTCGCCCTGCGCGGCGGCGAGTACGAGGACGGGCAGACGGCGAAGCTCGCCCACCCGGGCCGCACGCTCTACATCGACCCGTCCTCCGCCGGCACCCACGGCCGGGAGGTCCCCTGGCACGTCCCGGCGGCCCTGCGGCAGGCCGACTCGATCGAGGACCCGAACGGCATCAAACGCTCCGGCTTCCTCCTCACGCCGAGCGCCCTGCCCGGACGGGCTGTGCCTGCGATGACCGGGCAGCTCTTCCTCGGCTTCGACCACTCGGTGCCGGACGCCGTGGAGCACGCCCGCAACACCGCGGTCCGGATCGACCCCATGGCCGACGCGATGCTGTGGTCGGCGACCCTGCAGTCCCCGAAGTTCGCCGCCATCCGTACCGGCCTCTTCGTCGGCGCGACCTGCGTACTGGCCCTGATCGGGGCGAGCCTGCTGGTCTCCCAGCTGGAGCAGCTGCGCGAGCGCCGCACACTGCTCTCCTCACTGGTCGCCTTCGGCACCCGGCGCCGCACCCTCAGCCTGTCGGTCCTGTGGCAGACGGCGATCCCGATCGCCCTCGGCCTTCTGCTGGCCGCGGCGGTGGGCATGACTCTGGGCGCGGTCCTGCTCCGCATGACGGCCACCCCGATCCACCTGGACTGGCCGAGCGTCCTGTCGATGACAGGCGTGGGCGCGGCGATCGTCCTCGCGGTGACCCTGCTCAGCCTCCCGCCGCTGCTGAAACTGATGCGCCCGGACGGCCTGCGCACGGAGTAGCCGGCCGCGTACGGCGGGAAGGGGACGGGGTGGGGGGTGTCCGCCCGCAGCGTCCGGCACCGGGCAACAGCACAGGCCCGGAAACGGGCGGCCGGACCGAGGACGGACACCCCCCACCCCGGCCCCGACCCACAACGAACCGCAGGCGCTACACCAGCCACCCACCGGAGGGCAACGGGCCGCCGCAGGCATATAAGGGGCGCGGGGAACTGCGCGAGCAACCACAACGCACCCGCACCCGAAAGACAACAGAGCCCGGCAGACGCTACCCCTCGCCAAGAACAACCCGCACCGGCAACGACCGCAGAGCCTCCCGCAACGCCCCCGCCAACTCCCCGTACTCCGCAGAGCGCGCCGCCCCCGTGCGCATCGCCAGCGCGACACGACGCGTAGGCGCCGGCGCCGCAAAGTACCCGGTGAGCAGCTGACTGCTCCGCGCGGTCTCCAGTTTCAGCGCCGTCCGCGGCAGCAGCGTGCACCCCAGGCCCCCGGCGACCAGCTGCACCAGCGTGGACAGTCCGGCCGCCGTCGTCGTCACCGGCGCGTCCTCGCGCCCCGCCTCGCGGCAGATGTCGAGCGCCTGGTCCCGCAGACAGTGGCCCTCGTCCAGCAGCAGCAGGTTCAGCTCCTTCAGCGCCTCCCGGGGAATCCCCTCCCGCCCGCCGAGCCCGTGGTCGAGGGGCGTGACGAGCACGAAGTCCTCGTCGAACAGCGGGAGTTCCACCACCCCGGGCACCCCGAGCGGCACGGCGAGCAGCAGCAGGTCCAGGCGGCCGGAGTTGAGGCCCTCCACGAGGGAAGCGGTCTGCTCCTCGTGGACCTGGAGGTCCAGGTCGGGATACTTCTCGTGCACCAGCCGCAGCACGGTCGGCAGCAGATACGGCGCGACCGTCGGGATCACCCCGAGCCGCAGCACCCCGGTGAACGGCGCCCGCACCGCCTCGGCCTCCTCCAGCAGCGCCCCGACCTCGTCGAGTACGGCCTTGGCGCGCACCGCGAGACGTTCACCGGCCGGCGACAGCAGCACCTTGCGCGTCGTACGCTCGAGCAGGGTGACACCGAGTGTCTCCTCCAGTGCCGAGACGGCGCCCGAGAGGGCGGGCTGGCTCATGCCGATCGCCGCGGCGGCGTCCCGGAAGTGCAGATGCTCCGCGACGGCGGCGAACGCCCGCAGCTGCGCCAGGCTGGGCTGTTTCCGTTTGCCGCCGGCGCCGCCGGTCACGCTCGCAACGCTCACTGATAGCTCCCTCCGATCAACTCGACCGAGTGTAGCTATTTCCGCAATCAATGCACGGTGTGCCAACATCAAGAGCGTCCAACCCATGGGAAACACCCCCAAAAAGGGTCTTTCTTCGCTGCAAGGAGAGCGTGTGCTCACTGTCGGTGACAAGTTCCCCGAGTTCGAACTGACCGCCTGCGTCTCGCTGGAGAAGGGCAAGGAGTTCGACACGATCAACCACAAGACCTACGAGGGCAAGTGGAAGGTCGTCTTTGCGTGGCCCAAGGACTTCACCTTCGTGTGCCCGACTGAGATCGCCGCGTTCGGCAAGCTGAACGACGAGTTCGCCGACCGCGACGCGCAGATCCTCGGCTTCTCCGGTGACTCCGAGTTCGTCCACCACGCCTGGCGCAAGGACCACCCGGACCTGACGGACCTGCCGTTCCCGATGATGGCGGACTCCAAGCACGAGCTGATGCGCGACCTCGGCATCGAGGGCGAGGACGGCTTCGCCCAGCGCGCCGTGTTCGTCGTCGACCCGAACAACGAGATCCAGTTCACCATGGTGACCGCGGGCTCGGTCGGCCGGAACCCGAAGGAGGTCCTGCGGGTCCTGGACGCCCTGCAGACCGACGAGCTGTGCCCGTGCAACTGGAGCAAGGGCGACGAGACCCTGGACCCGGTCGCGCTGCTGGCTGGTGAGTGAGGCATGTCCCTCGACTCCCTGAAGTCCCGCGTTCCGGACTACGCCAAGGACCTGAAGCTCAACCTGGGCTCGGTCATCGGCAACTCCGACCTGCCCGCGCAGCAGCTGTGGGGCACGGTGCTGGCGACCGCGATCGCCTCGCGCTCCCCCATCGTGCTGCGTGAGCTGGAGCCGGAGGCGAAGGCCAACCTGACGCCGGAGGCGTACCAGGCCGCGAAGGCGGCCGCCGCCGTCATGGCGATGAACAACGTCTTCTACCGCACCCGCCACCTGCTGTCGGACCACGAGTACGGCAACCTGCGCGCGGGCCTGCGGATGAACGTCATCGGCAACCCCGGCGTCGACAAGACCGACTTCGAGCTGTGGTCCTTCGCGGTCTCCGCGATCAACGGCTGCGGCATGTGCCTGGACTCGCACGAGCAGGTCCTGCGCAAGGCCGGCGTCGAGCGCGAGGTCGTCCAGGAAGCCTTCAAGATCGCCTCGGTCGTGCAGGCCGTCGGCGTGACCCTGGAGGCGGAGGCGGTCCTGGCCGAGTAGGGCCCGGACAGCACCTGTTGCGAGGCCCCGTCCACCTTCGGGTGGGCGGGGCCTTCGACTTCGTTCGGCGTGCGGTGTTTGGCGTTCGTCGTGCGGCGTGCGTCCTGCGGTGTTCGGCGGCGTGCGGCGTTCGTCGTGCCGCTCAGGCCGACGGCGTCTCCCCCGCGGGTTCCTGCGTGGCGACCGGCTCGGCGGCAGCCGCCTTCGCCGCCGCCACGTCCGACGCCGTCGCTCCGCGCGGCCGCGGCGTGTGCCGCATCGCCGCCTCGTGCGAGTACGCCCTGAGATAGCCCGCGACCGTGTTGGTCACCGCCACGAGCGGCACCGCCACCACCGCGCCGCCGATCCCGGCGATCATGCCGCCGGCCGCCACCGACAGCACCACCGCCAGCGGATGCACCCGCACGGCCCGGCCGAGGATGAACGGCTGCAGGATGTGCCCCTCGATCTGCTGCACGGCGAGCACGACGACCAGCGTCATCACGGCCGTGAACACGCCCTGCGTCACGAGCGCCACCACGACCGCGAGCGCGCCCGAGACGACCGCGCCGACGAGCGGGATGAAGGCGAACAGGAAGATGAACACCGCGAGCGGCACGGCCATCGGCACATCGAGGAAGTAGATGCCGAGGCCGATGAAGATCGCGTCGATGAGGGCGACGATCACCGTGCCGCGCACATACGCGGTGAGCGTGCGCCAGGCGCGCGGGCCGGCGCCGGCGACGCCCGGGCGGGCGGCGGCCGGGACCAGCTTCAGGGTCCACTCCCAGATGCGGCGGCCGTCGTAGAGCAGGAACAGCGTGGAGAAGACGGTCAGCAGGATGCCGGTGAGGGCCTCCACCACGACCTGTACGCCCTCCAGGCCGGCCGAGGTGATCTGGTCGGTGTTGGCGCCGATCGCCTCGCGCAGGTTCTTGGCGATCTGGTTGATCTGTTTGTCGGTGACGTGGAACGGGCTGTGCAGCAGCCACTTGCGCAGCTCGTCGATGCCGTCCTGGATCTGGCTGGAGAGGTTGTCGATGTTCTCCATGACCTGCCAGCTGACGAACCAGCCGATCAGTCCCATGACGATGAAGCCGAGGATCGCCGTCATCGCCGTGGCGAGGCCGCGCGGCACGCCCATGCGGGTCAGCCGCGCCACCGTCGGCTGGAGCAGCGCGGTGATGAGCAGCGCGGCGACGAAGGCGAGGATGACGAGCTGGACGGCGCTGATGACCCGCATCAGCACCCAGAGCGTGCCCGCCAGCACCAGCAGCCGCCAGCCGGCCTCGGCCGCGACGCGTACGCCCCAGGGGACGGCCTGCGCCGGGTCGGGGCGGGCGGGGACCGTGGGCGCGTAGTCGGGGGGCGGTGGTACCTGCTCGGGCGGCGCGGCGCCTTCGTGTTCGGCGTCTTCCCGCTCGAACTCGGCGCGGCGCTCGTCGAGCCGCTCACTTATCCCGGTCAGTCCGGCGCCGAGCCGACCGAGCCACCCTGGCACTCGCGACATGATCCGTCCTCTTCCCCCGTCTCTCCTCACCACTCCCCCCTGGAGCCGTCGCGTACGACCGTACAGGGCGAAAGCCCCTCCCCCTAGGACGGGGAGGGGCTGCGCGAAGTCGAGCGAAAGGCTGGTGGTGAGCCGGGCGGGCCTAGTACCAGTGGTTGGCCTGCCAGAACGACCAGGCGTCGCACGGGCTGCCGTACCGGCTGTTCATGTAGTTCAGGCCCCACTTGATCTGGGTGGCCGGATTGGTCTGCCAGTCGGCGCCGACGGACGACATCTTGGAGCCGGGCAGGGCCTGGAAGAGACCGTAGGCACCGGAGGAGGCGTTGACGGCCTGGTAGTTCCAGCTCGACTCGTGGTCCACGATGTTGCTGAAGCACTGGAACTGGCCGCCGCCGACCAACTGACGCGCCATCGCCTGGATCTGCGAGACGGAGTACGAGCTCTGGACGGCGAAGGTGGTGGCGTCCCGGACGGCGCTGCGGCTGGCGGCCTTCTTGGCCTCCTCGCGCTCCTTGGCTTCCTTGGCCGCCTTCTCGGCGGCTTCCTTCTTCGCGATCGCGGTCTCGGCGGCCGCCTTGCGGGCCGTCTCCTCGGCGGTCTTCTTGGCGCTCGCGTCCGCGGCGATGGCCTGTGCGTCGGCCTGCTGCGCGAGGGACGCGGTCTGCACCTGGGCCTGCTGACCCGCGGGTATGTCCGCGAGGAGCGTGACCTCGGATGCCGTCGCCTCGGCGTCGTTCGGCTGCGCGGTGCTGCCCGAGGCAACTCCGACGACGCTTCCGACAGCGGTGACCGCGGTGGCGGAGGCCACTGCGAATCCCCGGACCGAAATCCGGCTCACACGGTTTCCTTCCAGCATCGCCCGCTTCGGTGACCCTGGCGGACGCAATCGTGCCCCTGAACACTGGCCTCCCCAACTGCGGGGTCACGGGAGGCGCGGGCCCGGTGGGCAACTCCCTGCTCGGGAGCGCCGCGTGGTGCGCGGGCGGCATACGACGGCTGCTATGGAGTTGGTGTTCCTGCTGTGGTGCCGTACGGCTGGGGGTACACGTGTGTCGTATGCGGGGCCTGACAGGAGTGAGACTCTGCCGTAACCCGGCGCCGCACCGCAATTCTGAGCTGCGTGTGAAAGCTCACATCCCGTTTGAGCCCGGGGATTTCATCGAACGCCCACATACGGCGACGCCGCCCCGCTAGGCTCTTCGCCTTTGCGGGACGGCGCCGGTGGACGGCGATTGCCTGCCGGACGGTCAGATACCGGTGTCTTCGAGCATTTCGGTCACAAGCGCCGCGATCTGGGACCTCTCGGACCGGTTCAGCGTGACGTGCGCGAAGAGCGGATGCCCCTTCAGTTTCTCCACGACGGCGACCACTCCGTCGTAGCGCCCGACCCGCAGATTGTCCCGCTGTGCCACGTCATGGGTCAGAACCACCCGGGAATTCGCCCCGATCCGGGACAACACGGTCAGCAGGACGTTCCGTTCGAGCGACTGGGCCTCGTCGACGATGACGAACGCGTCGTGCAGCGAGCGGCCGCGGATGTGGGTGAGCGGCAGGACCTCCAGCATCCCGCGCGCGGTGACCTCCTCGATGACCTCGCGGGAGGTGACCGCCGAGAGCGTGTCGAAGACGGCCTGCGCCCACGGGCTCATCTTCTCCGCCTCGGAGCCGGGCAGATAGCCCAGTTCCTGGCCGCCGACCGCGTACAGCGGGCGGAAGACCATCACCTTCTGGTGCTGGCGGCGCTCCAGGACCGCTTCCAGGCCGGCGCACAGCGCGAGCGCCGACTTGCCCGTGCCGGCCCGGCCGCCCATCGACACGATCCCGACGTCCGGGTCGAGCAGCAGGTCCAGCGCGATGCGCTGCTCGGCGCTGCGGCCCTTGATGCCGAACGCCTCCCGGTCGCCGCGCACCAGGCGCACGTTGCCCTCCGGGGTGACGCGGCCCAGTGCCTTGCCGCGCTCGGAGTGGACGGTCAGCCCCGTGTGCACGGGCAGGTCGGCCGCCTGCGGGACGTACAGGTGCCCTTCCTCGAAGAGGATGTCCACCTGTTCGGCCGGCAGGGTGAGTTCGCTCATCCCGGTCCAGCCGGAGTTCTCCGTGATGGCCAGTTCGGCCCGGTACTCCTCGGCGAGCAGGCCCACCGAGGACGCCTTGATCCTCAGCGGGAGGTCCTTCGAGACGACGGTGACGTCGAACCCCTCGGCCTGCAGGTTGCGTGCGACCGCCAGGATGCGGGAGTCGTTGTCCCCCAGGCGGTAGCCGGAGGGCAGCACGCTGGGGTCCGAGTGGTTGAGCTCGACCCGTACCGTCCCGCCGAGGTCCCCGGTGGGAATGGGGGCGTCGAGGCGGCCGTGCCGTACCCGGAGGTCGTCGAGCAGACGCAGTGCCTGCCGGGCGAAGTAACCGAGTTCGGGATGGTGCCGCTTCGCCTCCAGCTCCGTGACCACGACGATGGGGAGCACGACCTCGTGCTCGTCGAAGCGGCTCAGGGCGTTCGGGTCGGCCAGCAGGACGCTGGTGTCGAGAACATAAGTGCGCCGGTCTGCCTTGGGGCGCTTTGTGCTGGTCACCACGGAAGGACGTACCCCCTCGGATGAGGTCGGGGAGCGACGAAGTGGATGCCGGGCCGGGAGGGTGGGGCCATTGCGGCCGGTGGCCGGCCCGCGCGTGCGGCGGGCCGGGAACCGGCCCTCCGCGGCTGCTTCCGTGCCGTCACCGCACGGTGGGGCTGGTGCAAAGGGCCTCCCGGGCGGACGGCCCCGTGCCGTCCGCTGAGATACGACGCCCGTGGTTCGGGTGTCGACCTGCTTGCCTTATGCCCTCGAAAATGCGCCGCCATGCCACAGGGCAGGGCGGCGCAGCGGTGAACTCCGTGTTACTTCCGCGCGGGACGGGGTACACGGGGACTTCTCCCCGGGGGGTCGGCGGCGTGTCGCCGCGTCAGCCGCCGTAACGGCGGTGGCGGGCGGCGTAGTCGCGCAGGGCGCGCAGGAAGTCGACCTTGCGGAAGGCCGGCCAGAAGACCTCGCAGAAGTAGTACTCCGAGTGCGCGGTCTGCCACAGCATGAAACCGGACAGCCGCTGCTCGCCGCTGGTGCGGATGACGAGGTCGGGGTCGGGCTGGGCGCTGGTGTACAGATGACGGCCGATCATGTCGACGTCGACCTGCTCGGCGAGGTCGTCCATCGCCACGCCCCGCTCGTGGGCGTCGAACAGCATGGACCGGACGGCGTCGGCGATCTCCTGGCGGCCGCCGTAGCCGATGGCGACGTTGACCACTATCCCGTCGACGTGCGCGGTGGCCTCCTCGGCCTCCTTCAGGGTGCGCTGCATGCCGGCCGGGAGGATGTCCGGGGTGCCGACGTGGTGCACGCGCCAGCGGCCGTCGCCGGCGAGGGTGCGCACGACGCCCTCGATGATGCCGAGCAGCGGGCGCAGCTCGTCCTCCGGACGGGTGAGGTTGTCCGTGGACAGCAGCCAGAGGGTGACCACCTCGACGTCGGTCTCGCTGCACCAGCCGAGGAACTCCTCGATCTTGTGCGCTCCGGCCTGGTGGCCCTGCGCGGTGGTGGAGCCCGCGGCCTTCGCCCAGCGCCGGTTGCCGTCCATGATGACGCCGATGTGCTTGGGCACCTGAGCGTGGTCCAGGTGGCCTTCCACCCGCCGCGCGTACAGCTTGACGAGCAGGCCGCGCAGCTTGTCGCGCAGGTTCACGTGATTGTCAGCCCCTCCGGTGCGGATCGGACATGCGCGCCGGGCTCGGCCGGGCGCGACACCTGTCCGTATGGCGGTCCCCGATGGCGAAGCCTACCCCCGCCGACGCGGCGGACCGCCAACGGGTGTCAGGCGTACGGCGGCTGCGGCGGCGCGGCGGGTGAGGGGTGGCCGTAAGGGCCGGGGGGTTGTGCGGGGTGGCCGTGGGGTCCGCCGGGTGAACCGAGTGAACCGGGCGGCCGGGCCGTGGGGGCCGGGCGGTGTCGGATGGTCATTCGACGTGGGCCGGACTCCAGCCGGGGCGGGAGACGGCGGAACCAGCCGGGGGCGGGAGACGGCGGAAAACAAAAAACGGGCCGGTCCGTGGGGGGGATACGGACCGGCCCGAGGGGGGGTTTCCACCATAACCCTTCGTGAGGGCAGGTGTGTGCATCGGCGTGCCACAACTACTCTCCGAATGCACCCGGCGACAGCCCGCTGAGGGAAGAAGGCGTGGTGGGCGGGGGTTTTCGGGGCCCTGGGGAACATCTCTGCGGCCGTCCCTCCGATGGGCGACCCCGGCGTGTCCGCGCCCTTGACGGCGCCGGTACCGCGCAGCCCCCTCCACCGCGCGGTACCGCCCGCGCAGCTTTGCTGACGCGAATCGCCTTGGTCTGAACCTATGCGAGGCAGTCGGGTGAAGGCGAGCCGATCGCGATAACGATGTGGAAACCGTGTGAGTGAAGTGACCTCAGTGACGTGGCTGACGGGGCTTGCGGGCCTCGAAGAGGTGCCGGCTGCTGTGCGCGACGAAGGGCCCCTCGGCCCGGATCCGCTCGTGCAGGTCCCGCAGCCGCGGCTCGTACGCCTCCACGGTGAAGCCGGGGACCATCCACACCACCTTGCGCAGGAAGTGCACGACGGCCCCGATGTCGTGGAACTCCATCCGCAGCCGCTCGGCGCGCAGGTCCACGACCTCCAGCCCGGCCGCCTCCGCGTCGGCGCGCTCCCGCTCCGGGTCCCGGGCGCTGCGCGTCTCCTGGGGCTGCGGTCCGAGGAAGTACTCGACGAGTTCGAAGACGCTGCTCGGACCGACGTGCTGGGCGAAGTACGTGCCGCCGGGCTCCAGCACGCGCGTGATCTCCGGCCACTGCGGCCGCACCGGATGCCGGCTGACGACGAGGTCGAAGGCCGCGTCGGCGAACGGCAGCGGCGCGTCCTCCGGCGAGGCGACGACCGCGACGCCGCGCGGGCGCAGCAGCGCGGTGGCCTTGGCGACGTTCGGCGGCCAGCCCTCGGTGGCGACGACGAGAGCGGGGGCGCCGGCCGCGCGGCCGAGGGCGAAGTCGAGCACCTCCCCTCCCCCGGTCTGCAGATCGAGGACGGCGGCGGCCGAGCCGAGCCGTTCGGCCATCGACGTGGCGTACCCCCAGGACGGCCGCTCCTCCGTGGCCCGCCCCTCGAACCAGGAGAAGTCCCAGCCCTCGGTGGGCGCGGCGTCGCCCTCGGCGACGAGGTCCTCGAAGGTGCGGCGGTGGGGCTGAGCGGTCATGGGGGTGATGATCGCAGGGCGTTGTCAGTGGCCGCTGTTAATTTCGACGGCATGGCAGACGAGGCGAGTGACGCGAGCGCGGGAATGCCCTACGCGGGCGGCGAGAAGGAGACACTCCGGGCGAGCCTGGACCGGCACCGGGACGCGGTGCTGTGGAAACTGCGGGGGCTGGACGAGGAGCGGCTGCGCCGCCCCATGACACCGTCCGGCACCAACCTGCTCGGCTTGGTCAAGCACCTGGCCTCGGTGGAGTACGGCTGGTTCGTCGACACGTTCGGCCGCGAGGTGGAGCCCCTGTGGTTCGACCCGTACTCGGACGAGGACATGAGCGCGTCCGACGACGAGACGGCGGAACAGATCGTCGCCTTCTACGGCCGCGCCCGCACCGCCGCCGACCGCACCATCGCCGAGCTCGCGCTGGACGCGGTGGGCCGCCCGTCGTGGCACAAGGACCGCGAGGTGTCCCTGCGCTGGGTGCTGGTCCACATGATCGAGGAGACGGCACGGCACGCGGGCCACATGGACATCGTGCGCGAACTGATCGACGGCGCGACGGGCGACCACCCGACGGGCTGACGAACGACAAGCCGCCGACCGGCGGGTGGCGTACCGGCGAGGCGGCTGGCCGACGAGGTGGCCGACCGGCGGGACGACCGGCTGGGTGAGGGGCGACGAGCCGGCGGCGTAGGCGACCGGTCGGCGGGGCGACCGGCGGGGTGACGGACGACCGGCCATCGGCGTACGGCGGCCGGTCGGCGGGGTGACGACGAGCCGGCGACCGGCCGGCGGGGTGGCCGGCTGGTGACGGTCGACGAGCCGGCGGCGACCGGCCGCCGGCGTACCGGCGAGGCGGCTGGCCGACGAGGTGGCCAACCGGCGGCGCGACCGGCTGGGTGACGGGCGACCAGCCGGCGGCGTACCGGCGAGGTGGGGGTCGACGAAGTGGCCGGCCGGCGTCACGTCAGGAGCGGTCGCACCTGCTCGGCGGCGAACCGGACGAACCCCTCCGGGTCGGGCTCGTCCGCCGTCGGCTGCAGTACGACGGTGTCGGCGCCGGCCGCGGCGTACTCCTGGACGGCCTTGGCTACGGTCTCCGCGTCTCCGGCGACCCCGACGCCGGGCACGTCGGCGAGGCCCTCGGCGGCCAGGTCGGCGCGTAGCCGGGCCGGGGCGTCGGGCCCGGTGGCGGCGAGGAGATAGACGACGACGCGGTGCGGATCGCCGAGCCGCCCGGCCGCCGCGCGCCCCTCGTCGACCAGGCTCCGCGCCCGCCGCACGGCGTCGGGCGAGTTGTTCATCGTCAGCAGCGTGCCGTCGGCGGCCTCGCCGGACAGCCGCAGGGAGCGCGGCCCGGTGACTCCGGCGAGCACGGGCAGCGGCGCCGGCGGCGGCCAGTCGAGCGCGACGTCGTCGAGGCGGACGTAGCGCCCCTCGGTGTTGAGCCGCTCACCGGCCAGCAGGGCCCGCAGGGCGAGCAGATACTCGCGCAGCAGTGTCAGGGGCGACTCGGCACGCGCCCCGACCTGCCCCATCCACTCCTGCACGCCGTGTCCGACGGTGAGGATCGCGCGGCCGGGGAACATCCGCTCCAGCGTGGCGGCCTCCATGGCCGTGACGGCGACGTTGCGCAGCGGGACGGGCAGCAGCCCGATCCCGACCCGCAGCCGCTCGGTCCAGGCCAGCGCGGCGGCGGCCGTGGACACCCCGCCCTCCAGGAAGCAGTCCTCCCACAACCACAACTCCTCCAGCCCGGCCGCATCGGCGACCTGAGCAACGGCACGCAGCCGCTCGGGCGGAAGCTGAGGACGGAAGACGACGCCGAGTGCAGTCATGAAAGGTTCCTATCGTGGCGCGGATGGGCGCACAACTGCTTTACGGACGGTCGTCTTCGTCGTCAGCGGTTGACGGCCTGGATCTCCTGCACCCTCACGTCCGTGGCGCCCAAGGTGCCGTCGGGCAGGTCGTCGCCGGCGCCACCTGTTCCGGCCCAGTGGATCTTCCAGGTGACGGTGGCTTTCGGGGGGTAGGAGCCGTTGCCAACTCTCACAAGGCGTCCCGCGGGGTAACGTTCACATCACGGACCACGTTCGGGGCCGCGAGCCGACTCGGCTGGGGAACAGGGGCCATCTGAAGCTGAGTTGGACGTCCCCATGGGGTGCGCAACGTGAGGGTGACCGGTCCGCCCGGCCGATCGTCTGCACCGGCGGGAGCACTGAATGTCAGGAGGAGGCGCGGTGAGTCGAGCCTGGCGTGATGGGCGAGGCGTCCTTGTGGTGGGCGAAGGACCTGAGGCCGTGACCGTTCCGTTGGAGATCGCCGCCTCCTACCGCGCCCGGACGCGGGGCCTGTTGGGGCGCGACTCCCTCGACGGGGCCATGCTGCTCTCCCCCGCGAACAGCGTCCACACCTTCCGGATGCGGATGCCCATCGACGTCGCCTACCTCGACCGGCGGCTGCGCGTCGTCGCGGTGTGCACCATGCGGCCGGGGCGGCTGGGCAGGCCCCGGCCGTGGGCGCGGCACGTGCTGGAGGCGGAGGCGGGCGCGATGGCCCGGTGGGGGCTGCGGGTGGGCGTGCGGGTCAGCTTTCCGAGCGAGGGAAACTGACCTCGACGCGGCGGTTCTTGCGGCGGCCCTCCTCCGTGGCGTTCGACGCGATCGGGTAGTCCTCGCCGTATCCCCGGACCTCGAAGGTGACGCCCGGGTCGTTCAGGTCGTCGTCCAGGGCGTCCTGTACGGCGTTGGCGCGCTGGCGGGACAGGACGTCGCCGTGGGCGGCGGAGCCGAGGTTGTCGGTGAAGCCGAAGACGCGGATCCGGGTGGCGTTCTGCTTCTTGATCTCCCCGGCGATGGCCGCGATGCGCGCCCGCGCGTCCGGGCCCAGTTTGGCGCTGTCCTTGCCGAACAGGACCTCGGCCTGGAGGGCGAACTTCACGTCCGCGTTGGTGTCCTCACGGCGTTCGTCTCCCGACTGGTCCTCGACGACGGACTTGATGTCCAGCACCTTCGGCGCGGCCAGGGTGGCCCCTTCGGGGAGCTTGAGGTCGGGGTCGTTCGGGTCCACCTTCACGGGGGCGGTGGCGGTGGCCTCGGTGCCGGGGGGAACGCTGGGGGCGTCGTCGGCGTAGGCCGTCGTGGTGGAGAGGAGGAGGACGGCGGCGGTGAGGGTCAGGGCTCGGGGGAGGGTCATTCGGGGCGCCTCATCCGGAGATCTGGATCGCGCCACTGGCGAACATCGGCAGTTGGAAGGTCACTTCTGTGGTGTCGGCCGGCGGAGCAGGGAACTGGATGAAGAAGGAGAGTGACTCCCCGGGCTTGAGCGAGGAGAAGCCGGTGGTGGTCAGCGGCCGTCCGTCCGTGTCACGCAGCACGTAGTAGCGCTTCTTTTCCTTGCTGTCCACCAGTGTTGCGCCGCCGAGGGACATGCCGTGCCGCACGATCTCCGTCTCGTCGCCTCGCACGCCGGCGGGGACGGTCACCCGCTGGGCTCCGTCGTTCTTCAAGTCACCGTTCACCGTGACAAAGCCGCCCGCGTCCCGCTGAGCCGAGGCGATTTGGAGCAACAGGCCGTTCGGGCCCTTCATCTCAGCCATGGGAGCGTCCGACTGGCCCTCCTGAGCGGTCGGCTTCGAGTCGCCGTTGCCGGAAGCAGGCGCCGACGTCTTGGGCTTCGAGTCGTGGTTGCCTCCCCCGCCACAGGCGGTCACACCGACTGCCAGCCCGACCGCCACAGCCAGTGCGGTCATCCCCCTGCGCATGCTCATCGCCCCGCTTCCTTCCCCACTCGTCGTTCGCTACTCGTTCGACACCAAATGGACGTCGAAGAGGTCCTGCGGTTCTGGGAGGCCCGCCGGATCGTCAGGGTCGATGTCCCAGTCACGGTCCTTGCAGGTGAGACGTGGAAGGGCCTCCTTCACGCTGCTCTTTTGTGCAGCCACGAACGGGCAGAGCGGCTCGACCACAGCCCTTGCGGAAGCCGTCACGCGCTGGTTCTCGGTGCCGGGGACGATGGATTCGCCGACCGACTTGTTGGTCGTGACCGCGACTTCGTAGCTCAGTGGCCCTGCTGGCCTGCACAAACCCACGGTTGCGTCGTTCTGCGCGGCGAGCTCGTACGCGCGTGCGCAGGAATCGCTGGTAGCGACGTCTCCGTCGAGGACTGCCGACCACGTGGTCGGGTCGCGCAGCTTCTCCGTCCAGAGCGCCACGAGCTGGTCCCTGGTGTCCTGAGCCGCTGCGAGCGCAGCCGCATCCGCCGCCGTCTGGGCGTCGTTCCTCTTGGCTGCGGCCTGGCCGACCGCAAGGTAGGCGAACGCAAGCAGAAGCAGGCCCCCTATCGCCGTGATGTAGATAGGGAAGGCCTGCCCTGCGTCGCCGCACGCACGGCGTGACATCAGCCGCCGATGACCTCGTTGATCTTGTCCGTGATGGCGGTGTAGATGGTGTTGCCGATGTCCGTGCCCGTGATCGCCAACACGATGGCGACCACGACCGCGATGATGCCCAGATACTCCACCGCCGTCTGGCCCCTGTCGTCGCGGGCGATGCGGGCGATCCAGTTGCTCATGGTGCTCCCCTCTGTCGGCATCGGGAGCGTAGGGGCGGGCGGGGGTGTCGGCCGAGGGTCCGTGGGCCCAAATGCGGGCCCAGGCGTTCACCGGTGCTCCCGGGGTGCCGTGCCCAGCCACTTGGCCGTCGCCTCCGCGCGGCTGGTGCTGTGGAGCTTGGCGAAGATGCGGTTGATGTGGTTCTTGACCGTCTTCTCGCTGATGAAGCAGGCCGCCGCGATCTGCTGGTTCGTCAGGCCCGTGGCGATGAGGTCCATGATCTCCGCTTCCCGCGCGCTGAGTTGGGCACCCAACGGCATCGACTGTCCCATATGTTGTTGCAGTTGTGAAGAGGAGGTCGGGTGGATGCCGCGATTCTGCGTCACATCGGGCGCATTGCCGTGTGCAGTCGCACTTCCGTGGCCGCCCCGCAGGTGGCCCAGCAACGCCTCCGTCACCGTCGGAGACACATGCGGGCGTCCCCGGCTCGCGTCCCGTACGGCCGTCAGAAGCTGGTCCACCGTGAACTCGCCGTGCACCAGGTACCCCGCCGCGCCCCTGCGCAGCGCCTCCAGCGTGGTCTCCGGTTCGCCGCTGTAGGTGAGCATGAGGACCGGCGCGAGCGGGGTCAGGTGTGGGAGGGCCGTCAGGCCGTCGACGCCGGGCATGTGGACGTCCAGGAGGATCACGTCGGGGTCGTGCCGGTGTGCCGCCTCCTGGGCCGTGCGGCCGTCGGACGCCTCCGCCACGACCGTGATGTCCTCGTGGCCGGACAGCAGTGCCGTCAGGCCCGCGCGTACGACCGGGTTGTCGTCGGCGATCAGGACGCGCAGGGCGGCTGTCCCGGGGGGCGGCATCAGGCTTCTCCGGCAGTGGGGCGCAGGGGGATCTCCACGCCGATGCGGGTGCCCCGCGCCCGGTCGCCGTGCCCGATGTCGAGGCGGGCGCCGATGGAGGTGGCGCGTTCGGCCATGCCCAGGAGGCCGAAATGGCCCGCGTTGCGCAGGTGTTCGAGAGCTGTGCCTTCGGGGAGGCCGGGTCCGTCGTCGCTGACCGTGATGCGGAGGCGGTCCTCGCGCAGATCCGTGCGGACCTCGATCCGGCCGGGACTCGCGTGGCGGTGGGCGTTCTCCAGGGCCTCGTCGCAGATCTTCAGGAGGTGGTGCGTGGTCGTGGACGGAAGAGTCAGCGGCAGGGGCGGCGGGGTGCCGCAGTGTTCCACCGGGATGCCCGTGCGGCTCGTGAAGTCGCGCGTCCGCAAGGTCAGTTCGGTGAGGAGGTCGGCGTTCGTGGTCTCGCCTCGGCGCAGGTCCGTCAGCAGGGCGCGGGCCTCCGTGGCGGCCCGGCGGGCGGAGCGGGCGATCAGTTCCGCCTGGTGTGCGATCACCACCGGGTCCGTGCGCGGCCGGCTCGCCGAGGCCGCGAGGCCGTCCGCCGCCAGCGCGACGCCGTGCAGGGTCTTGGCCACCGAGTCGTGCATCTCGAGGGCCAGACGGGCCCGTTCGGCATCCGTCGCCTCGCGCGCGGCGAGCCGGGACCGGGCCTGGGTGAGCGCCTGCGTCGCGGCGCCGAAGCGCAGGAGGAGGTTGCGCAGGGTGGAGCCGAGGGCGCCGGTCACCACGCACAGGCCGGGCAGGAGGAGCGCTTCGGCGGGGTTGGTGTGCAGGTCGTGGGCCGTCGCGTGGACCAGGAGCAGGATCAGCGACTGGAGGCTGGCGAAGCAGGCCGCTCCGCGCCAGCTGTAGACGATGCCGGCGAGCAGGGGGGTGCAGACGCTGACGTAGGCCAGCGTGGTGTCGGGGCCGGCCGAGATCAGCAGCAGCGAGCCGAAGAGGGTGTCGACGGCGAGGAGGGTGGGGTGGCGCAGGAGGAGGGGGCCGAAGCGTTCCCAGTCGCGGAAGAGGGCGTAGGAGGCCATGAACGTGACGACGACGGCTGCGCCGACCAGACGGGTGCCCCAGCCGGGGGCGGCGTTGAGGAGAGCGGCGGGGGCGGCGAGGGCGATCATGGCCAGGCGGAAGCCGAAGACCTGGCGGCACATCGCTTGCAGGGCGTTGCGTTCGGGGGCGGGTGCCAGTGGCCCCGCTGGGGGCTTCTCCACGTCGGCGGCTTCCCGGCCGTGCCGAGCGACTCTCGCGCCGTGCCGAGCGACTCTCGCGCCGTGCGCCCTCGCCTGTTCTGTCAGTGTCATCTTCCCTCCCCCTACTCCCCGGTGATCGACCCGAAGTCCGTGCCCGAGCCCAGCAGCAGGCCCGCGCCCAGGAGCAGCATCGTGGCCGGGACCATGAACGTCGTGATCATGAGCGTGGCGCGCGGGACCGCCCGTGCCGCCTTGCGCCGGGCGTTCTGCGCGTCCGTGCGGCGCATGTCCTTGGCGATGGAGACCAGCGTGTCGACGATCGGCGCGCCCAGTTCCTCGCCCTGCTGCAGGGCCGTGACGAACATGGCGACCTGCTCGGAGTCGTTGCGGCGGCGCAGCTCCGCGAAGGCCTCGCGGCGGCTCATGCCGAGGTCCATCTGGCGCAGGGTGATGCGGATCTCGTCGGCCCAGGGGCCCTCGTAGCGGGACGCCACCCGGTCCAGGGCCTGGCGGAAGCCGAGTCCCGCGCTGACGACGACGGCGAGGACGTCGAGGAAGTCCGGCAGCGTGCGCTCGATGACGTCCTTGCGGACGCGGATCGCCGCCCAGATGCCGACCTCCGTCCAGAAGGCTCCGAAGGCCAGCAGGAGGAGGGCGATCAGGTACTGGCCGCGCAGGAGGAAGACCAGGAAGCCGACGGCGCCGAGAAAGCCGTAGACCGCTCTGCGGGCCGCGTAGCGGTCGAGGGTGAGTCCGCCGGGGTTGCCGGCCAGGTCGATCTTGCGGCGGTAGCGCGCGACGAGCCGGGGGCCCATCAGGCGCAGTACGGCGGGGGCGTACCGCATGCCCATGCGGTCGATGAGGGAGTCGACCGCGCCGGTGCGGGTCGAGCCGACCTCCAGGGCGAGGGCGAGGTCGCCGGGGAGTTTCGCCTCCGCCCGGTACATGCGGATCCCGGTGAAGACGCCCGCCACGCTCAGCGCCGTCAGCAGCGCGAGTCCGAGTGCCATGCCGTGCCTCCTCAGACGTCGATGCGGGACATGCGGCGGATGAGGACGAAGCCGATCGCGTACAGCACGAACGCGATGATCACGCAGGCCTGGCCGACGGGCGAGCCCGTCATGCGGTCCAGGGCGCCGTCCTTGACGCCGTTCATCAGGAAGAGTGAGCCGATGCCCATGACCGGGACGGCGTACGACGTCATGTTGACCTGGGAGAGCTGGGTGCGGATCTCCCGTCGGGTCTCCTTGCGTTCCTCCAGCGTCTCGGTGAGGTTGCGCAGGGCGCCGACGACCTGGCCGCCCGCCCGGTTCGACAGGACGAGGGTGGTGACGAGGACGACCAGTTCGCGGGACGGGAGGCGGTCCGCCAGTTCGCCCAGGGCGTCGTCCAGCGGCACTCCCACCGCCAGCTGGTCGGCCACCTTGGCCAGTTCCTCGCCGGCCGGGGCCTCCAGTTCCTCCGCCGCCATGCCGATCGCGGTGCGCAGGGCGAGGCCGGCCTGGGTGGCGTTGGCCAGGATGCGGGCGAGTTCGGGGAGTTGGTTGATGAACTTCTCGATGCGTTTCTGGCGTTGCCAGGTGAGGAACTGCAGGGCCGCCCAGACGCCGAGCAGTCCGGCGATGGGGCCGAAGAACGGCGCCAGGGTGGCCTGGCCGAGCAGCCACAGGCCGGCCACGGTCGCCAGCATCGCCGCGGTGAACTCGCCCGGGGTGATGTCCAGGCCCGTGGCGGCCAGCCGCAGTTCCAGCTTCCGGCCGGCTTTCGTGCGGCGCAGGCGGCGGTCCAGGTCCTGGAAGCGGCGGGTGCGGCCGGTGACGGGGAGCCGGCCGGTGTGGGTCAGGCGGTCGACGAGGGCGGCTCGCTGGGCGCGGCCGCGGGCGTAGAGGTGGACGCCCAGGACGGCCAGGACGCAGGTCAGCAGGGCGGTGCCGATGGTGAGGGTGATCAGGGTGTGCAGGTCCATGGCGTCCTACCTCGCCTCTCGGGTGGCCAGTTGGTCGGCGCTGTGGGCGACGCCGTAGGCCTGGGGGATGGGCTGGCCGGCCATGTAGAGGCGGTCGGCGGTGCGGCGCGGCAGCGGGAAGAACTGGAAGGTGCCGTACACGCGGCCGTCCCCGGTCATCGGCTGGGCCTGGAAGCGGGCGGCGGTGGCCAGGCGGTACGGCTCGCCGCCGTGGCTGTCGAGCAGGGCGATCTCGGTGATGCGGCGGGCGCCGTCGGGGAAGCGGGTGAGCTGGACGATGACGTCGACGGCGCTGTTGATCTGGTCGTGCAGGGCCACGAAGGGGATCTCCACGTCGGACATGGACGCGAGGGTCTGCAGCCGGGTGAGGGCGTCCTCGGCGCTGTTGGCGTGCACGGTCGCCAGGGAGCCGTCGTGGCCGGTGGACATGGCCTGGAGCATGTCGAGGGACTCGCCGCCGCGGACCTCGCCGACGACGATCCGGTCGGGCCGCATGCGCAGCGAGTTGCGGACCAGGTCGCGGATGGTGATACGGCCCTTGCCCTCGACGTTGGGCGGGCGGGATTCCAGGCGGATCACATGGGACTGCTGGAGCTGGAGTTCGGCGGAGTCCTCGATGGTGATGATGCGTTCGCCCTCGGGGATGAGTCCGGACAGGGCGTTGAGCAGGGTCGTCTTCCCGGTGCCGGTGGCGCCGGAGACGATGATGTTGAAGCGGGCCTGCACCAGGCCGGCCAGCAGGAACACCATGTGCTCGTCGAGGGAGTCGAAGCCGACCAGCTCGTGCAGGGTGAAGGAGCGCGGGAAGCGGCGGATGGTGAGGGTGGGGCCGGTCAGGGAAAGCGGCGGGATGATGACGTTGACGCGTTCGCCGGAGGGGAGGCGGGCGTCGACCATCGGGTTCGACTCGTCGACACGGCGGTTGACCGTGGAGACGATCCGTTCGATGGTCTGCATCAGCTGGTCGGCGCTGGCGAAGCGGAGCGGGAGCTGCTCGACGCGGCCGGCGCGTTCGACGAAGATCGCGTCGGGGCCGTTGACCATGATCTCGGTGATGGAGGCGTCTTCGAGGAGGGGTTCGAGGATGCCGAGGCCGAGCGCCTCGTCGACCACGCGGCGGATCAGCTGGGAGCGTTCGACCGTGGACAGGACCGGTCCCTCGCGGCTGATGATGTGGCCGAGGACGCGTTCGAGGCGGGCCCGGCGGTCGGCGGCGGCCAGCGCGCCCATCTCCGCGAGGTCGATCTCCTCCAGCAGCTTGGCGCGGTAGGAGGCGACCAGGTGGCCGTCCTCACCGCGGCCGCGGTGCTCCTCGGGGGAGCTGACGCGTGCCCGCAGGCTCATCTCAAGTGCTCCTCGGTCGGTGGTCGAGCGGCATGGTCGCGGTGCGGCGGGCTTCCCCGAAGTCCCAGCCGGGGACGAGGGAGGGGATGTGGACGGCGGCGGTGACCTGCACCGCCTCGCCCAGATCTGCCCTGCTGCACGCGGTGCCGTCGGCGAGTGAGCCGCTGACCGCGCTGACGCACGCCGCCTGGTAGTCGTCGTCCAGCGAGGCACTGCGCGCCCCCGCCCGCGCCGCCGTACCGGCCTGCTGGGCGGTGTAGGCGACCAGGCCGAGTTGGATCCCGGCGAGCGCGACGAGCAGCAGGACCGGCAGGAAGCCGAGGTACTCGATCGCCACCTGGCCGCGGTCGCGGGCGCCGCCGGCGTACCGCGTCATTCCTTCGCCTCCTCCACCGCGCCCGCCGTGCCGTGGACGCGCAGCGGGAAGCCGATCACACCGGGGAAGAGGATGGGGACCTCCAGGGAGACGTGGGCCTTCACATAGCCGTCCGCCGTCACGCAGCCGATGTCCGCGGCGCCGCGCCACGGGCCCGACAGCTTGTCCGTGCCCGCCCGGCGGCAGGCCGCGTCGCGGGCTCCCGGCTCGGCCGCCGTTGCCGCGCGGACCGCCTCGTCGGCGGCGTTCCCCGCGAGGGTGTAGGTGTAGCCGACCAGCACGCACTGCCACAGCACGACCAGCGTGGTGATGATCAGCGGGGTCATGCCGAGGAACTCGACGGTGACCTGTCCCGCGTCCTTCCAGCGCTTCACCCGCCCTCCTTCCGCCGGCGCAGCACCAGCGCGCCGCGCCCGCCCGCCCGGTGGCCGCCCTCGGCGGTCCGGGCGAGCCCGAGTTCCCCGGCGAGGGTCCACAGGGCCTGCTTCACGGCCGACTTGCTCTCCAGCTCGTGCAGCCGCCCGGCGTCGACGACGGCCTGGAGTTCCTTGAAGTGGGCGGGGACGGCCGTGGCCGCGAGGGCGGTGCCGGTGATCTTCTGGATGAGGGCGGGCTGGATCTCCGTGGCGCGTGTGTGCCGGTTGACGACGACGGTGGTCTCCTCGGCCTTGCGGATCTGGAGCCGGTCCCACAGGCGTACGGCCCGTTTGGCGCCGCGGACGGAGACCACGTCCGGGGTGGTGACCAGCAGGGCCGTGTCGGCCATTTCCACGGCCGTCGCGCCGGCGCCGGACAGCTGGGCGCCGCAGTCGACGACGACGACGTCGTAGCGGGCGCGCAGGGCGCTGACGATGTGGCGGGCGGCGCGGTCGGTGACGTCCTCGCCGCGTTCGCCCTCGGCCGGGGCGAGCAGCAGGGCCAGACCGGTCTCGTGGTTGAAGACGGCGTCGGCGAGGACCCGCGGGGTGATGTCGGTGATGCCGGCGAGGTCGACGACCGAGCGGCGGAACTGCACGTCGAGGTAGGAGGCGATGTCGCCGGTCTGCAGGTCGAGGTCGACGAGGGCGGTGGCGCGCCCGGCGGCCTGCGCGGCGAGGGCGAGGTGGACGGCGGTGACGGTGGTGCCGACGCCGCCCTTGGCGCCGCTGACGGTGACGACGGTGCCGCCGGAGCCGGTGAAGACGTCGCCGCCGTGCCCGAGGTGGCGCCGGACGCCCACCGACCACTGGGCGACGGCCTGGACACGGCTGGCGAGTTCCTCGTACGACAGCGGCAGCGCGAGCAGGCCGCGGGCGCCCGCGTCCATGGCGGCGGAGAAGAGGACGGGGCTGGCGTCGGTGGTGACGAGGATGACGCCGACCGACGGGAAACGCAGGGCGACCTCGCGGATCAGCTCCAGGGCGGGGACGGGCCCGATGCGTTCGTGGACGACGACGACTTCGGGCAGTTCGTCGACGGACTCGGCGGCGAGGCGGGCGAGGGAGTCGACGAGCTGGGTGGAGTCGACGACCGGGGCGGCCGGTTCGGCGTCGGGCAGCTGGCTGAGCAGCGTCGTCAGGGACCGGACGGCGTCGGTGTCGCCGACCGCGGGGAGGATCCTCGTGGGCATGCGGGCTCCTCACTTGTCCTTGGCGAGTTCGTACGTCCGGGCCTGCGGGGGCACGTCCGCGTCGCCGCCGGGTGCCACCAGGGCGAGCCGCACCCGCTTGGCGAACGACTCGGCGTAGGTGATGCGCTGGGCGTCGAGCGCGGAGAGCGCGAAGGTGATGGGGACGGCCTCGGTGGTGCGGGTGCGTTGGTCGGCGTCGGGTTCGAGGGCGGTCAGCTTGCCGACGTTGAGGACCTTGGCGCCGGTGACGATGACCCGGGACTGGTCCGGGTCGCCCTGCTTCTGTCCCTCGAAGGTGGCGTAGACGTTGACGGACGCACCGGGGGTGATCTGGCCGGCGACGCCCGTGGCCGCGTCGATCATGATGGCGACCTCCTGCTGGCCGGGCCGCAGGGCCGGCTGGTCGACGATCATGTCGCGCTGCAGCAGGGAGCCCGCCCGCAGGGTGGTGACGGCGATCTTGCCGCGCAGGGCGGACAGGTCGGTGACGGCGGTGTGCGACAGCCACCGCTCGGGCATCCTCACCTGTTTGAACTGAGCGGGGCTGAGCGCGGTGTAGGGCGCCACATCGCTCTTGACCTCGTACGCGGTGACCTCGGGCCCGACCTTGGACTTCACGTCGTCGACGACGGACAGCACGCCTGCGAACGCGCCGAGCGCGCACAGGACCGACAGGAGCAGGAGGATGACGCCGCGGCGCTGACGGGAGTTCATGGACCGTGCAACCTCATCGGATGGTGGGCGAGGGGGGTGGCGGGGCGGTCGCTCGGGCTCAGCCCGCGGGAACCGGGAGGTCGTGGGCGGGCGGTGGGGCGGCGGAGCAGAAGACGCAGCGGTCGCCGATGACGCGGATGCCGCACCAGTGGCAGGTGCTCTGCCGTACGGAGGTGACGAGCTGGTACAGCACCGGCAGGTCGGACAGGTAGGAGCAGAACTCGACGAGCTTGCCGGTGCCCCACCAGGCGGCGGACTCGGCGGGCAGCGGCGCCTCGTGCAGGCCCTGGACGTTCCAGGCGGGGGCGAGGGTGCCGGCGACCCAGTCGGAGGTGAGCTGCCCCTTGGCGTGCACCAGCCGGGTCGCGAACTCCGGGCCCTTGAGGGCGGCCGCGGGCCCCAGCCGGACCAGCTGCGGCTCGGGGTGGGCGAGGACGGCGAACTGACTGCCCGGCAGCCAGGAGCGGGCGTGCGCCTTGAGGTCGACGGGGACGCGGTCGAGGCGGGCGACGGAGCCGAGCAGGGCGCCGGCGTGGAGGTAGTGGGTGAGCAGGCGGCCGGCCGAGGCGAGGACGCCGGGAGAGAGGTCGCAGGAGGCGAGCTGACGGAGCTGGCGGGCGAGGACGGCGACGGCGAGGGGCGGCAGGCCGGGCCGGAAGAGCGCGATCCGGTCGCTCTCCAGCAGGGACCTCGCGGTGCGCAGCCGCTGTTCGACGCCGGGCGGGACACCGGGCGCGTACACGACGACGACATGTCCGTACTGTTCGACGAGGGCGTGCAGGCTCAGCACCGCCTGCTCCAGCGGCTGCCGGTCGAGGTCCGGCAGGACGGCGGCGGGCAGGGTCCGCTCGTCCTGCGCCGGCAGGGCCAGTTCGGCACTGGTCACGGCGACGGCAGTTGGCACGTGCAGCTCCCCCCTCACGTCCCCGTTCCCACCGGCCGGTCCCACCGGTCACGTGAGCGCACCGGCGTGACTTCACTGCGTGACTACGTGAGCACTGTAACCACGCGTCTGTGACCGGAGAACAGCGTTTGTGGAGCCGAGAAGGAACTGTCATCGCGCAAGTCGCGCCAAAGTGGGACAGGTTGCGCGTTCGGCCCCTTGCTTCACGGATTTGGTCTGGACCTCTTGACAGTCATATTGGTCTGGACCAACTTATGCGCATGTCCCCACACAACCGATCGGCCCGGCTCTGGTCCGGTGCCGTCACCGCCGCCCTCGCCCTCACCCTCGCCGGTGCGGGCCAGGCGTCCGCAGCCGACGTCAACAACGTCAAGAACGCCGGATTCGAGGCCGGGCTCGGCAACTGGACCTGTTCCGCGAACAGCGGGACGACCGTCTCCTCGCCCGTGCACGGCGGCACGTCCGCCCTGAAGGCCACGCCCGCCGGGCAGGACAACGCCCGGTGCACCCAGACCGTCGCCGTGAGGCCCAACTCGACGTACAGCCTGAGCGCGTGGGTCCAGGGCGGGTACGCCTACCTGGGCGTGACGGGCACGGGCACGACCGACGTCTCGACGTGGACGCCGGACTCGCCGACGTGGAAGCAGCTGACGACGACGTTCACCACGGGCTCGTCGACGACCTCGGTGACGCTGTATCTGAACGGCTGGTACGGCCAGGCGGCGTACTACGCCGACGACGTGCAGGTGTACGGCCCCGACGGCGGCGGAGGCGGCGACCCGGCCCCGACCGTCCCCGCCGCACCCGCGGGCCTGACCGCCTCCGCCACGACGTCCTCCTCCGTCTCCCTCTCCTGGAACGCGGTGCCGGGCGCGACGGGATACACCGTCTACCGCGACGGCGCGAAGGCCGCGTCCGTGAGCGGCACGTCGGCCACGGTCTCCGGGCTCGCGGCATCCACGTCGTACTCCTTCCAGGTCACGGCGTCCAACGCGGCCGGTGAGTCGGCGAAGTCGGCGGCGGTGTCGGCGACGACGGCCGGCACGGGTGGCGGCGGCGGAGGTGGCGGTGGCGGCACGGGGCTGCCGAAGCACGCGGTGACGGGCTACTGGCAGAACTTCAACAACGGCGCGACCGTGCAGAAGCTGGCGGACGTGCCCGCGGCCTACGACATCATCGCCGTCGCCTTCGCGGACGCGACGACCACGCCGGGCGCCGTGAGCTTCACGCTGGACTCCGCGGGCCTGGGCGGCTACACCGTGGACCAGTTCAAGGCGGACATCCGCGCCAAGCAGGCGGCCGGCAAGAAGGTCGTCGTCTCGGTGGGCGGCCAGAACGGCACGGTGTCGATCAGCGACTCCGCGTCCGCGACGAACTTCGCGAACTCGGTCTACGCACTGATGCAGACGTACGGCTTCGACGGCGTCGACATCGACCTGGAGAACGGGCTCAACCCTACCTACATGACGCAGGCGCTGCGCTCCCTGTCGGCCAAGGCGGGCCCGTCGCTGATCCTCACGATGGCCCCCCAGACCATCGACATGCAGTCGACATCCGCCGGCTACTTCCAGACGGCGCTGAACGTGAAGGACATCCTCACGGTCGTCAACATGCAGTACTACAACAGCGGTTCGATGCTGGGCTGCGACGGCAAGGTCTACAGCCAGGGCACGGTCGACTTCCTCACGGCCCTGGCCTGCATCCAGCTGGAGGGCGGCCTCGCCCCGTCCCAGGTGGGCCTGGGCCTGCCGGCGTCCACGCGCGCGGCGGGCAGCGGCTACGTCTCCCCGACGGTCGTGAACAACGCCCTGGACTGCCTGACGAAACTGACCAACTGCGGCACCTTCAAGCCGTCGAGGACATACCCCGACCTGCGGGGCGCGATGACCTGGTCGACGAACTGGGATGCGGCCGCGGGGAACGGGTGGTCGTCGTCGGTGGGGGCGCATGTGCATGCGATGCCGTGAGGCGTGACTCGCCCCTCGGGGGCGCCCCCTGCCGGATACCCCTGGTCCGAGTGGAGTGCGCCCCCTGCTCAGCCCCCGATGCCGATACTGCGCTGAGCCTGCCGTCACCTGGCGTCTTCGCGGACCAGGCGCTCCACGGTTTCCGCTCCTGCCGCGAAGACCGCCCACCAGCGGCTCCTCGCAGGGACATGAGCCTGGCCCTTGGCGTCGATCCACAGGGCCAGGCCACCTTGCCCCCCGTGAGAGCCCACCACGACCAGGCCCCGCAACACGGGATCAAAACAGCCGCCGTACGGCGCGCAGAATCAAGCTCACTCGCCTGTCGTCTGGCACTGGACCAACCTGCTTCCAGGCCTCAACCGCTCGGGCTCCGTTCCTCGGACTGTCACCTTGCCGGAATGAACGGTATCCAATTGGTCCACTTCTCTTCCGTACCACTCAATCCTCGCCAGCGTGACCTTCTGCAACTGATCCTTGTTTTCCGCCTGGGGGGACATCACAGCAAAAGTCATGCCGAGTACTGCCGTTCCTTCGATGCACCGAACGACACACACGGCCGAGTTCGGCTCAGCCGAAGGAAGGACGTCCAAAACGCTCAATACTGAATTCTCAGGCACGCCTGTGCGCCTCCTCGACGAATCTGGCGATCTGCTCCGGTGAGAGCTTGGGCACATCGTACTCAAGCAGCGGATCGATATCGCCGTTGTTGATCTTTCGTGGTACGTGAATCCCCATCTCCGACAATATTTCTCTCGCTGTTGATGAGGGAACCTGCATCGACGCCCGGGACGAGAGCTCGCCCGGGCTGAGTTCAACCGGCCACTCCGCTTCCCGCGCGATGTACCCCTCGTGCACGGCAACCCCTTCGAGCGCACTGCGGGGGTAGATCTCGACGACCGCGTCCCTGAACCTCTCCGCCTGCGTGGCGAACACGGTTGCCACCCCCGGATCCGACGAGGTGGGCGTGATGCCCCACCTTTGTACACCGGGACTTCCCTCGAACCCCCTGGTCGTCCCTCGGAAGAGATGCTCGGGGCAAGGAGAGAGTCCGAAGGGATCGCTCCACGTGTGCGGGTTGAAAACATACGCCGACGGGTTGGGCCCCCGTGTGGGGTGTCACCTCTCTGGCGGCCCTCCAATCCGGTGTGCGTCATAGAGAGCGTTCGGCTTGAGAGATTTCCGCCCTGATGTCATCGCAGGATTCAGCGGCACAGAGGAAGACGACTCGGAAGATGGATTTCTTCCGGCCAGGCAGTCCAGGCTTGGCCGCCCACGATTCCGCAGCTCTCACGAGAACACGCAGGAAATCAGAGCGCTCACTCGGGTTGTCTGCCAATACGTGATCAACGTCGTCCACCATCAGCAGGTAGCGCGTTGCTGGAATCCAGTTCAGATCGGACAAGCAATCATACAGCGCGTTCCAGTTCCATCCGAAGTAATCAGGCAGACGGAGATTCTCGTAGAATTGCGCAAAAACAGCGTCAGAGTCGGCCATCTCTCGCCCCTGCATGCGCGCAGCGTAGATCGACCCGCTCGATGGCAGAGCTTGCACGGCCACAACAAGCGAATCACTCGGACTGACGATCAACCAGGGGGGCGAGTCAGTCCACCAGGGCAGGTCGCTCATCGCCCGACCTCCATGACGATGTACGTCTGATAATGCGTCGGAGTGCAGTAGGCGGACCCATCGGAACCCGTGATGATGTGCTCTCCATCAGGCTTCGGATTCTGCGCCGACTGCACTGTGCCCCTTTCGTGTAGCGAATCGGTTTCCCGGCCCCGTCAAACTCGGGGAGCTCGTGGCTGCCGTTCCTTCTGAATGTCCTGCAGCCTCGAGGTGTCACCAAGGGTCGCCTGATTGGACAACGACTTCAGTGGGTGCCCCGGCGAGATCGGTGACGATACCGAAGAACCATGAGTCGCCCTCGTGTTGGGGTGCGTCGGCAGCTGCGATGGGTTCGGTCTGGACGATGGGCCGGTAGCGCTGGGCTCGCCGGGGCGCGGGCGGGATCGTTCGTTTACAGGCCGCGTGCGGTGATGTTGCCGTAGGAGGTGGTCGCTCGGATGGTGAGGTCGGCCTCGGCGCCGTCGGTGTTGTTCAGGGTGTTGGTGATGCGGCCGTAGCCGGTGCCGGCGTCCAGGGTGGCGGAGGCACCGCGGGCCGCGTCGACCGTGATGTCGCCGGACTCCGTGCGCAGGGTGAGCGCGCCGCGCACGGCCTCGGCGATACGGATGTCACCCTTCTGGACGCCGATCTCCGCCGGGCCGGTCAGTCGGCCGACCGAGACGTCGCCGGCCGCGACGGTGAGGCGTACGCTCGCGGCCTCGTCGAGCTTCACCGGGCCCTGCGCGCCCTCGAAGACGACGTCGCCGAGCCGTCCGACGCCCCGCAGCTCGGCGGCGGCGGCCTTCGCTTCGACACGGGAACCTGCCGGGAGCTGGACCGTCACCTCCACACTGCCGGACGGCCCGAGGAGCCGGTTCTGCGCCACGGACGCCGCGATCCGCAAGACCCCGTCGCCGTACTCGACGGTGGTCCCCTCCGCCGCCTTCACGTCGCGGCTCTTCGCGGCGTTCGCGGGCAGGACCTCGACCACGGTGTCGGCCCGGTCGGCGGCGATGAACTGGATGCGTCCGGCGGGGATGTCGAGGACGACCGAGACCGGGGCGGGGGTGTCGAACTTCTGCATGGTGCTCTCCTTCGCTTCGTTATTTCCGATGAGGGAAACGCTACGTTGCGTTCACGAGCAAGGCAATGACCTTCTTGCGATCTCAGAGCATTCACGCAGGTCATTGTGCGTAATTCGTTGCAACGGCGCTCGGAGCAATGCAACGCGACCCACAGCATTCGTTGCAATGGCCTTGCCGTGAACGCTACGCTGAGGTCTCCACGGAGTACCAAGGAGGCCGTCGTGCCGGGAGGCAGACTCACGCAGCAGGAGCGTCAGCAGATCGCGCTGGGGCTGGCCGACGGCCTCGCCTACGCGGAGATCGCCCGGCGTCTCGACCGTCCGACCTCGACGGTCACGCGCGAGGTGATGCGCAACGGCGGGCCCACCGCCTACCGCGCCGACCTCGCCCACCGTGCCACCGAGCAGCGCGCGCACCGGCGCAGGCAGGCCGCGCCCCGCGCACCTCAGATGCCGTCGCGTACGCCGCCGCACGGCCGCGATGCCGAAGCCGTGCGGGCGTACGAGGAGATGTTCACGACCCTCCTCATGCACCAAGGGCTGCCCAAGATGATGGCCCGGGTGCTGACCTGCCTCTACACCACCGACGCCGGCAGCCTCACCGCCTCCGAACTCGCCCGGCGTCTCGAGGTCAGCCCGGGGTCCGTGTCGAAGGCGGTCGCGTTCCTCGAGAGCCAGGGGCTCGTTCGCCGGGAGCGCCAGGAGGGCCGCCGCGAGCGCTACGTCGTCGACGACGACGTCTGGTACCAGTCGATGATGGCCAGCGCCCGCGGCACCGCCCAGCTCGCCGAGACCGCGCGCGAGGGCGTCGGCGTCCTCGGCGCGGGCACACCGGCGGCCATCCGTCTCGAGAACATCGCCCGTTTCGTCGACTTCGTCTCCGAGGCCATCGCCCGCGCCGCGGAACAGGCCCGCGAGGTCCTCTACACGAAACCCGACAGTGAGTGAAACATTTCCGCTCCCCAGCGCATCGATGGAGTGGAGGCACCGCACGGCTGAGTGGCGGTACCGCACGGCGAGATGGCGGCACCGCACGGCGCACGCCTCGCCCCGAGTGACGCCAGGACCAGGGAGAGCAGATGAGACAGGCCCGGGCTGAGGAGTACGCGGAGTTCGCGGCGGTGCGGGCCGGCCATCTGTACCGGTCGGCCTGTCTGTTCACCGCCGGGGACACGCACCTCGCCGAGGACCTGGTGCAGGAGACGCTCGGACGGATCTACGTCCGCTGGGGACGCGTCTCCCGCGCCGACAACCCGGCGGCCTACGCCCAGACCGTGCTCACCCGGGCCTTCCTCGCCCACCAGCGGCGGCGCAGCAGCGGGGAGCGGGTGACCGCCGCGCTGCCGGAGACGCCGTACACCGCGGGCGACACGCCGTTGCGGCTGACCCTGCTCGACGCGCTCGCGCGGCTGCCCGCCAAGGACCGGGCCGTCGTCGTCCTGCGGTACTGGGAGGACCGGTCCGTCCAGGAGACCGCCGCCGTACTCAACGCCAGTTCGGCGTCCGTGCGGACCCGGTGCGTACGGGCCCTGGCCCGGTTGCGGGAGCTGCTCGGCGAGGACATCGGCGCGTACGCCCGGCCCTGAGCCTCCTCCGGCTGCCCCCCTCCGACTCGATCTTCATCCCTCACCTCTACCTCGCGGAAACGGTGGTTCTGCCATGCCCCTCGACCAGCACAGCGATCCGCACAGCGATCCCTTCGAGGACCAGCTCTCCGCCGCCCTGCACCAGACCGGCGGCACCTTCGAGACCGACCGGAACGCCCTCACCGCGGGCGGCGCGCGGAGGGGCCGGCGACTGCGGTTGCGGCGCCGGGCGGCCGTCTTCGGCGGCGTGGCCGGCGTCGCGCTCGCCGGGGTGGGCGGGGCGCTCCTCCTGCCGTGGGGCCAGGGGGGTTCCACCGCGGCCCCGGGGCTGTCCAGCGTCGCGAGCAAGCCGCGACCACAGCCGCAGCCGTCCAAGAGCGCGGCGGCCACGGGCGTCACCCAGCAGCAGATGATCCAGACCCTCGAACGGCTCCTGCCTCAGGGCACGTTCACCAAGGTGAAGGGCCGCGGGTCCAAGGGCAGGGCCACGGTGTTCCCCTTCGCCTCCGTCGTCTACGACGACGGCAAGGGGGCCGCCGCCCTGTCCGTCAGCCTCAACCAGGTGGAGCCGGGCGGGCTGGACGCGCGGCAGGCGCTCCAGTGCCCGGACAAGGTCTACATCCCGTACGACTCCTGCGTGACGAACCATCTCGCGGACGGCTCGGTGATCAGGATCCTTCAGGGGTACGAGTATCCCGACCGGCGTGTGGACACCAAGAACTGGACCGCCGACCTGGTCACGCCGACCGGTCAGCACGTCGCCGTGATGGAGTGGAACGCCCCCGCCGAGAAGGACGCGGCGATCAGCCGGGACGAACCTCCGCTGGATTCCGCCGCGTTGACCCGGCTCGCGTCGGCCAGGGACTGGCGGACCCTCGTCGACGCCCTCCCGCGCGATCCCCGCCGCCCCTCGCCCGACCCCACGGACCCCGGCGCCGACCTGCACGCCCGCACCAAGCTGCTGGCCCTGCTGCCCAAGCAGCTCAAGGTCGTCGACAAGAGCGGTGACGACAGCGACTTCGCCTACGCCGTCGTCGACGACGGCAAGGGCAGGAGCCTGGTGCAGGTCAACGTGCAGCCGGACATGAGTGACGTACGCGGTGACCTCTTCGACTCGGGGGACGAGACGCTGCCCGACGGCACCCGGGTCGCCGTGCACCAGGGGCCCGGGGAGAAGGGCGTCAAGGGCGTCGTCATGTGGACCGTCGACACCATGCGCAAGGACGGTTTCCGGGTCGTCATCAGCGCTTTCAACTCCGGTTCGCAGCACGACGCCGCCACCCGTGCCACCCCGGCGCTGACCATCGAGCAGCTCCGGGAGATCGCTCTCAGCCCGCGCTGGCGCAGCTGACCCCGCAGGGGGTTCGGAAGAACTCCGACCAGGGCTGGTCCAGGGCCTAGTCCTCGCCGTCCGCTTCGGCCTCCGGCTTCACTTCGGCCTCCGGCTGCGCTTCGGCCTCCGGCTCCGCTTCGGCTTCCGCGCCCTCTTCGAAGTACGCGTCGAGGACCGCGTCCAGTTCCGCCTCCCATGTGGCGAAGTCGGCGCGGGACTTGGCCTCGATCTCGATCGGGTACCAGCGGCGCTCGGGCGTGTGCACGGTGACCGTGAACCGCTTCCCGAAGCGGGCCGTCTCCGTCTCCACCGCGCCGATCTCGTCCCACCGGAACTCGCACGCCTGGTCGTCGAGGGACAGCCGTACGCCCTGGCGGTCGGCGACGATCCGCGCGCGGCGGTCGGCGGCCTCGAAGACCGGGCCGTCGGCCGGTTCGGCCCCTTCGGCCGTCTCCTCGGCGGTCGCCGGTTCGGCGGCCTCCTCGGCCGGCGCCGTTTCGGCCTCCTCGTCGGCCGGTGCGCCCTTCTTGGGCCCGGCTTCCGCCGCTTCCCCCGGCTTGGGCGCGGTGATCCCGGGGACGAAGGCGGGGTCGAACCCGGCGCCCGTCACGGGTTCGGCCTTCAGGGGCTGGATGCTCTCACCTATGCGCTGCTCCACAGCGGAGCAGTATGGTCGACGATCCTGTGTCGCACACAGCCAGCCCCTGCATCGTTATACGAATACAAACCAGCGTCATACGAAGACGCTGACGGCCGCGGCCACCGCGAACCCGGCCAGCGACAGCACCGATTCGAGTACCGTCCACGACTTCAGCGTGTCCCGCTCGCTGATGCCGAAGTACTTCGCGACCATCCAGAAGCCGCCGTCGTTGACGTGCGAGGCGAAGATGGAGCCGGCCGAGATCGCCATGATGACGAGGGCGACGAAGGCCTCGCTGTGGTGCCCGGCGGACAGCAGCGGGGCGACGATGCCCGCCGTCGTCACGATCGCGACCGTCGCGGAGCCCTGGGCGACCCGCAGGACGAGCGAGATCAGGTACGACAGGACGATCACCGGCAGGCCCACGCCGTGGAAGGTGTCCGACAGCGCCTGGGCGACCCCGCCGGCCTTCAGCACGGCGCCGAACACACCGCCCGCGCCGACGACGAGCAGGATGTTGCCGACCGGCTTCAGCGAGGCCGTCGAGACGGTCTCCAGGGACTTGCGGGACCAGCCGCGGCGCACGCCGAGCAGGTAGTACGCGAGGAGCAGGGCGATGGTGAGCGCGACGAAGGGGTGGCCGAAGAACTCGATCACCGAGCGGCCGGTGGAGGGGGCGAGGGCGATCGAGGAGAACGTGGCGGCGAGGATCAGCGCCAGCGGCGTGCCGATGATGCCGAGGACCGTACCGAGCGGGACCGGCGCCTCGCGCGGCTCGACGCCCTGCGTGCGCTGTTCGGCGAGCACGACCGCCTTGGCCTCCTGGGCCGCCTCCAGCATGTCCTGCGGGACGGGGACGAAGAGGCGGTGGCCGATCCAGGCGGCGTACGCCCAGGCGGCGAGGACCGCCGGGAGGCCGCAGACGACGCCCATGAGGATGATCCAGCCGAGGTCGACGTGCAGCAGACCGGCCGCGGCCACCGGGCCGGGGTGCGGCGGCAGGAAGGCGTGGGTCATCGACAGGCCGGCGAGCAGGGGCAGGCAGTACAGCAGGATCGACTTGCCGGACCGTTTGGCGGCGGCGTAGACGATCGGCGCCAGGACGAAGATGCCGACGTCGAAGAAGACCGGGATGCCGAAGATCAGGCCGGTCAGGCCCATGGCGAGCGGGGCGCGGCGTTCGCCGAACAGGCCCAGCAGGCGCGAGGCGAGGACTTCGGCGCCGCCGCTGACCTCGAGGACGGCGCCCAGCATGGTGCCCAGGCCGATGATGATCGCGACGTGGCCGAGGATGCCGCCCATGCCGGACTCGATGGTGGAGACGGCGTCGGAGCGCTGGACCGTGCCGAAGAGTTCCGTGACGGACAGGCCGGCGAGCAGGCCGACGGCTATGGAGACGGCGAGGAGGGCGACGAACGGCTGGAGCCTGACCTTGATGATCAGGAAGAGCAGCAGGGCGATGCCGACGGCGGCGACCGTGAGCAGGCCGGGCGTGCCGCCGATCAGCAGGAGAAGGCCGCCGGTGTGGGGTGGCGTCGCGGCGGGGGCGGAGGCGGCGAGGGCGAGGGACATGCGGGCTGGTCCTCTACGGGGAGGGGGGCGGGGGACGCGGTAAGTGCATGGTGCTTTCGGGCAGGGGGCATCGCGGCGCGGCGCCCGTGGGGGCGCCGTACCGGGTGCGGACGTACGGGTGGTGAGGGGGCGTCAGCGCCCCCGCGGACGGCGGCTCAGCCGAGGACGGCGGCTCAGCCCAGGACGGCGGCTCAGCCCAGGACGGCGGCTCAGCCGAGGACGGCGAGCGCGTCGATCTCGATGAGGAGCCCGGCGGGGAGGCCGACGTACACCGTGGTGCGCGCGGCGGGCGGCTGGGTGAGGCCCTGCTCCCCGAAGTAGGCGTTGTAGATCTCGTTCATCTCGGCGAAGTGGTCCACGTCGGTGAGGTAGACGCGGATCATCATCACGTCGTCCCAGCTCGCGCCGCCCTCTTCGAGGATCGCCTCGACGTTGGCGAGGGTCTGCAGGGTCTGCTCCCGCAGCGTGGGGCCGGCCGGCGTCGGGGCCTTGCCCTCTTCGGCGGGGAGGAAGCCGACCTGCCCGGCGACCTGGAGGATGTTGCCCTTCTTCACGCCGTGCGAGAACTTCGCCGGCGGGGTGGTGTGGGTCTTCGGCGTCAGCGCGATCTTGTCCGTCATTCGGGGTCCTTTACTGGCGTTCTTCCGGAGTACTCGCCGCTGATGGCGTCCGCGGTACGGCGCACCAGCGGGAGCAGGGTGAGGAGTTCCTCGGCGGTCACGACGACGTTCGGCGCGGACACCGACATCGCGGCGACCACCCGGCCGTCGGCGCCGCGGATGGGCGCGGCGACGCAGTTGATGGACTCCTCGTGGCCACCGAGGTCGGTGGCCCAGCCCTGTTCGCGCACCGTGGCCAGCTCCTTGAGGAAGGCGTCGGCGTTCGGGGTCGAACGGGCCGTGTACAGGGGGTAGTCGAGCTTCTCGGCGACAGCGCGGCGTTCGTGCTCGGGCAGGTCGGCGAGGAGCAGTTTCGCGACGGCGGCGACCGTGATGGCGACGGGCTTGCCGATCCGCGAGTACATGCGCACCGGGTAGCGGCTGTCCACCTTGTCGATGTAGAGGACCTCGTTCTCCTCGTACACGGCGAGGTGGACGGTGTGGCCGCAGCTCTCGTTGAGGCGCGCCAAGTGGGGGTGGGCGATCTCGCGGATGTCGAGGTTCTCCATCGCCTCCTGGGCGAGGGCGAAGAGGCGGGCACCGAGCCGGTAGCGCTGGTCGGACTGGCGGTAGACCAGGCCGTGCTCGTGCAGGGTGCGCAGCAGGCGCAGGGCGGTGGACTTGTGGACGCCGAGGCGGTCGGCGACCTGTCCGAGGTCGGCGGGGCCCTCGGCGAGCAGCGGCAGGATGCTCAGGGCGCGGTCGACGGTCTGGCTCATGGGGCGGGTACCTCCTCTTCGGCCTGCTCGGCCTGCGTCCAGCCGGGGCCGAGTCGAAGTGTCCCCCATGTCCCGTCGTCGACGGCGGCGAGCCGGTCGGCGTGTGCGCGGGCGGGGGGTGCGGTGAGGTCGCCGGGGGTGGTGAGGGCGGCGGCGGCCCAGAGGTGGGCGTGGCGGAGGCGGTCCTTGGCGGCGAGGCCGCGGAGGGTGGCGTGCAGGAAGCCCGCGGCGAAGGCGTCGCCGGCGCCGGTCGTCGCCACGACGCCCACCCGCAGAGCGGGGACGAAGGTGACCGGTGTGCGGGGGCAGAAGACCGTCGCGCCCCGCTCCCCCTGCTTCACGACCAGCGTCCGCGGCTCCGGCAGCAGCGCGCGGATCGCCTGCGGGCCGCCGGTGACGCCCCAGGCCGCTTCCGCCTCGTCCTCCCCCACGAAAACGACGTCCGCCGTGCGGGCGAGTTCCAGCAGCAGGCCGGGGCCACCGGAGGAGACCCACAACCCCGCCCGGTAATTGACGTCGAACGACACCAGGGGCCGTTCCGCGCCCGGCGCCGTCAGTTCGCGCATCAGCTCGCGGCAGCCGTCCGACAGCGCCGCCGTGATCCCCGACAGGTGCAGCACGCGGCAGGAGCGGGCCGCCGCGAGGTCGGTCCCGGACACGGACATCGCGGAGGCCGCCGAGCCCGCCCGGTAGTACGCCACCTCGTGCGCGTCGGTGCCGCGCTCCCCGGCGGTGCGGAAGTACACGCCCGTCGGGCGGGCCGGGTCGCGCTGTACGGAGCTGACGTCGACGCCGTACGCGCCGATGGCCTCGATCAGGTGGTCGCCGAAGCCGTCGGCGCCGACGCGGCTGATCCACCGCGTGCGGTGGCCGGCGGCGGCCAGCATGCAGGCGACGTTGGACTCGGCGCCGCCGATGGACCGGTGGAAGGACGGGACGTCGGCGAGGCGGCCGGGCCGGGTGGGCAGGAACGTGACCATGGACTCGCCGAGCGCGACGACATCGACGGTGTCGACGTCGGGGGCATGGCGGGGTGCGGTCCTGGTCACGATGGTCGTAGCTCCTCCGTCGGGGGGCCGGCTGTCGTTGACCCCGCGTTGGCCGAGATGTTAGACAGCGGTGAGCGACATACGCAACGAGCGTTGCAATACATGCAACGCAACTGATCAGGGAGGCTCTCATGAGCAGCGACGCTCTCGCCCGCCTGGCCGACGAACGGGTCGACCACCGTTTCAAGGGCCTCCCGCCGGACGCGGACGGTCTGAGCGTCGGCGAGCTGACCGCCCAGCGCCGCAACCTGTTCACCGGCGGCTTCGCCACGCCCGTGCTCGCGCTGTCCGCCGAGCGCCTGGAGCACAACCTGAAGCTGATGGAGACGTACGCGGCCCGGCACGGACTCGCCTTCGCGCCGCACGGCAAGACCTCCATGGCGCCGCGGCTGTTCCAGCGGCAGATCGAGCACGGCGCGTGGGGCATCACCCTCGCCGTGCCGCACCAGGTGCGGGTCGCGCGGGCCTTCGGGTTCCGGCGGGTGTTCCTCGCCAACGAGCTGGTCGACCCGGCCGCCCTGCGCTGGATCGCGGACCGGCAGGACGAGGACCCGGACTTCCGCGTGATCTGTTACGTCGACTCCGTGCGCGGGGTCGAGCTGATGGACGCGGCGCTCGCGGGCGCAACGCGCCCCCTGGACGTCGTCGTGGAGCTGGCCGCCGGGGACGGCGCCCGTACCGGCGTGCGCACGGGCGCCGAGTGCGCGGCCGTCGCGGACGCGGTGGCGGCCGTGCGCACGCTGCGGCTCGTCGGGGTCGCCGGGTACGAGGGCGAGGTGCCGCAGGCGACGCACGAGCGGGTGACCGCGTGGCTGCGGCGGCTGGTGGCGCTCGCCGCCGAGTTCGACAAGGCGGGGCGGTTCGCGGGCCTGGACGAGATCGTCGTGAGCGCGGGCGGCAGCGCCTGGTTCGACGCGGTCGCCGAGGTGTTCGCCGAGATCCCCGCCCTGTCCGCGCCGGTCCTGAAGCTGCTGCGCTCCGGCGCCTACGTCTCGCACGACGACGGCCACTACCGCCGCCTCACCCCGTTCAACCGGGTGCCCGAGGAGGGCGCGCTGGAGCCGGCGTTCCGGCTGTGGGCGCAGGTCGTCTCCCGCCCCACGCCCGAGCAGGCGTTCCTCAACGCGGGCAAGCGGGACGCGGCGTACGACCTGGACCTGCCCGTGGCCCAGGTGGTACGCCGGGACGGTGACGAACGCCCGGCGACCGGGATCGAGGTGACCGCGCTGTCCGACCAGCACGCCTGGCTGCGCACCGCCCCGGGGGCGGAGCTGGAGGTCGGGGACTGGGTGGGCCTGGGGCTCTCGCACCCGTGCACGTCGTTCGACAAGTGGCCGCTGATCCCGGTGGCCGAGGCGGACGGCACGGTGGTCGACTACCTCCGCACGTTCTTCTAGGGAGGCCGGCGTGGAAGACCTCGTCATCCGGGACGCGGACGTCGTCGACGGCTCCGGCGCCGACTCCTACCGCGCCGACGTCGTGATCGACGGCGGCCGGATCGTGTCCATCGTCAAGGAGGCGGCCGCCGCCGGCTGCCAGCGCCCGCGGGCCATGCGTGAGCTGGACGCCGAGGGACTCGTCCTGTCCCCGGGCTTCATCGACATGCACGCCCACAGTGACCTGGCGCTGCTGCGCGACCCCGGCCACAGCGCCAAGGCCGCGCAGGGCGTGACGCTGGAGGTGCTGGGCCAGGACGGCCTGTCGTACGCGCCGGTCGACGACCGCACCCTGGGCGAGGTCCGCCGCGCCGTCGCCGGCTGGAACGGCCCCGGTGACGACATCGACTTCGACTGGCGCTCGGTCGGCGAGTACCTGGACCGGCTGGACCGCGGGATCGCCGTCAACGCGGCCTATCTGATCCCGCAGGGGACGGTGCGGGCCCTGGTGGTCGGCTGGGAGGACCGGGAGGCGACGCCGCGGGAGCTGGAGCGGATGCGGCAGCTGGTCGCCGAGGGTCTGGAACAGGGCGCGGTCGGGATGTCGTCGGGGCTGACGTACACGCCGGGCATGTACGCGAAGGACGCCGAACTGACCCAACTGTGCCGGGTGGTGGCCCGTTACGGCGGCTACTACTGCCCGCACCACCGCTCCTACGGCGCGGGCGCGCTCGAGGCGTACGCGGAGATGGTGGAGCTGACCCGGGAGGCGGGCTGCGCGCTGCACCTCGCGCACGCCACCATGAACTTCGGCGTGAACGAGGGGCGCGCGCCCGAGCTGCTGGCGCTGCTGGACGACGCGCTGGCCGCGGGCGCGGACATCACGCTGGACACCTACCCGTACACCCCGGGCTGCACCACTCTCGCAGCGCTGCTGCCGGGCTGGGCGAGCGAGGGCGGCCCGGAGGCGGTCCTGGAGCGGCTCGCGGACGACGACACGGCCGAGCGGATCCGCCGCCACCTGGAGGTGGAGGGCTCGGACGGCTGCCACCGGGTGCCGGTGGAGTGGGAGACGATCGAGATCTCCGGGGTGGGCGATCCGTCGCTGGCCGCCTACGTGGGCAGCACGGTCCGCGACGCGGCCGCCCGGCGCGGCGAGGAGCCGTGGACGGTGGCCCGCCGGCTGCTGACGGCCGACCGGCTCGGTACGACGATCCTCCAGCACGTCGGCCACGAGGAGAACGTGCGGGCCATCATGCGGCACCGCGTCCACACCGGCGGCTCGGACGGCATCCTGCAGGGCACCAAGCCGCATCCGCGGGCCTACGGCACCTTCCCGCACTATCTCGGCCACTACGTCCGTGAGCTGGGCGTTCTGTCGCTGGAGGAATGCGTCGCCCACCTCACCGGCCGGCCGGCGGCCCGGCTGCGTCTGCCGGACCGGGGCCTGGTCCGCGAGGGTCACCGGGCCGACCTCGTCCTCTTCGACCCGGCGACGGTGGCGGCGGGTTCGACGTACGACGAGCCGCGCCGGCTGCCGACGGGCATCCCGTACGTGCTGGTCGACGGCCGGTTCGTGATCGAGGACGGGAGTCGCACGGATGTGCTGGCGGGGCGGGCGGTGCGCAGGACCGCGACCTGAGCGCGCACCGGCCGCCCCGTGCGGATGCGTTCTACGGCTTGGGCAGGACGCAGCCGCTGCGGCTGAGGTCCAGCTTGTTGCCGATGCCGAAGCAGGCGGGGATCTGGTAGGTCTCCTCGGCGTAGTTGATGCCCTGGCGGACGGTGACGTTGCCGTTCTGGTCGACCTCGCACGGGTTGTTCTCCGTGCAGCGCTGGCCGTCCTCGTTGCCGGTGTTGTTGACGGCGACGACCTTGCCGGTGGCGGTGTCGATCACGGGCGAGCCGGAGGTGCCGCCGATGGTGTTGCAGGTGGAGGTGTAACGGACCGAGTCCTTCCAGGTCCAGTCGCCCTCCTTCAGCCGGTACACGAACCCGTCGATGTTGCAGGAGTACGTCCGCTTCCAGTAGCCGGAGACGACCTTGATGGCGGTGCCGGCGACCGGGTGGGTGTCCTGGACGGTGAGCGCGCTGATGCCGTACGTGCTCTTGATCTGTGCGTAGGTGCGGGTCAGCTGATAGATCGTCACGTCCGTGTCGGTCATCGTGGAGTAGGCGACCTTGCTCGCGCGCAGCGTGCCGACGCCCCGGCCCGAGGAGTTCAGCAGGGTGAAGGAGCGCGAGGAAGGCTGGTCGACGATGACCTCGCCGGCCGCGGGGAAGCCGGTCTCCAGGCAATGGCCGTTGCTCAGCACGAGCGCCGGGTCGTTGTCCTGGGAGGCCGGGAAGCGGATGACGGAGCCGGAGCAGTTGCTGAGCGCGACGGTGCCGGCGAAGTCGACGGCCTTCAGCGTCGGTGTGGGTGTGGGTGCGCTCCGCTCCGGTGCGGGTGCGCTCCGCTCGGCCGCGGGTGCGGGTGCGCTCCGCTCGGGCGCGGCGACCGCGGGTGCCGCGCCGGCTGCGGTGACGGCCAGGGCGAACAGCGCGGCGACGAGAGGCTTTCTCATGTGGGGGTCCCCTCTTTGCGACGGGGGCGACCGGAGGGTTTCCGGCCGCCCACTCTCTTGTCATGCGCATTGTGATCGCCGGGGTGCGGGGGGAACAAGGTGCGGGTTTGAGCCATAGGGGTTTCCCTGCGTGGCCCTGCGGGGCTTTGGCGGGGGGGGTCGTTCGGTTGGGTGCCGGGTGCGGGTCTGGGGGTGGCTGAGCGCGCAGTTCCCCGCGCCCCCTTGGGGAGTTGCCGGGGGCGTCGGCGTGGGGGCTCGGCGGCGGGCTACGGAAGGGGGCGGGTTCGGTTGTGTGCCGGGTGCGGGTTGGTCGGTGGCTGAGCGCGCAGTTCCCCGCGCCCCTTGGGGAGTTGCCTTGGGCGTCGGCATGGGCGTCGGCGTGGGGGCTCGGCGGGGCTACGGAAGGGGGTGGGTTCGGTTGTGAGCCGGGTGCGGGTTGGTCGGGGGCTGAGCGCGCAGTTCCCCGCGCCCCTTGGGGAGTTGCTGTGGGCGTCGGCGTGGGGGCTCGGCGGGGCTACGGAGGGGGCTCGTTCGGTTGTGTGCCGGGTGCGGGTCTGGGGGTGGCTGGGCGCGCAGTTCCCCGCGCCCCTTGCCGGGTTGTTGTGGGCGTCGGCGTGGGGGCTCGGCGGGGCTACGGAAGGGGTCGCCTCGACCGCCTGCCGGGTGCGGGTTTGTGGGGGGCTGGGCGCGCAGTTCCCCGCGCCCCTTGCCGGGGTTGTTGTGGCCGGGGGTGGGAGGGCTGGGCTATCTGGGGTGCCTTGGGCCGCCTGGGCGGTGGCTGGGCTTGGCGGTGGGCGTGGGGGAAGACGAGACGGTGGGGGTCGGGGACGTCGTCGTGAGGGTGGGCGTCGGGCTCGTGGGCTCCGGGGGCGGTGAGTTGGTCCTGCTCGGCGCGGTCACCGGTGTCTTCGAGGTCGGCGACGCGGTCGTCGGGGCGCTCGTGGTGGCGGGCGCCGGGGCCTGGGAAGCCGCATCCGTCGCCTCGGCTGCCGCGGGCGGTGCGACCTCGCTCGCGCCTCCGGCGTCCTCCGTGCTGTGCGTGGCCTGCGTGTCGTGCGGAGAGTCGGTGGTCGCCGTCGTCGGGGTGGGGTCCTGGCGGCTCCCGGTCCCGTCGGACGGCGAGCCCGAGAAGGAGAACGCGGCGAGCAACACCGCGGCGCACACTGCGGTGACCGCGCCGGCGGCGACCGCGATACGGCGCCGCCCGCCCCGCCCGCGCTGCTCCCGCAGGGCGGCGGCACGGCTGCCCTCACGGGCGGACGCCGGGCCGGTGTGCGGGTGGACATCCACCCAGGGATGGGAATCCACGCCCGGGTGAGCGTCGGGTCCGGTGTGCGGGTGGGCATCGACGTGTGGGTGAGCGTCCGATCCGTCATCGGCGGGAGCCGCCCAGCCCGCGTCCCGCGCCTCGAAGCCGGGGCCCGCCGGCCATGCGCCCGGCACCGCGACGGTGGCGTCCTGCCACCCGGCCTCAGGCGCCACGACGGTGGCGTCCTGCCAGCCGGCACCTGGCACCGCGACGGAGGTTTCGGCACCCTGCCAGCCCGAATCCGACGCCGTGACGGTGGCGTCCTGCCAGCCGACCCCCGGCACCACAACGGTGGCGTGCTGCCAGCCGGCACCCGGCGCCATGACGGTGGCGTCGGGATCCTCCCACCCGGCCTCCGGCGCCGCGGCCGCGGCGTGCTGCCACCCGGCGCCCGGCAATGCGGCGGTGGCGTCGGCGCCCTGCCAGCCCGAATCCGACGCCGTGACGGTGGCGTCCTGCCACCCGGCACCCGACGCCATGACGGTGCCGTCGGGATCCTCCCACCCGGCCTCCGGCGCCGCGGCCGCGGCGTGCTGCCACCCGGCGCCCGGCACCGCGGCGGTGGCGTCGGCGCCCTGCCAGCCCGAATCCGACGCCGTGACGGTGGCGTGCTGCCACCCGGCTCCCGGCGCCATGACGGTGGCGTCGGCGTCCTCCCAGCCGGCGCCCGGCGTCGCGGCGGTGGTGTGCTGCCGGCCGGCCTGCGGCGTGGTGCCGGCCCGGTGCTGCCGGACGGCCTGCGGCGTGGTGCCGGCCCGGTGCTGCCGGACGGCCTGCGGCGTGGTGCCGGCCCGGTGCTGCCGGACGGCCTGCGGCGTGGTGCCGGTCGGTTGCTGTCGGCCGGTCTCGTCGTCGCCGTAGGGGGCGACGGGCACTCCCCCGCCGGCGGAGCCCTCCCGCAGCGGCGGCAGTGGTGCCGTCTCGTCGTAGGCGGTCTGCCAGCCGTGGGCGGCGGCCGGGTCCGCGTACGCGTCGTAGGCGGGGGTGGGTGCGGCGTTCGGGTGATACACGTTCGGCGGCCCCTGCGGCGCGTCGTGCGCCCCGCTTCCGTACTGACCCTGGCTGGACATGGGCGCGAATTGTAGGGACGCAAGTGGCTCCTGGGACAGTCGACGGCGATATCCGGTCAAATCGCCGCGTCTCACGTGGCGGAAAACACCACCCATGGCGCGTTATGCGGCCGTAAGCTCCTTGACATGCAGGTGATCCAGTCGACCAAGCTCGCCAACGTCTGTTACGAGATCCGGGGCCCGGTACTCGAGGAGGCGATGCGGCTCGAGGCGGCCGGACACCGCATTCTCAAGCTGAACACGGGCAACCCGGCGGCGTTCGGCTTCGAGTGCCCGCCCGAGATCCTCGAGGACATCCTCCGCAACGTCTCCACCGCCCACGGGTACGGCGACGCCAAGGGCCTGCTCGCCGCCCGCCGCGCGGTCGTGATGCACAACCAGACCCTCGGCATCGAGACGGACGTCGAGCACGTCTTCATCGGCAACGGCGTCTCCGAGCTGATCGTCATGGCGATGCAGGGGCTGCTCGACGACGGCGACGAGGTGCTCGTCCCCGCGCCGGACTACCCGTTGTGGACCGCCGCGGTGTCCCTGTCCGGCGGCACCGCCGTCCACTACCGCTGCGACGAGCAGTCCGACTGGATGCCCGATCTCGCCGACGTCGAGCGCAAGGTCACCGACCGCACCAAGGCGATCGTCATCATCAACCCCAACAACCCCACGGGCGCCGTCTACGACGAGTCCGTGCTCAAGGGGCTCACCGACATCGCCCGCCGGCACAACCTGCTGGTCTGCTCCGACGAGATCTACGACAAGATCCTCTACGACGGCGCCACGCACACCCCGACCGCCGCCGTCGCGCCCGACCTGCTCACCCTCACCTTCAACGGCATGTCGAAGGCGTACCGGGTGGCCGGCTACCGGGTCGGCTGGATGTCGATCTCCGGGCCGCGCGCCCACGCCGACTCCTACATCGAGGGCCTGACGATCCTGGCGAACATGCGGCTGTGCGCCAACATGCCGGGCCAGCACGGCGTGGTCGCGGCCCTCAGCGGGCGGCAGACGATCAACGACCTGGTCCTGCCGGGCGGGCGGCTGAAGGAGCAGGTCGACACCGCCTACGAGCTGCTGACGCAGATCCCGGGCGTGACATGCGTACGGCCGAAGGGCGCGCTGTATCTCTTCCCGCGGCTGGACCCCAAGGTCTTCAAGATCAAGGACGACCGGCGGATGGTCCTCGACCTGCTGCGCAGCGAGAAGATCATGGTGGTGCAGGGTACCGGGTTCAACTGGCCCGAGCCCGACCACTTCCGCGTGGTGACCCTGCCGTCGGCGACCGACCTGCGGGACGCGGTGGGCCGTATCGGGCGCTTCCTGGACGGGTACGGCCAGCACTGACGCTCACCCTCGGTGTGCATGGCGTCCGCTTTTGTGAGCGACTCAACTTTAGACAGAATCTAAGCTAGGATGGTTTCCCGAAGCACACGGGAGGCCATCCATGTACGAACCGATCCGCACCAAGTCGGTCCACAGCTCGATGGCCGGCACGCCCTCGGACTTCCCGCACCGCTCCCGCGAGGAGGAGCTGGAGTTCCAGCTCGCGGGCCATCTCGCCGCGCTGCTCGCCGTCACGGACGAGCTGCGGGCGCTGACGCCGTCGACCGATCTGGACGCCGCCGGTGAGCGGCTCGCCGAACAGGTGTCCCGGCTGCGCGGAAGCGGTTCTCCGGTGCGCGCCGTACCCCAGGGCGCGGGCGCCGCTGACGCGCGGGCCCTGCACGAGCGGGCGCACACCCTCGCCGGACGCGCGCTGGTCGTCGCCGCGTCGCGGGCCGACACGGCCGCGGCGATCCTGGCCGCCCAGCAGATGGACCTCCACGCCGCTGCGCTGGAGCCGCGGGAGCTGGCGTCCCACTGAGGCCCTCCGGGGCCTCCCTCCGAACGGCCCCGGTCCGCGTGCACCCGCAGCGACGCGCGGACCGGGAGCCACGGCACTGCGTTCGCTTTCGCCGATTCGCCTGATCGCCGCCGGCGCCTGTGCCGTCTGGCGTGTGCGGGTCCGTCGTGGCCGGTCGCGCAGTTCCCCGCGCCCCTCACCCGGCACTGCTGCCGACGGCGTCGGCCAGGCGCCGGAAATCCAGGCCCGCACCTCGCCGTACGCGCCCGTGTCGTCTCGCGGCTGCGGGTCCGTCGTGGCCGGTCGCGCCGTTCCCCGCGCCCCTCAACCGGCACTGCTGCCGACGGCGTGGGCCGGGCGCCCGGAGTTCAGGTCCGGCACCTTGCCGTACGCGCCCGTGTCGTCTCGCGGCTGCGGGTCCGTCGCGGCCGGTCGCGCCGTTCCCCGTGCCTCTTGGCGGTGTTTGCCCGACCGGCGTCGGTCTCGTCGGTCTGTCACTGATACAGCGAGGGCCTGCCGTCGTCGCCGTCGTCGGGGCGGACGGGGCGGTGACGGCAGGCCCGGGGCCTCGCACGCCGTTGTGCGCTGCCTCGCCGGTCTGCTCCGCGGCCGGCCGTGACGATGCAGCTGGTCAGGGCACTGTCGGTTCAACCGACCGCGGGGTCTTCGCAGGGCTTCAGCCCAGGCGCTCGACCAGAGCGCGGTGCTGGTCCCACAGCTCCTTCGGGGTGTGGTCGCCGAAGGTGTTCAGGTGCTCGGGGACCAGGGCGGCCTCCTCGCGCCAGACCTCCTTGTCGACGGTGAGCAGGAACTCCAGGTCCTTGTCGGCCAGGTCCAGGCCGTTCGTGTCCAGGGCGTCCTTCGTCGGCAGGATGCCGATCGGCGTCTCGACGCCCTCGGCCTTGCCCTCCAGGCGCTCCACGATCCACTTCAGGACGCGGGAGTTCTCACCGAAGCCGGGCCAGACGAACTTGCCCTCGTCGTTCTTGCGGAACCAGTTGACGTAGTAGATCTTCGGCAGCTTGGACTGGTCCTTGTCCTTGGCCACGTCGATCCAGTGGGCCATGTAGTCGCCCATGTTGTAGCCGCAGAACGGCAGCATCGCGAACGGGTCGCGGCGCAGCTCGCCGACCTTGCCCTCGGCGGCGGCGGTCTTCTCGGAGGCCACGTTGGCGCCGAGGAAGACGCCGTGGTTCCAGTCGAAGGACTCCGTCACCAGCGGTACGGCGGAGGCGCGGCGGCCGCCGAAGAGGATCGCGGAGATCGGCACACCCTTGGGGTCCTCCCACTCCGGCGCGATGATCGGGCACTGCGAGGCCGGGGTGGTGAAGCGGGCGTTGGGGTGCGCGGCGGGCTCGGCGGAGTCCGGGGTCCAGTCGCGGCCCTTCCAGTCCGTCAGATGGGCCGGGGTCTCCTCCGTCATGCCCTCCCACCACACGTCGCCGTCGTCGGTGAGGGCGACGTTGGTGAAGACCGAGTTGCCCCAGAGGGTCTTCATCGCGTTGGCGTTGGTGTGCTCACCGGTGCCGGGCGCGACGCCGAAGAAGCCGGCCTCGGGGTTGATCGCGTACAGGCGGCCGTCCTCGCCGAAGCGCATCCAGGCGATGTCGTCGCCGATGGTCTCCACGGTCCAGCCGGAGATCGTGGGCTCCAGCATGGCGAGGTTGGTCTTGCCGCAGGCGCTCGGGAAGGCGGCGGCGACGTACTTCGGCTCGCCCTGCGGCGGGGTGAGCTTGAGGATCAGCATGTGCTCGGCGAGCCAGCCCTCGTCGCGGGCCATGACGGAGGCGATGCGCAGCGCGTAGCACTTCTTGCCGAGCAGGGCGTTGCCGCCGTAGCCGGAGCCGTAGGACCAGATCTCGCGGGACTCGGGGAAGTGGGAGATGTACTTGGTGGAGTTGCAGGGCCACGGAACGTCCTCCTGGCCCTCCTCCAGCGGCGCGCCGAGCGTGTGGACGGCCTTGACGAAGAAGCCCTCGGAGCCCAGCTCCTCCAGGACCGGACGGCCCATGCGCGTCATCGTGCGCATGGACACGGCGACGTAGGCGGAGTCGGTGATCTCGACGCCGATCGCGGACAGCGGGGAGCCGAGCGGGCCCATGCAGAAGGGCACGACGTACATGGTGCGGCCGCGCATGGAGCCGCGGAACAGGCCCTTCTCGCCGCTGAAGATCTCCCGCATCTCGGCGGGGGCCTTCCAGTGGTTGGTGGGGCCGGCGTCCTCCTCCTTCTCGGAGCAGATGAAGGTGCGGTCCTCGACGCGCGCGACGTCGGTCGGGTCGGAGGCCGCGTAGTAGGAGTTGGGGCGCTTGATCGGGTCGAGTTTCCTGAACGTGCCCTTGGCGACGAGCTCCTCGCACAGGCGCTCGTACTCGGCCTCGGACCCGTCACACCAGACCACGTCGTCCGGCTGCGTCAGTTCGGCGATCTCGTTGACCCACGAGATCAGTTCCTGATGGTTGGTGGGAACGCTGGAAGCCGAGTTGTCGCGCGCCACGGTTGCTCCTAAGTGAGGGATTTCGTCCTTGTGGCCCCGTGGGGGCTGCGACCCGGACGCTTGTGTGATGCTCATCCGGTGCCGACCGCACTCATTTGATCGTATCCGACGCGAGTGCCCATATGTCCAGGGGGCCTCACAGGTGAGCGACGTGAGGAATGCCACGGTTATCCGGCGGGTTTACGTTCCCTTTGTGTGCGTCTTGACTTAACCTGAAGGTCTTTTTACGCGCCGCAAGCCAGGGCCGCGCTGACGCCTGACTTACGGCCGCGTGGGTACCATGCGGCCCATGACTCCGTCCGCCTCCGACGCGCCCACGGACGCGCAGGCCGCCGGCCGCGGTCCCGCCGAGCACTCCTCTGTGCCCTCGATGGCCCACCAGCTCGCGCACTCGCTCGCCCAGCCGCTCAAACCCAAGCTGCGCGGCTGGCTGCACCTCGGCATGTTCCCGGCCGCCCTGATCTCCGGCCTGGTCCTGACCGCCCTGGCCCACTCCACGCGCGGCCGCATCGCCTGCGGGATCTACGCCCTCACCGCCTGCCTGCTGTTCGGCGTGAGCGCGCTGTACCACCGGGGCAACTGGAGCCCGCGGATGGACGGCATCCTGCGCCGCCTCGACCACGCCAACATCTTCCTGATCATCGCGGGCACCTACACCCCGCTCACCATCCTTCTGCTGCCCGGTTCCAAGGGTCAGTGGCTGCTGTGGGGCATCTGGGCCGCGGCCGCCGCCGGCATCGTCTTCCGGGTCTTCTGGGTCGGCGCGCCGCGCTGGCTCTACACCCCCTGCTACATCGCGATGGGCTGGGCCGCCGTCTTCTTCCTGCCGGACTTCATGCGCGCGGGCGGCGTCGCGGTACTCGTCCTGGTCGTCGTCGGCGGTCTGCTCTACAGCGCCGGCGGCATCATCTACGGCATCAAGCGGCCCAACCCGTCACCGCGCTGGTTCGGCTTCCACGAGGTGTTCCACTCCTTCACCCTGGCCGCGTTCATCACCCACTACGTGGGGATCTCGCTGGTGGCGTACCAGCACGCGTGACGCCCGGACGGCGGGCCCCGACGCCGGTCCGCGGGTGCGGGGACTGCTCCCGCCCGCGGGCCGTGTCCGACAATGGCGACCATGACGGCCGCACGCATCCCCACCCCTGCCGACCGCCCGCGACCGGGCCTGCGCGAGCGCAAGAAGACCAAGACCCGCCGGGCGATCCGCACCGCCGCCTACACACTGATCCGCGAGCAGGGGTACGAGGCCACGACGGTCGAGCAGATCGCCTCGCGCGCCGAGGTCTCCCCGTCGACCGTCTTCCGCTACTTCCCGGCGAAGGAGGACATCGTCCTCACCGACGAGTACGACGCGATCCTGCTCGAGGAGCTGCGGGCCCGGCCCGCCGACGAGCCGCCGATGGAGTCCCTGCGGTCCGTGATCCACACGGCCGTCCGCGTGGGGACGGGTGAGGAACCCGAGGTCACCCGGTTGCGGACGGCACTGATGGCGGAGGTGCCGGCGGTACGCGCGCGGATGATGGAGAACGCCTCCGCCACCGGCCGGCTGCTGTGCCGGGCCCTCGCCGAGCGCACCGGGCTCGCGCCGGACGCGCTGGAGGTGCGGGTCTTCGCGAGGTCCCTGATGGGCGGCCTGATGGAGGCGTCCCTGTACTGGGCCGAGAACGGCTTCCGGGCCGACCTCACCGACCTCGTCGACCGCGCGCTGGACGTCCTGGAACACGGGCTGCCGGCCCGTACCGCCTGACCTGCGCGCCGGCCGCGGAAATCCGCGGGAGCCGCCCGCCCCCGCCGTGCCATCCTGACCAGGTGAACACAGCGGAGATCCACGTCGAGTTCGCCCCCGAGCTGCATCTGTTCGTCCCGCAGGCACGACGCCGGGGAGCCGCCGCGGCCGCCGTCGACGGCGTCTCGTCGCTCGGCCATGTCGTGGAGTCCCTCGGCGTGCCGCTCACCGAGGTAGGCGCGCTGGTCGTGAACGGCCGCGAGGTGCCCGTGTCGTACGTCCCCGCGCCGGGCGACCGGGTCACGGTAGGCGCCGTCGAACGCCCCCAGCGGGTCCCCGGCGCCCCGCTGCGTTTCCTGCTCGACGTGCACCTCGGCACCCTCGCCCGCCGGCTGCGGCTGCTCGGCGTGGACACGGCGTACGAGTCCACCGACATCGGCGACCCGGCGCTCTCCGCCCGCTCCGCCGCCGAGCAGCGGGTGATGCTCAGCCGCGACCGGGGGCTGCTGCGCCGCCGCGAGCTGTGGGCGGGCGCGTTCGTCTACAGCACGCGCCCCGACGACCAGCTCCGCGACGTACTCGACCGCTTCCGCCCCGAGCTCACGCCCTGGACCCGGTGCACCGCCTGCAACGGCCTGCTGCGCCGGGCGACCAAGGAGGAGGTCGCCGACCAGCTGGAACAGGGCACCCATCGGACGTACGACGTGTTCGCGCAGTGCCGTCAGTGCGGGCGCGCCTACTGGAAGGGCGCGCACCACGAGCAGCTGGAGGCCATCGTGGAGCGCGCCCTGGCGGAGTTCAGCCGCGGCTGACGCCCCGTCCCCCGGCACGGCGGCGGGGCAGGTACACCAGGGCCTCGGTGCCGGCGAACCGCAGGACGAACGTCGTGACCAGCGCCAGCGCGGTCGCGGTCAGCGGGCCCATGCCGAGGTGCCGCACGAACAGCGCGATGAGCGGGATGCGCAGCACCAGGTCGGCGTTGGCGAGGAGTGCGAACCGGCCGAGCCGGTCCCACCAGCGGCGGTGGGCGCGCCGCTCGCGGAACAGCAGGTGCTCGATGAGCAGGAAGTTCCAGGCCACGCCGAACTGGTTGGCGACGATCTCCGCCGGGACGTAGTGGACGCCGAGCACGGTGAGCGCCCACAGCCCGGCCAGGTTGGGCACGAAACCGCTCGCCCCGATCAGCCCGAAGCCGATCATGCGGGCCAGCGGCGCGTCGGTGCGCAGCCCGGCGAGGTGGCGCAGGAAGCGCAGGCCCTCGCGGGCGGTCGACTTGGACTCCCCGGCGAAGCGCTCCTCGAAGACGAACGGCACCTCGGCGACCCGCGCGGGACGGCTGCGTACGGCGAGTTCGAGGAGGATCTTGTAGCCGAGCGGCTTCAGGACGTCCGCGGTGACGGCGCTGCGGCGGATGGCGAAGAAGCCGCTCATGGGGTCGCTGATGCCGCGCAGCCGGCGCGGGAAGAGACCCTTGGTGAGCCAGGTCGCGCCGCGCGAGACGGCCACGCGGTAGCCGCCGGCCAGTCCGGCGCGGCTGCCCCCGGCGGTGTAGCGGGAGGCGACGACGAGGGCGGCGCCGGTGCGCTCGCCGGTGGCGACCAGCTCGGGCACCAGGTGCGGCGGGTGCTGGCAGTCGCCGTCCATGACGACGATCCAGTCCGCGCCGGCCGCCTTGATCCCCTCCACGACCGCTCCGCCGAGTCCGCCGGCCGGTTCGTCACGGTGCAGCACGGTCACCGGGAACGGGCAGTCGCGGGCCGCGTCGGCGATCACCTGCGGGGTGTCGTCGGTGGAGTCGTCCACGAAGACGACCTCGCAGGGCAGCCGCGCGGGCACGGACTCGGTGACGCGGTGCAGCAGCTGCCGGATGTTCGCCGACTCGTTGAAGGTCGGTACGACGATGGTGACGGCGCCGGGCTCGGACAGCTCGGCCGTGCCGGGATCCAGGGCCGGAGCGGTGTACTCGTGGGTCATCGGACGCCTCCCGGTCGTCGTGAGGAGGAGCGAGCCGTGGCCGCGCGAACGGCAACTCGCCCTTGGGCAGGGCGATCTCCCGAATCCCCGAACCCCCGGAACGCGACGGTGGTCACTCCCGCCCCGCCCAGCCGCCGAAGCTAACGACGCCCCCTGACGCCCGAGCGCCCTCCCGATGGGCCCCAGATGAACACCCCCCGACGACGGAGCGACACCGGCCGCCGCGCAGGCACCGCGACTGCGGCCCGACGCCGCGAAGGGGTGTGGTGGGTACGGCCTGGCTGCGGCGGGGCTGTGCCGTGGCCCGGCACAGCCCCGCGAAGGGGTGCGAGGCCCGAGCCAGCGCCGCGCAGGGACGGAGTCGGCTCGGGACCAGCACCGCGCAGGGACAGGGTCGGCTCGCCGCCAGCGCCGCGCAGGGACAGGGTCGGCTCGGGGCCGGTGCCGCGCAGGGACAGGGTCGGCTCGGGGCCAGCGCCGCGCAGGGACAGGGTCGGCTCGCCGCCAGCGCCGCGCAGGGAGGGGGTCGGCTCGGGACCGGTGCCGCGCAGGGGCGGTCGTTTGGCCCCAGCGCGTGAGCGGTCTCGGTCACCCGGCCCGACGCCGCGAAGGGGTGCGGTTGGCATGGGCCAGCGCTGCGAAGGGGTGCGGTTGTCCCGACCCAGCACGCGGAGCGGGTGAGGTTGGCGCGGTCCAGCACGGAGAGCCGGTGAGGCCAGCCCGGTCCGGCGCGGCGAACCGGGGAGGCCAGCCCGGTCCAGCACAGCGAACCGGGGAGGCCAGCCCAATCCGGCACAGCGAACCGGGGAGGCCAGCCCAATCCGGCACAGCGAACCGGGGAGGCCAGCCCAATCCGGCACAGCGAACCGGGGAGGTCGGCCCGGTCCGGCGCGGCGAGCCGGTGCGGCCACCGCTCCTCGCCGCCGTAGACAGCCCCGTCGGCGCGACGCCGCGAGCGGGTGCGGCCGTCACCGCTCACCGCCGTATGTGGGCCCGGCCGTCCCAGCGCCGCGTGCCGAGCGGCCAGCGGGTCCGGCGCCGGACCTGGGACGGCCCGGCCGCAGCGCCATGACCGGACTGGACATCATCCCGGCCCCGCGCACGTGCGGGCGTCAGAGCGGTTCCGGCCGCGCCGGCCCGACTCGTGACCGGGTGCGGCCACCGCCGCTTGCCGCCGTAGGCACAACGTCCCGACGCCGCGAACGAGCGGCGAGCGGGCCCGGCGCCGGACGCGGGTGCGGCCACCACGGTCGCGGCGCCGTGATCGGTCCGGTCGTCCCGACTCGCCGCATGCGGGCGCGCCATTCCCGACGCCGCGCTCCGAGCGGGCCCGGCGCCATCAGCGGTCCGGTCATCCCGCCCCCGCGACCGAACGGGACCGGTTATCCCGCCCCCGCGACCGAACGGGACCGGTCGTCACGAACCGGCGCCCGAACGGGGGCGGTTGTCCCGCCCAGTGCGCCGAGGGGGCGCGCCCGGCCGTCCCCGCTCGGTGCCGTCGGCACGCGTGGGCGTCCCGGTTCGGCCGCGCGGTGCCGGCCCCCACCAGTCCGGGGCGGTCGCCGGAGCCGTTTCGTTCAGCCGCGCAATGCCGTCCTGAGGTGGGCCGGGTCGGTTGTCGGGGCGTCGCAGGTGAAGTTGCGGCAGATGTAGGCCGTGGGGGTGCCGTCCCTGAGGGGGCGGTCGGCCAGGAGGGGGAACTCGTCGCTGCCGGGGGTGCCGTAGGCGACGACGGCGCCGGGGGCCGTGCCAAGCAGGGCCGTGCGGTGCAGGGTGCGGGCGGCCGCGTCGTCGGTCGAGGCGCCGACGACCGCCACCTCGCGCGGGCCGTCGAGGCGGGCCTCGGCGACGGCGAGGCCCCAGCCGATGAAGCGGGGCACGCGCGGGCCGAGCGCCTTCACCACGCCGAGGGCCTTCTCGGCGGCGGTGCGGTGCGGCTCGGAGCCGGTGTGGGCGGCGTAGCTCAGCAGCGCGCCGGTGGCGGCGGTCCAGCCGGAGGGCGTCGCGTTGTCCGTCGGGTCCTGCGGCCGGCGGATCAGCTGCTCGGCGTCGGCCGCGGTGTCGTACAGGGAACCGGTCTGCGGGTCGACGAAGCGGGCCAGCACGTGGTCGAGGAGGATGCCGGCGAAGTCGAGCCACACGCCTTCGCCGGTGACGGACGCGAGCGCGAGGAAGCCCTCGGCGACGTCGGCGTAGTCCTCCAGTACGCCGGTGTGGGCGCCGGCGCGTCCGTCCTTGCTGGTGCGGGCGAGCCGGGCGTGGTCGTCCAGGTGCAGCCGGACCAGCAGGTCGGCGGCGCCGAGCGCGGCGTCGACGAGGTCGGGGCGGTCGAAGTAGGCGCCGGTCTCGGCGAGCGCGGCGATCGCGAGGCCGTTCCAGGCGGCGACGACCTTGTCGTCCCGGCCGGGGGCGGGGCGCCGGGCGCGCGCGTCGAACAGCCGCCGCTTGACGCCGTCGATCCGGTCGGCGTCGAACACGCCTTCCGTCTGCGGGAGTTGCAGGACGGAGGAGCCCTCCTCGAAGGTGCCTTCCTCGGTGACGCCGAAGTACTGGGCGGCGAGTTCGGCGTCGTCCTCGCCGAGCACCTCGCGAAGCTGCTGCGGCGTCCACACGTAGTACGCGCCCTCGATGTGCCTGCCGGTTCCGTCGTCGCTGTCGGCGTCGAGCGCGGAGGCGAACCCGCCCTCGGCGGTGCGCAGTTCGCGGACCATGAAGTCGGCGGTCTCCAGGGCGACCCGGCGGGCGAGTTCGGACCCCGTGGCGCGCCACAGATGCGCGTACACCCGGCACAGCAGGGCGTTGTCGTACAGCATCTTCTCGAAGTGGGGCACCGCCCAGTCGCGGTCCACGGAGTAGCGCGCGAAGCCGCCGCCGAGCTGGTCGTAGATCCCCCCGCGCCCCATCCGCTCACAGGTGTCCTGCGCCATCTGCAGGGCGCCCTCGGAGCCGGTACGCGCGTGGTGGCGCAGCAGGAACTCGATCACCATGGACGGCGGGAACTTCGGCGCGCCGCCGAACCCGCCGCGCTGCGGGTCGTACTCCCGGGTGAGCCCGAGCAGCGCCTGCCCCAGTTCCTGCTCGCCGGGCGCGGCGACGGCGTCGTAGGCGATCTCCCGCGCGGACAGGTCCCGCACGATCTTCCCGGCGACCTCGGCGACCTCGTCGTGCCGGTCGGTCCACGCCTGGTGCACGCCCTCGAGCACCTGCAGGAAGGAGGGCATGCCGTGCCGGGGGGCGGGCGGGAAGTAGGTGCCGAAGTAGAACGGTTCGGCGTCGGGGGTGAGGAACACGGTCATCGGCCAGCCGCCCTGCCCGGTGGCCGCCTGCACCGCCTCCATGTAGACGGCGTCCACGTCGGGGCGTTCCTCGCGGTCGACCTTGACGCTGACGAAGTGGGCGTTGAGGTAGTCGGCGGTGGCCTGGTCCGCGAACGACTCGTGCGCCATGACGTGACACCAGTGGCAGCTGCTGTACCCGACGCTCAGCAGCACGGGGACGCCCCGTTTGCGCGCCTCCTCGAAGGCCTCGGCGGACCAGGGCCACCAGTCGACCGGATTGTCGGCGTGCTGGAGGAGATACGGGGACGTCTCATGCGCCAGTCGGTTCACCCTTCCACTCTCCCACGGGGTCCGCCACGGCGTAGAAACGCAGGGCCACCGGGCGGGCCCCGTCCGGCGCCTCGTCGCGCTCATGGCCGTACCGCTCGAGGAGCGCGTGGTACTCGCCCAGGAAGGCGAGCAGTTCGTCCCTGGTCATCCAGGTGCCGTGGCGCTGCACCTGGGCCCAGCCCTCGGGGCCCCGGTACTCCTGGTGGGCCCGGCGGTACAGCCGGGTGTCCACGTCGATCTTGAGCTCGGCGAGGTGCACGGCGGCCGCGTACTCCTCGGGGGGCATGGCCGCCGGGTCGGGGGTGGTGTGGCTGAAGGGCAGGGCGCGCCACCAGCGTTCCCGGCCGCCGGACTTCTCGGGGATCTCCTCGATGAGCCGCTGCTCGGCGAGTTTGCGCAGGTGGTAGCTGGTGGTGCCGGAGGACTCGCCCAGTTCCCTGGCCAGCACGGTGGAGTTGGCCTCGCCGTGCCGGCCGAGGTAGTCGAGGATCCGGCGGCGCAGCGGGTTGCCGAGGGACTTGTACAGGGCGGTGCGTTCGACGCTGGTCAGCTCGGGCGTGCCGTCGGTCATGCCGTCACGGTAACCCTGACCGACCCTGAGCCACCCTGATACATCCCTGATCTCTGCCGAATTTCCTTTGCAGAATTTTCTCTGCGATCTACTGTGGAGGCATGCGGTGGCGCTCGGTGTGGCATCCGAGGGGGATGCGGGGCCGGTGCATGTCACCGGGGGCGCAGGGGAACAAAGGGGTGGCAGACGTGCGGAAGAAGTGGACGCTGATCGTGCTCGGCACGGCCGCGGTGATGCTCGTGCCGTGGATGGCGGTGCTCGCCCTGACCCTGCCCGCCCGCGCCGAGGTCCGGAACTGGTCGCTGGCCTGGATCGGCCTCGACGTGCTGATGGCGGCCGGCTGCGCCGCCACCGCGCTGCTCGGCCTGCGCGGCGACGCGCGGATGCGGCTGACCGCCTCGGCGACCGCGTCCGTGGCCGTGCTCGACGCCTGGTTCGACATAACGACGGCACAGCCCGGCAGCGCCCTCGCCCAGGCCCTGGCCTGCGCGGTGGCCGAGGCGGGACTCGCCTGCGCCTGCACCCTCCTCGCGGTGACGGAACGTCACCCCTCTCGCTTCGGAGCGCGTCCCGAAGGACACTCATAGAAAAGGGAGTTGCCGTCGGAGGGGGACGAGGCATGCGGGACGCTCATCGGGCGGAGGCCGAACGGCTGCTGGCCCGGGCCGTGGAGGAGGAGGTGCGTCGGTCCGGCGGACGGAGTGACGCACAGGTACTGCTGGGACGGGCGCGCGCCGCGCTGGACGCCATGGCGCAGACGGCCGGCGAGGAGTACGCGGCCTACACCCGGGCGCTCGACGAGTCCGAGGCCGGGCGGCTGCGCTTCAAGCAGCGCTACGCCCAGCAGGGCGGCACAACTCCCCTGCTGGTCGCGGCCGTCGCCGCCGTCGCCGCGGCCGTGGCCGACCTGGCTCTGGGCACCGGCGCCGGCACCGCCGTCGGCGCCGGCGTCACGGCGGGGGTGGCCGGAGCCGCGGCGACCGTGGTCAAGGCGGCCGGTACGCACCTGCCCGCCGCCCACCACCGCGCCGGCGCCGTGAGCCAGCCCGGCGGCCCCGAGCAGCTGCGGCTGCAGTGGCTGACGGCGCTGGAAGTGCGCGGCATCCGTCCGTTCCTTGATCAGCAGCGGGTGCTGGCCGCCTCCACCGGCCCGGTCGGCAAACCGGCGGGACCGCAGCTGCGCGGCGCCGACAAGAGCGCGGCGGCCCGCGGGCGTACGGCGCTGGAGCAGTCCTTCGGCCACCTCCCGGACGCGGACGGCCCGTTCGCCGGGCGCCGGGCGGAGCTGGCGCGGATCCGGCAGTGGGTGCAGGCGGCCCGCGCCGACACCCGGACCAAGCCGACCGTCGTCGTCCTGCACGGCGTGCCGGGCAGCGGCCGCACCACCCTCGCCGTGCGCGCCGCCCACGACCTGCGCGACCAGTTCCGCGGGGCCTGCGTCGTCGACCTGCGCGGGGACGGCGCGGCAGAGGCGCCGCTGCCCACCCGGGACGCGCTGCTGCACCTGCTCAACCGGCTCGGCGCGCCCCGCGAGCAACTGCTCTTCCGCGAGCGCTCCTCCCCCGACCAGCAGATCAAGCGGCTCGGCGAGCTCTACCACCGGCATCTGACCGGAGTGCCGGTCACCGTGATCCTGGACGACGCCGGCGACCCCGAACAGGTGCGCGCCCTCATCCCGGAGCACTCCGACAGCCTCGTCCTGGTCACCGCACGCGAACCCCTTCAGCTGCCCGCCGGCCTCGACGCCCGGGTGCACCACCTGCCCGTCGAGGCGCTGGACGCGGCAGCCGCGGAGGAGCTGCTCGGCGCCACCGCCGAGGACAGCTCCGGGCCCTACGACGCCGAGTCCACCGACCGGATCCGGCAGCTGTGCGGCGCGCTGCCGCTGGCGCTGCGCGTGGCCGGCTCGGCCCTCGGCCCGCGCTCACCGCGGCAGCTCGCCGGCGACCTCGGCGCGTACGGCCCGGTCGAACCCGTCGAGCGGGCCCTGTGGCTGCGCTACACCGACCAGGACGAGCAGCCGCGGCGGCTGCTGCGGCGCCTGGCGCTGGCCGGCCGGGCCTCCCTCGGCGCGGCCGCGGCCGCCGCCCTGCTGTCCACCGACCGCGCGGAGGCCACCCGCCATCTGACCACACTCGCCCGCGCCGGCCTGATCGACCATGTGCGCGGCAACCGCTACCGGCTGCACGACCTGGTGCGCTCCTTCGCGCAGGCCCGCCTCCTGGACGAGGAGGACCCCGCCGAGCGCACGGCCGCACAGGAGCGGCTGATCCTCAGCTACGCCGACCTCGCCGACTCGGTGCTGCGGCTGGTCGACGGCAACGTCTCCACCCGCTCGGACCGCTTCAGCCCGCACGGCTTCACCTCGCTGGACGAGGCGCTGCGCTGGCTGGACGACGAGTCCAGCTTCATCACCGCCACGCTCCGGCACGCCGAGGGCGTCGACCAGCGGGCGGTGCTGAACCTGCTGGGCGCGCTGTGCGACTACTGCCTGCTGCGCGGCGACCTGTACCGGCTGGGCGAGATCAGCGAACTGGCGCAGAGCGTCGACCAGGGTCTGCTGATCCGCTCCGTGCAGTGGCGCACCGGCATCGCGGCCCGCCAGCTCGGCGAGCTGGACAAGGCGCGCACCACGCTGACGTCCGTGGTCGACCTGTATCTGGAGGCGCACCACGACGCGGGAGCCGCGCGCGCCCTGTGCTCGCTCGGCATCACCCTGCACCACCAGGGCAACCTCACCGAGGCCGCCGCCAAGCTGCGCGAGGCGCTCGACCTGCAGGCGGCGCCGGAGCTGGCCACGGACCGGGCCTGGACGATGCACGCCCTCGCCGCCGTCGAGCGCGACCGCGGCCGGCTCGCCGAGGCGCTGCCCCTGCTGGAGGACTCCCTGGTGCTGCACCGCGAGGGCAGCTCCGTGCACGGGGAGGCGTGGGCGCATTTCCAGCTCGGCCAGCTGCGGCTGCGCATGGGCGAGGTACCGCGCGCGGAGGGCGACCTGCGCCGGGCACTGGAGCTGTACGGCCGCACCCGCGACGCGCGCGGCGAGGCGTGGGCGATGACCCAGCTGGCCCGGGCCCGGCTCGTCGACGGGGACGCCGCCGAGGCGGTGGACGCGCTGCGCCGTGCGGCCTCACGCCACCGGGAGAACGAGGACGCGCGCGGCGAGGCGTGGACGCTGTACTACCTGGGCCAGGCACTGGAGGAGACCGGTGACCTGGACCCCGCGGTGCGCGAGCTGGAGCGGGCCCGGACGATGTTCTCCCGGATGCGGGACGTGTACGGCCTGGCGTGCGCCCGGCACCACTCGGCGCGGGTCACGCGCGACCAGCGGGCGGCGCAGACCGGCAGCCTGCGCAACTCCGGGTTCGCCCGGCAGCTGCTGGTGGACGCCCGCGCCGACTTCCAGCGCATCGGCGTCGCGCACGGCGAGGCCTGGACGTGCCTGGAGCTGGCGGTGGTGGACGCGGGCAACGCACGCACCCCGCAGGCGCTGGCGCTGTGCGACGAGGCCGCCGCCCTGTTCGCCTCCTACGGCGACCGGCGCGGCGAGGACTGGGCCCGCTTCCTGCGCTGCACCCTGCTGCCGTACGCGGCGCCCGGCGGCGTGGAGGTCGGCACGGCGGTCGCGCAGGAGGAAGCGTCCCAGCTCGCCCGCGCCTCCCATCCCGCCCGGGACGGGAAACTGGACGACTGCCTGGAGGCCTACCAGCTGCTGCTGGAACGCGGCATCACCCTGGAGGCGGGCTGGCAGGCCTGGCGCCTGGGCATGACTCCGGACCGCCACGCCCGGGAGGTGATGGGGGTGCGGGTGGCGACCAGGAGCTGAGCGGAGATGCCGGGTGCGGCCCCGACGGGTTCGGCCGCATCGGGGCCGCCGCGCCCGCGCCGTACTCGGGACCGGCCGGCCCGGCGACTCGGCCGTACCGACCCCGGCGACTCGGCCGACCCCGGCGACTCGGCCGTACCGGCCCCGGCAGGGCCGGCTCAGCCCTGCTGCGGCTCGGTCTTCCCGGCAGGCTCGCCCTTCGTCCCCGAGGGCGCGGCGTCCGGGGACTCCTGGAAGTCGACCTTGCGCATGTGCTTGCTCATGGACTTCATCAGGCCCCACACCGCCAGCGCCATCGCCGCGAAGACGATGAAGCCGAGGATGCCGGGAGTCACCTTGTCCTTGTCGAAGCTGTCGGCGGCGACGGGCAGAAGGTGCGTCACGGCCAGGCTCATGCTTGCGCTCATGTCAGGCATTGTCGCGGATGCCCGCAAAGAGGTCGTCCTCGGGGAGGGAGGTATCGACGAGCGACTTCGCCAGCTCGTACTCCTCCGTCGGCCAGACCTCCTTCTGCAGGTCCAGCGGCACCCGGAACCACCCGCCGTCCGGATCGATCTGCGTACGGTGCGCGATCAGCGCCTTGTCGCGGATCTCGAAGAACTCGGCGCACGGAACGTGCGTGGTCAGCGTGCGCTCGGGCCGGTCGGAGTCGTCCCACCGCTTCAGCCACTCGCCGTAGGGGGACTCCAGCCCCCGGTCGAGCAGCGCCTTGTGCAGCGCCTCGGTCCGCTGACGGTTGAAGCCCTGGTTGTAGTACAGCTTCAGCGGCTGGTAGGCCGGGCCGTACACGTCCTCCGGGTACTTCTCCGTGTCCGCCGCACCCTCGAACGCCACCATCGAGATCTTGTGGGTCATGATGTGGTCGGGGTGCGGGTAGCCGCCGTTCTCGTCGTAGGTGGTGATCACCTGCGGACGGAAGGAGCGGATCTGCTTCACCAGTTCCCCGGCCGCGTGGTCGACGTCCTCCAGCGCGAAGCAGCCCTCCGGCAGCGGAGGCAGCGGGTCGCCCTCCGGCAGACCGGAGTCGACGAAGCCCAGCCACTCCTGCTCGACCCCGAGGATCTCGCGGGCCTCGTCCATCTCCTTGCGGCGGACCTCGTGGATGTTCTCTTCAATGTACGCATCGCCCTGGAGCTTGGGGTTGAGGATGGAGCCGCGCTCCCCGCCCGTGCAGGTCACCACCAGCACGTCCACCCCCTCCGACACGTACTTGGCCATGGTGGCCGCGCCCTTGCTCGACTCGTCGTCGGGATGGGCGTGCACGGCCATCAGTCGCAGCTGGTCAGTCAAGACTCAATCCTCGGGTCGGTTGGCGCCCCGGCGGGTCCGCGGGCGCGATGAAGCTGGAGTCGCCCCGCTGGGACGCCGTTGCGGGGCGGTGGTCGGGTGCCGGGCGGGCGGCTTCTATAGTGACCGAATCGGGCGGCGAATAATTCCGGCTCCCCCCAGGGCGTTCGTTTCCGGGCCTTCGTCCGTCCCGCCCGCCCGTCCCGCCGAGGGCCTGCCGAGAGGACGATCATGAGTACGGCGAGCACACAGCTGCCGCAGGAGCGCTACGGCCGCTCCTCGGACGTGCGCACCGACCGCACCCTGAAGATCGTCGGAGCGGTCCTGGGCGCCGTGCTGCTCGCGGTGATCGGCTGGTTCGGCTACCACTACGTGGCCGGCAGCGGCATCAGCGCCCAGGTGATCACCTTCGACGCCTCCGCCGACGCGGTCAAGGTGCATCTGGAGGTCCACAAGGACGCCGGCACCGACGGCTACTGCACCCTGCGCTCGCAGGCGGCGGACGGCACCGAGGTCGGCCGCGCCGACTTCCGCTTCACCGGTCCGGACACCCGCATCGACCGGGTCGTCACGCTGCGTACGACCGCGCGCGGATCGACGGCCGAACTGCTCGGCTGCCACAAAAGCTGACACTGCCGACACAGCTGACACGGTTGGTGCATAAGCGGCCGATGACACCTCTGATGCGCTGACAGGTCACGCCGTCACCCGGAATGCGTACGGCCTGACCTGCGTTGACGTAAATTAGAGGGCTTATGTCCTCCCCCTGCGCCCGCTGAATTGTTAGGCTCGTGGTTTCGCCCATCCATGAGGGAACATTCTTCTGGGTAGGGCGATGCTTTGTATCCCAGTACCTACGAGGAGCACCTGTGACCCAGACCAGCGAGAACGTCACCTGGCTGACCCAGGAGGCGTACAACAAGCTCACGGCTGAGCTTGAGTACCTTACTGGTCCCGCACGTGCGGAGATCTCTGCGAAGATCGCTGCCGCGCGCGAGGAGGGCGACCTGCGGGAGAACGGCGGGTACCACGCGGCCAAGGAAGAGCAGGGCAAGCAGGAGCTCCGCGTGCGGCAGCTGACCCAGCTCCTCGAGAACGCCAAGGTCGGCGAGGCGCCGGCCTCCGACGGCGTGGTCGCGCCGGGCATGGTCGTGACGATCGCCTTCGACGGCGACGAGGACGACACCCTGACCTTCCTGCTCGCCTCCCGCGAGTACGCCAGCTCCGACATCGAGACCTACTCGCCGCAGTCGCCGCTCGGCTCGGGCGTGATCGGCCACAAGGTCGGCGACGACGCGCAGTACGAGCTGCCCAACGGCAAGAAGGCCTCGGTCCGCATCCTGAAGGCCGAGCCCTACGAGGGCTGACCGCCCCGACCAGCCGCACAGCGAGCCCCCGGCGTCCTGAAGACGCCGGGGGCTTCGCCGTACGGAGGGTCAGGAGGCGGCCGAGCGGTACTTGCGCACCGCGAGGGTGCGGAAGACGACGATGATCAGTACCGAGTAGATCAGCGACGCCCACACCGGATGCTGCATGGGCCAGGCGTCGGAGTGCGACTGGCCGGGATTGGCGAACAGCACACGGCAGGCCTGCACCGTGGCGCTGAAGGGGTTCCACTCGGCTATGTGCCGCAGCCACGGCGTCATATGGCTGGTGTCGACGAACGCGTTCGAGATGAACGTCACCGGGAAGAGCCAGATCAGTCCGCCGGAGGTGGCCGCCTCGGGGGTGCGCACGGACAGGCCGATCAGCGCGCCGATCCAGGTGAAGGCGTACCCGAGCAGGAGCAGCAGCAGGAACGCGGCGAGCACCTTGGCGGCGTTGGTGCCACCGTCCGACCCGACACGCCAGCCGACCAGCAGCGCCACCACGGCGAGCACGACCAGGGTGAGGGCCGTCTGCACGAGGTCGGCGAGCGTGCGGCCGGTGAGCACCGCACCGCGCGCCATGGGCAGGGAACGGAAGCGGTCGATGAGGCCCTTGTGCATGTCGTCGGCGATACCGGCGCCGGAGCTGGCGGTGGCGAAGGTGACGGTCTGCGCGAAGATGCCGGCCATCAGGAAGTTCTTGTAGTCGGTGGCGCTGGTGCTGCCGCCGATCTGCATGGAACCACCGAAGACGTAGGTGAACAGCACCACGAACATGATGGGCTGGATCAGGCCGTAGATCACCATTTCGGGGATCCGGGACATCCGGATCAGGTTCCTCTTGGCGATGACCAGCGAGTCGTGGACGGACTGGCTGACCGGATTGCCCGGCGGGGTCGCCCGGGCGGTGTCGGTGACGGCACTCACTTCACGGCCTCCTTGTCCGTCTCCTGGTCCTTCTTCTCGGCGACGTGGCCCGTCAGGGACAGGAAGACGTCGTCGAGCGTGGGCCGGCGCAGCCCGATGTCGTCGATCTCGATGCCGTGGGCGTCGAGCTCGCGGATCACCTCGGCGAGCAGCTTGGCGCCGCCGGTGACGGGGACGGTCAGCTTGCGGGTGTGCTCCTCGACCGTGGTGTCGCCCTTGCCGAAGCCGCGCAGCACCTCGGTGGCCACGGAGATGTGCTCCCGCTCGTGCACCACGACCTCCACGCGCTCTCCGCCGGTGCGCGCCTTGAGCTGGTCGGAGGTGCCGCGGGCGATGACCCGGCCGTGGTCGACGACGGCGATGTCGTGCGCGAGGTGGTCGGCCTCCTCCAGGTACTGCGTGGTCAGCAGCAGCGTCGTACCGCCGGAGACGAGCTGTTTGATGACCTCCCACAGCAGCTGGCGGTTGCGCGGGTCGAGTCCGGTGGTCGGCTCGTCCATGAACATCACCGGCGGGGAGACGACGAGCGCGGCGGCCAGGTCGAGGCGGCGGCGCATACCGCCGGAGTACGTCTTGGTGGGGCGGTCGGCGGCGTCCGCCAGGTCGAACCGCTCCAGCAGCTCGGCGGCCCGGGCCTTCGCCGCCCTGGCCTTCAGCTGGTAGAGCCGGCCGACCATCTGCAGGTTCTCACGGCCGGTCAGATACTCGTCGACCGCGGCGAACTGGCCGGACAGGCCTATGGAGCGCCGCACTTCGTCGGGGTGCTTGAGCACGTCGAAGCCGGCGACGACGGCCCGGCCGCGGTCGGGGCGGAGCAGGGTGGTCAGGCAGCGGACGGCGGTGGTCTTGCCCGCGCCGTTCGGCCCGAGCAGGCCGAGGACGGTGCCCTCGGGGACGTCGAGGTCGACGCCGTCCAGAGCCTTTACGTCGCCGAAGGTCTTGACCAGCCCTTCGGCGTAGATGGCGCCTGGCATATGGGTCTCCACGTCATCGGGGATTCTTTGGAAAGCCTAGATTCGGGTGGTTTGTTCCGCCCGGCAGGCCGCTGGAGGTAAGGCCGGCGGCAGCCTGCGAACAACGTCACCATAACGCGATGTATCGCGTCTCTCAATGGATTTCCCCGAACGAGTGACGCAGCGCGTTCGGGGAGGGGGCCTGGGCCTCCGGGGTGTCCGGTCCGGGGTGTCAGGGGTGTCCGGGGCGTCCGGGGCGTCCGGGGCGTCAGCCGATGACCGTGTAGCCCGCCCCGCTCAGGGCCCGGCCGACCTCGGCGCAGTGGGCGGGGCCCTTCGTCTCCAGGTGCAGCTCGACCTCCGCCTCCGTCAGCCCGAGCCGGGGATCGGTGCGTACATGGCTCACGTCGAGGACGTTGGCGTCGACCGCCGACAACACCCCGAGCAGTGCCGCGAGGGCGCCCGGCCGGTCCGTCAGACGGACGCGAACGGCCAGGTAGCGGCCCTGCGCGGACAGGCCGTGGCGCAGAATGCGCTGCATCAGCAGCGGGTCGACGTTGCCGCCGGACAGCACCGCCACCACCGGGCCCTCGAAGGCGCCCGGCTCGCTCAGCAGCGCCGCGACCGGGCTGGCGCCGGCCGGCTCCACCACCAGCTTGGCCCGCTCCAGGCACAGCAGCAGGGCCGTGGACAGCTCGTCCTCGCTGACCGTGCGGACCTCGTCGACCAGCTCCTCGACGATCCCGAACGGCAGGTCGCCGGGGCGCCCGACCCGGATGCCGTCGGCCATCGTCGCCGGGTGCTCGACCGCCACCGGCCGGCCGGCCGCCAGCGACGGCACATACGCGGCGGCGCCCTCCGCCTGCACGCCGACGACCCGCACGTCCGGCCGCAGCGCCTTCACCGCGACGGCGATCCCGGCCGCCAGCCCGCCGCCGCCGACCCCGACGACGATCGTGCGGACCTCCGGGCACTGCTCCAGGATCTCCAGGCCGACCGTGCCCTGACCGGCGATGATGTCGGGGTGGTCGAAGGGGTGGATGAACACCGCGCCGGTCTTCGCCGCGTACTCCTGCGCGGCGGCCAGCGTCTCGTCGACCACCTGGCCGTGCAGGCGCACCTCGGCGCCGTAGTGCTCAGTGGCGCTGATCTTGGGCAGCGGGGCGCCCTTCGGCATGAACACGGTCGAGCGCACCCCCAGCAGCGACGACGCGAGCGCCACGCCCTGCGCGTGGTTGCCCGCGCTCGCGGCGACCACGCCGGCGGCCCGCTCCTCCGGCAGCAGCCCGGCGATCCGCACATAGGCTCCGCGCAGCTTGAACGAACCGGTCCGCTGGAGGTTCTCGCACTTGAAGTGGACCGGCGCTCCGACCAGCTGCGACAGGTGGCGGTTGCCCTCCACCGCGGTCACCCGCGCGACCCCGGTGAGCATCTTCCGGGCCCCGCGTACGTCGTCCAGGGTGACCGGCAAAAGGGTGGTGGCCGTGCGGTGGTTCATCCCTCAAGTCTCGCAGTTCGCGGGGGCGGGGCGCGGCCGTGACCAACCACCGAGACCCGGATCGCGCAGCGTCGGTACGCCCCGGGGCCGGGCCGCGTACCCTGTCCCCCAACCCAGCAGCCTTCATGAAGCGAGCCCCCGGCCATGCCCACAACACCAGAAATGTCGATGGACATGACGACCGTCGGTGACACCGGTCTTCTCGACACCCTCCAGCACGAGGTGGCGGTGTTCGCCCGCCGCGCGGAACAGACCCGGCTCGGCGGGGTCGGGCAGGTGCGCAACTCCATGGACCGCGCCGCGTATCTGCTGCTCAACCGGCTCGACAAGGAAGGCCCGATGGGCGTCAAGGCGCTCGCGGCGAGCATGGGGATCGACTCCTCCACGGTCACCCGTCAGGTCGCTCCGCTCGTCGACACCGGGCTGGTCAAGCGGACCTCGCACCCGGAGGACGGCCGGGCGGTCGTCCTCCAGCTCTCCCCGCGCGGGCAGACGCGGCTGGAGGAGGTGCGCTCCTCCCGGCGTCAGCTGATGGCCGAGCTGACCGAGGACTGGGCGCCGGAGGAGCGGGAGGCGTTCTGCGCACTCCTGACGCGCTTCAACGGCGCCCTCTCCGCGCGCACCGCGGCCCAGGGCATGCCCCAGGCCGAGAGCACGCCGGCGTCCTGACGGCGGGGACCACTCCTGCGTCGGCCGGGCCTCACGGCGTCCTGACGGCCGGGCTTCACAAGGACGCGCGCGTGCGCCGTGACGAACACGTGCGTGGCTCTTGACCGAAAGGGCGCGCCTGGCCTCATATGAGACCGGGTCCCCGCGCCGGTACGGCCCCGGGGCCCGGTTTCTCTTCGGACGCCCTCAGGGGGAGGCGCGGTGCGGGAACGGCATGCGTCGCAGGGTGCCCGGCGGGCCCAGGAGTTCGAGGCGTTCGTGGCGGGGGCGGCCGGGCGGCTGCTGCACGCCGCCACCCTGCTGACCGCCGAATCGCCCGACGACAACCCGCGCGCCCGGCGCCTGCTCACCCTGGCGCTCGCGCACACGTACGCGTGCTGGGACCGGCTGCGCGGCGAGGACCCCTACGACCTCGCCCGCCGGCACCTGGCCATGCGTTTCGCCCACGGCGCCTGGCACCAGTACGGGGGCCTCCTCGACCGTACCGCGCACCGCCCCGGCGCCGCACTGGGCCGTCTCTCCCCGCAGGAGCGGCTGGTCCTGGTGCTGCGGCTGTCCGAAGGCGTCGGCGAGGAGCAGATCGCGGCGCTGCTCGGCTTCCCCGTGGACCGGGTGCGCGCCCTGTGCCACCGCGCCCTGACGACCCTGCTGCACCCGCCGCAGAGTCCGGCCCCGGCGTCCGCCGGGGCGACCGCGGGAGGTGGCCCCTCCACCGGGGCGACCGCGGGAGGTGGTCGTGAACCGGCCGGAGCGTGAGGCGCAGGCCCGGCGGATCATGGAGCAGACGTCGGTGGGGGTGCCGCCGGAGCTGTACGGCGAGGCGGTGCGCCGGGGCACCCGCAAGCTGCACCGGCGTACGGCAGCCCGCCGGACGATGTGGCTGCTGCTGGCCCTGGCCGCCGTGGCCTTCGCCGTCTGGGCGGTGACGGCGCAGCCGTGGGCCGAGCCGCCGTCCGACACGACCCCGCCCGTGACCGGCTGGTGAATGACCCGGCGGACGCGCCGGGCGCCCAGCCTCCCGACGGACCGGGCGGCCGCCCCGACGGACCGGCCGCCCGCCCACAGCTTCCCGGCGATCCAGGCGGTCTAGCCGAGTGCCTGCTGCAGGTCCTCCAGCAGGTCGTCGACGTTCTCGATGCCGACGGACAGGCGCACCAGGTCGCCCGGCACCTCCAGGGCGGAGCCGGCCGCGGAGGCGTGCGTCATCCGGCCCGGGTGCTCGATGAGCGACTCGACGCCACCGAGGGACTCGCCGAGCGTGAACACCTTCGCGCGGTCGCAGACCGCGACGGCCGCCTCCTCGCCGCCCTCGACGCGGAAGGAGATCATGCCGCCGAACGCCTTCATCTGCTTGGCGGCGACCTCGTGCCCGGGGTGGTCCTCCAGACCCGGGTAGAGGACCTTCGTCACGCGCGCGTGCCGGGTGAGCATCTCGGCGACCTTGCACGCGTTGGAGCTGTGCCGGTCCATGCGCACGGCCAGGGTCTTGGTGCCGCGCAGCACCAGCCAGGAGTCGAACGGCCCGGCGACCGCGCCCATCGCGTTCTGGTGGTAGGCCAGTTCCTCGCCGAGCCCCTGGTCGCTCACGATGAGCGCGCCGCCGACGACGTCCGAGTGCCCGCCCATGTACTTGGTGAGCGAGTGGACGACGACGTCCGCGCCGAGCGACAGCGGCTGCTGCAGGTAGGGGGTGGCGAAGGTGTTGTCGACGACGAGCTTCGCGCCCGCGTCCCGGGCGACCTGGGCGACGGCGGCGATGTCGGTGATGCCGAGCAGCGGGTTGGACGGCGTCTCCACCCACACGACCTTGGTCTTCGGGGTGATCGCGGCCCGCACCGCGGCCGGGTCGCTGGTGTCGGCGACCGACCACTCGACGCCCCAGCGGGAGACGACCTTGGCGAAGAGGCGGAAGGTGCCGCCGTAGGCGTCGTTGGGGATGACGACGTGGTCGCCGGGGCTGAGCAGCGTACGCAGCAGGCAGTCCTCGGCCGCCAGTCCGGACGCGAACGCGAGGCCGCGGCGGCCGCCCTCCAGGGCGGCGAGGTTCTCCTCGAGGGCGGTACGGGTCGGGTTGGCGCTGCGGCTGTACTCGTAGCCGCCGCGCAGCCCGCCCACGCCGTCCTGCTTGTAGGTCGAGACCTGGTAGATCGGCGGGACGACCGCGCCGGTGAGGGGATCCGCGGTGTTGCCCGCGTGGATCGCGAGGGTCTCGAAGTGCTGACTGATGTGCCTGTCGCTCATGGGCACCGAGCGTAGTGCGCGCGCCGGCCCAATGACGCCCCGGCGGCGGCCGCGCTGACCGTCCCGGAGTTTTCCACAGGCCCGTCGAACGGGTTGGCCAATTGTCGGCGCGGTCTGGTTCGCTGGAGCCATGCAGATTCTCTGGGCCCTGATGGCCGCGGCCATGCTGACCGTCGTGCTGCTGCCGGTGCTGAGGCGCCGGCGGAGCATGATCGAGCAGGTCCCGCCCGGCCACCCGGACGCGGCGGACCCCGCGGACTACGGCTTCGTGCGCGAGGAGGAGCTGGACATCCGCATGCCCGGCGCCGATGAGGACCTGCTGGACGTGCTGGAGGTCGTGCAGCACACGCAGGAGTACAAGGCGGCGGCGCAGCTGCTGGCGGGCACGGAGGCGCAGGGCGAGCTGCGCTGGCAGCGGGTGCAGGCGTTCGCGGGCGCGGCCTCGCTGGAGCTGCAGCGGCGGCCGGGCGGGGTCGGGGAGGTCCCGGGCGGCCAGTGGCTGCGGGTGTGGCGGGCCGAGCGGCCCAAGGACGCGGGCGGCGCGGCGGTGCATGCCGAGTTCCTGGTGCAGCAGGCGTGGCGGACGTCCACGCCGGGCACGGACGACTTCCGGATCATCATGGAGGAGGCGAAGGCGGCGTGCGGGGAGGCGGCGCTGCTCGCGCCGGGCGACCCGGTCCCGTACGTCGTCGAGCTGTCGGTGGCGCGCGGCCTGGCGTATCCGCGCGAGGAGTTCGAGCAGCTCTGGCTGAAGATCCTGGACCGCGCGCCGAACCACATGGGCGCGCACCTGGCCGCCCTGCACTACTGGTGCGAGAAGTGGCACGGCTCGCGTGAGCTGGCCTACCAGTTCGCGGAGGCGGCGGCCGCGCGGGCCCCGCAGGGCTCGCTGCTGGCGGCGATGCCGCTGTTCGCGGTGTTCGAGCACCTGCCGGAGGTGAACCTGGTCCGCAGCTTCTACCAGAGCGAGGTCGTCACCAAGGCGATCCACGGCGCGCTGCACGCGGTGCACGCGGCCCGTCACGACGATCCGATGCTGGCGCACGTGCGGCACCTGCTGGTGTTCTTCCTGGTGCGGGCCGAGCGCTGGGCGGAGGCCATGAACCAGCTGGTGCACGTCGACGGCCATGTCGGCGCCCTGCCGTGGACGCTGTCGCCCGACCCGGCCGCCGAGTTCGCCGTCTACCGGGCGCTCGCGGTGGCCGGCTACGAGGCGAACGGAGGCAGCCCGGCGACGCTGCCGCACTGAACGGCGGCAGCCCCGCTCCGCCGGGCCCTCTCCCGGCCGCCGGGCTCCCTCCCGGTCAGCTCTCCGCGCGGGTGGGCAGCCGCCATCCCGGGCGCGGGAAGTGGCAGGTGTAACCCTCCGGGTAACGCTGCAGGTAGTCCTGGTGCTCCGGCTCGGCCTCCCAGAACGGGCCGGCCGGCTCCACCTCGGTGACGACCTTGCCGGGCCACAGACCGGAGGCGTCCACGTCCGCGATCGTGTCCTCGGCGATCCGCTTCTGCTCGTCGTCCACGTAGTAGATCGCCGAGCGGTAGCTGAGACCGATGTCGTTGCCCTGGCGGTTCTTGGTGCTCGGGTCGTGGATCTGGAAGAAGAACTCCAGGATGGCCCGGTAGTCGGTCTTCGCCGGGTCGAAGAGGATCTCGATGGCCTCCGCGTGCGTGCCGTGGTCACGGTACGTCGCGTTCGGCACGTCACCCCCGGTGTATCCGACCCGGGTCCCCGTCACGCCGGGGAGCCGGCGGATCAGTTCCTGCATGCCCCAGAAACATCCGCCCGCCAGCACGGCCCTCTGCGTCTGCGCAGCCATTGCGACCCTCCAAAACTCGTCAGCTTGCCCACCGTGCTCAACGCATGAGGGCTCCGGGCGATTCCGTGCCCGGGTCCTCACGCCAGAAGCCGTAGCCCTGCGGCCACTTCCCGCAGGCAGCGCACCGCCAGTTCCGCCGGGGAGCCCTCGCCGGTGGTGCCGGCGTCCGTCGTCGCCCAGGTTTCCAGGGACACACGGATCGCGTCGGTCGCCGCGGCGGCGAGGAGGCGCAGGTGCAGCGGGTCGGCATCCGGGCCGGCCAGCTCCGCGAGGACCGGAAGGAGTTTCTCCTCCGACTCACGGTTGACGTCGTACCAGACCGACCGCAGGGCCGGGTCCGACTCCGCGACCCTGAGCAGGCCGCGGGTCCAGCGCAGGGCCTCCCTCGCCGTGTCGTCCGGCGGTGTGAGGGAGGCGACGACGGCAGCCTCCAGAGCCTGAGCGAGCCCGCCCCCGCCACCGGCCCCCACCGACCCACCACCGTCCCCGGCCTCCCCCGCCGCCCCATTCCCGTCCCCGGCCCCGGCCCCCTTCCCGTCCCCGACCCCGTCCCCGGCCCTGTGGCCGGCCTCCGCGAGCAGCGTGCGCCAGCGGTCGCCGCCGGAGGCGAGCAGGGGGGCGACCGCGTCCTGCTTGCTGCGGAAGTACCGGTAGAAGGTCCGCAGCGCGACCCCGGCGCGGGCCGCGATCTCCTCGGCGGTCGTGCCGTCGGGCCCCTTCTCCGCGAACAGCTCCGCCGCCGCGCGGGCGATGTCGAGCTGCGTGGCGGCTTTGCGGCGCTCGGTGAGCGAGGTCCTCGGCTGGTTCATGGCAGGAAGCGTACGGCGTGAGCGGGGGACCAACCGAGGGACGTAAGACACAAAGTGACTTGATGGCAAAACGTGCCACTCAGGCGTACGGTGCACTGTGGTCGGTCACGCCGAACCGGCCCGCACCCCAGGGAGAGAACATGAACCGCTACGAAGGCCGCCGCGCGCTGATCACCGGCGCCGGCTCCGGCATCGGCCAGGCCACCGCCCTGCGCCTGCTCGCGGAGGGCGGCCGCGTGGTCGCCGCCGACGTCAGCGAGGCGGGCCTGAAGGACACCGCCGCCAAGGCCGGCGCCGCAGCCGACCGGCTCACCACCCTCGCCGTCGACATCTCCGACGAGAACTCCGTACGGCAGGGGGTCGCCGCCGCCCTCGACGCGCTCGGCGGTCTCGACGTACTGGTCAACGCGGCCGGCATCCTGCGCTCCTCGCACACCCACGTAACGTCCCTCGCCGACTTCACCAAGGTGATCACGGTCAACCTGACCGGCACCTTCCTGATGATCCGCGAGGCGATACCGGCACTGCTCGAGGGCGACGCGCCGGCCGTGGTCAACTTCAGCTCGACGTCCGCGGCGTTCGCGCACCCGTACATGGCGGCGTACGCGGCGAGCAAGGGCGGCATCCAGTCCATGACGCACGCGCTGGCCGCCGAGTACGGCAAGCAGGGCATCCGGTTCACCGCGGTGCAGCCCGGGTCCATCTCGTCCGGCATGACCGACGGCTCCGGCCAGAGCAAGCAGAGCCAGGGTCCCGGCCTGCCGCAGGACACCGACTGGAGCCTGTTCACCAAGCTCGCCCCCGCGCTCGGGGAGGGGTTCGCCGGGACCGAGGCGGTCGCCGGGGTCGTCGCGATGCTGGCCTGTGAGGACGGGAAGTTCATCACCGGCACCGAGATCCGCATCGACGGCGGCACCCACTACTGACGGACGACCGCGCACAAGGGCCCCGGGGCGCACAGCACCCCGGGGCCCTCACGACTGACGTCAGACGGCAGACGTCAGATCGTCGCCGTGTCGATCACGAACCGGTACCGCACATCGCTGTTCAGCACCCGCTCGTACGCCTCGTTGATCTGGTCGGCGCGGATCAGCTCGATCTCGGCGCCGAAGCCGTGCTCGGCGCAGAAGTCCAGCATCTCCTGGGTCTCCGCGATACCGCCGATCATGGAACCGGCGAGCGTCTTGCGGCCGCCGATCACCGAGAAGAGGTTGAGCGAGACCGGCTCCTCCGGCGCGCCCACGTTCACCAGGGCGCCGCCGGTCTTCAGCAGGGACAGGTAGGCGTTGAAGTCCAGCGGCGCCGACACCGTCGACACGATCAGGTCGAAGGTGCCCGCCAGCTCCTCGAACGTCTTCGGGTCGCTGGTGGCGTAGTAGTGGTCGGCGCCCAGCCGCAGCCCGTCGTCCTTCTTGCGCAGGGACTGCGACAGCACGGTCACCTCGGCGCCCAGCGCGTGCGCGATCTTCACGCCCATGTGGCCGAGGCCGCCCATGCCGAGGATCGCGACCTTCTTGCCGGGGCCGGCGCCCCAGTGCTTGAGCGGGGAGTACAGGGTGATGCCCGCGCACAGCAGCGGGGCGGCGACGTCGAGGGACAGGCCGTCGGGGATGCGGACGGCGAAGTCCTGGTCGACGACGATCTTCTGCGCGTAGCCGCCGTAGGTGGGCTCGCCGTCCTTGCCGATCGCGTTGTACGTGCCGACCATGCCGCCGCCGGTGCAGTACTGCTCCTGGCCGGCCTTGCAGTTCTCGCACGCGCGGCACGAGTCGACCATGCAGCCGACGCCCACGCGGTCGCCGACTTTGTACTTCGTGACACCGGAGCCGACCTCGGCGACGACGCCGGCGATCTCGTGGCCGGGGACCATCGGGAAGATGGCCTCGCCCCAGCCCTCGCGGGCCTGGTGGATGTCGGAGTGGCAGATACCGGAGTACTTGATGTCGATCAGGACGTCGTGCTCACCGACCGGGCGGCGCTCGATGGTGGTGCGCTCCAGCGGCGCCTTGGGGGCGGATGCGGCGTACGCGGCGACAGGGGTGGTCATGCCGGGGTTCTCCTAGCCAAGAAACGTCCGCGCCCGGCCTGCCTTCCGGCCGGGCACGTCACCCAGACTGCCGCAGCCGCGCGCGTTCACCCAGGCCACGGCTTTGCGTACGCACGCCGTGCGTACCACTGGCGGGGTCAGGCTCCTGTGCGTACGACCCGGAATACTGGACGACATGGACGTACACCCCGAATCCGCGCCCGGACCCGCGCCCGAGACCGGGCCCGAACCCGCGCCCGAGGCCGTCGGTGAGCCGGAGGCCGCCGGCGGCGCCGCGCTCGACCGCCGCGCCGAGCTGAGCGAGTTCCTGCGCACCCGCCGGGCCCGGCTGCAGCCGTCCGACGTGGGCCTGCCGGACTACGGCCGGCACCGCAGGGTGCCGGGGCTGCGGCGCGAGGAGCTGGCGCAGCTGGCCGGGGTGTCGGTGGCGTACTACACGCGCCTGGAACAGGGCAACGGGCGGAACGTGTCGGCGGAGGTGCTGGACTCCATCGCCCGCGCGCTGCGGCTCACGGACGCCGAGCACGCGCACCTCACGCATCTGGCCAAGCCCAAGCGGCACAAGAAGAAGCCGGCGGCGCGTCCGCAGCAGGTGCGGGCGGCGCTGCGGCAACTGCTGGACGTGATGGACGGCGTCCCGGCGTACGTCGTGGGGCGGCGCGCGGAGATCCTGGCCTGGAACTCCATGGCCGCGGCCCTCTTCGGGGACTGGGCGGAGCTGCCGGCGGCGGAGCGGAACTGGGCGCGGCTGACGTTCCTGCGCCCGCAGTACCGTGAGCTGTTCGTGGACTGGGAGCAGAAGGCGATCGACATCGTGTGCGCGCTGCGCATGGACGCCGGCTGCTATCCGGACGATCCGCGGCTGTCGGCGCTGGTCGGGGAGCTGTCCGTGAAGAGCGAGGACTTCCGCCGACTGTGGGCGACGCACGACGTGAAGGACAAGACCCACGGCGTCAAGCATCTGCACCACCCGCTGGTGGGCGATCTGGCCCTGCAGTTCGAGTCGTTCCGGCTGACCGACGGCAGTGAGCAGTCGCTGATCACCTACCACGCCGAGCCGGGCTCGGCGTCGGCGGAATCACTGCGCCTGCTGGCCAGCTGGGGCACGGACGCGACCCGCGCGGGCACGGAGTCGACGCCCCACCACGGCTGATCCGCCGCTGCGGACACACCACCGCCCGCCGCGGGAACTCGCTGCGGCGGGCGGGGTGTTCAGTGGCCGTCGGTCAGTGCGACCGGGTCACTTGCCGTAGTACGCGTTGAAGACCGTGATCGTCGCCGTGTCGCCCTTCTTGTCGCTGACGGCGGCGCGGAAGGAGACGGACCTGCCGGCCGCCGGGTTCCTCAGGGTGACCGTGCCCTTCTTCACCTGGACCTTCTTCCAGGTCTTGCCGCCGTCGTAGGACGCCCACACCGTCAGGGACTTCAGGTCGCGGCCGGCGGCCGCGCCCTCGACGACGACGGGGAAGGTGGCCGTGCGTCCCGCGGCGACCTTGCCGTCCAGCGTGGTCGCGGCGTTGAAGCGGACCGTGGAGACGGGCAGCCTGGCCTGCCGGCCGGACGCGGGCTTCGCGGAGCGGAAGGTCCAGCTCGCGTCGATCCGGGTGGACACGCCCGCGACCTTGGCGCTGCGGCTCGCCGACGCGGACAGCCGGTAGGCCGCGTCGCCGGCCGGGACCGTGAACTGGCCGTCGCCGGTGAGCGGGTCATGGTTGGAGCCGGCCTTCTTGCCGTTGCGGTACAGCGTCGTGGTCGCCCCGGTGAGGGCCGACGCCCCGGCGTGCGCGCTGCCGTCGGCGAACAGCGGCAGCATGCCGTAGAGGGTGTTGCCCTCGCGGAAGACGCCGTAGTCGGCGTCGACGTGCGGGGCGAAGACCGCGGTGTTGAAGGTCTTCGTGTACGTCCTGCCCGCGGCGAGGGTCTGCGGGTCGCCGGGACCGTAGGCGGCGTCCACGACCGGGAAGCCGTCGGCGTCCTTGCCCGCGTACTGCTCGAAGCCGAACGTCCACTGGATCTTGTCGGCCGTCGACAGGTACAGCGTGCGCGTGCCCGGCAGCTTCTGCGCCACCGCCGTCCCGACGGCGACGTCGCCCGGCAGGAAGCCGAGCGCGGTCAGGCCGCCGGTCTTGCCAGGGGCGGACGCACCGAGGTTCGCCCGCACGGTGGTGAGTTCGCGGGCCGTGAAGTGGCGGACCTTGCCGCCTTGGACGCGCTTGACCTCGGCGCTGGTGGCCACGTCGTACTCGGCCCTGGCGCCCTTGGTCCACTGGCCGTTCCAGGTCTGGGTCAGGCCGGTGACGTCCGGGCCGAGCGCGGCCATCCGCACGTCCGCGAAGGACGTCTGGCTGAACCCGGCGAGGACGCCGGCGGCGTCGTAGGCGTAGTCGACGGTCGCGGACAGCGGCTTGGCGGCGCGGTCCGGGACGGTGATGTCGGCCTTCTTGGCGGTGCGTGCGTCGAGGGTGACCGTCAGGTTCCTGGTGACGTCCAGCTTGGGCTGCACGAGCCAGTCGATGCCGCCCTTGAACTGGCTGAAGTCCTTCGCGATCCACGCGTCCAGCAGGTAGGTGCCCCTGGGCACGCGCAGCGTGGTGGTGCCGGAGGCGACGACCGGCGGCTGGTAGTGCCGGTCCTGGGCCAGGCCGGCGTAGCCGAACAGGTCGGTGAGGTAGCCGTCGGTCGCCTTGCCGTCGCGGCCGATGTGCCTGACGGTGACGTCGTACGACTCGATCTCGCGCTGGACGGCCGCGGCGGTCCGCACGCTCTGCCCGCCGCCGCTCGCCGTCACGTAGGCCGAGTAGGCGCCGTCGAGGGTGCCGCCCAGCTTGGTGTCGACGGTGAGGTCCACCGAGGCCCTGCCGCCGGCGGGGACCGTCACGCTGCTCGCGCCGAGCGTGAAGAAGCCGGCCGGGGCCACCTTGCCCCTGGGGTCGGTGGCCGACGCGGACAGCTTCAGCGTGATGTCGCTCTTGCCGAGGTTGCGGTACGTCAGTTGCTTGGTGACGGGCTTGTCGTCGGTGTGCGGCCAGGCCTGCGTGCCGAAGCCCACCGACACCGGGTCGGCGACGACGGCCTGCTTGATGGCCCGGTCCACGGCGATACGGCCGCTGCCCTGCTGGAACGGCGTGTACGCGCCGCCCTTCGCGGAACCGGTCAGCGCGCCCTTCAGCTCGGCGTACCCCCAGTCGGGGTGCTCCTGCTTCAGCAGCGCGGCGGCGCCCGCGACGTGCGGGGTCGCCATCGACGTACCCGAGATGGTCAGGTAGCCGGCCGGGTTCTCGCCGACCTCCTGGTCGATGACGCTGCCCTTGGCCGCGGCGGCGGTGATGTCGACGCCCGGCGCGGTCACGTCCGGCTTGATGGCGCCGTCGCCGGCGCGCGGACCGGTGGAGGAGAAGTCGGCGAGCTTGTCCTTGCCGTCGACGGCGCCGACGGTGAGCGCGGCGTCCGCGCTGCCCGGCGAACCGATCGACTCCGGGCCCTCGTTGCCCGCGGCGATCGCGAACAGGATGCCCTTGTCGGCGGACAGCTTGTTCACCTCGGCCTCGAGCGGGTCGATGTCGGGCGTGTCGGGGCCGCCGAGGCTGAGGTTGACGACGTCGGCGCCCTGCTGGGCCGCCCACTCCATGCCGGCGAGGATGCCGGAGTCGTCACCGGAGCCGCTGTCGTCGAGGACCTTGCCGTTGAGGATGCGCGCGCCGGGCGCGACGCCCTTGTACTTGCCGCCCGACTTGGCGCCGGTGCCGGCCGCGATGGACGCGACGTGCGTGCCGTGGCCGAAGTGGTCGGTGGCGTCCTTGGCGGCGGAGAAGTTCTTCGCCGCGACGACCTGGCTCTTCAGGTCGGGGTGGGAGGCGTCGACGCCCGTGTCCAGGACGGCGATCTTCACGCCCTTGCCGGTGTACCCGGCGGCCCACGCGGCCGGTGCGCCGATCTGCGGCACCGACGTGTCGAGGCTGGCCCTGCGGACGCCGTCGAGCCAGACGTGCGCGATGCCGGAGGCGGTGCGGCCGCCGTTCGTGACGGCGTCCCACAGTGCGGGCGTCTCGGCTTGCGGTGTCTGCACGGCGTCGGCGTTCAAGGTCGTCAGCGTCCGGCGCAGGGTGCCGGCCTCGCGTACCTCCGCGCGGGCGGTGGCGGCGGCGCCCCGGTAGGCGACGATGACCTTCAGGCCGTTCTTCTGGGCCTTGAGGGTCGCCGACCGGGTCAGCTCGGTGATGTCGAACAGCCGCTGGTCGACCACGCCGGTGGCGACCATGCGGGCCGCGTCGGCGGGCAGGACCACGGTGTGCCCGCGGACGGTGCGGATCTGAACGGGTATGTTCTCGCGGCCCTTGGCCCGCTCCAGGCCGGCGACGCGTCCCTCGGCGTCGACGGCGACCCGGTCACCGGTGATGAGGGTGATGCGGTGCGTGGTCTTCAGCGATGGCCGGGCCTGGGCGGCGCCGGTCGCGCGCTGCGTGTGCGGGGCGGCCGCCGCCGGGCTGGTCATGCCCGCGGCGAGCGCTGTCGCGGCCGCGGCGGCAACAGCGACCGCGCCCGCGTTCTTCACTTGTCTGCGCAAAACTCCCCCTTGCTGGGTACCGGGTGATTTCCCCTGTCACCCGGCCGGGGGCAGTCTCGTACGTCCGCACGTCAACCCCCCGGAGCCCGCAGTATGCCGGGGGGTGATCAGTGCCTCAATACGGCCCTACGTCATGAGTTGGCGTTTTCCGTCACCGCGATCCGACCCTTGCGCAGGATCGCGAGCCGGGGTGCTTTCCGTGCCAGCGCGGAGTCGTGAGTGACCATTACGAAGGTCAGCCCGTGCTCCTTCCACATGCGCTCCAGCACCTCCATCACCTCGTCGCGCATGCCCTCGTCGAGGTTGCCGGTGGGCTCGTCCGCGAGCAGCACCTTCGGCCGCTTGACCAGCGCGCGGGCTATCGCGACACGCTGCTGCTGGCCGCCGGACATCTCGCCCGGCAGATGCCCGAGCCGCTCCCCGAGCCCCACGGAGGCGAGCGCCTCGGCGGCCCGCTCCCGCCGTTCCCTCGTCTTCACCCCGAGGGGTACGAGGGCGGTCTCGACGTTCTCCTGCGCGGTCAGCGTGGGGATGAGGTTGAAGGACTGGAAGACAAAACCGATGGTCTCGCTGCGCACCCGGGTGAGCCGGGCCTCCGGCAACTTGGCCAGATCGACACCGTCGAGGACGACGTCGCCGGAGGTCGGCCGGTCCAGCCCGCCGAGCATCTGCAGCAGCGTGGACTTGCCGCCGCCGGTCGGGCCCTGGATGACGAGCCGGTCGCCGTCGTGGATGGTGAGGTCGACGCCGTCGAGGGCGTGGACGGTGTCCTTGCCGCGGGTGTAGCGCTTGGTGACGCCGTTGAGTTCGTACATGGGGTGTCCCTGGGTCGGGTGGGCGGGTGGAGGCGAGCGTCCGCTCGGCGGGGCGGCGTCCGGGCCGGACGGGCTGCTATGCGACGCGGCGCAGCGCGTCCGCCGGGCGCAGCCGCGAAGCCCGCCAGCCGCCGAACGCCCCGGCGATCAGCCCGCCGGCCACGGCGAGGCCGACGGCGAGCACGACGGTGGTGAGGGACACGGGCGCGGTGAGCGCGACGTCCAGCGTGCGCTCGGCGACGTGCCGGCCGGGCCCGCCGAAGCCGCCGCCGTTGCCGCTCCCGCCGCCCAACTGGGCCTGCAGCGTGGGGCTGACGGCGGAGACGGCGTACGCCCCCGCCAGTCCCAGCGCGATGCCGAGCACCCCGCCGAGCAGCCCGTTGACGACGGCCTCCCCGACGACCTGCCCGGTGACCCGCCTCGACTTCCAGCCGAGCGCCTTCAGCGTGCCGAACTCCCGCACCCGCCGCGACACGGCGGAGGAGGTGAGCAGCCCGGCGACGAGGAACGCGGCGATGAGCACCACGATGGACAGCCACGTGCCGACGCTGGTGGCGAGGGAGGAGGCGGTGGACAAGGACCCGGAGACGGTGTCGGCGAGATCGGCGGAGGTGGTGACGGTGGTCCCGGAGACGTTCTTCTGAATCGCCGCCTTGACGCTGTCGATCCGCTGGGAGTCGGTTGCCTTGACGTAGACGGTGGTGACCTTGTCCGCGGCCCCGGCGAGGGTCTGCGCCCGCTTCAGCGGAATGTAGAGATTGGCGGCAGGGTCCCCGCTGTCGGCGGTGGCGACGCCGACGACGGAGAACGTGACGCCCTTGACGGTCACGCCGGACCCGACGGCGAGCTTCTTCTCCTTGGCGTACGCGGAGTCGACGACGGCGACGGCGGCGTTGCTCTCCGAGGCCCGGAAGGTCCGCCCACTGCTGATCTTCGAGGAGGTCAGCGGCCCGAGGGCGGGCTTGGTGACGTCGGTGCCGTAGACGGAGTAGGAGTTGACGTCGAAGTCGGCGCCGCCGCCCTTGACTTCCCCGCCGGACTGCCCGTACCCGCGCGGGCCGCCGCCGCTGCGGTGCTGCTGGAACTCCCCCCGGCTGAACTGGCCGCTGACCTTGAGCACTTGCAGACTCAGGCCGCCGACGGCATCGGCGACCCCGCTCTGCTTCCCGACCTGGGTGACGGTGGAGGAGGCCAGCGTCTGGAAGCCCTGGACCATCACCCGGTCACTGCTCTGCTCGGTGCTGTCCCCGCTGTCCCGCGCCCCGAACCGGAACCGCGGCCGCTGCGCCCCGTCGGCCGCGGGCGCGGCGGCCTTGGTGACGGTCATGTCGGTGCCCAGCCCGTACAGCGACTGCAACACCGTGTCCTGCGCCTTCCCCATGCCGGCCGACACGGAGTTGACGACGATGACGAGCGCGATCCCCAGCGCAAGCCCGGAGGCGACGACGAGGGCCGCCTTTCTACGGCGCCGCAACTCGCGCCTGAGGTAGGTGAAGAACATGCGGGGCAAGCTAGGCGGGGCGCGTGACGGTGGGATAAGGGCGCTGTGAGAGAAGGATGAGAACGCAGGCCGGGGTCAGGGCAGCCGGCGTTCGAAGCGTCTGCCGGGCCGTCCGCCGACGATCGTGTCCCCCACCGCCGTGAAGCCCGAGCCCGTCAGTACGGCCATGGAGGCCGCGTTGTCCAGGGTGGTCCGTGCCGTCAGGGATGACAGGCCGTATGTGCCGGCCGCGAGGCGGCAGACCTCTGCCACCGCCGCTTTCGCCACCCCCCGCCCCGTGAAGCGTTCGCCGACGCGGTAGCCGAGTTCGGCGGTGCCCGCGGCCGCGTCCATCAGGTTGACGCGGCCGGCGAGGCGGCCCTCGGCGTCGAGGATGACGTGGAAGTGGCAGACGCCCGCGTTCTGTTCGGCGAGGAGCGCCGCGTGGCGGGCCGGGAAGTCGGTGAAGTAGGCGTCGCCGCGGTCGGGGATCGTGCGGGCGAAGTACGCGCGGTTGTCGCGTTCGAAGGACAGCAGCGCGTCCGCGTGGTCGGGGCGGAGGCGTTCCAGGCGGATCATGCGCGGCAGCGTACGGGAGCGGAAAGGCGGCCGTCCCCCGGGTTTCCGGGGGACGGCCGCCTCAGTGGAGCGTCAGAGCCTCGCTCAGAGCGCCGAGCCGGCCTTCCAGGCGGACCAGCTCAGGTTCCAGCCGTTGAGGCCGTTGTCCGGGGCGACCGTCTTGTCGCCGGTGTTCTGCACGACGACGACGTCACCGACCAGGGAGTGGGTGTAGAACCACGCGGCCGGGGTCGAGGGGTCGTTGGCGCCCTTCGTGTCGGACAGGCCCACGCAGCCGTGGCTGGTGTTGACCGAGCCGAAGATGGACTTCGCGCCCCAGTAGTTGCCGTGGATGAAGGTGCCGGAGTTCGACAGGCGCATGGCGTGCGGCACGTCCTTGATGTCGTACTCGCCCTTGCCGTCGTCGTCGGTGAAGCCGACCGTCGCGCCGTTCATCCGGGTCTCCTTGAACTTCTCGGAGATCACCATCTGGCCCTGGTACGTCTTGTGGTCGGGCGCGCCGGCGGAGATCGGGATGGTCTTGATGACCTTGCCGTCCTGCGTGACCTTCATCTGCTTGGTCTTCGCGTCGACGTAGGAGACCTGGTTGCGGCCGATGTGGAAGGAGACCGTCTTCTGCTGCACGCCCGTGACACCGGGCGCGCCCTCGACGCCGTCCAGGGCGAGCTTGAGGGTGACGGTGGAGCCGCCCTGCCAGTACTGCTCGGGGCGGCAGTCCATGCGGTTGGCGTTGAACCAGTGGCAGGCGACCTCCTGGCCGCTGCTGGAGGTGACGGTGACGCCCTTCTGGACGGCCGCCTTGTTGGTGATCGCCTTGTTGAAGTTGATCGACACCGGCATGCCGACGCCGACAGTGGCGCCGTCCTCCGGCGTGAAGTTCGCTATGAAGCTGTTGGCCGGGGAGACGGTGGTGAAGGAGGCGTTCTCGTGGGCGACCCGGCCGTCCTTGTCGGTGGCCTCCGCCGCGACCTTGTAGGTGGTCGACCGCTGCAGCTGGACGCTCGGCTTCCAGCTGGTCCTGTCCGCGGACAGCTGGCCGGCGACCTGCTTGCCGTCGGTGGACGTCATCGTCACGTTCGTGAGCGTGCCCTTGCTCACCGTGACGGTCGCGGAGTTGTTGATGGAGGCGTTGTCGGAGCCGTCCTTCGGTGTGATCGTGATCTGCGCCTCGGACGACTTCTGGGCTGCCGCCTCGTCGACCTTGGCCGAGGTGTCGGTGCCGCCGCCACCGGCGGACGCCTTCTCGCCGCCGGAACAGCCGGTGAGCACCAGCACCCCGCCGAGCAGTGCGGACGCGGCCATCAGACCCTTGCGCCGCTTACCCTCCGTCATCACACGCTTCTCCATCGTTGCCGAAATCCCGAAAACCCCGAGTGCCCCGTAAGAACGTTCAACGCTACGACCGGTTCGTCCCGTTCCGCATTCCTCTGAGGTGTGGGACACACCACGTCCGCCGGGCGGACTGTTGGTGCGGGTGTCGGTCCGTGCGCGCCCCCTGAGACGACGAAACCCCGGACGGCGGTTGCCGCCCGGGGTCGTGGAAACCCCCTGCGCGGCGTCAGCCGGTGTGCGCCTCGTCGTCCTCGTCCTCGTCGCCATCATCCTCGTCCAGGTCCCAGTCCGGCGAGTCCGGGTCGTAGTCGATCCGCTCACTCGACCAGGACGCCTGCTGCAACTCCACCCCCGGCACCTCGCTGACCAGGTCGAACGGGTCGACGAGATAGGCGAGCGCCTCGGCGGTGTCTTCCGTCACAGCCCCCTCGGCCTGCGTGCGCTCCTCCTCCGGCATCTCCGGGTCCTGGGCCAGGCGCCGCAGCGCCGCCGCCGTCACGGCCTGTTCGTCGTCGACCTCCAGCACGAGTTCCACGCGAAGCCGCACAAAACGTGATGTCTCTTCAGTGGTCATGCCGGGAGCGTAAGGCTCCCCGCTCCCACAACTTTCCCGCGACCCGCGCCTTTCATTAGCATCGCCCCCAAGCATTGGCCCGCGCGGCCAATTCGCCGGCCAATTCGCCAGCGCCACAAGGGGATCGATAGTCCGTGTCATCCGCCCGCCGCTCGTTGCTGACCGCCACCGCCGCGGCGACCCTTCTGGGCGCCCTGTGGTTCGTTCCGTCCGCCAACGCGTCGTCCGAGACTCCGGCGAGAGCACAGGACGCCACGACGACACAGGCCCGGGCGGCGAACAACGCGGCGGACACCTCCGCCGTGGACGGCCCGGGGCTCTCCGGCGCCCAACTCGCCGACACCGGAAGCCCCGACACCACGCCGTACGTCGTCGGCGGGAGCGTCTTCCTCTCCCTCGGCGCCGGCTTCGTCGTGTACTCGGTACGCCGGGAACGGCTCGGCTTCTGACCCGCCGCTTCTGATCCACATCGTCCGACCCGCCGCTTCCCACCCGCCGCGGACCTCCGGCCGCCGCCGAACGCAACGGGGCCCCGCCGCACCAGGAGTGCGACAGGGCCCCGCGAGCGAAGGCCCGCTACCGCAGCGGGCCGGTGACGGTCTCCACCGCCGCGACCAGCCGCCCGTCACGCACGAACGCGTCCGCCGCGGCCAGGTCGGGCGCCAGGAACCGGTCCGCGCCCGGCCCCTGGACCCCGGCGGCCCGTACGGCCTCGATGACGGCCTGCGAGGCGGGCGCGGGCGTCAGACCCTCCCGCAGCTCGATCGCCCGCGTCGCCGCGTACAGCTCCACGGCGATCACGCGCGCGAGGTTGCCGACGGCGGTGCGCAGCTTGCGCGCGGCCGACCAGCCCATGGACACGTGGTCCTCCTGCATGGCGGAGGACGGGATGGAGTCGGCGGAGGCCGGTACGGCGAGCCGCTTCATCTCGCTGACCAGCGCGGCCTGTGTGTACTGGGCGATCATCAGCCCGGAGTCCACGCCGGCGTCGTCGGCGAGGAACGGCGGCAGTCCGTGGCTGCGGTTCTTGTCCAGCAGCCGGTCGGTGCGCCGCTCGGCGATGGAGGCGAGGTCGGCGGCGGCGATCGCGAGGAAGTCCAGTACGTAGGCGACCGGGGCGCCGTGGAAGTTGCCGTTGGACTCGACGCGCCCGTCGGGCAGGACGACGGGGTTGTCGACGGCGGAGGCCAGCTCCCGTTCGGCGACCAGGCGGGCGTGCGCGAGGGTGTCCCGTCCGGCGCCCGCGACCTGCGGGGCGCAGCGCACCGAGTAGGCGTCCTGGACGCGGGGCGCGTCGTCCTGGTGGTGCCCGGTCAGGCCGGAGCCCTTGAGCACGGCGAGCATGTTGGCGGCGCTGGCGCCCTGGCCCGGGTGCGGCCGGATGGCGTGCAGCTCGGGCGCGAGCACCTTCTCCGTACCGAGCAGCGCCTCCAGCGACAGGGCCGCGGTGACGTCGGCGGACTTGTACAGCCGGTCCAGGTCGGCGAGCGCCATCACCAGCATGCCGAGCATGCCGTCGGTGCCGTTGAGGAGCGCCAGGCCCTCCTTCTCGCGCAGCTCGACGGGCGCGATGCCGTGCGCCGCGAGCAGCTCGCCGGCGGGCCCGACGGCCCCGTCCGGGCCCTCGGCCTCTCCCTCGCCCATCAGGGTCAGGGCGCAGTGGGACAGCGGGGCGAGGTCGCCGGAGCAGCCGAGGGAGCCGTACTCGTGGACGACGGGCGTGATACCGGCGTTGAGGATGTCCGCCATGGTCTGCGCGACCTCGGGCCGGACACCGGTGTGACCCGAGCAGACGGTCTTCAGCCGCAGGAACATCAGCGCGCGGACGACCTCGCGCTCGACCCGCGGTCCCATGCCGGCGGCGTGGGAGCGGACGATGTTGCGCTGGAGCTGGGTGCGCAGCTCGTGGCTGATGTGGCGGCTGGCCAGGGCGCCGAAACCGGTGGAGACGCCGTAGACGGGTTCCGGCTTGGCCGCCAGCGCGTCCACGATCCCGCGGGCCGCGGCGAGGGCGGCCACGGCCTCCTCGGAGAGCTCGACACGTGCGCCGTCGCGCGCGACCGCGAGAACGTCGGACGCGGTCACCCCGGACGTCCCCACCACCACAGTGTGCATATCCATATTCAGGAGCGTACGCATTGAAGACGAAGATGTCACCAGCGGGTCGCGGGTCCGCCCCTTACCAGGCCGCACGGCGCTTTTCGCAGACCGCGGGGCGCCTGCCGCAGGCGACGGAGACTTCCTGACGGAGACTTCCTACAGCCGGCCCCGGAAGGCACGGCGTTCCGGGGCCGCCTCCGCCGTGGCCTGGTCCGCCAGGCGGATCACCGGGTCGTCCGGGCCCTCCTGGCCGGCCACCACCGGGCGGGCGGAGCGTTCGGCCTTGGCACGGTACTGGGCGGCGTCCGCCAGACGGAAGAGGCGACGGGCCGAGTGCAGCGGGCCGATCGGCTCCTCGGTGGAGGCGACCCCGCAGGCCACGCCCTCCCCCAGCTCCAGCTCGGCGGCTCTGCGGCACAGCTCGTCGGCCACCTTCACCACGTCCTCGGCGGGCGGTCCGACGACCAGCAGGCAGAACTCGTCGCCGCCGAGCCGGGCCGCCAGCGCCCCCGGCAGCATGGCCCCGCACAGCGACAGCACCGAGCCGAACCGTTCCAGCAGGCGGTCGCCCACCGCGTGACCGAGGGTGTCGTTGACGTTCTTGAGCCCGTTCACGTCGCACACCACCAGGCTGACCACCGCCCCCTCCCTGCGGTGCCGCTCGATCGCCTCGTCCAGGCGGGCGTCCACGGCACGGCGGTTCGCCAGCCCGGTCAGCGCGTCGGTGAAGGCCAGCCGCCGCGCCTCCTGCAACCGCTCCGTCTGCGCCAGGCCGGCGGCGGCCACCGCGGCCAGCACGGTCGCGAAGTCCGCGTCACCGCGGTCGAAGGCGGGAGAGCCGGCCCGGCGCGCGACGTACAGCTCACCCCAGGCGCGGCCGTGCATGACGATCGGCGCGACCACGCAGAACCCGCGGCCCCGGCGGCGCAGCGCGGCGACCCGCTGGTGGCAGTAGCCGGCATGGCCCGCCGTCGGCCCCTCGGCGGTCTCCACCCAGGCGTTGGGCTCACCGCCCGCCGCCCAGCGCTCGTGCAGGAACTCGGTGATCTCCGGGAACTGGTGGACGGGGTACGTCTCGTCCACCGGGAACTCCTCTTCCTCCGCAGCCCGGTCCCCCACGTTCACCAGGACCCGCAGCCGCCCGAGGTCCCGCTCCCACACCGACAGCGCTGCGAAGCTCCCGGCCAGCGCGCGGCACCCGCCGAGTGCTGCCGCGCGCCACGACTCCCGCGGGCTGTGCGCCGCGGCCATCCCCTGCGCCAGAGCCACCACAGCGGCCAGCCGCCTGTCCTCACCCATTGCTCCAGGCTAGGGAGGTTTCGGGCGAATAGGTGCGTTAATGGGGCGAACAGGTGTGTGTGGGTGCGGGTCGGGGTCCCCTGGGCAGGGGTGGAGCGGTCTCGTCGGGCGCCCCCAGCACGCGAACCGTCCTCACTCCCCCGGCCACTGCGGCCTGCGCTTCTCGTTGAAGGCCGCCACGCCCTCCGCCCGGTCGCCGGAGAACGCCACGGAACGCCACGCCGCGTCCTCGACCTCCAGGCCGGCCCGCAGGTCCAGCCCGTGCCCCAGGCGCAGTGCCCGCTTCGCCGCGCGCAGCCCCACCGGGGAGTTCCCGGCGATGCGCGCGGCCAGCGACAGCGCCTCCTCGCGGTCCTGGCCGGCGTCGACCAGGTGGTCCACCAGGCCCAGCCCGGCCGCCTCCGCGGCCTCCAGCCGACGCGCCGTGAAGATCAGCTCGGCGGCCTTCGCCGCGCCCACCCGCCGCGGCAGCAGCTGTGTGCCGCCGCCGCCCGGGGTGACGCCCACCGACACCTCCGGCAGCCCCACCACGGCCGTACGGTCGGCCACGATCAGGTCGCAGGACAGCGCCAGCTCGAAGCCGCCGCCGAGCGCGAAGCCGTGCACCGCCGCGATCGTCGGCACCGGCAGTTCCAGCACGCCGGTGTACGCACCGCGCGCCACCGGCCGCTGCCGTACCAGATCGGCGTCGGAGAAGGAGTTGCGCTCCTTCAGGTCGGCGCCCACGCAGAACGCCCGCTCGTGCGTCGACGTCAGCACCACCACGCGTACGTCCCGGTCGGAGCCGAGCGCCTCGCACGCGGCGGCGATCGAGCGGGCCATCCCGGTGGAGACCGCGTTCATGGCCTTGGGCCGGTCGAGGGCCAGCTCCGCGACATGCCGGGCACCCTCGTCCCCGTGCCGCCGCACCAGCACGAACTCCCCGAACCGCTCCTCGCTCATGACACCCTCCAAGTTAACGCGGGTTAACAGAAGACAACGGCCCGATCATCGCAGGCCGGGCGCGTCCGGAAAAGGGCCGGACCGGGGGCGCAGGGACCACCGGGCACCCGTTCGAGTGACATCCCGCCCAAAGCCGGGTCATCCGTGCGGGGGAGCGCATAGCGTGCGTGCGCCACGGCGCATGGGGGCGCAGGACCGGGAGGCGTGATGACGGACATAGCGGCGCGCGAAGAGCAGACCACGGCGGAAGGGCAGACCACCGCGGACGAGCGCACCACCACGCAAGAGCAGACCACCGCGGGCGGCAGGCACCGCAGGCCCCGCCACCGGCGCGTGCTGCTCGCCGCCGGCGGCCTCGCCCTGGCCGCCGGCGTGCTCGGTCTCGTCCGGCTGGCCCCCGAGGCCGATGTCCCCGGGCTCGGCACCGCGCAGGCCGGCCCCCGCACCGGCGACGACCCCGGCCGCCGTACCGTCGCCGAGCGGTCGGCCGGCGCCGCCGCCACCGTCTCCGCCGCCCCGCGGCCCCGTCCCTCCGCCGCGGACGTCATGGGCGGCGTGAGCGCCGGCCCGGTCCCGGCGACGACGGCCGTCGGCCCCGGCCCGTCGGCCGCCGTCACCGCGTCGCCGATTCCGGTTCCGCCCGCGCCCGCCGCCGGGGCCCCCGCCTCCGGGCGGACCACCACGCCTCCCACCGCCCCGCCGCCGTCCACCGCGGCACCGGTCCCGGCTCCCCCGGCGCCCGCGCCGGCCCCGTCCCACTCCACCGCGCCGCCGACTCCACCGCCGTCCGGGCAGCCCGACGATCCCGACCCGGGACTGTGCCTGCCGGTCATCCACCTGTGCCTGGGGCGGGGACTCCTGGGGTGAGCCGTTACGTCCGGGGGCTCCTCGGGTGAGCCGCTACATCCGGGGGCTCCTCGGGTGAGCCGCCGCCTCCGGGGCTCCTGAGGTGATCCGTTACGCGCGGCCGTCGTCGCGCCGGCCGAGCAGCCAGGGCGACACCACGCCGAGTCCACGCACCGGCCGCTGGTACATCGGCTGCAGCGCGAAGCGGTACGTCGGCGGCTCCTCGCCCTCCTTCTCGGCGGCCGCGGCCCGCTCGGCCGCCTCCGCCTCCGAGGCGGGCGCCTCCCCGGTGCGGATCAGCTCCTCCGCGAAGGCGCTGTCCACGAGGACGGCGTCCGGCGGCGCTATCGAGGTCAGCCGGGACGCCAGGTTGACGGTCGTACCGAAGACATCGCCCATACGGGTGGTCACCGTGCCGAACGCCATGCCGACCCGCAGTTCCGGCATCGTCTCGTCGTTGGCCATCGTCTCGATCAGCCGCTGCCCGATCTCGGCCGCCGTGCCCGCGTCGTCCGCCGCGAACAGCACCTCGTCGCCGAGGGTCTTGATCAGCCGCCCGCCGCGCGCGGCCACCAGGTCGGCGGCCGTCGTCTCGAACGCCTCGACCAGCTCGCCGAGCTCCTCCTCCTCCATACGGCGGGTGAGCCGCGTGAACCCGACCAGGTCCGCGAAGCCCACCGCGAGGCGGCGGTCCACCATCTCCTCGTCGTCCGCCGCCTGCACGACGCGGCCGGTCGCGGCGGCGAGCTGGCGGCGCCAGACGTAGACGAGGAACTCCTCCAGCTCCGGCAGCAACAGCTCGACCAGCGGATACGTGACCTCGGTGCGGGTCATGCCGGGCTCCGGCGGCTCGGTCAGGCCCTCCAGGAAGGAGTCGATCTGCCATTCCGCCAACCGGGCGGTGGTCTGGCCCGTCGACCGGGCCACCTGCACGGCCATCGCCTCGCTGAGCAGGCCCGCCTCGACCAGACCGGCCAGCCGGCGCAGGGCGAGCACGTCCGCCTCGGTGAGGGCCTTGGCCTGGCCGATGTCGGCGAAGCCCATGGCACGCCAGAAACGGGACGCCAGCTCCATGGAGACACCGGCACTGCGGGCCGCCTGAAACGGGGTGTAGCGCCGCTCGGCGCCGAGGATCAGCTGTTCCAGGCGCAGGGCGAGGGGGTCCTCGCCGGAGTCGGTGGCATCGGGCCCGGAGCCCGAGTCGTCGACGGTCACGCCTGCTGCCCTTCCGATCTGCCGAGGTCAGGTATCGACCGGCCTCCAACTTTACGGCAGGTGTGCGCCAGCTCACTCACTCCGTGGGGGCCGGGGGTGAGGCGCGTTGCGTTGTCGCCGTTCGTCGGTGTGGCCGACCGCAGGGGGCTCGCGTGGTCATTCTCGTGCGGGTTGTGGGTGGCTGGTCGCGCCCACGCGGCGGAGCCGCACATCGGATGCAGCCCCGCGCCCTCTTGGGGCGTTGCAGTCATGTGTGCTTCGACCTACCCCAACCCACGCTCACGCCGGGCGCAAGTGGACGATGTCGCCCGCGCCGACCGGTTCCTGTACGCCGTCCTTCGTCGCGAGGACCAGCCGGCCGTCGCCGTCGACCGCCACCGCCTCCCCCACAAGGGACCGATCCCCCGGCAGCTCCGCGCGGACCGTCCGCCCCAGCGTCGCGCAGCCCGCCGCGTACGTTTCCTGCAGACCGCACGCCGCAGGGTCGCCCTCCGCCTCGCGCCACCGGCCGTACCAGTCCTCGAGCGCCCGCAGGACCCCCCGCAGCAGCGGATCGCGGTCCGTGCTGACCGCTCCGGCCAGCGCCAGCGAGCCCGCCTGCGGTACCGGCAGTTCCTCCGCCTTCAGCGAGACGTTGATGCCGACGCCGACGACCACACCGCCCGGCCCGGCCCGCTCGGCGAGGATGCCGCCGGCCTTGCGTTCCTCGCCGTCCACGGTGACGAGGAGGTCGTTCGGCCACTTCAGGGCCGTGTCGACGCCCGCCGCCCGGGACAGGCCGGTGGCCACCGCGACCCCGGTCAGCAGCGGGATCCAGCCCCAGCGGGACACCGGGACCTCCTCCGGCCGCAGCAGGACCGAGAAGAACAGGCCGGAGCGCGGCGGTGCCGTCCACCGCCGGTCCAGGCGGCCGCGGGCGGCCGTCTGCTCCTCGGCGATCAGGACCGCGCCCTCGGCCGCCTTGCCCGTCTCCGCGCGGGCGACCAGGTCGGAGTTGGTGGAGCCGGTGCGCTGCACCACCTCCACGTCGGACCACAGACTCCCCTCGCGCACCAGGGCGCGCCGCAGTGCCGCGGCGCTGAGGGGCGGACGGTCGAGGTCGGACCAGCGGTTGTCGTCTGAGGCATCTCGCGGCGTCATGCAAGCCACCCTAGGTGTGGGAAACGCCGCACTGCTGTCGGCGGGGGGCCGCACTACGCTACGGATGAGTAACCGTCCCCCCTTTTGAGCAGGCAGGGAGCCGCGATCCCGATGTCCGAGCCGGAAGAGATCGACCTTCACACGACCGCGGGCAAGCTCGCGGATCTGCAGCGCCGTATCGAGGAAGCGACGCACGCCGGCTCCGAACGCGCCGTCGAAAAGCAGCACGCCAAAGG
>NZ_JBVOQE010000003.1:0-684120 GCF_055668065.1 Streptomyces sp. NPDC097129 | reverse complement strand
TCCTGGGAGAAGACGGCGACGGGGCGGCCGTCGACGGTTCCGTAGCCGGTGACGACGCCGTCGCCGTAGGGGCGGTTGGTCGCCAGGCCGAAGTTCGTCGAGCGGTGGCGGGCGAATTCGTCCAGCTCGACGAAGGAGTGCTCGTCCAGGAGCAGGTCGATGCGCTCACGGGCCGTCAGTTTGCCTTTGGCGTGCTGCTTTTCGACGGCGCGTTCGGAGCCGGCGTGCGTCGCTTCCTCGATACGGCGCTGCAGATCCGCGAGCTTGCCCGCGGTCGTACGGATGTCGATGTCGTTCACTTCTCGCTCCACCAGGACTTTCTCTCGCTCCACCGGGACTTCGCCGGTCGGAATTCGCCGGTCAGAAGGTGTCGTGCGGGACGTGCACGCCCCACACGTCGCGCAGGGCGTGGGACACCTCGCCGACGGTCGCGCGCTGCCGCAGCGCCTCGCGCATCGGGGGCAGCACGTTGTCCGTGCCCCGCGCCGCGGCCCGCAGATCGTCGAGGGCCCGCTCGACGGCGTCCTTGTCGCGCTCCGCGCGCAGCACGGCGAGGCGTTCGCACTGGTCGGTCTCGATCTGCGGATCGACCCGGAGCGGCTCGTAGGGCTCCTCCTCGTCGAGGACGTACTTGTTGACCCCGACGACGGTGCGCTCCTGGTGGTCGATCTCCAGCGCGATGCGGTACGCGGACTTCTCGATCTCGGACTTCTGGAAGCCCTGCTCGATCGCGGCGACCGCACCGCCGCGGTCCTCCACGGCCTGGATCAGCTCCAGGGCGGCCGCCTCGATGTCGTCGGTCATGGACTCCACGACGTAGGACCCGGCGAAGGGGTCGACGGTCTTGGTCACGTCGGTCTCATAGGCGATGACCTGCTGCGTGCGCAGGGCGAGACGGGCCGCCTTCTGCGTGGGCAGGGCGATGGCCTCGTCGTAGGAGTTGGTGTGCAGGGACTGGGTGCCGCCGAGGACCGCGCCGAGGCCCTGGAGGGCGACCCGGACCAGGTTGACCTCGGGCTGCTGGGCGGTGAGCTGCACCCCGGCGGTCTGGGTGTGGAAGCGCAGCATCTGCGACTTGGGGTTCTTCGCGCCGAACTCGTCCCGCATGATCCGCGCCCAGATGCGGCGGGCGGCGCGGAACTTCGCGATCTCCTCCAGCAGCGTGGTCCGTGCGACGAAGAAGAACGACAGGCGTGGTGCGAAGTCGTCCACGTCCAGGCCGGCCGCGAGGGCGGCGCGCACGTATTCCTTGGCGTTGGCCAGGGTGAAGGCGATCTCCTGCACGGGCGTCGCCCCGGCCTCGGCCATGTGGTAGCCGGAGATGGAGATGGTGTTCCAGCGCGGCAGTTCCTTGTGGCAGTAGCCGAAGATGTCGCTGATCAGCCGCAGGGACTGCTTCGGCGGGAAGATGTAGGTGCCGCGGGCGATGTACTCCTTGAGCACGTCGTTCTGGATCGTCCCCGTCAACTGGTCGCCGGACACGCCCTGTTCGGCCGCGACGAGCTGGTACAGCAGGAGCAGCGTGGAGGCGGGGGCGTTGATCGTCATGGACGTCGAGACCTTGCCCAGCGGCAGGCCCTGGAAGAGCGTGCGCATGTCGTCGATGGAGTCGATCGCCACGCCGACCTTGCCGACCTCGCCGCGGGCGATCGCCTCGTCGGAGTCGTAACCCATCTGGGTCGGCAGGTCGAAGGCCACGCTCAGGCCGCCCGTGCCGGCGGCCACCAGTTCGTGGTAGCGCTCGTTGGACTCCTTCGCGGTGCCGAAGCCGGCGTACTGCCGCATCGTCCACGGGCGGCCCGTGTACATCGTCGGATACACGCCCCGGGTGAACGGGAACCGGCCCGGCGCGCCCAGCCTGGCGTCCGCGTCGGCCTCCGACAGGGCCGGTCCGTCGTAGACGGGCCGGATCGGCAGACCGGACTCGCTGTGTGCAACGGAATCCACGCCGGAACCTCCTCTGGTACTCGATATACATTTAACGGTACTCAGTACCGTTGGCGGGGGCAAGAGCCATCCGGCCATCGGAACGGGAGAGGATGTGGGGTCATGAGCAAGCCACCCGCGCGGATCCGACTCGCGGACGCCGCCTTCGCCCTCTTCGACGAGCGCGGATACGAGCAGACCACTGTCGACGACATCGCCGAACGGGCCGGACTGGGGCGGACGACGTTCTTCCGGCACTACCGGTCGAAGGAAGCGGTGATCTTCCCCGACCACGACCGGCTGCTCGACCTGATCCGGGAGCGGCTGGCCACCTCCAGCCACCGCACGGCGCTCGTCGCCGTGTCGGACGCCGTGCGGCTGGTGCTGCTGCACTACATCGAGGAAGGGGACCTCGCGCGTCGGCGGTACGCCCTGACCAGCAAGGTCTCCGCGCTGCGGGACCGGGAGATCGCCAGTGTGGCGCGCTACCAGCGGCTGTTCCGCGAGTTCATCGCGGACTGGATGGGCGACCCCACGACGGCAGCGTCACTGCGCGCGGAACTGATGGCGGCGGCCGTCGTCGCGGCCCACAACCACGTGCTGCGCCGCTGGCTGCGCGGTGAGTCCGCCGACCCCGTCGCGGAGATCGACGAGGCGATGGGCGAGGTGCTCGCGCTGTTCCCGGCACCCGGGGCGGACGAGGGCGCCCCGGAAGGCGGTACGACGGTCGTCGCCTTCCGCAGCGGGCAGGACCTCGACGCGCTGCTTCCGGCACTGCGCCGGCTGGTCGAGGGCGGGCCGGTGGGCTGAGGGGACCGGCACGGTGGGGGCCGGAGAGGGGCGGGCGCCATGGTGGCAGGGATGTAGGGATGTAGGGATGTCAGGGCAGCGGCTGTTGCCTCATCGCGCACGCCCGGTTCCGGCACCGTTGTCCTGACGTCGAGGGGCGATCGGCGGGCCGGCCGTGCGGACAGGGGCGCACGGCGGCCACGGCGGCGGCCGGCTGGGGCGCTGTGCCTATGACATGCCGTGCAGAGCGGGCTTGAGCACCTGCCGGCACCAGGTCCGGAAACCGGTGGCGGCGATCGTCGCGGTGGCCCAGTCCGCGTCGTAGATTCCGCCGTCCTGGGCGGCGAACATCTCGGTGAGGTCCTGCACCATCCGCTCGCCGGCTCCGCGGGAACGCAGCGTCGCGGCGTACTCGTCCATGCTGATGCGGCGGTAGGCGACGGGCATGTCGAGTTCTTCGCCGATCACCTCGGCCATGCCCTCGGGCGTGAGGCGGTCCGGTCCGAACAGGGGCAGGTCGGCCTGTCCGGCCCAGGACAGGTCGGTCAGCAGTCCGGCGGCGGCCTCGGCGATGTCGCGGGTCGCGATCGTGGCCAGTGGCCGGTCGCCGGCGCAGGTCAGGGAGAACGCGTGATGCCGGCGGATCGCGTCGAGCTGGCCGAGCAGGTTCTCCATGTAGAAGGGCAGGGCCAGTGCGCGGTAGGCCGCACCGGATGCGGCCAGGTGCGCGTCCATGGCGAAGGCCGCGGACAGCACGCCGGCCGGCCTCGTCCAGCCGTGACCGGCACTGCTCACGCCGACGAGGTGACCGACCTGGTGGCGGGTCACGGCCGCCGCGCCGGCCCGGGCGAAGGACAGGTAGTGCTCCATCGTGCTCGGCGCGGCCGGGTTCGGAGGAACCAGCCAGAACAGGGCGTCGGCTCCCGGCAGCGCCTTGTCGAGCACGGCCGGATCGTCGTGGGAGCCCTCGACGACCTCGGCCTGCTCGCGCACGGCCTGGTCCAGGCGCGCGGCGTCGCGGACGATGACCCGGACCTCCTTGCCCTCGTCGAGCAGCCGTCGCACGAGTCGGCTGCCGATCTGTCCGGTCGGCGTGGTGACGACGATCATGATGCCCCCTCGGTAACATGAACCTGAACTCCGGTTCCGAGCCTAGGGCGGGGCTGTTCATGCCGTCAACTACCATCGAGAGCCATGACCACCCGGGAAACCTCGCTGCGTGCCGACGCCCGGCGCAATCGCGAGACCATCCTCGACGCGGCCGGTGAACTGTTCGCCCGGCGGGGCGAGAACGTACAGATGGACGAGATCGCCGAGCGGGCCGGTCTGGGCGTCGGCACCCTCTACCGGCACTTCGCCGACAAGCAGGCCTTGCGGGCCGCGATCATCGGCCGCCGTTTCGAGGCGATGACCAGTCTCGCCCGGAGCGCCGAGCAGATCGCGGACCCGTGGACGGCGTTCGAGACGCTGCTGTACGGCTACCTGGAATCCGCGCAGCCCGACGCGGCGTTCCGCTTCGCCCTGCTCGGCCCGCGGGAGCCGAGCTGGGACGCCATCGCCGCCGAGAAGACCGCGTTCGCGACGATCGTCGGCCGCATCGTGCGGCGCGCCGTCGACGCCGGCCACCTGCGGGCCGACTTCACCGCCTCCGACTTCGTCCTCATCACCCGCGGCGCAATGGCGAACATGACAGGCATCGGAGACTGGCGCCGGTACCTGGCCCTCCAGCTCGAAGGCATCCGAACCGCCGGCCGCTGAGGCGCCGTTCCGTCCTCCCGGGCCGGATGACGTGAGGCGCCGAGGTGAGGGCCTGAGGCGCCGAGGTGATGACGTGCGGCGCCCAGGTGATGTACGTGAAGACCCCGCTCAGAGCCGTGTGCTCCGGTGCGTCGGGCGGCCGTCCAGCACCGTGAGAACGACCGGCAGCTCCGGCAGGTCCGTGGCGGCCGTGGTGAGCGGGTCGTCGGCGAAGACCGTCAGGTCGGCGCGGTGGCCCACGCTGAGCCGGCCCGCGCGGTCCTCCTCGCCGGCCGCGTAGGCGGCGTTGACCGTCATCGCCTGGAGCGCCTCCAGGGCGGTGAGCGCCTGCTCCGGGCCGTGCGGCGGCCGGGTCAGGTCGCGGGTGGGGCGGCGGTGGCGGGCGCCGGACATCACGGTCAGCGGGGGATAGGGGGCGATGGGCCAGTCGGAACCGAGGACGACCCGCGCGCCGGCGTCCCACAGGTCCCGGCAGCGCCAGGCGCGGGCGGCGCGTTCCTCACCCAGCCGGCGCGACCAGTTGTCGGTGTGGTCGGCACGGGTGAAGTCGCAGCAGTGGGTGGGCTGCATGGAGGCGATGACGCCCAGCTCGGCGAAGCGGCGCACGGTGTCGTCCGGGACCGTCTCGATGTGCTCGATCCGGTGCCGTACCGCGGTGTCCGAGGCGGTGCGGGCCTTGGCCACGGCGTCGAGGACGTGCCGGACGGCGGCGTCGCCGATGGCGTGGGTGGCGGTGGGCGCCCCGGCGCGGTGCAGTTCGCCGACGACGCGGGTGTAGACCTCGGGGTCCGGCCAGAACGCGTGCGTGGACTCGCCGTGGCAGTCGGGCTGTTCCAGCCAGGCGGTGCCGTTGTCGATGGTGCCGTCCATGAAGATCTTCACGCCGTCGACCCGCCACAGCCGGCCGCCCGTGCCCTGCTGCTCGATCAGCGCGCGCACTCCGTCGGCGCCGGTGCCCGGCTGGCACCAGGGCGCCACCCGCAGCCGCAGCGGCAGCTCCCCGGCGTCGTCCAGTTCCCGGTACAGGGCGAGGCTGTCGCCGTTCGCGTCCATGGCGTGGCCGCCGGTCAGGCCCGCCGCGGCCATGCCGCGCAGGGCGGCCGCGAGACGGGCGCGGCGCTCCTCGCGGGTGGGCTGCGGGGCGGCGCGCTCCACGAGTTCGCAGGCGGCGTCCTCCAGCAGCAGGCCGGTGGGGCGGCCCGCGGCGTCGCAGACGACCTCCGAGGCCTGGTCGAAGGTGCGCGGCCCGTCGACACCCGCGAGCTCCAGCGCCCGCCGGCTGGCCAGCGCGGAGTGCGCGTCGAAGAGCAGCAGCAGGGCCGGTACGCCGTCGAGGACGGGGTCGAGGGCGGCGGCCTCGAGGGGACGGTCGCCGAAGGCATTGGGGTCCAGGCCCCAGGCGTGCAGCCAGGCGCCGGGCGCGAGGCCGGCTGCCTCGCGGGCGAGGGCCTCGCGGACCTCGGTGAGGTTCGTGCAGCCGGACAGGTCCAGGCCGTGGGTGAGTTCGGCGCCGGAGACCGGGTGCAGATGGCCGTCGGTGAGGCCGGGCGTGACCACGGCGCCCCTGAGGTCGATCACCGTGGTGGCGGAGTCCGCGAGGGCGCGGATCTCCCGGTCGTCGCCCAGAGCGGTGATGCGCCCATCGGCCGCGGCGAGCGCGGTCTGCGGCAGGAAGCCGCCGGTGACCGGGTCGAGCAGGCGACCGGAGAGCAGGACGAGGGACGTGCGCACAGCGGCTCCAGGGAGTACGACGGGCAGGGACCGCCCCCGGGGGGAGGCGGACGGGGGATGGGGTGCGGTCCGGCCGGTTCGGCTCGGCGCGCCGTGGGGCGGACCGGGTGCACGGCGCGTCGAGGCGCCGGCCGGGTCCGGCCGTCAGCTCAACGAGCCGTGGGCCAGGCCCAGTTCGCGCTCCGCGGTGGTGGCGGCCAGGCGCACGATCGCGGCGGGCCGGTCCGAGGTGTCGGTGTTGGCGTGGGCGCCCAGGCCGTCGAGCACGACCAGGATGTGGATGGCGGCGACCACCGGGTCCTCGGTGCGGAACTCCTGCGCTTCCATGCCCTGCCGGATCAGCCCGGCCAGCCGTTCGCGCCAGGCGTCCTCCTGCACGGCGACCCGGTCGCGCAGCGGAGGGCGGTAGCGGCTGAGGTGCCGGGCGTTGATCCACAGGCGGCTGATCGCGTCGTAGGCCTCGCCCCTGGTGCGGGAGAGGAAGAGCGCCAGCCGCTCGGTGGGGGTGCCGCCCTGCGGCCCGTCGGGCAGCAGGGCGTCCAGTTCGCCGGTCGCGGCGCCGGCGAACGCCTCCGCGACCAGGTCCTCGACCGCCGGGAAGTAGTGGCTGATCAGGCCCGGCCGGACGTCGAGTTCCTCGGCGATCCGGCGCAGCGTGATGGCCTCCAGGCCCTCGGTCAGGGCGACCTCGGCGGCCGCCGTGACGATCTCCGCGCGCCGGGCGGCGGGGTCCTTGCGAACTCGTTTGCGCTGAACGCTTGACGGCATACCCCGGATGCTATTGAGTGTGCGACCAATAAGCAAGCGATGGCCGACACGCAGGCCGCCGCACCTTCCCAGCGGATCCCGCATCCTGGAAGCGGGCCCGCTCCCGGCCCGCCTCAGCGGGCCCCGCACCCGGCACGTGGAGTGACCTGATGGCCTCACTGACTCCAAAACCGTCCACGGACACCGCCGACTGTCCCGACGACCCGGCCCCGTCCGCCGGCCGCGTCGAGGCGCACGGCGTCGACCACATCCCCGACAGCGAACGCCACGGCCGCCCGCGCGAGCTGTTTCCGGTGTGGGCCGCGGCCAACGTCAACTACCTGTCCCTGCTGGTCGGCGGCGCCCTGGTCCTGATGGGCCTGACCCTGTGGCAGGCCCTGGCCGTGATCGTCGTGGGCAACCTGTTCTGGACCCTCACCGGCCTGCTCGCGGTGTCCGGACCGGCCGCCGGCGCCCCCAGCGAGGTCATCACCCGCGCCCTGTTCGGCGTCCTCGGCAACCGCGTCAACAACGCCGTCACCGGCTGGATGATCTCGGTCTGCTACTTCGCCCTGAACCTGTCCTCCGCCGCCGTGGCCGCCTTCGCCCTCATCGAGAAGGCCGGCATCACCGCGAGCACCCCGCTGAAGATCGTCACCGTGATCGTCATCGCCGCGCTCACCCTCGCGATCAGCATCTACGGTCACGCCTTCATCCTGCGCGTGTACCTGCCGATCACCCTGGCGCTCAGCGCCGTCTTCGCCGTCGTGGCCGTCGGCGTGCTCCGGCACACCGACTTCTCGTACGCGCCGGCGCAGCCCCTGACCGGCACCGCCCTGTGGGCCACCCTCATCGGCGGTGTCACGATCATCGCCTCGGGCCCGCTGTCGTACACGACCAGCGCCGACTTCTCCCGCTACCTGCCCCGCGCCACCTCGGCCCGCGCCGTCGCCGGCTGGACCGCCCTCGGCGGCTTCCTGCCCAGCGTCCTGGTGTGCTCGCTCGGCGCGTTCGCCGCGACCGCCGTCGACATGACCGACCCGCAGCGCGGCCTGGAGAAGGTCCTGCCCGGCTGGTTCACGCCGGTCTTCCTGTGCGCGCTGGTCCTCGGCACCATCGCCATCAACGCGCTGACCGGCTACAGCGCCGGCCTCGCCCTGCAGGCGGTCGGCCTGCGCATCCGGCGGACCATCAGCGTCCTGTTCGACGGCACCGCCGCCGTCGCCCTCACCCTGTACGCGCTGCTGGTCTCCGACTTCCTCGACACCGTCAGCCAGGTCCTGCAGCTGACCGTCATCCTGCTCGGCCCCAGCATGGCCGTCTACGCCACCGACGTCGTCCTGCGCCGCAACCGCTACGACGGACTCGCCCTCATGGACGAGACCCCCGCCAGCCCCTTCTGGTACCGGGGCGGCGTCAACTGGGCCGGGGCCGGCGCCCTCGCCGCCGGCGTCACCGCCGGGGCCGTGTGCGTCGACACCCTCTACACCGGCCCCGTGGCCGGCGCCCTCGGCGGCATCGACCTGTCCCTGCCGGCCGGCATGCTCGTCGCCGCCGTCGTGTACGGACTCACCATGCGCCGCTCCGCCGGCGTGCGCGCGGCCCGGGAGGCGGCATGAACCACCCCGGCACCCTGACCATCACCGGGGACACCCCGAAGCAGCGCGGATACCGGCGCGGACGTCTGGCGCGCGCCGGGATCGCCCGCTCCTGGGCCGTCTACGACCGGCTCTTCACCACCCTCGCCGCACAGCACCGGCGGCCGATCGACGTCCCCGAACTCGCCGCACGCTCGACCGAGGCGACCCGGGCCTGGGCGCCCGGCCTCGTCGAGGAGATGGAAGGCGTCGCCGAGGGCGCCGAGGTGCCCTTGTGGACCGTCGCCGCGCTCAACGCGCGCACCGAGATCCTCGCCGAGGCCGGCGCCCCGCGCACCGGCGAGTGCTCCACGGTCGTCCGCACCGGCACGCCCACCACCGGCGGCCAGTGCTGGGACTGGCACGAGGAGCTGGCCGACGCCTGGCACGTCCAGACCGTCACCGGCGGCGCGCGCAGCTTCGCCGGCATCACCGAGCACGGCATCCTCGCCAAGATCGGCGTCAACGACGCCGGGGTCGGCGTGCTCTTCAACATCCTCGGCCACCACGGCGACGGCGTGGGCGGGGTGCCCGTCCACCTGGTCGCCCGGCGGGTGCTGGGGGAGGCGGGCTCCTTCGAGCAGGCCCTCGCCCTGCTCGCGGACGCGCCCGTCTCCGCGTCCACCGTCCTCACCGTGGTGACCGCCGGCCGGGCGGCGTCGGTCGAGCTGAGCCCGGCCGGCAGTGCCGTCGTCGGCCCCGACGCGCAGGGATGGCTGGTGCGCACCAACCACTTCCTCGCGCCCGGCCTCGCCGCCGGTGAACTGCGCGGCCGACGGGAGCCGGAGACGTACGACCGCCACCGCGTCCTCAGCCGGCGCGTGCTCGGCCGAGCGGCCCCCGCGGGCCCCGGCGAGCTGGCCGAGCTGCTCACCGTGCACGGCGACGACGACGGCGCCCAGGTGTGCTGCCACGCCCCGGACGGCGGGGAGCTGGGCACCCGCTGGGCGACGCTCGCCACGGTCGCGCTCGACGTCGCCGAACGGCGGCTGAGCGTGCACAAGGGCGGACCGTGCACCGCGGGGCCCGCCACCTGGACGTCGGTCACCGCGACGGCCCGCTGAGCAGGCCGCCCCCGTCGGCACGGGACGGGGGCGGTGCGAGACGGGCACGGGGCGGGGGCGGTGCGAGACGGGCACGGGTGCGAAGGGGTGCGAGACGGGCACGGACGCGGGAGCGGGGCGAGACGGGCACGGAGGTGGGAGCGGGGCGAGACGGGTACGGACGCCCGGTGTCGCGGGACCCGGCGCCGGGAGGGCGGCGCGGTGAGACACGGCACCGGAAGGGCGGCGGTGCGGGCCTGCCACGGCGTGGGCGGCGCGGCGAGACACGCCGCCGGACGGACGAACGACCGGCCGAGCGCCCAAGTCGGTCATACCGTGCCACATATGATGAAACGCCACTTCTCCTACCTGGCATGCACCGCTGTGCTCGCCGGAGCCGGAATCGGCGCGGCCCCGTCCGCGCCCCAGCCCCACACGCACGTGGTGCACCCCGGGCAGTCCATCCAGAAGGCCGTCGACGCCGCGCGTGCCGGTGACACCGTGCTCGTCACCCCCGGCACCTACCACGAGAGCGTCACGGTGCGCACGGCCGACCTCACCCTGCGCGGCATGGGCCGCGACACAGTGATCAAGCCGGCCACCAAGAAGGCCACGACCAGCTGCGCCGCCAACGGCAACGGCATCTGCGTCATCGGCAACAAGAACCACAACCTCAAGGGCGTCACCGTCGCCTCCCTCACCGTCACCGGCTTCCCCAAGAGCGGCGTGTTCGCCATGGCCACCGACGGGCTGACGGTACGCCGGGTGAGCGCGGTGAAGAACGGCGTCTGGGGCATCGCCCAGGAACGCTCGGTGCGCGGCGTGTTCGTGCGCAACACCGCCCGGGACAACGGCGACGCCGGCCTGTTCCTCGCCAACACCATCACCGCCGAGGCGGGCGCGACGAACACCCAGGGCACGGTCGTCGAGTACAACCGGCTCGAGGGCAACCGGATCGGCGTCACCGTGCGCCGGCTGCGCAACCTGACCGTCGCGCACAACGGCATCAGCGGCAACTGCGCGGGTGTCTTCGTCGTCGGCGACGAGAACAAGCCCAAGGCCGGCGACATGACGGTGGCCGACAACCGCATCGCCCAGAACAACAAGTCCTGCGCCAAGACCGCACGGCTGCCCGCACTCCAGGGCTCCGGCATCGTGCTGACCGGCGCCGAGAAGGTGCTGGTGACCGGCAACGAGGTCACGGGCAACTCGGGCGCCTCGCCGCTGTCCGGCGGCATCGTGCTGTTCAAGAGCATGGTGGGCGCCACCAGCGAGCGGAACACGATCCGGGACAACAAGCTGTCGGGCAACGCCCCGGCCGACCTGGTCAACGCCGACACCGCAAAGAACAACACCTTCACGGGCAACACGTGCGCGGCCTCCCGGCCCGCGGGCCTGTGCTGATCCCAGGACGCGACGCCCGGTGAATCCGGACAGGAAGGAAGGCGGCGCATGACGACCGCACAGACCGCCCCACCGCCGCCCATGCGGCTGAGGGAGCTCGTGTTCGGGGCGGCGTGCGCCGCCGCCCTCCGCGCGGCCGCCCGGCTGGGCGTCGCCGACGCGCTGGGGGAGACCCCGACGGCCGTGGAGGACCTCGCGGCCGCCGTGAAGACCGAGCCCAAGCCGCTGCGGCGCCTGCTGCGGGCCCTGTCCTGCTACGGCGTCTTCGCCGAGCAGGCGGACGGCACCTTCGCGCACACCGAGATGTCCCGGCTGCTGCGCGAGGACGACCCGCACAGCCTGCGGGCCATCACCCTGTGGTGCACCGAGCCGTGGACCTGGGACGCCTGGCCCCGCCTCGACGAGGCCGTGCGCACCGGCCGCAACGTCGTCGAGGAGCTGTACGGCAAGGAGTTCTTCACCTATCTCCACGAGGACGCCCCGGAGTCGGCGGCCGTCTTCAACCAGGCCATGACGACCTCCAGCCGCCAGTCGGCGCAGGACGTCACGCGCCTCCTCGATTTGTCGGGGAGCGCGTCGGTGGCCGACATCGGCGGCGGCCAGGGACACGTGGTCGCCGGCTTCCTGGAGAAGTACCCGGCGATGCGGGGCACCCTGCTCGACCTGCCGGGCGTGGTGGAGAACGCAGACCCGCGGCTGCGCGAGGGCGGCGCCCTCGCCGGCCGGGTGGACATCGTCGCCGGCGACTGCCGGGTCGCCATCCCGGTGAAGGCCGACGTCTACATCATCAAGAACATCCTCGAGTGGGACGACGAGAGCACCGCGCGGTGCCTGCGCAACGTCGTCGAGGCGGGCGGCCCGGGCACCCGGGTCGTGGTGATCGAGAACCTCGTCGACGACACCCCGTCGATGCGGTTCAGCACCGCCATGGACCTGCTGCTGCTGATGAACGTCGGCGGCGCCAAGCACACCACCGACAGCATGGTGCGCCGGCTGACGGCCGCAGGGCTCGTCATCGACGACATCAGCCCCGTCAACCCCTATCTGCACGCCTTCGACTGCACCGTGGCCGGCTGACCGGCCGGCCACCCGCAACGACGACGGAGGCGGGACCGCTCGGGTCCCGCCTCCGTCGTCCTGCGCTGGGGCACGTCACTCCTGCGGTGAGCGGCGGTCCGTGATCGGCTCCATCCGGGCCAGCGCCACCACGTGCCCCAGGTCCACGCCGCCGGCCACGGCGCCCTCGCCGTCCAGCAGCGTCGTCAGATCAGCGACCTGCCGGGCGTCGGTGAGGCCGAGGACCCGGGCCGGGTCGGCGTCCAGACCGCCGCGCACGTCGAGCAGCCGTACCACGATCTCGTCGCGCTGGAAGATCGTGCTGCGCAGGACCGGGCTCTTCGGGTCCTCCGCCGCCGATTCGTCCCGCTGCGCGAGCAGCTGCGCCAGCCGCATGCCCTCGCCGGGCCGGGCCGGGTAGTACAGCGCGTGCCGCTCGCCCTCCGCCTCCCGAAGCCCCTGGTCCGTTGTGACGTGGTGGACGGCCGGCAGCCCGGCGCGGGTGAAGAACACCCGCGCGGAGTCCGGGTCGTCGAGGTCACGGTCCTGCTCCAGATGCGGGTTGATGGCCTCCTCAACGGCCCTCACCTGCGGCTGGCGCGCCACGTGACGCAGCGCCGCGAGCAGGTCGCCGCGCACCTCGATGGCCCGCACGACCCGGTTGCCGTGCATGAACAGGGACGTGCGGCACAGCCGGGTGGTGTCGTCGACGCGCGGCTCCGGAGAGGCGTAGTCGGCGAGGATCTTGGCGACGACCTCCTCGGTGCCCGGCTTGACCGTGAAGGTCAGCGCGTGCCGGATGACGCCGTCGCCGATCCGCGGCGAGGCCTGCAACTGAGCCGTGGGGGCGGCCGCGGGGGCGGGTCCGGACCCGGTCTCGCGCACGACGTGGAAGCGCAGCGAGCGGGTGTCCCGGACGCAGCCGTGCAGCGGCCGCACCATGCGCACATGCTCCTCGCTGTTGACCCAGGCGAGGAACGGCGGGGCGCTCTCCCACTCGCTCGTGATGAGCCACTGGGAGGGGTTCTCGATCGACTGGCACAGCTGCTCGCTGACATGCCCCGGCACGGACGCGACATGGCTGCACAGCTGCTCGTAGGCGTCCAGGAACTGCTGCTGGGCGCCGTCGTTGACGTCCACCAGCAGGACGACCCGCAGCCTGGAGCCGTCGAACACGGACTGGGAGACCCTCTGCGACGCCTGCCGCGCCGGCGGTCGTTCTGAGGTGGTGGTCATCCTGCGCACGTCTCCTTCGCGGGACAGCGGAACACGGGGAAGCTGGTCCGATCCTGGGCCGCTCCCGCCACCGCCGCGACTCGTGCGGACCACGCGGGTGAGTGCGGGGAGGGCGCCGGCCCGGGAGGTGAGGAGAAAGGCCCCGAGGGTACTCACCGCCCGTACCGCCCGCACGTGGAGGTGTGCCGTGTCCCGACCCGCAGACCGTGTCCAGGACCTCTGGGGGGCCAGGACCCCGTACGCGCCCGGCAGCCCCTGGCCGCAGCGCACCGACCAGCATCTGGCCGACGGGGTCACCGAGGACCAGGTGGAACGCTGGGTCCCCGCGGCCTCGGTGCTGCACTCCAACGGGGACGCCATGGACATCGCCGTGGCACAGGGCCGGATCGTCGGTGTCCGGGGCCGGCCCGGCGACCGGGTCAACCACGGCCGCCTCGGCCCCAAGGACCTGTACGGCTGGCAGGCCAACAACTCCCCGGACCGCCTCACCCGGCCCCTGGTGCGCCAGGGCGGGCGGCTCGTCGAGACCGGCTGGGACACCGCGATGGAGCGCGTCGTGGGCCGCAGCAAGGAGCTGCTCGACGGCAAGGGGCCCGGTTCGATCGGCTTCTACACCACGGGCCAGCTGTTCCTGGAGGAGTACTACACCCTGGCGGTGCTGGCCCGGGGCGGTATCGGCACCAGCCACCTCGACGGCAACACCCGGCTGTGCACCGCCACCGCCGGGGAGGCGCTGAAGGAGACCTTCGGCTGCGACGGGCAGCCCGGCTCCTACGAGGACATCGACCACTGCGACACCCTCGCGCTGTTCGGGCACAACATGGCCGAGACGCAGACCGTGCTGTGGGCGCGCGTCCTGGACCGCCTGGAGGGCTCCGCGCCGCCCCGGCTGGTGTGCGTCGACCCACGCCACACGCCTGTGGCCCGGCGGGCCGAGATCCACCTCGCCCCGCGCCCCGGCACCAACGTCGCCCTGCTCAACGCACTGCTGCACGAGATCATCCGCACCGGCCGCATCGACCGCGACTACCTCGAGCGCCACACCGTCGGCTTCGAGGAACTGGCCGCCATGGTCGAGCCGTGCACCCCGCGCTGGGCCGCTGGCATCTGCGACGTACGGGAGGCCGCCATCCAGGGCGCGGCGGAGATCCTCGGCGGCGCCGAACGGCTCACCTCCACCGTCCTGCAGGGCATCTACCAGTCCCACCAGGCGACCGCGGCCGCCATCCAGGTGAACAACCTCCACCTGATCCGCGGCATGCTCGGCCGTCCCGGCTGCGGGCTGCTCCAGATGAACGGCCAGCCCAGCGCCGAGAACACCCGCGAGTGCGGCGCCGACGGCGACCTGCCGGGCTTCCGCAACTGGCAGAACGACGAGCACGTCGCCGAGCTGGCCCGGCTGTGGAACGTCACGCCCGAGACGATCCCGCATCACGGCCCGCCCACCCACGCGATGCAGATGTTCCGCTACGCCGAGCAGGGCTCGATCCGCATGCTGTGGATCTCCGGCACCAACCCCGCCGTCTCCCTGCCCGAACTCGCCCGCATCCGCTCGATCCTCGGCCAGGAGCGGCTGTTCGTCGTCGTGCAGGACCTGTTCCTCACCGAGACCGCCCAGCTCGCCGACGTGGTCCTGCCCGCGGCGACCTGGGGCGAGAAGACCGGCACCCTCACCAACGCCGACCGCACCGTGCACCTCGCCGAGAAGGCCGTCGAACCGCCCGGCGAGGCCCGCCCCGACCTGGACATCTTCCTGGAGTACGCGCGGCGGATGGACTTCCGCGACAAGGACGGCGGCCCGCTGATCACCTGGCACGACCCCGAGTCGGCGTTCCAGGCGTGGCAGCGGTGCAGCGCCGGACGGCTGTGCGACTACACCGGCCTCAGCTACGAACGGCTGCGCGCCGGAGGCGTCCAGTGGCCCTGCACCCCCGACGCGCCCGACGGCACCGCCCGCCTGTACACGGACGGCTTCCCCTTCGCGCACCCCGAGGCCTGCGAGAGCTTCGGCAAGGACCTGGTCACCGGCGCCACCATGGAGCCCGTCGAGTACCGCTCCCTCAACCCGGACGGCAAGGCGCTGCTCAAGGCCGCCGAGTATGTCCCGCCGCACGAGGGCACCTCGCCGGAGCACCCGCTGATGCTGATCACCGGGCGCACCGTGTACCACTTCCACACCCGCACCAAGACCGGGCGCGCCCCCGAACTGAACGCCGCCGCGCCCGACGTATGGGCCGAGATGAGCCCCGAGGAGGCCTCGCGGCAGGGCCTGACCGACGGCGACCTCGTCCAGGTCACCACCCCGCGCGGCGCGATCCGCGCCCGGTTGCGCACCACCGCCATGCGCGACGGCACCGTCTTCGTGCCGTTCCACTACGGCTACTGGGACACCCCGCAGGGCCACCGCCCGCCCGACGACGGGCCCGGCCGCGCCGCCAACGAGACGACGATCACCGACTGGGACCCCGTCTCCAAGCAACCGCTGTTCAAGACCGGCGCGGCCCGCGTCACCCTGGTCGCCCGCCGTGACACCGCGGCCCGCGCCCGCACCGAGGCAGGGAGCAGGACATGACCGGCATCAGCGTCACGCTGCGCGCCCTGCACGACGGGGAGCGCGATCTGGAGGAGGCCCTGCTGGCCGCCGCCGAACGGCACCGCGCGGACCACGAGTTCCACCATGTCGCCCTCGACTGCGCCCGCTGGTCGCGCGAGCACAGCACCCGGCTGGCCGCCCTCGGCCACCACTACGGCCTCGACCTGCCGGGCCCGCACGACCACCCGACGCCCGGCGCCCTGGCCATGCTGCGCGAGAAGGCCGCCGAGGCGCTGGGCCGGCGCCCCGAGACCGGACTGCTGCTCCTGCACGACCTGCGCGATCTGCACCTGGCCGCCGGCCGCAACTCCGTGCACTGGGAGATGCTCGCGCAGGCCGCGCAGGCCGCCCGTGACGAGCGTCTGCTGGACGTGGTCTCCTCCTGCCATCCGCAGACGCTGCGTCAGATGCGCTGGACTAACACGATGATCAAGGTGCTGTCGCCACAACTGCTGCTGAGCACCTGAGGGCAGGTCCCACGCAGGCGGGGGTGCCCAGCCCGGCCGGGGGGTCAGCCCGGCCGGGTGAAGGTCTCTCCGGTCTGCTGGGCGCGCAGGTCCTCCAGGGTGCGCTGCTGGCGGGCGGCGCGCTCCAGCAGTTCGTCCAGCCGGGCCGCGTCCAGGCGCGGCTCCACGGCCGTGAGCCGGCGCAGCGACTGCCAGCCCGACGTCTTGCCCTCCACCGCCAGCCGCAGCAACTCCAGCTCCAGCAGCGTGCTCAGCGGGGAGCGGCGCACCAGGCGGCCGTTGGTCTTGAGCCGGCCCGCCTTCTCGCCGAGCCAGCCCGCGTACGCCTTGTACCGGCGCACCGGGACGTCCACCGCCCGCATGATCTCCACCAGGCTCCGGCGGTCCTGGTCGATCTCGGCGGCGACCGGCCGCAGCGCCGCGCCGAGCGCGGTGCCCCGCTGCGCACGCGTCAGGTACCGCACGCGCTCCACACCGGCGGTCGCGCCCGCGAGGTGGTCGTTGAGGTAGATGCCGAGCAGGCCCCTGTCCACGGCGCCGGGCGATCCGTCGTTCATCGTTCCTCCTCATGGCGGCCGTCCCCGTGTCCCGGCTCGGCCATCCTGCGGTGCACCGCCGCCTTGGCCGCGTCGGGCAGGACCTTGTCGGCCACGCCCTGCGCCTTCGTCCTCAGGGAGCCGGTGACCAGCTTCTTGCGGCCCTTCATCACCGCCTCGAACGCCTGCTCGGCGACCTGTGCGGGATCGTCCTTCTCCGCGCTGCCGACCCGGGTGTCCGCCATGCCGGCGCGGCGGAAGAAGCCGGTCTCAGTCGGTCCGGGCATGAACGAGGTGACGGTGACGCCGGTGTCCTTCAGCTCCTCCTGCAGGGCCTGGGCGAAGGACTGCACGAACGACTTCGAGGCGTTGTACACCGGCTGGAACGAGCCCGGCATCATCGCCGCGATCGACGACGTGAACAGCATCCGGCCCACCCCGCGCGCCACCATCTGCCGCAGCAGCGGCTTGGCCAGCCGGACCGTCGACGTCACGTTCAGGTCGATCACCGCCTGGTCGTCGGCGAGGTCCGTGTCCACGAAGGCGCCGCCCTGCCCCACCCCGGCGTTCAGCGCGGCCACGTCCACCTCCAGACCCGTCGTGGCCGCGACGAGCCGGTCCACGCCCACGGGGTCGCGCAGATCCGCGCGCACGGCCCGCACCGAGACGCCGGTCTCCCGCAGCCGCTGCGCCGCGTGCTCCAGCCGGTCGTCCTCGGCGTTCACCAGCAGATCGAAGCCGGCCAGCGCGAACTGCCGGGCGAGTTCGAATCCGATGCCGCCGGAGGCCCCGGTGACCAGGGCGAGCGGCCGTGAGTCAGTCATGCCGACCAAGTAACCGTGCCCCGCCCCGCCAACCGTCCACCACCCCGTGTTCGTCCAGCGGCCCCACTGTCAGGCCCGCCGTCCGGCAGCCGTCGACGATGCCCGGGAGCGCGGCGAGCGCGGCGCGCCAGCAGCCGGGGGCCGAGGTGACGTCGGAGTCGTGCAGCAGGATCGTGCCCCCGCCGCGCAGCTGCGCCGTCACCGTCGCCCGCACCGACGCGGGAGTCGCGTCGGCCGTCCAGTCCCGGCCCCAGGCGCTCCACAGCACCGGCCGCAGCCCGGCGGCGCGGGCGGCCGCCCAGCGTCCGGAGGTGAGGATGCCGTACGGCGGCCGGTACCAGCGCGGACGGCATCCCGTCAGGTCCCGCACCGCCGTGACCGCGGCCCGCACGTCCCGGGCGTCGCGCACCGGCGCCGGCAGCCAGGGGCGGGTGTGGGCCCAGCCGTGCACGGCGACCTCGTGGCCGCGGCGGACGGTCTCGCGCAGTACACCGGGATGGGCGGCCGCCCGCGCGCCCAGCACGAAGAACGTCGCCCGCACCTCCAGCTCGTCCAGCGCGTCCAGGAAGCGGGGAGTGGACACCGGGTCGGGGCCGTCGTCGAAGGTGAGGGCGATGTGCCCCGCACGCCCCACCCCGGCCAGCCCCGGCAGCCAGCGCCGCCGCGGCCCCGGCAGCCAGGTTCCGGCCGGCCCGATGTGGGTGAGCGCCAGCCCGACGGCGCCGAGGACGGCCGTACGGCTGAGAGCGGCGGTGTTCAACGGCGCTTAGCCTCCTCGTTCGGCTGCCGGGGGGAGTCCCAGGCGCCGGAGACCGACGGCGCCCGTGCCAGCCCCACACTTCCCAGGCCGATCAGCGTCACACCCATCAGTTCCGGCACGATCCGCACGCCGAGCGCGATGTGCTCCTGGAACAGGGCCCAGCCCAACGCCACACTGGTCAGCGCGTCGCCCAGGGTCAGAGCGGGCTGCGACGCCGCCAGCGTGCCCGCCCGCAGCGCGCCCTGCAACAGCAGGAACGCCGTCAGCCCGGCGACCACCGTCGCGTACGGCGGCCACTGCTCCAGGACGGCGCCCACCCCCTGCGGCAGCCGGCCCATGACCTCCTTCAGCAGGGCGGCCGTACAGGCGAACGACACCGCCGACGCGAGGCCCAGCAGGGCGGCGCGCGGCGCACCCGTCACCGTCCGGGCCACCAGCCCCACCCCCGCCACCACGCCGAGGGCCACCGCCCCGGCCAGCAGCCACCGCCCCGGTGACGCGGTGGTGCGCGCCCCCGACGGCGCGGCCGTGCCGAGGAACAGCGCCAGCCCGGCCGCGAGCGCCGAGAACGCCAGCCAGGTGCGCCGGTCGGGCCGGTGCCCGAAGACCACGCTGCCCACCGCCAGCGTGAACAACAGCTCCGCGGTCAGCAGCGGCTGCACCAGCGACAGACTGCCCCCGGCCAGTGCCGCGGCCTGCAGCACCGTGGACGCGACCAGCAGCAGCGAACCGGCCAGCCAGTACGGCCGGCGCAGCAGGTGGGCGAACAGGCGCAGCGCGCCGCGGGCCCCGACGCCGTCCGCGGGCTCCTCGGCCGCGGCACGCCGCTGGAACACCGACGCGGAGGCGTTGGACAGCGCCGCGAGCAGCGCGAGGACGACGGTGAGCGCGGTCACCCGGCGCTCTCCCGTCGGCTCGTGCGGTGACTCATCCCGCGGCTCACCCGAACCGGGCGGCGAGCCGCCGGTACAGGCCCGGCGCCATGCCGTGCACCCGCACGGGCAGCCGCAGCCAGCCGGGGACGTACACCTCGTCCAGGTCCCGGCGCACGGCCCGCCAGACGGCGTCGGCAACCCGCTCCGGCGGAACCGGCTTGGGCCGCGCACGCCGGTAGGGCTCGCCCCGGCGCTCGAAGAACGGTGTGGCCACGACCCCCGGGACCACATGGCTGACCCGCACCCCGGTGCCCTCCAGTTCGTAACGCAGCGCGTCGGCGAAGATGCCGAGCGCGGCCTTCGCGGCCGAGTAGACCGCCTCGCCGCGCACCCCGACGGCGCCCGCGAGAGAGCCCACGAGCACCACCCGTCCGGAGCCCGCCCCGACCATGTGCGGCACCATCTGCCGCACCAGCCCGATGGTCGCGGTGAGGTCCACGTCGATCACGTCCTGGATGGAGCGCGGCGGCATGGTGCGGAAGTCGCCGGCCCAGCCGATGCCCGCGCCCGCCACCAGCAGGTCCACCCGGCCGGTGCGGTCCAGCACGAAGTCGGTCAGCCGCCGGTCGGCGCCGGGCGCGGTCAGATCCGCCGGGAAGACGGCGCCGGACGCCTGCCCGGCGACGCGCTCCAGGCGCAGCATGTCGCGGCCGTTGAGCACCAGGTACCAGCCACCCGCGGCGGCCAGCCGGCGGGCGACGGCCGCGCCGATGCCGGAGGACGCGCCGGTCACCACCGCCACGCCCCGGTGCGCGGGCCGGCCGTCGGCGCCGAGCAGCCCGGGATCGGCGACCCGGCCCGGCACGCCCGCGGGCGTCTGGTGGGCGGATCGGGCACTGAGCGGGGCACGGGGCATGTCAGGTGACCTCGGAGTGCGACGGAGAACGCCGGAGAGGAGTATCCCCTCCGAAGCCTGCCGAAACGCCCACGACCCGGGGCGGACCGGGTGATTCCGTTCCCATGAGGGCCCGGAACGCGGCCGCCCGGAGGGGCGGCGCCGCCCGGCACGCGGGCCTGCCCCGGGCCCGTGACCGTTTGGGCGGTGGCGGTGCGGGGGACAGCCGGAAGACGTGAACGACACCTCCGCCGCCGCCACGGGCGGGCCCCGGCGCATCCTGGTCGTCAGCGCGAGCATGGGCGCGGGCCACGACACCGTGGCCGCCGAACTCGTGCGCCGGGCCAGGGAACGCGGTCACCGGGCCGACGTCCTCGACGTCCTCGGCCTGCTGCCCCACCCCCTGGGCGGACTGGTGCGTCGCGGCTACCGGTCCTCCGTCCTGCACGCCCCCTGGGCCTACGAGGGTGTCTACCGCGCGCTGCTGCGCCGCGGCGAAGGGCCGCGCCCCAGCGGTGTGCCGCTGGCCCGGCTCGCCGCGGGACGGTTCCTCGAGCGGGTGGAGGACGGCGGCGCCGACGTGGTCGTGCCCGTCTTCCACCTCGCCGCGCAGCTCACCGGCCATCTGCGGGAGCGCGGCCTGCTCGGCGTGCCGAGCACCGTGTGCCTCGTCGACTTCGCGGTCCACCGCCAGTGGCTGCACCCCGGCAACGACCGCTACTTCTGCCTCACCGAGCAGGCCGCCCGCGAGGTCCGCGAGGACACCGGCACCCCGGCCGAGGCGACCGGCCCCGTGGTGTCCCCCGACTTCTTCGCACCCGAGAACGACTCCCTGCGTGCCGCCGCCGGAGACAGCGCACCGGCCGGCGCCGCCCACTGGCGCGAGCGTTTCGCCCGCCACGCCCACGGTGACCGGCCCGTCGTATTGTCCGCGGGCGCCTGGGGAGCCGCCTCCCGGCTGCCCGGCACCGCCCGGCTGCTCGCCCGCGCGGGCTTTCTCCCCGTCGTACTGTGCGGCCGCAACGACCGCCTGCGCGCCCGCTGCGCCGAACTGCCGGGCGTACTGACGCCGGGCTGGGTCGAGGACATGCCGGGGCTGCTGCACGCGGCCCGCGCGCTCGTCGACAACGCGGCGGGCCAGACCGCCGTCCAGGCCCTGGCCGCGGGGCTGCCCGTCGTCGCCCACCGGCCCGTGCCCGGCCACGGCGCCGAGGGCGTCGCCCGGATGGCGGCGCTCGGCCTGTCCGACGCGGCCGCCGACGACAAGGCCCTGCTCGCCTCACTCGAACGGCTCACCGCCGACGGCCCCGAGCGCACGGAGCGGATCGCGCGCGGGCGCGCGCTGTTCCGGCAGGACGTGCTGACCCGGGTGACCGAGAGCGCCCGCACGGTGCCGGCGTGAGCCATCGCGGGACACCGGTGTGATCACCGTCGGGCGTGTTCCCGGCCGGCCGCCGGGGCACCCGGCCGGCATGAACGTCACCGACCGCCTCGTGCCCGACCGCACCCTGGCGGCCCTCGCCCAGGGCTACACCTGGCTGCCGGGCCTGCTGCGCCACGCCCCCGGCGGCGCGGCGGCCACCCGCGTCCTGGGCCGCCCCGCGCTCGTCGTACGCGGGCCGGAGGCGGTGCGGTTCTTCTACGACGAGGACCATGTGCACCGCTCCGGCGCGCTCCCGGGCCCCGTGCTGAGCACCCTGTTCGGGCACGGCGCCGTCCACACCCTGGACGGCGACGCCCACCGCGCCCGCAAGCGGCTGTTCCTGCCCCTGCTGCACGGCGACCGGATCGCCGCCCTCGTCGAGCACGTGACCGTGGCCTGGGACGACGCCGTACGGGACTGGGGCGCCGCCCGGCAGGTGGTGCTGTTCGACGCGGCGGCCGAGGTGCTCACCCGGGGCGTGTGCCGCTGGGCGGGCGTCCCGCTCGACGAGGACGGCGGCGAGACCGAGCGGCTCGCGCACGACCTGGTGGCGATGGTCGACGGCTTCGCCACCGCCGGCCCCCGCCACTGGCGGGGCCGCCGCGCCCGCGGCCGGCAGGAGAAACGCTTCGCCCGGCTGGTCGAGGACGTGCGCGCCGGGCGGGCCGAAGCCCCCGAGGGCTCCGTGCTGGCGGCCGTGTGCCGTCACCGGGACACCGGCGGGGAGGAGCTGGACGCACGCACGGCCGCCGTCGAGCTGCTGAACGTCGTCCGCCCCACGGTCGCCGTCTCCTGGTTCGTGGCCTACGCCGCGCACGCCCTGCACCGGTGGCCGCAGCACCGCGAGCGGCTGCGCGGCGGTGACCTCTCCTACGCCGCCGCGTTCGTGCACGAGGTGCGCCGCTTCTACCCCTTCGCGCCCTACCTCGGCGGCCTCGCCGTCCAGGACCTCACCTGGCAGGGCGTGCCGGTGCCGGCCGGCGGGCTCGTCCTGCTCGACGTCTTCGGCCAGAACCACGACGCCGGGCTGTGGGGCGACCCGTACACGTTCCGGCCCGAGCGGTTCCGCCGGCACGTCGTCGACCGCGACGAGCTGATCCCGCAGGGCGGCGGCGACCCGGCCACCGGTCACCGCTGCCCCGGCGAGGGCCTGACCATCGGGCTGCTCGAAGCGCTCGCCCTGCGGCTGGCCGCCCTCGACTACACGGTGCCACCGCAGGACCTCAGGATCTCCCTGCGCCGCCTCCCGGCGCGGGTGGCCGACGGCTTCGTGCTCCAGGACGTCCACCTCCCGGCGACACCCCGCACGGCCCACGCCGCCGCCTGAGTTCACGCCCGGCGTGCTTGAGCCCACGCCGGGCGCGCTCGCCACGTCCCGCGCTTGCCACGTCCGCGCTCGCTACGGCCCGCGCCGCCTGGGCTCACCCCCCGGAGGCGCCCCGCGCGGTCCACCCGCCCGAACTCACGCCCGGCTTGCGTCGGCCACCCCCACCGCGAACCCGCCCCGGCCGTCGAACCGGACGTCGTACACGGCGTCGAAGCCGTCGGCGGGCCCGGGGCTGCGCAGCCTGCGCAGCGTGGCGTGGATGCCGACGTCCGGCACCCGTGCGCGACCCGGGCGCTCGGCGTTGCGGCGCAGCGAGGCCGCCAGGTCCGGAGCGAACCAGTACGCGACGACCCGCGCCCCGTGCGCGCGCGCCGCCGCCACCAGGGGACGCCACTCGTCCGGCGAGGGGTTGGTGTTGTCCACGGCCACCGACCGGCCGGTCGCCAGAGCCTCCTCCACCAGCCGCATCTGCCGGGCCTGCTTGTGCCGGGCCGAGCGCGGGAACCGGTCCTTGCTCACCGCCACATGGCCGTCGCGGAGGAACCGCTCACAGAACGTCGTCTTGCCGGACGCCTGCAGCCCCACCAGCACCGCCAGCTCGGCCACCGCCCTCAGCCCTCGGCGTTCTGCTGCGCCCACGTCCAGGCGTACTGCAGCACGTCCGCCGCCGTGACGGCGGTCAGCCCCGCGCACACCAGCCGGGTGCCACGGGGAGCGACGACGTAGGAGCACACCAGCACGCCCGCCACCCACGCCGAGGTGCAGAACGGGCACGACACCAGGTCGCCCACGGCCCGCTGCACACCACCGCCGCGCGGCTCGTCCATCACCTCACCGGCCTCGCCCTGACGGGCGCGCCGGGTGAACGGCGCCCGCAGAAAACTGGTGATCTTGTCCCGGGTGAGCAGCCGGGAGGTCTTGAACACCGCCGCGCCCATCAGGGCGACGTCCCACGGCGGCACCTGCTCGGGCGGCCGGACGCCCCGGCGGCGGGCCACGGCCGCGAACAGCGCGGCCCCCGCCGTGAAGGTCGTCGCGAGCGCGGCGTACCCCCCGAGGGGAACCTCGCCCTCGTCGTCGTAGCGGGGTGCCGTCATGAAAATCCTCCCTGGTCGGCGCGTCGGGCCGGGCCCGAGTGCCCCGCCGCGCGCACGGCCACACTCGACCGCACACTGAACACATCGCCCATGCGTTTCGAGAACACGTCACCCACGCGTCTGGGTACCGGGCCGCGGGGCGTGTTTCCCCCGGGCGGCGCAGGCAACCCGGTGCCGACGGCACGACGTGCGCGCCCGGCGGCCTGTGCCCGCCGTCGCGTTCCGAGGAGGTCCGGATGACCGTCACCGAGCCCTCGCCGCCCGCCCGGGGCGCCCCCCGTATCGGTGTGCTCGGCTCCTACGGAGGCTTCAACACCGGCGACGAGGCCATCCTCGCTTGTGTCCTGAGCTGTCTGCGCACCCAGCGGCCGCAGGCACGGCTCGTCGTCTTCAGCCGCGACGCCGAGCACACCCGCGCCCACCAGCGCGAGGCCGACGAGGTCGTCGACTGGGAGGGCGTCCCGCAAAGGCCCGTGCTCGACGAGCTGGCCGGCCTGGACCTGCTGGTGCTGGGCGGCGGCGGCATCCTCTACGACGGCGAGGCCCGCCGGTATCTGCGCCTGGTCGGCGCCGCACAGGCCCGGGACGTGCCCACCTTCGCCTACGCGGTCGGCGCCGGTCCGCTGCGCGAGGCCGACGACCGGGCGGCGGTGCGCGCGGTGCTGCCGGCCATGCGGGAGGTCGTGGTGCGCGACGAGGAGTCCCGGCTCGTGCTGGAGGAGGTCGGCATCGACCGCGACCTCACCGTCACGGCCGACCCGGCCCTGCTGCTGCCTCCCGAGCCGTTCACCGAGCAGATGATGCGGCAGGAGGGCGTCCCGGGCGGGGTGCGGCTGGTCGGCATGTCGGTGCGCGAGCCCGGCCGGGCGGCGGAGAAGCTCGACGAGGGCGACTACCACGCACTGCTCGCCGACGTCGCCGACTTCCTGGTCCGCCGGCTCGACGCACACGTCGTCTTCGTGCCGATGGAGCGCCAGGACGTCCGGCACGCCCACGGCGTGCTGTCCCGGATGACCGCGCCGGACCGCGGTCGTATCCTGCACAACGCCTACAGCCCCGGCCAGATCCTCGGCTTCATGAGCCACCTGGACCTGGTCGTCGGGATGCGTCTGCACTTCCTGATCTTCGCGGCGCTGTCCGGGCTGCCGGTGCTGCCGCTGCCGTACTCCGGCAAGGTCTTCGACTTCGCCCGCCGCCTCGGCGCGCCCGCGCTGGTCGGTGTCGCCCGTGAGCAGGCCGGGCTGCTGCTGGCCGAGGTGGACCGGCTGTGGGACGAGTTCCCGCAGCGACGCGGCGACTTCGACGAGCGGGTCCGGCAACTGCGGGAACGCTCCCGCGAGACCTGTGTGCGCTGCGGCGCGCTCCTCGACACCTTGCCGACCCTGCGGGCCGGCCCGGCCGGTCCCACCGGCGACGACCACCTGGACGGTGGCGGGCCGCCCCGGCGGGCCCCCACGGCCTTCCCGGTCTGACCTCCCACCGAGCCGCCGCCCCCTGCCCAGCGCCCCGGAACCAGCCGACGGGAAGACGACATGCCCCTCCTGGAACCGCCCCCAGAACCCCGCACCGTCACCCTGCCCCCGCGCCCGGCACGGCACGGCGGCCGCACGGACGTCCTGGTCGTCGGCGGCGGACCGGCCGGCACCGCCGCCGCCCACTCCGCCGCGGAGGCCGGCGCCGACGTGGTCCTCGTGGAGCGCTACGGCTTCCTCGGCGGCAACGCCACCGCCGCCCTGGTGATGCCGCTGATGTCGTTCCACAACGAGCAGAAGCAGGCCGTGTTCGACGAGGCCGGGGCGGACGGCCGGCTGCTGCCCTCCGACCACGGCGAGGGCGAGGCGGTCGTGGCCGGGTTCCTGTGGCGGCTGCTGGACCGGCTCACCGCGCGCGGCGGCTGCGTTCCGCCCTCCCTGGACACCGGCTACACGGTCCCCTTCGACCCGGAAACCTTCAAACTCGTCCTCCTCGACCTGCTCGACGAGGCCGGCGTACGGCTGCTGCTGCACTCCTTCGCCTCCGCCGCGCTGCCCCTGGACGACGGCTGGCGGGTGGTGTTCGAAACCAAGTCCGGGCCGGTGGTCATCGACGCGGACGTGGTCGTCGACGGCACCGGCGACGGCGACGTGGCGGCCGCCGCGGGGGCGCGGTTCGAGGTCGGGCGGCCCGAGGACGGGCGGGTGCAGCCGATGACGCTGATGTTCCGCGTCGCCGACTTCGACCCCGAGACCTTCGCCGGGTACGTGCACGCGCACCCCGACCAGTGGCGCGGCGTGCACGGGCTGTGGGACCTGGTCGAGGAGGCCACCAAGGCCGGCGAACTGCGCCTCGCCCGCGAGGACATGCTGTTCTTCGGCACCCCGCACCCGCATGAGCTGAGCGTCAACAGCACGCGGGTCACCAGGGCCCTCGGCATCGACGTGTGGGACCTCACCCGCGCCGAGTGCGTCGCCCGCCGCCAGATGGAGCAGATCGACCGCTTCCTGCGCACCCGGGTGCCGGGCTTCGAGCGGGCGTACGCCGTGCAGAGCGGCACCCAGATCGGGGTCCGCGAGACCCGCCGCATCCTCGGCGACTACCACCTCACCGGCCACGACATCCTCGGCGCACGCTCGTTCCCGGACGTCGTCGCGCACGGCGCCTACCCGGTGGACATCCACAACCCGCGCGGCACGGGCACGGTCCTCAAACGCGTCCCGCGCGGCCGCTTCTACGACATCCCGCTGCGCTGCCTGCTGCCGCAGGGCACCGAACGCCTCCTGGTGGCCGGGCGCTGCATCTCCGGCTCCCACGTGGCGCATTCCTCCTACCGCGTCATGCCGATCGCCATGGCGACGGGCCAGGCCGCAGGCGCCTGCGCCGCCCTCGCCGTGCGCCTCGGCCGCCCTCCACGCAGGGTCCCCGCCCACCTGGTCCAGCAGGAACTGCTCCGCCAGGGCGCCCGCCTGCACCGCCCGGACGAGGAACCGGCACAGGCGGCGTGGGGTCAGTAGGGCTTCACCGGCGGGCGCGTCATGCGGACCCCACCCGGCGCCCGGGACGCCCGAGGGTGGTTGGTTCACGCCTCGTTGTCCCTCCAGCGGCCGCCCTGGGGAGCCGTGTCGTAGCGGGTGGAGCGGTCGGCGTTGCCGGTGAAGTCGTTGTCGGTGACGCGGCCGCCCTCCCAGAGGCCGTCGGGCGTGATCCACAGGGCGTGGGTCTGGGTGCGCGGCTCCTGGTCGTCCCAGAAGCGGTTGCCGTGCACATGCGGGCGGCTCAGCGGGGCCGCCACGGTGAGGCCGGCCCGCGGGGCGGGCGAGTCCGGCAGGCGGTAGGCGGCGCCCGGCGGGGGAGTGCCCTCGCTCCAGGCCGTGTCCGCGCCGGGACGGCAGGGCGCCAGGGTGAGTTCCGTCGACGTGTTGCGCAGGACCACCGCGCTCTGCCCGCCCACCGTGACCCGCTTGCCCAGGTGGCCGCCGGCCGGCCAGTCGGCGTGCTCGTCGATCACCGACCGCGCCAGGTACCGGACCCCGTCCCCGCCGCCCGCCCCCGCGGGCGCGGCCCGCCGCCCGTTGTCGCGGAACCGGTTGCCGAGGAAGGCCGGCTCCCGCAGCCCGGCGTCCACCCGCACCCCGTCCAGCGCGTTGCCGCGGATGTCGTTGGACTCCAGCACGACGTCCGTGGCCGGTTCCTGGTCGCCGCCCGCCAGGTTGTGCTCCCAGTACCCGTACCGCCCGTTGTCGCTGATCCGGTTCCCGCGGAAGGCGTACGGCCCCGGCGTGTTCCCGACCCCGATCCCGTCGCGCACGTTGCCGTCGACGACGCAGCCCGTGACGACACCGCCCCGCCCGCCGATCCCGGACGTGCCCTGCGAGGACACGTCGAACCCGGCCTCGTGGTTGCCGAGCATCGTGCAGTTGGCGACGAGCAGCCCGTCCGCGCCCCAGTCGGAGATGCCGAACCGGTTGTCCTCGACGTGGCAGGCGGTGATCCGGATGCCCCGCGGCGGCGTCCACCGCGCCTGCTGCAACTCCAGGAAGATCCCGTTCGTGCCGTTGCCGGTCGCCGTGCACGCCGTCACCGTCAGCCGCTCCACGTCCCCCCAGCCGCCCACCCCGATCCCGATGCCGGCGCCGCCCATCTTCTCCCCGGGATCCTGCGCCCCGCACCGCTCGGCCAGCACCCCCTCCACCACCGTGTCCTGCAGGAAGTCGCAGCCGAAGCCGGTCGCGGCGGCATCGTGGACGTACAGGTCGCTGAAACGGCCGCGCAGCACGTACTGCAAGCCGAGCCCCTTGGCCAGTGGGTGGTAGTCGGTCGTCCGCGCGCCCGACCCGTCGATCTCGAAATGCGCGAAGGTGACGTCGGCCAGATGGTTGTGCGGCCCGGCGTCGTGCTGCTGGGAGGTGAACCAGGCCAGCGGCACCGGCTGGGACGGACGGCCGGGATTGCGCAGCACGAAGCAGGTGGCGCCGCGCCCGGCGCCGAGCAGCGACACCCCGCTGCGCCACATCACCGGCTCGTCGAGGATCACATAGCGGCCCGGCGGGACCAGGATCCGGCGCGCCGTCCCGTCCGCCGCGCAGGCCGCGCCCAACTCGTCGACCAGGGCGGCGAGCGCCGGCCGGTCGTCGGTGGTGCCGTCGCCGGCCAGCCCGTAGACGCGTGCGTCGACCGTCAGGGGAGTGGACATCGGCTCCTCCTCTGCGCGGGGGTGCGCGAGCCGAGTACCGGGGTTCCGCCCCCGGCATGCGTGCCCGGGCCCACGGTTCGCCCGGTGCCGCCGGCCGAAGGCGACGACCCGCAGCCGGGCCGGGGCGTCGGGCCCCTCCAGCGCCGCCGGGTACCCGTGCGCTCGTACAGCGCAGAGCGCGAGGAGCGGACGCTGCCTCCGCAGTCACGCGCGCCCCCTGCCCCGGCCCGCACGTCACGGCGCCGCGACCCGGTCGGCGGCCTCGACGACGAACCGGATCTGCTCGGCCACGGGGGCGGCGGTCCGTCAGCCTGGACACCCCGGTCGACGAGGCGGGCGAGACGGTCGTCGGCGACCTCATCCCGGACACGGACGTTCTCCAGGCTCCCGAGGTCGCCAGGTCGCCCGGCAGGTGGGCCTGACCCGGGAGCCGGTGCGCCGGCTCGAAGATCAGTCGCCGGCAGTCGCCGGCTCTGCTGCGGGAGCACGAAACGGGCGAACGCCTTATGGAGTGGGCGAGTTGACCCTCCGTCCCACCCGCGTTCTCACGAGACGATCACACTTCCGCCATCTCCTTGCCTAAGTCAATCAATTGTCCTACCTTCGTGGGCCGTATCGATGCGCGCTGCCCTCACGGAGGCTCGACAGCCATGTCTCACGCTCACCCCCGGCCCGCCGAGGAGGTGTCCGCTCCCGGGCGGACGAACCTCGTGGTGGCGGTGCTGGCCCTCGGCGGGATCGTCGTCTCGCTGATGCAGACCCTGGTGATCCCGATCGTCCCGGAGCTGCCCAGGCTGCTCGACGCCTCCGCCTCCGACGCGGCCTGGGCGGTCACCGCGACTCTTCTCGCGGCCGCCGTCGCCACGCCGGTGATGGGCCGCCTCGGGGACATGTACGGCAAGCGCCGCCTGCTGCTGGCGAGTGTGGTGCTGCTGGTGGCGGGTTCGGTCACGGCCGCGCTCAGCGACAGCCTGGTGCCGATGATCGTCGGCCGGGCGCTCCAGGGCCTGGCCTCCGGTGTGATCCCGCTCGGCATCAGCATCATGCGCGACGAACTGCCCGCCGAGCGCCTCGGTTCGGCGACCGCGCTGATGAGCGCCTCCCTGGGCGTCGGTGGCGCCCTGGGCCTGCCCGCCGCGGCGCTGATCGCGGACCACTTCGACTGGCACATGCTCTTCTGGACCTCCGCCGCCCTCGGCGCGGTGGCCTTCGCGCTGGTCCTGGCCCTGGTGCCGGAGTCGGCGGTGCGCACCGGCGGCCGCTTCGACGGCATCGGCGCCCTCGGCATGGCGACGGGCCTGGTCTGTCTGCTGCTGGCCGTCTCCAAGGGCGCGGACTGGGGCTGGGGCAGCGCCACCACCCTCGGCCTCTTCGCGGCGGCGGTCGTCGTCCTGCTGCTGTGGGGCCTGTACGAACTGCGCACCACGGAACCGCTGGTCGACCTGCGCACGACCGCCCGCCGTCAGGTCCTGGTCACCAACCTCGCCTCGATCGCGTTCGGTTTCTCGATGTTCGCGATGTCCCTGGTGCTGCCGCAGCTGCTCCAGCTCCCCGAGGCGACCGGCTACGGACTCGGCAGGTCGATGCTGGTCGCCGGTCTCGTCCTGGCGCCGACGGGTCTGGTGATGATGGCGACGGCGCCCGTCTCCGCCGCCGTCTCCCGCGCCAAGGGCCCCAAGGTGACCCTGATGCTCGGCGCGGTGATCGTCGCCGCCGGCTACGGGCTGAACATCTGGCTGATGAGCGCCGTGTGGCAACTCGTCCTCGTCTCCTGTGTGATCGGCGCCGGTGTCGGCTTCGCCTACGGCGCGATGCCCGCGCTGATCATGGGCGCGGTCGAGCCGTCCGAGACCGCCGCCGCGAACAGCCTCAACACCCTCATGCGGTCCATCGGCACCTCCGTGGCGAGCGCCGTCTCCGGGGTCGTCCTGGCCCACCTGACGACGAAGCTCGGACCGGTGGCACTGCCGAGCGAGAACGGGTTCAAGGTGGTGATGGCCACCGGGTGCGGGGCGGCGGTCCTCGCCCTGCTGGTCGCCGCCTTCATCCCGGGCCGCCGCCCGGCCGCGGCGCCCGCCGCCACCGAGGACCCGGCACCCGCTCCGGCGGAGGAACCCGCACCGGCCGTCGCCGGGACCGGCGAGGAAGCCGTCGGCGCGGCGGTCGCCGTACCGCTCGCCCGGGCGGTCGCCGAACTGGTGGCGACGGTCCCGGGCCTGGCCGGCGACGAACCGGCGCCCGGCGGAGTCGACGTACGGGGCCGGGTGCGCGGCGCCGAGTCCGCGCCGCTCCCGGGGGCCGCGCTGACGCTGATCTCCCTCGAGGGACGGCAGTTGGGCCGCGCGGTCGCCGACCCCGACGGCTCCTACGCGCTGCGGGCGCCCGGACCGGGGACGTATGTGCTGATCGCGGCCGCGGACGGCTGCCGGCCGCAGGCCACCACCCTCGTCGTCACCGGCGCCGACGTCTCCCACGACGTGCTGCTCGACGGCTCCGGCGGGCTGAGCGGCGTCGTGCGGTCCGCTGACAGCGGGGCGCCCGTCGCCGGCGCGGTCGTCATCGTCACCGACGTCCGCGGCGACGTCCTGGCCACCGGACGCACCGACGCCCTCGGCGAGTTCACCCTGACCGATCTGGTGCCCGGCCCGGTCACGCTCGCGGTCAACGCTCCCAAGCACCGCCCGCTGGCCCAGCACGCCGAGATATCCGCCACCGGAGTCACCCGCGTCGACGTCGACCTCACCGCGGGCGCGTACGTCCGCGGCACCGTGCGCGGCGCCGGCGCCCCGCTCGCCGACGCCCGGGTCACCCTGATGGACGCCGCGGGCAACGTCGTCGGCACGACCACGACCGGCGCCGACGGGGCGTACGCCTTCTCCGACCTCGACAGCGGCGCCTACACGGTGATCGCGACCGGATACCCGCCCAAGGCGACCGGGATCAGCGTCGCCGGCGGGGGAGACGGGGAGCACGACATCGAACTGGCCCACCCCGCGGCGTAGCGGACGCGCCCGCCCCGTGGCGGGCACGACGGTGTCCTGTCCGCCCCCGTGCGGACAGGGCACCGTGCTTGCGTGCGCCGGGTCAGCGGTGCGTGCTCGGCAGGTGCTGGTAGCAGTCGGCGCGCCAGCCGCCGTCGCCCTGCAGGTTGTCCAGCAGGCTGTTCCCGGTGTTCTTGCCGACGACGCCGTCGGCCGTCAGACGCGACGCCGTCTGGAAGCGCTTGACGGCCTTCTCGGTGCCGGCGCCGAAGTCCCGGTCCTCCTTGATGGTGGCGTGGTGGGTGCGCTTGGCCCAGTCGTTGTAGCCGTGCTGGACGCACAGCACGGGCACGCCGTGGTCGCCGCGGTGGACGTTCGGCACGTCGGGCCGCGCGGAGGCGCTGCCGACCGAGCCGAGCATCAGGCCGGCGCCGAGGGCGGCGGTCACGGTGGTGAGGGCGAGCTTCCTGCGCAGGGTCATGGCTGGTTCCTTTTCCGTGAGATGACGCGTGAGATGTCACGTGAGGTGTCGTGGGAGGGGCGCCGTGCGGTGCGCTGCGACGGTGCGGAGTGCGCCGCGCCCCGGCTCCCCTCCCCGGCAGCACACACGGTGCCCGGCTGGATCCGGCCCCCGCCAGCGCCACCGGGGCAGCCGGTGGGTGACGGCACGGCCCATGCCCTGACCTGCTGGGACGTGCCGCCCCCTGACAAAGCGGTGGGACGCTGGGCGGGGTCGGGATGCGGTCACAGGCGCGCCGGGCCGCAACCGCGCTCCCCGGCAGCCCGCGTCCTCCTCGGCGACCGCACCGACCACCACGTCATACGCGTACGGGGAAGACACATGACGCGCTGGAAAGAACTGCCCTCCGCGCTGGACGACTCCGAGCGTCAGCTCATCGGCCAGTTGCGCAGGTTGAAGGACCGGGGGGAACTGAGCCTCGCCGCGCTCGCGGCCAAGACGTCGTACAGCTCCTCGTCCTGGGAGCGCTACCTCAACGGCAAGAAACCGGTGCCGCGTACGGCGGTGGAGGAACTGGCCCGGGTGTGCGGGGCGCCCGCGGACCGCCTGCTGTTGCTGTACGAGGTCGCCGAGACGGCGCGGGCGGGACGGCAGTCCGGCGAACCGAAGCCGGACCGGACCCCGTCGGCCGGGCCCACGCCCGTGCCCGACCGTCCGCCCACTACGGTGCGGCGGACACCTCGCCTGCTCCTCGCCACCGTCGTCACCCTCGTCGTCCTGGCCGTCTTCGGCGCCGGGTTCCTCGCCGGAGCCCTCTGGCGCGGACCGGAGCACAGCCCGCGGCCGGGCCTCTCCACGCCCACGGCGTCGCCGTTCCCCGGCGGCGCGGCGTACGACTGCGACCGGATCACCGGCGGCCGGGGCGCGGTGACGGCCGGCTACTCGGCGACCCGGGACGCGCTGCTGGACACCGGGAGCGCCGGCTGGGAGGTGGTGGAGGCGCAGTGCCTCCTGCGTCACCAGGGCTTCGACGGCGGGCGGGTCGACGGGGTGTACGGCGAACGGACCCAGCGCGCGGTGCGTGCCTTCCAGCAGCGCCGGGGCCTGGTCCCGGACGGCATCGTCGGGCCGGACACCTGGCGGGAGTTGCGCCGGTGACGCCCGAAGCGGCCCAGCTGAGCCGGGAGTTGCGCGCGCTGCGGGAAGGGGCCGGGCTGAGCCTGGCCCAACTGGCCCGCCGTACGCCGTACAGCAAGTCCTCCTGGGCGCGCTACCTCGGCGGTACGCAACCAGTGCCGCGCGGCGCGGTCGAGGCGCTGTGCGCCACCGCAGGCGTACACCCCGGCCGGCTGCTGGCGCTGTGGGAACTGGCGGACGCCCGGTGGAGCGGCCGGGCCAGGGCGGCCCCGGCCGCCGCGCCCCCGGTCACCGCGCCCCCGGTCACCGCGGCCCCGGTCACCGCGGCCCCGGCCGCCGCGCCCCCGGCCACGAACGGCGACCCGCACCACGCCGATCCGGCGCCGCACCCCGCCGGTCCCGGGCCGCACCACCCGGGATCCGCGGCGCACCGCCCCGCGCCTTCGCCTCACCGGCGCCGGACCCGGTACGCGGTGGCCGCCCTCTCCGCTCTCGCCGCCGCGTCGATCGGCGTCGTACTGGCCGTGCTCGCCGTACCGGGGGCGCGTGGAGGCGCCGAACGGCCCGCCACAGCGGCCTCGTTCGCCCCGCACCCCGGCTGTGCCGGGCGCACCTGCGAGGGGCGGGACCCGGTCGGCATGGGGTGCGGGGGACAGGGCATGGTCGTGACGCTCGCCGAGCGCACCGCCTCCGAGGGACGCAGGGTGGAGCTGCGCGACGGCACGATCTGCCGGGCGCTGTGGGCCCGCGCCACCCGCCTGCACCCCGGCGACCGCGTCGAGCTGACCCTGCCCGGCGCACCGCCCCGGCAGGTCCGTGCCGACGGCCGCAACGGCCCGTCGGCCTACGTCGCCACCCCGATGACCGCCGTCCGCACCCCGGCCGACGCCCACCGCGCCCGCGTCTGCCTGATCCCCGCCCACGGCGACCGCATCTGCTTCACGGCGTCCCCGGCACCCGTGTGACGGGTGGGCTCCGAACCTCCCGGCTCCCGAAAGGTCCCCCTCACGTGGCCTGTTGAGGTCCCCGGCCGATCGCTAGGCTGGCCGCGGACGACGAGTCGGGAGGAGCACGGACGTGGCCGAGAGCACCATCCAGTCCCAGCCGCTCACGGGCTGGGACAAGCCGGAGCTGGACCTCAGCAACGCCCAGTGGCAGTCGGGCAGCCGAGGCCTGGGGGATGTCCAGATCGCTTTTGTCGAGGGGTTCATCGCGATGCGCAACAGCCGCCGCCCCGCGAGCCCGTCCCTGATCTTCACGCCCGCGGAGTGGGGCGCCTTCGTCTCCGGCGCGCGAGAGGGCGAGTTCGACCTGACCTGATCTGACCTGACCTGACCTGTGACGGCGGGCGTCCCGCGACGGCCGCCCGCGTCATTTTCGCCCCCATTTCCGGACACGCGACCCTGGAAGCCGCTCCCGGGGCCCCGCCTGCGCCAGGCTGGCCCCAGGATGAGGAAGGTCTCGCTCCGGAGGTGAGGGACGCATGAGCACGCTGCCGGTCATCGCGGCGGTCGACGGCTCCGAGGACAGCCTGCGCGCCCTGGACTGGGCCGCCGAGGCGGCCCAGGCGCGCACGGCCCCCCTGCAGGTGGTCCATGTGCGGCAGTACGTCGCGTGGGCGCAGCCCGGCGCCCCCGTGGTCCTGCCGCCCCCGCCGGAGGAGGACCCGGTGCTCACCGACGCCCGCGCCCGCCTCCAGGCGCGCGGCCCGGCCCCGGCGGCGGCCTACGTCGGCATCGACGGCGCACCGGCCGCCGCCCTGCCGGAGCTGGCCGCCGACGCCCAGCTGCTCGTGCTCGGCTCCCGCGGCCGCGGCGGCTTCGCCAGCCTGCTGCTCGGGTCCAACGGCATGACCGCCGCGCGGGACGCCCCGTGCCCCGTCGTGATCGTGCCCCGGCCCGATCGCACGGTGGAGGGCGCCCTGCCCGGCGAGCCGGGCCCCCGCGTGGTGGTGGGCCTCAACGCCGACGGCCCCGACGAGGCCACCCTGGAATTCGCGTTCACGGAGGCCGAGTCGCGCGGGGCCCGCCTCCAGGTGGTCGCCGCCTACCCGTGGCCGGCCCAGACCTGGAGCACGCCCGGCGAGATGCTGCCGCCGGCCGTCGACCAGGCGGCCGTCGAGGCCGAGACCCGCGCCCTGACCGACGGCTTCCTCGCCCCCTGCCGCGAACGCCACCCCGAGGTGCGGGCCGAGCCGTCCGTCCTTCCGGGCGACGCGGCGGGCAACCTCGTCACCGCCTCCCAGGGCGCCGACCTGGTCGTCGTCGGACGCCACCGCCGACGCCTCCTCGCCCCGCGCCTGCTGGGCTCCGTCACCCATGCGGTCCTGCTGCACGCGGTGTGCCCGATCGCGGTCGTGCCCCCGCATCCGCCGGAGGAGTGACCCGCGGCCCGCGCGCCGCCGTCCGCGCCCTCTCCGCCCGTGCGGGCGCCCCGCCGCGCCGAGCCCGGCCCCGCCGCTTGCCTGCGGCCGCGGCTGCGGACACTAGGCGCGGCAGCCGCCCGCCCGCCAGCCGTACCGGCGCCGACCTGGGCGGAGGCGCCGAACCCGTATGCGAGCACGGGCTGCGCGCCTGCCGCGCCCCATGACCGAGTGCGCCGCGCCCTCACGGAGATCCACGCCGGCAGTGATGCGACCCGCCCTGCGGCGACCGGGCCCGCGTCGCCCGTCACCACCGACGCCGCCGCAAGATCACCTGGGTGGCGGCCCGCACGACGCCGAGGGGCGCCGGGCACGTACCATGGCCGCATGTCGTTCCTCCGTCGCCGCAGCGCCACCCCCGCCGGCCCCGACTTCGACGTGCTGGCCATGGACCCGGGCGACTGGCCCGGAAACCTGGGCGCCGGCCTGCTGCCCGCCCCCGACGGCACCTGCCAGGGCGTCTACCTGCGCTACGACCTCTTCGGCGGCCGCGGTCCCGCCATGATCATCGGCAACCTCCCCGAGGGCTCCCCGGCCCGCGAGGTCGCCGACGGCGAGGTCCCCTTCGAGGTGGCCCAGCTGCTGCTGGCGCTGGAGAACGACGAGGAGGTGACCGTCGTCGGCACCGAGGACGTGCCCGTCCTGCAGGGCGACAACCTCCTCATCGTGCGCCGGCTGAAGCTGTCGGAGTCGCGCATCTCCTGCGTGCAGTTCGACCGCAGCGACAACGTCCTGGTCACCATCGCCGCCTGGGACCGGCCCATCACGGACGACCTGTACGCCCTGCTGAAGCCGCTCCCGGCGGAGCTGTTCCAGCAGGGCTGAGGCCCGCCGCGGCTACTTGGCCGACTGCGTCACCTGCACGTCGGCCGCCCGCACGAACGCCACGCGGTGGCCGTACTGGATCTCGTAGTACAGGTCCTTGCCGACGACCACCCGGTGCGAGCCCTCGGTGAAGGTCACCGCGTAGTAGTACTCGCCCGGCACCTTGTCGCCGACCACGTAACTCTGGCCCGTGAGCACCTTGTACGGCAGCGGGGACACCGACTGGGCGGGGACGCCCGCCGGGTAGGCGGAGGCCTCCGGGTACGCCCTGCCGTAGACCGGGATGCTCGCCGCGCCGGCCTTCGGCGTCACCACCAGGCCCGCCGCGGGCACGGCCGCCGGCGCACCCTTGGGGTTCTTGAACCAGGCCTTCTGGCCCAGGTACCAGATCGCCGTCCAGTCCCCGTCCTGCCCGGCCACCGCGAACTGCTGGCCGGTGGAGACCCGCGAGGACAGGTCGTTGACGTCGTTCGTCGGAGTCGTCCCCATACCGATGTCCTTGATCAGCGGGGAGTTCTCGTCCGGCTGCGAGTACAGCCGCACCTCGCTGGAGCCGTGCGCCGGGCAGGGCTGGCCGCCCTTCGCGCAGCCCGTGTACACCGGCTGGTTCGCGGCGTAGTCGGGCCGGATCGTCACCAGGCCGCCGCCGCTGCGCGCGGTCCGCTTCACCGGGTGGCCCAGCAGCTCGAAGTAGTGCCGCCAGTCCCAGTACGGGCCCGGGTCGGTGTGCATGCCCGGGATCGTGCCGGTCGTGGGACCGGGCACCGTGTCGTGGCCCAGGATGTGCTGCCGGTCCAGCGGAATGCCGTACCGGTCGGTCAGGTACTTCACCAGACGGGCGGAGGAACGGTACATCGCCTCCGTGTACCAGGCGTCCGGGTTCGCCAGGAAGCCCTCGTGCTCCAGGCCGATCGAGGAGCCGTTGATGTACCAGTTGCCCGCGTGCCAGGCCACGTCCTTGGCCTTCACATGCTGGGCGATGTGCCCGTCGGTCGAGCGCAGCGTGTAGTTCCACGACACATACGTCGGGTCCTTGATCAGGTTGAGGACGCCCTCCCAGCCGCCCTCGGTGTCATGGACGACGATGTAGCGGATGCGCTGCGAGGCGGGCCGGTCGCCCAGGTCGTGGTTGCCATAGTCGTGGTCGCCGAACTCCGCGTACGGCGCCGGCACCCACTCGCACGACACCGACGCCGGGCACTCGGTGTTCGCCGCCGACGACCGGCGCAGGCCCGTGCGCGTCAGCTGCCCGGTGTCGGGGGTCACGCCGGGCTGCGCCGCGAGCGCCACCCGCTGGCCCGAGTCCGTGAAACGTTCCTGCCCGGTGTGGATCACGTCGAACACGTCGTTCGCGTACGCCGCGGCCGTCCCCGTGTCGTCGGCGCCGGAGAAGCGGGCGATCGCGCCGTACCACTCGGCCGGGTCGGTGCTGAGCGGCTCGCCCAGGTCCTTCTGCGCGGCGGCCAGCAGCGCGGCGCCGCCCGCGATGTTCGCGGCCGCGTCCGAGCGCAGCTGTCCGTCCGGGATGCCGGTCAGCTCGGCGGCCCGCGTGAGCGTCTTCAGCCGTGCGGGCAGCGCGCCCTCCTCGGGGAGCCTGGGCTCGGGGCGCAGCGGCGGGCGTGCCTCGTCGCTGCGGGCGTCCTCGGTGCCGTCGCTGTGGTGCGGCGAGGTGGCCAGCGCGGTGCGGGCGTCGGTGAGGTGCATGGGGCCGTAGCCTCCGGTCACGCTCGGCGCGCCCGCGTGCGCGTCCCAGCGGGACTGCAGATAGGAGACGCCGAGCAGCACGCTCTGCGGTACGCGGTACTCGGCCGCGGCGGCGGCGAAGGCCCGCTGGAGAGCGCCCGCCGAGTCGTCGGCGTGCGACGGGCCGGCGCCGAGCAGCGGCAGCAGCAGTGCGCCGGAGGCCACGGCGACGGCGCCCCGGCGGGCGAGGCGTCTGTGGCCCAGGGAGTGGTGGGGGTCGGTGACGGAACCGCGCAAAGCTGCCTCCAGAGACGTGCGGTCATGACGGGGCGTGCGGGCCGAACCCGGTCAGTGGTACCGGCTGTCCGACGATCCGTCAATCATGCGGTTATGAAGGCGATATCCCACGTCAAGCGGTGGGTGAGGCGGGTTTCGCGGCGGGTGGTTCACCCGCCTGCGCGGCGTCAGTGGCCCATACCAGTGGTTGCGGTCCTCCACCCGGCGGCCGTTCGTGGTGCGCCGTCGCGCCCGGCGCACCGCCGGCGACGGCCGGCCGGCGGGCGAGGAGGCACGGCAGGAGCGCCGTGTCCTCGCCCGGACGGGCCGTCAGCGGGTGCCGACCGCTGCCCGCACCGCTCGCCGGACCAGCTGGCAGTCGTCGTGCAGGCGGCGCAGCAGCAGGCGCAGTTCCTCGCCGGAGGGCGCGGCGCCCGGGTGGGCCGGCCCCTGCGCCGTCGGGGGCGCGTCGTGCATCGAACGCTGCACGGCCGTCTCGTAGGTGCGGATCTCCCGGGTGAGCACCAGCATCAGGTTCACCAGGAACGCGTCCCGGGCCGCCGGCCCCGCCTGCTGCGCGAGCTGGCTGATCTGCCGCCGGGCCACCGGCGCGTCCCCGAGCACCGACCACAGCGTCGCCAGGTCGTAGCCCGGCAGGTACCACCCCGCGTGCTCCCAGTCCACCAGCACCGGACCGGCCGGGGACAGCAGGAGGTTCGACAGCAGGGCATCACCGTGGCAGAACTGGCCCATGCCGCCCCGGCCCGCCGCGTGCGCGATGCCGTGCAGCAGCTTCTGCAGGTCGCCCAGGTCGCGGTCGGTGAGCAGGCCCAGCTCGTGGTAGCGGTTGATGCGGGCCGCGTAGTCCAGCGGGGCGCCGAACGTCCCGGCCGGCGGCCGCCAGGCGTTCAGCCGGCAGATCGAGGCCAGCGCGGCCCGTACGTCCGCCCGTGGCGGCGCCTCCACGGGGTGGCGCTGGAGTGCCGCCACCCGTCCCGGCATGCGCTCCACGATCAGCGTGCAGTTGTCCGGATCCGCCGCGATCAGCCTCGGCACCCGTACCGGGGGGCGGTGCCGGACGAACGTGCGGTATGCGGCTATCTCCTGCCGGTACCGCTCGGCCCACTCGGGGGAGTGATCCAGTAAACACTTGGCGACGGCCGTGCTGCGACCGGTCGTGCCGACCAGGAGCACGGAGCGTCCGCTGCGGCGCAGCACCTGCACCGGGGCGAACTCCGGGCAGATCCGGTGCACCGACGCGATCGCCGCGCGCAGCTGCGCTCCCTGGGGGCCGGACAAGTCGAGTCTCCCGCTGAGCGGTTGCGTGCCGACCCCCGGGCCGCGCCGGCCGCGGCCCGCGCCGAGGACGGGGGCCGCCCCGCGCGCGGGGGCCAGGTAGGGGCCGCTGCCGCCCACCGCGGGGCGGGGGAGCAGCGGCCGGGGCGGGGCGGACACGGAGGACGATGCTGCGTACATGGGCGAAACAGATCCCTTCGTGTGCCTGCGACGTCAAAGCGCCGTCCGGCCCGGTCGCCGTGGTGCACCCTGGGGAGTGCGCCCGTCGCAATGGCTGCGAGCGGGTGGCGACCGGGTCGGGGTGGCGCATATCTACCTGACACCCTGCGGCCACTGGCACACCATCTGGCGGACCCTGGCGAACCCTGGCGAATAGTCGCTCGGCAACTCTCACCGGGCTAGTGTCAACTCAGCCGAGAACCTGGGGGCTTGAGTGAGCGGACAACCCAACACCCGTCTTTCGGACCTGTTCGGCCTGGTCGGCTGGTCCAAGGGAGAACTCGCGAGGCTGGTCAACAAGCAGGCGGCGGCCATGGGCCACCCCCAGCTGTCGACCGACACCTCACGGGTACGGCGGTGGATCGAGACGGGGGAGATCCCGCGCGATCCGGTGCCGAGGGTGCTGGCGGCGCTGTTCACCGAGCGTCTCGGCCGTGTCGTGACCATCGAGGACCTCGGTCTGGTCCGGCACGGGCGCGCGGGGAAACGGCAGGGCGACGGGAGCGTGGAGCATCCCGACGGTGTGCCGTGGGCGCCCGAGCGGACCGCGGCGGTCCTCACCGAATTCACGGGAATGGACCTCATGCTCAACCGACGCGGCTTGGTGGGCGCGGGTGCCGCGCTCGCCGCGGGCTCCGCACTCAGCGGAGCCATGCACGACTGGCTGCACACCGACCCCACCCTCTCCGCCGACGCCCCCCACATCGACCACGCCCTGCACGCCGACCCCGCTGGGTTCGACCGCTACGAGGCCGCCCCCATCGGGACGCAGGAGGTCGAGGAACTGGAACGCTCCGTCGAGGTCTTCCGCGCCTGGGACGCGGCCCGCGGCGGCGGGCTCCAGCGCAAGGCCGTGGTGGGGCAGCTGAACGAGGTGGGCGGCATCCTCGCCTACCACCACTCGCCGAACATCCAGCGCCGCCTGTGGGGCGTCGCCGCCAACCTCGCCGTCCTGGCCGGCTGGATGTCGCACGACGTGGGCCTGGAGCCCACCGCGCAGAAGTACTTCGTCATCGCCGCCCACGCGGCGCGCGAGGGCGGAGACCGGCCGCGCGCGGGCGAGGCGCTGTCCCGGGCCGCCCGGCAGATGGTGCACCTGGGCCGCCCCGACGACGCCTTGGACCTGATGAAACTCGCCCAGTCGGGCTCCGGCGAGCGGCTGCTGCCCCGTACCAAGGCGATGTTCCACACCATCGAGGCCTGGGCGCAGGCGTCGATGGGCAAGGGCCAGGCCATGCGCCGCACCCTGGGCCAGGCGGAGGACCTCTTCGTCTCCGACAAGGCCGACGGCGCGACCCCGGACTGGATGCAGACCTTCAAGGCCGAGGATCTGTACGGCATGCAGGCGCTCGCCTACCGCACGCTGGCGGAGTTCGACCCGGGTGCCGCCGTGCACGCCCAGTACTACGCGCAGAAGGCGCTGGACCTGCGGATCGACGGGCGGGAGCGCTCGAAGATCTTCGACCATCTGTCCATGGCGTCGGCCTGCTTCATCGCCGACGACCCCGAACAGGCCGACCGCTACGCCCGGCTGGCCCTGATGTCGATGGGCTCGAACTCCTCGCGCCGCACGTGGGACCGGCTGCGCCAGATGTACCGGCTCACCGCCGAGTACGCCGGCTACCCGGGGATCCAGGAGCTGCGCGAGGAGATCGCGCAGGCCCTGCCCAGGGGCAGGAGCGGCAAGGCGGGAGGAAGCGCCCCGGCGTGAGGAGCGGGCGGGCCGGGGTGCCGGAGGCCCTCGGTAGGCTCTCGGTAGGGGAAGGGCGGAGGTTGGTTACGGCGTGGGTTACGACTCCACCCGGGCCACCAGGACGCACGCGGCGTCCTGGCGCGGGGTGTCGCACTCCGCCACGACCGCCTGCACGCAGTCCTGCGCGTCGGTCGCCCGCGCGAGTCGCGGGGCCAGGTCGAGCAGGGCGTCGGAGCCGTCCGTCCCCACGCGTCCCGGTACCAGGCCGGCGGTGTGCAGCAGGAGCACGTCTCCGACCTCAAGGCTCTCCTCGGCCTGCCCGTAGGCGGCGGCCGGGGTGGCGCCGAGGAGGACGCCGTCCGGGGCCGGCAGCCTGCGCCCCGTCCCGGCGCGGTACAGCACGGGGGCGGGGTGTCCGGCCTGCGCCCACGTCAGGGTGCGATCGGCCGGCCGGTAGCGGCAGCAGACCGCGCTGCCCAGGGCCGGCCGGCCGGCGGTGTCGAGTAACTGGTTCAGCAGCGTCATCAGATGCCCGGGCCGGCTGCCCGCCATCGCCATGCCACGCACCGCGCCCAGCAGCATCGCCATGGTCGACGTGACGACCGGTCCGTGGCCGGTGAGGTCGCCGACGCTCAGCAGGCTCTCGCCCGCGGGCAGTTCCAGGGCGTCGTACCAGTCCCCGCCGATCAGCTCGCTCGCCGAGGCGGGCAGGTAGTGGGCGGCGATGTCCAGGGAACCGGTGCCGCGGTGCGGGAGCCGCAGGGAGCCGTGCCACGGGGGGAGCACGGCTTCCTGCAGCTCGACCGCGACCCGGTGCTCGGTCTGCGCCCGCTGCCGGCGGCGCTGGAGCGAGTCACGGGTCTCGCTCACCGTCCGCTCGCTGCGGCGCAGTTCGCTGACGTCGCGCAGCACCGCCCACATCGAGGTGGTGGTGCCGTCGGCGTCGAGCACCGGCTCGCCCATCATGTGCACCGTGCGGACCTCGCGGTCCGGGCGCACGATGCGGAACTCGCCGTCGATGGGTTTGGCGTCGATCAGGCAGTCCGTGACCATCGCCGTCAGTGAAGGCCGGTCCTCCTCCAGCACCAGGGAGGGCAGTTCGTCCAGGGTGAGCGCCGGGCCCGCCGGGTCGCGGCCGAGGATCCGGTACAGCTCGCCGGACCAGGTGGCCTCGTCGGTCAGCAGGTTCCACTCCGCGCTGCCGACCCGGCTGAGCAGGGAACCGCTCGGCGCCCGCTCGGCCTCGGCGGGCGGGTCCTCGGGTGCGGGGCCTGCCGGCAGTGGGCCGTCCCGCAGTTGCGCCAGGTGCTCGTCGAGGTCGTCGAGCTGGTGCAGGGCCAGGTCGTACAGGGCGCGCTGCCAGCGGTCGGCGGCGTCGCTGCCGTCGCCCTGCGTGCCGCGCCGTACCGCGTCCACGTCGCCCTTGAGCCGCCGCGTCTGAGAGATCAGCGCGTCCACCGAGCCGCGCGGGGGCGGCTGGGCGGAAGAGCGGTCCGCGGAGACATGGGACGGCATGACGCACTCCGATGGGGACGGTACGGCCAGGCGGACGGGTGGGGCCGGTTACGACTGTTGCACAGCCCGCGATGCCGTGTAAGGGATTTGGCGCCACACGATACGGTGGTGCTCCTGGCATATGCCACAGTCTTCCCGGAGTGGTGTCGCGGTACGCTCGGCGTAGGTCGCGCCACCGGCAAATCGTAGCGGGCGTACGCGACTTGACGGACCATCGGGCGTTAGGCGCAGACAGTCAGGCGTGTGTTCGACGGGCATGTGTTCGGCCCTCTGGTCGCCTGGTGTTCACGCGCCCCTCATCGCACGGGTATGGACCCCGACGACCGCCCGGTGCACCCTTGCGCGCGGTGTGCCGCAGGGGCACTCCGTGACGAGGGCGGGGCGAATGACACCGATCAGCCGAAGAGGTTTCGTGGGTCTGGGCGCCACCGTGGCGGCGGGCCTGGCGACGGGAGCGGCGGCACGGCCCGCGGCCGCGGCGGGGTCCGCGGCGACCGGCACGATCTCGGACGTACGGCACGTGGTGATCCTGATGCAGGAGAACCGCAGTTTCGACCACTACTTCGGCCGCCTCAAGGGCGTCCGCGGCTTCGACGACCGGGCCACCGTCACGCTCGCCGGCGGCCACTCGGTCTTCGACCAGCCGAACGGCACCGGCCGCCAGTACCCCTGGAAGCTCAGCGCCACCCCCGCCGCGGGCGGCGCCGACAGCGAGACCCTCGCCCAGTGCACCGGCGACCTGCCGCACTCGTGGACGTCGCAGCACGCGGCGTGGAACAAGGGCCGCCTGGACGGCTGGGTCGCCGGCGTCGGCAACGTCCGCTCGCTCGGCCACCTGGACCGCGCCGACCTGCCCTTCCACTACGCGCTCGCGGACAACTACACCATCTGCGACGCCTACTTCTGCTCCGCCCTCAGCGCCACCGGACCCAACCGCACCTACCTGTTCAGCGGCAAGGTCGACTCCACCAGCTACGACGGCGGCGAGGAGTCCGGCCTGACCTGGCAGACCTACGCCGAGTCCCTCCAGGCCGCAGGCGTGAGCTGGAAGGTCTACCAGAACGCCGCCGACAACTACGGCGACAACGGCTGCGCCTACTTCAAGAACTTCACGGCGGCACGGCCCGGCACCCCGCTGTACGACCGGGGCATGTCCTCCGTCCCGAAGGTCACCGGCTCCACGCCCGACGACATCGCCGCCGCCATCAAGGCCGACGTCCTCGCGGGCACCCTGCCGCAGGTGTCCTGGGTGGTCCCCAACCAGGCCTTCTCCGAGCACCCCTACGCCCCGCCCGGCGACGGCGCCCACTTCGTCGACCTCGTCTACCGGGCCCTCGCGGCCGACCCGGACGTCTTCGACTCCACGGTCCTCTTCCTCAACTACGACGAGAACGACGGCTTCTTCGACCATGTCCCGCCCCCGGCGCCGCCCGCCGGCACCGCCGGAGAGTTCCTCAACGGGGTGCCGTTCGGCTTCGGTTTCCGCGTCCCGATGATCGTGATCTCGCCCTGGACACGCGGCGGCTGGGTCTCCTCGGAGGTGTTCGAGCACACCTCGGTGCTGCGCTTCCTGGAGACCTGGACGACCGCCCTCGGCAAGCCCGCCAGGTGCAGCAACATCAGCGACTGGCGGCGCAGGGTGAGCGGCGACCTGACCGGAGTCTTCGACTTCGCCCACCCGGTGTACGGCCCGGTCACGCTGCCCGCGACCAAAGCCATCGGCTACTCCACCTGCGGCCCGCTGCCCAACCCGGTCCCCACCACCAACGCGCTGCCCGCGCAGGAGAGCGGCACCCGCCCGGCCCGCGCCCTGCCCTACCAGCCCAACGCCTACCTGGAACGGCTGGAGTTCGGCGCCGCCGGCAAGATCCTCGCCTGGTTCAGCCTGGCCAACCAGGGCACGCCCGCCACCCGGGCCGCCCACTTCTCCGTCCACCCGGGCGCCTACCGGGACACCACGCCCTGGCAGTACACGGTCGACCCGGGCGGCACCGCCACCGACTCCTTCAACATCGGCACGGGGTACGGCGACGGGAAGTACGACTTCACGGTCGTCGGCCCCAACCGCTTCCTGCGCCGCGTCACCGGCGACGCCACGAAGGCCGGCAGGACGGCGGAGGCCGGCTGCCGGTACGCGGTGGAGGCGGGCACCGGCAAGCTCGCCGTCTACCTGAAGATGACCAATGCGGGCACGGCGGCGGTGAAGTTCACCGTCACCGCGAACCACTACCGCGGCGACGGCCCCTGGACCTACACCGTCGCCGCGGGCTCCTCGACGGAGGACTTCTTCAACGCCGTGGCCTACGGCGACGGCTGGTACGACCTGACGGTGACCGTCGACTCCGACACGACCTTCTCGCGCCGCTTCACCGGGCACCTGGAGACCGGCGCGCCCAGCGTCAGCGGCTGAACCCGGCGTACAGCGGCGGGCGCGGGGCCGGCTCGACGGCCACCCGCCCGCCGTCCTCCAGCGAGCGCACCCCGGCCTCGGCGACCAAGGACGCGGCGTAGCCATCCCAGGCGCCGGGGCCGGTGACCCGGCCCTGCCGGGTGGCGTCGACCCAGGCCTGCACCTCGCGGTCGTAGGCGTCCGCGAACCGCACCAGGTAGTCCTGCGCCACCTCGACGCCCGCGCCGCCGCGCGCGGTGACCGCCATGCCGTGCTCCTCGCCGATCCGCGCGCTGCCCGCCTCGCAGACGGCCTCGCAGCGCACCTGGTAGCCGAAGCCGCAGTTGACGAACACCTCCACGTCCACCAGGGCGCCGCGCTCGGTCTCGAACAGCACGAACTGCGGGTCGGCCAGCCCCTTCGGGGCACCGGCGGAGGAGCGCGGGCGCAGCACGGTCACCGCGGTCAGCTCCTGGCCGAGCAGCCAGCGCGCGGCGTCGATCTCGTGCGAGACGGAGCTGTTGACCAGCATCGCGCTGGTGAAGCCGGGCGGGGAGGAGACGTTGCGGTGCACACAGTGCAGCATCAGCGGCCGGCCGAGCGTGCCGCCGTCCAGCAGGGCCTTCAGCCGCAGGTACTCGGCGTCGTAGCGGCGCATGAAGCCGATCTGCGCCAGGCGCCGGCCCAGGCGCACCTCGGCCTCCACCACCCGCAGGGCGCCCGCCGAGTCCGGCACCATCGGCTTCTCGCACAGCACCGGCAGCCCGCGCGCGAACGCGGCCAGCAGGGCGTCCTCGTGCGCCGGGCCGGGGGAGGCGACCAGCACCGCCGCCACGCCCGGCGCGTCCAGCGCCGCCTCGATGTCCGCGTGCACGCTCACCTGGTCGATCCCGGCGGCCGCCTCCTTCGCCCGCCCGGTGTCCGGGTCGGCCACGGCGACCACGCGCGCGCCGCTCACCACCCGGTCCAGACGGCGTATGTGGTCGGCACCCATGTGCCCGGCGCCCAGTACGGCCACACCCAGCGGCTCTGCCACGTCACGGCTCCTTCCCTGGTCGCGTGCGCACGTCCGTGTGCGCGCGCGACCCAGGGTGTCACGGCCGTCGAAGCCGTGCGGGACACGGCCCCGGCGGCTCAGAACCGCAGGATGCCCGCGATGCCGTCGGTGTCGCCCAGCGAGCCGTCGGGGACGAACCGCACGTCCGCGCCGGTCTCCAGGCACTGCTCGACGATCTCGTCGACGATGTCCTCACGAGCGTCGAACTCGTCGCCCGCGGCGGGCTCCAGATGGTCGCCGACGTCACGGACCGTCACCCGGTAGTTCTCCTCGACGGCGAGCAGCCGCACCCGCGCCTCGCGGGCGCTGCGCCAGATCTCGTCGAGACCGGCCGCGAACGCCCGCCGTCCCCGGGCCGCTTCGAGCTCCGCAGCGACCGTCCGGGCCGTCTTGCGCTGCTGCTCGGCCACGACCGGCCGCATGGCCTGCCACACCGCCTCGGGCGAGGCGTGGGCGAGGCCGCCGTGCGGGACGTGCACCGCGCACTTGGCGACCGTGCCGACGTCGTCGAGCAGGGACAGCGCGGCCTGCTCGCCGGTGACGTACACCGGCCGGGGGTTCTGGCGCAGCACCTCGGTCATCGCCGTGTCGGCCTCGCGCAGGAACTGGCGGGTGCCCTCGTCGCGGAACGTGCTCGGCAGGTCGCCGACGCGCTCCATGCGTTCGGCGTCGAAGTTGTCCCGGCTGCGGAGCCGGGGGAAGCCGCCGGTGTGCTCCTCGGCCACCCGGTCGTGGCCGCCGCTCCACAGCGTGACGCGGTCGGCGGAGACCGACAGCACCCAGAAGGGCCGGTCGGCGGCCTGCGCGGAGACCAGGTTGCGGGTCAGGAAGGTGTCCGACAGCACCACCCGCTCGGGCACGGAGCGGGCCAGCGACCACACCTGGTGCTCGCCGGGAGCGGCGAAGATCACCAGCCCGTCCTCGGCGTGGGTCAGGTCCACCTCGGTCAGGGCCCGGTCGAGCTCGCGCGCGACCTCGGCGCGCCGCTCCCGGCTGACGGCCGGATCGGCCTCCAGCCGGCGCTTGGCCTCGGCCACGACATTGCGCAGCCGGACCCGGTCCTGGGAGTTGTCGGGTTCGCGGCGGTGCGTCGGTGTCAGCACGGACACCGCCGGATACGGGCGCGGGCGGCGCAGTTCGGCGAGAGTCGCAGGGCTCAGTGCATGCTCCATGACAGCACCATAGGGCTGATTCGCGTATCGGGCATTTGGGGTAAGCATGGCCATGGTGGCGGGGATCTCCAGGGCCCCGCGGCCATGGCGCGCGCCCCGCGCACGGTGGCGCTACCGGCCGGTAACCGACGCGCTCCCAGCAGCCCGCCCCCAGGGGACGCCCATGCCGCAGTTCGAGGCCGCGGCGCGACACCGACGTGCGGCGACGCGGGCCCCGTGACGGCGCTGCGCCTCAGTCCTCCTCGTCCGGCCCGCACGAGCTGCCGCTCGTCGGCAGCGACCCGTACAGCAGGAAGTCGTCGACCTTGCGGTGCACGCACTTGGACGACCCGTACCCCGTGTGACCGTCACCCCGGTTGTCCAGCACCACCGCCGAGGAGCCGAGGCGCTCGGCGGTCTCCTGCGTCCAGCGGTACGGCGTCGCCGGGTCGCCCCGCGTGCCGACGAGCAGCATCCTCGCCGAGTGCAGGTCCTTGACCTTCTCGCGGACGAAGTCGGTGCCCGGGGGCCGGCCGTAGCACATCAGCACCTGCGTGAGCCGGAACCGGCCGAAGACGGGCGAGGCCTGCTCGTAGGCGGCGCGCAGCCGGCCCAGGTCCGCGGTGAGCCGGCCGGCGGAGGGCCGGTCGGGATCGTCGGCGCAATTGACCGCCATCAGCGCCGCCGGAGGGTTGTCCAGCGGCACGTCGTCGGCGTCCGTCAGCCCGGCGGCCCCACGACCGCCCGGGTCGCGGCGGACCGGGTCGCGGCGGACCGGTGCGAAGCCGCCGGAGGCGAAGCCCATCACCCCGCCGGTGTCGCCGTCCTGGACCAGCTCGGCCAGCGCCCGCTCCAGCGAGGGCCACAGCTCCTTGCTGTACAGCCCCTGACCGATCGCGCCCACCAGGTCCTGGCCGGAGAACGGCTTGCCGAGGCCGCCCGGCACCGGGTTCTCGTCCATCGAGCGGATCAGCTTCACGACCTGTTCGCGGGCCGAGCGGGCGTCCTGCCCGAGCGGGCACGCGACGTCCCGCACACACCAGTCGACGAAGTCGTCCAGAGCCACCTGCTGCCCCTGCGCCCCCGCGATGCCCTGCTCGGTCAGCGGCTCGGTGAGCGTGTCCACGCCGTCCAGCACCATCCGGCCCACCTTGTGCGGGAACTCGGCCGCGTAGACCGCGCCGAGCCGGGTGCCGTAGGAGAAGCCGAGGTAGTTGAGCTTGCCGTCCCCGAGCGCCGCGCGCATCACGTCCAGGTCGCGGGCCGCGTCGACCGTGCCGATGTGCCGCAGCACCGGCCCCGAGTGCCGGGCGCACGCCACGGCCGCCTGGCGCAGCTGCTCCAGCGCGGCCCGCGGATCGGCCAGTTCGTCCTGGCCGGCGGCCGCGGCGAACGCGTCGTCCTCGCCGTCGCCGCAGCTGACCGGGGAGGAGCGGCCGACGCCGCGCGGGTCGAACGTCACCACGTCGTAGCCGTTGGTGAGTCCCATGAAGTCCTTGCCGCCGTCGGCGAGCTGGGGAACGCCAGCACCGCCGGGCCCGCCGAAGTTGAGCAGCACCGAGCCGCGACGGTGGCCCGTCGCACGGTAGCGGGCCAGGGCCAGCTCCAGCGTGCCGCCCTGGGGGCGTGCGTAGTCGAGCGGGACGGTGATCTTCCCGCACTGCAGGTCCCTGGGCATCCCGTCGCCCTGGCACCTGCCCCAGGTGATCTTCTGGTCGTAGAACCGGCTCAGGTCGGGTCCGGAGCCGCTGTGCGCCGCAGGCACTCCGGCACCCAGCAGGGCGAACCCGAGGGCTCCGGAGAGCGCGCAGCGGCGTATCGCCGCGGACCGCGTCGACCGCTCGGACAGCATCCTTGCCTCCCAGGGCGCCCCGTCGCGGACCGGAACCGGCGCCCTCGCTCACCTTAAGCGGGCCGCGCGCGCCCCGCCCGTCCGCACGGGGACCGGCGGGAGGACCCGGGCACCGGCCGGTCCGGCCGTGCCCGGGATGTCATGGGCCGTGCGTCTTTACCGCTTGTTCGACAAACATGCCGCTCGATGGGGTGAAGAAACCATCAGCGTCCGATACGCCCATAACCCGGACCGCCGGGCGGCGTTCCAGTCGGTGCGGGCGAGCGCCCGCGACCATGTCTGGAAGGCAGGGAACCTATGAAACGGGTTACCCGAAACGGTCTGATCGCCGTCGCCGCCGCCTCGGGCGCGATGGCCCTGACGGGGGCGGCGTACGCCGACTCCGCCGCGGACGGTACGGCCGCCGGCTCACCCGGGCTGATCTCCGGCAACACCCTCCAGCTCCCGGTGCACGTGCCCGTGAACGTGTGCGGGAACACGGTGAGCGTGGCCGGCGTGCTGAACCCGGCGGCGGGCAACCGCTGCGCGAACACCTCCGACGGCGGCGCCCCCGCCCCGGGCGGCGGCGGCTCGGCCCACACCCGCTCGGGCGTCTCCGGCCCGGGCGTCTCCGGCTCGGGGAGCTCCGGCTCCGGGACCTCGGGCGGGGCGCGGGCCGAGGGCGCCACGACCGACTCGCCGGGCGTGCTGTCCGGCAACGGCATCCAGCTCCCGGTGGACCTGCCGGTGAACGTCAGCGGCAACAGCGTGAACGTCGTCGGCATCGGCAACCCGGCCACCGGCAACACGTCCGTGAACCACTCCGGCGGCCGTCCGGCTCCCGGCGCCGGCCGGCCCACCCCGCGTCCGGCCACGCCCGAGAAGCGGCACCCCGCCCCGCATGTCCCGCACCGGCAGGCCGTCTCCTCCCTCGCGCACACCGGCGCGGACCTGGACCTGCCCGCCGCCGTCGGCAGCGCGGCCCTCGTCCTCGGCGGCGCCGCCCTCTACCGGCGCTTCCGCCCGGGGACGCAGCGCTGATCCGGCCGTCGCCCCGCGAAAACCCGGTGCCGCCCCCGGCCGCGTCCGCCGCGACGGACGCGGCCGGTCCGGCTCGCCTGTGGGGCAAGCCAGCCCGGGTGGAACCGGACGTGCAGCGCCCGTACCTGCCCCGTCAGCTCCGGTACGGGGGCGGCCTCGACCGTGACGCCGGTGGCGACCCTTGACGCCGGCAGCGTCCGCACCGGTGGCACCGGTACGCCCACGAGCCTGGCGCCCAAGTGCGCGGAGGGGCGGGCCGGCCCAGGAAGCCTCCGTGCGGGCGGAGGGCCGCCCCTCCGATGACGCGGGATCGCGCGCTCTGTTCACCGCACCGTCATGCCATGTACCTTTCAACTGTCTCCACGCGTGTAGAACACTCCCGCTCGGCTCTTCTCTACGCGCGGAGAATCGGCGCCCGCACCGCCTTCTCTCCCCCCTCACCCGGAGGTTCGCCGGATGCCCGGATCGACCAGACCCCACCGCACGGTCACCACCGTCCTCGCCGCCCTCGGCCTGTGCCTCACCGGAGCCGCGCTGCAGACCGGTGCCACGGCCACCCCGGCCCACGCGGCCACCCCCCACCGCGTCCTGTTCGACAACGCCCACGCCGAGACGGCCGGCAACGCCGACTGGATCATCTCCACCAGCCAGCCCGACCCGCTGGGCCAGGACGCCACCCCGTCCGCCGAGACGGACTGGACGGGCGCGCTGTCCTCCTGGGGCGTGGCGCTGCAGAAGACCGGCGGCTACAGCCTGAAGACGCTGCCCTCCGGTTCGAGCCTGAGCTACGGCGGCGCCTCGGCGACGGACCTGTCCCAGTTCGACACGCTGGTCCTGCCCGAGCCCAACACGCTGTTCACGAGCGCCGAGAAGACGGCGATCATGAACTTCGTGAAGAACGGCGGCGGTCTCTTCATGATCTCGGACCACACCGGGGCCGACCGCAACAACGACGGCCAGGACGCCGTCGAGATCTTCAACGACCTGATGACGAACAACAGCGTCGACTCCACCGACCCGTTCGGCTTCTCCATCGACGCGCTGAACATCAGCTCCGACCACCCGGCCGCGATCAGCGACGCCACCGACCCGGTGCTGCACGGCTCCTTCGGCACCGTCACCAAGAGCCTCATCGCCAACGGCACCACCGCCACGCTCAAGCCCGCCGACAACCCCAACGTCAAGGGACTGCTCTACCGCACCGGTTACTCCGGCAACACTGGAGCGTTCTTCGCCACCAGCACCTTCGGCAGCGGCCGCGTCGCGTTCTGGGGCGACAGCTCGCCCATCGACGACGGCACCGGACAGTCCGGCAACACGCTGTACGACGGCTGGAACGACACCAGCGCGACGAACGCCCCGCTCGCCCTGAACGCCACCGCCTGGCTCTCCGGCACGGGCACCACCGGCGGGGGCGGCACCGGCGGAGGCGGGACCGGCACGTGCACGGCGGCCCAGCTGCTCGCCAACCCCGGCTTCGAGTCCGGCGCCACCGCATGGAGCGCCTCCAGCGGCGTCATCACCAACGACACCGGCGAGGCCGCCCGCACCGGCTCCTACAAGGCCTGGCTGAACGGCTACGGCGCGGCCCACACCGACACCGTCGCGCAGACGGTGGCCATCCCCGCCGGGTGCACGAACGCCACCTTGAGTTTCTTCCTCCACGTCGACACCGCCGAGACGACCACGACGACGGCGTACGACACGCTGAAGGCGCAGGTCGTGAACAGCGGCGGCACCGTGCTGTCGACCCTCGCGACCTACTCGAACCTGAACGCGGCGAGCGGCTACAGCCAGCGCAGCTTCAGCCTCGCGGGTTACGCCGGGCAGACGGTCACGATCAAGTTCACCGGCACCGAGGGTTCCACCCTCCAGACCTCGTTCGTCCTCGACGACACCGCGCTCAACGTGAGCTGACGCCGTGGAGGGCGGTCCGGTCGGACCGCCCTCCAGGTGGACGTCCTCTACTGCACCGCGGGCTGGGCGTCCGGCGTGGCGCTCTCGTCCGGCCGGTCGCCGCCGTCCGGCTGCGGGGCGGGCGCCGGAGCCTGGTCGACCCACGACCTCAGCTGCCCGTCCGGCTGCAGCACCACGTGCAGGCCGTTGTTCTGGCCGTATGCGGCGTGGCCGTCGGCGACCAGGGTGCTGAGGCGGACGCCGTGGGCGTAGACGTCGGCCTCGTAGTGGTGGACGGTCACCTTGTAGATCCGGGCGGTGGACGCGCCGTCGGCGAGGGGTGCGGAGGCCACCAGCACCCGCTTGGCGACCGGCTGCGGCCGGGGCTTCGGCTTGGCGCGCTCGACCCAGGAGGTGACCGTGCCGTTCGGCCGCAGGGTCACGTGGAGTCCGTTGTTCTCGCCGTGCCCGGGCTTGCCGTGCGCGACGACGGTGCCGTACTTGACGCCCTTGGCCCAGATCTCCGCCTCGTAGCGGTGCTTGCCGGTCGTGAAGACCTTGGCGGTGGAGACCCTGTCCGCGAGCCTCACCGTCTTGACGTACACACGCTTGGCCTGGTGGAGGCTGTGCGCGGGGGCGACCGATGAGACGTCCTCGGCGGCGGGGGTCGGCTGGGCCGCGAAGGCGCCGGCGGTGGACGCGCCCAGGGCGGCGGTCAGGCCGGCGGTGACGAGGGCGGTACGCAGGGTACGGGGTGCACGCATCGGAAACTGTCCTTCGGTAGGGGTAGTTCCTTGCTTTCGTAGCCGATCCAGCGGAGTCGGCCACGTCTTCGAAGGTACGGGCCTACCATTAAGGCCCCCCGTACGTCATGTAACAGTCATCCGGCGCAAATAGTGCAAATCGGTCACCTCGTGCGGAGTGCCCGGTCGTCGCGCGCGAACGGCCGGCCCGCGTCGAGCGGACCGGCCGGTGTCTCCTTCACCTTCTTCCGGTGTGGGTGCCTCACGTGATGGCCCGGGCTCGGGGCCGGGGCGTCACGGCCTGGGGGCGCTCCTCGCCGCCGTACCGGCACACAGCATTCCCAGCAACAGCGCCAGGGCTCCGATGACGATGTTGTTCACCACCACGCCCGTGTCCGGGCTGCTGCCGACGACCCACGGGGCGACGATCATCCAGATGCCCACTGCGCACATGGCCCAGCTCAGGCCGTACATGCGCTCGGGTGCGCGGGTGAATCCGAGAGCCAGCAGGCCGATCGCGATGCCGATGATGAGGTTGTGCGTCACGAGCGGGGGCTGGCTGGTCGTGTAGTGGACGATCCACGGGGACGCGGCGCAGTACAGGCCGAGCAGGAACACCGGTCCGTCCACGAGCGCCACATCGCGACCGCCGAGCATGCGGGCGTAGCGCGCCTGCATCTCGGAGACGTCCGGGTGGGTGGTGATGTCACCCCTGCCGTGCGAGAGGTTGGCCATGACTCGTCTCCTTCGACTGACCGGCCGACCGCGTCCGGTGTGGCGAGCGGTCGGTGCCGTTTCGTCCATTCTGCTCTTATTCAACCCTTATGTGTAGAGGTCACGGGGGCGGCGGGCCACGTGGTCCGCGATGCGAGAACGGCCGGGTTTTCCTTGACGGTCCTCGGCGGCTGCTGCCACGATCCATGGCATGACCATGCGACTGGACCTCACGCGGCGACGCCACGTCGACCTCGCGCGCGTCTCCAGCGCCTGCTGTCGCCTCGCGGCCTGACTCCGCGCCGCGTCTCTTCTCCTCACCGGCCGCCCGAGTCCGGCTCCCCGCCGCCTGCCCTGAATCCGGCGCGCGCACCTTTCCTTTCCCCGCACCACGTTTCCGGCACCGCCGCGCACCCGTGCTCGTGCATCCCGCGTGCTGGTGCACCCGCATGCTCCTGCCCCCGCGTATCCGCGCATGCGCGCATACGGGCCGCCGGCACTCGTCCGCGCGCGCCGACGCCTGCCCGCGCGCCCCCACGCAGCTCCGCAGCGGAGTTCCGTAAGAAAGAGGACCCATGGCCACCGTCCTGTCCGTCTCCGGCAGCCCCTCCGCCTCCTCCCGCACCGCCCGGCTGCTGCGCCACCTCGACCAGCGGCTGACCGCGCAGGGCCACGACGTCATCCCGCTCGACGTGCGCACCGTCCCCGCGGAGGCCCTCCTCGGCGCCGACTTCCGGCACCCGGCGATCGTCGAGGCCACCGAGCTGTTCGCCCGCGCCGACGGGGTCGTCGTCGGCACACCCGTCTACAAGGCGGCGTACTCCGGCGTACTGAAGGCGCTGCTGGACCTGCTCCCGCAGTACGCGCTCACCGGCAAGACCGTGCTGCCGCTGGCCACCGGCGGCTCCACCGCGCACGTCCTGGCGCTCGACTACGCGCTGCGGCCGGTGCTGAACTCCATGGGCGCCGCGCACATCGTCCCGGGCTGGTTCACCCTCGACAAGGACATCGCCGTCCGCGAGGACGGCACGGTGACCGTCGCCCCGGCCGCCGCCGAGGCCCTCGGGCAGGTCGTCGACCAGTTCGGAGCGGCCCTGCACCGCAGCCCGGCCCTGGCCGCGGCGAGCTGAACGCCACCCGGCCGCCCTCCGCACCGGCCCGCCCGGACGGATGCCGCCCGCGCCCCGACCTCCCCGGGGCCGCCCTCGCGAACGGAGAAACCCCGTGTCCCTCACCTTCCACTGGTTCCTGCCCACCAACGGCGACAGCCGCGACGTCGTCGGCGGCGGCCACGGCACACCGGCCACCGCATCCGGCCGGGACCGCCCGCCCACGGTCGGCTACCTGAGCCAGATCGCCCGCGCCGCCGAGGACCTCGGCTTCGCCGGCGCGCTCACCCCGACCGGCGCCTGGTGCGAGGACGCGTGGCTGACCACCGCCATGGTCAGCCGGCACACCGAGCGGCTGAAGTTCCTCGTCGCCCTCCGCCCCGGCTTCGTCTCCCCGACGCTCGCCGCGCAGATGGCGTCCACCTTCCAACGGCACAGCGGGGGACGGCTGTTGCTGAACGTCGTCACCGGCGGCGAGAGCCAGGAGCAGCGCGCCTACGGCGACTTCCTCGACAAGGACGCCCGCTACCGGCGCACCGGGGAGTTCCTGGAGATCGTGCGGGACCTGTGGGAGGGCAAGAACGTCGATCTGCCCGGCGAGCACCTGCGCGTCGAGAACGCCTCGCTCGCCCGGCTGCCCGATCCCGTCCCCGAGGTGTACTTCGGCGGCTCCTCACCCATCGCCGGAAAGATCGCCGCCCGGCACGCGGACGTCTACCTGACCTGGGGCGAGCCGCCCGCCCAGGTCGCCGGGAAGATCGCCTGGATCAGGAACCTCGCCGCCGGAAACGGCCGCACCCTGCGCTTCGGCATCCGGCTGCACGTCATCACCCGCGACACCGCCGCACAGGCGTGGGCGGAGGCGGACCGGCTGCTGTCCGGCTTCGACCCCGACACCGTGCGGGCGGTGCAGTCCGGGCTGGCCCGCAGCGAGTCGGAGGGGCAGCGGCGGATGCTCGCGCTGCACGGTGGCGGACGCGACGGCCTGGAGATCCACCCCAACCTGTGGGCCGGCATCGGCCTGGTGCGCGGCGGCGCCGGCACCGCGCTGGTCGGCAGCCACGACGAGGTCGCCGAGCGCATCAAGGAGTACGCGGCCCTCGGCATCGAGGAGTTCGTGCTGTCCGGCTACCCGCACCTGGAGGAGGCGTACTGGTTCGGGGAGGGCGTCCTGCCACGGCTTGCCGCACAGGGCCTGTGGCGCCACCCGTCCGCGCCGGCGCCCTCACCCGCGGCGCAGGTGCCGTTCACCGGCTAGGGAGCGCGGCACGGCGCCGGCAGCACCGAGAAATTTTCCGTTCCCGTCGGCCCGGGTGTCGATCCCGGCCCCGGTCGTTCGTGTAGGAGGTGACACAACCCCACGAGGCCGAGGAGGCCGTCATGACGTACTACCTGCTCAGCGTGATGCAGCCGGCCGGCGAGCGGCCCGCGCCCGAGGTGCTCGCCGAGATCGGCGCCCACCTCGAGGTCTTCCACCAGGAGCTGCGCCAGGCCGGTGCCTGGGTCTTCGCCGGCGGACTGCACGGACCGGAGTCCTCCACCGTGCTGCGCCCGAAGGACGGCGATGTGCTGATCACCGACGGCCCGTACGCCGAGGGCAAGGAGCACCTGGGCGGCATCTGCCTGATCAAGGCACCGGACCTGGACGCCGCCCTGGAATGGGGCCGCAAGGCCGCCCTCGCGACGACCCTGCCGATCGAGGTGCGGCCCTTCATGGGCGAAACGGACCGATGACCGCCGACGTCGAATCCGTCTTCCGCGCGGAGTACGGCCGCGCGGTCGCCGTCCTGGTCCGCTTCCTCGGCGACATCGACCTCGCCGAGGAAGCGGTGCAGGACGCCTTCACGGTGGCCCTGCGGACCTGGCCGGACCGGGGCGTGCCACCGAGCCCCGCCGGGTGGATCATCACCACCGCCCGCAACCGTGCCGTCGACCGGCTGCGCCGCGAGTCCACGCGGGACGCCCGGCACGCCGAAGCGGCCCGGCTCTACGCCGCCGACCCGCCCACCGAGGAGGGGCCCGTGCGCGACGACCGCCTCCGCCTGATCTTCACCTGCTGCCACCCCGCCCTCGCCACTCCCGCCCAGGTCGCGCTCACCCTGCGGCTGCTCGGCGGACTCGGCACCGCGCAGATCGCCCGTGCGTTCCTGGTCCCCGAGGCGACGATGGCCCAGCGCCTCGTGCGCGCCAAGGCGAAGATCCGCAACGCCCGCATCCCCTACCGCGTGCCCCGCGACGCCGACCTGCCCGACCGGCTGCGCGGCGTGCTCGCGGTGGTCTACCTCATCTACAACGAGGGATATGGAGGCGACCCCGGCCTGTGCGCCGAGGCGGTACGGCTCGGCCGGCTGCTGACCGCGCTGATGCCGGACGAACCCGAGGTCACCGGCCTGCTCGCGCTGATGCTGCTCACCGAATCCCGCCGCCCCGCCCGCACCGACGCCTCCGGCGCCCTGGTCCCGCTGCCCGAGCAGGACCGCTCCCGCTGGGACCGCGCGCTGATCGCCGAGGGACAGGACCTCGTCCGCCGCTGCCTGCGCCGCGACCGGCCCGGCCCGTACCAGATCCAGGCCGCGATCAACGCCGTGCACAGCGACGCGCCGCGGGCCGAGGCCACCGACTGGGCGCAGATCCGCCAGTTGTACGACCACCTCATGACCCTCGAACCGAGCCCGGTCGTCGCCCTCAACCGCGCGGTCGCCGTCGCCGAGACCGAGGGCGCCGGACCCGCCCTGGCCCTGGTGGACGCCCTGGACCTGGACGGCTACCACGTCTTCCACGCGGTACGCGCCGACCTGCTGCGCCGGCTGGGGCGCACCGCGGACGCCGTGCGGGCCTACGACCGGGCGCTCGCACTCGCGACGGACCCCGCCGAACGCGGCTACCTGGAGCGCCGCCGACGCGAGCCGGCCCCGTGATGTCGATCACCTGCGGGAATTCATTTCGCTACCTGAAAGGTTGGCAAATGCATCCACCTAGGAGGCATCGTGAACCAGACCCCCGAGCAGATCGGCGCCACCGTCGCCCGGCTGCGCACCACCTTCCGCACCGGCCGCACCCGGCCCGTCGCCTGGCGCACCGCCCAGCTGCGCGCCCTGCGCGCGATGCTCACCGAGCAGGGCGCCGAGATCGCCGCCGCACTGCGCGCCGACCTCGGCAAGAGCGAGGCGGAGGCGAACCGCACGGAGATCGACTTCACGGTCCGCGAGATCGACCACACCCTCGAGCGCCTCGACGACTGGCTGCGCCCCGAACCGGCGCCCGTCCCGGCCCACCTCGGCGCCGACGCCACCGCCTGGACGCAGTACGACCCCCTCGGCGTGGTCCTCGTCATCGCCCCCTGGAACTACCCCGCCCAGCTCCTGCTCGCCCCGCTCGTCGGCGCCCTCGCGGCGGGCAACGCCGTGATCGTCAAGCCCAGCGAACTGGCACCCGCGACCTCCGCCGCGCTGGCCCGGCTGCTGCCCGCCCGCCTCGACACCGACGCGGTCGCCGTCGTCGAGGGCGGCGTCCCGGAGACCACCGCCCTGCTCGCCGAGCGGTTCGACCACATCTTCTACACCGGCAACGGCACCGTCGGCCGTATCGTCATGCGCGCCGCCGCCGAGCACCTCACCCCGGTCACCCTCGAACTCGGCGGCAAGTCACCGGCGTTCGTCGACGCGGGCACCGACCTCGACGTCGTCGCCGACCGGCTGGTGCGCGGCAAGTTCCTCAACGCCGGCCAGACCTGCGTCGCCCCCGACTACGTCCTGACCGACCCCACCACCGCCGCGGCCCTCGAACCGGCCCTCGCCGCCGCCGTCGAGAAGGTCTACGGCAGCGACCCGCGAAACGCCCCGCACTACAGCCGCATCGTCAACGCACGCCACTTCGACCGGCTCACCGCCCTGCTCGGCTCCGGCCGCGTGGTCGTCGGCGGCGACAGCGACCGGGACGCCCGGTACATCGCGCCGACCGTCCTCGCCGACGTCGACCCCGAGGCGCCGGTGATGCGGGAGGAGATCTTCGGACCGATCCTGCCGATCGTGACCGTGCCCGGCCTGGACGAGGCCATCGGCTTCATCGGCGACCGGGACAAGCCGCTCGCCCTGTACGTCTTCTCCGACGCCGAGGACACCCGCCGCCGCATCGCCGCCGAGACCTCCTCCGGCGGACTCGGGTACGGCCTGCCGCTCGCCCATCTCACCGTCTCCGACCTGCCGTTCGGCGGCGTCGGCGAGAGCGGCATGGGCAGCTACCACGGCCGCTACTCCCTGGAGACCTTCAGCCACCGCAAGGCCGTCCTCGACAAGCCGCTCGGCTGAGACGGCGGCCCGCGCCGCACGGATAGGATCCGCCGATGACCAAGGAAACGATCACCGCGGACCGTGCGGGCACCTGGAAACTCGGCGACCTCACCGTCAGCCGCGTCGGCTTCGGCGCGATGCGGCTGACGGGCAGCGGCGCCTTCCACCACGGCGTCCCGAGCGACCGCAACCGCTCCATAGCCGTCCTGCGCAAGGCGATCGAGCTCGGCGTCGACCACATCGACACGGCCGCCTTCTACTTCTCCTCCCTGCGCTCCGCGAACGAGATCATCAACAGCGCGCTGTCGCCGTACCCGGAGAACCTGGTGATCGCCACCAAGGTCGGCCCGTTCCGGACGTACACGGGGGAGTGGGGCACCTCCGCCCGGCCCGGGGAACTGCGCGGGCACGTCGAGGAGAACCTGCGCCAGCTCGGCGGCGACCACCTCGACCTCGTCTACCTGCGCCGCATGCGGCAGGAGTCGATCAGCGACCACTTCGGCGCCCTGGCCGAACTGCGCCAGGCCGGACTGATCCGCCACCTGGGGATCTCCAACATCGAGCCGCGGCACCTCGCCGAGGCACGCGCCATAGCGCCCGTGGTCAGCGTGCAGAACCGCTACGGACTCGACCACCGCACCCCGGAGAGCGAGGAGATCCTGCGCCTGTGCGGAGAGGCGGGCATCGCCTTCGTGCCGTTCTACGCCGTCGCCGGTGAGGCCGGCGAGCGGGGAGCGACCACCGCGCACGACGACGCGGTCCTCGACGTCGCCCGCGCCCACGGGGCGAGCCCGGCGCAGGTCCGCCTCGCCTGGACACTGCACCAGGGCCCGCACGTGCTCGCCATCCCCGGCACCGGCAACCCCGGCCACCTCGCCGAGAACGTGGCGGCGGGCGCGCTGCGCCTCACCGACGACGAACTCTCCCGCCTCAACGGCCTCTGCCCACCCGCCTCTCAACCGGCGTAACCGGTCACCGGGTAGTGGTCGGAGAGGTTCGTGTAGGTGTACGCCGTGCCCCAGCTCGACACCGTCCAGGGCGCCGACTGCTCCTTGACCACCTCGTTCTTCCACACCGCCGGCCGGACATGACCCGCGCGGTACAGGATGTGGTCCAGGTCCTCGCGCGGGTCGCCCGGGTAGCGGTAGCGGGCGATGGAGTTCTCCTGCGTGTCGAAGGAGTACGGGTGCCCGGTGCGCGCGTCGGCCCCGACGAGCCCCGCGTCGGTGAGCATCGAGCCGTACTCGGCGCTGCGCGAGTCGACGTTCATGTCGCCGACGACCAGCACCTCCTCGTCCGCCGGGATGTTCTTGGCGTCGAGGAAGGCGTCGATCGCCTTGAACTGCCGGGCGCGCATCGCCGCGGCCTCACCCGCGGCGCAGCCCGGGTCCGTGGACTGCGTGTGGGTGCCGACGACGTGCACCCTGGTGCCGTTCACGTTCAGCACCACGTACGCGAAGCCCTTGTCGGACCACCGGTCCGACCCGCAGGCGTCCTGGTAGACGTACTGCTCCTTGCGCAGGACGGGCCACTTGCTCAGCACCGTCACGCCCCCGTCCTCCGGCACCGTCGCCGAGTACGCCCCGCCGGTCGCGTCCCAGCCGTCCTTGCCGCGCCCCACCACCGGGGTCTGGTACGGGTACTCGGCCGCCGCGGCGCTCTTCAGCGCGTCGGAGGCGGAGTTGTCGAACGCCTCCTGCAGCACCACGACGTCGTTGCCGTGGAAGAAGGACGCCCGCGGAATCTCGGCGGCCCGGTGGTCCTGACCCCAGTTGGGGTAGAGGTTCCGGCTCATGAGGAAGGTGTTGTACGTCAGCACCCTCAGCGACGGGGCGGGACCGGCCGCGGCCGCGGGCGCCGCGCCGGCCAGTGCGGCGGCGGGCAGGGCGAGGGCGAGCACGGCTGCGCCCAGGGTGCGGCGCGGTGCGGGAAGCGTCACTGGATCTCCCTGTGGATGAAGGGCGTTGAGTGGCGCCGCACATCAAACCACCGGGAATTACCCCCGGGTAACCCCCAGGCGGGCAGCAGGTGACGCCGGCGCGGCTAGACCGTCCACGCCCCGTCCCGCATCAAGTGCCGCCCCCGCAGCTCGTGTTCGCCCCGCCAGGCCTGGATCGCGAGCGGCCGCACCCGGAAGAAGGCGTACGACGCGCTGTCGCGCCGGGGGTCCCAGCCCACCTCCCCGTCGATGAGCACCACGTCCTGCGTGTCGCCGAACGCCAGCCGGGCACGCCGGCCGTCCCGCAGGTTGCGGCCGGTCGGGTTGGTGAGCTGGGTCGACAGCCACACCGACTCGCCGTCCCACACGAACCACAGCGCGACCAGACAGGGCAGGCCCGAAGGGTCCGCCGTCGCCACCCACACGTCCCGCTCCCGGCCCAGCCGTGCCAGGACGTCCCGCTTGCGGCGCGCCGCGTCACGGGGTCCCCGCCGCGGAGCCCCTCCGCGTCTTGGGGCTCTTCGGCGCCGTCGAGCTCTTCGGTGATCTTCATGCCGGGGACGGTAGCGGCCGGAGGGGGGTGGCGCCCGGGGCCGCGGTCGGGAGTCGGGTACGGCTGTCGTCCTAGGCCCGCCGTGAGCGACTGGCGCCCTGGACGTTTTACGTATAACCTCTCCCGCTAACCACCCGCACGGAAGGTCCCGATGAGACGTATCGCCCTGGTCACCCTCGTCGTCGACGACTACGACGAGGCGATCCGCTTCTACACCGAGGCGCTCGGCTTCCGGCTCGCCGAGGACGCCCCGCGCCCCGACGGCTCCCGCTGGGTCGTCGTCGAGCCCGGCGCCGGTACGCACGGGACCGGTCTGCTGCTGGCCCGGGCCAAGGGTGAGGCGCAGGCGGCCCGCGTCGGCGACCAGACCGGCGGGCGCGTCGGCTTCTTCCTGCACACCGACGACTTCGCCCGCGACCACGCCCGCATGGCCGCCGCCGGTGTGAGCTTCCTGGAGGAGCCGCGGCACGAGCCGTACGGCACCGTCGCCGTCTTCCAGGACCTGTACGGCAACCGCTGGGACCTGCTCCAGCCCGCCGGCTGACGCCACCGGATTCCCTGCCGGCAACACCCCCGCAATTCTGAACCGTCCCGCCCGAGGAAAGACCCACCATGACCGCTACGCGCGTAGACGCCGATGTGATCCGCCGCCTCCCCAAGGCCGTCCTGCACGACCACCTCGACGGCGGCCTGCGCCCCGCCACCGTCGTGGAGTTGGCTGCCGAGGTCGGCCACACGCTGCCCACCACCGACCCCGCCGAGCTGGCCGCCTGGTACTACGAGGCCGCGAACTCCGGCGACCTGGTCCGCTACATCGCCACCTTCGAGCACACCCTCGCCGTGATGCAGAGCCGTGAGGGCCTGCTGCGCACCGCCGAGGAGTACGTCCTCGACCTCGCCGCCGACGGCGTCGTCTACGCCGAGGTGCGTTACGCACCCGAGCTGAACACGCGCGGCGGGCTGGCCATGAGCGAGGTCGTGGAGACCGTCCAGGAGGGTCTCGCCGCCGGCATGGCCAAGGCGGCCGCCGCCGGCACGCCCGTGCGCGTCGGCACCCTGCTGTGCGGGATGCGCATGTTCGACCGGGTCGGCGAGGCCGCCGACCTGGCCGTCGCCTTCCGTGACGCCGGCGTCGTCGGCTTCGACATCGCCGGCGCCGAGGACGGCTTCCCGCCCGCCGACCACCTCGCCGCCTTCGAGCACCTGCGCCGCGAGAGCGTGCCGTTCACCATCCACGCCGGGGAGGCGCACGGCCTGCCCAGCATCCACCAGGCCCTGCAGGTGTGCGGCGCGCAGCGCATCGGGCACGGTGTGCGGATCACCGAGGACATCGTGGAGGGCAAGCTCGGCCGCCTCGCCTCCTGGATCCGCGACCGCCGGATCGCGCTGGAGATGTGCCCGACGTCCAACCTGCAGACCGGCTGCGCCACCTCCATAGCCGAGCACCCGATCACCGCGCTGAAGGACCTCGGCTTCCGGGTCACCCTCAACACGGACAACCGTCTGGTGTCCGGCACGACGATGACCCGGGAGATGTCCCTGCTGGTGGAGCAGGCCGGCTGGACCCTCGAGGATCTGCGCACGGTCACGGTGAACGCGGTCAAGAGCGCGTTCATCCCGTTCGACGAGCGCAAGGCCCTCATCGAGGACGTGATCCTGCCGGGGTACGCGCTCTAGGGACGGGGCCTGGAGCAGGTCCGAAGCAGGTCCGAAGCAGGCTCGGAGCGGGCCTGGAGCGGGCCTAGAGCAGTCCGCGGACGTAGGCGGCCTGTCCGACGTGCTGGAGATCGTCGGACAGGACGCTGACCAGGCGCACCCCGAGGGTGACCGGTGGGTCCCAGCGCTCGTCCACGACGCGTTCCAGGTCCTTGGCGGCGAGGCCGCGCAGGGCCGTCTGGGTCTGCTCGTGCACGGCGTCGTAGTAACCGGTGAGCAGGTCGGGGGAGTCGACCCGGACCTTGGCGACCTTGGCGGAGGTGTGCCCGTAGCCGGTGTCCCCGCGCGGCAGGCCGAGGCCGAAGCGCTTCTCCCAGTCCTGGCTCAGCCACACCTGGTCGAGGCCGAAGGCGTCGGCGATGTGGTCGTCCTGGACGCGGGTGAGATGCCAGATCAGCCAGGCGATGGAGTTGGCGTCGGCCGAGGGGCGGGCGGTGAGCTGATCCGGTCCCAGCCCCTCGACGGCGGCATGGACTTCTTCCTGGATGCGGCCGTAGCCGTCGATGAGGATGTCCTTCGCATGCATACGTCCACCATCGCGCACGCGGGGCCGGGGCGCTCCCCGTTCCCGGATCAGGCCGCCGCCGGGCGCTTCAGGCGCAGTCGCCGTCGCTCTCCCGCAGCGTCATCAGCGCCCGGGCCGCGGGGCTGGTGGACTGCGGGGGCGGCAGCAGGGCCACCGTCTCGTACGCCGGGTGGTCCGCGCCCTGGACCGGCAGGGCGGTCAGCGACGGCCGCTTGTGGCGGAAGTGGCGCGGCACCACGGCGATGCCGAGGTTCTCGTCGACCAGGTCCAGCAGGCTGTGGACGTCGTTCACCTCCAGCGCGACCGTGCGCCGGACGCCCGCCGCGGCGAAGGCGGCGTCGGTGGCGCCGCGCGGGCCCCAGTCGGGGTGGAAGTCGACGAAGACCTCTCCGCCGAGGTCGTCGAGGGCGACCGCGGCGCCGGCCCCGGCCAGCCGGTGCGTGGGATGGCACAGCACCGTCATGGGCTCCCCGGCCAGCGCGACCGAGCGCAGCTGCTCGGTGTCGGCCTGCGTGCGGTAGACGAAGGCGCAGTCCAGGCGCCCGGCGGCGACCTCCTCGGCGAGCGCGCCGGAGCCGGTCTGGCGCAGCCGGATCTCCACGTCCGGATGGCGCCGCCGGAAGGCGGCGAGCAGCCCGGCCACGTTCACCCCGGCGATGCACTGCTCGGTGCCCAGCGACAGGGTGCCGCGCAGCACGCCCTGCACCGCGGCGACCGCCTCGTGCGCGGCCCGCACCCCGGCCAGGATCCGCTCCGCCTCCCGCAGCAGCGCCCGCCCCGCCTCGGTGAGCGTGACCCGGCGGGTGGTGCGCACGAACAGCGGCGTCTGCAACTCCCGCTCCAGCGCGCGGATCGAGGCGGACAGGCCGGACTGGGAGACCATCAGCCGCTCGGCCGCCCGGGTGAAGTGCTGGTCCTCGGCGACGGCCACGAAGTGCTGGAGATGGCGCAGTTCCATGATTGTGCAGCCTAGTCGCACAATCCCATCGGATTCTCCTGTTGGACCACTGCGCCCAGGTCAGGCCAGAGTGGGTACCGGTTCCCCGCACCGGATCACCTGCCTTACCCCTCATGGAGTCGCGTTGTACACCGCACACCCCGACCGCTACGCGGACATGCCCTACCGGAGCACCGGACGCAGCGGCCTGAAGCTGCCGGCGCTGTCCCTCGGACTGTGGCACAACTTCGGCCCGGACCGCCCCGTCGAGACCCAGCGGGCCATCCTGCGCACCGCCTTCGACCTGGGCGTCACCCACTTCGACCTGGCCAACAACTACGGCCCGCCGCCCGGCGCCGCCGAGCTGGCCCTCGGCGAGGCCCTGAAGGACGACTTCGCGGCCTACCGCGACGAGCTGGTCATCTCCACCAAGGCCGGCTATCTGATGTGGCCCGGCCCGTACGGCGAATGGGGCTCGCGCAAGTACCTGATGTCCTCCCTGGACCAGAGCCTGAAGCGGATGGGCCTGGACTACGTCGACATCTTCTACTCGCACCGCCCCGACCCGGACACTCCGCTGCGGGAGACGATGGGCGCGCTGCACTCGGCGGTCCAGCAGGGCAAGGCCCTGTACGTCGGCGTCTCCAACTACTCGCCGGAGCAGACCCGGGAGGCGGCCCGCATCCTCGGAGACCTCGGGACCCCGCTGCTGATCCACCAGCCGCGCTACTCGATGCTGGACCGCCGGCCCGAGGAGAGCGGCCTGCTGGACACGCTCGACGAGCTGCACGTCGGCTCCATCGCCTACTCGCCGCTGGACCAGGGCCTGCTCACCGCGCGCTACCTGGACGGCATCCCGGAGGGCTCCCGCGCGGCGAGCGACAGCCCCTTCCTGCAGCGCGACGCGGTGACCGCGGACCTGGTCGCGACGCTGCGGGAGCTGGACGGCATCGCGAAGTCCCGCGGCCAGTCGCTCGCCCAGATGGCCCTGGCCTGGGTGCTGCGCGGCGGCCGGGTCACCTCCGCGCTGGTCGGCGCGAGCAGCCCGGAGCAGCTGCGCGACAGCGTCGCGGCCATCGGCAACCTCGACTTCGACGCCGAGGAGCTGGCCCGTATCGACGCGGCGATCAAAGGCTGAGCCCGAGCCGTCGGCGAGAAGGCTGCTCGGGCGGCTGAGACGGCTGCTCAGCGGCCGAGCCGTTCGGTGAGCCGGACGGTCACCGTGTCGCCCTCCTCCTTGCCGATGGCCCGGCGGAGGGCGGCCTTGACGGGGAGCTTGTGGGTGCCGTCGCCGAGCGCCATGAAGGAGCTCTCGAAGGGCTGGCCGTCGACGGTGCCGCGGACCTTGACCAGTCCGCGGGTGCCGAAGAAGCCGACGGATTCGGGCCAGACCACATAGGTCCAGCCGCCTGCGCTCGGGCTCTTGCGCAGCACGGCGGTGAACTCCGCGTCCACGGCGCTGTGGGTCGTCATGACATCCTCCGGCGGTCGGTGGTCCCGATGGGCAGACCGCCGGCCGCCGGAGAACTCATCGGCGTCCCGCTCAGGTCCCGGCCGGCACCCGGTCCAGGAAGCCGAGTACGGCGCGGATGCGTCCCTCGCCGTCCAGTGTCACCACGTCGGAGCCGGCCACGGGAGCCGAGCCGTCACCCTCAGCGACCAGCTCCCAGGAGAAGCGGGCGGTGTCGTGATGCCCGTCGACCGCGCCGGTGAGCCGGAAGGAGAACCCCGGGAACTGCTCGCGGGCACCGGCGATGAGCGCGGCGATCGCGTCGTGGCCGCGGACGTCGGCGAGGGGGTCGGTGTAGCTGCCGTCGGGCGTCCACGCGACGGCGACCGCCTTGGCGCGCGTCTCGGCGTCGGGGGCGTTCCAGGCCTCGAAGTAGCGGGCGACGGCGGAGTCGTAACGGTCGGTGGATGCGGACATGGTGAATCACCCTTCACGAGGTCGTACGGCGAAGTCGCCGGTCCCGGACCGGGGATCGGTGCGATCCGGTGACACCACCGTGCCCTGGCGCGCCGGCCTGGTCGATTACCCGGGAGGTAAGGCCCCGCGCGACGGGCCGCCGGATTTCGGCCAAGAAGGGCCGTGAATATGCCAAGAGAGTGGCCGGAAAGTCATGGTGACAGTGATTCAGCCGTGAACATACTCGAACACGGGCGGTAGTGCACCGCCTACGAGCCGCACCGAAAGCGAGGCCCGGCGCGCGAGCGACCGACGGGGGAGTGGGACGGTGCACGACGAATTCCTGTGCCATGTCACGGCGTACGGCGTCTGCGACGGCCGGCGCATCGGGGTACCGCTCGGCACCTACCGGGCGCCCACGCTGGCGCTCGCCCTGTGGTGGCTGCGCGACCGGGCCTCCTGGATCGCCGAGCGGCTGGACCCGAGCCCGCAGAGCGCGGCGTTTCCGCCCAGCGCGCTGGTGCCGGTCGCGGAGACCGTGCCGGACGTCCCGGCCGCGCTGCGCGCCTGGTGCGCGGACGTGAACCGGCAGGAGCAGGCGGCCGACGCGCTGGCCACCGGACGGCTGGTGCGCATCGCGGCACGCGACGAGACCACCGAGTACGAACTGCTCGCCGAGTCGGTCGACGCGCTGCGCATGCAGCGGGCCGCCCCGGCCCTCGTGGCCCCGGTCACCTGACCCGCCCGCGGCGCCGACGCCCCCACCCGCGCGCCCGTTCGCCCTCCTGCTCCCGGGATTCACTCGCACGGCGCACAACGGGACTGATCGGTAGAATCCTGGCATGGCGGAGCGCCCTGTCGCGTCGACCGCGCCCGAGCTGGTCCTGGAGTCCGACTCGGGTACCACGGTGATGGTCCCCGGCCGTGACTACCACCTCGGCCGCGACCCCGCGTGCGACATCGTCCTCGACGACACCCGCGTCTCCTGGCACCACGCCGTGCTGCATCCGGACGGCGGCCACTGGAGGCTCCAGGACGACCACAGCACCAACGGCACCTGGGCCGACGGGCGGCGCGTCCTCGAGCGTGACGTCGGCCCGGGCAGCGTCATCCGGTTCGGCAACCCCGCCGACGGCCCGTGCGTCGTCCTGGTCGGCCCGTCCCCACCCGCCGCCCCCGCGCGGCCCTCCGCCGTGTCCATGCCCGCCCTCACCGGCACCTTCCGCCGGCCCACCACGGTGCGGCCGCTGCCGACCCGCACCCTCCGCATCGGCCGCGGCGCCGGCAACGACCTCGTCCTCGACGACCTGGCCGTCTCCCGCCGCCACGCCGAACTGCGCCCTCTGCCGGACGGGACGTACGAGATCGCCGACCTCGGCAGCCACAACGGCACGTTCCTCAACGGCCGCCCGGTCGGCGTCGCCCCGATCGGGCAGGGCGACATCGTCGGCATCGGCCACTTCGCGTTCAGCCCGGTCGGCGACCAGTTGCAGGAGTACGTCGACACCGGCGAGGTCTCCCTCGACGTGCAGGACCTCACGGTCGCCGTCGACCGGGGCAGCAGGACGCTGCTGGACCACGTCTCCTTCCCGGTCGGCCAGAAGTGCCTGCTCGCCGTCGTCGGCCCGGGCGGCGCGGGCACGTCCACCCTGCTGGGCGCCCTGACCGGACAGCGCCCCGCCGACCACGGCACCGTCCTGTACGACGGCCGCGACCTCTACCGGGACTACGCCGAGCTGCGCCGGCGCATCGGCCTCGTGCCCCAGGACGACATCCTGCATCCCCGGCTCACCGTCCGCGCCGCCCTGTCCTACACCGCCGAACTGCGCCTCCCGCAGGACACCGCCAAGGCCGAGCGGCGCGCCCGGGTCGAGGACGTGATCCGCGAACTGGGCCTCGAACAACACGCCGGACAGCCCGTGCACAGCCTCTCCGGCGGCCTGCGCAAACGGGTCAGCGTGGCGCTGGAACTGCTGACCAAGCCGTCGCTGCTCTTCCTCGACGAGCCGACCTCCGGACTCGACCCCGGCATGGACCGCTCGGTGATGCACATGCTGCGCGGCCTCGCCGACGGCGGCCGCACCGTCATCGTCGTCACCCACAGCGTGCTCGGCCTCGACGTCTGCGACCGGCTGCTCGTCCTCGCGCCCGGCGGCCGGGTCGCCTACTACGGGCCGCCCGAGGAGGCCCTGCCCTACTTCGGCCACGACCAGTGGCCGGAGGCGTTCGAGGCCTTGGAACGCGAACAGGACCGTGACTGGGCGGGCGGCTACCGCACGTCGCCCCAGCACCGCCGCTATGTCGCCGGCGCCGGAGCGCAGCCGCGCGTGCCGCGCCAGGGCCCGGTGATCATGGAGCGGCCGTCCGCGCCGCGCAGCTGGGGCGCACAGCTCGGCACCCTGATCCGCCGCTGCACGACCGCGCTCGGCGCAGACCGCACCTTCCTCGTCATCATGATCGCGCTGCCGTTCGTGACCGGAGCGATGGCCCGCGCCCTCGCCGGCAGCCACCTCACCCGCGACACCGTGATGAACGCGCTGCTCATCCTGTGCGTCGGCGGTGTCCTGACCGGCGCGGCCAACGGCGTGCGCGAACTGGTCGAGGAACGGGTGATCTACCGGCGGGAGAGAGCCGTCGGCCTGTCCCGATCGGCGTATCTGATGTCCAAGGTCGTCGTCCTCGGCACGGTGACGATCCTTCAGGCGGTCGTGCTGACCCTCGTCGCGCTGCTCGGCGTCAGCCTGAACGCGCCCGGCGGCAGGGGCGTGCTGCTGCCGCCGCTCGTGGAGATCACCGTGGCCGTCGCGCTGCTGGCGTTCACGGCGATGATGCTCGGACTGCTGGTGTCGGCACTGGTGCGCAAGGAAGAGGGCACCATGCCGCTGCTGGTGCTGCTCGCCATCGTCCAGGTGGTCTTCTGCGGCGCCCTGCTCAAGCTGCACGGCGTGCCCGGTCTGGAGCAGCTGTCCTGGCTGGTGCCCTCGAGGTGGGCGCTCGGCGCGATGGCGGCCACGGTGGGGCTCGCCCGGATCGTGCCCGGCGAGCTGACCTCCGACCCGCTGTTCCGGCACGCGGCGGGCGTGTGGCTGCTCGACATCGCCATGCTGCTCGTGCTGTCGGCGCTGTTCGGCTGGGCCGTGGCCCGGCTGCTGCGCCGCCACGAACCCGTCGTGACGCGGAAGTAGGCGCCGGACGTGATGCGCGGGCAGGCAGCCGAACGGCTCCGCGGAAGCAGCCGCCCATGACGGCGCCCCGGCCAAGGGCCCCGACGAGCGCCACCCCACCTGCCTCGCCTTCGCCGCCGACCTGCGCGCCGCGGCGGCGGGAGGCGCGGCCGCTGCCGTCACCGCCGTGATGGGTGCCGGGGCCGCGGCCGTGGTCGCCGGCCGACTGGCCGGCGACGCCGCGCTCAAGGTGCCCCCGGGCCGGCCGCTGCCGACCGAGCCCCGGCTCACCGTCCACGCCACGGCCGCCGACCGGATGGCGCTCGCCCGCGACGGTCGGCGGTCACCCGCCGACGGAGGGGGACCTCGGCGTCGTACCGCCCGGCCGGGGTGGCCCGAAGGCGCGCCGCGCTGGGCACGGCCCGTCTTCGGAACCCGGGAGGAGGACGGAGCCGGACGGGATCAGGGGCGGGGCCCGCGGCGGCGCACCCGCAGGGCCGCCAGGGCGCCGAGGAAGCCGGCCACCAGGCCCCACAACAGGGCCCAGCCCACCGCCTGCCACACCTCGGGCCTCAGGAACAGCTCGCCGGACAGCCCTCCGCCCAGGTCGCCGATGCCCATCAGCGACAGCCCGTAGTGGGCGGAGACCCGGCCGACCAGGCAGATCATCAGGACGGTCAGGGCGAGCGCGATCGCCAGGTGGACCGCGTGCTGCCACAGCCGGACCCGGGCGGGGGAGCGCACCGCCATCACGAACGCCGCCCCGAGCAGCAGCACGGCGGCCACGACCAGCAGCCACCAGGCCTTGCCGTCGCGCTCGGTGAGGGTGTGCAGGTTCAGCGTGGAGACGTCCGGCGTGCGCAGCACTTCGTCCAGGAGGTGCGGCATCGGCAGCCCGAACGGCCCGTCGACCCGGCCGTGCCAGGTGGCGCCCAGGCCCAGGGTGAACGCCAGCCAGACGACGTTCGGCAGGCCGAGCAGGATCACCGCGAACGTCTGTGCCGCATGGCTGCGGCTCGCCGCGACGACCAGTCCCACGACCACGCCCACCGCGACGCAGGCCAGCAGCAGCACGACCATCGCGTACGCCGCCGGGCGCACCGAGTCCGCGAACCGCACGACGCGCGGCGGCAGCGGCGCGCCGCGGGCCACCAGCAGCGCCAGCGCCAGCACCCCGGCCAGCCACAGCAGACCGAACAGCACGGTCAGCGGCACGTCCGTGGTGAAGCCGACCTCGGGCCTGATGCCGAAGATCTCGCCGAGGTCGCTGAGCGTGTCGTCGCCGAGCGGGATCGCGAACGTGTGCCGGGCGGCGAAGCCCAGTCCGATCACCCCGAGCAGCCACAGCAGCGCGATCCGTCCCGCCCAGCCCGCCAGCTCGGCGCCGCTCGCCACCGCACGGTGCCGCAGCGGACGCAGGAAGCCACCGGCCATCACGAGCGCGCCGGCCAGGGTCACCGACAGGGGCATCACGGTCACCCCCGCGCCGGTGTCGGCGAGCGCGCCGGCGCTGCCGGTCACCTCGACCGAGCCGCCGACGGCCGTGACGAGGGTCGCCGCCACCACCCGCCAGAACCCGCCGTCCGGCAGGTCGGCGGCGCCGGCCGCCCACAGCCCGAGCACCGCCGTCACCGCCATGACGACGAGCGCGGACAACACCGTGGCCAGGGCCTGGATCCAGCCGTGCCGTGCGACTGCCGGGGCGGACGTGGTTCGCGGGCTCACACCGTCACGCTATGCAGGGCGCGCTTCGGGCGCGCGCCGGGAGAGCCGTCCGCGTCCGCTCGCGAGCCGCCGCGCCTCCCACCTTCGCGCCGCCCACCTCGCAGCCGCCCGTGTCCGAGCCGCCCGCCCCCCGGTCACCGGCCGGCGAACCGCCGACGCCGGGGTGAATCCTGTGTGACCGAAACCGCTCGGTGCGGCGGCCCGGACGGGGAGTGGGCGGCGAGACTCGGGGTACGAGCACAGGGGCAGAAGCGTCCGGCCGTACCGGCTTCCTAGAGAGACACGCATGACCGAGCACTTGGGCGGGGAAGTGATACCGACGGGTTTCGACGTACCCGTGGAGCCCCTGAGACGGGCCACCCACTACACCGGCGAGCCCGGAAGCATCGCCGAGGCGCGCGCTTTCACCGCGCAGTTCGTCGAGCAGTTGCGCTCCGAGTGGTGCGCGCAGATCGGCGGCCGCGCCGAGGAAGCCCTGCTGCTCGTCGTCAGCGAGCTGGTCACCAACGCGGAACGGCACAGCAACGGCCCCTACATCCTGGAGCTGGAGGGCACGGACGCCATCGTCACGGTGTCCGTCTACGACAGCAGTGCCGCTCTGCCGATGCGGTTCCCGCGTGACCCCGAGCGGGTCGGCCGGCACGGTCTGGAGATAGTCCACGCTCTGGCGGCGCATGTCTCCGCCGAGCGGGTCCCCGTCGGCAAGCGGGTGAGCGCCCTCGTGCGCCTGCGTCAACAGTGAGCGGGCCGGACAACCTTCCCCGAAGGCTGACCGGCCCGCTCACTCACTGTCACGCACGCATTGCCACTGCCGCTGCCACGCGCGCACTGCCACGCTCAGGCGCAGCCCAGCTCGCCCAGCATGCCCTCGCGCAGTCGCAGGATGATCCGCTTGATCAGCCGTGAGACGTGCATCTGCGAGCAGCCGAGCCGTTCGCCGATCTCCGCCTGCGTGGCCTCCTCGACGAAGCGCATGTGCAGGATCTGCCGGTCGCGCTCGCCCAGTTCGGCCATCAGCGGGGCCAGCGACTGGAAGTCCTCCACGAGCCGCAGCCCGTCCTCCTCCACGCCGATGAAGTCGGCGAGCACGGCCTCGCCGTACTCCGGGCCGTCGCCGGTGAGCGCGGCGTCCAGCGAGGAGGAGTTGTAGCCGTTCGCGGCGATCTGCGCCTCGACGACCTCCTTCTCGGAGATGTTCATCAGCGTCGCCAGCTCGGCGACCGTCGGCTCCCGGTCGAGCCGGCTCGCCAGCTCGTCGCGGGCCTTGGCCAGTTCGACGCGCAGCTCCTGCAGCCGCCGGGGAACGTGCACCGCCCACGTCGTGTCGCGGAAGAACCGCTTGATCTCACCGACGATGTACGGCAGCGCGAACGAGGTGAACTCCACCTCCCGCGCCAGCTCGAACCGGTCGATCGCCTTGATCAGGCCGATCATGCCGGTCTGGACGATGTCCTCCATGTCGTCCCCGCGGCCGCGGAACCGGCCGGCCGCGAAGCGGACGAGGGACATGTTCATCTCGATGAGGGTGTTGCGGGCGTACTGGTACTCGTGCGTGCCCTCCTCGAGTTCCGCCAGGCGCCGGAAGAACTGGCGGGACAACTGCCGCGCGTCCCGCGGGGCGATCGTCCGCGGGTCCTCGACTCCCGGCAGCGGGCTCTCACCCGTGCTGGTCCCGGCAGCCTTGGCGGCGACCTGTGCCTCCGACCGGATCACGGCGGTGGACATCAGTTTTCCCTCCCACGGAAGTACGGTGCGACGTGTTGCGCTGCCCCTCCGCCTACCCGGAGTCGTCCCGGGCATGCCACCCAAAAGGAGAGAGGATCCGAAAATCGCTCCCGGCGCAGCGCGAGGCGACTTCACCCAGGGCGGAACGCCGAACCCTTCCCCTCCTCAACACGGCTCCTAGGCTGGGGGGATGAGCACTCAGACGCCGAACCAGGCCCGTGTGGACGAAGCCCGTGCGAAGGAAGCCCGTGTCATCCCGCTGCGGCCCCCGGCCGCCCGCCCGGCAGGCCCCCCGGCCGCGAAGGAGCCGCTCTGGCGCGACCTGGTCGGCGACGTGCTGCGGCGCGAACGCCAGGCCCAGGAACGCACCCTCAAGGACGTCGCCGAGGCCGCCCGCATCTCCATGCCGTACCTCTCGGAGGTGGAACGGGGCCGCAAGGAAGCCTCCTCGGAGGTCCTCGCGGCCGCCGCCCACGCCCTCGGCCTGAACCTCGGCGACCTGCTGGCACGCGCCCAGACGGACCTCGTGCGCCGCACGGCCCCGACCACGCGCCCCCACCGCAGGACGACCACGGGCACCGCACGCCGCAACGGTCTGTGCCTGGCCGCCTGAGCGCGGTGCGGAATCTCACAGTCCGGCTTGGCGCCTGCTCAGTACCTGGTCGGCCAGCCCGTACGCCACCGCCTCCCGCGCGGTGAACACCTTGTCCCGGTCCATGTCCGCGCGCAGCGTGGCGGTGTCGTGGTGCGTGTGCCGGGACAGCACCTCCTCCACCTGGGAGCGGATGCGCACCATCTCCTGGGCCTGCAGGGCCAGGTCGGACACGGTGCCCTTCCGGCCCCCGGACGCGGGCTGGCCGAGCAGCACGCGCGCGTGCTCCAGCACGAACCGCCGCCCCGGGTCCCCGCCCGCCAGCAGTACGGCCGCCGTGGACGCCGCCTGGCCGACGCAGAACGTGGAGATCGGCGCCTGAACGAACGTCATCGTGTCGTAGATCGCCATCAGTGAAGTGAACGAGCCACCTGGGGAGTTGAGGTAGATCGCGATCTCCTGCCCGGGCGCCGCCGACTCCAGGTGGAGCAGCTGTGCGATGACGACGTTGGCCACGCCGTCGTCGATCTGGGTGCCGAGGAAGATGATCCGCTCGTTCAGCAGCCGGCTGAAGACGTCGAAGGACCGCTCGCCCTGCGGGGTGCGCTCGATGACGTTCGGAATCGTGTAGGTGCCCATGCTCACAGCCCCATCCGTCGCCTGGAGGCGGCCGGGCGCACGTCCGCGAAGGACTCAACGACCCGGTCGACCATGCCGTACTCCCTGGCCTCCTCGGCCGTGAACCAGCGGTCACGGTCACCGTCCCGGGAGATGCTCTCCTGGCTCTGGCCGGTGTGCTCGGCGGTGATCCGCTCGATGGTCCGCTTGGTGAACTCCAGGTTCTCGGCCTGGATCTCGATGTCCGCGGTGGTGCCGCCGATGCCCGCGGACGGCTGGTGCATCATGATCCGCGCGTGGGGCAGGGCGTAGCGCTTGCCGGGCGCGCCGACGCTGAGCAGGAACTGCCCCATGCTGGCGGCGAATCCCATCGCCAGCGTCGAGACGTCGTTCGGGACCAGCTGCATGGTGTCGTAGATCGCGAGGCCCGCGTGCACCGAGCCGCCGGGGGAGTTGATGAACAGGCTGATGTCGGTGTGCGGGTCCTCCGCCGACAGGATCAGCAGCTGGGCGCAGACCCGGTTGGCGGAGACCTCGTCGACCTGTGTGCCCAGCAGCACGATCCGCTGCCCGAGCAGCTGGGCGGCCAGGTGGTCGTCGAAGCGGGTCGGCGGCGTGTCGCCCTCCTCGGCGCGGGGCGCGAGGGCGGTGAGCGGAGTCATGGGTTCTCCCGTCGGGTCAGGGATGGGCTTCGGCTCCACTGTCGGCCCGGGCCCGCGCCCCGAGGAGGTTTCTCTGCCCGCGGCAGATTCGCCCCGGGCAGATCCCGCCGTCAGCCCTTCTCGCGCAGCTGCCGGAAGAACGCCCGTACGTCCCCGACCAGCAGGTCCGGCTCCTCCATCGCGGCGAAGTGGCCGCCGCGGCCGAACTGCGTCCAGCGCACCAGGTTGTCGGTGCGCTCCGCCCTGTGCCGCAGCGGGACCTGGATCTCCTTCGGGAACAGCGCGAGCGCGGTCGGTGCGGTGGACGGCTCCTGCGGGGCGGCGGCCCGGCCCGTGGTGTGGGCGCGCTCGTAGTAGATCCGCGCGGACGAACCCGCCGTCCCCGTCAGCCAGTACAGCATCACGTTCGTCAGCAGCAGGTCCCGGTCCACGGCCTCCTCCGGCAGCTCCTCGCAGTCCGTCCACTCCCGGAACTTCTCGACGATCCAGGCGAGTTGGCCGACCGGCGAGTCGGTCAGCGCGTAGGCCAGGGTCTGCGGCCTGGTGGCCTGCACCGCGGCGTAGCCGCTGCCGTCCCGGGACCACTGCTCCCAGGAGCGCCAGGACCGCAGCGTCTCCTGCCGCTCGCCGGGGCTCAGCGCCGCGAGCTCCTGTTCGGTCGGCTCGGTGAGCTGCTGTGCACCGGGCAGCAGATTGAGGTGGACGCCGATGACCCGGCCGGGGTGGGCGCGGCCCAGCTCCCGGGAGATCACCGCGCCCCAGTCGCCGCCCTGCACACCGAACCGCTCGTAGCCGAGCCGGGCCATCAGCTCCGCCCATGCGTCGGCGACCCGGCCCGCCTCCCAGCCCGGCTCGGTGGTCGGCCCGGACAGCCCGAACCCGGGGGTGCCCGGAACCACGACGTGGAAGGCGTCGGCCGGGTCGCCGCCGTGCGCGGCCGGGTCCGTCAGCGGGCCCACGACGTCCCAGAACTCCACGATCGAGCCCGGCCAGCCGTGCGTGAGGATCAGCGGGGTGGCGTCCGGCTCGGGGGAGCGGACGTGCGCGAAGTGCACGTGCTGCCCGTCGAGGACGGTGGTGAACTGCGGCCACCGGTTCAGCCGCGCCTCCGCGGCCCGCCAGTCGTAGACGTGCCGCCAGTGGTGGACGAGGTCGCGCAGATAGTCGACGGGCACCCCGTACGCCCAGCCGGTGCCGGGCGGCTGGTCCGGCCAGCGGGTGCGGTCGAGGCGGTCGTGGAGGTCGTCGAGGTCGCTCTGCGGGATGTCGAGACGAAAGGGACGGATGCCGGACTCCGCGGCGGATGACGTCATGGCCCGGATGCTAGGGGACCTCGGCGAGGAGGCCGTACGGATTAATGGCAGCGCGTGGCCGATGAGTTTCGCCGCCCCGGCCGGTCGACACTGGTGACCGCGTTCCGCGCCGCTCGGCGCCTTGAGGAGGTGTCGCATGACCACCGACGGATTCACCACGTGTCTCTGGTTCGACGGCCAGGCCGAGGAGGCCGCGCACTACTACGTGTCGGTCTTCAAGAACTCCAGCATCGGCCGGGTCGGCCGCTACACCGAGGCCGGACCGGGCCCCGCCGGCTCGGTGATCGCCGTCGACTTCACGGCCAACGGCCAGAAGTTCGTCGCCCTCAACGGCGGACCGCAGTTCACGTTCAGTGAGGCGATCTCCTTCCAGATCTACTGCGACAGCCAGGAGGAGGTCGACCACTACTGGACCAAGCTCACCGAGAACGGCGGCGAGCCGGGGCCCTGCGGCTGGCTGAAGGACAAGTACGGGGTGTCCTGGCAGGTCATCCCGAACGGGCTGATCGAGATGATCAGCGACGCGGACCAGGAGAAGGCGGCCCGCACGATGCGGGCCATGATGGCCATGGGCAAGCTCGACAAGGCCGCGCTGGAGAAGGCGTACGCCGGCGAGGAGTGAGGCGGCGGGGGCGCCGCCCGCCGGGGCGACACCCCGTCCCCGGCGGTCCGGCGCCCCCGCCCCCGGCTCACACCCGGTCGGCGGCGATCAGCAGATACTGGAAGCTGCCGTTGCGGTAGGCATCCAGGAAGGTCTCCTCGATGCCCGTCACCAGGTGCTCCGCCTGCCGGCGCAGCTCCCAGTACGGGATCGTCGCCTGCGTCAGATCCTCCACGTGCACCGGCACCAGCCGGTTGCGGGCCATCGCCCGGAAGTACTGCGACCTCGGATGGATGTCGCAGATGTAGTGCGCGTTGATCAGGGACACCTCACGGGACGCCTGCCCGTAGGTGTCGTTGTAGCACCCCGTGATGACCACGTACCGTCCGCCGCGGCGCAGCAGCCGCGCGTGCTCGGCGAACAGCAGGTCCAGCTCGACGTACATCGTGGACTCGTTGTTCCACGAAGCCGCGTACGCCCCGGTCGGCAGGCCGGTGTCGAGCATGTTGCGGTGGTGGTAGCGCACCTTGCCGTCGATACCCCGCTTGCGGGCCTGCGCGTTCGCGAACTCGGCCTGTTTGGCGGAGATCGTAACCCCGTCGGCGTGGCAGCCGTGGCGCAGATGCGCCGTGACGCTGCCGCCGCCGCGCCCGCAGCCGGCGTCGAAGACCCGGTCGGCGGGGGTGAGCGGGCCGAGGTGGGCGGCGAGGAGTTCGGCCTGGGCGTGTTCCAGCCGGTGCAGTTCCGCGGTGATGCGCTCCCGGCGGCGGTCCGGGTCGGTCTCCTCCAGCACGGAGAAGTCGGCAGAGCCGATGCCGTAGTGGTGGTGGTAGAGGTCGTCGATCCGTCCGAGTTCGAGGTTGACCGGATTCTCCTCGGCGTTCCAGTAGTCCGCCACGCGGTTCTGGTACGTCGACTGGGTCGGCACCAGGGCCGTGCCGGGGTCGGATGCGATGGCCAACGAGGACTCCTAGCGGTGCGTCTGACGCGAGGTCAGCGAGGCGGGCGTTACCAGTAGTGGGGCAGGGAGTAGCGGTGGGTGTTGGTGGCGTGCCACTCGTGGTTGCCGGCGACCCAGTCGGCCAGGCCCTGGGCGTAGCGCTCCACGAGCGGTTGGGCGGCCGCCAGCAGGGCGGACTCCTCCTCGAACGCCGTCATGATCTCGTTGTGGATCTCCACGGCCCTCAGATAGGCGGTCTTCAGTCCGCACCGCTCGTTCGCGGCGATCACCTGCGGCAGATTGAGATGCGTGGGGTCGGCGGCCAGTTCCTTGGTGAAGGAGTACAGGTCGTTGACGATGGTGGTGGCGTTGCAGGCCAGCGCCGTGATCCGCTGCACCTCGGGGCGGGCGTACACCTGCTCGGGCAGTTCGTAGCCGTCCACGGCGTCGACGATCGACAGACACGGCCGGAAGTTGTTGAACTGCCGCATGACCAGGTACTCCCACACCCGCGGGCGGTGCCGGGTGCCGGCCCAGGAGGCCTCGGCCAGGTAGCCCAGGTGCAGCCGGGCGATGTCGTGCACGAACCGGTCGGTCTGGCTGGGCGTGGCGAGGGCGGCGAGGTCCTTCAGCGCGCCGTGGTAGGAGCGCAGCGGCCCGTCGGCCTCCAGGCCGCGCCGCCATTGCTCCTCGGTCGCCGGGGTGCCGTGGTACGGGTCGAGGGCCGACTGCGCCAGGATGAGCCGGCCGCCGAGCCGGCTGCGGGAGGCGCCCCGCCCCTCGTCCTCCTCGCAGTAGCAGGAGTCCACCAGGTTCTCCGCCAGCAGCAGTTTCCCGGCGACGGTCAGGCGCTCCAGGTCGGCGGCGCGCGGATGCTGCAGTACGACCGCGCGGCCGAACTGGAACCCGGCGAAGTCCCCGTTCCAGGCCGGCGGGAACAGCTCCAGGTGACGCGCCCAGGCCTCCAGCCGGCGGTCCACCTCCCGCACCTTCTCCGGGTCGGCGGGTTCGACGGGCCGGTGCTTCAGCCCGGGAATCGGCCCGCCGCGCCGGGCGCGCAGGGAGCGGGCGAGGTTCGGCGGCCCGGGCGGGACGAAAGAGGTGTCCGCGGCCTCCGGGGCAGTGCTCATCGAGTCCTCCGCGCGATCAGTCGGCCGTCCGGCCGACCTGGACGTTCTCCAGGATTCCGGCCGCGTCGGGGACGAGGATGGCCATCGAGTAGTAGGCGGTCACGAGGTAGTTGACGATCGCGGCGGTGTCGATGCCCATGAACCGCACGTTCAGACCCGGCTGGTACTCCTCCGGGATGCCCGTCTGGTAGAGGCCGACCACGCCCTGGTCCTTCTCTCCGGTGCGCAGCGCGATGATGCTGCTGGTGTGCTGCTCGGTGACCGGGATCTTGTTGCACGGGAAGATCGGCACCCCGCGCCAGGCGGGGATCTCGTGCCCCTCGACGTTCGCGGTGCCCGGCACCAGACCCCGCCGGTTGCACTGCCGGAAGAACGCGGAGATCGCCTTCGGATGGGCGAGGAACAGCTTCGTCTTGCGCCGCATCGACAGCAGCTCGTCCATGTCGTCCGGGGTCGGCGGGCCGGTGAAGGTGCTCAGGCGCTGGCTGTAGTCGGCGTTGTGCAGCAGGCCGAACTCCCGGTTGTTGACCAGCTCCCACTCCTGGCGTTCGCGGATCTCCTCGACGGTCAGCCGCAGCTGCTGCTCGGTCTGGTCCATCGGGTCGTTGAAGAGGTCGGCGACCCGGGTGTGCACCCGCAGGACGGTCTGGGTGAGCGACAACTCGTATTCGCGCGGCGAGAGTTCGTAGTCGACGAAGCCGCCCGGCAGGGTGGGTTCGCCGGTGTGGCCGGCCTGCACCGGCACGTCGGCCTCGCCCTTGCGGTTCATCGGCCGGCTCTGCCGCTCGGCGTAGGCCGACAGATGGGCGGCGAGCGAGGGGGCGCGGTCCATGAACTCGGTCAGGGCGTCCCAGGGCAGCACGAGCACGGTCCCGGAGGTCTCCGCCCGCACCGACGTCAGCCACAGCGGGTCCGCCCGTCCGACGGCCTCGTCGCCGAGTCCGTCACCGTCGGCGGCGACCCCGACCACCTCCTCCTCGCCGTACTTGCCGGTGACGACGCGGGTGAAGCGGCCGTGCGCGATCAGATAGGCCTCCGTGACCGGCTGCCCGGCCTCGAACAGCACCTGCCCGGCGCGCACATGACGGACCTGGAAACGGGACGCGATCCCCCTCAGGACCTCGGTATCGCCGTAGCCGCGCAGCGCCGGCAGTTCGGTGAGCGTCTCGGGGATGACCCGGATGTCGTCGGCGCCGTTCTGCTCGAACTGCACCCGGCCCCGGCCGGCCCGCAGCTGGAGCCGGCGGTTCACCCGGTAGGCGCCGCCCTTGACGTCGACCCAGGGCAGCGTCCGCAGCAGCCACCGGGAGCTGATGGCCTGCATCTGCGGTGCGGACTTGGTCGTCGTGGTGAGCTGGCGCGCGGCCTGCGTACCGAGACTGGTGAGGTGACCGTCGGCGGTGGGGGTGGCTTCGTCGGTGGCGGGACCGGTGGTGCTTTCCGGTACGGACAATTTCCCTCCCGGGAGATGGACTGCGTGGTGCTGTGCGGTCGTCGGCGGCCGGCGCGCCGTGCGCAGCTTCCAGCCAACAGGTGGGGCGCGCGCACCGGTACGGAGTGAAAGGGGCGGTTTCGTCCTGGTGAGGCGTAAACATCACTCCGAGGCGTACGGCGCACAACGCGATCTCCCGCACGCCGGAGGGCGCCGCTCTGAACAGGTCGTTCACCAGTACGGCGGCCCGCTCTCACGGGTGACCCGGCACCCGGTCCCGCACGGTGCTCCCGTCCTCGTGTGCCCCCCCGACCGGTGCGAGCCGGAGCCGGCCGCTCGGCGCGCGTCGGGCGCGGGGGATGGCTAGCGTGAGAAACCGTGACAATCCCCACCGAACCGGAAGAGGGCCGCGATCATGGCCGTACCACCTGAGGGAACCCCCTGCTGGGCCGACGCTATGTTCTCCGACGTGGAGGCAGCCAAGAGCTTCTACGGCGACGTCCTCGGCTGGACCTTCGGCGAGGCGTCGTCGGAGTACGGCAACTACACCCAGGCCTACGCCGACGGCAAGGCCGTCGCCGCCGTCGTCCCGCCGATGCCGGGGCAGGAGGGCCAGTCCGCGTGGTGCCTGTACCTCGCGTCGCCGGACGCCGCCGCGACCGCCGCGAAGGTCCGCGAGCACGGCGGCGAGGTGCTGATGGAGCCGATGCAGGTCGGCGACTTCGGCACGATGGTCCTCGCGCGCGACCCCGCGGGCGCCGTGTTCGGCGTGTGGCAGGGCGGCACGCACGAGGGCTTCGAGGCGGCGCCGCAGCAGCCCGGCGCCTACTGCTGGGCGGAGGTCTTCACCCGGGACCCGGAGAAGACCGACGCGTTCCTGTCGGCAGTCTTCCCCTACAAGGCCAAGCAGCTGCAGGACGACGCGGTCGACTTCCGCATGTTCGACATCGGGGAGGACACCGTCCTCGGCCGCATGAAGATGGGCGAGGAGTTCCCGCCCGAGATCCCGTCCTACGTCAACGTCTACTTCACGGTGTCCGACTGCGACACGGCCGTCGAGAAGGCGACCAAGCGGGGCGCGGTACTGCGCTTCGGCCCCATGGACAGCCCCTTCGGGCGCTTCGCCGCGCTGAGCGACCCGCAGGGCGCGGCCTTCTCGGTCATCGACATCACCACCACGGCGGGCGAGATGCCCCGCACGGCGGACGTTTCCTAGCCGAGGGGGCTCCCCGCCGGGCCGGGCCGGCTGTGACCCGGCGCGTTTCGGCCGGCCCGGGCGGGGCGCCGGCGGGACCCGGCCGCGCGGAGACCGCCGGCCGGCCCATGGCATGATCGGGCGTATGCGTGAACGAGTGGTGGCGGCCTGCGACGGGGCCTCCAAGGGGAATCCCGGACCGGCGGCCTGGGCCTGGGTGGTGGCCGACGACGCGGAGGTCCCGGCCCGCTGGGAAGCGGGACCGCTCGGGCGGGCCACCAACAACGTGGCCGAACTGACCGCGCTGGAGCAGCTGCTCGCCGCCACCGACCCCGCAGTGCCGCTGGAGGTCCGCATGGACTCCCAGTACGCCATGAAGGCCGTCACCACCTGGCTGCCGGGCTGGAAGCGCAACGGCTGGAAGACCGCGGCCGGCAAGCCCGTCGCCAACCGGGAACTCGTCGTGCGCATCGACGAGCTGCTGGCCGGCCGCGAGGTCGAGTTCCGCTACGTGCCCGCCCACCAGGTGGACGGCGACCCGCTCAACGACTTCGCCGACCGGGCCGCCAGCCACGCGGCGAGCGCCCAGGAGGCCGCGGGCAGCGCCCTCGGCTCGCCGGAGCCCCCGGCCGCGCCGGACGCGCCCTCCGCCGGCGGCCCCCGCCGTCGCACCGGCGGAGCCAAGCCCGCCCGGGCCGGCAAGGGCTCGTCGTCGTCCCGCACGATCAAGGCGAAGTTCCCCGGTCGCTGCGTGTGCGGCCGCGCCTACGCGGCCGGTGAGCAGATCGCGAAGAACGCCCAGGGCTGGGGTCACCCCGACTGCCGGGACGCGGCAGCGGGCTGACGGGCGGCCATCGGCCGTCGGCACACAGGCGGCCCATCGGCCGTCGGCGCCCGCGCGCCGCAGCGGTGCGACGGCATGGAACGGACCGCCTCGGCTGCTACCCTGCGCTGTCAAACGACCGCGTCGGGTAATTGTCAAGAGGTGCGCGTGAAGGTCGCCTGCGTCGGCGGCGGGCCCGCCGGGCTGTATCTGTCGATCCTGCTCAAGCTGCAGAACCCCGCCCACGACATCACCGTCCACGAGCGCAACCCGGAGGGCTCCACCTACGGCTGGGGCGTGACGTACTGGCGGGGACTGCTCGACCAGCTCCACGCGCACGACCCCGAGTCCGCGCGCGCCGTCGAGGCGAGCTCCGTGCGCTGGAACGAGGGCGTCGCCCATGTGGGCGACCGGCTGACCCGGCAGCCCGGCGACGAGGGCCACGGCATCGGCCGCCAGCGGCTGCTGCGGATCCTCGCCGACCGCGCCCGCGACCTCGGCGTACGGCTGGAGTTCGAGTCCGAGGTCCGCGCCGACGACCTCCCCGACGCCGATCTCGTGGTGGCGGCCGACGGCGTCCACAGCGCCCTGCGCACCCGCCACGCGGGCCACTTCGGCTCCCACCTCACGCCCGGCCGCAACCGCTACGTCTGGCTCGGCACCACCCGCGTCTTCGACTCCTTCACCTTCGCCTTCGTCGAGACCGCGCACGGCTGGGTCTGGTGCTACGGCTATCCCTACGGCCCCGGCCACAGCACCTGCGTCATCGAGTGCGCCCCGGAGACCTTCACCGGCCTCGGCCTCGACCGGTGCGGCGAATCCGGCCGGCTCGCCCTGCTGGGCGACCTCTTTGCGCACATCCTGGACGGCCACCCCCTCATCGGCCGCCCCGCGGGCGACGGCGGCAGCCCCTGGACGACGTTCCGCACGCTCACCAACCGCACCTGGCACCGCGGCAACCTCGTCCTGGTCGGCGACGCCGCGCACACCACCCACTACTCCATCGGCGCCGGCACCACGCTCGCCCTCGAAGACGCCATCGCCCTCGCCGGCGCCGTGCGCGAACACGCGGCCCTGCCGCAGGCGCTCGCCGCATACGAACGCGGGCGCATGACCGCCCTGCTGCCCGCGCAGAGCGCGGCCCGCTACAGCGCCCGCTGGTACGAGAACCTGCCCCGCTATCTCCAGCTGCCGCCGGAGCAGATGTTCGCCCTGCTCGGCCAGCGCCACTCGCCGCTGCTGCCGTACGTGCCGCCCCAGCTGTACTACCGCCTCGACCGGGCGGCCGGACAGCTCGACGCGCTGCGCCGCCTCAAGCGCTGGCTCGGGCCGCGACTGGCACGGAGCGTGCACGCACGGGAGCTGGCCGCCCGCCGGCCCGCGGACTGAGGAAAGCCTCGGGAAAGAAAGGGGGTGAATTCCCATTCACCGGCTATGGTGAATGGGAATTCACCCTCATCGTTTGCTGGCCGTCCCGGCCGCTGGAGTGCTCATGGCGTCGCCCGTACCGATATCCCGGCCGAACGGTCTGCGGGACCGGCTCACCATCCCCGTGCTCGCCTTCGGCGGCATCCTCATGGCCGTCATGCAGACCGTGGTCGTGCCCCTGCTGCCCGACCTGCCCCGGCTGACCGGCTCCTCGGCCGGCGCGGTGTCCTGGATGGTCACGGCGACCCTGCTGTCCGGCGCCGTCCTCACCCCGGTGCTCGGGCGGGCCGGCGACATGTACGGCAAGCGGCGCGTGCTGACGGCGGCGCTCGCCCTGATGACCGTCGGCTCCGTGATGTGCGCGCTGTCCTCCGACATCACCGTGCTGATCACCGCACGCGCCCTGCAGGGCGCCGCCGCCTCCGTCGTACCGCTGTCCATCAGCATCCTGCGCGACGAACTGCCGCCCGAGCGCCGCGGCTCCGCGGTCGCGCTGATGAGCTCCACCGTCGGCATCGGGGCCGCGCTCGGCCTCCCGCTGGCCGCGCTCGTCATTCAGTACGCCGACTGGCACACCATGTTCTGGATGACCAGCGTCCTCGGCGCGGCCGGCGTCACGGCGGTGTGGTGGGCGGTGAAGGAGTCGCCGGTGCGCGAACCGGGCCGCTTCGACGCCCTCGGCGCGCTCGGGCTGGCCGCCGGCCTGGTCTGCCTTCTGCTGGGGGTGTCCGAGGGCGGCCAGTGGGGCTGGGGCAGCGCGCGGATCACCGCACTGTTCGCCGGGGCCGCCGTCGTCCTCGCGCTGTGGTGGTGGCACCAGCTGCGCAGCCCGCGGCCGCTGGTCGACCTGCGGCTCGCCGTGCGCCCGCGCGTGGGCCTCTCGCACGTGGCCGCCCTGCTGACGGGCTTCGCCTTCTACGCCAACTCCCTGGTCACCGCCCAGCTCGTGCAGGCGCCCAAGGCCACCGGGTACGGGCTGCAGCTGTCGATCGTCGCCACCGGTCTGTGCCTGCTGCCCGGAGGCGTGACCATGCTGCTGCTGTCCCCCGTCTCGGCGCGTATCTCCGCCGCGCGCGGCCCCCGCATCACGCTCGCTCTCGGCGCCGCCGTGATCGCCTGCGGCTACGCGGTGCGCATCGCCGACAGCCGGGACCTGTGGATGATCATCCTCGGGGCGACGGTCGTGGCGACCGGCACCACGCTCGCCTACTCGGCGCTGCCGACGCTGATCCTGCACGCCGTACCGGCCGGGCAGACCGCCTCCGCCAACGGCGTCAACGTCCTGATGCGCACGATCGGCCAGGCCGTCTCCAGCGCCGCCGTGGCCGCCGTCCTCGTCCACCACAGCGGCCTCGTCGCCGGCATCCCGGTGCCGTCGCTGCACGGCTACCTGCTCGCGTTCGCGATGGCCGGCGCCGTCGCCCTGGCCGCCTGCGCGGCGGCCCTGTCCATCCCCGGCGAGGCGGCGACCGGCGCCGGCCGACGCGCCCGGGCCGGGGCCCGGGCGGGCCGGAAGCAGACACCGGCGGGAACATGAGGGATGTGAGCACCTCCTCCCGCACGGCGGCGGCGGACCCCGCCGCCGGTCCGCCCGCCCCGCCGCACCCCGGGGCCGCCGCCCGTCGCGACGCCGAGGCGACCAGAGCGGTCATCCTGAAGGCCGCCCGGTACCTGCTGGCCCGGCACGCGCACGGCGACATCACGCTGAAGGCGGTCGCGGAGCGCGCCGGGGTGAGCGCCCCGCTGATCCTGAAGTATTTCGGCAACAAGGACGCCCTCTTCGCCCGGGTGATGTCCTTCGCCGACGACGCCGAGGCGCTCCTGGACGCCCCGCTCGACGACCTCGGCGGGCACATGGTGCGGCACGTCGTCGTCAGCCAGCGCGAGCAGGGCGCCGACCCGATCCTGCGCATCGTCTTCGCCCCGCTGCACGGCGAGCACGGCGAGGTGCTGCGGGCGAACTTCCGCAGCCAGGTCACCGCGCGGCTCGCCGCCCGGCTGAGCGGCCCCGACGCCGCCCTGCGCGCCGAACTCGCCGTGGCCGGCCTGCTCGGCCTGGGCGTGATGGCCGGCATCGCCCGCGGCGAGAAGGTGCGCGCCCTGCCGGTCGACGACCTCGTCGCACGGTACGGCCCGACGATCCAGGCCCACCTCACGCCGTAGCACCCGAGCAGTTCCGGCGCCGCCGCGGCGGCGCCCGGAGCGGCCTGTTCCGCCGTCGTGCGCCGCCGGTGCCACACTGACGCCATGGAAGAGCGCGAATTCCCCAGGTCCGGTCAGCACGCGTCCGTCATCGGTCTCGGCACCTGGCAACTGGGCGCCGACTGGGGCGAGGTCGACGACAAGGACGCCCTGAAGGTGCTGGAGGCGGCCGCCGAGTCCGGTGTGACTTTCTTCGACACCGCCGACGTCTACGGCGACGGACGCAGCGAGTCCACCATCGCCACGTTCCTCAGCAGCCGCCCCGACCTGCACGTGGAGGTGGCCACCAAGATGGGCCGCCGCGTCGAGCAGATCCCGCAGAACTACGTCCTGGACAACTTCCGCGCCTGGAACGACCGTTCCCGCCGCAACCTCGGCGTCGACCGCGTCGACCTGGTGCAGCTGCACTGCCCGCCCACCCCCGTCTACTCCTCCGACGAGGTCTTCGACGCCCTCGACACCCTCGTCGAGGAGGAGCGCGTCGCCGCGTACGGCGTCAGCGTGGAGACCTGCGCCGAGGCGCTGACGGCGATCGCCCGGCCGAACGTGGCCAGCGTGCAGATCATCCTGAACCCGTTCCGCATGAAACCCCTGCGCGAGGTGCTCCCGGCGGCCCGGGAGGCAGGCGTGGGCATCATCGCCCGCGTGCCCCTCGCGTCCGGGCTGCTGTCGGGCAAGTACACCAAGGACACCGTCTTCCCGGCCGACGACCACCGCACGTTCAACCGGCACGGCGAGTCCTTCGACCAGGGTGAGACCTTCTCCGGCGTCGACTACACGACCGGCGTGGAGGCAGCCGCCGAGTTCGCCGCCCTCGCCCCCGAGGGGTTCACCCCGGCCCAGCTCGCCCTGCGCTGGATCGTCCGGCAGCCGGGCGTCACCACGGTGATCCCGGGCGCCCGTTCGGCCGAGCAGGCCCGCGCCAACGCGGCCGCCGCCCGGCTGCCGGAGCTGTCCGAGGAGACGCTGGTGGCGATCCGCGACCTGTACGACCGGCGCATCCGGGAGCAGGTCGAGCACCGCTGGTAGACCCCGCCCGGGCCGGACCGGGCAGGACCGCCGCTTTTCGGGGTACCCGCCGAGAGACGACGTCAGGGGTTCTCACCGGGAGGAATGGTGGCGGTCGCCGAAGAGGGGCCGGTCCGGCGCCGGGGGCGCAACGAGACCGAGGAGGAGCGGGCCGACCGGATGTGGGTCGAGCTCATCCAGGAGGTGCGTGTCGCGCAGACCGGCGTGCAGATCCTCTTCGGCTTCCTGCTGACCGTGGTGTTCACGCCCAAGTACGCGCAGCTGGAGAGCGCCGACCAGGCCATCTACATCGTGACCGTGGTCCTGGGCGCGTGTGCGACCGGCGCGCTGATAGGGCCGGTCTCCCTGCACCGCCTGGTCGCCGGACGCCGGGTGAAGCCGCAGGCCGTGCGCTGGGCGTCCCGGCTGACGTTCGTCGGCCTGCTCCTGCTGCTGGCCGCCATGACGTCGTCGCTGCTGCTGATCCTGCGGGTGGCGACCCACGACAGCTACGTCCCGTACCTGGTCTCGGCCGTGGTCGCCTGGTACGTGCTGTGCTGGTTCGTGCTGCCGCTGTGGACCCGCCGCCGCTACACCTCACGCTGAACAGGCGGGGGGCCTGGGACTCCTCCGGTCCGCGCCGACCTGCCCAGGACCTCACGCCGAGTCGGCGGGGACCGCCCTCACGGCTGGCCGGCGCGCGTGGCAGGCCGGCCGGGTCCGCTGACCGCCACGGCCGCGTGGGGCCCGGCGCCGGACATGAGTCCGCGTAACTCGGCTCCGGCCCGTCACGGGCCCACCGAGAGCTGGGCCAGGAAGTCGTCGACGCGGACCTCCTCCCCGCCGGGGGGCACCAGCTGCCACGTTCTGCGCAGGAACGCGGACACGGCCGGCGCCCAGGCGAACACGACCGCGTGATGGCGGCCCCCGTCCGGGTGGGCGTCGCCGAGGAACTCCATGCGCAGCTCGTCGAAGAGCCCGCCGCCCGTCGGACGCAGCCGCACGTCCCCGATGCCGACGGACCGCCGCAGGCCCTCACCGAGCATCTCCCGGTCCAGCTGCCAGCGGGCCAGGACCCGGCCCCGGTGGCTGAACACGGCCGTGACGACGAACGGGTCGCCGGCGTCGTAGCTCAGATGGGCGAGCACGGCGAAACGTTCCGTGTCGCCCGCCTGCAACTCCACCACCAGGGTCGTGTGAGCGAAGGGGTTCACCAGGACAGGCCTTCCGAGAGGAACGGACGAGAGCGAACCCCTGGTACCCCCGTGGCGCGAAAGATGCTCAGCTACTCGGGTGATTCCCGCGACCCGCGCGCAGTGCCGCCAGGCACGAGCCGATCGCCTGCTGCAGTTCCTCCAGCCGCAGCAGCATGTCGTCCTCGTAGAAGTCCTCGGCGTCGTCGAAGGTCAGCTCCTCGAACACCCGGGTGGCCTTCTGCAGGCTGCTGTAGAACTTCTGCCGCCGTTCCGTCACCCGCAGGTCCGGGTCGGCCTCCACCGTCTCGGCGACCAGGCCCTTCATGGTGTCGTACGCCTCGGACGCCCACTCCGCGCTGTCCTCGCCGTCGTCGAGTTCGTCGATCAGGGACAGATGCCGCTCGGCCTCCCGGCGCACCTCGACGGGCGCCTCGAGGGTCTGGCCCGCCGGCGTCCTGATCTGCCCGGACTCGGCGATCTGCCGCACGTAGCCGATGCGGTCGGCGGAGCGGCTCTCGGACGCCACGGCCTTCTTCAGGTCGTCGGTGCGCACCACGTCACGGGCCAGCGCGGCCTGCAGTTCCGGGTCCTCGCGCACCCGGTCCAGCAGGGCCTGCTGCGCCGCGCGGGCGGTGGAGGGGTCGGCCAGGATCGCGGCGCGCAGGGCGGTGGGGTTCTCCGCCACCTCCAGCGCCTTCGTCGGCCGGATGCCCTCCGCCGCCGCCACCTCGGCGATGGCCGTGCCCCGCTCGGAGGTCGCGCTGCTGCGCGAGACGTAATAGGTCAGCCACACGTCGGCGTCGGGCAGTTCCACCTCCTGCCCGGGCCGCAGCGCCTCGAAGTGCGGCACGAGACCGTCGTCGGCGGCCCGGTCCCAGGCCTTGTAGTAGCGCAGCACCCGTTCCGCCGAGCACCCCGCCAGCTCGGCGAACTCCTTCGCGCTCACCTTCGGCGTCTGCTCGGCCGGCTGTCCGCCCGGGCGCACGCTGCGCGCCACCATCAGCGCGAACGCCCACCCGCCGGTGCGCGCGTACCCGCCGAACTCGCGCGCGTCACGGGCGACGAGGTCGTCCACGGCCTCCGCCGCGGACGGGGGGGCGGGCGCGGACGCGGGCTCGGACGCCGGCGTGAGCGCGTCCTCGGGCGCGGACGCGGGCGCCGGGACCGACGCGGGCTCGGGCGCGGCGGACGGCTCGGACGGGGCGATCGCTTGGGTCACCGGGACACTCCAGAGGGGGCAGGGCCGACGGATGTGCAGACCGGCAGCCTATATCCACCGATTGGCCGTGCTTGTGCGCTGCTGCGCCCGAGGCGGCACCCGCGTCAGCCGAACGCGCCCCGCAGCGCGGGCAGCAGTGTCTTCTCCGACCAGTCCAGGAACGGCACCTGCGTGTCCCCGCCGATCTGCACGAGCGCGACCTCGGTGAACCCGGCCTCGGCGTAGGGCCGTACGGCCTCCACGAACGCCTCCGGATCGTCGCCGCACGGGATCGACCCGGCCACGTCGTCCGGCGTGACGAACTGCGTCGCCGCCTCGAAGGAGTCCGGGTGCGGCAGCTCGGAGTTCACCTTCCAGCCGCTGCCGAACCAGCGGAACTGCGCGTGCGCCCGCTTGATCGCGGTGTCCCGGTCGGTGTCGTAGCACACCGGCAGCTGCCCGACCCGCGGCTTGCCCTGCCCGCCGTGCCGGTCGAAGGCCTCCAGCAGGCCCGCCTTGGGTTCCGTCGCGATGACCAGGTCGCCCAGCCGGCCGGCGAGCCGGCAGGAGCGCTCCCCGGACACCGCGATCCCGATCGCCGGCGGCTCCTCCGGGACGTCCCACAGCCGCGCCGACTCCACGTCGAAGTGCGTGCCGCGGTGATTGACGTGGCCGCCCTCGAACAGCGCGCGGATGATCTCCACGGCCTCCTCGAGCATCTCGTGCCGGACGTCCACGGAGGGCCAGCCGCCGCCGACGACGTGCTCGTTGAGGTTCTCCCCGGAGCCCAGCCCCAGCCGGAACCGGCCCTCGGAGAGCAGTTGCAGGGTGGCGGCCTTCTGCGCCACGACCGCCGGGTGATAGCGGAAGGTCGGGCAGGTCACGTACGTCATGAGCGGGATGCGCTCGGTCGCCTGCGCGGCGGCGCCCAGCACACTCCACGCGTACGGCGCGTGGCCCTGCGAGCGCAGCCACGGAAAGTAGTGGTCGGACGTCACGGAGAAGTCGAAGCCCGCCTCCTCGGCGCGCACCACGTGGTCGACCAGCTCACGGGGGCCGGCCTGCTCGGTCATCATCGTGTATCCGATTTGCACCATGGGTCACGAGTCCCCGTGGGGCAGCGGGTGAAAACGAGGCCCCCCGGACGCGAAGGCCCTCTCGACCGTTCGGCGTAACCCGGGGCAGGATGACTTCATGATCGCGCGTCCGCTGCCTTCGTCAGCCCCCGCCTCCCAGGGCGTCGACGCCGCCGGCGTCGAGGCCTTCCTCGACGCCCTCGACGCCGCGCCCGGCATCAGGCCGCACGGCCTGCTGATCCTGCGCCACGGCCGCCTCGTCGCCGCCGGCTCGTGGGCGCCGTACACCCTGGACCGCCGGCACCTGCTGTACTCGCTCAGCAAGAGCTTCACCGGTACGGCCGCCGGGCTCGCCGCCGGGGAGGGGCTGCTGCGGCTGGACGACCCGGTGCTCTCCTACTTCCCGGAGTTCGCGGACGAGGTCACCGATCCGCGCGTGCGGGCCATGCTGGTGCGGCACGTGGCGTCGATGGCCAGCGGGCATGTCGCCGAGACCATGGACCGGGCGCGCGCCCTGGACCCGGCCGACCTGCTGCGCGGCTTCCTGCGGCTGCCGCCGGAGCGCGACCCGGGCACCGTCTTCGCCTACAACCAGCCGGCCACCTACACGCTCGCCGCCATCGTGCAGCGGGTGACCGGACAGTCGCTCACCGACTATCTGCGCCCGCGGCTGTTCGACCCGCTCGGCATCGGGGCCGTGGCCTGGCAGCGCGACCGCCGCGGCCGCGAGCTGGGCTTCAGCGGACTGCACGCCACCTGCGACGCCGTCGCCCGGCTGGGCCAGCTGTATCTGGACCGCGGCCGGTGGGAGGGCAGGCAGCTGCTGCCCGAGCGGTGGGTCGCCGAGGCCACGCGCCCGCACATCGCGACCGTCGGCGCGCTGTCCGGCGGTGACTGGGACCTCGGCTACGGCCTGCAGTTCTGGATGTCACGGCACGGCTTTCGCGGAGACGGGGCCTACGGCCAGTTCTGCCTGGTGCTGCCGGAGCAGGACGCCGTCGTCGCCCTCACGTCGGAGACGGCGGGCATGCAGACGGTTCTCGACCTGGTCTGGGAGCATCTGCTGCCCGCCTTCCGTCCCGGGCCCCTGGAGGGCCGGGAGGCAGCCGACGCGGCCCTGCGCGAGCGGCTCGCGCTCCTGGCGCTGCCCGCGGCGGCCGGCAAACCCGCGCCGCCGGAGCGGGCCGAGGCCTGGTCGGGCGCGGTGTTCGACGCGCAGGGCGGCAGCTGCGCCGACCAGCCGGGCCTCACGTCCGTGTCGGTGGCCGCCGAGCGGGACGGCTGGACGCTCACGCTCACCGAGGCCGGCCACGCACTGCCGCTGCGCCTCGGCGACGGCGGCTGGACGGTCACGGAGGAGCCGCTGCCGACCGCTGTCAGCGGCGGCTGGACGGACGCCGGCACCCTCTCCGTGGACGTGGCCTTCCTGGAGACCCCGCACTCGCTGAGGGTGACCTGCTCGCTCCCGGACCGCACGTTCACCGCCCGCTGGCACACGGTGCCGCTCGTACCCGGCGTGCCGCTGCGCAAGCTGCGCGCGCCCGGCTCGTCATCCTGAGGCAGGCCGGAACGTGCGCAGGGCGACCTCCTGTGCCTGACGGCGGCCGGCGCCGTCCCAGTCGGCCGCGGGGGCGGTCAGGCGCAGCGAGAAACCCCGGCCGCCGCCCAGCAGGACGCCGCGGCCGAAGGTGCGCACCCGCGCCCCGCCGGCCGTCGTCACCAGCCACTCCATGTCGGCGGCCCGGCGCCCCTGGTACGTCGTCGCCCGGATCGGCCCGATCCGCCGGTAACCGCCCGCCGCCCGCAGCCCGGGCTCCACGTCGTCCCGCCAGACGGCGATGGGATCAGCGCCGACGCGCTCGCTGAACGTCACGGCGAGCGTGCGCGGATCGCCGCTCGCGCCGAACACCACCCGGTACGCCCGGTCCTGCCCCGGCGAGGTGCGCAGCCGCCCCCAGCCGTCCGGCAGCGCCACCGAGAACCCCTCCGGCGCCCGGTACAGCCGGTAGCCGGACGGCGGTCCCGGTGCGGGCGTGCCCGACGGCGGGGGGCCCGCCGCCGTCCCGGTCACCACGGGGGAGGGGAGCGGCGGCCGCGCGGAGTCCGCGGAGCCCGGCCCGTGCCGCACGGCGAGCGCGACGGCGGCCGCGGAGACGAGTGCGACCGCCGCCCCCACCACCATGTGCCGCCGCCGGGCCGGGCCGGTGCGCCAGGCGGCGTGGACGCGGCGCAGCCGGGACGCGGGCGCGGTCGGCGCGTCCGGGTCCTCGTGCAGCACGCGGGTGAGCGCCTCGCGGACGACGGCACGCGCCGGCCGCTCCCGGGAGTTCTTGCGCAGCAGCCCCTGCACCACCCGGGTCAGCGGCCCGCAGCGCACGGGGGTGCGCAAGGGAAGCCGGTCCACGGCCTTCAGCGTGGCCTGCGGCCGCTCGCGCTCCCGGAACGGCGGCCTGCCTTCCACCATCGTGTACAGCAGCGCACCGAGCGCCCACAGATCGGCGGCCGGGCCGATCCGCTCGTCGCGCGCCTGTTCCGGCGAGGCGTAGGACGGTGCCGCGACGCGCGGGGCCAGGGTCGCGCCGGCCAGCCCGAAACCGGTGACCGCGACGGGCCCATGCTCGCGCACGAGGATCTGGCCGGGGCTCAGCTCGCCGTGGGTGATGCCCTCCTCGTGCGCGGCCTGCAGCACGTCCAGCAGTTCCAGGCCGATGTGCGCGGCCCGCACGGGGGGCAAGGGACCCTCCTGGGCGAGGAGTTCGCCGAGGGGTGTGCCCTCGGTCCACTCCGTCACCGTCCACAGGTCGCCCGCCTCGTACACCGCGTCGACGACGGCCGGGACCCGGCCCGGGCACAGCCGCCTCATCGTCTCGGTCATGCGCAGGACACGCCCCGTGGTGCGGCGCGCCTGTTCCCGCTCGCCCGCGTCGGTCCCGGTGGCGGGCAGCGCGGTCCGGATGAGCAGACGGGGCTGTCCGGCGGCCAGGTCCTCGCCGTACCAGCAGACGCGGTTGGTCTCCTCATGGACGACGTCGAGGAGCCGGTACCGCCCGGCGACCAACGCGTGCGTCGAGCCGTCCGCTGTGCCCATGGCCATCCCTCGCTGCACCCCGGTTCACCCGTTTCCCTCAGGTACGGCGGCCGGGGCGAGCTCCGTTCAACGCGGCCCGGATTCCTGACCTTGCGTCAAAAAGGGCCGGGCTGTGCGGGATACGCGGGTGTTGCCCAGCACGGCGAAGAGAGCCGGCCTGCTGGTCACCGGCGGACGGCCGGTCCCGCGGCGTCCTCCGGCCGTTCCGTCACCGCGCCGCCCCGCCGGCTCTTCGCCGGGGCGCCGCAGAAGGCGGACTCCAGGGTGCGCAGCATCGTCGTGTGCACGGCCGCGTTGTTGGAGGTGTCGGCCAGCGCGGCGAGACTGCGCCGCCCGTCCGCGGAGGTGAACGCGTAGCTGTAGTAGCCCTGGACGGCCCCCGTGTGCCCGTACACCGACACCCCGCAGGACAGGTCGCGGCGGCGCAGCCCGAGACCGTACGCCTGGCCCGTGCCGGCCGGCACCCAGCTGCGCATCTGCCGCAGTTGCGCGGCGGAGGTCAGCTTGCCGCGCAGCAGCGCCGAGTAGAAGGTGTTGAGGTCCCGCGTGCTGGAGATGATCGCGCCCGCGCTCTGCGCCCAGGACACGGTCTGCCGGGTGGCGTCGACCAGCGCGGCGCCCTTGGCGTCGGGGGTGAGGTAGCCGCGGGCGTACCGGCCGGGCAGCGCGGTGTCGGGGTGCACGTAGAAGGTGTCGCGCAGCTTCAGCGGCGTGAAGATGCGGTCCTGGTAGGCGGCGGCCACCGGGCGGCCGGTGAGTTTCTCCACGAGCATGCCGGCCACCACGAAGTTGGTGTTGGAGTACGCGTAGGCGCCGCCGGGCTTGCCGGTCGGGGCGTGCCGCAGCGAGCGGTCCACCAGCTGGCGGTAGGTGAACACCTTGGTGCGCACGGCCTCGAAGCCGGGCACCGTCTGCGCGAACATGTCGTTGGTGTAGTCGTACAGCCCGCTGCGGTGGCTGAGCACGTGCCGGACGGTGATCCGGCGGTCGGGCAGCAGCCCCGGCAGGTACCGGTCCACGGACGCGTCGAGGTCCAGCTTGCCCTCGTCGGCCAGTTGCAGCAGGACCACGGCCGTGAACGTCTTGGTGATGCTGCCGACGCGGAAGCGGTCGGTGTCCTCGAGGGCCCGCCCGGTCGCCCGGTCGGCCACGCCCACGGACGCCGTCAGGACCGAGCCGCCGTCGTCGATCCGTGCCATCGCGCCCGGAGCGCCCTGTCGCGTGGCGGTGCGCAGGACGTCGCGCAGCCCGGTGAGGTCGGGACGCGGCAGGGCGGCCGCCGGTGCGGCGGGGCGCGCGGGGTGTGCGGTGGCGGCGTGTGCCGGGACCGTCAGCAGGGACAGCACGACCGCCCCCAGTGCCGTACCTCTGCGCAGTGCTGCTGGGATCATCCGAGGCCTCTCGATTTCCGTCAGATCGCTGTACCGGGGCCACATCTGACCGTCCGTCGGGTCGGAACGGCGTGGCCGCGCACAGTATCGCGGCGAAAATCAAGAAAAGCGACAATCCGGGCGCACGGCGTCGGGTCACGCCGGACCGGGAGCTTCTGGACGGGGAGCCGGAGGGGCGCGCGACGCCGACGGCCGCGTCACCGTGAGGGGCTCCCGGGGGTCAGGATGTGCTCGGCGCGGACGCCAGCAGCCCGTCACGGTAGGCGATCGCCACCGCCTCCGTACGGCTCGCCGCGCCCAGCTTGGCCAGGATGTTGGAGACGTGCACGCTGGCCGTCTTGCCGGTGATGAACAGCTCCTCACCGATCTGGCGGTTGCTGCGGCCGAGCGCGAGCAGCCGCAGCACCTCCTGCTCACGGGCCGTCAGCGGTGAGAGCGCCGACGCTCCCTGGGGCCCGGAAGCGTCGCCGAGCCTGCCGCGCCGGATCAGCGTCTCGGCCTGCTCCAGCAGCGGCCGCGCGGCCAGCCGGGCAGCCGTCTCCCGCACGGCGGCGGCCTGCTCCGCGGCCTCGTCGCGCCGGTCCTCGGCGAGCAGTGCCTGAGCCCACCGCAGCCGGCACCGCGCCTGCTCGTACACCTCGCCGTAGCCGAACGCGGCCACCGCCTTCTCCCAGGCCGCCGCGTCCGGGCCGGAGACCGCCCGGGTCCATTCGGCCTCCGCCCGGGCCAGCCACGCCTGACCCTCCGGCCCCTGCGGCGGCCCCGTCTCGCTGTGCGCGGCCGCCCGCCGGGCCGGCTCCACCAGCTCGGTCGCCACATCGGCCCAGCGCCGCGCCCCCGCCGTGTCACCGGACGACCGCAGCGCCGTGGCCGTGTCGGCGACGGCGGACAGGGCCAGCGCGAGCAGCCGCACCGCGACGTCGGGCAGGGTGCCCGCGTCGTCGGAGAGCGCCGCCACCGTGGCCCGCGCCTGCTCCACCGCCGCCTCGGCATCGCCCCGCCACGCGGCCGCGTCGGTCAGCGCGATCCCCGCGACCAGCGTGGCCATCCAGTCGAACGGGCCCCGCAGCAGCGCCCGCGCCCGCCCGGGGGCCGCCGCGTCACCGCGCGCCAGCGCCACATACAGCCCCGGGCCCGCCGTGTAGCCGCCCGCCGCAGGGACCGTCTCGGCCTCCGCGGCCGCCCGCAGGCACTCCTCCCAGCGGCCCAGCGTGTACAGCAGCAGCTGCTGCAGATACCGCAGCTCCAGCGGATACGGCGACGACAGCAGCCCGGCGTCGCGGGCGCGCTCCAGCCCCTCCGCCACCCACGGCAGGCTCTCCTCGAAGGCGCCCGCCTCGAAGCAGCCGACCGCGAGATGGAACAACGCCCGCAACTCCACGGGAGCGTTGCCCGCGCGCCGGGCCAGCTCCCGCGCCCGCACCAGCCGCTCACGCCCCTCGGCCGTACGCCGCGCACCGCCCTCGAGACCCACCAGCGAGATCAGCAGATCGGCCTGCGCGTCCGCCACCCCGAGCTGCTCGGCCGCGGACAGCGCCCGCCGCGCCACCCGCACCGCGGCCTGCGACTCCCCGACCTCCCGGGCCGCCATCACATGGGTGGCCGCCGCCCACACCCACGTACGCGTCGGCGGCTCCTCGGGGATCAGCGCGAGCGCCTCGCTGCTGTAGGCGAAGGCGGCGGTGAGGTTGTCGACGGTCAGCAGGTTCCCGGCGAGCGTGTAGCGCACCCGCGCGGCCAGCTCCGAGTCCGCGTCCTGCCCGATACCGGCGAGCGCCGCCCGGGTCAGCGCGACCGCGCGATGCGCCTCGCCCGCGTGCACGGCGGCCGCCGAAGCGCGCAGCGTCAGCGTGATCCGGTCGCTGCCCTCACCGGCCGGCCGGGCCGAGGCGTCCACCACGGACCACAGGTCGAGCGCCGTCTCCAGATGCCGCAGCTCCTCGGCCGGCGCGCCCACCCGCCGGGCGTGGTCGGCGGCCTCCAGCGACGCGGCGAGGGCCTCCGGCAGATGATGGCTCTCGCGCCAGTGGTGGGCGCGCTCCGCGGCGCTCTCGCCCGTGCCGCCGCGCCCGGCGAGCAGCCGCGCGAACGTGCCGTGCAGCCGCGCCCGCTCACCGGGCAGCAGGTCGGCGTAGACGGCCTCACGGGTCAGCGCGTGCCGGAAGGCGTACGTCTCCCCGTCGCCCGGCACCAGCAACTGGCGGCCGACCGCCTCGCGCAGCGCCGCCTCCAGCGCGTCCTCGGACAGCCCGACCGCTTCCCGCAGCAGGTCGTGCTCCACTCGCCGCCCCGCGACGGCGGCGGTGCGCAGCACCTGCTGGGCGGTCTCCGACAACTGCTCCACCCGGATCAGCAGCACGTCGGCGAGGGCGCTCGGCACGCCCTGCGCCTGCGTGCCGGTGGCGGCGAGCAGTTCCTGCGCGTAGAAGGCGTTGCCCTCGGCCCGCTCGACGATCGTGCGCACCGTGCCGTCCGGCAGCGGTTCGCCGCGCAGTGTCCGCAGCAGACGGGTCATCTCGGCGTCCGGCATGGGCCGCAGCTCCAGCCGCTCCACCGCGGGCAGCCGCACCAGCTCGGCCAGCAGGGGCCGCAGCGGATGACGCCGGTGCAGGTCGTCGGAGCGGTAGGAGGCGAGCACCGCCAGCCGGGGACCAGACGAGCCCAGCGCGCCGCGGGTGAGCAGGAAGCGCAGCAGGTCCCGGGAGGACTGGTCCGCCCAGTGCAGATCCTCCAGCACCACCAGCAGCGGCGCGTCCTCGGCGAGCCGGGCCAGCAGGGCCGCCATGCCCTCGAAGAGCCGCAGCCGGGCGTCCGCGTCCCGCGCCGGGTCGCCGCCGCGCACCTCGCCGCCGCCGCGCAGCCGCTCCACCGCGCCGTGCGCGGCCAGATGCGGAGCCAGCCGCTCGTCCTCGGCGATCCGGCCGAGGATCTCCGTGAACGGCAGATACGGCAGGCCCACGTCGCCGAGGTCCACGCAGTGCCCCGTGAGGACCCGCATGCCCTGCCCGGCGGCGTGCCCGGCGACCTCGTCCAGCAGCCGGGTCTTGCCCACCCCGGCGTCCCCGGCCACCACCATCGCCCGCGCCTCACCGGCGCGGGCGCGCTCCAGTGCGCCGAGGAGCCGGGTCAGTTCCCGGTCCCGGCCGACGAGCGGGGAGGTGAAATCGGTCTGCGGCACGGATCAATCCTGGCACGCACCACTGACACCGCGGGCGACACCGGACGGGAGAGGCACTCGGGGCAGGAACCGGCCCCCGCCGCACGGGCACCCGGTGCAAGCCCCGCCCTCCACCGCACGGGCACCCGGTGCAAGGTCCGCCCTCCACCGCACGGGCACCCGGTGCAGGGTCCGCCCTCCGCCGGACGGGTCCTTGGCGCAGCATCCGTGCCGCGCCCCACCGGAGCGGCCTCAGCGCAGCGTCCGCGCCCAGTCCGCCGGCACCCGGCCCGCCGGCCCCGGCGTGGGCTGGTCCGCGGGGTGGCTGTGCGGGGGAGCGAGGGCGGGCCCGGCGTCGTACAGCTCGTCGGTGGCGTAGTTCCAGAACCACTCCTCGCCCGGCTCGTAGCTCTGCACCACCGGATGCCCCGTCGCACGGAAGTGCGCGGTGGCGTGCTGGGCGGGGGAGGAGTCGCAGCAGCCGATGTGCCCGCACTGCGCGCACCGGCGCAGATGAAACCACCACCCGCCGGCCGCCTCGCACTCCACGCAGCCGGCGCCGCTCGGCACCGCGCTCTGGTCGATGCCGTCGCCCTGGGTCATGCCGTCTCCTCGGGTGGGGTGTCGGGTTCCGCCGCGGTGAGCGGCAGCAGCACACGGAAGCGGGTGTCGCCGGGCTCGGAGTCGACCTCGATGCCGCCGTGGTGTTTGTTGACCACGATCCGCCAGGAGATGTCCAGGCCCAGCCCGGTGCCCTCGCCGACCGGCTTGGTGGTGAAGAACGGGTCGAAGATGCGGTCCCGGATCTCCGCCGGCACGCCCGGGCCGGTGTCCCGGAACTCCACCAGAAGCCGCTCGTTCTCCTTCGCCGTCCGCACGGTCAGCGTGCCCTCGGCGCCGGTGTCGCGGATCGCGGCGACGGCGTTGTCGATGAGGTTCGTCCACACCTGGTTCAGCTCCGCCGGGTAGGCGGGGATCCTCGGCAGCGTACGGTCGTAGTCCTTGACGACCTTGATCCCGTCGCCGATCTTGCCGGACAGCATCAGCAGCGTGCTGTCCAGCAGTTCGTGCACGTCGGCGACCTGGTAGGGCGCGCGGTCGAGCTGGGAGTACTGCTTGGCCGCGTCGACGAGGTGCGAGATGCGGGTGGTCGAGTCGTCGATCTCGTCCATCAGCAGCTCGGTCTCGACGGTGTAGTTCAGCCAGCCGATCGCACCGGGCAGGATGTCCGGCTCCACGGCCGCCGCGACCTGCTCCAGCCAGTCGACGTCGAGCCCGGCCTGTACGAAGGCCGGCGCGATGCGCCAGCCGTCGGGGATGTCGTGGTCGTCCAGCCAGTCGCTGAGCGCGTCCTCCCGGTCGGCGGCCTCCAGCGGGCTGAGCGAGGGAGCCTTGCCGACGCGTTCGGCGGTGCGTTCCTGGATCTCGATCAGCCCTGCGAGGACTTCCCGCGGATAGGGCCCCGAGGAGATCACGGCGAGCTTGTGCCGCATCTTCGCGACCCGCTCGCGCAGTGTCGCGGTGGCCCGCACCGCGGCGGCGGCCGGGTTGTTCAGTTCATGGGTGAGCCCGGCGGACAGCGAGCCGAGCGCCAGCAGCCGCTCGCGCTGCCCGATGGTGCGCTGGGTGGCCTTCGACCCGAAGAACAGGCCCTCCAGGAGGTGGACCGCCATCGGGAACCACTCCCGCATGACGCTCGCGAACGTGTCGGCCGGCAGCACGAAGAACCGCGTCGGCTCGGTCACCCGCATGGAGTTGTTGTAGACCTGCCGCACCCGGTCCCCGAGGTAGGCCTGCATGGCGCCCGCGTACACGCCGGGCTGCGAGGTCCGCGTCACCTCCACGTCCTCGGCGCCGACCCGCCGGGAGAGCACCACCGTGCCCTCGACCATCACGAAGAAGCAGGTCGCCGGGTCACCCTCGGCGTACACCGGGCCCGGGTCGAACAGCTCCACCCGGCCCTCGCTGCACAGCCGCCCGAGCTGGTCGTCGGAGAGCTTCTCGAACAGGAACAGCGAGCCGATCTCCGCCGGGCTGCACGGCACCGGCCGCCCGCTCACGACTGCTCCAGATAGCGGTGCACGAGCATCACGGCCATGGCTCCCTCTCCGACGGCGGACGCGACCCGCTTGGCGGACTCCGCGCGCGCGTCGCCCGCGACGAACACGCCGGGCACGTTGGTCTCCAGGTGGTACGGCGGCCGGTCCAGCTCCCAGCCCGCCGGCGGCCGCCCGTCGGGGGTGAGATCGGGCCCGGCCAGGATGAACCCGCGCTCGTCGCGCAGCACCGTGCCGTCCAGCCAGTCGGTCAGCGGGGCGGCGCCGATGAACACGAACAGCCAGCCCGCGTCGACGTCTTCCCGCTCGCCGGTGTCGACGTCCCGCAGGGTGAGCCGCTCCAGGCTGCCGTCCCCGTGCGCGGCCTCGACGACGGTGCGGGGGCGCACCGCGATGTTGGGCGCCTCCTCGATCTGCTGGATCAGGTAGTGCGACATCGACGCCGACAGCGACGGGCCGCGCACCAGCAGCGTCACCGACTTCGCGCCCCGCGCCAGGTACATCGCGGCCTGCCCGGCGGAGTTGGCGCCGCCGACGATGTACACGTCGTGGCCCTGGCAGGAGGACGCCTCGGTGAGCGCCGAGCCGTAGAACACGCCGCAGCCGGTCAGGTCGTCGGCGCCGGGCGCCGGCAGCTGCCGGTACTGCACGCCGGTCGCGAGGATCACGCTGTGCGCGGCCACCGCCGAGCCGTCCGCGAACCGCACGATCCGCGCGGCGCCGCTCACCTCCAGACCCGTCACCTCCCGCGCGGTGAGGATCTCCGCGCCGAACCTGGCCGCCTGCCGCCGGGCCCGGTCGGTGAGCTGGGCGCCGGAGACGCCGTCCGGGAAACCGAGGTAGTTCTCGATCCGGGAGCTCTGCCCGGCCTGCCCACCGGTCGCGGACCGCTCCACGAGGACCGTGCGCAGCCCCTCCGACGCCCCGTACACGGCGGCGCCGAGCCCGGCCGGGCCGCCGCCGATGACGACGAGGTCGTAGAAGTCGGCCGTGGGCGTCGTCGCGAGGCCCACGCGGGCGGCCAGCTGCGGCGGGTCCGGCTCGATGAGCGGCTCCCCGTCGGGCGTGACGACCAGCGGCAGCCGCTGCCCGTCCGCGCCGGCCGCCGCGAGCAGCCGCTGCCCCTCGGGCTCGTCGGCGGAGTACCAGCGGTAGGGCACCTGGTTGCGGGCCAGGAACTCGCGCACCTCCGAGGAGCGCGCCGAGAAGCGGTGCCCGACGACCTTGGTGCTGGGCACCGGCTTGAAGTCGCTGCCCTTCCACGCCTGGAGCAGATCGTCCAGGACCGGGTAGAGCTTCTCCTCCGGCGGGTCCCACGGCTTGAGCAGATAGTGGTCGAGGTCGACGACGTTGATCGCGTCGATGGCCGCGCTGGTGTCCGCGTACGCGGTCAGCAGCACCCGCCGGGCGCCCGGGTAGACGTCCATGGCCCGCTCGAGGAAGTCGATGCCGTTCATCTGCGGCATGCGGTAGTCGGCCAGGATCACCGCGACCAGGTCGCCGCGCAGCTTCAGCTCGCGCAGCGCGTCCAGCGCGGACTCGCCGGACTCCGCCCGCACGATCCGGTACGACTCGCCGTAGCGCCGCCGCAGATCGCGGGCGACGGCGCGGGAGACTCCCGGGTCGTCGTCCACGGTCAGGATGACGGTCCGCGCTGTGTCGGCGGCCTGTGCCATACGACTCCCACCCCGAGGTCGGTCAGCGGCCCGGCGCGCCCTCGTGACGTGCCGGTCCGTGGCCCATCGTATGTTCGATCCGCCTGGCCTGCTCGGGTATGAGCCGAGGCCTCAGGAGCGCCGCTCGCCCAGCACGCAGAACTCGTTGCCCTCCGGATCGGCCAGGACCACCCACGCCTGCTCGCCCTGTCCCACCTCGGCGTGGCGCGCGCCGAGCGCGAGCAGGCGTTCCACCTCCGCGCGCTGGTCGTCGGGGCGGAAGTCGAGATGGAGGCGGTTCTTGGCGGTCTTGGCGTCCGGGACGGGCACGAAGAGCAGCCCCGGCAGGCGGTCGGGTGCCGGCCGGATCTCGAACTCGTCGGGGTCGTCGTTGACGACCGTCCACCCGAGGGCCTCGGCCCACCAGCGGCCCAGGGCCGCGGCATCGGCCGCGTCCACGATCACCTGTTCCCACTCCAAGGTCATGTGGGCAGGGTAGGGGTGAAGACTGGGGGTGACGCAAGCGACATACGACACGAGGAGGCGGCCGGATGACGGGTCCGATCACGGCAGGGGTCGACGGGACGGACGAGAGCCGTGCCGCGCTGGACTGGGCGGCCCGGGAGGCCGTACGCCGTTCACTGCCGCTGCGTGTGGTGCACGCCTGGGAGTTCCAGCCGGCGGTGCCGTCCGAGGTGGCGAGCCATGAGGCGCAGCAGGGCTGGGCGGTGCAGGCGCTCGAGGGCGCGGTCCGCGCGGTCACCGAGCGGCACCCGGACCTCGCGGTGACCGATGAGGTGGTGGAGGGCCCCGCGGTGCCGGCGCTGCTGGAGGCGGCGGCCGGGTCCGAGCTGCTGGTGCTCGGCTCGCGCGGGCACGGCCGGCTGATGGGTTTCCTGGTCGGTTCGGTCGGCCAGCAGGTGATCGCCGAGGCCACACGGCCGGTGGTGCTGGTGCGCGCCGGCGACGGGGCGAGCGCCGAGGCGGCGGGGCGGGACATCGTCGTCGGTCAGCACGGCGAGCCGGAGGACAGCGCCGACGTGCTGCGGTTCGCCTTCGAGACGGCCGCCGCCCGCGGCGCCACCGTGCGCGCCGTACGGGCGTGGACGCTGCCGCCGGTGTTCGCCTACAGCCCCGGCTCGCTCAAGCTGCTGGACGACGCGGGCGGTCTGGAGCCGCTCGAGCGCAAGGCCCTCACGGACGCGCTCCAGCCGTGGCGCGAGCGCTTCCCCGGCGTGCCGGTGATCGAGCACGTGGAGATCGGCAGCGCGGGCCAGGTGCTGCTGTCGGTGGCGGCCGACCACGCGCAGCTGCTGGTGGTCGGGCGGCGCGCCCACCGCACGGCGGTCGGCGCCCGCATCGGCTCCGTCGCCCACGGTGTGCTGCACCACGCCGGCTGCCCGGTGGCCGTGGTCCCGCACACCTGACCGGCGGCCCGCCCGGGTGGTCACTGCGGGAGTGTGGGCTCCAGGGTCTCGCGCGCCTTGGGCAGGATGTTGTCGATGTAGTCCTTGACGGCGGTGTCCAGCCCGATGTCGTGCTGGGCCCGCTCGGACAGGTACCAGCGGTGCTCCAGCAGCTCGTGGTAGATCTCCGCCGGGTCCATGGTGCCGCGCAGTTCGAGCGGTACGGCCCGCACGGTGGGCCGGAACACGTCCCGCACCCAGCGGTGCGCGAGCACCTCCGGGCGGGTGGAGAGGGGGTCGCCCGGGGCGTGGTCGTCCTGGGTGGCCATCCAGCTCTCCAGGTCGTTCAGCAGCCGCCGCGCCTGGTTCTCCTCGGCGTCCAGGCCGGTGAGCCGCAGCAACTGCCGCTGATGGTGGCCCGCGTCGACGACCTTGGGCACGAACGTGACCGAGTCGCCATGGGCGTTGTGCTCGATCTGCATCTCGGCCACGTCGAAACCGAGGTCGTTGAGCCGACGTATCCGGCGCTCCATGTAGTGGTGCTTGCCCGCCGGATAGACCGAGGTGCGGGTCAGCTCCTGCCACAGCCCCCGGTAACGGGCGCAGATCTCGGTGCCGAACGCGACCGGGTCCACGGACGGGTGCAGCGCCCCGGACGCCTCCAGGTCCAGCAGCTCGCCGCTGATGTTGACCCGGGCCAGGTCGAGGTCGTAGTCGCGCTGGCCGTTGCTCAGCCGCGGGTGCAGCTCGCCGGTCTCGGCGTCCACCAGATAGGCGGCGTACGCGCCCGCGTCCCGCCGGAAGAGCGTGTTGGACAGCGAGCAGTCGCCCCAGGCGAACCCGGCCAGGTGCAGCCGCACCAGCAGCACCGCGAGCGCGTCCATCAGCCGGTGCATGGTCGCCGGGCGCATGGTCGTCTCGAACATCGACCGGTACGGCAGCGAGCCGCGCAGATGGCGCGTGATCAGCACCGGCTCCAGCGGAGCACCGGAGGCGTCGGTGCGCCCGGTGACCACGCCGAGGGCGTCCACGGCGGGGATGGAGAGCCGGTCCAGGTCGCGCAGCAGCTCGTACTCACGCAACGCGGGCCGCTCGGCCAGTTCCTTCACGGCGATGACCTCGTCGCCGGCGCGGGCGTAGCGCACGACGTGCCGGGAGATGCCGCGGGGGAGCGGCACGAGGTACTCCTCCGGCCACTCCTCCAGGGGCAGCTGCCACGGCAGTTCGAGCAGAAGCGCGGGGTGCTCGGGGGTGGTGGCGCTGATCTGCAAAGCCATGGGCAGAGCCTAAGCGGATGAGCGGCGCCCTGCGGAAGGCCCCAGGCGGTCCGCGCCGACGCCTGCTGCGCGGCTGGGCGCCCTGGGGTCGGCGGAAACCACGGGATCGGCCGCGAGGCGCCGGGCTTCGGCCGTGACCTCGGCATCGACCTGGCCCAGGCTTGTGCCGCCCTGTTCGAGGATGAGCCGATCCGTAGTCCGGCACGTGCAGTCAGGGCTGAGGACGAAGGTCGATCACGACCTTGCCGCGAACGTGCCGGGCCCTCTGGAGCTCGACGGCCGCGCGGATGTCCTCGACGGGGAAGGCCGCCGCGATGGGTACACGCAGACGGCCGGCCGCGACAAGGCGCGCGATGTTCTCGAGAGCATCGGGTGCGGCGTTGGCGCCGTTGGCGGCAGGGACCCCGTCGACTTGGCCGGCGATGGTGCAGATGCGACCGTCCGGCACTCCCAACTCGCGAGCGACGTGCACCGTGTCCGTCCCGTGGAGGTCCAGTGCGGCGGTGACGGGGCCCGCCCCGAGGTCGCGGACCCTGCCGGTCAGGCCCTCGCCGTACGCGACCGGTTCGGCGCCGAGGCTTCGCAGATGCTCCGCTGACGACGGCGAGCCGGTCCCGATGACTCGCGCACCCGCGATCCGCGCCAGCTGGACTGCGAACACGCCGACCCCGCCGCCCGCGGCGCCGACCAGCACCGTGTCGTCCGGACCGAGATCGAGGACATCGAGAGCGGCGGCCGCGGTGCTGCCCGCGATCGCGAGCGTGGCGGCGGTGCGGTCATCGACGTCGTCCGGGGTGTGATGAGCGATGCCGCTCGCGATGTTCCCGTGCGCGTCGAGGACGACGTAGTCGGCGACTGCTCGGGACAAGGCCGCCCCGAACACGCGGTCACCGACCGCGTAGCCGCTCGCGCCCGCACCGACCTGGTCGACGACTCCGGCGTAGTCGGTCCCGAACCCGGCGGGCAGGCTCAGGCCGAACCGTGCCGCGGTCTCGGCGTCCGCGGTCATGAACCAGTCCATCGGATTCAGCCCGGCCGCTGTCACCCGCACGCGGATCTGCCCATCACCGGCCTGAGGCTCGGGCACGTCCTGAAGGGCCAGTACCTCTGGGCCGCCGAACGACTCGAGCCGGACCGCCCTGCTCGCGCCGTCTCGAAGCCCGTTGTGGTGCTGCTGCATGTCTTGCTCGTTTCCTGGTGTTGGCAGAGCCGCCCCGAAACGGACTACGCTCCGGTTACGGAACCCAACATAACCGGAGCGTGATCCGTTTGACCAGTCCCAAGCCGCGGGCGCCCCGGGCCGATGCCACCCGTAACCGCGAACAGCTGCTCGAGGCCGCGACGCGCGTGCTCGCGTCGCCCGGCACGGAGACGTCGATGCGTGCTATCGCCCGCGAGGCCGGTGTCGGCATCGCGACGCTCTATCGCCACTTCCCGACCCGTGAATCCCTGGTGGAGGCCGTCTACCGTGACCAGGTCGTCCGCCTCACGAACGGCGCCCGGGACCTGCTCGCCGCCGTGGCCCCGGCCGTTGCGATGCGGCGCTGGATGGACTTGTTCGGCGACTGGATCGCGACGAAGAACGGCATGCTCGACACACTGCTGACGATGATCGAGTCCGACGTCGTCGGCCACGCCCGGACCAGGGACGAGCTCCTGAACGCGATAGCGTCGATCCTCGACGCAGGTCGCGCCGCAGGAGACCTCCGGCCCGACGTCACTGCCGAGGAGATCGCGGCCGGCCTGATCGGGATCTTCACCGTCGCGCACCAGCCCGGCCACGCGGTCACAGCCGATCGGCTTCTCGACATCCTCCTCGACGGCCTTCGCCCTCAAAAACATCCTTGAGGAACAGCCGAACAGCCGAACGGCCGCGCGGGGGCAGCAGGGGCCCCGGCGGGCGGCGTGCGTGGCGATGTTCTGGGCGACGCTGTACGCCGGGTTCGGCCTTGTCTGTGCGCTGACGGGGACTCCTCTGTTCGGCTCCTGCGGCAACAGGGGGGTTTCCGCGTCAGGTTGGGCAGTCATGGCGATGGGGGTATTGGCGGGGCTGACCTGTGCGGCGGTGTCGCGACACGGGCTGCGGCCTGCGCTGCGAGCGTCGCTGTGGACGATGTGCGGCCTGGCCGGGCTCGCCGCGTTCGGCCTGCTCATGGATGTGATCACGCTGATGTTCGACCAAGGCGTGGACAGTTGGGCCGCGGCTGCGAACCATATGCTGGCGGCAGCCGGCGGGCTCTTGCTCGCGGTCACCGGCCGCTCCGGTCCCCGCCTGTCGCGGCCGCCGCCCCGTTGCCCTCGGCCGCACCCCGGCCGGCTCAGCTCGCCGCATGGGCCGGCAGGGTGGCCTTCCTCCCGTACGCGGCGATGAAACAGGTCTGGGCCTTCGGCGGCACCTTCGCCGGCACGACCGGCGCGGAGATGCGTGCGATCTCCGAGCACAATGGCACCTCGGGGATCTGGCTCACCTTGGAGTCCTGGGGCCTGGACGGCACCATGCTGCTGGCCGTACTCGGCGTCTTCCTGCTGTGGGGCCTCGTCCGCCCCTGGGGTCAAGTCTTCCCGCGCTGGACGCCGGTCCTGCGCGGTCGACGTGTCCCGCGCTGGCTCCCTCTGATCCCGGCCCTGATCGGTGCCGCCACTCTCGCCCCGTACGGCGTGCTCGGCCTCGGCTGGCGACGATACGGAGCGGCGATTTCCACTCTTCCGACGACGCACTCCTGGTCGGCTGGATCGGCCTGACCGCATTCGCCGTGTACGGATGCGCGTTGGTCGCGGCAGCCCGCTCGTACTGGTTGCGGACCCGCCGTTCGCCTCAAAGCAATGGCGCTGAGTGACTGTCCGCGGCCAGGTGACTCCCCACTGACCGGCCGCGGGCGGGGAGACGGAACCGGCCACTGACACTGACACGCTGTACTGGGTGGTGGAGACCTCGTAGTCAGCGCGGGGAGCGGTGCGCCGGGAAGTGGGTTCGTCAGCGTTGCTCTCGGGGTTCGCCGGTGGTCCAGTCCCAGCTGGTGAGTGTGGTGCGCATCAGGCGGACGGCGGTCGACGGGTGGGAGTCGGCGGCCCAGTGCAAGGTGACCGTGCGACGGCAGTCGGGGCTGTCGACGGCGACCCAGGCGATGGGGGCACGCTGCGTGCCGCGCTGGGCGAAGGCGGGGACGAGACCGATGCCCAGTCCCGTGCCGATGAGGTCCGCGTGGGCGCTGAGTTCGTCGCTCTCGCAGACGATCTTCGGTGTGAGACCTCTCGCGGCGAAGAGCCGGTCGAGCAGCCCCCGTACCCAGTGACCCTTGCGGGCCGTGATGAAGGGCTGGTCGGCGAGTTCGTCGAGGGTGACGGACGAGCGGCCCGCCAGCGGATGATCGAGTGGTGTTCCTATCCCCACGGCCTCGTCGAACAGCTGCAGCGACCGCAGGCCGTCGGCGTGGAGGGGCTGCGAGGCGACACACAGATCGACGTCCTGGGCCCGCAGACGGCGGGCCATGTCCTCGCCCGCGGACCAGTGCAGCTTGATCTCGACCGAGGGATGGGCTCGCTTGTAGGCGGTCAACGGGCCGGTGAGGGTGAGGAAGGTCTCCGACGCGAGGCGTAGGGAGCCGAGGCCCTCTGTGGTGGCCTCGGCGACGGCCCGTCGTCCTGCCTCGAGTTCACCGAGGGAGCGCTCCACGTGAGCGCGGAAGAGCTTGCCCGCTGCGTTCAGCCGGAGCCGGCCGCTGCGGTCGAACAGCGGTGTGCCCAGTTCGCGCTCCAGCCGGGCAATGGTGCGGCTCAGTGACGGCTGGGCGACGTGCAGCTCGTCGGCTGCCCGGCTCAGGTGCTCCAGCCGCGCCACCACCAAGAACTGTCTGAGCGAGTTGAGCTCCATCATGTCTCCAGCAACATAACCCCATGACAATATCGGTCTTGGTCAAGATAACGCCAGCGTCATAGTCTCGCGGTGTCCCCCAGGAAGAGCAGATCGAAGGAGGGGTCCCGCATGGTCACCAGCAGCCCAGGATTGGCTGCCGTGCCCCGGACAAGACCGGCCGGGTGGGTCTTCCGGGCCGTTGTCAGCGCGCACGTCGTGGCGGTCGTCGGCCAGCCGGTGTTCGCCGGGGCGTATCTGACCGGCGACTTCGACGGCCTGCGCCGGCACGCGGTCGGCGCCGATGTGGTCACCTCGCTCGGTTACCTGCAGGTGCTCGCAGCGATCATGCTGTGGGTACGGCTGCGCCAGGCCTCGCAGTTCTCGGCCACCTTGGCGGTGGTCGCGGCCGAGACGGTGCAGTACTTCGCCGGCCTGCAAGGCGCGCTATGGCTGCACATCCCGCTGGGCGTGATGATTGTCGCCGCGCTCGTCGTGCAGTTCATCGCCGTCTGGCGCCACCCCGTCCTCGGGCGCTCGCGCGCGTGGAGGCACGGTCGCGATGCCTGAGCACGACGAGGGCCGCGGCATGACGAGGCGGCGCATGATGGGCATCACGGGAGCGCTGGGGCTGGTGGCCGCCACCGGGTTGTCCGCCTCGGCCGCGCTGGCCCGCCGGCCGTCGGCCACCGGCGCCCAGCTGCGCAGTGCCGTGCCGCTACCGCCGCCCTTCCGGATCCCACTGCCGACACCGCCTGTGCTGAAGCCGGTCAGCACCGCGAGGGGCACCGATCGTTACGAGATCACCCAGCGGGAAGCAAGTGCGGAGATCCTGCCCGGTGTCAGGACACCACTGTGGACCTATGGAGGCACCTTCCCCGGGCCGACGATCGAGTCCCGCCGCGGCCGGCCGGTCACCGTGACGCACCGCAACGAGCTGCCCGTGCCGAGCGTGGTGCACCTGCACGGCGGACGGACCCCGGCCGCCTCCGACGGATATCCGACCGATCTCGTCCTGCCAGCAGGCTGGCAACACGCCATCCCGCACGCCGGGCACGGTTCCGGTTCCGAGCACGGCATGCACGATCCCCGCGCCGTGAAGACCGAGCTGACGCGGGACTACCACTTTCCGCTGGACCAGCGGTCGACGCTGCTGTGGTACCACGACCACCGGATGGACTTCACCGGCCCCGCCATCTGGCGCGGCCTGGCCGGGCTGCACATCGTCCGCGACGACGCCGAGGACAGTCTCGGCCTGCCCGCCGGACCGCGCGAGCTCCCCCTCATGATCGCCGACCGTGCCTTCGCCGCCGACGGCAGCCTCGCCTACCCGGCCCTCGACCCCACACTGCGGGAGCGGCCGGGCGTCCGCGAACCCTATGTCGCCGGCGTCCTCGGCGACGTGATCCTGGTCAACGGTGCCCCATGGCCCGTACACGAAGTCGACGCGGCCCGTTACCGGCTGCGCATCCTCAACGCCTCCAACGCCCGCCACTACGCGTTCGAAGCGGTGAGCGACGACGGACGTCGGCTCGATCTCGTCCAGATCGGCAGCGATCAGGGACTGCTCGCCGCGCCGGTCACCCACCGGCTGCTGCCGATCGCGCCCGCCGAACGCTACGACGTGATCATCGACTTCTCCGGAGTCCCGATCGGCAGCCGCGTCAGACTCGTCAACCGGCTCGGCTCCGGCCGCACCCGCGACGTGATGGCCTTCCGCGTCGCCCGCAAAGCCGCCGACGACAGCCGCGTCCCGCGCACGCTGTCCACCGATCTGCCGGTCTGGCGGCGGACGGATGCCGTCACCGTGCGGGACCTCTCCTTCCGCGCCGGGCACATGCGCGGTGACCATGGCTGGCTCATCGGTGGGCTCCCCTTCGCTCCCGGCCGCCGCGATGTCACCGTCGGGCTCGGCGACATCGAGGTGTGGCGGCTGGTCGCCGACGTGCACCATCCCGTCCACCTGCACCTGGTCGGCTTCCGAGTGCTCTCGCGCAGCGGCCGTCCGCCACTGCCGCACGACGCAGGACTCAAGGACACGGTCTCCCTGCGCCCGGGCGAAGCAGTGGAGATCATCACCCGGTTCGACGGTTACCGCGGCCGGTACCTCTTCCACTGCCACAACGCCGAACATGAGGACATGGGCATGATGGCCAACCTCGAAATCATCTAGGTGTATTGACCCGCAGCGTTGCTGACACTGGCGGACAAGTCCTAGGCGGCCCGCTCCCACGCCTGCTGTGCGGCCGCCGCCATTCCGCCCCGGTGCACCGGCCCGTGGCCCGGCAGCAGGACGTCGGCCTCCAGACCCTTGATGATCTCCAGGGAGGCCACGGCGCGGGCCCGCTCGTGGTGGAACATGTCCGGCAGCAGCTGCGGTCCCCTCGCCCGTGACGTGGGATGGCCGCTGACCAGCGCGTCCCCGGAGATCAGGACACCGGCCTCGGGCAGGTGGAAGACGCAGTGCCCGTCGGTGTGGCCCGGCGTGTGCAGGGGCTCGGGGCGGCCGGGCAGGTCGAGCGGGCCGGTGCCGGGGAAGGCCGTGGGAGCGGTGACCGGGTGCTGCTCGGTGCCGCCGGAACGCAGCGCGCGCACCATCCACGGCAGCACGCCGGGCCGCCAGGCGTTGCGCAGCACCTCGCCGACGGTGACCTGCTGGAGGAACTCCCGGCGGGCGTGCGGCACTTCCGCCTCGTGCAGATGGACCGGCGTGCCGTGCGCGGCCCGCAGGTACTCGGCCGAGCCCAGGTGGTCGTTGTGCGCGTGCGTGATGAGCACGGCCGCCACCGCCTCCGGCGAACTGCCCACCTGGGCCAGCGAGTCCAGCACCAGCTGCCGGTCCCCGGGGTACCCCGTGTCGATCAGGGTCACGGCGTCCCCGTCGGTGAGGATCACCCAGTTGGTGTGGGAGCCGTGCACCAGGTAGGTGCCGTCGGTGACTTGGCGTACGTCCGCTCGCATGTGTGGTCCCCCCGTGGTGAGATCGCCGGCCTTCGGCGGACAGCAAAGCAGATCATGGGGCCGGTGGGGAGAGCGGCCCGCCTCAGCGCACGCCGTGCGGGCGGAACTGGATGCTGATGCGCGGTCCCGTGGCCCGGGTGCTCTTGGGGATGCAGTGTTCCCAGGTCCGCTGGCAGGAGCCGCCCATCACGATCAGGTCGCCGTGGCCCAGTGGCCGGCGCACGGTCGGGCCTCCGCCGTGCGCCGGGCGCAGCAGCAGGTCACGGGGGGCGCCCACGGACAGGATGGCGACCATCGTGTCCTCCCGTGAGCCCCGGCCGATCCGGTCCCCGTGCCAGGCGACGCTGTCGCGGCCGTCGCGGTAGAAGCACAGCCCGGCGGTCGTGAACGGCTCGCCCAGTTCGTCGGCGTAGTGGGCGGACAGCGCGTCGCGGGCCTCGGCGAGTACGGGGTGGGGCAGCGGGTCGTCCGCGCCGTAGAACGCGAGCAGCCGGGGGACGTCGACGACGTGGTCGTACATCGTGCGGCGCTCCGCGCGCCAGGGCACCTCGGCCGCCAGCTGTTCGAACAGGGCGTCCGCCCCGGTCAGCCAGCCCGGCAGCACGTCGATCCAGGCGCCGGCACCCAGCTCGCTCCGGCGGATCCCGTCGAGGGAGCCGAGCCGCAGCTCGTCGGTCTGGTCGAACAGGGAGCCCTGGAGGTGCGTGGACATGACTCCAGCGTAAACCCTGAATCGAAAATATGTTCCATGTGGATGTACGTCGGAGGTCGTCTGGCCCTTTCGATACACAGACGTATTCGATACATTCGCGTATCGAACGGAGGTGGTGATGGCGACGCAGCACACGGCCCCGCGTGTCACCCGGCGGCGGGTGCGCACGCGAGCGAACCTGCTGGACGCCGCCTTCGCCGTGTTCGCGGCCAAGGGTTTCGGGCGGGTCTCCATCGAGGAGGTCTGCGAGGCCGCCGGCTACAGCCGCGGCGCCTTCTACTCCAACTTCTCCAGCCTCGACGAGCTGTTCTTCGCGCTGTACGAGCAGCGCGCCGACCTGCTCGCCGAGCAGGTCGCCGGCGCCCTCGTCCAGGACGGCCCCGACCTCCATGTCGCCGCCTCGGTCGACCGGGTCACCGAGGTGCTCCTGCTCGATGTGGACTGGCTGCTGGTCAAGACCGACTTCCTGGTGCACGCCGCCCGCGACCCGCAGGTCGCCCACGCCCTGCTCGAACACCGCACGCGGCTGCGGCAGGCCATCGCCGACCGGCTGGCCCGCGCCACCGCGCGCACCCCGCTGCCCGCCGTCCTCGGCGACGCGGACGGCGCCGCTCACGCCGTGGTCGCCGCCTACGACGGCGTCACCACCCAACTGCTGCTGGACAAGGACGTCGAGCACGCCCGCGCCTGGCTCAAGCAACTCCTCACCGCGCTGCTCACGGACGGCAGCGCGGTCCCCGGACAGTGAAGGGAACGCGCGCATGGACGCGGACGTCATCGTGGTCGGAGCCGGACTCGCCGGCCTGGTCGCGGCACACGAACTGACCAGCAGGGGCAGGCGCGTCGCCCTCGTCGACCAGGAGAACGCGGCGAACCTCGGCGGGCAGGCGTTCTGGTCCTTCGGCGGACTGTTCCTCGTCGACTCCCCGCAGCAGCGGCGCCTCGGCATCAAGGACTCCTTCGAGCTCGCCTGGAGCGACTGGCGGGGCAGCGCGCAGTTCGACCGGCTCGCCGACGAGGACTCCTGGGCGGTGCGCTGGGCACGCGCCTACGTCGAGTGGGCCGCGGGGGAGAAGCGGTCCTGGCTCACCGGGCACGGCATCGACCTGCTGCCCACCGTCGGCTGGGCCGAGCGCGGCGATCTGCGCGCCGACGGCCACGGCAACTCCGTACCCCGCTTCCACATCGCCTGGGGCACCGGCACCGGCGTCGTCGAGCCGTTCGCCGACCGCGCCCGGCAGGCCGCGCGCGACGGGCTGCTCACCTTCCACCACCGCCACCGCGTCGACGAACTCGTCATCGAGGGCGGCGCCGCCCGCGGGGTGCGCGGCAAGCTGCTCGCCGACGACGACGCCCCGCGCGGCGTCGCCTCGAACCGCGAGGAGACCGGCGACTTCTCCCTCACCGCCCAGGCCGTGATCGTCACCACCGGCGGCATCGGCGCCAACCACGACATCGTCCGCCGCTACTGGCCCGAACGGCTCGGCACCCCGCCCGCCGAGATGGTCACCGGCGTACCCGCCTACGTCGACGGCCGCATGCTCGACATCAGCGCCGAGGCCGGGGTGCGGCTCGTCAACCGCGATCGCATGTGGCACTACACCGAGGGCCTGCAGAACTGGAGCCCGATCTGGCCCGGTCACGGCATCCGCATCCTGCCCGGCCCGTCCTCCCTGTGGTTCGACGCACTCGGCCGCCGCCTGCCCGACCCCTGCCTGCCCGGATACGACACTCTCAGCACCCTGAAGCACCTGCGCACCACCGAGGACATCGCCGGATACGACCACTCCTGGTTCATCCTCACCCAAAAGATCGTCGAGAAGGAGTTCGCGCTGTCGGGCTCCGAGCAGAACCCCGACATCACCGCCAAGGACAAGGGCGCCGTGCTGCGCGACCGCCTGCTCGGCAAGGGCGCGCCCGGCCCGGTCGCCGACTTCCTGCGGCGCGGCGCGGACTTCGTCGTCGCCGGCACGCTGGAGCGGCTGGTGGAGAAGATGAACGCCCTCACCGACAAGCCGCTGCTCGACGCCGACGGCATCCGCCGCCAGATCGAGGCCCGCGACCTTCAGATCGCCAACCCCTACAGCAAGGACTCCCAGGTCCAGGGCATCCGCAACGCCCGCCGCTACATCGGCGACCGCCTCGGCCGCGTCGCCACCCCGCACCGCCTCCTCGACCCGGCCGCCGGACCCCTCATCGGCGTGAAGCTGCACATCCTGACCCGCAAGACCCTCGGCGGCATCCAGACCGACCTGGACTCGCGCGCCCTGGGTCTGGACGGCACGCCGATCGACGGGCTGTACGCGGCCGGTGAGGTCGCCGGATTCGGCGGGGGAGGGGTCCACGGCTACAACGCGCTGGAGGGCACGTTCCTCGGCGGCTGCCTTTTCTCCGGGCGCGCGGCGGGACGGGCGGCCGCGGCGCAGACCGCGTGACGGCGGGGCGGCCCGCGCTCGCGGGCCGCCCCGGGCGTCGCCCGATCCCTACCGCTTCCCCTTCAGCAGCCCGAGCAGCACCGCCGCGTGGGACTCGCCGGGCGCCTTGGAGGCGGTCAGCAGCGTGACCCGCCCCCGGCGGGTCAACGTCCGGAGGTGGTCCAGGAGTTCGGCCGCCTCCGGCTCCGCCAGCTCCGCCTCGTAACGCTGCCGGAACTCCTCGTAGGAGCCCTCGCCCGCGTGGTACCAGCGGCGCAGTTCCGTCGACGGGGTCAGTCCCTTGGGCCACTCGTCGACGTGCGCGGCGTCCTTGGCCAGGCCGCGCGGCCAGAGCCGGTCGACCAGGACACGGACGCCGTCGTCCGGATCCGGGGGCTCGTACACGCGACGCACACGGACGCTCATCTGCGGCCCTTTCTGCGGGGGCGGTCGCTGCGAGCGTAATGCGGGCCGCCCGGGCGACGCCGTACGACGTGGCCTGAACGAGGGGCGACCGGGCGGCCCGCGGCTCCTACGCTGAGGCCCGGTTGATCACCCGGCACCCCACAAGGAGCGCACGTGAGCCGTTCCCGCCAGCCCGCCAGACGCATCGCCCCCCTCAGCAGGTCCCGCCGGCCCTCCGCCCTCACCGTCTCCCTCAGACGATCCCGGCAGCAGCCCGCCGGACACGCCGCCTCCCGGAGCCGCGCCGCCTCCCGGAGCCGCGCCGCCGTCCTCGCCACCGTCCCCGTCGCCCTCGCGGCCCTGCTGGCCACCGCCACGCCCGCCGCGGCCGGCACGACGGGAGCCGCGGACGTCGGCGACCCCTACTTCCCGCTCGCCGGAAACGGCGGCTACCACGTGAGCCACTACGACCTGACGCTGCGTTACGACATCCGCGGCCGCCACCTCGACGGCCGTGCGGTCCTGTCCGCACGAGCCACGCAGCCCCTGACCCGGTTCGACCTCGACCTGAGCGGCCTGAACGTCACCGGCGTCACCGTCGACCACGCCGGGGCCGCCCACCGGCGCGACGGCCAGGAACTTCTCGTCACCCCCCGCCACCCGCTGCGCCCCGGCCAGAGGTTCCGCGTCACCGTCACCTACAACGGCACGCCGAAGCCGGTCACCGACCCCGACGGCTCGCCCGACGGCTGGATCCCCACCGACGACGGGGCGTTCGTCGCCGGGGAACCGCAGGGCGCCATGACATGGTTTCCGGCCAACAACCACCCCCTGGACAAGGCGTCGTACGACTTCACCCTCACCGTCCCCGAGGGGCGCACCGCCGTCGCCAACGGCGTGCTGCTCGGCACCCGCACAGCCCGCGGCGCCACCACCTTCCGCTGGCACCAGGCCGAGCCCATGGCCGCCTACCTGGCCACCGCGACCATCGGCGCGTTCACGGTGCGGCAGTACACCACCCGCGACGGCATCCGCGTCTATGACGCCGTCGATCCGAGGGAGGCCGGCGCGGCAGCGCCCGTGCTGAAGCAACTGCCCGCGGTGCTCTCCTGGGAGAGCGGCGTCTTCGGGCCGTACCCCTTCCGGGCCGCAGGCTCGATCGTCGACCACGCCCCGGACGTCGGCTACGCGCTGGAGACACAGACCCGGCCCCTGTACGACTCCGCGCCGGACGTGGACACCCTCGTCCACGAGACGGCCCACCAGTGGTTCGGCGACTCCGTCTCGCTCACCAGCTGGAAGGACATCTGGCTCAACGAGGGCTTCGCCACCTATGCCTCCTGGCTGTACGACGAACAGCACGGCGGCCCCAGCGCCCAGCAGACCTTCGACACGCTCTACGGCAGCCCGGCGAGCGACCCTGTGTGGGCGTACCCGCCCGCCGACCCAGGCGGCGGCGCCCGCATCTTCGGCACCCCCGTCTACGCCCGCGGCGCCATGGCCCTGCACGCCCTGCGCCGCGCCGTCGGTGACCGCGCCTTCCCGCGCGTCCTGCGCGCCTGGGCGGCCGAGCACCGGGCCGGCCACGGGACGACCGCCGGCTTCATCGCCCTCGCCGAGCGCCTGACCGGCAAGAACGTGGGCCCTTTGCTCCACACCTGGCTGTACGCCCCGGGCAAACCGGCCCGGCCCCAGCGGGACGGGACCGGCCCTGGCGGCGCGGGACCTTCCTGATTTCCCGCGGGCCTCACGGGTACTCCGTCGGCCTGGACGGCGAAGAGGGAGGTCCGGCCATGCACGAACGGGACGACCTGCCGGTCCTGCGTACGCTCGCCGAGCTCACCGGCCTGGTGGACGACAACCGGCGGCTGTACGTCCGCTGGTCCAGGGGGCCGCGGACCGACCTGGGAAAGACCTCCAGCACCGACGAGCTCACCGGCGTCCCCATGCCGGGGCTGTCCGCCAACCCGCTCGACGTCGAGCGGTGGTGGGAAGGCCGCCCGCTCACCCTCTGGGTCGCGCGTCGGCTGTACGACTACGCGCATCTGCCCCATGAGAAAGGGCCGGGCATCCGGCCCTGGGTGCTGCAGGGGCACGAGACGGGGCGAGGGCCCGACAACGAGCCCCTGGTCGTCGACGTCCGCCCGATGTGCTGGATCGACGCCGCCGTGATCGACGAGGCCCGCACCGAAGTGGAGAGACAGCACCACGACTGGGGGCCGCTGGACCGCACCGGCCGCCGTCGCGGTTCCTGACCGGAGCCGGGCGGCCGCGGCCGCCGGTCAACGGCCGGAGCCGGGGCGGCCGCCCGTGCGCTCTCCTATCCGGACTTGCGGCTGCCCGCCCGGCGCCGCAGCCTGCGGCGTTCCGTCTCGCTGGTCCCGCCCCAGACGCCCAGCGTCTGGTCGGTGTCCAGCGCGAACCGCAGGCACGGCTCCTGGACCGGGCAGCCCCGGCACACCGCCTTCGCCTGCTCGGCCTGGACCAGCGACGGCCCGGTGGTGCCGATCGGGAAAAAGAGGTCGGGGTCCTCGTGGCGGCACGCGGCGTGCTCTCGCCAGTTGTCCATCAAAGTCACCTTCGATTGCATCGACGGCTTGCGTGGTCTTGCGGATGATTCACTCGCCTTCGGGTGACCGGTCGATGCTCGGGTGAAACACCCCATTGTTCACCGCTCGTTGAGGGCGGCCACCCGCAGGGGGCGCCGGTCAGCCGCGGAGCGTCGCCGCGGCCCTCGCCGCGACCGCGCCGGCGACGGCGGCCAGCGCGGGGGAGTCCAGCCGCCACTGCTGCCAGTACAGCGGCACGTCCACCGCCTGCCGCGGCGCCAGCTCGACCGCACGCCCCGCCCGCAGCAGCGGTCCGGCCTGCGCCTCGGGCACCATGCCCCAGCCGAGCCCCGCGGCGACCGACTCGGCGAACCCCTCCGACGTGGGCACGTGGTGCCGCAGCGCGCTCGCACCGCCCCGGCCGCCGCGCAACTGTCGCACGAAGCCGTCCTGGAAGTCGTCGCGCCGGTCGAAGACGATCACCGGCGCCTCGGGCAGGACGTCGTGCAGCGGACCGCCGGCCAGATGCCGTGCGACGAACTCCGGGGAGGCCAGCGGCAGATACCGCATCCGGCCCAGGAAGCGCACCGAGCATCCCGGCACGGCGTCGGGGGAGGACGTCACCGCCGCCATCACCAGGCCCTCGCGCAGCAGCGCCGCCGTGTGGTCCTCGTCCTCGCGGCGCAGCTCGAAACAGAGCCGCAGCTCCTCGGGCACCCGGGTCAGCGCGCCCAGGAACCAGGTCGCCAGCGAGTCCGCGTTCACCGCCACCGGCACCCGCACCGGCTCCCCGGCCCCGCTCAGCCCCAGCTCCGCGTGGGCGTCCCGCTCCAGCCGGGCCACCTGGCGGGCGAGCCGCACCAGCACCGCGCCCGACTCGGGTGGGCCGCACCGGCTTGGTGCGCAGCAGCAGCACGCGCCCGGTGCGCTGTTCGAGGGCCTTGACCCGCTGGCTGACCGCCGAGGGCGTCACCCGCAGGGCGGCCGCCGCCGCGTCGAAGGTGCCCTCGTCGACCACCGCGAGCAGGGTGCGCACCTGATCGAGGGGAAGCTCCGCGGTCATCGTGGCATCACGAGCGCTAATGATACGTAAGAATCTTTAGCTGTACGCCCGGTGATCGCTTCCGTAGCGTCGGGGTCATGCCCAGCTCTCTCAGCGCCGCCGCCGCGGGTTTCGGCACCGGCCTGTCGCTCATCGTCGCCATCGGCGCCCAGAACGCCTTCGTCCTGCGCCAGGGGATCCGCCGGGACGCGGTCCTCGCCGTCGTCGGCATCTGCGCCCTGTCCGACGCGCTCCTCATCGCCCTCGGTGTGGGCGGCGTGGGCGCCCTGGTCGTGGCCCTGCCGGGCGCGCTCACGGCGGTCGCCTGGGTCGGCGGCGCGTTCCTGCTGTGCTACGGCGTCCTCGCCGCCCGGCGGGTACTGAAGCCGGGGTCGCTCCAGGCGGAGGGGGACGCGGCGGGGTCACGCCGCCGCGCGGTGCTCACCTGCCTGGCGATGACCTGGCTCAACCCGCACGTCTACCTCGACACCGTCTTCCTGCTGGGTTCGATCGCCGCCGACCGCGGACCGCTGCGCTGGACCTTCGGCCTCGGAGCCGCCCTCGCCAGCCTGTGCTGGTTCACCGTCCTCGGCTTCGGCGCCCGCCTCCTCAGCCGTCACCTCGCCCGCCCGTCGGCCTGGCGCGTCCTGGACGCCCTGGTCGCCGCGACGATGCTCACGCTGGGTGCGTCGCTGATCGTCGGCAGCTGACCCGGGAGCCGGTCGCCCGGCGGTGCGCACAGCGGGTGCTGCGATAGTGAACCCCGGCAACAAAAAGATGTAGCGACCATCCAGGGAACCCGTGGACACCAGCGACAGCAGCACCGAAGAGAAGGAAGAGCCCCGCACGGCGGCCCCCGCGCCGGGGATGCGCACGGGCTGGCGCCGATGGGCGATGGACACCCGTCCGCTGCGCCGCCCGGCCTACCGGCGGCTGTGGTCCTCGACCATCGTCACGGCCGTCGGCAGCCAGCTCACCGCCGTCGCCGTGCCGAAGCAGATCTACGACATCACCGGCTCCTCGGCATGGGTCGGCTACGCGAGCCTCGCCGGACTGGTGCCGATGGTGCTGTTCGCGCTGTGGGGCGGCGCGGTCGCCGACACGGTGGACCGGCGCCGGCTGCTGCTGGTCACCAACACCGGTATCGCCGTCACGTCGGTGCTGTTCTGGGTGCAGGCCGCGATCGGCGTGGACTCCGTGGGCGTGCTGATGGTGCTGCTCGCCGCCCAGCAGGCGTTCTTCGGACTGAACTCGCCCGCCCGCAACGCCTCCATCGCCCGCCTGGTCCCGGCCGGGGAGTTGCCCGCCGCCAACGCGCTCGGCTCCACCGTGATGCAGACCGGCCTGGTCGCCGGGCCGCTCCTCGCGGGCGCGCTGATCCCCGTGATCGGCCTGCCCGAGCTGTACCTCGTCGACGCCCTCGCCCTGTGCGTCACGCTGTGGGCGGTGTTCCGGCTGCCGGCGCTGCCGCCGCTCGGTCAGGCCGCGGCCCGGCGTGCGGGTGTGCGGCAGATAGCGGAGGGCTTCCGCTACATCTCCGGGCACAAGGTGCTCCTGCTGTCCTTCCTCGCCGACATCGTCGCGATGGTCCTCGGCATGCCCCGCGCGCTCTTCCCGCAGCTCGCGGCCCAGAGTTACGCCTCCTACGGCGAGGGCCTGGCCCTCGGCCTGCTGTTCGCGGCGATCCCGGTGGGCGCGGTGCTCGGCGGGCTGTTCTCCGGCACGTTCTCCCGCGCGCGCCGGCACGGGTGGATGGTGATCGGCGCGGTCGTCGCCTGGGGCGTGGCGATCACCGGCTTCGGGCTCAGCGGCAACCTGTGGGTCGCGGTGCTGTTCCTGGCGGCGGCGGGGCTCGCCGACATGATCTCGATGGTCTTCCGCGGGGCGATCCTGCTCTCGGCCGCCACGGACGAGATGCGCGGCCGTATGCAGGGCGTGTTCACGGTCGTCGTCGCGGGCGGCCCACGCCTGGCCGACGTCCTGCACGGCACGGCGGGCTCGGCCTTCGGCCCGCGCACCGCTGTGGCGGGCGGCGGCCTGCTCGTGGTCACGGTCATGCTCGGGCTCGCGCTGGCGATGCCGGCGCTGCGGCGGTACCGGATCTGACCGGCCGGGGCAGGCGGCCCCCACGGGGTCCGGTCCCGCTAGCGCGTCCGGCGCATCGCGTACTGCTCCATCAGTTTGTTGCGGGTGGTCTCCAGCCGGTGGGCCAGGATCTCGGCGACGATGCGCATGAGCGACAGGCCGAGGGCCGGTTCCTCCTCGCACAGCCGCAGGACCGGCTGCGCGTGGAACTCGTAGGCCCGTACCGGGCTGAATGCCTCCGCGCCGAAGTCCCACTGGTACGGCGGGAACAGCCAGGACCAGCCGAGCAGGTCGCCCGCGCCCAGGGAGGCGACGGTGACCCGCTGGATGGACGTCACCTGCTGGGTCAGGGAGACCGAGCCGGAGCGGACGACCCAGAAGCGGTCGGCCCGCCCGCCCGCCTCGAAGATGCGGCTGTCCTCCGGGAAGGACACCTCATGGGCGAGTTCCATGAGGTGCCGACGCTGGGGCGGGGGCAGGGCGGTCAGCAGTTTCGTCGCTTTGGTCATGGCGCGGGGCTCCTCGCCGGCGAAGGGTTCCGGTGCTTTCCCTACGCCCATTTCAGCCGCTGCCGGGCTCGAAGGCACCTCGGCGGACGGCGTAATTCGATGGCAACGCCGCTGCGAGCGCGGTGTGCGGGCATGAAGAAGCCCTGGCTGGACGGGGGAAGCCAGCCAGGGCCGCAAAGGGTGGCGTACGGAGGACTGCGAGGGTCGACCCCGTCACCACGTATGGATGAACCGTAAACCATCTCGCGAGGAGATGCCCAGCCGAAACCCGGTCACGTGACCTGTTTCACTTCACCACCCGCACGGTCTCCAGCTCGGGGTCACCGGGATCGGGCAGGTACATGCCCGCCTCCAGCCCGGTCCGCAGATAGCGCAGCACCGGTTCCGTGAGCCGCTCAGCGGGCAGCACCGCCGGGATGCCCGGCGGATACGGCGTGATCATCTCGGCCGCGATCCGCCCCGCCGCCCCGGCCACCGGCACGTCCTCGGCGCTCCCGAAGAACGCGTCGCGCGGCAGCGCCACCTGCTCCAGCCGCAGCTCGCCCGGCGACGGCACATCCACCTCGGGCGCGTCCCGCAGCCCGGGCGCGACCCGCGCGAGTTCCTTGAGCGCGCCCAGCAGTTCCCCCGTCGTCTCCCGGTCGTCCCCATGGGTGATCTGGGCGCCGATGCGCCGGTGGTCGACCAGGTGCATCTCCACCTCACGCTGCTCGCGCAGCCAGTCCGCCGCCCGGTACCCGGTGACGCCGAGGCCCGAGATGTCGATGATCGTCGGCAGTGGGTCGAAGTCGTCGGCCGGACCGGCGCCGCAGAAGTCGTCCCGGTCGTTGACGTGCAGCCCCTCGATCTCCTCGATGGCGCCGCGCACCTCGGCGGCCAGCGCCAGCGCACCGCCCATGATCTCCGGGCCGCGCAGCGCCATCTGCCACCGCCAGCCGTCCAGGCCCGCGTAGATCAGCACCGACGGACTCGTCGTGCCCAGCAGGTCCGAGCGGTTCTTCAGCAGCTGCGGCGGCACCAGATCGCCCTGCACATGGAAGACCGACCCCTGCTCGAGACCGCTGCCCATCTTGTGGATGCTCGTCACGCAGATGTCGACGCCCGCGTCCATCGCCGAGGACGGCAGATCCGGGTGGAAGGGGAGACGGGAGCACCTCCCGTACGGCCGGGTCGGCGCCGCGGGCCTGCTTGTGGCCGGGAGGGGTGAACGACAGGCGGCCCCGGCGACGGTGGTCGACCAGGGCCTCAAGGACCGGTGCACGAGTGTGATCAGCTGACATGGGCGGCCGGGTTTCCCCGCACCGGCGGCGGGCAACCCGACCGCCCGGGTGATCAGCCCGGTTCCGTATGCGTGCCGGGTGCGACGACCTCGTCCAGCACCCGCAGCACCACCTCGTACGCCACGGCGCGCACAGCGGCCTCCGGGGCCCCGTTCTCCGTGCTCCCCGGGCCTTGTGCGTCCGCGCTGCGGGCCCGCCAGCTGCGCGCCTCCTCGGCGGCGCAGGCGCGGGCGCGCTGGATCCTGCGCAACAGTTCGTCTGAGTCCACGACATCGGTCATGCCGTCCGACTACCCCCGCCACACGGGTCAATGACCCGAGCATGCCCGGAACGCCAGGTTTGCCGCGGCCCGGAGAGGTCAGCCGGACTACAGGGGTTCACGCACCACGCGGATGCCGGGGAGCCCTGGGCGGTGCCACGGACCCCGCCGACCCGACCGACCGCAGCCGGCCGCTACGGGCGGCGCCGAGCCCGCGGGCCCTGACCCGCCCGATCCGGCGAAGGCGCCCAGCACTTTCCCGAAGGCGCCGGGGACCACTGCACGGACCACTGTGAGGAGCGAGGATGAGCGCGGAGTACGCCATCGACCCCCTGGAAACGGGGGCCTGTGAGCGGTGCGGCCCCTGCTGCCCGGCCGACGTCCGCGCGGCCGTGCGCCGCGCCGTCGACCGGCGCTGCCGGGCCACCGGAGCACACTGCGACGAGGAGTCGCTCTCGGACGCCCTGCTCGTCGCCTCGGAGCTGACGTCCAACGCCATCCTGCACGGCGGCGGGATCACCGACTACGCCGTGGACCTCGTGGCCGAGGGAGTACGGGTCTCCGTCTGCGACCGCAGCCGGCGGCTGCCGGTGACGGCGGGACCGCTCGACACCGACGGGCGGCGCCGGGTCGGCGGCCGCGGCTGGCCGATCGTGTGCCGGCTCTCCCGCGACGTGCACGTCACCGACCTGCCCGCGGGCGGGAAGCGGATCACCGCGGAAGTGCCCGTCTTCCGATGACCTTTCTTGCGACTCTCGCGACGACCTTTCTTGCGACGACTTCTCCCGCCTCACTCGACGGCCGTGTTTGCTGCCGGAGAGGAGGGGCACACGCATTTTCGTGCTTCGGACCGGAGGCGCGTCAGCGGGAGCGGTATGGCTTCCCAGGTGCCTGACGGCGAACCGGACGACACCGCCACCCCTCCCGCGGTAAGTCCCTGAGATCACCTGTTCAGGAGCGAATCCGCATCATGCTGAGCGACATGTCGACAAGCCGACCTGGCGCGGACGTCCGACCCGCCACGTCCCCCGGGCGGTCCCACGACGACGCCCCCGACACCGTGGAGGCGTTCGCCCGCCTCGCCGCGCTGGACGACGGGCCCGAACGCGAGGCCCTGCGCGACCAGCTCGTCACCGCCTGGCTGCCCATGGCCCACCGCATCGCCGGACGCTTCCGCGACCGCGGCGAGTCGCTGGAGGACCTGCGCCAGGTAGCCGCGCTGGGCCTGGTGAAGGCCATCGACCGCTACGACCCGAGCCGCGGCGCCTTCGAGAGCTACGCCGTGCCGACCATCACCGGTGAGGTCAAGCGGCACTTCCGCGACCGGATGTGGGCGCTGCGCGTGCCCCGCCGGGTGCAGGAGCTGCGCAACAAGGTGCGGCTCGCCCGCCGCCACCTCACCCAGAGCCCCGGATCGCCCGAACCCTCCGTCGCCGACATCGCCGCCCACACCGGACTGACCGAGGAGGAGGTCAACGCCGGCCTCGAGGCCCTGGACAGCTTCAGCACGCTGTCCCTGGACGCCGAGGTGTCGGCCGACGACGACGGCTACAGCCTCGCGGACACCCTCGGCGCACCGGACGGCTCCTACGACATCGTCATCGACCGCGAGTCCGCCAAGGAGGGCCTGCGCCATCTGCCGGAACGCGAACGCGCCATCCTCTACATGCGCTTCTTCGAGGACATGACCCAGAGCCGTATCGCCGACTGCCTCGGCATCTCCCAGATGCACGTCTCCCGTCTGATCAGCCGCAGCTGCGCCCGGGTCCGCGAGGAGGCCATGGGCCGCCGTACGGGCCGCCCGGGCCACCGCGACTGAGACACCGCCGCACACGCGCCGACGCCGTACGCCTTCCAGATCCCGCAGGGCAACCCGTGGGACCTGGGAGGCGTACGGCGTTTCAGGTGTTCTGCGCCGGTCCCGGCCGCGCCGGCGGCCGGGACCGCGCGGTGTGTTCCTGGCGGGTCGGGGCATCCGCAGTCCGGGAGGCGAGGATGAACACATATGCCATGGGGCGAGGCGGCCGCGTCGAGGCCGAACGGATGGCCCGGGGGACGCTCACCGAGAGCGCGGCCCGCGCGGGACTGGCCGCGCGGGGCGTCATCTACCTGCTGGTGGGGGCGCTGGCGCTGCAGATCCCCCTCGGTGACGGCAGCCATCAGGCCGACCGCGGGGGAGCCCTCGCCGAGCTGTCGCAGCAGCCGCTCGGCTCGGTGCTGCTGTGGGCGCTCGGCGTCGGCCTCGCCGGGATGGCGCTGTGGCGGCTGTCCGAGGCCGTCTTCGGGTCGGCCGGCAAGGACGGCCGCAGCGCGAAGAAGCGGCTCCTCGCGGTGGCCCGCTGCGGGTTCTACTGCAGCGTCGCCTTCTCCGTGCTGTCCTTCGCGGCCGGCACCCGCGGCGGCGGCTCCAGCGACCGGCAGTCCCGGGACGTCACCGCGCGGGTGCTCGGCCTGCCCGCCGGGCAGTGGCTCGTCGGCGCCGTGGGAGCCGGGATCGTGGTGGCCGGCGTATGGATCGCCGTCGCGGCCGCCCGGCGCACGTACCGAGACGAACTGCGGCTGGCCAGGATGTCGCGCTGGGCCGTGCGGCTCACCGACATCACCGGCGTGACGGGCGGAGTCGCGCGCGGTCTGGTCTTCACGGCCGCCGGCGCGTTCGCCGTCCGCGCGGCCGTCGCCTACGACCCCGCGCGCGCCAAGGGACTCGACGACACGCTCCGCTCGTTCGCCGGCACCCCGCTCGGGCCCTGGCTGCTGGCGCTGGTCGCGGCCGGACTCGTGCTGTTCGGTGTGTTCTCCTTCGCGCTGGCGCGCTGGCGGCGCGTCTGAGCCGCGCCGGCCGGGGAACACGGGGGACATGGACGACTCAGACCTCCCGCCGGACGAACGCCCCGTGGACGTCTACCTCGACCTGCTGCGGTTCCGCTTGGACAGCGAGGACTTCCAGCTGCTGCTCAGCGTCGTGGAACCGGTGCTGCGGGCCATCGACGAGCAGCGCCTCGGAGGCATGGAGCTGGTGGTGGACTGCGAACGCGCCGAGGGCCTGCCCCAGATGATCCGCGACGAGGCGGCCCTCGTCATCGCCACCGCCGTCACCGGCCGCCTGGACAACCAGGTCGTCGAGATCGACGTGGAGGGCTCCGGCCCGGTCCGTGTGGTCACCGACGCGGCCACCGCCGCCGACCCGGCGAGCCTCGGCCGCATCGCCGGTTACCTCCACGAACGCCGCCACACCGACGAGGAACTGCGCGGCATCGCCGAGGCCAGCGGCCTGCCCAGCGACTTCTGACTCCCGGCTCCCGGCCGGGCCCGGCACGCACGGCGGACAGGCGCCGGGCCGGGAGCCCCCTTCGCACGCCCCCAGGCCCGGCTACTTGTGCTTCGGGGGCTCCGGTTCCGCGCGCGGCGCCCCGAGCGGACGGGCCAGGCCCACCACCGCCTCGTCCAGGCGTTGCAGATGCCGCAGCACGCGGTCGGTGATACGGCCGTAGCGGGGCGTACCGGGGTCGCCCGGCTGGAGCAGGGCGGCGAGGCTCGGTCCCGTCGCCACCTTCCCGGCCGCCGGATCGTCCAGGACGTGCGCGGCGATCGTGCGGATGTTGTCCAGGATGCGCTGCCCGGCCCCGCGCAGCCGCGGATCGGCCGCGATCGCGGGATGCGTCGGCAGCAGCTCCGCCATCGCCGCCAGCGACCGCGCGTGATAGGCGCACGTCTCCAGCAGCGCCACCACATAGCGCGCGGTGTCGCGCCGCGAGCGCAGCGGCGTCACCGGATGCGTCAGCGGCTGCGTCGCCGCGCTCAGATCCGCCAGCGCCTGGTCCAGCTCGCGCGCCAGGTCCAGCAACTCCACCTCGGGGCCGCCGCTGAGCTGGTCCACGGCCCGCTCGGTGACCTCCGCCAGCCGCTCCAGCACCGTACCGAGCAGTTCGTCCGTACGCCGCCCGGTGTGCACCGGCAGCACCAGCGCCGCCGCGATCACCCCGCAGGCCGCGCCCAGCGCCGTCTCCTCCACCCGCAGCACCAGCACCGACGCGCTGTAGGTGTGCAGCAGCGTGTAGAGCAGCCCCAGCGCGGCCGTCACGAAGAACGACATCAGCGTGTACGACAGGGGAGCGGTGTAGAACATCGCGAACACGAACAGCAGCACCAGCCCGAACGCCGTCCACGTGTGGTGCCCGACCAGCCCCGCCAGCGCGATGCCCGCCACCACGCCGAGCACGGTGCCCAGCAGCCGGCGGTAGCCCTTGACCAGGATCTCCCCGGTGGAGGAGGTGTTGATGAAGACGATCCAGCAGGTCAGCACCGCCCAGTACCAGCGCTGGGCCGACAGGAACTCCCCGCCGACGATGGCCAGCGACGACCCGACCGCCACCTGCACCGCCGCCCGCGTGGTGGGCCGCTTCAACCCGGAGAGCTGCTCCTCCTCCTCGCGCTCGCTCTCCTCCGCGCCGCCGATGGCGGCGTCCTCGGCGTCCAGCTCCTCGCGGGAACGCGTCGTCGCGGGGGAGTCGTCGGACTCGTCCTGCGGCCCGTCCAGGGCGACCCGCAGTCCCATCACGGCGCGCGCCGTCTCGCCGATGCCGCGGAAGACGTCCTGCACGGCAGCCGCGGCGGGCGGCAGGTTCTCCTCCTCGCGGTAGCCGAGCAGCCGGTTGCGCACCTGCGCGAGCCCGGTGCCGCGGGCCGCGGCACCCGGCTGGAGCACCAGCATCCGCAGCGCCTGCAGATCGCGCCGCAGCGCCCCGGTCGCCTCGTCACGCACGGGCAGCTGCCCGCCGCTGGGCAGCGTCGCACCCGGCAGGTGCAGGGTGAGGGTGTCGGCGCGTTCGGCGCTGCGCGCGGTGAGCAGCAGCAGCCCGAGCCGCTCGGCGGCGATCTCGGCGTCCGCGATGCGCCGCTGCACCAGCCGGGCCACCGCCTCGTCTGAGGTGCCCTCCTCCAGCCGCCCCTGGATCATCAGCGCCGTCTCGTGCAGCCGTGCGGTGCCCTCACGCACGTCCTGAAGCGCCTTGTCGACGTCGTCGGGCCCGGCGTCCAGCAACTGCCACTGCGCGGCCAGCAGCTGCGCCAGCCGGGCACGGAACGCCTGCCGGAGCCGTTCGAGGATCCAGGTGGGCCCGGTGGGCACCACGGCGAACCGCAGCACCGCGCTCGCGGCGAACGCGACGGCGACGACCCCGCACAGTTCGGGCAGGGTCTTCGAGGTGGCGCCCACGAACAGCGACAGGAAGTACACCTGGAAGGCGATCAGACCGAGCGCGGTGCCCCGGTCCCCGAACCGCCGCGCGTAGACCGCGCAGAAGATGAGGACGACGAAGAAGAGGTCACCGGCCACTCTGAGCGTGGTCAGCACGGAACCCAGCGACAGCGACACCAGCGCCATGGGCAGCCCCAGCGCCAGCGTCACCGCCTGCTGGGTGCGCTGCTTCTCCCGGATGGCGAACGTCGCCACCATCGCGGCGATGGCCCCGGCGACCAGATGCTTCACCGGGGCGCCCAGCACGCCGAGCACGGCGAGCGTCAGGGCGATCGCGCCCGCCGTCCGCAGGCCCGCGACGAGCCGCAGCAGCCCCGGGTCGGACGCCGCCAGTGCGTCCATCAGTCGTGTCCGGCCCGATCGTCCAGCTGCCCTCACGCCGCCGTGTCACTCCGCTCAGAAGGTCGTGGGTTACGGCCCTCAGCATGCCATGACGTGCGCGAACGCCGTGCACCGCCTCACTGGCCGGACACCTCGGCCCCTTCCACCAGCTTGCGCACCTGCTCCGGCGTCAGATACGTGTCCGTGTACTCGAAGTCCTTCAGCTTGGCCGGGCGGCGCGCCTGGAACCCCGTGCGGACGAAGTCGTCGCCGGCCAGGGCGTTGAGCGTCCAGTTGGTCAGCACCCGCGTCTTGGCGACACCGGTGCGCAGCGCCGACCAGTGGTAGCCGCGGGCCACGACCTGGGCGGGCAGGCCCCGCAGTTCGATGCCGAGCGGCTTGGACACCGCGTCCTTGCCGCCGAGGTCGACGACGAGCCCGAGGTCCTTGTGCTCGTACGGACGCATCGCCTGCCCGCGCAGCGTGGCGATGACGTTGTCGGCGACGGCCTTGCCCTGCCGCATCGCGTGCTGCGCGGTCGGCGGGCAGACCGCGTCGGCGCCCTTGACGAGGTCGGGCACGGCCGCGGAGTCGCCGAGCGCGAACACCCCGTCGTGGCCGGGCAGGTTCATCTCCGGGTTCACCGCCAGGCGCCCGCGTACGGTCTCCGCGCCGAGCGTGGCGATGAGCGGGCTCGCGACCACACCGGCCGTCCAGATCAGGGTGTGCGTGGGCACCACCCGGCCGTCGGTGAAGGTGACCTCGGTCGGGCCGGCCTTGTCGATGGAGACGCCGAGCGAGACCTCGATGCCCCGCTTGCGCAGCACCTCCTGCGCGCTGCGGCCGAGCTTGTCGCCCAGCTCCGGCATCAGCTTCGGCGCGATGTCGATGAGGTGCCAGCGGATCAGTTTCGGGTCCAGGCGCGGATAGCGCTTGACCGCGTTGCAGGTCAGCAGTTGCAGGCAGGCCGCGGTCTCGGTACCGGCGTAGCCGCCGCCGACCACCACGAACTGCAGCCGCGCGGCCCGCTCGGCCGGGTCGTTGCTGGCGTCGGCGAGATCGAGCTGGGAGATGACGTGGTCGCGGATGTACGCGGCCTCCGCGAGCGTCTTCATGCCGAACGCGTTGTCCGTCAGGCCCGGGATGTCGAACGTGCGCGTCACGCTGCCCGGGGCCAGCACGATGTAGTCGTAGCGCTCGTTGACGATCTCGTCGGTGATCGTGCGGATGACGCACACCTTGGACTTCAGGTCCACGCCGATCGCGCCGCCCGGGATGATCCGGGTGCGGTACTTGCGGCTGCGGCGCAGCGACAGGGCGATCGACTGCGGCGTCAGCACACCGGAGGCGACCTGGGGAAGCAGCGGCAGATAGAGCTGGTAGGAGAACGGTGTCACCAGGGTGAGATCGGCCTCGCCGGGGGAGAGCATGCGCTCCAGGCGCCGTACGCACTCCACTCCCGCGAAGCCCGCGCCCACCACCAGGATCCTGGGTCGTGTCACGTTGGTCATCCCTTCTGCGGCTCCGGGCGGTTGGATCGACGCCTGTGCGTGTGCCCGCCGAGCACTGCTTCGCACCTCATCGATCCCACCGTGTTCGCGGCCACCGCGCCAGTCGGGTGCGGCAGGCAGACGAACGTACGCCGGTCAGTCTGCCCCTTCGGGCCGTCGCGGGCGCCCCGTGTGCGGGATTGACCGCAGGTCAGGACGGTGGCCGGGGAGTGCCGGCAAGGAGCGGGCGGCGGCTCACGACGACCCGGCGAGGTGGCACAGCAGCAGGCACACGTCGTCGTCCCGTTCCGAGTCGCTGAGCAGCGGCGGCAGGATGCGGTCGGCCGCGGTGTCCAGATCCCGGGCCAGCTCGGCGCCGGGGAACACCCCGAGCGCGTCGGCCAGGCGGCCGATGCCCGGGTCTATGCCGTGGGCGCGCCGCTCCACCAGGCCGTCGGTGTACAGCGCCAGCGTCGAGCCGGGCGCCACCGGCACCGTGTGGTCCGCGATCTCCTGGCTCAGCGGGATGCCGAGCATCGCGCCGGGCTTGTCGTCCAGGATGCGCACCTGCCCGTCCGGGCCGCGCAGCACGGGCGGCGGATGGCCCGCGGCCGCCCACTTCAGCGTCGCCTCGTCCGGGTGGAAGCGGGCGATGACGGCGGTCGCGTACAGATCGGGCTGCAGATGGTGCAGGAACTCGTGCAACCGGGTCAGCAGCCGGCCGGGGCTGCTGCCGTCCACGGCGTAGGCGCGCAGCGCGGTGCGCAGCTGGCTCATCATCACCGCCGCGTGCAGCCCGTGCCCGGTGACGTCCCCGACGACGGTGATCAGGCTGCCGTCGGGCTGCAGGAACGCGTCGTACCAGTCACCGCCGATGTTCAGCCCGTACGTCGCCGGCAGGTAGCGCGCGGCCAGCCGCAGCCCCGGCGTGCTGGGCAGGTCGGTGAGCAGGGCCCGCTGCAGCGTCTCGGCGATGTCCCTGTTGTGCTCGAACCGGCGGGCGTTGTCGATGGCCGTGCTGGCCCGCCGGAACAGCTCGATGAGCATCACCGCGTCGTCGGGGTCCCAGCGCTCGCCGGGCGGCGACAGCGTCACCACGCCCAGCGGCGCCCGGCGCGCCGACAGCGGCACGCACAGCAGCGGCCGCAGCGGGTCCAGCGCCGACGGCGGCTGGTCGTCGACCCCGGGCAGAGCGCCGGGATGGTCGGCGGCGTACTGCGGACGCCCGGTGCGGGCCGCGATCACCGCGGCCGCCGGGTGCGGCACCGCGGGCACCGCGTCCGCGCGCTCGCCGCGTTCGCCGTCGCCGTCGAACAGCCACACGTCGACGCTGCGGGCGTACTCCGGGACCAGCAGTCGCGGCAGCCGCCGCACGATCTCGTCGTGGTTGAGGGAGGCCGTCAGCTCCGCGCTGGCGTCGGCGAGGAAGGTGAGCCGGCGCCGCGCCCGCTCCGCCTCCTGGCGGGCCGCGCGCTCCGCGGCGAACGCCTCGCGCTGGGCCCGCCCGGCGGCGTCCAGCTCCGCGTGCAGCGCCAGCACGCCCTGGTTGGTCTGATGCAGCTCCTCCCGGTGGAAGGCGACCAGGTCCTCCTGCTCGGCGAGCTTGCCCAGCAGCAGCGCGGTGTCCTCGTCGGCGCCCAGCAGGGCCTCGGCGAGGAGTTCCCCGTCGTCCGGCGGGTCGCCCACCGCGACCGCGCCGACGGGCTCCGGGCAGGGCACCGCGGTGCGCCACGGCCCCGCTTCGGCCACGTCCGTGCCCGGCGCGGGCTCGACGACCGCGTGCAGCAGACCCTCGGCCGGATCCGGTTCCAGGGTGAGCCGCCAGGCGCCGCCCTTGGTCAGGCACTGCCGCAGCCGTCCGCTGAGCGCCGCGGCCAGCCGGGTGCGGTCCAGCGCGGACACACCGTGCGCGGCGGCCAGTTCGGTGGTCGCGATCCGGGCGCGGGCCGCGTCGGTGGCGGTGGCGATCTGCCAGGTACGGATCATGGTCGCTCCGGCGGGTTCGGCCCCAGCACCGCCACGGTGGTGTCGTCGCGCACCGGGCTGGCGCTGCTGCTCGCGTCGCGGACCGTCACGGCGGCGACGACCGCCGGATCGGCTGCCAGCACAAGCGGGTCGGACGGCGGCACCCAGCGGCTGGGCAGGCCGTCGCTGTGCAGGATCAGCAGCCGGTCCGCCGACCACGGCAGCAGGGTCTCCGTCAGCGTGGCCGGCCGGTGCACGCCCACGATGCCGGGCCGCGACAGCAGCGACCGCCAGTGGTCGCCCTCGCGCAGCCGCGCTCCTATGTTGCCGACGCCCGCGAACCGCAGCCGGTTCGCGTCCGTCTCCAGCTGGGCCAGCGCCACGGCCGCGCCCCGGGTGCGGGCCAGCTCCGTGTGCAGCCGGCGCAGCAGCTCGGCCGGCGGCAGGTGGGCGGAGCGGTGCAGCTCGCGCACGGCGGCGGTGGACGCCCGGGACGCCTCCGGGCCGTGCCCGAGCCCGTCGGCCAGCATCAGGGTGAGCCGGTCCCCGGACCGGGCCCAGGCCCAGCCGTCCCCGGAGAAGTCCGCCCCGGCGAACGGCACGACGACCCCGCCGGCCCGCGCCGCGGCGTCCGGCTGCCGTGTGTGCCCGGGGATCACCGGACCGATGCGGGCCAGCGCGACCGTGCCGCGGCCCAGCACGCTGTGCAGGCCGAAGTCGTCGGCGATGCGCCGGCAGGTGCCGAGGCCCGCCCCGAGCGAGCGGGTGGAGGAGAACCCGTCGCGCAGCGCCTCGGTCACGTCCGCGATGCCCGGACCGTGGTCGATCGCGGCTATCTGGACGACGTCCGTCTCCTCGGCGCCGCCCGGCCGGGCCGGCGGCGCGACGACGTCGACCAGGAGCTGACCACCGCCGGCGTGCTTGAGCAGGTTGGTGGCCAGCTCGGTCGCCACCAGCGCCACGGCGGCGGTACGCGGCTCGTCCAGCCCGGCGAGCGCCGCCGCGCCCTCCGCGGCGACCCGGGCGTCGCGGACCCGCGTCGAGTCCTGCACCGGAACATGCCACACCCGGGCCATCAGATCTCCTCACGCGGCAGCGGCGGACGGGCCGCCCACGACGCCACCGTGACCGTGGTGCCGGCGCCCGGAGTGGAATCGACGGCGAACTCGTGGACGAGGCGGCGTGCCCCGCCCAGCCCCATCCCGAGGCCGCCCCCGGAGGTGTAGCCGTCGGTGAGCGCCCGCTCCACGTCCGGGATGCCAGGCCCCTGGTCGGAGAAGGCCAGCCGCAGTCCCCGTGCCCGCCCGCTGACCAGCGGGACGGTGTGCACCTCGCCGCCCCCGCCGTGCACCAGCGTGTTGCGCGCCAGTTCACTTGCGGCGGTGACCAGCTTGGTCTGCTCCACCAGGCTGAAGCCGAGCTGGGCGGCCGCCTGGCGGATGTGCTGGCGCACCCACACCAGGTCCATGTCCGACCGGATCGGCAGACGGGCCTCGATGCCCGCAGCCGTCTCCATCAATCGCTCCCCGGCCGGGGGCCGTGCGGCCCGGTGAGCTGGTCCAGAGCGGCCTGGGTGGTCAGCGCGGTCCGCAGCCCGGGCAGGGTCAGCCCGAGCTCCACCAGGGTGATGGCGACGGCGGGCCGCATCCCCGCGACGACCGTCTGCGCCGCCAGCAGCCGGGCGTTCGCGGCGATCTCCGCCAGCACCCGCCCGAGGAAGGAGTCGACGATCTCCACGCCGGACAGGTCGATGACGACGCCGGCGACCCGGCTGCTCGAGATCGCCTCCGTGATGTCCTGGAGCAGCCGCTGGGCCATGCTGTCGTACAGGTCCCCCTGCAGCGTCACGAGGAGGACGTCACCGAGCCGGAGCACCGGTACGTGTCCGGCGCCCATCGGGTGCGAAAAGCTGTCGGTCACCGTGGACCTGCACCGCCGGGCCTGGGACCGGTGATGCCGACGCCCAGCTCGTGCAGGGCGTAGGCGAGCGCGTCGGCGAGGGAGGCACGCGTCTTGACCGACCCGAGATCCAGACCGAGGTGGACGATGGTCTGCGCGATGGCCGGGCGGATGCCGGAGACGACGCACTCGGCGCCCATCAGGGCGGCCGCCTGCACCGTCTTCATCAGGTGCTGCGCGACCAGCGAGTCCACGGTCGGCACGCCCGTGATGTCCAGGATGGCGAAGCGCGCCTTCTGCTCGACGATCGCGTCCAGCAGGGTCTCCATCACGACCTGGCTGCGGGCGCTGTCCAGGGTGCCGATCAGCGGGACGGCGACCACGCCCTCCCACAGCCGGATGACGGGCGTCGCCACCTCCAGCAGCTGCAGCCGCTGCCGGTCGATCAGCGCCTGCCCCTCCATCACGGCCGTCTCCATGACGACCAGGCGGAGCGTGCCGAGCAGCACGGCCAGCGCTTCCGAGCACTCCCGCACCCGGTCGGCCGGGGCCGCGGCGAGGTCGGCGAGGAGCAACTCGATGGCGGGCCGGCGCAGCGCGTCCAGCTCGCCGGAGATCTGCCCCGGGGTGAGCCCGGCGCGGGCCCGGGCGGCGCCCATCCGGCCGAGCTGCTCGCGTACGGCGGCGAAGCCGGGCGCGTCCAGCGACGCGACCCGCTCGGACGCGGCCACGTCGGCCAGCGCCTCCGCGACCGCCTTGCCCGCCTCCACCGCCTCGTCGCGCGAGACGGTGAACACGGTGCGGAACAGCGGTTCGTCGGCCCACCGCTGGGCGATCTGCTCACGGCGACGGCCCAGGAACGCCGCGACGTCCCGTGCGGGCGAGCCGTGGTCGGCTGACGCTTCGTGCTCCGGCACGTGTTCACTCCTCAATCTGCGGTGCATCGCTGCGCCTGCGGAAGGCGACGAGAGGCGATGTGATCTCTGCCGGTCGCCCACTGTAACCATGCTCGGACGGCGGCCGACACCGGGTCGTGACCATTGAACCCGAGGGCGGCGCACCCCGGGGAGCGCCCGTACGACACCCGACGCACACGGGAACCGGTGTTCGAGGCGGCCCCGTGCCGTGCGCGTGGACCGCGACCACCCCGGTGACGGTGGGACCCGTCCCGGGGTGAGAACGATCACAAGATGATCATGTGCGGGCCAGGCCGGGGACCGGCCGGATCCGCGGCGTGTCAGGCCTGGGGCGCCTCCGCCTCCTCGCCGCCCTGCGGGGCCCCGTCGATCAGCGCCAGCGCCTCCTGCACCGAGTCCGAGATCGGGACGGTGATGCTCACGCCCGTGAGATCGAGGACACGCCGCACGGCGGGGGCCGGCGCGATGACATGCACGGTCCCGGGCAGATCGCGGGCCTCCTGGTACACGCGCAGGATGATGTTCATCCCGGACGAGTCCATGAACGGCACCGCCGACAGATCCAGCAGGAAGTGCTTGCGGCCGTGGTGCAGCTGGTTGGCCAGATGGGCCTGGAACTCCGTCGCCGTGTCGAGGTCCAGATGCCCCTCGACCACGACCAGGGCGACATCCTCGCGGGGCAGGGTGACCTCGACGGACAGCGGGTTCTGGGCAAGGGGCACGGGTACCTCCAACAAGAGCGGGCGGCCGGGTCGGGTGGATGAGACGGGTGCCGGTGCACCCGCCCGTCAGGGCTGCCGCCCATGGTCGTTTCATCGCCCACCGGCGGTTACCCCCGAACGGCACAACCATGCGTCCTCTGATCGTGGGGTTTCTCCGTGCGCTCAGGTGACGTGGATGCCCACGATGCATGTGTCGTCGTCCGTGTCCGACCGGCTGTACGTCAGCAGCCGGTCCAGCTGGTGGTCCAGCGGGGCCGGCGCGCTGCGCGCCGTGGTGAGCAGATGGGCCAGGGAGTCCTCCATCGAACGGTCGCGCCGCTCGATCAGACCGTCCGTGAACATCAGCAGCGTGTCCCCCGGGGACAGCGCGACCTCGTCCTCCTCGTACGGCGCTTCCGCGACGGCGCCCAGCAGTATGCCCTTCACCAGCGGCAGGGGAGTGGCCTGCGCCGAGCGCACCAGGACGGGCGGCAGATGCCCGGCCCTGGCCCAGCGCAGGGTGCGCCGGCCGGGGTCGTACAGGGCGCACACGGCCGTCGCGGTGACGGCGCCGGTCAGATGGTGCGCGACGATGTTCAGCCAGGACAGCAGCTGGCCGGGGCCGGCGCCGGTGACCGCCAGGCCGCGCAGCGCGTTGCGCAGCACCACCATGCTGGTCGCCGCCTCGATGCCGTGCCCGGCCACGTCGCCGACGCACAGCAGCACCAGCCCGGAGGGCAGCACCACGGCGTCGTACCAGTCGCCGCCCACCAGGTGCTCGGTCTCGGCCGGCCGGTAGCGCACGGCGACCTGCATCCCCTCCACCGCCAGCGGGTCGCGCGTGGGCGGCATGATGGCCTGCTGCAACTGCAGCGCCAGCCGGCTGCGTTCGCTGGCCTGCTGCTCGGTGTGGGCGAGCTGGTCCCGGGTGGCGGCCAGCGCCACCTCCGTCCAGTGCTGCGAGGAGATGTCCTGGTACGCCCCGCGTACGGCGACCAGCCGGCCGTCGGTGTCCAGCACCGGCTCGGCCACGATCCGCATATGGCGGGTCACCCCGTCCCGCCGCTGCAACCGGAACGCCGTGGAGGACGGCCGCCGGTGGTGCAGCACGGTCCGCAGGAACCGGCCCAGGGCGACCGAGTCGTCCGGGTGCGCGTGCGCGGGGACCTCCTCCAGCGGGACCGGGGTGGCCGACGGGGAGCGCCCGTACAGGTCGAACAGCTGCCCGTTCCAGGTGATCTCGCCGGTGAGCGCGTTCTCCTCGAAGCCGCCGATCCGGCCGAGGCGCTGGGCGTGCTGCAGGAGGCTGGCCAGCCGCGCGGCCTCGTCCTCGATGCGCCAGATGAGCAGGACGCACGAGCCGTGCCGGCTGATGCTGATGTCCGCGACCGCCGACAGCGGCACCTGGTCGACGAGGGCGGTGAGGCTCATCCGCTGCGCCCGGAACGGCTCCCCGGTGGCGTAGACGCGTTCGATCTGCTGGAACAGGTCGCTCTCGCCGGCGGCCATCGGATACGCCTCCAGCAGCAGCGCCCCGCCGACTACCGCCCGCGGCCGGCCCGCCGGATCCAGGAACCGGCCGTTGACGTGCTGGATGCGGAAGTCCGCGAGCTGCCCCGAGCCGTCCAGATGCGGCACCAGGACCAGCGCCGGGTCGTGCAGCCCGTCGGCCAGGTCGATCAGCTCCGCCGCGTCCGGCAGCAGCCGCGGCTCGCTCCCGGCCACGGCCTCGGGCGCGTAACTGTGCAGGGTGTGCGCGCACAGCTCGGCCAGGGCCTCCACCTGCCGGACCACCTGCGGCGGCACCGGGGCGAGCGGCTCGGGCCAGGCGATCTCCAGAACGCCGAGCACCCGCCCCGCGGTACCGGCCGGCAGCGCCACCCGGCCGCCCTCCGGGTACAGCCGGTGGCCGATGGTGGGCAGCCCGGTCGTCGCAAGCGACGTCATCCACTGGCCCTCGGGCTCGGTCAGGCCGCGCCTGGCCACGGTCGCCACCTCGGGCGGGATGTAACGCCAGCGCGCGGCCTCCGCGGCGGCGAACCCGGCGCTCCCGGCCAGGGTGAGGGACCCGTCCGGACCGGCCGACCAGATGGCGACGGCCACCGCGCCGAGCGGCTGCAGGGCGTGCTGGAGCAGCGACTGGGCGACGGACTGGGTGTCGTCGGCGGCCAGCGCGCCGCTCTCCGCCGCCCGCAGCCGCACGGCCGCCGAGCCGTCGCCACGGCCCGCGTCACCGGGCGTGGCGACGGTGGCGAGGAAGGAGGTCGCCACCTCCGACATCCGGTCCCGCGCGGCCTGGTTGATGACGTCGACGGCGAACTCCAGCGGCGCCAGGCGGGCCTGCTCGGCCAGCTCGGTCAGCTGCCGGGCCGCCTCGGCCGGACCGCACCCGAGACGCTCCACGAGGATGCCCTTGGCCAGCTCGATGAGGGCGCGGCCCTCCGCCTCCGCCTGCGCGGCCCGCACCTCACGGCGCAACCGGTCCACGGTCGCCGCGAGCCGCCCCACCGGGGACGTCGAGGGCACCCCGGCCCACGAGCCGGGCGCGACGTCCGGGGCCGGGCCGAGCGCGGGCGTATCGCCCGCCGCCGGCCCGGTCGTCTGCGGCTCCACTGCGCCGGCCGGATCGGCCGAATCCTGGGAAGAACTCATGCCGCCCTCATCCCGTCAGCCAGCGCCGGACGCAGGACATGAGGTCGTGCGTGTCGACGGGCTTGGTGACGTAGTCGCTGGCCCCGGACGCGATGCTCTTCTCCCGGTCGCCGGGCATCGCCTTGGCGGTGACCGCGATGATCGGCAGGTCCGCGAACTGCGGCATGCTGCGGATCTCGGCCGTCGCGGCGTAGCCGTCCATCTCCGGCATCATCACGTCCATCAGCACCAGCGCGATGTCCGGATGGGCGAGCAGCGTCTCGATGCCCTCGCGGCCGTTCTCGGCGTGCAGCACCCGCAGGCCGTGCAGTTCCAGGATGCCGCTGAGCGCGAAGAGGTTGCGGGCGTCGTCGTCGACGACCAGGACCGTGTGACTTTCGGCGGCCCCCTCGGACTCCGCGGAGAGCGCGGAGGGCGCCTCCTCCACCCGTACCAGGGGCACCGCCTCTCCCGGCTCCTCGGCCGACAGGTGCAGGGTGATGCGTTCGCGCAGCTCGTCCAGCCCGGCCAGGAACTCCAGCGGGCGTCCCTCGGCGTGCGCCGCGAGCGCCTTCTCCTGGGCGGAGCCGGTGCGCCGGCTGCCGTGGTGCACCAGCACGGGCACGTTGGCGAGAGCCGGGTCGCCGTGCAGCGCGTCCAGGAACCGGATGGCCTCCTCCTCCGGCAAGCCCATGTCGAGGACGACGCAGTGGCACGGCTCGGCAGCCAGCGCGCCGGCCGCCTCCTGCGCCCCCACCGCCGTGATCACCTCGATGAACGGCGTCTCCGTACCGTCGTCCCGGGTGCGTCCCATGTCGGCGATCACGCTTTCCGCGACGAGCGTGAGCAGGCCCCGCGGGCGCTCCTCCAGCACGAGCAGGCGCCGCGGCCGGGGCGTTGCCGTGAGCGGCGAGCCGATCAGGACCGGCTGGCCGGCCGTGTCCGCCGACACCACGTGCCCGGTGAGCTCCGTGCGGCGCGCGGCCCCGAGCGCCTCCTCGAAGTCGGCCCGGGCCACGGGCAGGAACAGGGTGAACGTGCTGCCCCGGCCCGGGGCGCTGTCCACCGTGACGGCGCCGCCCAGCAGATGGGCGATCTCCCGGGTGATGGACAGTCCGAGCCCGGTCCCGCCGTACTTGCGGCTCGTGGTGCCGTCGGCCTGCTGGAACGCCCCGAAGATCGACTCCAGCTGCTGCTCCGGGATACCGATGCCGGTGTCCTTCACCCGGAACGCGACGATCGTGCCGCCCCGGACCACCGGCGCCGGCACCTCGTCGTCCGCGGCCGGTTCGATGCTCAGCTCCACGCCGCCCTGCTCGGTGAACTTCACCGCGTTGGACAGCAGGTTGCGCAGGATCTGCCGCAGCCTGGAGTCGTCGGTGAGCAGGTCGGCGGGCGCGCCGGCCGCCGTCGTCACACGGAAGTCGAGGCCCTTCTGGGTGGTCAGCGGGCGGAAGGTGGCCTCGACGTAGTCGAGCAGCCGCTGCAGCGCGACGCGCTCGGGCGCCACGTCCATCTTTCCGGCCTCCACCTTCGACAGGTCGAGGATGTCGTTGATGAGCTGGAGCAGGTCGGAGCCGGCGGAGTGGATGATCTGCGCGTACTCCACCTGCTTCGCCGTGAGGTTGCGCGAGGGGTTCTGCGCGAGCAACTGGGCGAGGATCAGCAGGCTGTTGAGCGGGGTGCGCAGCTCGTGGCTCATGTTGGCCAGGAACTCCGACTTGTACTTGGAGGCGAGCGACAGCTGCTGCGCGCGCGTCTCCAGCTCCTGCCGGGCCTGCTCGATCTGCAGGTTCTTCGCCTCGATGTCGCGGTTGCGCTCGGCCAGCAGCGAGGCCTTGTCCTCCAGTTCGGCGTTGGAGCGCTGCAACTCCTCCTGCTGCACTTGCAGTTCGGCGGAGCGGGCCTGCAGCTCGGCGGTCAGCCGCTGGGACTCGCCGAGGAGCTCGTCGGTGCGGGCGTTGGCCACGATGGTGTTGACGTTGACGCCGATGGTCTCCATCAGCTGGGTCAGGAAGTCCTGGTGGGTCTGGGTGAACGGGGTCACGGAGGCCAGCTCGATCACTCCGAGGACCTGGCCCTCCACCACGATCGGCAGGACCACCAGCGCGGTCGGCGGGACCTGCCCGAGCGCGGAGGAGATGCTCACGTAGCCCGGCGGCAGTTCGTCCACGGTGATGGCGCGCCGGCTGCGGGCGGCCTGGCCGACCAGGGTGCGCCCGAAGCGGATACGGGTGGGACGCTCGTCGTCGTCGGGCCGGCCGTAGGCGCCGACCAGCCTCAGCTCCGGCCCGTCGGCGCCCTCCTCGGCCAGGTAGAACGCGCCGTACTGGGCGGACACCAGCGGCACGAGTTCGTCCATGATCAGCTCGGCGACCACCGGCAGGTCCCGGTGGCCCTGCATCAGACCGGAGATCCGCGCCAGGTTGGTCTTGAGCCAGTCCTGCTCCTGGTTGGCCCGGGTGGTCTCGCGCAGGGACTCCACCATGGAGTTGATGTTGTCCTTGAGCTCGGCGACCTCGCCCGAGGCCTCGACGTTGATGGACCGCGTCAGGTCCCCCTCGGCGACGGCGCTGGCGACCTCGGCGATCGCCCGCACCTGCCGGGTGAGGTTGCCGGCCAGCTCGTTGACGTTCTCCGTCAGCCGCTTCCAGGTGCCGGAGACCCCCTCGACCTCGGCCTGCCCGCCGAGGCGGCCCTCGGTGCCGACCTCGCGGGCGACGCGGGTGACCTCGTCGGCGAAGGCGGAGAGCTGGTCGACCATCGTGTTGATGGTCGTCTTCAGCTCCAGGATCTCGCCGCGGGCGTCGACGTCGATCTTCTTCGACAGATCACCGCGGGCCACCGCCGTCGTCACCAGCGCGATGTTGCGCACCTGGCCGGTGAGGTTGTTCGCCATCGAGTTGACGTTGTCGGTGAGGTCCTTCCAGGTGCCTGCCACGTTCGGCACCTGTGCCTGGCCGCCGAGGCGGCCCTCGGTGCCGACCTCGCGGGCGACGCGGGTGACCTCGTCGGCGAACGCCGACAGCGTGTCGACCATCGTGTTGATGACGTCGGCCAGCGCGGCGACCTCGCCCTTGGCCTCCACGGTGATCTTCTGGGACAGGTCGCCCTTGGCGACGGCGGTGGCGACCTGGGCGATGGAGCGCACCTGGCTGGTCAGGTTGGACGCCATCACGTTGACGTTGTCGGTGAGGTCCTTCCACGTGCCGGAGACCCCGCGCACATGGGCCTGCCCGCCGAGGCGGCCTTCGGTGCCGACCTCGCGGGCGACGCGGGTGACCTCGTCGGCGAAGGCGGAGAGCTGGTCGACCATCGTGTTGATGGTCTCCTTGAGGTCCAGGATCTCGCCGCGCGCGTCCACGGTGATCTTCTGCGACAGATCGCCCTGCGCGACGGCGGTGGCGACCTGGGCGACGTTGCGCACCTGGGCCGTCAGGTTGCCCCCCATGAAGTTCACCGAGTCGGTGAGATCCCGCCAGGTGCCCTTGACGCCCTTGACGTCCGCCTGCCCGCCGAGGCGGCCCTCGGTGCCGACCTCGCGGGCGACGCGGGTGACCTCGTCGGCGAAGGCGGAGAGCTGGTCGACCATCGTGTTGATGGTGTTCTTCAGCTCCAGGATCTCGCCGCGCGCGTCCACGGTGATCTTCTGCGACAGATCGCCCTGCGCGACGGCGGTCGTCACCTGGGCGACGTTGCGCACCTGCGCCGTCAGATTGCCGGCCATCAGGTTGACGGAGTCGGTGAGATCCCGCCAGACCCCGGCGACCCCGGGCACCTGCGCCTGGCCGCCGAGCCGGCCCTCGCTGCCGACCTCGCGGGCCACGCGGGTGACCTCGTCGGCGAAGGCGGAGAGCTGGTCCACCATCGTGTTGACGGTGTTCTTCAGCTGAAGGATCTCGCCCCGGGCCGGGACGTCGATCTTCTGCGACAGATCGCCCTTGGCCACGGCCGTGGCGACCTGCGCGATGTCGCGCACCTGCGTGGTCAGGTTGCCCGCCATCGCGTTGACGGAGTCGGTCAGATCGGCCCAGGTCCCGGAGACCCCCGGCACCTCGGCCTGGCCGCCGAGCGTGCCCTCGGTGCCCACCTCCCGCGCCACCCGGGTCACTTCCGAGGTGAAGACGGACAACTGGTCGACCATGCCGTTGAAGACCTTGGCGATGTCGCCCATCAGCCCGTCGACGTCGTCGGGCAGCCGCATGCCGAAGTCGCCGTCCCGGACCGCCGTCAGGCCGACCAGGAGCCTCTTCAGCTCCTGGTCGGCCGGGACCGGGTCCACGGCCTCGGTCGTGTTGCTGGTCATCCGTCCCCTCGTTCCAGGTCACAGCCGTCCGCCCGGTCGTCTCCGCGCTTCACGAAGACGCAGGCGGTGTGAGAAATACGCCGCAGATTAACCCACTCCGGGAAGCCGTGACACAGCATCCCGCCAAGGAACGGTCACACGGAAAACGCAGGTCACGCATGATGTGTGCAGCCCGTGAAACCGGGTACACGGGTGGGTTTCCGGTGGCCCGGCGAGGGGGCCGCGCGCCAGGCGGGTGGACTCTCACCGACCGCGCGAGCGGCCGAAAACCGTCGCCCGCGGGCCCGTGATGCACGAGCCCCCGCCGAGGGGTGCGGGGGCTCGTGCATGGGCCGAGTGGCCATGGTCACCAGGGCAGGAAGACGTGCACGTCCTTGCCGTCGTCGTTCGTCACCACACTGACCTGCGTGCACAGCGTCTGCACCAGGTACCAGCCGATGCCCCCGCCGCCGCGGCTCGGGTGGAAGGGGCGCGGACTCGGCGGCGTGGTGCTCGTGTCGTGCAGGACGACATGCACCCCGTCGAAGGTGCGCCGCAGTTGCAGCTCGAAGGGGCCCGGGGCGTACTGCACCGCGTTCGCGGCCAGTTCTGTGACGATGAGCACGATGTCGTGCCAGCACTCCTCGGCGGAGGGCGGCTGGATTCTGGCCAGCGCCCGGAGGAAGTCCTCCGCGGCCAGCCGCGCCCCTGTCACGTCCCGTGGCTCGCCCTCGAAACGTGTCGTGCGGTTCGGCATATCTCGGGTGGTCAGCGCATTGTCCCAACGCGGCTCGGTTGCCATGTCCCATCCACTACCCCGGCGACAGCAGGGCGGTCGTCCCTTCTTGTGAGCGTTCCTTTGCCATCTGGAGGGTTCCCTGGGGTCAGGAAGGTACGCGTCCCGATCCCATCGGCACCAGCGGGCCCCGAGGTGACGCCACTGGCGGACCCCGTCCCACGCGCCTCATCGAAAACGTATTCGTTTCGCGGCGGCATGCGGCCCCGCCGACCGGGGCACCCGGACGGCCGTAGCAGACCAACACCCCCTACTCCGGGAGAAACTGATGTCGAGTTACGGCAGTTCCCCCGCCGCGTCCTCCGGTTCGCGCACCAACGGCCTGGCGATCGCCGGCCTCGTCTGCGGCATCCTCGGCGTGTTCCTCGCCAGCGTGATCCTGGGCCCGCTCGCGATCGTGTTGGGAGCCGTGGGCCTGCGCCAGGCACCCGTCAAGGGGGGTGGCGGCATGGCCAAGGCCGGTGTGGTGCTCGGCATCATCGATCTCATCATCTTCGTGGTGCTGATCTCGGTGGCCGCCTCCCACGGCGGCTTCAGCTGGTACGTCGGCAGCTGACCGGGCCGCGCCCCGGCACACGATCCGTGCTTTACGCCCGGCCTCGGCCGGCGTGCGGTGGCCGTCCCGTGTCACCGGAACACATCGTCGGAGTCGTCCCAGGCGGGCGGCTCCGACGCATGCTGACGGGCCGGGCGTGAGCGGGCCGCGTACATCGCCTCGATCTCGGCGGCGTACGCCCGCACGATCGCGTCCCGGCGCAGCTTCAGTGACGGGGTCAGCAGCCCGCTCGCCTGGTCGAACGGCTCCGGCAGCACCCGGAAGACACGCACCGACTCCGAACGCGACACCGCGCTGTTGGCCGCGGCCACGGCCCGCCCGATCTCCTCGCGCAGCGCGTTCTCCTCACGCGTCTCCCGCAGCGGATGGCTGCCCGGCAGCGTCAGCGAGCGCCGCCAGTGCGCCAGGAACTCCGGGTCCAGAGTGATCAGCGCACCCACGCACGGCCGGTTGTCGCCCACGACGACCGCCTGGTGGACGAGGGGATGCATCCGCAGCCGCTGTTCCAGGAAGGCCGGCGCCACGCTCTTGCCGCCGCTGGTGATGATCACCTCCTTCTTCCGCCCGGTGATCGTCAGATACCCCTCCTCGTCCAGGCACCCGAGGTCACCGGTGGCCAGCCAGCCACCGCGCAGCACCGACCGGCTGGCGTCCCGGTTCCCGACGTAGCCCTGGAACAACGACGGCCCGCGCACGAGGATCTCGCCGTCCCCGGCGATCCGGATCTCCATGCCGGGCAGGGCCTGCCCGACCGTCCCCGCCTTCTCCCGGCCCAGCGGCTGCATGGTGATGCCGCCGCCGGTCTCGGTCAGCCCGTACCCGTCGTGCACATAGATGCCGATGCCCTCGTAGAACAGGGACAGCTCCCGGTGCAGCGGCGACCCGCCCGACGTCGCCCGCGTCACCCTGCCGCCCAGCGCCCCCCGCAGCCGCCGGTACACGGTCCGCTCGTACAGCGCGTGCTGCAGCCGCAGGTCGAACCCGGGCCCCGGGCCGCGGCCCGTGCGCTGCCGCTCGCAGGCCGCCGCGAAATCCCGCGCCGTCCGCGCCGCCCGCTCGAAGAGGGCACCGCGGCCGGCCCGCTGCGCGGTGCGCAGGAACATCTTGTACACCTTCTCGAACACCGACGGCACCGCGTAGAAGTACGTCGGGCGCAGCGTGCGCAGCGCCGACGACAGCGCCTCCTCGCTCATCTCCGGCTCGTGCCCCATCAGCACCCCGCCGCGCAGGCACAGGCCCTGGATCATCAGGCCGTACACATGCGAGAACGGCAGGAAGGCGAGCACGGACGGCTGCTGCCCCGGCGGCGCCGCCGTGTGCCCCCAGCCCGCCAGCAGCGTGTCACAGGGGTGCGCCAGCGCCCGGTGGCTCAGCGCGCACCCCATCGGCCGGCCCGAACTGCCGGAGGTGTACGCGACGACCGCGGTCGAGTCCGGCAGCACGAGCCGGCGCAGCGAGTCCACCGTGGTCGCAGCGATCGGCGCGCCGCGCTCCGCCAGCTGCTCGAGCGCCCCCGCGTCCAGCTGCCACACGTGCCCCAGCCGCGGCAGCGCGGCGCACACCGATCCGACGGTCATCACGCTCGGCTCGTCCTCGACGACGACGCCCACACACCCCGCGTCGCGCAGGATGAACGCCACCTGGTCCCGGGACGCCGTCGGATACACCGGCACCACCTCGGCCCCCACCGCCCACAGCGCGTGGCACAGCACCGTCCACTCGTAGCGGGTGCGCGCCATGATCGCGACGCGGTCGCCCGGCCGGATCCCGGACGCCACCAGTCCCCGGGCCACGCCGAGCACCTGGTCGCGCGCCTCCACGGCGGTGACCTGGTCCCAGCCGCCGTCGGCGCGGCGGCGCGCCAGCACGGGGAGCACCGGGTCGCGGTCGGCGGCGGCGAAGACACTGTCGGCCAGCCCGCCGGTCAGCCGGGCGACGGGCGGGGGAGCGAGGGCGGGCTCGGGCATGCGCTGCTCCAGGGATGGCGGGCGGCTCCGCCGCTGACCTGCGGGACCACCCAGGTCGGCGGTGGAGGGACTCTAGCCCCGCCCGGCCGCGCGCGGTGCCCGGTTCGCGGAAGTGATGCGGCTTCGTTGATCTCGCCCGGTATGGGGGACTCGGAGGGCATGAGTTTCACGAACCCCGACCCGGAACCGGAACGCACCACCGGCCTGGAACCGGGCGGCGGCGTCCCCCCGGGCGAGACCCCGCCCGCGGAGAGCAGCCTGCCCGAAGCCGGCCCGCGCGAGGTGCACAACCCGGCCAAGGGCTGGGCGAAGGCCCCGCTGGTGCTGATCATTGTCCTTGTGGTGCTGGTCGCGGCCTTCTTCCTGGCCTACGCCCTCTCCCTGGCCCTGTGACCTCCCGTGGGCCCCGCCCGACGCCGCGCCGGGCGGGGGCCTCAGGCCTGCGTGTGCCGTACGCACTCCGCGGGGGGCCTCAGGCCTGTGTGTGACGTACGCACTCCGCGACCACGTCCCGCAGGCTGCCGGTGCGCTCCAGCATCGCGCGCTGGATCCGGGCGCCGTTGCCGTCGCGCAGCAGCCGCTCGCACGACTCGCGGGCGCACTCCAGGTCCCCGCTGTCGGCGAGGGCCTCCTCGACATGGTCCAGCAGCGCCTGTACGACCTCCTCGGCGGGCGCCGGCCGCATGGTCGCCGGATGCACCAGCTCGCCGTCGAGCCCGGAACGCGCCGCCCGCCAGGCGGCCAGCCGCAGCATGCTGACGCTGTACCCGGCCGGCTCCACCCCCGCCCGCCACTGGCGTGCGGCCGTCTCGGCCAGCCCCCGCACCAGCGTGGCGACGAGCACCGCCGTGTCCGCGTGCAGACACACGTCCGAGACCCGGACCTCCACCGTCGGGTACCGCTCCGAGAGCCGGGCGTCGAAGTAGACCATCGCCTTGTCGAGGATCACCCCGGTCGCGACCATGTCGTCCACCCGCTGCCGGTATCCCGCCACCGACCCGAACAGCTCGGTCGGTCCCGCCGAGGGCCAGCGCCCCCACACCCGGCTGCGATAACTGCGGTAACCGGAGTCCCGGCCCTGCCAGAAGGGCGAGTTGGCGCTCAGCGCGGACAGCACCGGCAGCCAGGGCCGGATCCGGTCGACGACGGCCACGCCCTCCTCGTCGGAGTCCACCGACACATGGACGTGGCAGCCGCACACGAGCTGCTCCCGGGTGGCGATGCCGTACTGCTCGGCCATCCACTGGTAGCGCTCGTTCATCCCGATCGCCGGGCTGACCGGCAGCGGGGACGTGGCCAGCGCCGCGACCGTGCAGCCGATGCTCTCGGCGTGCCGGGCCGCCTCCTTGCGGCACCGCACGATCTCCTCGCGCAGCTCCGCCATTCCGGACTGGGGCCGGGTGGCGAACTCCAGCATCTGGTCGTACAGCTCCTTCTCGAAGACCTCCTGACCGGCGTCCTCCTGCTCGGCCCGGGCCAGCGCGGCCGCGGACAGAGCCTTGGGATCACCGGTCTCCGGGTCGACGAGGAGCAGTTCCTCCTCCACACCGACTGTGCGCACCTTCAGGCCGCCCTTCCTGGCCGAGCCGCTACGGGACGCACAGTCGGGTTCCCCGTGATCGTCAGATGGAACGCGGAGGATACGCCGACATCCACACCGTCGCCAGCGGAGGCAGCGTGACCCGGATCGTCCCGTCCTCCGGCTTGACCGGCTCACGGAGCGTGACGTCGCCGCCGCCGTACTTCGCGGCGTCGGTGTTCAGCACCTCCTGCCAGGCCGTGACGTCGTCACCGACGTGCAGGACGTAGTCATGGCGGACGACGGGCGAGAAGTTCGACACCGCCAGCAGCGGGCCGCCCTCGGCGTCGTAGCGCACGAAGGCGAACACGTTGTCCTCGGCGGCGTCACAGGCCACCCAGCGAAAGCCCGCCGGGTCGGTGTCCCGCTGCCACAGCGCGGGCGTGCCGAGATACCGGGTGTTCAGATCGCGCACCAGCTCCTGCACGCCGCGGTGGTCGCCCGCCGCCATGTGGCCCGGGTCCATCAGCCACCACTCCGGTCCGTGCTCCGCGTTCCACTCGCCGCCCTGGGCGAACTCCTGCCCCATGAACAGCAGTTGCTTGCCCGGGTGGGCCCACATGAAGCCCAGGTAGGCGCGGTGGTTGGCGCGGCGCTGCCACCAGTCGCCCGGCATCTTCGACACCAGCGCCTGCTTGCCGTGCACCACCTCGTCGTGGCTGATCGGCAGGACGTAGTTCTCGCTGTAGGCGTACACCATCGAGAACGTCATCTCGTGGTGGTGGTACTTGCGGTGGACCGGCTCCTTGCTCATGTACTGCAGGGAGTCGTGCATCCAGCCCATGTTCCACTTCAGCCCGAAGCCGAGGCCGCCGCTGTCGGTGGGCCGGGTCACGCCGTCCCAGGCCGTGGACTCCTCGGCGATCGTCACGATTCCCGGGCAGCGCCGGTAGAGGGTGGCGTTCATCTCCTGCAGGAACGCCTTGGCGGCCAGGTCCTCGTTGCCGCCGAAGACGTTCGGCGTCCACTGGCCGTCCTCGCGCGAGTAGTCGAGGTAGAGCATGGAGGCGACGGCGTCCACCCGCAGACCGTCGATGTGGAACTCCTCGCACCAGTACACCGCGTTGGCGACGAGGAAGTTGCGCACCTCGGTACGGCCGTAGTCGAACTCGTACGTCCCCCAGTCCGGGTGCTCCGCCCGCTGGTCGTCCCCGGGTTCGTACAGCGGATCCCCGTCGAAGCGGGCCAGCGCCCAGTCGTCCTTCGGGAAGTGCGCCGGCACCCAGTCCATGATCACGCCGATGCCGGCCCGGTGGCAGGCGTCGACGAAGTGGCGGAAGTCGTCCGCGGTGCCGAGCCGCGGCATCGGCGCGTAGTAGGACGTGACCTGGTACCCCCAGGACCCGCTGAACGGATGCCCGGCGACCGGCATCAGCTCCACGTGCGTGAAGCCCAGGTCCTTGACGTACGCCGGCAGCTCCTCCGCGAGTTCGCGGTAGGTCAGCCCGGGCCGCCAGGACGGCAGGTGGACCTCGTAGACCGAGAACGGAGCCTGGTGCACCGGCACGTCACCGCGGTGCGCCATCCAGTCCGCGTCGCCCCACTCGTAGCGCGACGCCGTCACGATCGACGCCGTGTCCGGCGGCACCTCCGTGCACCGCGCCATCGGGTCGGCCTTCAGGAACCGGTGCCCGTAGCGTGAGGTGATCTCGAACTTGTACCGGGTGCCCTCGCCGACGCCGGGCAGGAACAGCTCCCACACCCCGGACGAGCCGAGCGAGCGCATCGGGAACTGGGTGCCGTCCCAGTAGGTGAAGTCCGCGGCGACCCGCACGCCCTGCGCGTTCGGCGCCCACACCGTGAACCGGGTGCCGGCCACGCCCTGGTGCGTCATCGGCTCCGCGCCGAGCGCCTTCCACAGCTGCTCGTGCCGGCCCTCCCGGATCAGATGCAGATCCAGCTCGCCGAGCGCGGGCAGGAACCGGTACGGGTCCTCCACCACGTACTCGGCGTCCTCGTACGCCACCGCCAGCTTGTAGTCCGGCATCTTCTTCAGCGGCAGGACCGCCGAGAAGATCCCGTCGCCGTCCGAGGCCAGCGGGTGCCGCTTGCGCCCGATCACCACGCTGACGGCGCGGGCGAACGGGCGCAGCGCCCGGAAGAGCACCCCGCCCGGCACCGGGTGGGCGCCCAGCAGGGCGTGCGGATCGTGATGGGCACCCGCCAGCAGCCGCCCCCGGTCGGCCGGGTCCAGGTCGGTGCCCGCTGTGCGGGCCGGGCCCGACGGCTCGGGGAGTGAGGTGTCGCGCAGCGCCACGGGTCAGTCTCCTCTCACGGCGAGTCGTTCGATCGCCGCCATGGGTACGGGAAGCCAGGCAGGACGGTGCTTGGCCTCGTAGAGCACTTCGTACACAGCCCTGTCCGTCTCGTAGGCGCGCAGCAGGGCGTGTTTCTTGCGCGGATCCCAGCCCGCCCGCGCGGCATAGCCCGCGCAGTAGGCCTCCCGGCAGCGGCGCGCCCACTCGGGGCGCCACGGCCGGCGCTGGCGGGCCGCGTAGTCGAAGGAGCGCAGCATGCCGGCGATGTCCCGCACCGGCGAGTGCGTGCTGCGCCGCTCGGCCAGCGGCCGTGACGGTTCGCCCTCGAAGTCGATGACGAACCACTCCCGTCCGGCGCGCAGCACCTGGCCCAGGTGCAGGTCGCCGTGGATGCGCTGGGCCGGCGGCCCCGGGTCGCAGGCGACGAGCGCGCCGAACGCCGCCCGCAGCCCCGGCACGTGCGGACGCAGCGCCTTGACCTGGTGGGCGGCCGCGTCCAGCCGCTCGGTCATCGCCGCCGCCAGCCGGGCGTTCTCCGCGTGACCGCCGGCCGGGAAGGCAGCGGCGAGCGCGAGGTGCACCTCGGCGGTGGCGGCGCCGAGCGCGCTCGCCTCCGCGGTGAAGTCCTCACCGCGGGAGAGGGCCTGCAGGGCCAGCGTCCAGCCGTCGGCGGCGTTCGGCAGGAACGGCTGCAGCACCCCCAGCGTCGCCTCCTGGGGCTGGTTGGTGCGCACCCACGCCACCGGGGCCGGCACTCGTGCGCAGCCCTCCCGGGCGAGCGCCAGCGGCACTTCCAGGTCCGGGTTGATGCCGGGCTGGATGCGCCGGAACAGCTTCAGGATGAACGCGTCGCCGTACACCAGCGACGTGTTGGACTGCTCGGCGTCCAGCAGCCGGGGTGCGAGACCGGACGGGATCGGCACCGACGGGTCGGAGTCGAACAGCAGCGGTCCGAGCGTCCCGGTGCGCCGCATCCGCTCCAGCAGCAGATGCGCCGAGCGCGGGTCCAGCAGCGCGTCGTAGACCGTGAGACCGGCCATCGGGCCGCTCTCCGCCCGCCCGATCAGTGCCTTGCCGAGCCGTGGCGAGAGATGCTCCTGGAAGCCGAGCAGCAACTGGTAGCAGTCGCCGCCGGCCGGGGGCGTCCCGCCGGGCGCCGGCACACCGGCGTGCGGCGCGGGCGACCCGGCGTGCGCGGCATGGATGAGCACATGCAGGCAGCCCGGGAACAGCTCGGTCATCGACAGCAGACGCAGATCCGTGACCGGCCGGTCCTTCCCGGCGAACCAGCGTTGCCGGGGCAGCCACTCGCGCAGCAGACCCGCGAGCGAGTCCAGATGCAGAGCGACGCCGGTACTGCTCGGCTGGAGGGATGCGGTCTTCGGCATGGTGACGCGTCCTTTCCTCGGCGCGCTACTGTCGGCGGCCGATGCGGGATGCGACTCGGGCGAGCCGGAACCAGTAGAAGCCGTGTCCTGCGATGGTGAGCAGGTAGGGCAGCTCTCCGATGGCGGGGAAACGCACACCGCCGAAGAGTTCGACCGGATGGCGGCCGTTGTAGGCCCGCAGGTCCAGCTCGGTGGGCTGGGCGAAGCGGGAGAAGTTGTGCACGCACAGCACGAGGTCGTCCTCGTACTCGCGCAGGAACGCCAGGACGGCGGGGTTGGAGGAGGTCAGCTCCGTGTACGTCCCCAGTCCGAAGGCCAGGTTCTGCTTGCGGATCTCGATCATCCGGCGGGTCCAGTGCAGCAGTGACGACGGCGACGCCATGGACGCCTCGACGTTGGTGACCTGGTAGCCGTAGACCGGGTCCATGATCGTGGGCAGACAGAGCCGTCCGGGGTCGGCCGTGGAGAAGCCGGCGTTGCGGTCCGGTGTCCACTGCATGGGGGTGCGCACGGCGTCGCGGTCGCCGAGCCAGATGTTGTCGCCCATGCCGATCTCGTCGCCGTAGTAGATGATCGGCGAGCCGGGCAGGGACAGCAGCAGGGCGGTGAACAGCTCGATGGTGTTGCGGTCGTTGTCCAGCAGCGGCGCGAGCCGGCGGCGGATGCCGATGTTGGCGCGCATCCGCGGGTCCTTGGCGTACTCGGCCCACATGTAGTCGCGCTCTTCGTCGGTGACCATCTCGAGGGTCAGCTCGTCGTGGTTGCGCAGGAAGATGCCCCACTGGCAGCCGTCCGGGATCGGCGGGGTCTTCGCCAGGATTTCCGACACGGGATAGCGGGATTCCCGCCGCACGGCCATGAAGATGCGCGGCATGACCGGGAAGTGGAAGGCCATGTGGCACTCGTCGCCGCCGGCGCTGTAGTCGCCGAAGTAGTCGACCACGTCCTCCGGCCACTGGTTGGCCTCCGCCAGCAGCACCGTGTCCGGGTACATCAGGTCGATCTCGCGGCGCACCCGCTTCAGGAACTCATGGGTTGCCGGAAGGTTTTCGCAGTTGCTGCCTTCCTCCGCGTACAGATACGGCACCGCGTCCAGCCGGAAGCCGTCGATGCCGAGGTCCAGCCAGAACCGCAGCGCGGCCAGGATCTCCTCCTGCACGGCCGGGTTCTCGTAGTTCAGGTCGGGCTGGTGGGAGAAGAAGCGGTGGAAGAAGTACTGCCCCCGCACCGGGTCGTACGTCCAGTTGGAGGCCTCGGTGTCGACGAAGATGATCCGGGCGTCCGGGTAGCCCTTGTCGTCGTCGGCCCACATGTAGTAGTCGCCGTAGGGGCCGTCGGGGTTCTTGCGCGATTCCTGGAACCACGGGTGCTGGTCGCTTGTGTGGTTCATGACGAAGTCGATGACCACGCGCATGCCGCGCTGGTGGGCGGCGTCGGTGAACTCGACGAAGTCCGCGAGGTCGCCGAACTCGGGCAGCACCGAGGTGTAGTCGGAGACGTCGTAGCCGCCGTCCCGCAGGGGCGACTTGAAGAAGGGCGGCAGCCACAGGCAGTCCACGCCCAGCCACTGGAGGTAGTCGAGTTTGGCGGTCAGTCCCTTGAGGTCGCCGACGCCGTCGCCGTTGCTGTCCTGGAAGGAGCGGACGAGGACCTCGTAGAAGACGGCACGCTTGAACCAGTCGGGATCCCGGTCCTTGGCCGGGGTGTCCTCGAAGGTGTCCGGGACGGGCGAGTTGACGGACATGGGGCTGATCGACCTCCGTTTCGTGGGGTGGCTCACCGGACGTGGAACACGTGGGCCGGCGTCCGACCGGGGTCGAGACGCACGTAGTTGGCGCGTCCCCAGCGGTAGGTCGCACCGGTCAGTTCGTCGTGCGCGGACAGCTCGGCGTGCCAGTCGAGGCCGAGGTGCGGCATGTCCAACGAGACCGTGGTCTCCTGGGTGTGGTGCGGGTCGAGATTCACCACGACTAGCACCGTGTCGTCGCCCTCGCGTTTGCTGTAGGCGATGACCGCGTCGTTGTCGGTGGTGTGGAAACGGAGGTTGCGCAGCCGGCGCAGCGCCGGGTGGCCGCGCCGGATGTCGTTGAGGCGGGTGATCAGCGGGACGATGGTGCGGCCCTCGCGCTCGGCGGCCTCCCAGTCCCGCGACACGAGCTGGTACTTCTCGGAGTTCAGGTACTCCTCGCCGCCCTCCTTCAGCGGGGTGTTCTCGCACAGCTCGTAGCCGGAGTAGATGCCCCAGGTGGGGGAGAGGGTCGCGGCGAGCACGGCACGTACCTCGAAGGCGGGACGGCCGCCGTGCTGGAGGTAGCCCGGCAGGATGTCCGGCGTGTTGGCGAAGAAGTTCGGCCGCATATAGGTGGCGGCGTCGCCGGACAGCTCGGTGAGGTACTCCGTCAGCTCCTGCTTGGTGTCGCGCCAGGTGAAGTACGTGTACGACTGCTGGAAGCCGATCTGGGCCAGGGTGTGCATCATCGCCGGGCGGGTGAACGCCTCGGCCAGGAAGATCACGTCCGGGTCGGAGGCGTTGACGTCCGCGATGACCCGCTCCCAGAACACCACCGGCTTGGTGTGCGGGTTGTCCACGCGGAAGATCCGCACCCCGTGGTCCATCCAGTGCCGCAGGACGCGGACCGTCTCGGCGACCAGGCCGTCCATGTCGGCGTCGAAGGCGATCGGGTAGATGTCCTGGTACTTCTTCGGCGGGTTCTCCGCGTAGGCGATCGACCCGTCGGGGCGGTGGTGGAACCACTCCGGGTACTTGTGCACCCAGGGGTGGTCGGGGGAGCACTGGAGCGCGAAGTCGAGGGCGATCTCGAGCCCGTGGGAGCGGGCCTGGTCCACGAACCAGTCGAAGTCCTCGATCGTGCCCAGGTGCGGATGCACGGCGTCGTGCCCGCCCTCGGAGGAGCCGATCGCCCACGGCACGCCCACGTCGTCCGGCCCGGCGGTGAGGGTGTTGTTCTTCCCCTTGCGGAAGGTGGTGCCGATCGGATGGATCGGCGGCAGATAGACGACGTCGAAGCCCATCGCGGCGATCTTCGGCAGCCTTCGGGCGGCCGTGCGGAACGTGCCGTGCGGCTGCTCGGGGGTGCCCTCCGAGCGCGGGAAGAACTCGTACCAGGACCCGAACAGCGCCCGCTCCCGCTCCACCAGCAGCGGCATGGCCTTGGACGCGGTGACCAGTTCACGCAGCGGATGGCGGGCCAGGACCTCGTCGACCTCCGGCGCCAGCGCGGCGGCGTAACGCTCCTGCACCGGCAGCGAGTCGTTCAGCAGCGTCTTCGCGGTCTCCCGCAGCAGGGTGCGCGCCGGGCCGCGCGGCGCCCGGGCCGCCGCCCGCTCGAACAGCTGGCCGCCCTCCTCCAGCACCAGACCCGTGTCGATGTCCGCCGGGATCTTGATCGCCGCATGGCGGCGCCACGTGGTGAGCGGGTCGCTCCACGCCTCCACGGTGTACGTCCAGCGGCCCTCGGCGTCCGGGGTCACCTCCGCGCCCCAGCGGTCGCTGCCCTCGGCCAGTTCACGCAGCAAGGTCCACGGCCCCTTGCGGCCGTCCGGGCCGCGCAGGACGACGTTCGCGGCGACCGCGTCGTGCCCCTCGCGGAACACGGTCGCGGTGACCAGGAACGTCTCGCCCACGACCGCCTTCGCCGGTCGCCTGCCGCACTCCACGCGCGGATGGACGTCCCGCACGGGGATACGGCCGATGGGTCTGGTGGACTTCATCGTGAACCTCCTGCGTGCTCGAAGCCTGGCCTGGGCCCGGCTGGTGGATGTCCAAGCTGCACCGGAGGAGGGCTAGTGCTCCGCCGGGAAACGCCGGGCGGAGTGCGATCCACTCCTGCGCGCCACGTTTTTCGCCCGCCGTCGCGGGCTGCCCTTCCACAGGGAGGTGGCCGCGTCCGACCGCAGATAGCGTTCGGCGGCGTCGGCGGCCTCCCGTGCGCAACGCTTGCCCATCAGCACGCACAGGGTGTATCCGGTGTCCTCGAAGGTGGCCCGCACCGCGCTGTCGGCCGGCGAGGCGAGCATGGCCCGCTCCCACGCGCGGTAACGCTGCAAATGCCTGGCGACTTCGGCTTTCGCGGGTAGCAGCATGGCGCTGTTCACCTTCCGGGAGTGCGAGAGGTACGACGCCCGACGGACGGGCCGGCCGCGCACGCAGAGGGGCATCAGCCGAAAAACCTCTCGTGGCCTTCACTTATGGTGCACGTGGGATGACCCACCGTCCTGTTGGATCTTGGCCGTGGTGTGCTCGTGTTGCACGAATGGCGTATCACCCTCAGTGTTGGGGGTGACTCAGAAGCGAACATCGCTCACGCTTCGTGTTCGGGGTTCCGCCCGCCAGGGCGTTAGGAGCTTGGGCGTCGCCGGTGAGGAGCCAACGACGATGAAGACCGCAGTGCCCTGCTACTACCACCTCGACGTGGAAGTCAGCCCGGAACGGGTCGGACAGGTCAGGCGCATTCTGGCCGCGCACCTGAAGTACTGGGATCTGGAGAACCTGGTCGAGCCCGTGTGCCGCAGCACCGAGATGCTGCTGCAGGCCATCGACGAACACGCCACCGACAAGAACACCTCCATCGAGATGTGGTGGAACGGTCACCACCTGATCACCGCGATCGGCGAGAACGACTGCGACCTGCGCCCGGACCAGGACCTGCGCAGCTGCCTGGAGCGCATCGCGGCGAGCAGCGACGGGTGGGGGTGCTGCGCCACCGACACCGGCAGCAAGGTCATCTGGTTCTCTCAGCGCGCCCGTGTCAGCGACCGCGAACCGCTCATCCCGACGACCCCGGCCCCGGCCCTGCGCGAGATGCTCCAGGTGCCGCGCGCGCTGCGGACCGTCGCCCTGGCCGGCGAGACGGTGGGCGACGTACTGGAGGCCAGCCGGTGACGACCACCGACCCGAAGAAGAAGGCAGGGGTGCCCGTGTGGAGCGGGCACCCCTACCCGCTAGGTGCCGTCCACGACGGCCAGGGCACCAACTTCGCGCTGTTCAGCGAGGTCGCCGAACGCGTCGAACTGATCCTCGTCGACGACCGCGGCGCCCACCGCAGCGTCCCGCTGAGCGAGGTGGACGGCTTCGTCTGGCACGCCTACCTGCCCGGCGTCGGCCCCGGCCAGCGCTACGGCTACCGGGTGCACGGGCCGTGGGCGCCCACCATGGGGCACCGCTGCAACCCGGCGAAGCTGCTGCTGGACCCGTACGCACGGGCCGTCGACGGCCAGATCGACAACCACTTCTCGCTGTACGAGCGCAACCCCCACGGCCCCGACCCGGCCGACAGCGCCGGGCACACCATGCTCGGCGTGGTCACCGACCCGTACTTCGACTGGGGCGACGACCGGCCGCCGCGCACTCCTTACGCCGACAGCGTGATCTACGAGGCGCACGTGCGGGGCCTGACCCGCACCCACCCCGACGTGCCGCCCGAACTGCGCGGCACCTACGCCGGCCTCGCGCACCCCGCGGCCCTCGAACACCTGACCTCACTGGGGGTGACCGCCGTCGAGCTGATGCCGGTCCACCAGTTCGTGCAGGACGGTGTGCTGCAGGACAAGGGCCTGGCGAACTACTGGGGCTACAACACCATCGGCTTCTTCGCGCCGCACAACGCCTACGCCGCCCACGGCAGCCGGGGCCAGCAGGTCGCGGAGTTCAAGTCGATGGTCAAGGCGATGCACGCGGCCGGCCTCGAAGTGATCCTCGACGTCGTCTACAACCACACCGCCGAGGGCAACGAGAAGGGCCCCACGCTGTCCTTCCGCGGCATCGACAACGCCTCCTACTACCGCCTCGTGGACGGCGACTTCGCGCACTACTACGACACCACAGGCACCGGCAACAGCCTGCTGATGCGCCACCCCTACGTGCTGCAGCTGATCATGGACTCGCTGCGGTACTGGGTGACGGAGATGCACGTCGACGGGTTCCGCTTCGACCTCGCTGCCACACTGGCCCGGCAGTTCCACGAGGTGGACCGGCTGTCGGCGTTCTTCGACCTGATCCAGCAGGACCCGGTGATCAGCCGGGTCAAGCTGATCGCCGAGCCGTGGGACGTCGGCGAGGGCGGCTACCAGGTGGGCAACTTCCCGCCGCTGTGGTCGGAGTGGAACGGCAAGTACCGCGACACGGTACGTGACTTCTGGCGCACCGAGCCCGGCTCGCTCGGCGAGTTCGCCTCCCGCCTGACCGGCTCCTCCGACCTCTACCAGCACAGCCGGCGCCGGCCGCGCGCCAGCGTCAACTTCGTCACCGCGCACGACGGTTTCACCCTGCGTGACCTGGTCTCCTACAACGACAAGCACAACGAGCCCAACGGCGAGGGCAACCGCGACGGCGAGAGCCACAACCGGTCCTGGAACTGCGGCACCGAGGGCGAGACCGCGAACCCCGCCGTCCTGGAACTGCGCGCGCGCCAGCAGCGCAACCTGCTGGCCACGCTGCTGCTGTCGCAGGGCATCCCGATGCTCTCCCACGGTGACGAACTCGGGCGCACCCAGCGCGGCAACAACAACGCCTACTGCCAGGACAACGACACCTCCTGGATCGACTGGCGGCTCACCGACGAGCAGCGCGACCTGGCCGACTTCACCCGCCGCCTCATCCGCCTGCGCGCCGAGCACCCCGTGCTGCGCCGCCGCCGTTTCTTCCGCGGCGAAACGGCCACCAACGCCGACCAGCCGCTGCCCGACCTCGTCTGGCTGCTGCCGGACGCGCAGGAGATGACCGACGAGGAGTGGCAGCGCTCCGACGCCCACTGCATCGGCGTGTTCCTGAACGGCGACGCCATCGCCGAACCGGACCGCTACGGCCGCCCGGTCGTCGACGACTCCTTCCTCCTGCTGCTCAACAGCTACTGGGAACCGGTCGTCTTCACCCTCCCCGACACCCTGTACGGCGCCCGCTGGACGGCCCGCATCGACACCGCCGAACCGGACGGCGTCCCCGAGGAAACCGAGTACAAGGCGGCGACGGACGTCACGGTCGCCCCCCGCAGCCTGGTCGTCCTCTCCCGCCCGGCCCGAGGCCGGAGAAACCCGAGCCCGCCCCCGGAACGCAGCTGACGCTCGAAAAGGCGCCGCCGCCCCCAGGGGCGGCGGCGCCTTTTCGACGGCCAAGGACCCCCTCAGCCCCTTCTCAGCGGAGCGTCACGCGAGGTGATCGTGAACTGCGCCCCGTCCGGATCCCGCAGCACCGCCTCATCCGCCCCCTTGCCCAGCACGCTCCCGCCGTGCTGTTCCGCCGCCAGCGCGCACGCCGTCACGTCGGCGACGGCGAAGTGGACCTGCCAGTGCGGACGGATCGTCGGATCGGGTGCGGCCTCCAGCGCGCCCGACTCGATCCGGGCCACGATCTCCCCCTCGCTGCGCAGCACCACCTCGTTGCCCTCGTAACCCACCTCGCAGCAGCCGGGCAGCCGCGAGGCCCAGTCGAGGATCTCGCCGTAGAAGATCGCCGCGTCGAACGCGTCGCGGGTGTGCAGCCGGATGAAGGCCGGCGCGGCCTGCCGCCAGCTCTCCCAGTTCGTGAAGAGCTCGCCCTCCCAGATGCCGAACGTCGCCCCGTCCCGGTCCGCGATCAGCGCGGCCCGTCCCGGCGGCAGCGAGATCGGCCCGACCGCCACCGTCCCGCCGCGCTCGCGTGCCCGCGAGACGGCCTCGTCGGCGCTCGGCACCGCGAAGTACGGCGTCCACGCCACCGCCATCTGCCACATCGTGGCGACCGCGGCGATCCCGGCGACCGGCACGTCGTCGGCCAGCGCGATCCGGAACCGGTCACCCAGCTTCCCCTTGCGCCACTTCCATCCCAGCACCGCCGAGTAGAAGTCCTGGGTGGTGTCCAGGTCGCGGCTGGTCAGGCTGACCCAGCAGGGCGCGCCGAAGACGTGGTGGGACGAGACGACCTCTGTCGCTCGTGGGGAGGGGGGCGTGTCGTGGTTCATGGCGCTCGCGTCCTGATCTCTTCGTCCGGTCGGCTGCCGGTCCACCTCCAGTGTCCGACCGGATCCCCGCGGGCCGCCTGTCGAAAACCCCCGGTGGCGCCGGGCGACCCCCGGGGGCAACGTGGGAGAGGTGGCACGAGTACCGCGGGACCCGGACGACGAAACCGGTCGGCTCTTCGAGCTCCAGGAAGAAGTGGATCAGCTCAAGGAAGCGGTCACCTCGCACGCCGTGGTCGACCAGGCGATCGGAATGATCGTGGCCCTCGGCCGGATGTCACCCGATCAGGGCTGGCAGGTCCTGAAGGACGTCTCCCAGCACACCAACATCAAGCTGCGCAACGTCGCGGAGCTGATCCTGATCTGGGCGCGCAACGGGGAGATGCCGCAGCAGATCCGCGCGGAGCTGGAGGACGCACTGGACCGCCACGGCCCCACCCAGATCCCAGGGACGCCACCGATCGGGTGACGCCCCTGTGCATCTCCTTTGCCCGGGCCCGGGCCCGGGCCCGGCCCCGCGTCACTGGCGCTCGGCGAGGATCTCCTCGCGCAGCTGGGCGAAGCAGCCGCTGAGCAGCCGGGAGACGTGCATCTGGGAGATGCCCAGCTGCTCGGCGATCCGGCTCTGCGTCATGCCCTGGAAGAACCGCAGGTAGAGGATGGTCCGCTCGCGCTCCGGGAGCGCCTGCAGACACGGCTTGACGGCCTCGCGGTCCACGACGGTGTCGAAGCCCGGGTCCGGTCCGCCGAGCGCGTCCCCGAGGGCGTAGCCGTCGGTCCCCGGCATCTCCGCCTCCAGCGACAACGCGGAGAAGCATTCCAGCGCCTCCATGCCGGTGCGCACCTCCTGCTCGGTGAGCTGGGCGTACGCGGCGATCTCGGCGACGGTGGGCGGCCGTCCCGGGATGGTCTGGCCGAGTTCCTTGACCGCGCGGCGGACGCGGTTGCGCAGGTCCTGTACCCGGCGCGGCACATGCAGCGTCCACATGTGGTCGCGGAAGTGCCGCTTGATCTCGCCGGTGATCGTCGGTACGGCGTACGCCTCGAAGGCGCCGCCGCGGTCCGGGTCGAAGTGGTCGACGGCCTTCACGAGTCCCAGGGCCGCGACCTGGTACAGGTCCTCGAGGGACTCCCCGCGGCCGCGGAACCGGACGGCGATCCGCTCGGCCATGGGCAGCCACAGGCGGACCAGCTCGTCGCGCAGAGCCCTGCGCTCGGTGCCGTCGGGCAGCGTCGCCATCCTGGCGAAGTCCGCGGCGGTGTCGGGGGCGTCGTCGTGCGGATGCTGCTGCGTCCTGATGGCGGTACGCATCGATGCGCGCCTCCCTCAGCGGATGCTGGGTGGACAGACACCGTGGGACGGGCGCGCGGACCGGACATGGAGGGCGTCGGGTCCGAGTACACCGGGCCCACGGAGGTGCCTCCTGTCCGAAGCACTGAGAAGCAGATTCCCTGCTTCCATACGAGTGAAACCCGTTTCGTGAAGAACGTGATGATTTGCGACCGGGCGGCAGTTGCTGCGGGAGCCTCCGCGTCTCTTGACCCGCCTTTGGTCGGATTACCTCTGACACAGAGCTAATCTCGGAGTTGTGGACCACGACTCCCTCCCGGAAGACCTCGCCGGCGCCCTGGTCGGCGTGCACCGGCTGACCCGGCGCCGGCTGCGCGCGGGGCTGACCGCCCCACGGCTGCGCGGCGCCGAGGTCGAGCTGCTGCGGCTGGTCCAGGCGCGGCCCGGCATCGGGATCTCCGAGGCGGCCAAGGAGCTGTACCTCGCGGGCAATTCCGTCTCCACGCTGGTCAATCATTTGGCCCGGGACGGCTACCTGGTCCGCGAGACCGATCCCGCCGACCGGCGCGCCGCCCGCCTGCTGCCGACCGACGCCGCCCACAAGCGGCTGCGCGACTGGCAGGAGCGCCGCGCCGCACTGCTGGACCGCCACCTCGCCGGGCTGCCCGAGGCCGACCGTGAGGCGCTGCGCGCCGCGGTGCCGGCGTTGCGGCGGCTGGCCGAAAGCCTGAGTCAGGAGGGGGAGACCCCATGACCGACCCCAGGACGGGCCCCATGACCGAGCCCACGACCGGCCCCGTGGCCGAGGCCGCGACCGACGCGGTGACAGGGCCCGCGACCGACGCCGCGACAGGACCCGTGGCCGACGCCGCGACAGGATCCACGACCGACGCCGCGACCGGTCCCGTCGGCGACGCCGTCACCTGTGCCGGCCTGGTGTACGCCTTCGGTACCACGAAGGCGGTCGACGGGCTCGACCTGACCGTCCGGCAGGGCGAGGTCTTCGGGCTGCTCGGCCCGAACGGCGCCGGCAAGACCACCGCGATCCGCTGCCTGACCACCCTGCTCCCGGTCCCGCCCGGGACGATCCGCGTCTTCGGCCACGACGCGGCCCGCGAGCGGATGGCCGTACGGCGGCTGCTCGGCTACGTCCCGCAGCAGCTGTCCGCCGACGCGAGCCTGACCGGCCGGGAGAACGTGGCCCTGTTCGCCCGGGTCTTCGACGTGCCGCGCCGCGAACGCGCCGCCCGGGTCGCGCAGGCGCTGGCGGCCGTCGACCTCGCCGGTGCGGCCGACCGGCTCGCCGGCACCTACTCCGGCGGTATGGTCCGCCGCCTCGAACTCGCCCAGGCCCTGGTCAGCGCACCCCGTCTGCTGATCCTCGACGAGCCGACCATCGGCCTGGACCCCATCGCCCGCACCGGCGTGTGGGAGCACATCAACGCCGTGCGCGCCGCCACCGGCATGACGGTCCTGGTGACCACGCACTACATGGACGAGGCCGACCAGTACTGCGACCGGGTCGGCCTGATGCACCACGGCCGTATCCGGGCCCTCGGCACCCCCGCCGCGCTGCGCGAGGGGCTCGCCGAGCGGCGCGGCACGGCGACGCCGGCCACGCTGGAGGACGTCTTCCGCGACGTCGCCGGCAGCGGCCTCGACGACACCTCAGGAGACTTCCGCGATGTCCGATCCACCCGCCGCACCGCCCGCCGCGTCGGCTGACCCCGTCTTCGGCCTCCTGCTGCGGCCGCCCGAGCCGAGGGCGCCCTGGCGGCTGCTGCCCGCCCGGGTGTTCGCGATGTGCGCGGTCGAACTGCAGAAGCTGCGCCACGACCGCACCGAGCTGTACACGCGGGCCGTGCAGCCCGCCCTCTGGCTGCTGATCTTCGGTCAGACCTTCACCCACATCCGGGCGATCCCGACCGGTGGCATCCCGTACGTCGACTACCTGGCGCCCGGCATCATCGCCCAGTCCGCGATGTTCATCGCCATCTTCTACGGCATCCAGATCATCTGGGAGCGCGACGCCGGAGTTCTCAACAAGCTGCTGGTCACGCCCACTCCACGCGCCGCGCTCATCACCGGCAAGGCATTCGCCGCCGGGGTCAAGGCACTTGTGCAGGCGGTCGTCGTCCTCGTCATCGCCGCGGTGCTCGGCGTCGCACTGACCTGGAACCCGCTGAAGCTGCTCGCCGTGGCCGCGGCCGTGGTCCTCGGATCGGCCTTCTTCTCCTGCCTGTCGATGACCATCGCCGGCATCGTGCTCAGCCGCGACCGGCTGATGGGCTTCGGGCAGGCGATCACCATGCCGCTGTTCTTCGCCTCCAACGCGCTCTACCCGGTCTCCGTCATGCCCGGCTGGCTCCAGGCCGTCAGCAAGGTCAACCCGCTCAGCTACCAGGTCGACGCCCTGCGCGGCCTGCTGCTGGGCACTCCGGCCCACCTGGGCACGGACTTCGCGGTGCTCCTGGTGGCCGCCGCGCTCGGGATCACGGCCGCCTCCTCGCTGCTGGGCCGGCTGGCCCGTTGATCGAACGGGCTGGGCGGTCCGCGATCAACACGGCGTCCGCGGCTGTCGATCAAGCAAGATGATCATGGCCGCCGACGTGATGTGCGGCACGCCCCCGAAAACCGGTCGAACGACCGGAAACCGATTGTCCCTGCGCACGGCTTGATCACCGGTCACCGCGGCGGAATCCCCTGGCCACAGCCCATGACGCGCATTTGACAGTGCCCTGACCGCCTGGATAGGAAGCAGCTCTCAGAAGTCGAGAGGTGGACTGTGTACGAGCCGAACGTGGTCGGGGACTGGCACGAGTACGAAGAGCATGCCGGTCTGCGCGTCCGCGTCCACCGTCTGGAGCAGGCCGAGCCGCCGCGCGGACGGGACGACGCGGCCGAGGGGCTGACGTACTTCGCGCTGCGGGTCACGGTCGAGAACCGCGGACCCGAGCGGTTCGGCGTCCACCTCGAGGACGGCCAGATCGACGTGCGCGTCGGGCCCGACGGCGAGGGCGCCTTCATCGACTGGCGCAACTCGCAGTTCATCGAGGGCTTCGACGTCTACCCGCTGCGCCGGGTCACCGCCGTGCTGTACGCCGCCGCACCCGAGGACGCCCTGCGCCAGGTGGACGTCCAGGTCCAGCTGCGCGTCGACGAGGAGTGGGCCGAGCGCCGGATGTGGAGCGGCGGCCTGGGCGTCCAGGCGCAGCCCTCCCACGTCCCGGCCGGCGCGGGCCGGGACTGCCTGGCCCACCAGGTCAGCACCTTCCTGCGCGACCAGGCCGAAGAGGGCACCGCCTGACACCCGGGCCGACGGCCCGCACGTGCGACGGCGCCCACTCGGTGCACCCTGCTGTTCAGCAGCACGGTGCTGTTCAGTACACCGTGCTTCAGTACACCGTGCTGTTCAGTGCGCGATGCCGTCGATGATCTCGCGGGCGCCCTGCCGCAGCAGCGCCACCGCCACCGATGTGCCCAGCGTGGCCGGGTCCAGCCGCCCGGCCCACTCGTGGGCGTTCAGGCGGGTCTTGCCGTCCGGGGTGAAGACGCAGGCACGCAGGGAGAGTTCGCCGCCGCGGTCCACGCGGGCGAAGCCGGCGATCGGGCTGTTGCAGTGGCCCTGCAGCACATGCAGGAACATCCGCTCCGCCGTCGCCTCCCGGTGCGTGGCGGGATCGCCGAGCGCGCTGACGGCGTCGATGACGTCGCCGTCGTCCTGCCGGCACTGCAGGGCGAGGATGCCCGCGCCGATCGGCGGCATCATCACGTCGGGGGAGAGCACCTCGCTGATGACGTCCGGGCGCCCGATGCGCTCCAGGCCCGACACGGCCAGCAGCAGCGCGTCGGCGTCCCCGGCCGCCAGCTTCTCCAGCCGCCGGTTGGCGTTGCCGCGGAACGGAACGCACGTCAGATGCGGGTGGGTGGCCGCCAGTTGGGCGATCCGGCGGACCGACGACGTCCCGACGCGGGTGCCCGCCCGGAGTTCGTCGAGGGTGAGCCCGCCCGGGTGCACGAGGGCGTCGCGGATGTCGTCGCGCTTCAGGAACGCGGCGAAGACGGTCCCGGCCGGCAGCGGCCGGTCCGCGGGCACGTCCTTCACGCAGTGCACCGCGAGGTCGGCCTCCCCGGCCAGCAGCGCCGCGTCGACCTCCTTGGTGAAGGCGCCCTTGCCCTCGACCTGGGACAGATCGCCGAGCCATTTGTCGCCGGTGGTCTTCACGGGTACGACCTCGGTGCGCACTCCGGGGTGCAGGGCTGCCAACTCGGCGCGGACGCGCTCCACTTGGGCCAGAGCCATCGGTGAGTCGCGGGAGACGATGCGGATCAGTTCCGGAACGGACATGCGGTCACGATAGACCCTCCCCGCCGATCGGCGCGCCACCTGCGGGGCGCTCGCCGGCGCGGGCGAGGACCGCGTCCCGTGGAAGCGAAGGACTCTCGTCAGGACAGCGGCTCGCTGAGCTCGACGGCGCGCAGCGCGGCGGCCAGGGCCTGCTCGTCGCCGACGTCCAGGGCGGTGTCGGTCAGCTTGATCACGTGCTCGTCGCCGTGCGCGAGCGCCCGCTCCACCACGTCCTCGGCCGTGAGGGCGCCCGGCGCGTCCCAGGGGACCGGCTCGGCCGGCGCGTACATGGCGGTGACCGCCGCGGACGCCGTCCACGCGGCGTGCAGGCTGGGCGCCCACAGCTCCCGCGGCAGCGCCTGAAGCGTGCGCAGTACGGCGTTGGGCGCGGTCGCCGCGTGCACCAGCATGGTCTCCTCGCCGTGCCCGTGGGTGGCGTACCGGTGCGTGGCGGCGCCGACGAGTTCCGTGAGCCGGGCGCGGGCCGTGTCGGGATCGGTCACGTCCTGCGCCCAGCCGGGCAGCCGCCGTACGGCCGCCAGCCGGGCCGGGAAGCCGCCCTCGGCCCCCTCGGCCGGCGGCACCGCGTCGAGCGTGAGCGCCGCGCTGCCGGCGCCGGGCACCGTGACGATGCCGTCCACGGCGCGGTGGCGGGCCGCCCAGTAGCCGAGGGCGTGGGCGAGTTCGGTGCGCCGGGGCGCGTTCTCCTCCCGGCCGAGGGCGCGGACGGCGTGGCCGACCCGGATCACCGGGTGCGTCGAGGCGCCGTACAGGCCGGGCAGCAGGCGCGGCCACCACTCGGCGAGGACGGCGCGCCACGGCCGCTCGGCGAGCGTGCGGGAGAAATGGCCGATCCAGTCGGCCGCCCGCCGCTGATCGCCCAGCGCCTCGCGCCAGTTGTCGTCCGTGACGCGGGCGAACGGGGCGGGGAAGTCCTCCAGTTTGTGGCGGTAGAGGTCCAGCCAGCGGTGGACGGCCCCGGCCCGGCCGCGCGCGGTCAGCGCCTCGACCACCATGGGGGCGTGGTTGGTGAGCCGCCCCAGCCGCTCCGGACCGGTGCCGTGCAGCCGTTCGAGCGCCTCGTCGAGTTCTCCGGTGCTGTCGTTCGCGGTCATGACGCGGACGCTACGCCGCGCCCCCCGCCCGCGGATCGGCCTGCGGTCCGAAGCCGGCCCCGGCGGGGGTCTTAGGCCCCCGCCCACGGCGACTGGCTGAACGACCTCGTCGCGCGGGGACTGCTTCTCGCGGCCGAGCGGCAAGTGCCGTTGACGGGTGGCGTCTACCTCGCCGCCTCCATGCCCGCCGAGGAGCTCGACCGGATCCTGGCCACCGATCCCTATCTGCTCGGCGGCGTCGCCGCGCACCATGTCGTGGAGTTCGTTCCCCTGCTGGTCGCACCCGGTCTGGAGGGCCTCAAGGCCGGGGCATGAGCGGAACGCGGCGGCTCTCGGCCGTCAGGCGTTCGGGTCGAAGGGGAGGCCGGCGGGCTCGGCCGAGGCCAGGTGGGAGGCGAAACTTCCGTCCTTCAGGCCGAAGTGGGCGCTGCCGAAGTCGTAGGCGCTCAGCTTCTCCCGGATGCCCGGCGGGTAGCCGTTCCAGCCGACGAGCGGCGGGTACTGCCAGGTGTGCTGGTGGTTCTCCGGCGGCTCGTCGTTGGCGTTGGCCAGGCGGAAGCAGTGCGTGCCGATGCCGTCCTTGTGATAGACGACCTTCGGGTGGGTGCCCTCGAAGCGGACCTCGGACGCCGCGTGCACGGTGAACGAGCCGTGGTTGGACGTCGAGACGTACTTGACCTGGTTGTCCTGCACCCACACGGCCACGTGTTCCCAGTCGTGGCGGTGTCCGCCGAGGCTGCTGCCGGGCAGCGCCTGGTCCTTCTCGAAGTACAGCCCGTAGAGGATGACGCACCAGCCGTTGTTGCACCGGGAGCGGGAGTAGCCGTTGGTGTTGTCCAGGTCGGCGGCGTCGTGGCAGTTGCCGTTGAGGGCGCCGGCCGGATTGAGCCCGCCGTTGACGGTGCCGTCCGGGCCGATGGCCGGCGTGGGGTAGCAGCCGTCGGTGTCGTAGTCGAAAGCGGGCTGATAGGTGCGCTCCAGGCTGTCGGCGTCGGCCGGAAGGGCCTGCGGCGGGGCGGCGAAGGCGGTGGTGGGGACGGCGACGACGAGCGCGAGCGCGGCGCCGAGTCCCGTGAGCCATCTCCTGCGGTGGGCCTTGAACGTCACGGTGTCCTCCTCCTGGCGCGGGTGTGGCCGGGCGGCTGTGGGGGCGTTCAGCGTCCCGCGTTTTACATGTCCGCGCCAAGGGGGCCCAGGTGTGTCACCGGTGAAGTCCAGCCGAACACAAGGATCATGAGGAGGCGTCGGGCAGATCGGCGGACGACTCCTCGGGCGTGAGGTCCTGCCGCAGCCGCAGCCACGACGGCTGGCGCAGCATCCCCGCCCGGGTCCGGGTGCTGTAGCGCACCTCCCCGACCAGCCGGGGCAGCACCCACTGCGCGCCCGCCACCCGCGGGTCGGGTGTGAACGGGCAGGCGCCGCTCGCCGACTCGGCCAGCAGACCGGCCAGATGGGTCCGCTCCTGCTCGCTCCAGCCGGTGCCCACCCCGCCCACGTACCGCAGCGCGCCGGCCGCGTCGCGCTGGCCGACCAGCACCGCACCCGGCAGTCCCGACAGCCGTCCCTTGCCCGGCAGCCAGCCACCGACGATCACGTCGACGCCGTGCATGTTGCGGATCTTGATCCAGGCGCGGGAGCGCACTCCCGGCTCGTACACCGAGTCCAGGCGCTTGCACACCAGGCCCTCCAGGCCGTGCTCCCGGGTCGCCGCCAGCGCCTCGGCGCCGTGGCCGACGAGCGCCGCCGGAGTCGACCAGTACGGCCCCCGCAGAGCGAGCCCCTCCAGCCGCGCGCGCCGCTCCCGGTACGGCAGGGCGAGCAGCGAGCGGCCGGCGAGGTGCAATACGTCGAACACGACGAGGTGGACGGGCTGCTCGGCCGCCCGGCGCGCCGCGCGGGCCGGGGCGTGGGCGAGCCCCATCCGGGACTGCAGCAGCTGGAAGTCCGCCCGGCCCCGCGCGTCCAGGGCCAGCACCTCCCCGTCGAGGACGGCCGGGGTGCCGCCGAGGGCGTCGCCCAGCGCGCGCAGCTCCGGGTAGGCGCCGGTGATGACCTCCCCGGAGCGGGCCCGCAGCACCACCGTGCCGTCACCGGCCAGGTAGACCACGACCCGCTGCCCGTCCTGCTTCGTCTCGTACGCCCAGCGGGCGTCCTGTGAGGCGGGCGGGAGGGTGCCCGGTGTGGCGAGCATGGGAACGATCAGCGGCAGAGTCACGTCCTGAAAGGTGGACGCGGGGGCGGTGGGTCACGCGCGGTGGTTCCGGGGTTCGCCTGAACGGACCGGTTTCCGGGTGAGTGCGGAGGGCTGCGCCGGCACGGTGGGAATTACTGCCGGCACGGTAGGAATTACTTGAGTTACGCAACGATATGGTAACGTGGGTCCATGGCAACATCACCGCTTCCCGCCGCCCCCGCTGCCTCACCGGAAGTCGCCGAGATCGAGCGCGCGCTGAACCGGATCACCTATCTCAGCACCCGGGCGCGGCAGCACGAGCGGCTGATGGCCCTGGCGGGCGTGCCGCTGGACCGGGCCGCGGTGGCGTTGCTGCGGCAGGTCGCCGACTCCGAGCCGCTGCGCTCGGGGGAGCTGGCCAATCGGCTCGGTGTGGAGGCCTCGCACGTCACGCGTACCGTGCAGCAGCTGCAGAAGTCCGGGTACGTCACGCGGGTGCCCGACCCCGACGACGGGCGCGCCCAGCGGATTCAGCTCACGGAGGCGGGGCGCCGTGCGGTGGACGCCGTCCGGGAGGCGGGGGCACGCGGGATGCAGCTCGCGCTGGCCGAGTGGTCCACGGAGGATCTGCGGCAGCTCGCCACGCTGTTCCATCGCATGGTCGACGACTTCTTGGCTCGGGCCGCGGTGGTGGAGGCGGAGGGGGACGTCTGATCGTCCGCGCCCGCACCCGAAAGACGTCCCGGCACCGCAGCCGCAACACGCCGGCACCTTTCGGCACCGCAGCCGACAGCACCGGCACCGGCACCTGAAACACGACTCTGCGCCGCAGGCACACCGTTCCCCCGAGCTGTCGCGCTCGCCTACTCTCCAGTAATATCGCGCGCCTGGTCATCCTCAGGAGGAACCGTGTCCGAACGCTCACCCCTGCTGCTCGCCGGTCTGCTGGCGACGGCGGGTGTCGCCCACTTCGCCGCGCCCCAGTCGTTCGACGCGACCATCCCGCGGGCCCTCCCCGGGTCGCCGCGTACCTGGACGTACGCCAGTGGCGCCGCCGAACTGGCCCTCGCGGCGGGTCTGGCCGTTCCGCGCACCCGGCGGACCGCCGCGCTGGCGGCGGCCGCGTTCTTCGTCGGGGTGTTTCCGGCGAACGTGAAGATGGCCGTCGACTGGCGCCGGCGTCCGGCCCCGCAGAGGACGGCGGCCCTCGCGCGGCTGCCGCTGCAAGTGCCCCTCGTGTGGTGGGCGCGTGGCGTCGCGCGCGCTGCGGAGGCGCGGTCGTGAGCAGCGGCCTGATCGTCGGCGACCGGGTCGAGGACTTCGCGCTGCCCGACGAGACGGGCACCCTTCGGCGGCTGAGCGAACTGCTGGCGGACGGGCCGGTCGTGCTCTTCTTCTACCCGGCCGCGCTCACCCCCGGCTGTACCGCCGAGGCCTGCCACTTCCGGGACCTGGCCGCCGAGTTCGCGGCCGTCGGGGCCCGTGCGGTGGGGATCAGCGGTGACGCCGTGGACCGTCAGCAGGAGTTCGCCGCGCGTCATGCGCTGGGTGTGCCGCTGCTGTCGGATGCCGACGGCGCGGTGCGTGAGCGGTTCGGTGTCAAGCGTGGGTTCTCCCTCGCACCCACCAAACGGGTCACGTTCGTCATCGCCGAGGACCGTACCGTCCTGGAGGTCGTGCGCAGCGAACTGCGCATGAACACGCACGCGGACCGGGCGCTGGCCGCGCTGCGCAAGCACCGGGAGTGACGGCTCACCCGTCCGCGGCGACCTGGGCCAGGGTCCGGCCGGTGCGTACCGAACGGGCGCGGCGCGGGTCGGGCGTGCCCCGGCCGGGTGTTCTGTGCCCGGCCTTCACCAGCAGCCAGTCGCCGTCCCGGAACCGGGTGAGCGCGTACTCGCCGTGCAGCTTGCTGCCCTTCAGCCGGAACGTGGCGTGCCCGCGCTCCAGCGATTCGGCGAAATCGACGGGGCGGCCGCGGCGGTCGTGGCTCAGCGGTTCGTAGGTGCCGGCGTCCCAGACGATCACCGTGCCGCCGCCGTACTCGCCCTTCGGGATCACGCCCTCGAAGTCCTCGTACTCCAGCGGGTGGTCCTCGGTGGGCACGGCCAGCCGCTTGTCGTGCGGGTCGCCGGACGGCCCCTTCGGCACCGACCAGGACTTCAGCACATCGCCGACCTGCAGCCGGAAGTCGAAATGCATCCGGCGCGCGTCGTGGATCTGCACGACGAACCGTGGCTCGGCGCCCCCGGCCGCCGTGCGGCCCTCGGGCTCCGAGGTGCGGGCGAAGTCGCGCTTGGCGTGGTAGTCCCGCAAGCGCTCCATCGTTCCTCCTTCCGACGGGAGCGACGGGTACCCGCGCGGAGGCTCAGAACTCCTCGTGGGTCTCCGGGTCGCCGCCGAGCCGGCGCGGGCTGTGGTGGTGCCCGACGGCCTTCATCTCCTCGGCGTCCAGTTCGAAGCCGAAGACGTCCAGATTGTCCCGCTGGCGTGCGTGGTCGGCGGACTTCGGGATCGGCACCGCGCCGAGCTGGACGTGCCAGCGCAGGACGACCTGGCCGGGTGATACGCCGTACTTGCGGGCGATGGCGGCGGTCCTCGGGTCGTCCAGCAGATGACTGCCCCGGCCGAGCGGGCTCCAGCTCTCGGTGACGACACCCTTGTCCGCGTGGAAGACGCGCAGCTCCGGCTGCGGGAAGAGGGGATGCAGCTCGATCTGGTTCACGCTCGGCAGGACCCCGGTCTCCTTCTCCAGGCGCGTGATGTGCTCCGCGGTGAAGTTGGAGACGCCGATCGAGCGGACCAGGCCGTCCTCCCGCAGTTTGATCATCGCCCGCCAGGAGTCGACGTACTTGTCGAGTCGGGGGAGCGGCCAGTGGATCAGGTAGAGGTCCACATGGTCGAGGCCGAGGCGCCGGCGGGACTCCTCGAAGGAGGCGAGGGTCTCCTCGTAGCCATGATGGCGGCCGGGCAGCTTCGTCGTCACCACCACTTCCTCGCGGGGCACGCCGCTGCCCGCGATGCCGCGGCCCACGCCGGTCTCGTTGCCGTAGTTCGCGGCGGTGTCCACCAGCCGGTAGCCGAGGCCCAGCGCGCCGCGCACGGCCTGCTCGGCGAGGGCGTCGTCCATGGGCCAGGTGCCGAGCCCCAGGGCGGGGATCACCAGGCCGTCGTTGAGGGTGTACGTCGGGATGTCGCTCATGGGTCGCACCTTCCCCTCGGCTGTGTCGTCCCACCAGCGTCGCGGATAGGGTGAGCAGTGATCAACCGGACCGGGTGGGGATGAGGACAGCGGACGGCATGGGCGGCACCGAGGAACAGCGCCCCGCGGGCACACGTCCCACGTCACGGGACGTGGCGCGGCTCGCCGGGGTGTCGCACACCGCGGTGTCCTTCGTCTTCAACGGCCGCGCCGAGGGCAACCTCTCACCCGCCACCCAGGAACGCATCCGGCAGGCCGCGGCCCAGCTCGGCTACCGGCCCGACCCCGTGGCGCGCGGCCTGCGCCGCCGCCGTACCGCTGTGATCGGGCTGGTCACCGACGAGATCGCCTCCTCGCCGTTCGCCGGGCGGCTGCTGCGCGGCGCCATGGAGACCGCGTGGGACCGGGAGCACCTGGTCCTCACCGTCGACTCCGGCGGCGACCCGGCCAAGGAGGACGCGGCCGTCGCCGAGCTGCTCGACCGGCGCGTGGACGGCATCATCTACGCGGCGATGTCCCTGCGCCGGGTCCGGATCCCCGAGGGTCTGCACCGCACCCACTCCGTGCTGGCCAACTGCCTGCCCGAGGACGACTCGCTGCCCGCCGTCATCCCCGCCGAACGCGCGGGCGGCCGTACGGCGGCCCGGCTGCTGCTGGACCAGGGGCACCGGCGCCTCGCCCACGTCGGCGGCCTCGACGACATCGCCTCCGTGGAGCGGCTGCGGGGCTTTCGCGACACCCTGCGCGCCGAGGGCATCACGGTCCCCAAGGAGTGGGTGGTGCGCACCGGAGGGGAGATCGCCGGCGGTCACGAGGGCGCCCTGCGGCTGCTTCAGGGTGTCGCGGCCGACCGCCGCCCCACCGGGATCTTCGCGTACAACGACCGGGTCGCGGCGGGCATCCTGCACGCCGCGACCCGGCTGGGGATCGATGTCCCCGGTCAGCTGTCGGTGGTCGGCTACGACGACCAGGAGCACATGGCCGCCTTTCTGACCCCCGCCCTGACGAGTGTCGCCCTCCCGCACCGGGAGATGGGCGAGGCCGCCGCCGAGTTGCTGCTGGACGCCATCGAGACGGGCCGTACACCGGCGGCGACGGTGCGGCGGATCGCGTGCCCGGTGGTCAGCCGTGCGTCGGTGGGACCTGCTCCCACCCGGTGACGACCGCGTCCTCCCCGGTGACGACCAGCTCGGGCACGTCGCCCGGACGCCGGTAGACGCGCTCGGTGGCCATGGCGCGGTCGTCGGCGAACAGCTCCAGCAGGGAGCCGTCGACCAGCACCCGGAACGTGCGGGCCGGGGTCCGCAGCACGACCGGCGCCGAGCCCTCCCGGCCCGCACGAGGCCAGGCCGAGCGGTCCAGGGTGAGCGTGCCGGCGGGCGGGTCCAGGTGGACCGTCAGCTCCTCGCCGGACGCCGAGCGCAGCAGCGACACGGTGACCGGGGCGCTCGCGGTGACCTCCAGGTCGTACGCCTCCGGCAGCGGCGCCCGGCCCGGGGCCGTCACGAACGGCTCGGGGGCGCGCAGCAGGGCCAGCTCCGGGGCGGGGGACAGGCGCACGGAGCCGTCCTCGGCCACGTCGAGGACCCGGGGCGCGGTGAGCACGCCGGCCCAGCCCGCGCGTTCCACCTCCGCCGCCTCCCGCGCCTCCCAGGACCAGCCCCACATCAGGGCACGGTCCGGCTCCTGCAGCACGGCGGGGGCGTAGAAGTCACGGCCCTGGTCGAGGCGGCCGCCCGTGCGGGCCTCGAAGCGCAGGCCGCCTTCGGCGTCGTCGAGCAGACGCCCCGTCAGGTATCCGGTGCTGCACGGGTCGCCGTCCCACAGGGACAGCACCAGCACCCACGCGCCGCCCGGGGTGAGGGCGAGCTGCGGACACTCCCAGCCCACGGCCCCGTCGCCGAACGCGTCCGCCGCGACCGGGTCGTCGCCGTCCAGCAGCACCCCGGCGAACCGCCACGCCGTCAGGTCGTCGCAGTCGTACAGCAGGACCGACGGCGTACCGTCGGCGTGGCCCGCGCCGACCAGTGCCCAGCGGTGGCCGGCGTGACGGAAGACGAACGGGTCGCGGAACATGACCACGTCCAGGCCCTCGGGCGGACCGGACAGCACGGGCTCCGGCAGTGCCTTCCACTCGGTGAGCGTGGCGTCGCCCGGGTCGGTGGCGCGGGCCAGGCAGACGGCGCCGAGGCCGGTGTGGTGGTTGTCGATCCCGGTGTACACGGCGGTCGGCACGCCGTCGTCGTCGACCACGCACCCCGACCAGCAGCCGGCCTCGTCGGGGCCGCCGGGGGCGGGGGCCAGCGCGATCGGGTGGTGGGTCCAGTGGGCCAGGTCAGGGCTGGAGGCGTGCCCCCAGTGGATGGAGCCGTGCACCGCAGCTTCGGGGTTGTGCTGGTAGAAGAGGTGGTAGCGGCCGCGCCAGTGGAAGGGCCCGTTGGGGTCGTTGACCCAGTGGGCGGGCGGACGGACCCGGAAGCGCGGGGCGTGGGCGAGGCTCAACGGTTGACTCCTGCGGAGGTGATGCCCTCACGGAGAGGGCGCTGGCCGACGAGGAACACGGCGACGGCCGGGATCATGGACAGCACGACTCCGGCGAGGACGACGGAGATCGAACCGGTGCCGAGGTTGCCCTGGAGGGAGACCAGGCCCAGCGGCAGCGTGTAGTTCTGGCTGGAGGTCTCCAGGATCAGCGGCCGGAAGAACTCGTTCCAGTGGTAGTTGAAGGCGAGGACGCCGACGATGGCGAGGCCGGGCGCGGCCAGCGGCGCGTACACGGACCGGAAGATCCGCCACGGGCCCGCGCCGTCCAGCATGGCCGCCTCGCCGAGGTCCTTCGGCATGCCGAGGAAGTACTGGCGCATCAGGAAGGTGCCGAACGCGGTCGGAAAGGCGGGGACGATCAGCCCGAGCAGCGTGTCGGTCAGGCCCATCGTCTTCAGGACCAGGAAGACCGGCACGATGGTCACCTGCAGCGGCACCATCATCGTCGCCAGGACCAGTCCGAACAGCGGCTTCTTAAAGCGGAATTCCAGACGCGCGAAGGCGTAGCCCGCCAGGCCCGCGGTGATCATCTGGCCGGCCGCGACCAGCGCCGTCACCAGCGTGGAGTTCAGCGCCAGCAGCCACACGTCGATCTGGTCGAACACCCCTCGGTACGCCTCGGCCGTGGGGTGCGCCGGGATGATCCGCGGCGGCAGGTCGAAGGACTCGGCAGGGGTGCGCAGCGAGGTGGAGACGGTCCAGATCACCGGGCCGAGCGTCAGCAGCGCGCACAGCGTCAGGGCGGCGATGCGCGCCCACGGCGCGAGAAAGGTGCGGGTACGGCTCAGGGGCGGGGTCGCTTGGCTCATGTCGCTCACCGGGCTCACTGGTAGTGGACGAAACGCCGGCTGAGCCGGAACTGGAGGGCGGTGACCGCCATGATCAGCACGAACAGCAGCACGCCCACCGCGGACGCCTCACCGAAGCGCAGCTGCTCGAACGCGGTCTCGTAGATGACCATCACGACCGTGCGGGTGGAGTCGCCGGGGCCGCCGTTCGTCAGCACGTACGGCTGCTCGAAGACCTGGAGGGCGTTGATGATGCCCACCACGGACGCCACCAGCAGCGTCGGCGACAGCAGCGGCAGCGTGATGGCGAGGTGCTTGCGCAGGCCGGTAGCCCCGTCGAGGGCGGCCGCTTCGTGGACCTCCTTCGGGATGTTGTTCAGACCGCCCACGAACAGCAGGAACGAGAACCCGAACTGCTGCCACACATAGACGAGGATCACCGCCGCCATCGCCGCGTGCTCCGACGTCAGCCACGGCACCGGGGCGATCCCGATCAGCCCGAGCGCCCAGTTCACGACACCGAAGTCCTGGTTGAACAGGTACTTCATCACCACCGAGATCGACGCCGCCGACAGCACCAGCGGGAAGAAGAACGCCGAGCGGAACACCGAGCGCAGCCATGCGGGCATCCGTCCGTTCACCACGATCGCCAGCACCAGCGCGATCAGCAGTTGCAGGGCGACGGCCAGCACCATGAACACCAGCGTGTTGCGGAAGGACACCAGCACCGTCGAGTCACCGAACACCTCCCGGTAGTTGGCCGCTCCGGCGAAGCCCGGCGAGTCGATGACGTTCCAGCGGAACAGGCTCAGCACCACCGAGCCGGCGATCGGCACGACGGTGAAGACGACGATGCCGACGATCGTGGGCGCGAGGAACAGTGTGGCCAGCAGCCGTGTGCCGCGTTCGCGCCCGGCGGGCCGGCCCGACGCCGCGACGGGCGCCCCGGCCGTACGGCGCACCGGCCGCGTGGGCGGGAGCTGAGTGTTCGTCATATCGCACGCTCCATGGCCTTCTCCAGGTCGCCCTGCATCCGGCGCAGCGCGGGGCGCACCGCGCGCGGGGCGGACAGGGCCGTGCCGGTGTGCTTCAGCAGCACCTGCTCCACCTCGGCGACCTGCGGTGGCGCCGGGATCGGCCCGGTGCCGGGGAACCGGTCGAGGGTGTCGTAGAAGACCCGCCAGTTGGCCGGTCCCGTCTCGCGGTAGCGGTCGGCCGTCAGCATCGAGCGGCGGGCCGGGGTCGTCTGGTTGGTGCTGAACAGCCGGGTCAGGGTGTCGCGGCGGGCGGAGTACTTGATGAACTCCCATGCCTCGTCCTGCCGCCTGGACGTGCGCAGCATGGCGTAACCGGCCGCGCCGTACTGCATGCGGTGGGTACGCCAGCGCGGGAAGTACTGCGTGTCGAAGCCGTCCGGCCGCACCCCGGCCAGATGCAGGCCGCCCGCCCAGAAGCCGCCCGCGGGCGTGACGCCGACCCGGCCGGTGGAGAACACGCCGATCAGGTTCTGACCGTTGCCGCCCTCGGGGCGGCTGCACAGCCCGTCGCGCACCAGCGAGGCGAGGTAGTCGTACGTCTCCTCGACCCGGTCGGAGGTGGCCTGCGGGGTCCTCCAGCGGAAGCCGCCGCCGCGCCCGTGCCGCTGACCGGCCGGGTAGAAGGCGTTCCACAGCCAGTCGCCGCCCGGCGCCTTGGACTCGGTCAGCAGGTTGGTGCCGTTGGCGAACAGCCAGGGCACCACGCCGCCCCACAGCCGGTTGGTCCAGAAGTACGGCGTGAAGTGGGAGTCGCTCGCCCGCTTCATCCGGCGCAGCAGCGCGGTGAAGTCGTCCCGGGTCCACTCGGCGTCCGGGAGGTCGGCGCCGGCCCGCCGCAGCACCTGCGTGCTGAGATACATGTCGGCGGCGTTGAACTCGATCGGCAGCTGGTAGAGGCTCCCCTCGTACATCATCGACTCGACCAGCGAGGGGTGGACGTCGGCGAAGTACTCGCGCAGCTCGGCCGCGTCACGCTTCACCCAGCGGTCCAGCGCGACGCCGAGCCGCTGCGCGAACAGCTGCACGCCCTCGGTGGCGACATAGACCAGGTCGGGCGCGGTGCCCGCGGCGATCTGGGTGAGGATCTTGGCGAAGAAGTCCGACCAGTCCACGGCCTGTACGGCGTTGACGCGGACCTTGATGCCGGGATGCAGCCTGCGGAAGCCGTCCAGCAGGGTGCGCACGCCGTCCGGGGAGAACGCGGAGCCGAGGGTCGCGACGACGAGGGAGCCGTCGTCGCGGCCGGGGATGTCGGCTCCGGTGAGCCGGTCCCAGCTCGCGGCGGTACCGGCGACGGCAGCGGCGGCCGTGCCGTAGGCGCCGTACCGCAGCAGCGTGCGGCGGGGGAGGTGCGGGTCGGTCATCGAAGGGCCTAACTCGTGTTAGTCGAGCAGTGATGCCCAGATGATGAGAACCCGGTCAGGCCGCTGTCAAGACGGTTGCACGCCTTGACCTTTAACGAGTTAGGTCTACAGTCCTGGTCCCGTGAGCCGCCGTTTGCGACGAGAGGAACGAAATCTGATGCGTGGCATGTCCAGAAGAGCCCTGTTCGCCGGCTCGGCCGCGGGCGCCACGGCGGCGCTGCTGCCGGCGGTACCGGCAGCGGCGAAGCCGAAGGCCACGGCGGCGGGCTGCGCGAGCTACCGTGCCCGCTATCACCTCACCGTCCCCGGCCAGTGGAAGAACGATCCGCAGCGCCCGGTCTGGATCGACGGCGAGTACCGGTACTACTACCTGTACAACGCGGACTACACGACCGGCGCCGTCGGCACCGCCTGGCGCCTGGCCACCAGCTCCGACCTGGTCTCCTTCACCGACCGCGGCATCGCCGTCCCGAAGGACACCACCCCCAACGGCGACGTCTGGTCGGGTTCGGCGGTGGTGGACACCGACGGCACGGCCGGCTTCGGCAAGGGCGCGGTCGTCGTCCTGGTGACCATGTCGCCCGACGACGGCCCGACCTCCCAGGCGCAGTTCCTGTACGTCTCCACCGACGGCGGCCTCACCTTCCGGCCGTACGGGAACGCGCCCGTCCTGCCGAACCCGGGGGTGCGCGACTTCCGCGACCCGAAGGTGATCCGCGACGACGAGCGCGGCCGCTGGGTGATGGCCCTCGCCGAGGGCGACAAGCTCGGCTTCCACCACTCGCCCGACCTGCGCACCTGGACCCCCGCCGGCTCCTTCACGCACGACGGCATCGGTGTGCTGGAGTGCCCCGACCTGTTCCGCATCACCGCCGACGACGGCACACCGAAGTGGGTCCTGGGGGCGAGCGCCAACGGCAAGGGCGCCGGCCTGCCGAACACGTACGCCTACTGGACGGGCGCCTTCGACGGCTCGCACTTCACCCCCGACGCCTCCGAACCGCAGTGGCTCGACCACGGCTGGGACTGGTACGCCGCGGTCACCTTCGACAAGCGGGACGCACGCGGCGCCCTCGACGAGCGGGCACGCTACGCGCTGGGCTGGCTGAACAACTGGGACTACGCCCACACCACCCCCACCCTCGACTGCGACGGCTTCAACGGCACCGACTCGATCGTCCGCGAGATCCGCCTCGTGCGCGCCGCGTCGGGCGGCTACTACCTGGCCTCACGCCCGGTGGCCGCGCTGGACCAGTACGTCACGCGGACCGTGCGGGTGGGCGACGTGACGGTCGACGGCACCCGGCTCCTGGACTACCGGGGCACGTCCTACGAGGTGAGCTGCGAGATCACCTGGGACCGGCTCACCGGCGCCGGCCTGCAACTGCGCCGCTCACCCGACGGCGTCCGGCACATCGACGCCGGCGTCTACGGCGACTACGCCTTCCTCAACCGCCGCCCCACCGTGAACCCCGACGCCTCGTCCCGCTGGCAGGAGAGCCACAGCCCCTTCGACCCGGCGGCGCGCTCGGTGCGGCTGCGCATCCTGGTGGACCGCACGAGCGTGGAGATGTTCGTCGACGACGGCCGCCATGTGCACTCCTCGGAGGTCTTCCCCTACCTCCTCGACACGGGCCTGGCCCTGTTCACGATCGACGGCGAGGCGGTCTTCCGGAACGTGGTCATCCGGGAGTTCACGGTGTGAGCCGGTGTCCGGCCCGGCGGTCTCGCCCCGGCGGGAGTTCCCTGTCACGCTCTTCGAGGCAGGTGAACGCCCACGACCACCGGAGTGCGCATGACGACGGACAGCCCTGGGACGGACGGGACGACGCCGGTGGCCGGGGTGGAGGTGCGGCCGGCCGCCGGGTACATCGGCGCCGAGATCAGCGGCGTCGACCTGGCCGGGGAGCTGAGTGACGCGGTGGTCGCCGCGATGCGCGCGGCCGTGCTGCGCTGGAAGGTGGTGTTCTTCCGCGGACAGCACCTCGACCACGCCGCGCATGTCGCGTTCGCGCGCCGGTTCGGCGAGCCGGTGGTGCTGCCCCGGCGGGGCAGCGCCTCCCCGGCCGGCGTACCCGAGGTCGAGACCACCGCCGACCGGCTGGAACTGGGCGGCCGGTTCGGCATGGAGCACGACGAGTGGCTGCAGCGCCGCCGCCACACCCTGCTGCGCGGCTGGCACTGCGACCACGGCGCCCGCGTCGACCCGCCCGCGGCGACGATCCTGCGCGCCGAGGCCGTACCGCCGTACGGCGGCGACACCACCTGGTCGAACCTGGCCGCGGCGTACGACGGACTGTCCGCTCCCGTGCGGGACTTCGTGGACGGGCTGCGGGCCGAGCACCGGCTCGGCGTCGGCTACCAGCCGCGGCCCGGCGACGACGCCTACGTCCGCCACCTGCTCGACCACCAGACCGCGACCGTGCATCCGCTGGTGCGGGTCCACCCGGAGACGGGGGAGCGGATCCTCTTCGTCAACGGCTACTACGTCGAGCAGATCACCGGGCTGTCCCGCGCCGAGAGCCGAGCCGTCCTCGACATGCTCCTGGAGCAGGCCGTGCGCCCCGAGTACACCGTGCGCCTGCGCTGGGAGCCGGGCACCGTCGCCTTCTGGGACAACCGGGCCACCATCCACCTCGCGCCGAGCGACAACGCGCACCTCGGCTTCCCGCGGATCATGCACCGGGTGATGCTCGCCGGGGACGTGCCCACCGGGGTGGACGGCCGGCCGTCGCAGGCGATCACCGGGAGCGCGCCCGGCCGCTGGTAGGTCAGCCGGCGGCGGGCCGCCACCCCAGCGCCGGTCCCAGCCCGGTCGCCATGTCGGTGAGGATCTGTACGTAGTCCTCGTGCCCGAAGGTGAACGGCAGCGCGAACGCCACCTCGTCCACCTCGCGGAACGCGGGGTCGGCGTGCAGGCGTGCGGCGATCTCTTCGGACGTGCCGACCAGGTCCGGGGCGAACAGCAGCCGCCCGGGGCCCTGCGGGGACGCCGTACGCGGCAGCCGGGCGGCCGCGTACGCCTCGTACCGGGCGCGCTGCTCGGGCGTGGCGGAGTCCGTCGGCACGACGACCAGCCCCTGCGACACCCGGGCGGCCTCGCCGTCCGGATGGGCGTCCCGGAAGGCGCGGATCAGATCCCGCTGGATCCGCGCGAAGTCCCACGGACCGTCCCCCTCCCCGGCCTTGACGACGCTGCTGGTGAGCAGGTTCATGCCGTGCTCACCGGCCCACCGGGCGGAGCGCGGGCTGCCGCCGCCGTACCAGAGCCGGCCGCCGAGGCCGGGGGAGTGCGGCTGGACCCGGTCCGAGCTGTATGCGACATGCGGCTGCCGCAGCGTGGTCTCGAACCCCTCCCTCCCGCCGAACTCCGTGACCGGCTTGCCCCGCACCGCGTCCAGCAGCCGTTCCAGCCGCCCGTAGCCGAAGTCCTCGACCTCGGCGCTGTCCGGGTACAGGGCGCCCTTGACCTGGTCGTAGTGCGTCGGCGGGCCCACGCTCACGCCCGGGTTGAGGCGCCCGCCGGACAGGACGTCCACCGTCGCCAGGTCCTCCGCCAGCCGCAGCGGGTTCTCCCAGCCCAGCGGGATCACCGCGGTGCCCAGCTCGATCCGCCGGGTGCGCTGCGAGGCCGCCGCCAGCACCGCCACCGGGGACGAGACGCCGTACTGGAGGTGCCGGTGCCGCACCCAGGCACTGTCGAACCCGAGCCGTTCACCGAGCTCGATCAGTTCCAGCGTCGAGGCGTGACCCGGGCCGGGATCGGCCTCGTCGAACAGGCCGATGGTCAGGAAGCCGAGCTTGCGCAGGGGGCGTGCGGCGGGCGGCACGGGCACCTCCGTCATCCGGGCACCTGCGTGCCGTCCACGATCTCGCGACGATCCTACGATCCGGACATTGCGACGATATGAACGGTTTCGCGGGGCCGGACACCAGCCCGGGTCAGTCCAGCGGATCCAGTGTCAGATACGCCTGCTGCGGGGCGCCGTCGTGCACCAGGGACTCGTGGTGCCCCACGTCGTCGAAGGCGAACGCGTACGCCGTTCCGTCGGCCATGCGGTCGTGGATGATCCTGGCGTAGTGGTTGGTCACCGCGTCCTGGTAGAAACCGGCGGCGGAGGTGTCCGGCTGACTGGGGTTGGTCAGCAGCGTGGTGCGGTTGAAACCGGCGCACAGCGTGCGCGAGATCGGGCCGCGCACCGCGTCGTTGGGGGCGTCGAGCAGTTTGTGGCAGCCGAAGACGCTGTCCGCGTCCGGCTTGCTGAACGACGTGACGACCGCGCCCGTGCCGTCGGTGAAGTTCATGACGCCGCCGGCGACCCGTCCGTAGAACTTCCTGGCCGGCTGGTCGGCGAACGGGGACACGGTCAGCGTGGAGCCGGCGTACTTCTGCCACACCCGGTTGATGTAGTCGTCCATGACGGACGCCGGCAGCGCCCCGCTCTCCAGCCCGTGCCCCGGGGACAGCGCCCGCAGCACCGTGCCGTCGGACCGGGTCTGGATCAGTCGGCCCCAGCCGCCCGCCTGGCCCCGCAGCGCGTCGAACACCGCGCGGTACCCTCCCGCCTTGAGGTGCCCGGTGCTCACCGTGCTGCCGTCCGGCCGCTGCACCCCGACGGTGTACGGCGCGGAGAACATGTCCACCTGGGTGCTGTTGAGCCACAGACCGCCGTCGTCGAGCGTGTACTCGGACCAGTTGAAGAGGATGTCCCGGTTGGGGTCGCTCGGGTTCTGCACGGCCGGCTGCACCAGCCCGCCGGTCGCCAGCCGGAAGTCCAGCTTGCGGCCGTAGGAGAAGTAGATCCGGCCGGACAGCTTCGGGATGCGGATCGTCTTCGACTGCCCGGCGGCCGGCCCGGGGATCGACGCGTCCGGCGCGGGCACGGGCGGATTGCCGCCGCCCGGCCAGGGGTGGAAGGAGCCGTTCGCGTCGGCCCACCCCTGCTGACCGGTCGTCAGCAGGGTGCCCAGCGTGTAGACGTACACCGGCTCGGAACGGCCGGAGTTGTTCGTCAGCTTCAGCGGGATGGTGTCCGGTACCGCGGCGTGCGCCGTCGACGGCGCCTGTACGGCGACGACGCCACCGATCAGGGCTGCCGTCGCCGCCGCGGCGAGGACCCGGTGCTTCAGGCGTGCGAGCACGCTGCACCTCCGTGCGGTGTGGGGGGAGGCCGGACCGGGATTGGTCCGGACCGTTCTGAGAGCGCTCTCAGATTTCCCCTGAGACGCGCTCATGTCAATAATCCGCACAGTAGAAGGACGCCCGCGCCGAGGCCGTCCCGCCCGCCTCAGCCCTCGCCGAAGGTGCGCCCCAGAAGGTCCAGCAGCGCGACCCAGTGCCGCTCCGCGGCCTCCTCCTGATACGAGGCGGTGTCGGCCTGCGTGTACCCGTGCGGCGCGCCCGGGTAGACCTCGCAGCGGTGCCGGACGCCCGCCGCGGTGAGCGCGTCCTCCAGCCGCCGCATCTGCTCGGGGTCCATGGACGGGTCCTGGTCGGCGTGGCCGAAGTACAGCTCCGCCCTCACCCGGTCCGCCACCAGGTGGGGGCTGTCCGGGGCGTCCGTGGCGAGCTGCCCGCCGTGGAAGCCGGCCGCCGCGGCGACCCGGCCCGGACAGGCGCCGGCCGTGCGCAGCGCCAGCCGGGCGCCCATGCAGTAACCGGTGACCGCCACCGGCCCGTCCGCCACGTACGGGGAGCCGGCCAGCCACTCCAGATAGGCGCCGGCGTCCCGCACCGCGCGGTCGGGCGTCAGCGACCGCATGATCGGACGCAGCTTCTGCCACATCTCCGGACGTGCGGCCGGGTCGATGAACTCGGGCAGCTCCACGACCGGCGCCCGCCCGTGCCGGTAGAAGACGTTGGGCACCAGCACGGCGTACCCGGCGCCCGCGAGCCGGTCGGCCATGGACCGCAGATGCGGCCGCAGCCCGAAGGCGTCCTGGTAGAGCAGGACACCCGGCCGGGGCCGCCCGTCGGCGGGGCGGGCCAGGTAGGCGTCGGCGCTGCCGTCGGGGGTCGGGATCTCGACGTCTGTTCCCTGAACGGAGGTCATGGTGCGGCACCTCATCACGCTCGGCGGTCCGGATCACCACATCGTTGCACAGACCACGGATCGCCCTTCCGGGCCCCGCCCCCCTCACTCGAAGCGGGTCACGTCCCCGGCGCCGCGCCGCACGATCTCGGCCTCGCCGCCCAAGAAGTCGACGACCGTCGTCGGCTCGGTCCCGCAGTCGCCGGAGTCGAGCACGGCGTCGAGGACATGGTCGAGGCGGTCCTTGATCTCCCACCCCTGCGTCATCGGCTCGTCCTCGCCGGGCAACAGCAGTGTGCTGGACACCAGCGGCTCTCCCAGCTCGGCGACCAGGGCCTGGGTGACCGTGTGGTCGGGAATGCGCACGCCGACGGTCTTCTTCTTGGGGTGCTGCAGCATGCGCGGCACCTCCCTGGTCGCCGGGAGGATGAACGTGTAACTGCCGGGCGTCGAGGCCTTGATCGCCCGGAACACGTCATTGTCCACCCGCACGAACTGGCCGAGCTGCGCGAAGTCCTGGCACACCAGGGTGAAGTGGTGCCGGTCGTCCAGCTGCCGGATGGAACGGATCCGCTCCATGCCGTCACGGCTGCCGAGCCGGCAGCCCAGGGCGTAACACGAGTCCGTCGGATACGCGATGAGCGCGTCGTCCCGGATACTCGCGGCGACCTGCGCGATGGTGCGCGGCTGGGGATTGTCGGGGTGCACGTCGAAGTACTTCGCCATCCACCGAGCTTATGCCCCCACCGCCCCGCACGCGGCCGCCCCCCACCGCGGCGGGGCACGTGGCCCGGCGTGCGGCTGGCCGGCGAGCACGACTGCCCGCAGCCCTGCCGGTTGAAGACACGCGCCACGGCGTTGCTGCACCCGCGCGCGGCGGGAAGGGGACGGGGTGGGGGGTGTCCGCCCGCAGCGTCCGGCACCGGCACAGGGCGCCGTCGTCGGGAACGGGCGGCCGGACCGAGGACGGACACCCCCCACCCCGGCCCCGACTCATAACCGCCGGTAGGCGCGACGCACGCCACGACGCGACAGCAACGGGCCGCCGCAGGCATTTCAGGGGCGCGGGGAACGGCGCGACCAGCCCCCACCCACCCGCACCCGAAACACGACCCAGCACCGCAGGCACCAGGCACCAGGCACCCTCACCCGTGAGGCAAAATCACCGCCCGCCCCCGCACCCGCCCCTCATGCAACCGCTCATAGGCCACCGGCGCGTCATCCAGCGAGAACGTCTCCGTACGCACCGACACCACCCCGTCCCGAGCCAGCGCCAGCACCTCGATCAGCTCACTCCTCGTCCCCCAGTACGGCGCACACACCGACACCTCGAATGGCAGGCTGCCGAACCCCACCGGCAGCGCCCCGCCCCCGATCCCGACGATCGTGACGTCGCCCTCGACGGCCGCGACCGCCCCCGCCGTCCGCACCGTCGGCTCCGCGCCCACGAAGTCGAACACGGCCTCCGCCCCCACCCCGCCGGTGAGTTCCCGCACGGCGTCCGCGGCCCGCGCATCCGACAGCACCGCCTCGTGCGCGCCGACCTGCCGGGCGAGCCACAGCTTGTCCTCGCTCACGTCGAGCGCGACGACCCGAGCGGGCGACAGCGCCCGCAGCAGCTGGATCGCCACATGCCCCAGCCCGCCCGCACCGATCACGACCGCTGTCGACCCGGCCACCAGCTTCGGCAGCGACCGCTTGATCGCGTGATACGGCGTCAGCCCCGCGTCGGTCAGCGGCACCGCCGCAACCGGGTCCAGCCCGTCCAGCGGTACCAGGTGCCGCGGATCGTCGACCAGCAGATACTCCGCCATCGCGCCCGGCGCGCCCAGCCCCGGCGGATGGATGCCGAGCTCCGCGGCGCGCAGGCAGTAGTTCTCCTTGCCCTCGGCGCACTTGGCGCACGTCCCGCACCCCCAGGGCCCGTAGACGGCGACCGCGTCGCCCTCCTGCACCCCGGTCACGCCCGCCCCGAGCGCGGCGACGGTGCCGACGCCCTCATGGCCGAGGGTGAGGGGCAGCCGGTACGGGAAGCCCTCGGCGGCCCAGCTCATCACCGCGATGTCGGAATGGCAGACACCCGCGGCGGTGACCTTCAACAGCACCTGCCCGGGCCCGGGTTCGGGATCGGGGACGGTGACGACCTCCGGCGGCCGGCCGATCGTGCGGTACTGCAGTGCCTTCATGATGCGGCTCCTCTCAAGCCTGAAACAGCTCGGCTCAGACGGCGGTGTAGGCCCCGTCGACCAGGTGATAGCCGCCGTGCACGAAGGACGCGCGGTCCGACAGCAGGAAGACGATCAGCTCGGCCACCTCCTCCGCCCGCCCGAGGCGACCGGCCGGATGCAGACCCACCAGCCCGTCGTAGGCGGCGCGGTCCATGTCCGCGAGCAGCGGGGTCTCGATGAAGCCGGGGCCGACGGCGTTGACGCGGACTCCCTTGGCCGCGTACTCGGCGGCCACCGTCCTGGTCAGCCCCACCACCCCGTGCTTCGCGGCGACGTAAGCGGGCGAACCCGCGAAGCCGACCGAGCCGAGGATGGAGGCGACGTTCACGATCGCACCGCCCGTGCCGCCCGCCTCGATCGCGGGCAGCTCGTAGCGCAGCGAGTAGAAGACGCCGTCCAGGTTGGTGCGCACGACCCGGTCGTAGGCGGCGATGTCGTACGACCCGGTCGGCGGGCTCGGGCCGCCGATGCCGGCGTTGTTCACCGCGAGGTCCAGGCCGCCGAAGGTGTCGACGGTGAACCGCACCGCCGCCTCCACGGACTGCGGACGGGTGACGTCCAGCTCGACGGCGACGGCCTTGACGCCCTCCGCCGACAGTTCCGCGGCGGCCCGCCCGGCGCCGTCGGCGTTGTGGTCGGCGATGACGACGTTCGCTCCGCCGGCGCCCAGACGCCGCGCGGTGGCCAGTCCGATACCGGAGGCCGCGCCGGTGATCAGAGCGCTCTTTCCGGCGAACTCGGTGCCGTAGTCGGGGACGGTGGAGCCGGCAGGGGTGGTGCTCATGGTGTTCTCACTCTTCGGTAGTGCCGGACGGGACCGCGACCGCGGCCTCGTCGATGAGGGCGTCGTAGGCCCGCTCCACCAGGGCGGCGAGGTCTGCGGCTCCCGGGTCGCGACCGGCCGTGCCGCGCGCCCACAGGCGCAGCGCGGCCGTGAGGACGCCGGCGGCGGCGTCGACCACGACGGCCGGGCGCACGTCCCGGACGTCGTCGGTCCCGAGCCGCTCGGCGACGATGCGGGTCGACTCCTCCTGGGCGTCGACCCGGATGCGCTGATAGGCGGCGAACAGTGCCGGCTCGTGGTCCAGCAGCGCCAGCAGGCGCCGCATCTGCGGGCGCAGGTGCCACGCCGGGTTGTCGCGGTCGGCCAGCCAGTCGCGCACCGCACGCCGGTAGGCGAGCAGCGCGGGCTCGTCGGCGGGCCGCGCGCTGAGCAGGGCGTTGATCCGGGCGCCGTCACCGCGGACGAAGTCGAGGGCGGCGTCCTCCTTGCCGACGAAGTGGCGGCTGAAGGTGCGCCGGGTCACGTCGGCGCGCTCGGCGATCGCCTCGACCGTGGTGGCGGCCAGACCGCGCTCCAGGATCAGCTCCAGCGCGGCCGCGGCGAGCGCCTCACGGGTCTGCCGCGCCTTGCGCCGGCGTCGGTCCTCGGGGAGCGGGGGCTGCGTTGCCGTCATGCGTCCACCGTAGGCCCTGTCGTGTCCCATTGCGACATCTGTCCCGGCGAGACATAGGTCTCGTGGGGACATCGAGGCGGCGAGTGCGGCGTGTGGCGGCGACGCGTACGGGTACCCGCCCCCCGTCGTACTGACGGCAGCCGCATTGACGGCAATCGCCGAATCGGACGGAGGGTGCCCGCATGACCAGCAACACGGAGACCGGCGGCGTCACCGGCACGCAGGACAAGGACTACAACCTGATCTGGTACGTCGAGGCGTGCCTGAGCAACGCGCTCCGGCTGGAGAGCTACATCCAGGACGCCGAGCGTGAGAAGGACTCCGAGGCCGCCGACCTGTTCCGCAAGGCCCAGGCGGACAGCCGCAAGGGCGCCGAGCTGGGCAAGGAACTGCTGCGCGCGCGGCTGAGCGGCAGCTGACCTCCGCAGACGAGGCTGGGCCCGTATCCGGAGAAGGGTGCGGGCCTCTTCTGAACCCCTCACGGGAGCGCTCCCACCGACGGCGCCGCGGAGGTCTGCGCGCGCACGACGCTGGCGACGCTGTTCGCCGCCTGCTGCCCACCTTCCTCGGCGCGCTGCACGAGCGGGGCGTACCGGCTGGCATGGTCAGCGCCAACACCGCCGCGGGAGGCTACGACCGCCTCGGCTTTCCCCCGATCCCGGTGCCGGATGCCGGGCCGCAGACCTGTCTGGGCCGCAGCACTCTCGTCGAGTGACGGTTCCGGCGGATGTGGTCGAAAGCACGCCGTCGGCGGGGACCGGAGCACCGGGGGCAGGGGCTACCGTTTTGTGCGGTTCCCCTTCCCCCAGCGGCTTCGGACGGCTCCGCAGTGCACGCAGACCTCTCCCCGCTCATCGCGGCGACCTCCCACTGGCTGACCAGCGCCTACCCGGCGTGCGGCGGCGCGCTCTCCTCCGCCCTGTGCGAGGTCCAGGCCCGGCAGGCCGTGACGGTCGCCGCCTGGCTGCGCTACCCGACGGTGATGGACGCCGCCCTGGTCGGCATGGCCGGACCGGGTGGGTCCGGCCGGCTCGACTGGATCACCGGCGCGGACGGTGCCGCGGCGGTGGACGGCGACGAGGACGCCTGGCGGAGCTGGGTCGACGAGGTCGTGGCCAGCTGGGCGGCCTGCCTGCTCGTGGACGGGGAGCTGGCCGCGCTGGCGGTCGCCGCGCTCCTGGAGGGCGACCACGCGACCGGCCTGCCGGTGGAGTTCCGCCGCCTGGTCACCCCCGACGACGGCGACCGCCGTGCGGCGGCCCTGCTGCGCCACCCGGACCTCCTCGCCCCCGTGGCCGGACTGCACCACGCCCCCCTCCTGGACCTGCTCCGCCCGGGACAGGCCCTCATCGCCTGAGCCGACGACAAGGCGGCCCTCCGGCGACGACGACCTGTAGTCGCCGACGGCGGGAAGGGGACGGGGTGGGGGGTGTCCGCCCGCAGCGTCCGGCACCGGGCAACAGCGAGCGCGTCGGAAACGGGCGGCCGGACCGAGGACGGACACCCCCCACCCCGGCCCCGACCCATCACGAACCGTTGGCGCGACAGGCACCCCCACCGGACAGCAACGGGCCGCCGCAGGCACAAAAGGGGCGCGAGGAACTGCGCGACCAGCCACAACGCACCCGCAGCCGACACACGACCCGGCGCCGCAGGCACCCGCACCCGCAGCCGACACACGACCCGGCGCCGCAGGCACCCGCACCCGCAGCCGACACACGACCCGGCGCCGCAGGCATCCGCACCCGCAGACGACACACGACCCGGCGCCGCAGGCATCCGCACCCGCAGACGACACACGACCCGGCGCCGCAGGCATCCGCACCCGCAGACGAAACACGACCCAGCGCCGCAGGCACCCGGCACCGTCACGCCGCCGTGCTCAGGGACTCCCGGCCCGTCAGGTCACCCTCCTGGGGGCGCAATCGCACCGGCGTGGTGGCGCGGCGGTCGCGCAGGAGCAGGCCCGTGCCGATCGTGCCGGCGATGACGAGACCGCCGGTGACCAGGGCGCCGCGCGCCCCCGCCCACTCCATCAGCAGGCCGAGCGCCGGCGGGCCGCCGAGGCCCCACACCGTGCCGATGCTGCCCCACACGCCCAGCACCCTCCCGCGCAGATGGGCCGGAGGATCCGTCTGGAGGACGGCCGTGCCCGCGGTGTCGGAGACGGACTCCACGACGGCCATCGGCAGCACCATCACCAGCAGCACCGCCAGGGACGGCGACAGTCCGGCGACCACCTGCAGCAGCCCGCCCGCGGCGGCCAGCATGCCCACCAGCCGCACCGAAGGCCGGCGCAGCCGCGCGCCGAGGACCGCGCCGAGCATGCCGCCGACGGCGAGCACGGTGGAGACGGTGCCGAAGGAGCCCGCGCCGCCCGCGAGGGGGCCGGTGACGAGGACGGCGAGCGTCAGCTGGTAGTTGCGGCCGAAGACCGCGCTGATGCCGGTGATCCCCGCCAGCGCCAGCAGCCGGGGCCGGCGGGCGAAGAAGGCGAGCCCCTGGCGCACGGTCATGTCCGGGCCGCGCTCGCGCCGGGGCGCCGTGGCCAGGCGCGCGCCACCCTCGCCGCGACCGGGCGCTCCGGGCGCGGGCCGCAGGAAGGGGATCACGGCGGCGACGAAGAGGAACGACAGCCCGTTCCCGGCGTACGCGGCGGCCGTGCCGAGGAAGCCGACGGTGACGCCCGCCAGTGCCGCGCCGGTGAGCCGGCCGGCGTTGTGCACGAGGGCGCCCACGCCGATGGCGGAGGGGAGGTCCTCCACGGGCACGAGGTCGTTGCCGAGCAGGGCGCACGCCGGTCCGTCGACCGTGGCGACGATGCCCGTGACCGCCGCGAGGATCATCAGCGAGGTGAGGTCCAGCCGGTCCAGCGCCACGAGCAGTGCCGTGACGAAGGCGACGGCGCCGAGCAGCGCCTGGCTGACGGTCGCCGTCAGCTTCCGGGGCCAGCGGTCCACGGCGGCGCCGCCGAGCAGGCTCATGAACAGCGCGGGCGCGGCCTGCACGGACATCGACAGGCCGGTGGCGGCGGCGGACCCGGTGATCTGCAGGACCAGCAGGTTCTGCACGGTGAGCTGCATCCACGTACCGGCGTTGGAGACGAAGTTCGCCAGCGACCACCAGCGCATGCCGCGGTGGCGCAGGGCCCGCCAGGGCGAGCGGGAGGCGCGGGACGCGCGGGCACGAGGCGCGGCCGCGGTGGGGGTGGGAGTGGGGGCAGGACCGGGCAGGGGGGAATCAGGAGAGGAAGACACAGTGCGGCACTCGAAGACGAGTCGGGGCGCCGGTGGGGCGCGTCGGCGGTCACAGGGAACGCCGGCTGCGCTGCACGGTCGTTCGAATGCCGGATAACGGCGCGGACCATCGTGACAGAAGGGGGTGGCGAGCGCTGGCCACCACCCGCCCGGAGACCGTCCCGGAGTCCTCAAAGGGCTTGACATCCAAGGGACTTGAGGCGTGAGTGTGCTTGCTCACAGAGATCGACGGGCCGGTCCGGGGGCCGTCACCCGCGTGGCGGCCGTCACCCGGTGAAGCATTCCGAGACCCCAGCAGCCCCCTGCGCACCAGACGTCAGAGCATGAAAGCGACTCGGAGGGGCACCCGGGAGCGGCCCCTGAGCACGGGAGCACGCACCACCGGGGAAGGAGTGGCCTTCTCATGACGTCGGCACCCACGCTCGGCACCCCGCCCCCGTGGCGCCGGGTCCTGGTCACAGGCGGGGCCGGGTTCCTCGGCTCGCACCTGGTGACGCGCCTGCTGGATTCAGGGGTCGAAGTCGACTGCCTCGACGATCTGTCCACGGGACGGCCCGAGAACGTCGCCCCCGTGGCCGACCGCCCCGGTTTCCGCTTCCTCGAGCTGGACGTGGCCGACCCCGGTTGCCCCGACGTACTGACCGGCCCCTACGACCTCGTCCTGCACCTCGCCGGGCCCGCCTCGCCCGCCGACTGCCGCCGCCGCCCGCTGCAGACGCTGGACACGGGCAGCCTCGGCACCCGCCAGGCGCTCGCCGTGGCCGACCGGGACGCGGCCCGCTTCCTGCTCGCCTCCGCCTGCGAGGCCTGTGATCTCACCGGCGGCGCCCCCGGGGCCCCGTCCACCGGCGACGGTCACGCCTACGCCGACCCCGTCGACCCGTGCAGCGCCTACGCCGAGACCATGCGCTTCTCCGAGGCCCTGGTGGCCGCCCACGCCGGTGCCCGCGGCAGCAACGCCGGCATCGTGCGGGTCTTCGACACCTACGGCCCCCGCATGCGTCCCGACGACGACCGACCGGTCTCCCGGCTGCTCGCCCGGGCCGAGCGCGGCGAGCCCGTCACCGTGCCCGACGGCAGCCGGACCGTGTCGCTGTGCTACGTCGACGACACCGTGGACGGTCTGCTGCGCGTGGCCGCCGGCCGTTCGGTACGGCCCGTCGACATCGGCGGCGAGGAGCGGGTGCCGCTCGCGGAGCTGGCCCGCCGGGTGATCGAGCTGACCGGATCCCGCGCGCCGCTGGAGTTCACGGCCGACGCGGACGCGGCACCCGAGCCGCACCGGCCCGACACCGGCTTCGCCCGCGAACTCTTCGGCTGGCTGCCCAGGGTCTCCTGGCAGGACGGCCTGGAGCGCACGCTGGCCGCCGCCCGGCCCGAGCGCACCCCCGTGATCGTGGGCACCGCGGGCGGCGGGTGGCTGTCGTGACGGCGCTCGTCGTACGGCTGGACGGATTCGACGGCGTCCTGCTCGCCGGGCCGGCCGTCCGCGCGGTGGCCGCCCGCAGCGGTGACGTCACGATGCTGTGCACCCGCGCCGGCGCACCGGCGGCCCGGCTGCTGCCGCGCGTGGCCGACGTCGTCGTGTGGGAACCGGCCGGCCCGGAGGGCGCGGAAAGCCGCGGTGAGGAGCTGCTGCGGCGGCTGCGGGCGACGGCGTACGACACCGCGGTGGTGCTCACCCCGTGCGGGCACAGTCCGCTGCCCGTCGCCCGGCTGCTGCGTTCGGTGCGCCGGGCGGCCCGGATCGGCGCCGACGGTTTTGAGCCCGCCGGCGTCCTCGACGTGTGCCACCGGCGTGAGCCCGGCCGGCACGAGACCGAGGCGGCCCTCGACACGGCCGCCGCCATGGGCTTTCGGCCCCGGCCGGGCGACGACGGCCGGCTGCGGGTGCTGCCCGCGCCGGACACCGCTCAGCTCACCGGCGGCAACGGGCCGTACGTCGTACTGCACCCCGGGGCGGCGGCGCAGTCAGCGGAGTGGGGCGCCGAACGCTGTGCGCGAACCGCCGCGCTGCTCGCGGACGCCGGGCACCGGGTCGCCGTGACCGGCAGGGCGCAGGAAGCCGCCGTCATCCGGCGGGTCGCCGGCGGTACCGCCGTCGACCTGGGCGGACGGACCTCGCCGCGCACGCTGGTCGGGGTGCTGCGCCACGCCGACTGCGTCCTCGCCGGGGACGCGGACAGCGCGCACCTGGCGTCGGCGGTCGGTACGCCCGTCGTCTCGCTGCCCTCGAAGGCGGCCCCGGTGGGGGACCGGGCGCCGTACAAGGTGCCCGCGGTCGTCTTCGGCGACGACGCCTGCGCCGGGGCGGACCGGGAGGCGACGCCGGGGCACATGGTCGAGGCCGTGGGACGGCTGCTGACCTGAGGGCCGCGCGCGAGCCGCTCTCATCAGGGCACGCGCGGGCCGTCACACCGGTGCGCCCCCCACGCGGAAGGGCCCGCCGTCCCCGAAGCGGCGGGCCCTTTCCTGTCGGACTTCGACGTCAGGCGTGCTTGCCGCGGCCGGACAGGGCGTCGCGGATGCGGTCCACCAGGCCCGCGCCGGGCGCCAGCATTTTGTTGGCCGGCGGCTTGTCCGGCGCCATGGGGTGCGGACGGGTCGGAGCCGTCTTCTTCGCCTGGCGCACCTTGTCGCCGAGCTGGTCCAGCGCCTCCGGGGGACACGCGGCGCGCAGCTGGGGGAAGAGGTTGCCCTCCTCGTCGGCCACGTGCGAGCGGATCTCGGTCATGAGCATGCCGATGAGCCGGTCGAACTCGGGGTCGGTCGCGTCGCAGCCCTCCAGGTCCTTCATGATCTGCTCGGCCTTGGCGTGGTCCTCGAGTTCCTTGTCGGCGATGGCGCCACCACCGGGCACGTGCTCGCGCACGGCCGGGTAGAGGTAGGCCTCCTCCGCCACCGAGTGCCGCACCAGTTCCATCGTCACCTGGTCGGCATGGAGCTTGCGGTCCTTGCTGCCGGGCGGCAGCGCCTCGATCCGGCCGAACAGCTCCTCGACTTCACGGTGATCCGTCATCAGCTCGTCGATGACGTTTCCTCCATGGCCAGCCATGTTCTTTCACCTCCGGGCAGGGGGCAGCGGTCCGGGGCCGGATCCGCCGTGCGCCACGAGTGCCCCGGCAGCCCCGGCGGCTAACGCCCCGCAAGGCGCCGTTGATCCATCCGGGCAGTGGCGCCGTCCATTTGGACACAGCGGCGTGCGGGCAGGGGGCGGTGCGGGACATTCCGTCGAGTGCGCCGGCGCCTCCCCACCCGGAGAATGACCGCCGCACGCCCCACGTCCCGCCCTGGGCGCGATGAGCGCCCGCTCGGAAAGGTAGGCCGATGCCGCACAGCGCAGCAGCCCGCAGCCCCCTCGCCGGAGTTCTCGTGGCCGACTTCGGACGCGTCCTGGCCGCCCCGTACGCCACGATGCTGCTGGCCGACCTCGGCGCCGACGTGATCAAGGTGGAGCATCCGGACACCGGTGACGACACCCGTGCCTGGGGGCCGCCGCACGCCCAGGGCGAAGCCACGTACTACCTGTCCGTCAACCGCAACAAGCGCTCCGTCGGCCTCGACCTGCGCGACGAGCGCGACCGGGCACGCGCACGGGAGCTGGTGCGCCGCGCCGACGTCCTGTTCGAGAACTTCCGCCCCGGCACGATGTACAAGTACGGTCTCGGGCCCGGACCGGCGCTGGAGCTCAATCCGGGCCTGGTGTACTGCTCGGTGACCGGTTTCGGCGACGGACCGGGTGCGGCCCTGCCGGGGTACGACCTGCTCGTGCAGGCGGTCGGCGGGCTGATGAGCGTCACCGGAGCGGAGCCCGGGCAGCCGGTGAAGACGGGCGTGGCCGTCGTCGACGTCCTGACCGGGCTGCACGCGGCCGTCGGGGTGCTGTCCGCCCTGCGTCACCGGGACGCGACCGGCGAAGGGCAGCACGTCCAGGTCAACCTGTTGTCCTGTCTGCTGTCGAGCCTGGTCAACCAGGCGGGCGGCTACACCCTCGCGGGCAGCGTGCCGGGCATCCTCGGCAACCGCCATCCCTCGATCGCGCCGTACGAGGTGTTCCGGGCGAAGGACCGGCCGCTGGTCGTCGCGGTCGGCAACGACCGTCAGTTCGCGGCCCTGTGCCGGGGCCTGGACGCGCAGCACCTGGCCGACGATCCGCGTTTCGCGACCAACGCCGACCGGGTGGCCCATGTCGGCGAACTCGCCGAGCTGGTGGGGGCGCCGCTGGCCGAGCGCACCGCGGCCGAGTGGTTCGAGCGGCTGACACCGCTCGGCGTGCCGTGCGGGCCGGTCAACGACGTGGCCCAGGCGTTCGACCTGGCCGACACGCTGGGCCTGCGTCCCCGCGCCACGGTCGGCGGACCCGACGGAACCCCGATGGACCTGGTCGCCAACCCGATCGGCCTCTCCCGCACCCCGCCCCGCTACGACCGCCGCCCGCCGCGGCTCGGCGAACACACGGACGACATCCGCGCGTGGCTGGACACCTGACAGCCGGCCCGCGGCCGCGGATCACGCGGACCCGACCCGGCCGGAGCGTCAGGGCCCGGCCCGTCCCGTCCCGCTCCGAGCGTTGCGGCGCGGGCCTGCCCCGGCTGGAGCGTTGCGGCGCGGGTTCGTCCCCGCCGGAGCGTCAGGGCCCGGCCCGGCCCGGCCCGTCCCGCTCCGAGCGTTGCGGCACGGCCCCGTCCCGGCCCGAGCGTCACGCCACGGCTCCATCCCTGCCCGAGCGTCAAGGCGCGGCCCCGTCTCCGTCCGGCCGCCAGAGCTGCCCGGTCAGCCCCACCGGGTTGCCGGCCGGGATCAGACGGCTGTCGATGACCCGCCGGGCCAGTGGCTCCAGCAGCTCCGCGAGGCGCAGGGCCGCGTCCTCGCCGAGGGCCCGCCACGGCTGCTGCGCGGCCGCGTCGGTGCGCGCCTCCACCGCCTCGCGCAGCGCCGCGCCCTCGGCGGTGAGGGCGCCCGCGGAATCCAGCAGGCCGCGGGCGCGCAGTTCCTCCTCCGTGGCCTGCCAGGCGGCGAGGTCCCACTTGCGGCCCTCCCTCAGCAGGGCCGCGTCCGACTCGCCGGCCGCGGCCTTCAGGACCATCGCCGCCACCGGGCCGAGCCCGCTGCCGACCAGCGCGGCGACATGACCGTCGCCGCGGTGCTCGCGCAGTGTGGTCAGCGCCTGCCACAGACGTACGTGCGGCAGCCGGGGCGCGGGCAGGGCCTGGTTGGCGGCGCCGAGCACCCGGCCGGCCGTGTCCGCGGCGGCCGCCGCGCTCCAGGCCAGCTCCGCCGCCTCGGCGGTCTGCGGTGAGGACACCGTGTCCGCGCCGAGCACCCGGGTCATCGCCGCGTCCATGGCCGCCTCCCGCGCCGCGAGCACCGCCTCGGGCGTGGTGTACCGCCACGCGTCCGGCAGCGCCCGTGCCACCCGGTCGGGGTGGAAGACGTAGAAACTGCTGGTCACGACGGGTGCCGTCACCATGCCGAGCGGGGCGGCGCGCAGCGCGAAGTAGCCCATCCAGAAGCCGCGCAGACCGAGGCGGCCGGCGGCCTGCCGGGCCTCGGGGGCGAAGTAGACAAGGTCGTGCACCGGTTCGTACCGCTCCCACAGCACCCGCGCCAGTCCGTCGCTCATGCCGTCCTCCCGCTCTCGGCTCTCCTCCGCCGGCGCCGCCGGTGCCGGACGCCGTCACCGACAGCAGCATCCGTCATGACGGCTGACATAGCATGCGTCATGACGGCCGTCATAACAAGCACCCGCGTCGCGGGGTCGTCGTCGGCACTCTGTCGAGCGGGCCGTACGATCCGTACACTCCCAAAGCGCCGACATGCGGGCGTAGTTGACGGGGGGAGCCGCCATGTCCGGGTATCCGTACGGTCCGAGCGGGCCGCAGGCCGTGCCGCCGCTGCCGCCCAGACCCCCCAGCCCGCCCGCCCCTCCGCCCGAGCCTGCGGACGGTCTGCGGGCCGCCGCCGTGGCCCTGCTCAACCTCAGCGGCCTCGGGCTCGGTTACGCGCTGCTGCGCCGATGGCTCGCCATGGCCGCCTGCTGGGTGGCCACCGCCGTGCTGCTCCTGGTGGCGCTGCCCGCCGACGCGGACGGCGTGCCGGGCGCCGCCGTCGGCCTCTACGCCGCGTTCGTGGTGGCAGCCGCCGTCCACGGCGCCCTCGCCGGGCTGCGCACCCCGCTCGCCCGGCCGCCGCGCGCCCCCGTCGCCCTGCTGCTCGGGGTGGTGCTGCTCGCCGTACCGGCCGGGGGAGCGGTGCTGTACGACCGCGCCCGTGACGAGGCCGTGGAGCGGATGCTGCTGGACCGGCTGGCGGAGGCCGACCGGCTGGTGCGGGCCGGGGGCGCCCAGTCCTTCACCGCCGCCGAGCCGGGCTACCGCCAGGCCCTGACCGCCTACCGCGCCCTCGGAGCCGACCACCCCGGCTCGCGCGCCGCCCGCCAGGTGCCCGAGCGGCTGCGCGCCTATTACGCGACGATCGGCGCACCGTACGACCGCCAGGACTACTGCGGGGCGATCGCGCCGCTGACGTACCTGCGCACGGTGCCGCGGACGGTGCCCGCGCGGAGCCTGGGCACGCTGGTCACCTGGCCCGACGGCCGGCTGGCCACGTCGCTGTACGAGTGCGGGGCGACCGCCCTCGCGGGCGGCGACGCCACCTGGGCGGACCGGTTCGGCGATCTGCTGAGCGCCTTCACCGGCTCCCCGCAGGCCGCCCGTGTCGAACCCGCGGTGCGGGCCGCCGTGGGCCGGGCCGAGCAGGACGTGCGCGGCACCGACCCGTGCGCCGCCGTCGAGCGGCTGCGCGGCCTCGGCGCCCGGATCACCGACCTGTCCGGCCGGAGCGCGGGCGCGCGCGAGGCGCTGGCGCGGGACGCCGGGCGCGCCTCGGGCAGCGCGGAGGCGGGCGCGTACCCCTGCGGCGTCGACCAGTACAAGGACGGTGACTTCGCGGCGGCGCAGAAGACCATGGAGGACTTCGCCGACCGGCGCCGCGCCGACCGCAACCGCGCCCTCGCCCAGAAGATCGCGATCGCCGCGGAAGTCGCCCAGACGCTGCCCGCGGCCGGCAAGCGCCTGCCCACCACCGCCGACGGCGGCAGCATCACGGTGACCGTCAAGAACGACAGCCGCGACGACGTCCGGGTGCTGTACACCGGCCCGGTGACCGGCTCCTTCACCCTGAAGGGCTGCGGCAGTTGCACCGCGTACTCCTGGGGTGCCACCCTCAACCCGGCCTTCAAGCCCTGCGCCGACAGCGGCAAGGGCTATCCGCAGCGCACCCTCCGACTGCCGCCCGGCACCACCTGGTTCGTGCACAAGCCGGTCGGCGGGACCACCACCGCGGGCTCGGACACGGCCCAGCTGTCCCCCGGCTACGTCTACACGGAGTGCGCCTACACGGCGCAGGGCCCCGGAAGCACCACCTTCTGAGCCGTGGTGGGCGGTCCCCAACTAGCTCTGCGCAGCCGTAATTAGACGCTGAGTCAAATTACTGAACCGTAACCTACCTGCCAGTACCGGCGGTAACCCCCGGCCGGATAGCGTCCGGGCAACCCACCACCAGCGGCGGCGCGGGGGCGGTTCGTGGGGCGACGGACGCCCGTGCGCCGTCGCCTCCGGATGCCCGGGACGCGCGGTGCCCGGCACGCCGGAGGCTTCCTGCCGGCCGCTTCACAGGAGGTTCCCCATGCCCGTGTCCAGACGGCTCCTGGCCGTGGCGGTCACCACCGCCGCCTGCCTCGGCGCCCAGGCCCTCGCCGCCACGGCCGCCCGGGCGGCCGACCCGGTCGTCTCCCGGGGTGTCACCATCCCCGCCTTCTACACCCCGCCCGCCACCCTGCCCCACGCCGACGGCGCCCTGGTGCGCAGCGAACCGCTCCCGCTGGCGCTGAGCCTGCCGAGCCTGCACGGGCCGCTGCCCGGGAAGGCGACGCGGCTGATGTACAAGTCGACCGACGCGAACGGGCAGCCCATGGCCGTCACCGGCGCCTACATCGAGCCGACGGCCGCCTGGAAGGGCGACGGCCCCCGCCCGCTCGTCGTGGTCGCGCCCGGCACGATGGGCCAGGGCGACCAGTGCGCCGCCTCCCTCGGCCTGGAGCACCCTCTGCGGTTCAACGGCCGCACGGTCTCCGTCGGCTACGAGGACGTCTCCGTCTACCGCCTGCTCGCCTCCGGCACCGCCGTCGTCGTCACCGACTACGCCGGTCTCGGCGCCACCGACCGCCTGCACACCTACGTCAACCGGGTGGACGAGGCCCACGCCGTGCTGGACGCCGCGCGCGCCGCCCGCTCGGTGGCCGGCGCGTCGGTCACCGCGGGCTCCCGCGTCGGCCTGTTCGGCTACAGCCAGGGCGGCGGGGCCACCGCCGCGGCCGCCGAACTGCAGCCCGCCTACGCCCCCGACGTGCACCTCGCCGGAACCTACGCCGGTGCCCCGCCCGCCGACCTGACGGAGGTCACCAAGGGCATCGACGGCACCGAGCTGACCGGCGCGCTCGGCTGGTCCCTCAACGGGTTCCTGCAGTCCGACCCGTCCCTGAAGCCCCTCGCCGAGGCGCACCTGAACGCCGCGGGCCGGGCGGCGCTCGCCGACCTGTCCACCATGTGCGTCGGCGACACCATCTTCCGCTACGGCTACCAGCGCAGCACCCGCTGGACCACCGACGGCTCCTCGCTCGGCGACATCATCGCCGCCACGCCGAGGCTCCAGGCGTTCCTGGACACCCAGCGGATCGGCAAGCTGAAGCCGGCCGGTCCGGTGCGGGTGGCGACCGGCGTCAACGACAACCTGGTGCCGCACGCCCAGGCCCGCCGGCTCGCCGTCGACTGGTGCGCCCTGGGCGCCGACGTGACGTACCGGCCGGTGCGCCTGCCGAACCTGGTCAGCCCGCTGATCAACCACTTCGGACCACTGCTGGCCGACCAGGGAGACGCGGTGTCGTGGCTGACGGACCGGCTCGCGGGCCGGCCGGCCCCGAGCACCTGCTCCAGCCTTCCGGACCAGCGCTGAAAAGTGCCGGAGGGGATGCGCGGCGGCCTCGGGCGGGTGATCCTTGACCCATGTCCGCGCAGCGTCCCGTGATCGTGCACCCGCCGTCCCCGACGGGCGGACGGCGGGTGCGGGTCGACGGCGAGATCCTCGGACTCGCGCACAGCCGGGCGGACGTCGTGGAGTTCCTGCGCCGGGCGGGCCTGGAGATCGAGGCGGAGGATCTGGCCGACTCCCCGCTGATCGACTGGCGCGGCGTGGGCCCCGACGACTGGGGCACCGACCACCCGTGAGCCCGGCCCGGCAGGCATGCCGGGCCGGGCTCTTTCCTCGGACGCGGACCGGAAGGCAGGCCCCGGACCTCCTTCCGGTCCGCGTACCTCTTTCCGCGGGCGCGCGGTCGGGCGCCCCGCGTGCGCTCACGCCGGCCTGCGCCGGCCCAGCCGTGCCGTCAGATGCGCTCGCACGTCCGCCGGGAGGACGCCCGTCCGGCCCCAGGCGACGACCAGTTCGGCCACCCGGCGCAGCTTGATGTTCGTGCACATCGACGTCTCGCGCAGCGCGTCCCACGCCTCGGCCGGCGCCACGCGGCCGACCGCCACGACGACACCGATCGCCTGGTCGATCACGGCATGGGAGGTCACGGCCTGCCGCAGCTGGGCGACCGTCTCCTGCAGCTCACGGATGTGCTCGGCTGTGTTCTCCGGCTCCCGGAGCGCACCGGGGAGCCGCTCGGCGTGGACGTCCACGTGACCTCCGCGGCAAGTCGGGAAGGGTGTCTGCGGCCCAGTGTCAAGCGCCTGCCCCGGAAGGACGCAGGGTAAGCGCGGCGGTGGGACGGGATCGAGCGCCGCACCCCCGGGCGGTGGGCCCGCCTCCTCCACCGTCACATCACCGGCCGCACTCGGCAACAGCGGCGCACCGCGCTGGCGGAAGCCGGGATGTTTTCACAACTCTTTGCCGATGGCCGATTCCTGACGACCGAGCGCCGACGCTGAGCCGCCGGCGGCTTTCGCGAACGTAAAGCGCGGCTGAAAACCCCAGGTCGACCGAACTCTGCGCGGGGCGGCCGCGTTGACCGGACCCCGGGCGATGACGCACGGTCGTCAGGTAGATGGCTCATACAACTGGTTCGCCGGGGCAACCTCGCCGATCGCGCACCGCGGGTCGGCGTCGTGCTCACGGCGCACCGGAAGCAGGAGGCGGGACATGTGCGGCATCACCGGCTGGGTCTCTTTCGACCGTGACCTCGGCGCCGAGCGCACCTCACTGGAGGCAATGACCGAGACGATGGCCTGCCGCGGCCCGGACGACGCCGGCATCTGGGCCCAGGGCCCGGCCGCGCTGGGCCACCGCAGGCTCGCGATCATCGACCTGCCCGGCGGCCGCCAGCCGATGACCGCCGACACCCCCGAGGGCACCGTCGCCCTGGTCTACTCCGGCGAGACCTACAACTTCACCGAGCTGCGCCGCGAACTCACCGGCCGCGGCCACCGGTTCACCACCGGCTCCGACACCGAGGTCGTCCTGCGCGGCTACCTGGAATGGGGCGAGGCCCTCGCCGAACGCCTCAACGGCATGTACGCCTTCGCCGTCTGGGACGCCCGGAACGACAAGCTCGTGATGGTCCGCGACCGCATGGGCATCAAGCCCTTCTACTACCACCCGACCCCCGACGGCGTCCTGTTCGGCTCCGAGCCCAAGGCGATCCTCGCCAACCCCCTCGCCCCGGCCCGGGTGCGCCTGGACGGACTGCGCGAGCTCTTCACCATGATCAAGACGCCCGGGCACGCCGTCTGGGACGGCATGCGCGAGGTCGAGCCGGGCACCGTCGTCACCCTCGACCGCACCGGACTGCGCACCCGCGCCTACTGGCGCCTCGACACGCGGCCGCACACCGACGACCGCGACACCACCATCGCCACCGTGCGCACCCTCCTGGACGACATCGTGCGCCGCCAGCTGGTCGCCGACGTCCCCCGCTGCACCCTGCTCTCCGGCGGCCTCGACTCCTCCGCCATGACCGCGCTCGCCGCCCGGCAGCTCGCGGAGCACGGCGAGCAGGTGCGCAGCTTCGCCGTCGACTTCGTCGGCCAGAGCGACCACTTCATCGCCGACGAACTGCGCGGCACCCCCGACACCCCCTTCGTGCACGACGTGGCCCGCACCGCGCACACCGAGCACCAGGACATCGTGCTCGACGCGCAGGCGCTCGCCGACCCCGAGGTGCGGGCCAAGGTGATCCGCGCCCGCGACCTGCCCGCGGGCTTCGGCGACATGGACGCCTCCCTGTACCTGCTGTTCCGGGCCATCCGCGAGCGCTCCACCGTCGCCCTGTCCGGCGAGTCCGCCGACGAGGTCTTCGGCGGCTATCTGCAGTTCTTCGACGAGGAGGCGCGCCGCGCCGACAACTTCCCCTGGCTGGTGAGCATGGGCCGCCACTTCGGCGAGGACACCGAGGTGCTGCGCCCCGACCTGCTGGACTCCCTCGACCTGTCCGGATACGTCGCCGACGGCTACCGCACGGCCGTCGCCGGCATCGAACGCCTCACCGGCGAGAGCGACTTCGAGTACCGGATGCGGCAGATCTGCCACCTGCACCTGACCCGGTTCGTCCGCATCCTGCTCGACCGCAAGGACCGCGCCAGCATGGCCGTCGGCCTGGAGGTCCGCGTGCCCTTCTGCGACCACCGGCTCGTCGAGTACGTCTACAACACGCCGTGGGCGCTGAAGTCCTTCGACGGCCGCGAGAAGAGCCTGCTGCGGGAGGCCACCGCCGACGTGCTGCCGAAGTCCGTCTACGACCGGGTCAAGAGCCCGTACCCCTCCACGCAGGACCCGAAGTACGCGGCCGCCCTCCAGGAGCACGTCAAGGATCTGCTCAGCCGTCCCTCCCACCGGGTGTTCGACCTCGTCGACCGCGACCGCGTGCGCCGGATGGCCGAGCGCGACGAACCGGTGAGCACGCAGGCCGGGCGGCGCGGCCTGGAACGCACCCTCGACCTGGCGATGTGGATCGACCTGTACGCGCCCGAGATCGTGCTGAGCTGACAGCCGGTCAGTTCAGCCAGAACCCGGTCCGCCGCAGCCACAGGTCGAGCAGGGGACGATCGCCCTGGACGGCGAGGCGGTCGTGGACGGGCCGGCCGTGGACGAGCAGCAGCAAGTCGGTGAGCGGGCCGCGCACGGTCACCGCCGCCGGCCTGCCGCCGTGCTCCCAGCGGGGCCCGCCCAGGCCGAGGGAGACGAACCAGCCCGGCCCGGGGTCGTCGCTCGGCGTGAAGCACAGGCTGCGCCCCTCGCCGAGCAGCGGTTCGGCGCCGTCGCCGCCCTCGTACGCCTCGGGCAGCAGACCGAAGCCCATCCACACGTCGAGCCCGTGCCGGGCGACGGCCGGGTCCAGGGCGTAGCCCGCGCCGACGGTCCAGGCGGCGTCGGCGCGGTGCACGACGGTCTCGAACAGCGCGTGCCGCGCCCAGAACGTCACCGGCTGATCCGGCATCGCGGTCCACACGCGTACCTCCTCACCGGCGTCCGTGAACGCCTCCACCAGCTTCCGCGCCCCGTCGGCCAGCCGGCCGCCGAGGACCTCGGGGCCGGAGCCGTCGTCGTGGAAGACGTCGTCGACCAGGTCGTGCGGCACCTCCTCAGTGGCCCGGGTCCGCACGACCGTCTCCACCCACCGGTGCACCCCGCCCACGTGCCGCACCAGCCGACCGAGGTTCCAGGCGGGGCAGGTCGGGACGCGGGCGGCGAGATCGGCGCCCACGAGGAGTGCCCGCAACCGGTCGGTCTGGCCGAGGATCTGCGAGCGGTACCCCTCGAGGTTCCAGTGCGTCATCCGCTCACCCTAGGACGGGGCACGAGGCGACGGGTGCGGTCACGGCACCTCGTGCACCACCGCGACCGGCTCGAAGCCGATCCGGGTGCGCGCCCCGCCCTCGGCCCAGACCACTTCCACCCGACGGTCCGTCACCGTCACCTCCGCCACCACGCCCGCCAGGTCGGCACCGTCCCCCGCGCCGAGCGCGGCCAGGCACACATGCACCGACGTACCGCCGGCCGCACCGGTGAGCCGCGGGACCTCGGCCCAGCGCGTGTACGCCGTGCCCTGCGGGGCGCGGACGGTCTCCACCGCGCCGTCGAAGCCGTACAGCGGGTGCAGCGCGGAGAACAGGCCATCGCGCGGACCGGTGGCCCAGCCCGTCTGGTGGACCCGCGCCCCGGGCGGCGCCCCGACCACGCGGTGCACCCGCAGTTCGTACGGCCCCCTGGCCACGGTCACGCTCTCCACCCGCAGCCCCGGCACCATCGGCGCACCGCCCGCGAACACCGGCCGGTGCCAGGACGCCGCCCACCCCCAGCCGTCGCCGTGCCCCGCGCCGAGCGGACGCAGACGGCGCCGCACGCTGCCGCGGCCGTCGACGCGCACCGACAGATGGTTGTCCGCCACGTTGTCCGGCGCGGTCGGCCCGGTCCGCGTCGAGTACGCCTGGCGTCCGTAGTGCGGATCGTCCTCGGCCGCCGACTCGCCCTCGTGCGGGCGCACATGGTCGCTGCCGTGGTTGTGCAGCCGTACGATCCCGTCGGCGCGCGTCGCCTGCACCAGCAGGCCCGGCGCGGGCAGCGCCAGCACCCGGTCGGCCTCCTCGACCGGAGCGGGCTCCTCCCGCGCGGTCCACAGCGCGTGGTCCGCCGGAGCGAGCAGCGCGACGAACGCCTTGGAGGCCCAGTAGGGCGACGCGGGACCGGAGTACGACTGCAGGCTCGCCTCGTGCGTACCGTGCCAGCCCAGCGTCAGCAGCCCGTCCTCACTCAGAGCCCCGCGCTCGAGGAAGTAGCGCAGGCTGCCGCTCGCCAGCCGCCGCGACGCCCCGGGTGTGAGCGGGGTGTGCCCGGTCAGCGCGCCCAGCGACACGGCCGCGGAGGCCGCGAAACGGTACGTCAGCGAGCGGCCGTAGTGCAGCGGCGCCCCGTCGGCGCCGAACATCAGGGCATGGCCCTCCAAGTGCTCGCGCAAGCGGGCGCCGTAGCGCTCCAGCGGTTCCCGGTCGCCGGACAGGTGGGCGTCCAGCACCGGGTACAGGTGCAGCGCCCAGCCGTTGTAGTGGTCGAACGCCCGCCCGTCGCCGTCGGCGTACCAGCCGTCGCCGCGGTACCAGCCCTCCATCAGCTCCCGCGCCCGCTGCCGCGCCGCGGCGGTCTCCGCGTCGCCGCGGCCCACCGACTCCAGGAACCCGGCCACGGTGTACGGGAAGAGGTACCAGTTGTTCGGCGCGGGCGTGTGCCGCAGCGCCCCGCGCAGCCACTCCTCCGCCCGGTCCTGCACGCCCGCGTCCAGGTGCTTCCACAGCCAGGGCGCGGTCAGCCTGAGGCCGAGGGCGACGGAGGCGGACTCCACCATCGGCTGGCCCTGCACGTCGTGGTCGAGGATCAGCGGCCACGACTCGGTGTCGTCCCGCCCGGCGGTGCGGGTGCCCGCGGTGAGGCCCTCGGCGTACCGCTCCAGCCAGCCGCGCGGGTCGTCGCCGCCCGCGCCCGCGACGCGGAAGGCGGCGGCGAGGAAGGTGCGGGCGTACCCCTCGAGACCGTCGGAGCGCACGCCCGAACGCGAGGGGCGGCCGGGCAGGTCCAGCAGCGCGCCGCCCGGTGTGCGCCACCGCCAGGCAGCGGTGAGGAGCCCGTCCGCGACCGCTTCCCAGTGGGCGCGGGTGTAGCCGGTGTGCGGGCTGGACGCCGGGTCCCGCGGCGGCAGTTCGAAGGGGGTGCTCATGCGAGGAAGGCCAGCCTTTCGCGTCGGACGGGGTGGAGGAAGCCGGCGCCGGAGGCCCAGCGGGCCGTCTCGGCGGCGGCGAGATCGGCCAGGCGGCGCCACTCGTTGCCCTGGGAACCGGCGAGGTGCGGGGTGATCAGCACGTTGTCGCAGTCCCACAACGGGTGTTCGGCCGGCAGCACTTCGGGATCGGTGACGTCCAGGACCGCGCGGATGCGGCCGGCCAGCACGGCGTCCGTGAGCGCGTCCTGGTCGATCACCGCGCCCCGGGCGGTATTGATCAGGACGGCGTCCGGCCGCATCGAGTCGATCAGCGCACGACCGACCAGGCCTCGCGTCTCGGGCAGCAGCGGCGTGTGCACGCTGACGGTGTCGCAGCGCGTGAACAGCTCGGCCGGTCCGACCCGCTCCACACCGAGCGCGGCGGCGTCGGCGTCGGTGACGTACGGGTCGTGGAGCAGCACCTCGACGTCGTGCGGGCGCAGCAGCTCGATCACCCGGCGGCCGATGAGCGACGCCGAGAGGATGCCGACCGTGCGGTGGTGGTTGCCGACCGAGCGGGGGGTGGCCAGCGCGTCGACGCGGCGGCGCAGCGCGCGGTACTCGCGGGCCCGTTCCAGGGCGCGCTTTCCGGTGAGCAGGATCATCGACAGCGTGTACTCGGCCACCGGCAGCGCGTTGGCGGCGGCCGCCGAGGACACCTCGATGCCCCGCTCCCAGCAGGCGTCCGTGACATGGCCGCGCACGCTGCCCGCGGTGTGCACGACGGCCCGCAGCCGGGGCGCCGCCGCGAGGACCGCCTCGTCCAGCGGCGGGCAGCCCCACCCGGTGACCAGCACATCGGCGTCGGCGAGCAGGGCCCGGGCCCGGTCGGTGGTCAGGTCGTCCAGCACCGGTGGCGGCGCGAGGTCGCAGACCCGGCCGAGCGCGGCCAGCGAGTCGGGGTCCAGGACGGCCGCGGCGGCGGCCCGGGACATGGCGAGGACGGCGCGCGGGCGGAAGCCGGGGCCCGGCGATGACACGGTCATGGAACTCCTGTCGTGCGCGGCTTACTTGACGGCGCCGGCGGTCAGCCCGCTGCGCCAGAAACGCTGGAGGAGGACGAAGGCGAGGATGAGGGGAAGGACGGCGAGCAGCGAACCCATGATCACCACCGGGTAGTACTCCGGCGACACCGACGCGGAGCTGTTCCACGTGTACACGGTGACCAGCCCCGGCCCGAGCATCCTGAACGCCACGCGCGCGTACGTCGTCAGCTCGCCCGCCCCGTCGATCCGGGCCGCCTCCAGCACCTCGTCGGGCACATAGCCCTGAGCGAAGATCCGGCCGAGAGATGTCGCGGGCGACGCCGTCGATGGCGAAGCCCGGCACCTGCGGATACTCGATGGTGGCCACGTCCGGGGCGTTGCCCGCGCGGGCGGCGTTGCTGAGCTTGGCGTAGCCGCCCTGACCGCCGGAGGGGATCTGCTGGAAGTCGACCCGGACCGTGCGGTGGGTGCGGTTGAACGCGTCGACGACCTCCTTGCTGCCGCGCAGCGCGGACCAGAAGGTGATGCGGGTGACGGTGCTGCCGCGCGACGCTGCGTCGCCCGGGCCGCCGCACGCGCTCACGCCCGCGGCGAGCGGTGCGGCGGTCATCGCGGCGAGCACGGACCGACGGCCGGCCCGGCGGCTCGGTCGACCTGGCATGGGGCCTCCCGCGGCTCCTGCGTGTCCGGGACATGTCCGGGACACGGCTGTTCGGGGACACCGGCATCCTCGGGCGGCCGACCGTAAACGGTCAATGGATCGCTCAGAAGAAAATAAAACGTTCAAACGCTCACTGGGTCGACCGGCCGTCCGGAGCCCGGGTCGAGCCGCGCACCATCAGGGAGGGCAGCAGCTCGACGTGCTGCACCGCCCCGTTTGCCGGCCCGCCGGTGTGGCCGAGCCGGCGCAGCAGCAGCTCGGCGGCCACCCGGCCGACCTCCGCCTTCGGCGGGGCCACCGCCGTCAGCGGAGTGCTGCCGAGAGCCGCGACCACGTCGTCGTACGCGACCACCGAACAGTCCTCCGGCACCCGCACCCCGTTGTCCGCGAGCTGCTGGACCAGCATCAGCGCGTCCACGTCGCCGTGCAGCACCGCGCCCGTCGCCCCCACCTCGCGCAGGGTCGCCGCCAGGTCCGCGGTCTCCTGGTCGGTGTACGGCCCGTCCTGTCCCGCCTCCGGGGAGCTGAGCAGCCATGCCCACTCCTCGACCAGCGGGTGCGCCCCGGCGATCTCCCGAAAGGCGGCCCGCAGCGAGCGGGCGGTGGGGCTGTCGTCGCGGGTGGCGAACACCAGGCGCCGGTGACCCAGCCCCACCAGGTGCTCGACGGCGAGACGGGCGCCGTGCACGTGGTCGGAGCAGACGGAGTCCATCGCGTGCAGCACGCTGCCCGGCCGCGGCCGCCGCTCCATCAGTACGGCCGGCACCTCCAGCGCGGCCAGCCACGCGTGGTCGGCCTCCTCCACGGCCCGGCTGCGCCAGCGCGGCGCCAGCAGCAGCCCGCGCGCGCCGTCCGCCAGGGCCCGCTCCACCAGCGGCCGCTCGGCCCCGGCCACCTGCGGTGCGATGTGCAGGGCGATTCGCAGTCCGGCCTCCTCCAGCACCGTGCGGGCGCCGTGCAGGGTCTCCGAAAGATACGAATGCCGCTCGGGTACGACGACGGCGACCGCGTCCCCTTCGACGGCGCCCCCGGCGGGCTCCTCCCGCGCCGCCGGCGCCGAGCGCACGACGCCGTGCCCGCGCCGCAGCCTGCCCTCACGGGTCAGCTCCTCGACGTCCCGACGCACCGTGACCACCGACACCTGGAGCTCCGCCGCGAGGTCGCGCACCCGGGCGGAGCCGCGGGCCTGCACCGCGGCGAGGATGCGCTGACGCCTGAGATCGACCGGCTCCCGCACGTGTGCCTCCCCCGAGCCGCGGATGTTCGTTTGAGCGATTGGGCTCATCATAACGATCGCCGACGGGGCGGGGAGGGGTGGAACGGATTCAGGTCGGGGGACTCCGTCAGAGGCGGGGCGCCGCTGCGACCGCCGAGGCCGGCGGGCCGTGACGCGGGGCGGCGGCGGGAGTCAGTCCCACAGTGGGTACGTGACCACCCGGTCGAATCCGCTCGGCCGGCCGTCGGTGTAGGTCAGCGTCATCCGCGTGTAGTGCCGCGTGTGCGGGTGCTTCTTCCACGGCTTCGGCTGGTCGAGTCGTACCGTCACCGCGTAGGAGTGGAAGCGGCCCGCCGCGCAGTAGGGCTTGCAGTCGTTGACCGCGTTGACGCCCTCGCCCACCGCCGCGCCCGCGCCCCACCGCTTCCAGTGCAGGGAGGCGAGGCGGCTGTTGCCGTCGCCGCAGGCCAGGATGAAGTCGGCGGGGCGTACCCGCGGATGCCACAGGCAGTCGACGAGCACCGGAGCGGGCACGCGCCGCGCGGTGTGGGCGGCCGGTGAGGCCGAGGACACCGGCCCCGTCGCCGCCGCCAGTGAAGCGGCGGCACAGAGAATCAAGGCCGCCCTCAGCGTGTGTGTGCGCATGGTCCGCTCCCACTGTCGTCCGCACCGCGCCCGGTCGCCCGGCAGAGCGGAAGAACCGTCTCGTGCCGGGCGACGACGTCTGCTCCGACGCTACGACCGTGGCGCGAAACGCACCACTCATCCGGAGCAACCAACCCCTGATGGTGACATCCCCGTTATCATCGCCTAAGCGCGAAAACAGATGATGTGTCCCTGAAACGGGGCTTTCGTCCCGGCCGGAGTGATCATGTCCCGCAAGCGTCCGTCGGACGACGGCGACGAGCTGCTGGCCAGGCTCGGTACTCTGACCGCCCAGGCACGCGAGCGCGCGGAACTGCAGCGCTCGCGGGTCGAGCTGGCCATCGCCCTGCAGCGCGGCATGCTCCCGGCCCACCTGCCCACCGCGCCCGGCTTCCACCTCGCCGTGCAGTACACACCGGCCAACTCTGGGCTGAGCGTCGGCGGTGACTGGTACGACGCGTTCACCCTGCCCGACGGCCGTATCGGGCTGTCCATCGGCGACGTCCAGGGACACAACATCGACGCCGCCGCCTTCATGGGCCAGGTCCGGGTCGCACTGCGCGCGCTGGCCTCCGTCACCAGCCACCCGGGCGAGCTGCTCACCCGGACGAACGACCTGTTGCTGACCCTCGGCACGGATCTCTTCGCCACCTGCACCTTCATCCGGCTGGACCCGGCGACCGGGCTGCTGGAGAGCGCCCGGGCCGGCCACATACCGTTCGTCTGGGCCACGGCCGACGGGCGTTCCGGCATCGCCGAGGGGGAGGGCGGCCCGCCGCTGGGCGTCCTGGACGGCATCTCCTACCCCGTCGCCCGCCATCACCTCACCACCGGCGGAGTGTTCGTCCTGGTCACCGACGGCGTGGTCGAGGGCCCGGCACTCGGCGTCGACGAAGGCCTCGACCAGGTGGTCCGCCTCGCGGGCATCGCCGCGGTCGCCGGCCTGGAGGCCACGTCGCTGGCCGCGGCGGTGATCAGGGGCGCGGAACGCGTCGGCCACGCCGACGACGCGGCGGTCCTGGTCGTCGGCCACGACGGCCTCCTGCCCCGGGAACAGTGAGGGGCGCCCGACGGCCTGTGGCCCCGGGAACGCTGAGGGGCGCCCGATGGCCTGCTGCCCTGGGAACGCTCAGGGGCGCCCGATGGCCTCCTGCTCCGGGGAACGCTCAGGGGGCGCCCGGCGCCGCCCGCGTTGCGAGAGGGGTCACTGCGGGGACGGCGCGGGCTCGAGCCCGATCACCGGAGCGGCTGCGGGCCGACCACGGTTTTCGTGTCGGCTGATCGTTGGGTCGGCCGCGGGTCGGCCCCGAATCATGCCGGGTGCCGGGTGCCGGGTGCCGGGTGCCGGGTGCCGGGTGCCGGGTGCCGGGTGCCGGGTGAGGGTGACGGGTGACCGCTGACGCGTGACGGGCGACGGGTCCCGGATTCCGGCCGTTGCGTGCCCTGGCGCGGCTCGGCACTGGCTCCCTCACGGAACAGTCGGGCTTTCCCGCGACGGTCCAGCCCGTGCGGAGCGGTCCCGCCCTCGGCATGGCGCCGCCGCGGGCGGCCTTCGGGCCTTGGGTCGGCACCGGGCCGTTGCAGGGCCTGGTGAGCGGTCCGATGCCGAAAGGGGCGGAGCCCCTCGCCGGGCGGCCGGGTCCGCGCTGAGTGGCCCGGCCGAGCCTCTTGCGGGGCGGCGGGGCCTGCGTTGGGTGGCCTGGCCTGGCCTCGCCCCTCGCCGAGCGGCCGGTCCCTCCCCGAGTGGCCTGGCATCCGCCCCCGCCGCGGAGGGGCCTCACTCCCCGCGGAGCGGCCTCGCTCCCCGCGGAGCGGCCCCGCTCGGCCATAGGGCGGGATCCCGGCGCGTCATGGGGCGCTGTCGTGGGGGTGGCGGTGTCTTATGGCGGTGTGGTGGCTTTCCAGGACCTGCGGCGACCGGCCGTGATCGCGCTTCAGGCGCTGGCCGTCGCCGCCTGCTACTACGCGGCCGGCCGGCTCGGGCTGATGCGGCAGCTCGTGGTCGAGGGCTCGGTCGTCACCCCGGTCTTCCCCGCCTCCGGCGTCGCCGTCGCCGCGCTGCTGATCCTCGGTCTGCACGTCTGGCCCGGCATCGCCGTCGGCACGCTGCTGCTCATCGCGTCGATCGCCCCCGTCCAGATCGACGTGCTCGGCACCGTCGCCGGCAACACGCTCGCCCCCGTCTGCGCCTGCCTGCTGCTGGGCCGGGCCGGCTTCCGGCTCAGCCTGAGCCGGTTACGCGACGGGCTGGCGCTGGTCTTCCTCGGCGCCCTGAGCGCCATGCTGATCAGTTCCTTCGCGGGCGCCGGTCTGCTCGTCGTCACCGGCAAACTGCCCGCCGGAGACTTCTGGCCGGTCTGGCTGGCCTGGTGGGTCGGCGACGCCATGGGCGTCCTGATCGTCACCCCGCTGCTGCTGATGCTCTACACCCTGCGCCGGCCCCTGGTGCTGACCCGGTGGAAGGAGGCGGTGGTCCTCACCCTCATCACCTGCGTGCTGGTCCCGCTGTCCACCCACTCCACCCTGAGCATCCTCTTCCTCGTCTACCCGCTGCTGATCTGGGCGGCCCTGCGCTTCCGCCTTGCCGGCAGCATGCTGTGCGCGCTGCTCACCTCGGTCCTGGCCACCGTCGCCGCCACCGACCGTGTCGGCCCGTTCGCCCAGCTCAGCCGCATCGAGGTGATGGTCAAACTCCAGGCGTTCAACGGCTCCATGGCCCTGACCGCCCTGCTGCTGTCGGCCGTGATCACCGAACAGCTCAACACCCGCCGTTCGGTGGAGAAGGCCTGCCAGGAACTCGTCGAGGTCCTCGAGCACCTCACCGCCGGCGAGCCGCCGCCGCCGCGCGCATCCCGCGACCGCACCGACCGCTGACGGGGCCCCCTGCCCACCCTCGCGGAATCCGCGCACGACCTGGAAAGATGAGCGGGGTCAGGAACGATCTACCAGGGACCGAACCAACCGGAGGAGCGGGCACACATGCAGCACGAGCGAGCGGGCAAGCAGGCCGGACCCGAGGACCTCGTCGACGTCGCCCGGCTGGTCACCGCGTACTACACGCTGCACCCCGACCCGGACGAACCGGGCCAGCGCGTGGCGTTCGGCACGTCCGGCCACCGGGGCTCGTCCCTGGCGACGGCCTTCAACGAGGACCACATCGCCGCCACCAGCCAGGCCATCTGCGAGTACCGGCAGGCCCAGGGCATCGACGGGCCCCTCTTCCTCGGCGCCGACACGCACGCGCTGTCCCAGCCCGCCCAGGCCACCGCGCTGGAGGTGTTCGCCGCCAACGACGTCACCGTGCTCATCGACAGCGCGGACGGCTACACCCCCACCCCGGCGCTCTCGCTCGCGATCCTCACCCACAACCGCGGCCGCACCTCCGGCCTCGCCGACGGCGTCGTCGTCACCCCCTCGCACAACCCGCCCGCCGACGGCGGCTTCAAGTACAACCCGCCCAGCGGCGGCCCCGCCGGCTCCGAGGCGACCTCCTGGATCCAGGACCGCGCCAACGACATCATCCGGGCCGGCCTGAAGGACGTCCGCCGCATCCCCTACGCCCGCGCCCTGACCGCCCCCACCACCGGCCGCTACGACTACCTCGGCGCGTACGTCGCCGACCTGCCGAGCGTCCTCGACCTCGACGCGGTCCGCACGGCCGGTGTCCGCATCGGCGCGGACCCGCTCGGCGGGGCGTCCGTGGCGTACTGGGGACGTATCGCCGAGCAGCACCGCCTCGATCTGACCGTGGTCAACCCGCTCACCGACCCCACCTGGCGCTTCATGACGCTGGACTGGGACGGCAAGATCCGCATGGACTGCTCCTCGCCGAACGCCATGGCCTCGCTCATCGCGCAGCGCGACCGCTTCCAGATCGCCACCGGCAACGACGCGGACGCCGACCGGCACGGCATCGTCACCCCGGACGCCGGGCTGATGAACCCCAACCACTACCTCGCCGTCGCCATCGACTACCTCTACCGCCACCGCGAGCAGTGGCCGGCCGACGCCGGTGTCGGCAAGACCCTGGTGTCCTCCGCGATGATCGACCGGGTCGCCGAGAGTCTGGGCCGCCGCCTGGCCGAAGTGCCGGTCGGTTTCAAGTGGTTCGTCGACGGGCTGCTCGACGGCTCCCTCGGCTTCGGCGGCGAGGAGTCGGCCGGCGCGTCGTTCCTGCGCCGGGACGGCTCGGTGTGGACCACCGACAAGGACGGCATCCTGCTCGCCCTGCTGGCCTCGGAGATCACGGCCGTCACCGGGCGGACCCCCTCGCAGCACTACGCCGACCTCACCGCCCGCCACGGCGAGCCCGCCTACGCGCGCACCGACGCCCCCGCCACCCGCGAGGAGAAGGCGCTGCTCGGCAAGTTGTCCCCGGCGCAGGTCGGCGCCAACACCCTGGCCGGGGAGGCCGTCACCGGCGTCCTCACCGAGGCCCCTGGCAACGGCGCGGCCATCGGCGGCATCAAGGTGAGCACCGCGAACGCCTGGTTCGCGGCCCGGCCTTCAGGCACCGAGGACGTGTACAAGATCTACGCCGAGTCCTTCCTCGGCCCCGACCACCTCAGCCGGGTGCAGGAGGAGGCCAAGGGCGTGGTGCTGGCGGCCCTCGGCGGCTGACCCGGCGCGTCCGGCCGCCCCGGCCCGCCCGCCGCGGTCGCCCACCCCGGGCGGCCGCGGCGGCGCGTCCGGTCCGGCCGGCGTGACTTGATCCCCTCGTCGGCCGGTGACAGGATGCGGGCTCGCCGGTTTGTTTACTTCGGGACAGTCGCCCGGAGCGAGCGCGGAGGGGTCGGCCGTGGCGCTGCAGGAACGTGCGGTCAGAACGCGCCGAACCATCCTCCTGGCCGCGGCCACCGTCTTCGCCGAGGTGGGCTACGAGTCCGCGACGATCGCGCAGATACTGCGGCGCGCCGGGGTGACCAAGGGCGCGCTGTACTTTCACTTCCCCTCCAAGCGCGAACTGGCCGAGGCCGTGCTGGCCGACCAGCTCGGCGCGGTACCCGAAGTGCCCGCCCAGGACCTGGTGCTCCAGGAGGCCCTGGACACGACCTTCCTCGTCGCCCACCTCCTCAGCCGCGGCGACCCGCTCGTGCGCGGCAGCATCCGCCTCACCGTCGAACAGGGCGTGCTGTGCGAGGAGTTCGACCGGCAGGCGCCGATGCGCGGCTGGGTCTCCCGCAACGCAGGACTGCTGGCCCGGGCCAAGGCGCGCGGCGAACTGCTCCCGCACATCGACGTGGAGGCGGCGGCGCGGATGTTCGTCGCCGCGTTCACCGGCGTCCAGCTCCTGTCGAAGATCCTGACCGGCCACGCCGACCTGGCCGAGCGGACCGCCGACATGGAACGGCACCTGATGGCGAGCATCGCCGTCCCCGCCGTCCTGCTCCAGCTCGACATGGCCCCGGACCGCGGCGCCCGCGTCCACCAGCAGCTGTGCGGCCGGGCGAACCGGCCGCCGGGCCGGTCGTCCTGACTACCCACCCGGCCGGCCGCCCGGCGTGCGCCGCGGTCAGATCCAGCCGTCGAGCGCCTTGAGGAACCCTTCCAGATCGTCACGGTGGAGGGTGTGGCCGGCCCCCGGCACCGCCCGCACCTCGAAACCGCGGCCGCGCAGCAGCTCCGCGTCACCCTGCCCGACCAGGAAGCTCGGGTCGGCGAGCGCCACCAGCGACGGGACCTCCGCGTGCCGCGGCACGAAGCCCCGCAGTGGCGCGCCGCCCAGGAAGTGCGCCGTCCGCGGGTCCCAGTCGGCGAGCGTGGCCAGTTCCACGTCCACGTCGTCGTCCGCCCAGCGCGGGTTCAGCGCGGTGATCTGCTCGCGGGTGGCGTCCTTGAACCCGGTGAAGAGCGTCGGGTCCACGGCCGCCTGCGGATCGGCGGTGGACCAGGCGGGGTCGGCGTACACCGCGCGGGCGGGCCGCAGCCGGTCCACGGCGAGCAGCAGTGACAGGCCGCCGAGCGAGTGCCCGATGGCCAGGTCGGCGCCCGCCGGGAGCGTGTCGGCCAGGTCGTCGGCGAACAGCTCGGGGGAGTAGGCCGCGGCGCGCGGGGAGGCGCCGTGGCCGCGCAGGTCGACGGCGATCACGCGGTAGCCGCGGCCGGCGAGCAGCGGGCCGACCCGGTGCCAGGTGCGGGCGTCGGACATGATGCCGTGGACCAGCAGCGCGGTCCGCTCGCCGGTACCCCATTCACGGGTGTTGAGCAGCACGGTCGTCCTTCCTTTCGGGTGTGCCCGCTCGCGCGGGCGGCTTGTGGCGGTGGAGGGTCAGCGGTGGCGCCCGGTGAGGTACGCCCGCAGCCGGGCGGTGTCCTCGTCGGCGGGCGCGGTGCGGTCGGGAGTGAGGGCGCTCAGGGAGACGTAACCGGCGGCGACCGCCGCGCTGTCGGCGTCCTCGCGCGTCTCGGTACGGCACCCCGGAGCGGCCGGGCACAAAGCCCCGCCGACCGTGAAGGTGCCGTCGGCGGCCTGCCGGTAGGTGTGCACGGCCACCGTGCCGTCGCCGACCCGGGTCCAGCGCTCGCCCTTCGGCTCGGCCGAAACCGCCGTCGCGTCCGGGTAGTTGACGTTCAGCACGTGGGCGGGGGAGAGCAGGCGGTGGGCGCGCAGCCGTCCCAGCAGCGAGGCGCCGTACCGGGCCGCCGCCTCGTACGTCGCGTCGCTCGGCAGCGTCGAGCCGTCCGCGACCCAGGCGCTGAACGCCACGGCCGGTACCCGCTCCTCGACGGCGGCCAGCGCGGCCCCGGCGGTCCCCGAGTCGTTCACCTGCGAACTCACGTTGGGCCCGGAGTTGACGCCGGTGACCACCACGTCCGGCGCCGACGTCCAGCCGGTCAGCGCCCGCAGCCCGCCGCGCAGCGCGAACCTGACGGTGTCCGCGGGCGTCGCGCTCGGGGCGGCCGCGGTGCAGGACGGCGTACCGGCGCGGCACAGGCCGAACACCGCGCCGGCGGCGGGCGCACCGGAGCAGTCACCGGCGTAGCGGGCGGGCAGCCGCGTCCGGCGCTGGGCCGCGAAGGTTCCGCTGTTGGTGACACTCGTTCCGGCGCCGCTCATGTACTGCCACGGCGCGAGCACCACCACGTCGGCTCCGGCCGCGCACAGGGCCTTGCGTATCTCGTACAGGCCGCGCCCGTCGGCGCCGTCGGCTCGCGCGGCCTGCATGGAGTCGTCGTTGCTCAGCAGCACCCGCAGGCCGGTGAGCGCGGGCCGCTCGGCGTGCCGGGCGGGCGCGGCGGGGGTGGTGGCCGCGCTCAGGAGCAGCGCCGAGCCGACGGCGGCCGTCACGGCTAGGGCGCGCGAGCCGCGGCGGAGGGCGGCCGGCCGGAAGCGGCGGCCGGGGGGATTGGTCTGCATGGGGGAGTGTCCGTTCTTGTTCGGATGTCTTCTTCTCGCCCGCCGGAGGCCGGTCACCGCACGCTGCGGATCGGGCGGACCGACAGCGCCCCGGCGACGGAGAGGACGGCCGCGGCCACGAAGAGGGTGGTGTAGCCGCCGGTGACCGTGACGATGACCGACGCGGCGAAGGGCGCCATGATCTGCGGGCCCGCGTTGGCGATGTTGAGCACGCCCATGTCGCGGGCGGCGTCCTCGGCGCTCGGCAGTACGAGGGTGACCAGCGCGGTGTCCACCGCCATGAAGCAGCCGAAGCCGAGGCCGACGACGCCGGCGAAGACGAGGACGGCCGGCCAGGTGGGGAAGAGGGCCGGGACCAGCAGGCCCAGCGCGGACAGCAGGGCGGAGGCGCCGACGAACAGTTTGCGCCGGTCGAGCCGGTCGGAGAGGTAGCCGCCGAGGACGGTGGAGAGCATCATCGCGACGCTGGTCACCGGCGTCACCACGGCCACCGCCTCGGCGGGTGCCATCCCGGCGGGCAGGTCGATGTGGTCCTGGAGGATGTAGACGAGGTAGGTGTTGACCAGGAAGTAGCCGAGCACGAGCAGGGCCCGGCCGATGAACGCCCAGCGGAAGTCGGCCACCTTCAACGCCCCGGCGAACGCCTTGACCTGGGCCGATACCGGCACGGACGGTCGCGCGGGGAGCCGTTGCTCCCGCGTACAAGTGGTGAACACGACGGCGGTCACGGCCACGAGTGCGCCGAAGAGCAGGTAGCCGGTGCGGTAGCGGTCGGTGAAGGCGGCCGCCACCAGCGCCCCGCCGATGCTGCCCAGCGGCAGGCCGAGGCCCACGGCCGCGGAGGCCCGGCCGCGGCTCTCCAGCGGTATCCGGTCGGGGACGACCGAGGTCAGGGCGGCCTGGTAGACGTTCATCACGGCCTGCACCAGGCACCAGCCGATGGTGATGAGCAGGACCGTGTGCACGCTGCCCAGCAGGAACGCGGCGGGCAGCGCCAGCAGCCCGCCGCCCAGGATCCACGGGTTGCGGCGGCCGGTGCGGTCGGACAGGGCCCCGGCGAGCGGGTTGAAGACGGTCGCGAAGACCGCGGCGATCCCGGTGACCAGCCCCAGGTTGGCCTCTTTGTGCGCCGGGTCGACATGCTCCACCTGGAGGGCGAGCAGGACGCCGGCGACGCCGATGTACAGCGCGTACATGGCGGTGTTGCCGAGCAGTAGCAGCGGCATCAGGCCGCGTGCGGGCCGGGCCGGGCCGCCGGGGCGGCCGGCGGCGGTGGCCGCGGGGGACGAAAGGGCCACGGTGCCCTCCTCGATCGATGTGGGCAGGCGGACCCGGGACCGCGACGGCCGGGCGAGGGCGTGGCGGACCAGGGAACGGCCGATGAGGGGATTGAACGGGTTACACGTGTCAGCGACTCGTGTGGCTTCATTTCTTAACAGTCACTGGATGACCTGAACAGACCCCTTGCACCGAAAAGATCCGAACGGAAAACAACAAAAGGCGAGATCGTGCCGGGTGTGGCGGATCGCCGCGGGCGGCATGGGAACGCCCTTCGGGGTTACCTGACGGGCATGGCGAAGCTGCATCTTCCGGGACGGAAGGAACATCGCAACGGGGAGGCGGAGAACCCGCCCGCACCGGAGCCCGAGGACCTCGGTCCCGGGCCCGAGGTGGAGCGCCGGGCACCGCAGGCCCCGACGAAACTGCCGAAGGGGGCGTGGCGGCGGATCCTCAAAGGGAGCCTGCGGGAGTTCAAGGACGACGAACTGACCGACCGGGCGGCCGCCCTGACGTATTACGGCGTGCTGGCCCTCTTCCCGGCGCTGCTGGTGCTGGTGTCCATCCTCGGTCTCACGGGCCGCTCGACCACGAACAAGGTGCTGGACAACATCCGGCAGCTCGCTCCCGGCTCGGCGCGCGACATCCTCACCCGGGCCGTCGAACAGCTGCAGGGCAGCGCCGGCACCGGATCCCTGATGGCGATCGTGGGAGTGGTGGTCGCGCTGTGGTCCGCGTCCGGCTATGTGGCGGCGTTCATGCGGGCGGCCAACGCCGTGTACGACATCCCGGAGGGCCGGCCGGTCTGGAAGATCCTTCCGGTACGGGTCGGCATCACCGTCGTCCTCATGGTCCTGGCGGCGGCCAGCGCGCTCATCGTGGTCTTCACCGGCGGCCTCGCCCGCAAGGCCGGTGACACCCTCGGTGTCGGCGACACCGCGCTGACCGTGTGGTCGATCGCCAAGTGGCCGGTGCTGGTGCTGCTGGTCACCGTGATGATCGCGCTGCTGTACTGGGCGGCTCCCAACGCCAAGGTCAAGGGGTTCAAGTGGATCACCCCGGGCAGCTTCCTGGCCCTGGTGATCTGGCTGATCGCCTCCGCCGGGTTCGCGATCTACGTCGCCAACTTCGCGTCGTACAACAAGACCTACGGCACGATGGCCGGCGTCATCGTCTTCCTGGTGTGGCTGTGGATCGGCAACCTCGCGGTGCTGCTGGGGCTGGAGTTCGACGCCGAGACCGTGCGGCAGCGGGCCATCGCGGGCGGAATGCCGGCCGACGCCGAGCCGTACACGCAACCCCGGGACACCCGGGCCTGGGACGAGGAGGACGTGCGCCGCCTGGACAACAGCTGACGCCGCCGCGCGCTTGCGCCTCGCATCCGGGGCCGTCGTCCGTGACCGCCGGACGGCGGCCCCGTCGCACACCCGTCCACCCGCTCACCGTCCGGTGTGGTCCGCCGCGCATCCGCGCCACCGGTAGCGGCCACGCCCCGTTGGGTAGCCGTGGCGCCGCTGCAGTGACGGTTCTGCACCCGGACGGCCGACTCCCGGACCGCGGCGCCGACGCCCGCTCATGCCGTACGACGACGGGGAGTCATGCACGTGTGGACAAGTGTCGGCGCGCCGGAGCCGCCGCCCGCCCCCCTGGTCGGCCGCAGCCGCGACGTCACCCGGCTCACGGGCCTGCTGACCCGTCACCGCCTGGTGACCGTCACCGGCACGGCCGGCCTCGGCAAGAGCCGGCTGGCCGCCACCGCGGCCGCCCGGACCGCCGACGGGCCCTTGGGGCCCGCCGTCACCGTGCGCGTCCACGGCGGCGGGCCCGCCGCCGTCGGCACGCTGACGGCCACGGTCGTGGACGCCCTGACCGGAGCAGCGCCCACCCCCGGCACCCCGGCTGCCCTGAGCGGATCGCAGCGCGCGCCGGCCCCCGCGGCGGCGCAAGCCCTGGCCGGACGAGCGCCCACGCCCGGCGACCTCGCCGCCGTCCTCCCCGCTGCCCCGCTCCTGTTGTTCCTTGACGACGTCGACCCGGCCCACACCGAGTGCACCGGCCTCGTCCAGCGGCTGCTGATGGCCGCGCCCGCCCTGCGCGTGCTCGTGACGTCGCGCCGGCCCCTCGGGCTCGGCGACGAACGCGTCCTGCGCCTGGCCCCGCTGCGCACCGAGGCCCGCGACGGCGCCCCGGCCCCGGCGGTGCGGCTCTTCCTCGACCGCGCCCGGCGCGCCGCACCGGAGTTCGCCCCCGCGGACGCCGACCTGCCGGCGATCGGCGCCATCTGCGGCCACCTGGAAGGCAACCCGCTGGCCATCGAACTCGCCGCGGCCCAGCTCGCCCACCACTCGCTGGGCCGGCTCGCCGCCCTGACCGCACGCCGCCAGGGCTGGCTGTCCGACGCGCAGGCCCCCCTGCGGCGGCACCGCTCGCTGCGCGCGGCCGTCGGCGCCGACTACGTGCTGTGCGACCGGGACCTGCGGATGGTGTGGGGCCGGGCCGGCGTCTTCGCCGGCTCCTTCGCCGAGTCGACGGCGGTGTTCCTGTGCGCGGGCGGCGGCGTCACACCCGACCAGGTCCCCTCCTGCCTGGCCCGGCTCGCCGCGGCGGGCATCCTCTCCCCGGTCACCGACCCCGGGGGACTCGTGCCCGTCCGCTACCGGATGACGCGGGCCGCCCGCGAGTTCGGCGCCGAGCGGCTGCGCGAGGCGGGCGAGTACCCGGTCGCCGCCGAACGCCGCGCGATCCACTGCCGTCGCGTCGCCGCCGTCGCGGCCGACCTGTGGCACGGCGGCAGCCAGCGTCAGGCGGTGCAGCTCGCCGGTGACGAGCACGCCGACCTCACCGCCGCCGTCCAGTACGCCCTCACCGAACCCGGGCACGCCGGGACGGCCCTGGAGACGGTGCTCGACCTGTGGTTCTGGTGGGGCGTGTACGACCACGCCGAGGAGGGCGGCGACCACCTCATGCGGCTGCTCCCGCTGTGCGACCCCGACGGCCCCCACGCGGTACGGGCCATGTGGCTGGCGGCCTGGCTGCGGGCCGGCACCCGTCCGCGGGAGGCCGGCGACCTGCTCGCCCGGGCCTGGCCGGCGGCCGTGCGGGCCGGCGACGACGCCACCGCCGGCCGGATCGCCCACGCCCAAGGCGTCCTGGCGCTGCACCGGCACGATCTGCGGGCGGCCGCCGAGCACTTCGGGGACGCCGCGCGGATCATTCCGCCGGGAGCGCCCGGCGGTCCGTCCGCCGCGGTCGCCCTGTCCGCACTGGCCGTCGCCCAGGCGGCCTTCGCGCCGGGCGCCGCGCGCCGCAGCGCCCACCGGGCCCTCACCCGGCCCGACACCCGCGACGACGACTGGGCGTGCGCGGTCGCCCGCTACGCCCGGGCCTTCGTCGACCACCACCAGGGCCGCGCCGCCCGCGCCTGGCGCCGGGCCGGCCGGGCCCTGGCGGACCTGGACGGGCAGCCCGCGCCGCTCGGCGCGGCCGCCCTGCGCCGGCTGCTGGCGGACCTCGAGACGGGCGCCCCCGGCACACCCCGCGCGCCCGTGCCCCGCCCCGCGGACTCAGCGGCTCGGCGTCGCCCGAATGCAGTCGACATGACACGACCGGCCGCGCAGATGCCCGCTCCATATCGTCACATGATGTAACAGTACGGTCATGAAATCGCTGCAGAGAGTGATGACCCGTGCCGCCGCCCGCCCGTCCCGCCGTGCGAAGGGGGCGCTGGTGCTCGTGACGGCCCTGGCCGCGCTGAGCACGGCGGGGACCACGGCCGAGGCCCTGCCGCAGTTCGGCGCCGACTGGGACGCGATCGCCGCCTGCGAGTCCGGGGGCAACTGGCAGGCCAACACCGGCAACGGCTACTACGGCGGGTTGCAGTTCAGCCGGTCCAGTTGGCGCGCGGCCGGCGGGCTCAGATACGCGCCGCGCGCCGACCTCGCCACCCGGCGCCAGCAGATCAGGGTCGCCCGCCGACTGGCCGCCCAGCAGGGCATGTCGGCCTGGGGCTGCGCCTGACCCGTCAGCGGCGGATCAGGCCGAGGTCGGTCGCGACCGCCACCGCGGCGGTGCGCGAGTCCACGCCGAGCTTGGCGTACACCCGCGCCAGGTGCGACTTCACCGTCCCCTCGGTGAGGTGCAGCCGCCCGGCCACGGCCTGGTTCGACAACCCGTCGGCCACCAGGCCCAGCACCTCCGTCTCACGCCGCGTCAGCGACGTACCCGGAGTGCGCAGCCGGTGCAGCAGCCGGTCCGCGACGGCCGGGGCCAGCGCCGTACGGCCGGCCGCGGCCGTGCGCACGGCCGCGGCCAGGTCCTCGGGCCGCGCGTCCTTCAGCAGGTAGCCGGTGGCCCCGGCCTCGATGGCGGGCAGGGTGTCGGCGTCGGAGTCGTAGGTCGTGACGATGACGACGCGCGGCGCCCCCGGTCGCGCCGTGATCGCGGCGGTGGCCTCGGCGCCGTTCATGCCGCCCCGGAACTGCAGATCCATCAGCACCACGTCGATGTCGCCGCCGGCCGCCCGGACGACGGCCTCCTCGGCGGTGGCGGCCTCGGCCACCACGGCCAGGCCGGGCTCCGTCTCCAGGACGGCGCGCAGCCCGGCCCGCACCACGGGGTGGTCGTCGGCCAGCAGCAGGCGGATCGGGGCGTCGGTCACGGGCGGGCCTCGGGCTCGGAGTCGGTGGACGGGGGCAGCGGCAGTCGCACGCACAGGGCGGTGCCCCGCCCCGGCGCGGACGTGAGGGTGAAGGTGCCGCCGAGGTCCTGCACCCGTGCCCGCATGGCGGCGAGACCGAACCCGCCGCCCTCGGGGTCCGGGACGGGCAGCCGCCGCGGATCGAAGCCGGCGCCGTCGTCGACGACGTCCAGGGTCACCTGCTCGCCGAGGTGGGCGAGGGTGACGTCGACGGCGGTGGCGCGGGCGTGGCGCACGGCGTTGGCCACGGCGGACTGGGCGATGCGCAGCAGTGCGACCTCGTGCCCGGTGGGCAGCGGAGCCGGCGTGCCGGTGCGGTGCATGCGGGCGGCGAGCGGATGGCGCGCCGACGTGGTGACGCACAGCCGTTCCAGGGCGTCGGCGAGCGTGCTGCCGTCCAGCGCGGGCGGGGCGAGCGCGGCGACGAAACGCCGCGCCTCGGCGAGGTTGTCCACCGCGGTCTGCCGGGCCTGCTCGACATGGCCGGCCGCGGTGCCGGCAGCGCCGGGCAGCGCCCGCCCGGCCGCGGTCAGCAGCAACTGGATGCTGGAAAGCCCCTGCGCCAGCGTGTCGTGGATCTCGCGGGCCAGCCGCTCCCGCTCGGCCAGCACCCCGGCCCGGTGCTCGGCGGCCGCCAGGTCGGCGCGCGTCGCGGTCAGCTCCTCGATCAGCCTGCGCCGCTGCTCGCTCTCCCGGTACAGGGCCTGGTAGCCCCACACCACGGCCACCGCCACGGCCGCGCCGAGCGCCGGACCGATCGCCATCGCGGGAGAGAACGAGCCCTGGTGCGCGGCGAACCCCGCGATCGCGGCCGCCGCGGTCGCCGCGACGGCGGGCAGAGCGGCGCGCCGCCGCAGCAGGTGGAGCTGGAGGAAGTACAGCGGGAACGCCACCCACACCCCGTCGGCGGTCAGCGCCAGCAACCCCAGCCATACGACCCCCACGGCGCCCAGCCACAGCGCGGCCGCCCGGCGCGACGAGCGCACCCGCGGCAGCAGCGGACCGGCCGCGTAGACGAGCCCGCACAGAGCGGCGACGGCGGTGACCGCCGCGGGGTGGTCTCCGCCCGCGGGGGCGACGGCCCGGACGGCGGCCAGCGCGAGCAGCCCGACGACCAGCAGATGCAGGCACCAGGTCAGGGCCCGGGTCGTCGGGGTGGTCAGGGGAGAGGTGGTGGCGGTCACGGTCCCAGCGGAGGTGTTCACGGTGCTCACGGATCAGCAAGGTCTCCGGGCCACCCTACGGTCCGCCCGCCGGCCGCCGCCTCTGTCGAAAGGTGCAAGCGCCTTGGCACCTTCCGGCCCGCGAAGTGCACTCCCCGGCCAGATGCCCGCGCACCGGGCCCGGCGAGAGGGTGGAGCCGTTCCCCTTCCTCCGTAGAAAGGCCTGGCCGCAGCCGTGTTCGTCGCCTGGCGGGACCTCCGCTTCGCCAAGGGGCGGTTCGCCCTCATGGGCACCGTCATCGTGCTGATCACCCTGCTGGTCGGCCTGCTGTCCGGGCTGACAGCGGGCCTGAGCCGGCAGAGCACCTCGGCGATCACCTCCCTGCCCGCCGACCGCATCGCCTTCGACGCCCCCGCCGCCGGCCGCGACGTGTCGTACACCGACTCCACCGTCACCGAGGGGCAGTGGCGGCGCTGGGCCGCCACGCCCGGCGTCACTCGTGCCCAACCGCTCGGCATCACCCCGGCCAAGGCCACCGCCGGGCCGCGCAGCGCCGGAGTGTCCGTCTTCGGGGTGCTCCCGGGCTCCGCCCTCGCACCGGCCGGCGACCGGATCGACGACCGCTCGGCGGTGCTGTCGACCGGGGCCGCCGACGCCCTCGGCGTCGCGGCCGGCGGCACCCTCACGCTCGCCGGACACCGGCTGACGGTGGCCGCCGTACGAGGAGACGCGTCCTTCAGCCACACCCCGGTGGTGTGGACCAGCCTCACCACCTGGCGTGGCAGCGCACCCCCGAGCGGGAGCGCCGAGGCGACCGCGACGGTGATCGCGCTGACCACGGCGTCCGGCACCGACCTCGCGGCCACCGACACGCGGGCCCACACCGAGACCGTGTCCAAGGACGCCTCGCTGGCCGCGATCGGCTCCTACACCTCCGAGAACGGCTCCCTGCAACTGATGCGCGCCTTCCTGTTCGGGATCTCCGCGCTGGTCGTGGGCGCCTTCTTCACCGTGTGGACCATCCAGCGCAGCGGCGACATCGCCGTCCTCAAGGCCCTCGGCGCCTCCACCGGCACGCTGCTCAAGGACGCGCTGGGGCAGGCCGTCGCCGTGCTGGCCGGCGGCACGCTCGCCGGAACCGCCCTCGCCGTCGCCGTGGGCTCCCTGGTCGCCGGCCGCGCGGTGCCGTTCGTCCTCACCCCCGCGACGGTCCTGGCGCCCGCCGGGGTCCTGGTCCTGCTCGGCGCGCTCGGCGCCGCGCTGGCCGTGCGCCGTATCACCTCCGTCGACCCGCTGACCGCCCTGGGGAACGCCCGATGAGCCTGCACCTCGCCGACATCACGCTCACCTACCCCGACGGCGAGCGCCGCCTCACCGCCCTGGACCACGTCACCCTCACCGTGCCCAAGGGCAGCCTGACCGCCGTGGTCGGGCCCTCCGGCTCCGGCAAGTCCAGCCTGCTGGCCGTCGCGGCCACCCTGCTGACCCCGGATCACGGCACGGCCACCGTCGACGGCACCTCCACCACCGGCCTCTCCCGCGCCGAACTGACCGAGTTGCGCCGGCGGCGGATCGGGCTGGTGTTCCAGCAGCCCAGCCTCCTGCCCTCGCTGACGGCCGTCGAACAGCTCCAGGTCATGGCCCATCTCGCCGGACGCCGTCCCGGCGGCGCGCGCGTGAGGGCCCTGGAACTGCTGGACTCCGTCGGCCTGTCCGGTCAGGCCGCGCGGCGCCCCCACCAGCTCTCCGGCGGTCAGCGGCAACGCGTCGCCATCGCCCGCGCGTTGATGAACGAGCCGACGGTCCTGCTGGTCGACGAGCCCACCAGCGCGCTGGACCGCGCCCGGGGCGCCGCCGTGCTCGACCTGCTCACCCGTCTGACCCACGAGCGGGCCACGGCCACCGTCCTGGTCACCCACGACCCCACCCATCTGGCCTGCGCCGACCAGGTCGTGGAGGTCCGCGACGGGCGGCTGCGCGACGCCACGCGCGCGCGCTGAACCTCTTCGTCCTGCTCGGCGTGATCTTCTTCGGCGTGCTGTCTCTGCAGCGTCCGACGCGATCGTCGGCAACGCCCCGGTGCGGGACGGCGGTGTGGCGGGCGGGTTGCGGGCCACCGCGCCGCAGATCGGCGGGGCGTTCGGCACGTCGGTGCTGGTGTCGCTCATCGGCAGCCGGGTCGGCGCCACCCTCACCGGTGAACTGACCACGGCCGGGGTGCCCGCGCGCGCCGGCGGCGGACGCGCTCGGCCGGGCGAAGGGCGCGGTGGCCATGGGCGTCGCCCCGGTCTCCGCGCGGATGCCGGCCGATCTGAGGGCCGCCTTCGCGGAGGGCAGCCGTCAGGCCTTCATGAACCGTGTGCACACCGGCCGTTCTGGTCGCCGGCGTGCTGTACCTCCTCTGCGCCCTGTTGGCCGCGGCCGGTGTACGCCGTAACCCGGAGACGGCCCGGCACTGAGGGACACCGGGCTCCGGCACCCGCGGCGTGAGCGGCGCCGCGGGGGTCGACGCCGGGCGGGGCGTACCGCCGTCAGGTGTGGTCCACGAGGACCGCGAGGCCGGCGACGAGTCCCAGGAAGGCCGGCCCGGCCAGGACGCACACCACCAGCACCAGCCGGCCCGTCAGGATGCCGGCCAGTGCCGGCCCGCGCCCCTCGCCGCCCCGCCGCCGGCTCCGAAAGCGGCCCATGTGCCCGGTGGGGATGGCGATCAGCGCGCACAGCACCGCCATGCCGACGAAGACGCCCGGGTTGATCCAGGCCGGACCGGTGCCGAAGTTGCCGAGCGAGGCGACCGCGCCCAGGGCGAAGAACCCGCTGACGCTCGCGGCCCGATTGCGCCCCGCCCGCGAGGGCACCGCCCCCTCGCCCGCCGGCCGGGCGCGGCCGGTACTGCTCATGACCGGTTCCCTTGTGGTGTTCGGTGTCCAACCCGGCGCACGACGCCGGACCTCGAACGGGCCGCACTGGGCCGGCCGGCTCGACGCCGGGCCGACCAGCTCGACGTCGGGTCTGCCCGTGCGGTGCCGGGGCGGCGGGTGGCGTCGCGGTGGTCAGAGGTCGAACTCGTGCGGCGGCAGGTCCAGCGCGTAGCACGCCTCGCGGACCACGGCCTGCTCGTCCTTGTCGAAGTCGCCGTCGGCACCGCCGATGACGATGCCGATCTGGATGACGGCGCGCGCCTCGGCGGGCTTCTTCTTCGCCTTGGCGACCTCCTGCAACACGCTGACCTTGCCGAAGGCGAAGTCGGCGGTCAGCTTGTTCAGGTTGTCCTCGAACCGGCGGCGCAGGTCGTCCGCCGGGAAGTTCTGCAGCACCTCGTTGCCGGCGATGAGCTGGGCCACCCGCTGGCGCTCCGAGGGGTCGACGGTGCCGTCGGCGGCCGCGACCAGCGCGCACATCGCCATGCTGGCGTCGCGGAAGGCTCCGCTCTTCAGGTCGTTCTTCTTCGCCACGAGCTGCGTCTGCATCTGCGACGCCGAGTCCTTGATGCGGTCCCACAGGGCCATGCCGACTCCATACGAGTAGTGAGCTGTCCCCGGCCGGGGAGCGGCCGGAGCTGCCGTGAACTTCTACAGCAATGTAGAAACTATCAGGAGGGCAAGAGGCGGGTCGCGCCACTCGCCCTCCTTGATACGAACAGCGGCCCCGTGTCGTTCCGGCGTCAGTCCTCGCCCTCGTCGCCCTCGTCGCCTTCGTCGTCGGTGTCGTCGTCGCCTTCGAAGAAGTCCCCGATCTCGTCGACGACTTCGGCAGCGACCATGCCGCCCACGACCCCGACCGCGAGACCGGCGGCCCCGGCGGCGACGGCCGTGCCGATGCCGGGGCCCGAGCGGTGACCGGTGTGGTGGTGCTCGTCGTACCCGCCCGAGCCATACCCCGCGTGCGCCGCGTGCGCCGCGTGCGCCGCGTGTGCGCCGTACGCCGGCCGCTGCTCGACGAGGTGCCGGATCCAGCCGTCGACCTCCGCGTCCCAATCGCGTACGTCGTCGTGACCGACGGTGAACCGGGTGAGCGCGTCATGGCCCGAGGAGAACAACCCGCCGCGCTTGTCGGCCTCCAGGACGACCTCCACGCCGGCCGGAGAGGCCAGGAACGTCACCTCGATCTCGCTCACCGCGTGGGCGTACCGAGGTGCCGGGGTCAGTTCGATCTCCTGGTAGAAGGGCAGTCGCTGCCCGGTGCCGCCGATGTGACCCCGTTCCAGGTCGGCCGAGCGGAAACCGAAGCCGAGCCGGCCGAACGCCTCCAGGATCGCCTCCTGGACGGGCAGCGGCGCGACGGCGAGCGGGTCGAGGTCGCCCTTGTCCCGTGCCCCGGCCACCGCGAGCTCGGTGCGCACGCCGAGGACGATGCCCAGCCCCTGCCCGTACAGCTCGGTGAGCGGTGTCTCCCACGGCAGCACCATGCTGAAGGGCACGCCGCGCACCTCGTCCTCGCCGAGCCGGAAGCCGCCCCCGACGGTGAGGCGGTCGAAGGCCACCATGCCCTCGCTCTCGCCGTCGGCGTGCTCGGTCTCGACGCGGGCCACCAGCTCCAGGGTGATGTGCTCGACGGTGAACTCGGCATTGCCGCCCCGCAGATGCACCTGCCCGGTCAGGGCGGAGCCGGGCCGGACCGGTCCGGGGTCGAGAACCGTGTCGACCGAGGGGCCGCCCACCCCGAGCGAGCCGAGCAGTCGCTTGAACACCATCGTGGCGTTCACTCCTTCTTGTCCGTCCGTGCGTTCCTGGCCGGCAACTTTCTACAGGCGAGTAGAAGAATACGGTGCGTGGAGCGGGGCATGGACGGCATCTGAGGGTGCGTCATGCGAACGGCTGAAAAGCGACGGGAACGTCACAAGGGTGCGCAGGATCGAGCCTGCGCACCCCGGGACGGGACGGGACGGGTCAGGGGCCGACGGTGATCTGCTGGGCGGGATCGGTCGTGTCGGCCACGGTGTAGGCCAGGTTGACGGTGGACGTCGTGGCGCTGGTCGGACAGCCGAACGTCCCCGTGACGGTCACCGGGACGACGGCGTTGGCGAAGGCCAGGCTGGAGGGCGCGCCGTTGGTCCAGCTGCCGGATAGGGGAGCGGGGCCGCTCGGCGCGGAGGTGATCGTGCAGGTGGCCAGGCCGCTCGTCTTGACGATCAGACCGTTCTGGGGGACGGTCAGCGTCGCCGTGCTCGGCGTGCCGTTCTGGACGGAGATGCCCCACGTGCCGCTGGTGGTGACCGTGGGCGTGACGCCGGGCAGGCTGGACGTGCACGAGACGAACGTGGGAGCGGCGAGGGTGGAGGAGACCGGGCCCGCGTCGTTGTGGTTGGCGGGGGCGGCCGGGACCTGGCCGGTCGTGACGGAGACCGAACAGGTGAGGGTCACGGTGCCGGCCTTGAACGTGGCCTTTCCGGACAGCGTGGCCTTGTAGGCGTGCCCGGCCGGGGTGACCGTGGTCGACGCGGCCGCGGTCTGCGCCTCGGCGGACGAGCCGGCGAGCAGCAGCGCGGCGGTCGCGGCGGCACCGGTGGCGGTGGCGAGCAGCGTCCGGACACTGTGGGGACGTGTCATGGTGTGGATCCCTTTCCGTGCGTATCGGCTGACGGGACGGGAACGGTCGGTGCGGGGTGGCGCACGGTGGCGCCTGTGGGGGGTGGCGTGCCGGGGGCGCCGAGGCGGGGCTCGGCGGGGTGGGCGTACTCGCCTGACTCGGTGGACTTGGTGGACTCGGTGGCGGCCGGTGCCGCCGTGGTGGGCTCGGCTGGATCCGTGCCGGTCGGGCTCGCGTCCGCCCGTCCGGCCACGGCGTCCGCGGGCCGGGCGTCCGCGGGCGGCACCGGCTGCCAGGCGAAGACCATCGAGCCGCCGACGATGCCGAGGACGGTGCCGAACAGGAACCCGCCCAGGTTGGACATCACCAGGGCGGCGACGGCCAGGAGTACGGTCAGAACGCCCGCCAGGCCGCGGTAGTGCGGGGCGGCCCACGCGGACAGGCCCAGCACGATCATGACCAGGCCGAGCAGGACGGACGGCAGTCCGGCGACGCCCTGTTTGAGCATCACCTCGAGCGGGGCGAGCGGCAGGACGCAGATCTCGCCGCCGGCGAGGACCGTGACCAGGCCGCCCCAGAAGGGCCGGCTGCGGCGCCAGGTGCGCCACGCGCGCCGGCTCAGAAACATTCCTTCTTCCCCTTGGCGATCTTCATCTTGAGGCCGGACAGCTTGAAGGTGCCGGCGTTCGCCGCCCACGCCACCTGCTGCAGGTTCTTGATCTCCAGGTCGTCGGCCTGCTGGGAGAAGGCGTCCTGCAGGCCCTGCGCGCTCTCCGGGCCCTTGTCGAGGGTGGAGGCGTCGCGGCCGATCTCGATGGTGTGGAAGGTGGCGTCGCCCTCCAGCTGGGTGGCGTCGAGGAAGAGGTTCTCCGCCTCCACGGGGGTGTCACCGGCCCCGGCGGTCAGGGTGAGCGAGATGGTGCCGAGCACGGGGAGCTTGGTGACCACCGACTGGCAGAGGTTGTTGATCTTCGCGGTGCGGATGCCGACGGTGGCGACCGGCAGGAGGTCGCCCCGGGCGTTGGCGTCGATGTTGCCGTACTGGGCGAACCCCTGGCCGGTGAGGCTGTCGGCGGACACCTTGAACTGCTGGCCCGAGACGGCGAACGAGGCGGCGACGGCGCCCTGCGCGAGTGCGATGCCGAGCGCGGCGGTGGCCGCGCAGCCGGGAACGGCGAGCAGCGCGAACCGCCGCCACCGGATCCGGCCGGCCACCTGTCTGCCTTGCTGGTCTTTCATCCTCTGTGTCCTTTCGGTGCGGGTGCAGAAAAGGGCGCCCGGGGGCGAGAGGGGTGAGGGACCGGCGGCACGAGCGGGGGCACGTGAAGGCTGTGAGGGACGGTCGCGCCGCAGGCAGCGCGGACTTACTGACGAGTCAGGTTAAAGGCGCCAGCGGCCGTTGGCATAGTTGCCGGAGGAATGCGGTTTCGGTCATGTTTCCGCACGGCGAAAACGCGCTGAACGGCCAACCGGGGCCGTTCAACGCGTAGTTGCTCTCTTGCGTGACCATGGCCGGTTCGCCGCCGAAGCGGGCCGGCTCGGTATGCGCTTGCGTCAGCCGAGCGTGGCCAGAGCCTCGCCGACGATCTCCTCCACGGCCGGCAGCGCCGCCGCACGGTCCTCGGGCACCACTCCGATCCGGGTGCGGCGGTCGAGGACGTCGGCGGTGTCGAGCGCGCCCTCGTGGCGTACGGCCCACAGCAGTTCGGCGCCGGTGACCGGGTGGCCGGGCAGCACGGGTTCGCGCAGCCGCGGGTCGTGCGCGCCGAGGGCCTGGACGGCGGCGGCTTCCGTGCCGTACCGCTGGACGAGGCGGCGCGGCGCGGGCAGGGCGCCGAGGCGGACCGGGGCGGCGGCGCCGACCAGCGGCAGCGCTGCGGTGGGGGAGGGCCCGGCGGACAGGCGGTGGGTGGCGACCGCGCGGTCGACGGCGTCCTCGGCCATGCGGCGGTAGGTGGTGAGCTTGCCGCCGACGATGGTGACGACCCCGTCGGAGGAGGTCAGCACGGCGTGCCGGCGGGAGATGTCGGACGTCCTGGCCGACGTGCCGTCACCGGCCGTGTCCAGCAGGGGGCGCAGGCCCGCGAAGGCGCCCACGACGTCGGCGCGGTGCAGCGGGGTGTCCAGTGCGGAGCCGAGGATGTCGAGCAGGAAGCCGATGTCCGTCTCCGGCACCTCCGGCACGTCGGGCACCGGCCCCTCGACGGGTTCGTCGGTGAGGCCGACGTAGACCCGGCCGTCGCCCTGTGGCAGGACGAGGACGAAACGGTTGGTCTCGCCGGGGACGGGGATGTGCAGGCCGGCCGGCAGCGGGCCGAGGCGGTCGGCGCGCAGCACCAGGTGGGTGCCGCGCGAGGGGCGGATACGGATGCCGTCGACCAGGCCGTCCGCCCACACGCCGGTGGCGTTGATCACCGCGCGGGCGCGCAGGAAGCCCTCCTCGCCGGTGAGTTCGTCGCGGACCCGGGCGCCGGTGCCGGACAGTTCCAGGGCCCGCACCCGGGTCAGGACGCGCGCGCCGTGCGCCGCCGCGGTGCGGGCGAGGGCGGTGACCAGCCGGGCGTCGTCGGTCAGTTTCCCGTCCCAGGAGAGCAGGCCGCCGCGCAGCCCTCCGGCGCGCAGGCCGGGGGCGAGCGTGCGGGTCTCCACCGCCGACAGCCGGCGCGGCGCGGGCAGGGTGCCGCGGGCCGTGCGCGCGGCGAGCCGCAGCGCGTCACCGGCCCGGAAGCCGGCCCACGCCAGCGCCGCCTGGCCGCGCGACACCAGCGGCGTCAGCGGCAGCACGAACGGCTGGGCGCGTACCAGGTGGGGCGCGGTGCGCTCCATCAGCACACCGCGCTCCACGGCGCTCTCGTGCGCCACGTCGAACTGCGCGGAGGCGAGGTAGCGCAGGCCGCCGTGGATGAGTTTGGAACTCCAGCGCGAGGTGCCGAAGGCCAGGTCGTGCGCGTCGACGGCGGCGACCGTCAGCCCCCGGGCGGCCGCGTCCAGGGCGACTCCGGCGCCGGTGGCGCCGAGCCCGACGACGAGGACGTCCACCGGTTCGGCGCCGACGGTCGCGGCGAGTTCGCGGGTGCGGCGCGCGGCGGACAGGGACGAACCGGGGTGCGGTGCGTCGGTGCTGATGGCGCTCGTGGCGCTCGTGGCGCTCATGGCGTGAGGGTCCTCTCCAGGATGGTCCGCAACTCCCCGAGCAGAGCGGCGGCGTTGAGCTCCGGGTCGTCCTCGTCGGTCATCGTCCGCAGCGACAGCGTGAAGGACTGGACGACGAGCAGCAGGGCACGGGCCTGGCGTTCGGGGTGGCCGGCGCGGACCGACCCGTCGGCGTGACCGTCGCGTACGCCGTCGGTCAGCAGCTCCAGCAGGGCCTCCTGGCTCGCGCCGCGGCGGTCCAGCACATACGGCAGGAGCAGTTCCGGATCGACGTCCAGGATCTTCTTGAAGAGCGGATGGGCGCGGAAGGACTCGACGCCCTGCGTCAGCCCCTCGACGATGAGTTCCCGCGCGCTGCGGCCCGGCGCGCGCTCGGGCATGGCCGCGGTCGCCACGCCGACCCACTCGCGCGTCATCAGGTCGCCGACCAGGGAGCGCACATCGGGCCAGCGCCGGTACAGCGTCATCCGGGAGACGCCCGCGCGGCGCGCCACGTCGGTCAGGGTCGTGCGGCGGACGCCGACGGCCAGAACGCAGTCGCGCACCGCGTCGAGCACCGGATCGTTGTCCCCATCGTTGTGACGAATAGGCGTCATGTGTCACAGTGTAACGCGCGCCGCGGTGGCCGCCCCACCGGCGTCCCCGCGCCGCGCCGACCGACGCCGACCCGGGCCGACAGATCGATGGATCGACAGATCGATGGATCGAGAGGTCAATCGACCGACAGATGAGGACAAGCGCCGTGGACATGCTGTGGAACGGCTGGGGCGACCCGGCCAAGGCGGCACCGCTGCCCGAGCCGGTGAGCGGCCTGCTGCGCGACCTGCTGGGCGTCAAGCCCCGCGAGGGAGAGCCGCCGGGCCTGGCGGACATCGCCGTCCCCGACTCGCCGCTCGACGCGGCCGTACGACGGGAGCTGGCCGCCGCGCTCGGCGACGAGGACCACGTCCGCACGGACGCCGAGACCCGGCTGCGGCACACCCGCGGCAAGTCCACCCCCGACCTGCTGCGCATCCGCGCCGCCGACGTCAGCGACGTCCCGGCGGCCGTCGTCCTGCCGGCCGGCCACGACGACGTCGTCGCCGTCCTGCGTGTCTGCGCCCGCCACCGGCTCCCCGTCGTGCCGTTCGGCGGCGGCACCTCCGTCGTCGGCGGTCTCGCCCCCGAGCGGCGCGGCCCCTTCGTCGCCCTCGACCTGCGCCGCATGGACCAGCTGCTCGACCTCGACCCCGTCTCCCGCACGGCCACCCTGCAGCCCGGCCTGCGCGCCCCCGACGCCGAAGCCCTGCTGGCCGCGCACGGGTTCACCCTCGGCCACTTCCCGCAGTCCTACGAGTGGGCCACCATCGGCGGCTTCGCCGCGGCGCGCTCCAGCGGCCAGGCGTCGGCCGGTTACGGCCGGTTCGACGACATGGTGCTGGGCCTCACCCTCGCCACCCCCGAGGGCACCCTCGACGTGGGCCGCGCCCCGCGCTCGGCCGCCGGACCCGATCTGCGCCAGCTCGTCCTCGGTTCCGAGGGCGCCTTCGGCGTGATCACCTCCGTCACCGTGCGGCTGCGACCGGTTCCGCAGGTGCGCCGCTACGAAGGCTGGCGCTTCGCCTCCTTCGCCGAGGGCGCCGCCGCCCTGCGCCGCCTCGCCCAGGACGGGCCCCGCCCCACCGTGCTGCGGCTGTCCGACGAGACGGAGACCCTCATCGGCCTCGCCCAGCCCGACGCCATCGGCGCGAACGGCCTGCCCGGTGACGCCGGCTGCCTGGCGATCGCCGGCTTCGAGGGCACCGAGGAGGATACCGCCCACCGCCGCGAGGGCGCCGCCGCCGTCCTCGCCGCACTCGGCGGAACCCCCCTCGGCACGGAACCGGGGGAGCGCTGGGCGCACGGCCGCTACTCCGCCCCCTACCTGCGCGACTCCCTCCTCGACGCGGGCGCGTTCGCCGAGACCCTGGAGACCGCCGCCTTCTGGTCGCGCATCCCCGGCCTGTACGCCGCCGTACGCGACGCGCTCACGGGCACGCTGACCGAGGCGGGCACCCCGCCGCTGGTGATGTGCCACATCTCCCACGTCTACGACAACGGCGCCTCGCTGTACTTCACCGTGGTGTCCGCGCAGGGCGAGGACGATCCCGTGGCGCACTGGACGCGGGCCAAGCACGCTGCCAACGAGGCGATCCTGGCCGCCGGCGGCACCATCAGCCACCACCACGGCGTGGGCACCGACCACCGCGACTGGTACGTGCGGGAGGCCGGCCCGCTCGGGGTGGCGGCCCTGCAGGCGGTCAAACGGCGACTGGACCCCGACGGACTGCTCAACCCCGGCGTCCTGCTGCCGACCGACTGACACCCTTCGGCCCCTTCCCCCGGCCACATCCCCTCGGCCCGCCCGCTCGACCGCCCCGGAGGCTCACCCATGCGACAGTTCACCGCCGTCGTCAATCCCACCGCGGGCGGCTCGACCGCCGCGGCCGCGCTGCTGCGGGTCGCCCACGCGCTGCGGGCGGCCGGGGCCGGACTCGACACCGAGTACAGCCGCAGCCTGGCCCACGCCCAGGACATCGCCCGCCGCGCCGGGGAAGCGGGCCGGGTCGTGCTCGCCGTCGGCGGCGACGGCATCGCCGGCGGGATCGGCGGCGCCCTCAGCGGCACCGGGTCGGTGCTCGGGCTGGTCCCCGCCGGCCGGGGCAACGACTTCGCCCGCGCCCTGGGCCTGCCGGACGAACCCGGCGCCCTGGCACGGCTGCTGCTGGAGGGCGAGCCGCGCCCGGTGGACACCATCGAGGTGGAGTCCGCCGTCCACCCGAGGACGGTCGTGCTCGGCAGCGTGTACGCCGGCGTCGACGCGCTCGCCAACCGCCACGCCAACCACTCACGCCTGCTGCGCGGATCCGCCTCCTACTACGCGGGCGGACTGCGCGCGGTGACCACCTGGCGGGCGGCGAACTACCGCGTCACCGTGGACGGTACGGAGCACACCCACCGCGGTTACACCGTCGTCGCCGCCAACTCCCCGTACTACGGCTCCGGCCGCATGATCGCCCCCGACGCCCGCGTCGACGACGGCCTCCTGGACGTCGTCATGATCGAGCACGCCCCCCGCCGGCTCTTCTTCGCCCTGATGAACGAACTCGCCACCGGCGCCCATGTGACCCGCCCCCAGGTGCGCGTCCTGCGCGGCCGGGAGATCCGCATCGAGGCCGACCGGGCGGTGCCCTACGGCGCCGACGGCGAGGTGGACGCGGTCCTGCCCGTCACGGCGCGGGTGCTGCCGGGAGCGCTGCGCGTCCTGTACTGACGGCGTGGAGAGAACTCACTCGCGGCGTGGAGAGAACGCCATCGCCGAGCTACGGCGCCGGGAGTACGACCGTGACGAGGAGCCCGCCGGCGGGGCGGGCGGCGAGGTCGAGGGTTCCGTCGTGGGCGCGGACGATGCTGTGCACGATGGCCAGGCCGAGACCGACGCCGGGGTGCTCCTCGCTGCGTACGCGTTCCGTTCCGCGCCGGAAGGGTTCGGTGAGGGTCGGCAGCAGTTCCGGGGGGAGCTGACGGCCCGTGTTCTCGACGCGCAGCACGCTCGTGTCGCCGTGCGCCTCGGTGTGGACCGTCACGGTGCCTTGGGCGGGGAGGTTGTGGACGATGGCGTTCTGGACGAGGTTCGTCACCATCCGCAGCAGCAGCTCCGCGGAGCCGCTGGTCCGGGCCGCCCCGCCGGTGACGTCGAGGGTGATCCGGCGCTCTTCGGCGAGGGGAAGCAGCGTTTCGGCGGCTTCCTCCGCGATGAGGGAGAGGTCGACGCTCTCGCGGGTGAAGTGTCCGCGCTCGCCGCGGCTGAGCAGCAGGAGGGCCTCGGTGAGGTCGATCGCCCGGGTATTGGCGGCGTGCAGGCGTTCGATGAGTTCCCCGTGGTTGTGCGTGGGGTCCTGGCGGGCGACATCGAGGAGCGTCCGCGAGATGGCCAGCGGGGTGCGCAGCTCGTGGGAGGCGTTGGCGGCGAACCTCCGCTGCTCGGCGACGTGGGACTCGAGTTGTTCGAGCATCGAGTCGAACGTGTCGGAGAGTTCGCGGAACTCGTCCTGGCGGCCGCGCATACGGATCCGGTGGGACAGCGACCCCTTTCCGGCCTTCCGTGCCGCATCCGTGATCTGGGTGAGCGGTGCGAGCATGCGGCCGGCGAGGATCCATCCCCCGAGGAGGCCGAACACGAGCAGGCAGGCCATCGCCACGGCCGCGGCGGGCGCGAAGGTGTGCACCAGGAGATAGCGATTGGGGGAGATGCCGAGAAGGCCCTGGGAGTTGTCGGGCACGTAGCGCAGCAGGAACCCCCACACCACGGCCAGCAGGAGAGCGCCGGCGACGGCGAGGAACCCGGCATAGCTGAGGGTGAGTTTCAGCCGGACGCTGAGTCCTGGGCGTCTATGCACGCGTACCGCCGGGGCCGGTGGCGTCCCTGCCGGGCGCGAGGGTGTCAGGGCCGGTGTCGATCCGGTAGCCGACGCCGGGCACCGTGGCGATGATCCATGGTTCGCCGAGCCGTTTGCGCAGGGCGGAGACGGTGATGCGCACGGCGTTGGTGAGAGGGTCGGCGTTGGCGTCCCAGGCCCGTTCCAGCAGCTCTTCGGCGCTGACGACCCCGCCCTCGGCGGCGACGAGGACTTCCAGCACGGCGAACTGTTTGCGGGTGAGCGCGACATAGCGTCCGTCGCGGAAGACCTCCCGGCGAAAAGGGTCGAGCCGCAGGCCCGCGATCTCGCGGACCGGGGGCCGGGCGTACGCGCGTCTGCGGTCCAGCGCCCTCAGCCGCAGGACGAGCTCCCGCAGCTCGAACGGTTTCGTCAGGTAGTCGTCGGCGCCCAGCTCGAACCCGGAAGCCTTGTCGTCGATCCGGTCGGCCGCGGTGAGCATGAGGATCGGCATGCCGCTGCCGGAGGCGACGATGCGCCGAGCGACCTCGTCGCCGGAGGGGCCGGGGATGTCGCGGTCGAGGACCGCGAGGTCGTAGGAGTTGACGCCGAGCAGTTCCAGGGCCGAGTCGCCGTCGCCCGCGATGTCGGCGGCGATCGCTTCCAGCCGCAGACCGTCACGGACGGCTTCGGCCAGGTGGGGCTCGTCCTCCACGATCAGTACGCGCATGTCCGAAGCCTAAGCAGTACGACATATCGCCGACGTATGCGACGACGCGGACGCACCGGACACCCGGCTCAGCCCGCCGGTGCCGGCGCGGGGCGCGGCCGGTCCGACGGCGCCGGCGCCGTGGTGCGCCACCAGCGGCGCGACGCCAGCCCGGCCAGCAGGGCGCCGGCGGCGTTGACCAGGACGTCGTCCACGGAGGAGACCCGGTCCAGCCGCAGGACGTACTGCGCTGTTTCGACCAGCGCGGAGCAGCCCGCCCCGAGCGCCAGGATGCGCGGCGCGGACGCCAGCGCCGCGAAGCGCACCGGGGCGAAGAACCCCAGCGCTGCGAGGCCCAGCAGGTTGCCGACGATTCCGAGCGGCCCCATCGTGACCAGGTCCCGCAGCGGTACCAGGCTCACCCGGGCGGGGGCGACGCCCGCCCCGGCGCCCGGCATCATGGTCAGCCACAGGAACGGCACCGTCCCGTGGACCATGCCCACCTCGGCCAGCGAGATGCGCCACGCCGACGGGACGCCGGCGGCGCGCCGGCGGCGTGCCAGAGCCCACACCACCAGCGCGGCCAACGGCATCGCGACCAGGGTCATGAGCACCACACCGTTGAAGGTGTCGTAGCAGCCGTGCCACCGCCCGGCCATGCACATCGGAGCGGACATCATCAGCGGCCGCCGCACGAGGTACGCGGCGCTCGCCACGCCGAGGATCGCCAGGCCGGGGATGAGGATGCGGCGCGTGCGGGGGGGCGGCGCGGACGAAGACGCGTAGTGGTTCATGGCCCCATTGGAGACGGGGGGCCGTTGCGGTGGCGTACGCGCTTTTCGATACACCCGCGATATGCGCGACCCCGCGCACCGGCGGTGGACCGCCCTCTGGCCAACGCGCGTAGACCTCCGGCATCATCTCCCTGCACCGCCTGCACAGTCACCTCACAGGACGCATGACTTCTCGCAGGGAGGTTCCACGTGACATACGTGAAAGCGCTCATGGGTCTGCGGATCAGATCGATCCTGACCGCCCTCGCCCTCGTCGTCGCCCCCGGCGCCGTCGTCCTCGGCACCGCCGGTGACGCGTTCGCCGTCACCAAGATCAGCCACGCCACCGCCACGTCGATGTTCCGCGAGGTCGGCATCACCTGGTCGTCCTCCGGCAACTGCTCCGACCGCAACAACGCGACCTGTACGTCCTTCGACCAGCTCAACCTCGCCACCGCGCAGGGCGCCCAGACGCTGAAGCGGGCCAGCGGGTGCGCGCTGAACATCACCGGCGGCACCGAGACCGGGCACGCGTCCGGGACGTACTCGCACTGGAACGGCTACAAGCTCGACTACAGCAAGTACACCTGCGTCGGGAACTACATCAAGAACACCTTCGCCTACATCGGCCTGCGCGGTGACGGCGCCCCGCAGTGGAAGTCCGGCTCCGGCAACATCTACGCCGACGAGGGCAGCCACTGGGACGTCCTCTACTACAACTGCGGCGGCTGCTGACCCGGACTGCGGCGGCTGGCGACCCGGCCGGTACGCGTGCGGCGGGCGGCGGGGAAGTGCCCGCCGCCCGCCGCAGCTCAGGGTCGCCGGCCGCGCACGACGGTTACGGGGACACCTCCTCCAGCCGCCGTCCCGCCGTCTCCTCCGCTCCGGCGCCGGCGACGACCGCGCCGGCCAGGGAGACGGCGCCCAGCGTCAGGAACACCGCGCCCATGTGGCCGCCCGCGTAGACGGCGCCGACGACGATCGGGCCGAGGATCACGCCGAGCCGGTTCAGGGCGCCGCCCACGCTGCTGCCCAGCGCCCGCATCCGGGTCGGGAACAGCTCCGGCGTGTACAGATACAGGCTGATGTTGGAGCCGAAGAAGAACACCGCGGCGAGCGACGTCCACACCAGCACCTGCACCGGCGTACCGGCGCCGAGGCAGGCGAGCAGGCACAGCACGACGGCCGAGCCGGCGAGGCAGCCGGTGATCACCCGGCGCCGGCCCAGGCGGTCGACGGTGAGCGCGGCGACCAGGCAGCCGGCCAGGCCCGCGACGGAGGTCACCGTCGAGTACAGCAGGGCGTCGGACAGGGACAGGCCGAAGCGGTTCTTGTAGATGGTCGGCAGCCACGAGGTGATGCCGTAGTTCACGAAGTACCCGGCGAACCACAGCACGCCGACGACCAGGGTGCGGCGGCGGTAGCGGCCGGTGAACAGACCCCGCAGACCCGACGACCGCGCGGTCCCGTCGGCCGCGGCGGGGAGCGGGGACCGGTCGGGCACGGCCGGCAGCGGCGCGCCGGTCGCCTTCTCGACGGCGGCCTCGATCCGGGTCATCACCGCCGTGGCCTCCTCGGCGCGGCCGCGGTCGGCGAGCCAGCGCGGCGACTCGGGCACCGTGCGGTGCACGACGAGGGCGAGGACGCCGGGGAGCGCCGCGAGACCGTACATCCACCGCCAGCCCAGCAGCGGCACCACCCACGCGGCGACCAGCGCGCCCACCGTCAGACCCGCCGGGAAGACCAGCTCGTACAGCAGGACGAAACGGCCGCGCCGGTGGCTGCGGGTGATCTCGGCGATGAAGGTGGCGGCCACCGGGACCTCCCCGCCGATGGCCAGGCCCTGCACGAACCGCACTGCCATGAACACGTCGGGGGAGGGGGACAGGGCGAGCGCGAGGTTGGCGACGCTGGAGAGTGCCACGCACAGGGCGATCACCCGCACCCGGCCGATCCGGTCGGCGACCCGCCCGGACACGAGGGCGCCGACCAGCATGCCGATCGAGCCCACCGTGAGGAGCAGCGTGGCGGCCGAGGTCGTCAGGTGCCAGTCGGCGCGCAGCTCGGGCAGGGCGTAGGCGATGAGGAGCTGGTCGAAGGCCTCGAAGAACGTGACCGCGCCGACGACGAGCCGCACGGTGACGTGCCAGCGGGACAGGGGAAGCCGTTCGAAGCGGGCGGCGATGGAGGCTCTGAGCGAACTGAGCGAGCTGTCGGGTACTGCTTCGGTCGTCATGCGGAACTCCGCGGGTCACGGGGGCAGGGGGACGACAAGCGCGGGGTGGGAGCGGGCGGGAGCGGGTGGGGACGGGAGGGGATGTCCGGCCGGTGACGCTGGCCGGTGCCGCAGGGCGCACCGGAGCCGCGCCAGGGCCGACTCGACATCAGATAAGCGCCAAGCTTCTAAGTGCTTAAGTTGTATCGCTCTGCGCCCGGACCGCGTCAAGGGCTGAAGCAGCGAATTAACCGACGAATCCCTCTGCCCCACCCTCTTGCGCCATAGATATTTAAGCCCTTAGATTTCTAGCGCTTACTCAAGCAGCTCCCCCGATCATCCGTTCAGGAGGCCGACGTATGCTCCGAACTCCCCCGGACGAGGCGCTCGTTGCGGGCCGGTGGCGGCGCGGCGGCGGCGCCCCCACCCGGACCCTCGACCCCGCCACCGGCGCCGCGCTCGCCACCGTGCACGCCGTCACCCCCGACGAGGTCGCCGAGACGGCCCGCGCCGCGGCCGAGGCCGCCGCCGACACCGGCTGGCGCGATCTGCTGCCGCACCTGCGGGCCCGCTTCCTGCACCGCGTGGCCACCCTGATCGACAACGACGCCGAGCACCTCGCCGCCCTGCAGACCGCGGACACCGGCAAAGCGCTCACCGAGACCCGCGCCCTCGTGGCCGGCGCCGCCGGCACCTTCCGCTACACCGCCGCCGCGCTGGAAACCGCCGAGGACACCCTCACCCCCTCCCGCGGCGCCTACGTCACGATGAGCGTGCACGAGCCCATCGGCGTCGTCGGCGCGATCAACCCGTGGAACTCACCGATCGCCAGCGACGCCCAGAAACTCGCTCCCGCGCTCGCCGCCGGCAACGCGGTCCTGCTCAAGCCCGCCGAATGGACCCCGCTGGCCTCCCTCGCCCTCGGCCGCCTGATCACCACGGCCCTCGAGGAGCACGGACTGCCCCCGGCCCTGCTGTCGGTGCTGCCCGGACCGGGCCGCGTCGTCGGCGACGCGATCGTGCGCGACCCGCATGTCGGCAAGGTCGTCTTCACCGGCGGCACCACCACCGGCCGCGCACTCGCCCGGGCCGCCGCCGACAAGCTGATGCCGCTGTCGCTGGAACTCGGCGGCAAGTCACCCACGATCGTGCTGCCCGACGCCGACATCGAACAGGCCCTGGCCGGAGTGATGTACGGAGTCTTCTCCTCCAGCGGCCAGTCCTGCATCGCCGGTTCCCGCCTGTTCGTGGCACGCCCGCTCTACGACGACTTCCTCGGCACCCTCGTCGAACGCGTCCGCACACTCCGCGTCGGCCCCGGCACCCGCCCCGACACCCAGGTCGCCCCGCTGGTCCATCCCCGGCACCGGGACAGCGTCGCCGCCTACGTCGACCTCGCCCGCCAGGAGGGCGCCCGCGTGCTGTGCGGCGGCGCCGCCCCCGAGGGCCCCGCGTACGACGGCGGCGCCTACTACCTGCCCACCGTCCTCGACGGCCTGCCCAACGACGCCCGCACCTGCCAGGAGGAGATCTTCGGCCCGGTCCTGGTCGCCCTGCCCTACGACGACGAGGAGGACCTGGTCCGCCAGGCCAACGACTCCGTCTACGGCCTCGCCTGCGGCATCTGGACCCGCGACCACCGCGCCGCCTGGCGTGTCGCCCGCCGGATCGAGGCGGGCACCGTCTGGATCAACACCTACAAGCAGTTCAGCATCTCCACGCCCTTCGGCGGCATGAAGGACAGCGGCCTCGGCCGCGAGAAGGGGCGCGACGGCATCCGCGCCTACCAGCGCCAGAAGTCCCTGTACTGGGGCACCTCCACCACGCCGCTGCCCTGGGCCGGCTGACCCCACCGGAGTACCCATGTCCCACCCCACCGCCCCGCCCGCACCCCCCGTCGCCCACCTGCGCGCCCTGCGCTCCGTCGAACTGCGCACCCCGCGCTTCGGCGAGGCCACCGACTTCTACGAGGAGGTTTGGGGTCTGGAGGTCGTCGAGGCCGGTCACAGCGCCGGCTGGCTGCGCGGCACCGGCGAGGAACACCACGCCCTGCAGCTCACCCGCGCCGACCGCATCGGCCTGGGCAAGCTCAGCTTCGCCGTGGCCACCCCCGCCGAGATCGACGAGGCCGCCCGTCGGCTGGAGCGGCGCGGCATCCGCCCCGTCACCGGACCCGGCCCGCTCGACCAGGTCGGCGGCGGCTACGGGGTGCGCTTCCACGACCACGAGGGCCGCCTGATCGAACTGTCCGCCGACACCTGGGCGGTCCCGCCGCGCGGCCGGGACGCCGCCGTGCCCGTCGGCGTCACCCACGTCGTGCTCAACACCCCCGACATCGACGCCTCCGTCGCCTTCTACCGCGAGGTGCTCGGCCTGCGCGTGTCGGACTGGTCCGAGCACCAGATGGCGTTCCTGCGCTGCAACGCCGACCACCACTGCGTCGCCTTCAACCAGGCGCCCTGGGTCTCCCTCAACCACGTGGCGTACGAGATGAGTTCGCTGGACCACTTCATGCGCGGCATCGGCCGCCTGCGCCACCACGGCATCACCCCCCAGTGGGGCCCCGGCCGGCACGGCCCCGGCAACAACACCTTCTCCTACTTCACCGACCCCACCGGGCTGGTGTGCGAGTACACCTCCGAGGTCGCCCAGATCGTCGAGGACCGCTGGATCTGCAAGGTCTGGCGGCGCGTCCCCGAACTGTCCGACCTGTGGGGAACCGCCGGACCGCCCTCGAAGCTGATCCGCGCCCACATGGCCGGCACCCCGGACGGCAGCCCCGTCCAGCCCCCTGCCGACGCCACCGGTGACGCCGCCGTGCGCGAGCCTTCCGCCGACGCCGTCCCGGAGGGCCGCCGGCCGCCCGTCGACGCCGTTCCTGAGGGCCGCCTACCGCCCGTCGACGCCGAGCCCGCCGCCCCGCGAGGAGCCACCGCATGAACCCCACCCCATACAAGGTCGGCCTGGTCGGCTGGGGCGCCATCGGCCGTGTCGTCGGCACCGCCCTCGCCGCCGGCGACATCCCCGGCGCCCACCTGGAGTGCGTCGTCGACAACCGTCCCCTCGGCGGAGCCGCCCCCGCCGCACAGGTGCCCTTCGAGGAGGCCATCGACCGCTGCGACCTCGTCGTGGAGGCCGCCGGCCAGGGCGTCGTCCGCTCCTGGGGCGAGCGGGTCCTCGCCTCCGGCACCGATCTGCTGATCGCCTCCACCGGCGCCCTCACCGACGAGGACCTCGCCAAGCGGCTCCTCGCCGCCGGACCCGGCCGCGTCTACTTCACCGGCGGCGCCGTCGGCGGCCTCGACCTCCTCCAGGCCGTCCGCGCCTTCGGGCCGCTCGACGAGGTCCGGCTGACCACCACCAAACTCCCCGCCACCCTCGAACAGCCCTGGATGGACGAGGAGTTGCTGCACCGGCTGCGCACCGCGACCGGCCCCGTCGAGGTGCTCACCGGCACCGCGCGGGACATCCCCGTGAGGTTCCCCCGCTCGACGAACGTCGCGGCCTCGGTGGCACTCGCCGTCGGCGACCTGGACGCCGTCCAGGTCCGCGTCGTCGCCGACCCGGCCGCCGTACGCACCCGGCACGTCATCGAGGCGTCCGGCCCGCACGGCGCGTACCGTTTCGAGGCCGCCCACACACCCGACGCGGACAACCCCGCCACCAGCAAGGTCGTTCCGTACGCGGTGCTGCGCTCCCTCGGCGCGATCGCCGGACGTCCGGGACAGATCCTGTGACCGCCGCCAAGGTGCACGTGGAGGAGGCCGGCACCAGCGGACCGCTGCTGCTGTGCCTGCACGGCATCGGGTCCTCCTCCGCGTCCTTCGCGCCCCAACTCCAAGAGCTGAGCGGCGAGTTCCGGGTGGCGGCCTGGGACGCCCCCGGCTACGGCCGCTCACCCGACCCGGACGGACCGCTCGGTCTCGACGGTTTCGCGGACGCGGCGGCCGAGGTGATCCGCGCCCGTGGCGGCGGCGCCCATGTGCTCGGCGTCTCCTGGGGCGGCGTCGTCGCCCTGCGGCTCGCCCTGCGCCACCCGGACCTCGTCGCCTCCCTGATCGTCGCCGACTCCAGCCCCGGCTCCGGCACCCATCCGGACAAGGCCGCCGCCATGCGGGCCCGCGTACCGGAACTGAAGAGCCTCGGTCCGCGTGCGTTCGCCGAACGGCGCGGCCCCCGCCTGGTCTCCGCCGACGCGCCACCGGAGCTGGTCCGGCGGGTCGTCGACATCATGGCCGACGCGATCCGGCTGCCCGGCTACGCCCAGGCCGCCGAGTCCATGGCGAGGGCCGACCTGCGCGCCGACCTGCCGCGCATCACCGCACCCACCCTCGTGCTGTGCGGCGACAAGGACCGGGTCACCGGCCCGGACGCCGCCCAGGCCCTGGCCGGTGGCCTGCACAGGACCGCCGGTGTGGTCGTCAAGGACGCCGGCCACCTGGCCCACCAGGAACAACCCGAGCGCTTCAACGCCTGGGTCCTGGCCCATCTGCACATCGTCACCAACCCTCGCACGAAAGGCTGACCCGTCATGCCCCTGACCACCACCGAGTACGACAACGGCGGCGACCTCGCCAAGTACACCGACGCGCTGATCGCGAGCCGCGACTCCCGCGAGCCCGACTGGGGCACCCTGTCCTTCCAGGAGAAGGCCGGTCCGCAGTACCGCCGTGCCCAGATCCGCTACGTCGGCTCCGGCGCCACCGGCAACCATGAGAACGACAACCGGATCATCCCCTCCGGCGGCTTCACCTTCTCCAACATGCTGCTGCCGCCCGGCGCCGAGGGCCCGGCCCACACCCACCACGACGTGGAAGAGGCGTTCTTCGTCCTGGAGGGCCAGGTCCGCGTTGGCATCCACCGCGGCCCCGACGAGGCCGAGTACCGCACCCTCGGCTACCGCGACATGATCGTTGTCCCGGCCGGCGTCACCCGCTCGCTGAAGAACGAGGGCGACACCGACGCGCTGTTCTGCGTGATCATCGGCACGCGGAAGCCCCAGGTGCCGACCTACCCCGAGTACTCGCCGCTGTACGGCGTCACCCGTGACTGACGCGCCGCGCACGGTCGTCGTGACCGGGGCGGGCCGTGGCCTGGGGGAGGCCATGGCCCGCCGGGCCGGCGCCGACGGCCACCGGGTCGTCGTCGCCGAACGGAACGCCGACTGGGGCGAGCGCACCGCGGACGCGATCCGGGCCGCGGGCGGCGCGGCCCACTACGTGCACTGCGACGTGGCGGACCCCGCCTCCGTCGCACAACTCGCTTCACGGGTAGGTGAGTTCGGGCCGGTCTGGGGGCTGGTCAACAACGCGGCCCTCGCCAACGGCGTCGGCGGCAAGGAGTTCCAGGACATCGACGTCGAGACCTGGGACAGCCTGATGACCGTCAACGTGCGCGGCCCCTGGCTCGTCGCCAAGGCGCTGCACCCGCTGCTCGCCCGCCCCGGACGCATCGTCAACATCGCCTCGGACGCCGCCCTGTACGGCTCGCCGCGCCTCGCGCACTACGTCACCTCCAAGGGCGCCGTCATCTCCCTCACCCGCTCCATGGCCCGGGAACTCGGCGAGCACGGCATCACCGTCAACGCCGTCGCGCCCGGCCTCACCGAGTGCGAGGCCACCGAGACGGTCCCCAGGGAACGCCACGCCCTGTACGCCGGCCACCGCGCGATCTCCCGTCCGCAGCAGCCGGACGACCTCGTCGGACTCGTCTCCTTCCTGCTGAGCGAGGAGTCGCGCTACCTCACCGGACAGGTGATCGCCGTCAACGGCGGCTTCACCATGCACTGATCCCCTTCCAAGAACCGGAGAACCCCATGGATCTGGGTCTCGCCGACCGGACCGTTCTGGTCACCGGCGGCAGCTCGGGCGTCGGCCTGGCCACGGTCCGCGCGCTGCTCGACGAAGGCGCACGCGTCGCCACCTGCGGCCGCGACGCCGACCGTCTCGCCAAGGCCGCCGTCCGCCTCGGCGCCGGCGAGCGGCTGCTGACCGGCGCGTGCGACGTACGCGACGCGGACGCCGTCACCGCCTTCGCCGAGCGGGCCGCCGCGTACTTCGGGCGCCTCGACGGGCTGGTCAACAACGCCGGCCAGTCCCGGATGAAGCGGCTCGACGACGCCACCGCCGAGGACTGGCGCGACGAACTGGAGCTGAAGTTCGCGGGCGTCCTGAACCCGCTGGCAGCCGCCCGCCCGCACCTGAGGGGCTCCGATGCGGCGAGCGTCGTCAACGTCAACGCCGTCCTCGCCAAGCAGCCCGAGCCCCGGCTGATCACCACCAGTGCGGCCCGCGCCGGCATCCTCAACCTCTCCAAGTCCCTCGCCGCCGAACTCGCCCCCGAGGGCATCCGGGTCAACTCCGTGTGCCTGGGCCTGATCGACACCGGCCAGTGGACCCGCCGGCACGCCGCCGCCCGTTCCGGCCTGTCCTACGAGGACTGGCAGGCCGAACTCGCCGCCGACCGGGGTATCGCCCTCGCAAGGCTCGGCCGCGCCGAGGAGGCCGCCTACGCGATCGTGACCCTGCTGTCGCCGCGCGCCTCGTACATCACCGGAACCGCCATCGACGTCTGCGGCGGTGTCGGCCGCGGCGTCTTCTGACAGGCCCTGACCAGAGGCCCTGACCAGACGCCCTGACAACAGGCACCGACCAGACGCCCCGACCAGACCCCCGACCGGACGCCCTGTCAGGCACTGAGAGGCACGTATGACGTACCGCACCGGAGGCGACCTCCTCGTCGCCGTCCTGAAGGAACTCGGCATCGACACGGTCTTCGGCATCGTGTCCGTGCACAACCTCCCGCTCGTCGAGGCCGTCGACCGCGAGCTGCGCTTCGTCCCCGTGCGGCACGAGGCCACCGCCGTCAACGCCGCCGACGGCCACGGCCGAGCCCGCGGCGGCCTCGGCTGCGCCCTCACCTCCACCGGCACCGGCGCCGGCAACGCGGCCGGCTCCCTCATCGAGGCCCTCGCCGCCGGCACCTCCGTCCTGCACGTCACCGGGCAGATCGAGAGCCGGTACCTGGGCAGCGGACGCGGCTTCATCCACGAGACCAAGGACCAGCTCGGCATGCTCCGCGCGGTGTCCAGGTACGCCGCGACCGTCCCGGACACCGCGAGTGCGGGCCGCCTGCTGCGCGAGGCGGCCGCCGCGGCCCTCACCGTGCCCGGGGGACCGGCCAGCCTCGAATGGCCCGTCGACCTCCAGTACGCCGTCCAGCAGGACGACGGCGCCCAGGCGCCCCCCGTCGACGTCCCGGCTCCCGGTTCCGCCGAACTCGCCGCCGCACGCGCCCTGCTGGCCACCGCCCGCCGCCCGCTGATCTGGGCCGGAGGCGGCGCCACCCGCGCCCGGGAGGCCGTGCACGACCTGCTCACCGCGACCGGCGCCGGCCTCCTCACCTCCAACTCCGGCCGGGGCACGGTCCCCGAGGACCATCCGCAGGTCATCGGCAACTTCGCCACCACCCCCGCCGTCCGCGCGCTGCTCGCCGACGCCGACGTCCTCGTCACCGTCGGCACCCACTTCCGCTCCAACGAGACCGCCGACTACACGCTCCGCCTCCCGAAGGCGCACCTCCAGATCGACGTCGACGCCGCCGCCCTCGGCCGCGTCCACCCGGCCACCCACGCCCTGCACGGCGACGCCGCCCGCGTCCTGCCCCAGCTGACCACGGCCGCCGTCCCCGCCGAGGACGGCTGGACCGCGCGCGTCACCGCCGTACGCGACGAGGTGCGTGCCGCACAGCGCGAGGCCGTCGGGCCGCAGGCGGCGATCTGCGACGCGCTCGCCGCCGCCCTGCCGCCCGGCGCGGTCGTCGCCCGCGACGTCACCATCCCGTCCTCCACCTGGGGCAACCGGCTGCTGCCGGTCCACGACCCGCGCGGCAACGTCTTCCCGCGCGGCGGCGGCATCGGCCAGGGCCTCGGCATGGGCATCGGCGCCGCCCTCGCCCGCCCCGACGAGCCCACCGTGGTCATCGCGGGCGACGGCGGCCTCGCCGTCCACCTCGGCGAACTCCTCACCGTCGCACAGGAACGGCCCCGTCTGCTGCTGCTCGTCTTCAACGACGGCGGCTACGGCGTCCTGCGCAACACTCAGGACCGCTACAGCGACCGCCGCAGCGGAGTCGACCTGTTCACCCCCGACTTCGCGCAGCTCGCCGCCGCCTGCGGACTGCCCTACGCCCGCATCGACGCCGAGGCCGACGCCGGGCCGGTGATCGGGGACGCGCTCGCCGCCGACGGGCCGGTCGTCGTCGAGGTGGACCTCGCCGCGCTCGGCCCGATGAAGACCCCGTTCACCCCACCCGTGACGATCCCCACCGCGTAGGGAGGCCGCCCCATGAGCGTCACCGAAGAGCACGAGCTCGAACTCCTCGTGCGCCGTATGACCTGGGAGGCGGACGGCGTCCTGTCCGTCGACCTCGTCGACCCCGCCGGCAAGCCCCTGCCGGGCTGGACCCCGGGCGCGCACCTCGACCTGCACGTGGGCGGCCATGTCCGTCAGTACTCGCTGTGCGGCGACCCGGAAGACCTCGGCGTGTACCGCGTCGCGGTCCTCAACGAACCGTCCTCGCGCGGCGGTTCGCGGCACGTGCACACCCGGCTGCGCCCCGGCGAGCGGGTCCGGGTGACAGGACCCCGCAACCGCTTCACGCTGGAGCCCGCCGCGTCGTACGTCTTCGTCGCGGGCGGCATCGGCATCACCCCGATCCTCGCCATGGCCCGCCGGGCCGACCGCGACGGCATCCCGTACCGGCTGGTGCACGGCGGACGCTCGCGCGCCTCCATGGCCTTCGGCGGGGACCTCGCCGCACTCACCGGCGGCCGGGTCACCGTCGTCCCGCAGGACGAGCAGGGCCACATCGACCTGGACTCCGCCCTCGCCGACCTGCCCGCGGACGCGCTGGTGTACGTGTGCGGGCCGGAGCCGCTGCTGAGCGCCGTGCAGGAGCGGTGCCCGGACGGGCAGGTGCGCCTGGAGAGGTTCGCCGCCCCGGCCGTGGAACGCACCGGGGACGACACCGCCTTCGAGGTCGAGTGCCGCCGCTCCGGACTCACCGTCACGGTCGGCGCGGACACCTCCGTACTGGAGGCCGTGGAGGCGGCGGGCGTGGCCGTGCCCTCCTCCTGCCGCGACGGCATCTGCGGCACCTGCGAGACCCGCGTCCTCGCCGGCGCCCCGGAGCACCGCGACCTCCTGCTGTCGCAGGCGGAGCACTCCGCGAACAACACGATGATGATCTGCGTCTCGCGCTGCGCCTCCGACCGGCTCGTCCTCGACCTGTGAACCCCGACCTGTGAACCCCGACCACCACTGTCCCCGGAGGCATCGATGACCACCGACTGGCCGTACCTCGACCCGCACCAGTCCCGCACGCGCCGGCCCACCCCCTACGAGCTGAAGCTCGCCCGCACCCTCGAGGAGATCTTCACCAAGGACGGCCACGAGCCGGCGGACGTGGTCGCCGGCCTCAACGCCCGCCAGGTGCGCACGCCCGACGGCACGCCCTGGACCGAGGAGATCTTCCGCGCCGAGATGCACCGCCTGGGAGCCTGAGATGACCCTGACCACCGACGTCACCGCCGACCACGTCTACGCCCACGGCCTGCGTAACCAGTGGCACCCGGTCGTCCCCTCGCACTTCGTCGAGCCGGGCGGCATGCGCAAGGTGACCGCGCTCGGCGAGGACTGGCTGCTGTTCCGCCGCTCCGACGGCACCCTGTCCCTGCTCGCCGACCGCTGCCCGCACCGCGGCGCGCCGCTCTCCCTCGGCAAGCACCTCGGCGACCGCGTCGCCTGCTGGTACCACGGGGTGGAGGTGCGGGGCGACGGCACCGTGGCCTCGGTGCCCGGACTGCCCGGCTGCAACCTCGAAGGAAAGAAGCTCGTCACCTCCCTGCCCGTGCGCGAGGCCGGCGGCGCGGTCCTCGCCTACTTCGGCGACGAGGAGCACCCCGAGCCGGTCGGTCTCACCCTGCCGGAGCCGCTGACCGACCCGGAGACCGCCTCGTTCCTGTGCTACGCCGAGTGGAACGTGCCGTGGCGGTTCGCCATGGAGAACCTCCTGGACCCCATGCACGGCGCCTTCCTGCACCACGAGTCGCACACCATGTACGACGGCGACACCCAGGCCCGCTTCCGCATCCGGGAGACGGAACGCGGCTACTTCTTCGAGAAGACCGACCAGCGGGGCGTCAACTTCGACTGGGTGGAGCTGTGCCGCACCGGGGTCGACTGGGTCGACCTGTCCATTCCGTACCCGCCCTCGGCGGGCCCCGGCGGCGCCTTCGGCATCGTCGGCATGGCCTGCCCGGTGGACGCGGGGCGCACCGGTGTCTTCTTCTGGCGCTACCGCAAGGTCTCCGGCTGGCAGCGCGACACCTGGCGCTTCCTGTACCGCACGCTCATCGAGGAGCGGCATTGGCAGGTGCTGGAGCAGGACCGGGTGATGCTGGAGGCCATGCCGGCCGACGCCGACCAGCGGGAGAACCTCTACCAGCACGACCTGGGCGTGGTGCGGCTGCGCCGGCTGTTCCGGCAGCAGGCACAGGCCCAGGCGGCGCGCTGAAGCAGGGGGGAGGGGCGGCCGGACGGCGCTCAGGCCGGCGGTGCGTCGTCCGCGGACTGCGCCGCGTGGACGATGGACCGCTCCAGCTTGGACAGCAGCCGGGCCAGCTGCCGCCGCTCCGCCGGGGACACCTCGGCGAGCATCCGCCGCTCGTTGTCCAGGTGCTCGGCGAACACCTCGTCCACCTTGGCGAGACCGGCGTCGGTGAGCCGGGAGTACACCACGCGGCGGTCGTCGGCGTCACGCTCGCGCACGATCAGGCCGTCCTTCTCCAGGCGGTCGATGCGCAGGGTGACGCCGGCCGAGGAGATCAGCCCCGAGTCGGCGAGCTGCCCGGCCGTGAGCCGGTACGGCTTCCCGGCCCGCCGCAGCGCGGTCAGCACGTCGAAGCCGGCCACGGCGAGCCCGTGCCGTTCGATGGCGGCGGTCAGCCCGGTCTGGTAGCGCAGGAAGGTGCGGTGCAGCCGGGCCAGCACCTCCAGCGGGGAGGTGTCCAGCTCCGGCCGTTCCCTGGCCCAGTCGCCGATGATCGCCGCGACGGCGTCCTGCTGGGCCGCAGCCTTCTTCCCCGCCATGTAGCGCCCCTCCTGACCTCACCGCACACACGCACCCGTACCTACGGACCCGCACAGAAACCTTAGCCCTGAAATATGTGCGGCGGGGCCAGGTGGTACGCGCGGGATCACCGATGCCCTGCCGGGCCGTCCCCACGTGATCGAGCGCTCCGTACACTGTCGCTGTGGCTGCACACAGGAAACCCGCGACGCAGAGCGCCGGCCCGCCGGACGGTGAGGGGCGGCCCGCGCTGCCCGCGCTGCCCGCGACCAGCTGGGCGGTGCTCGGGCTGCTCTCCTTCGGCGAGGAACTGTCCGGCTACGACGTGAAGAAGTGGGCGGACTGGTCGCTGCGCTTCTTCTACTGGAGCCCCTCCTTCAGCCAGGTCTACGGCGAGCTGAAGCGGCTGGAGAAGGCCGGATACGTCACCGCCCGCATGGTGGCCCAGGAGACCGGCAACCGGGACAAGAAGGTGTACCGGATCACCGAGGAGGGCCTCGACGCGGTGCGCACCTGGGCGCGCGAGGCGCCGGTCGAGCCGCCGGTGCTCAAGCACGGTGTGATGCTCCGGCTGTGGCTCGGCCACCTGCTGGACCCCGAGCAGATGCGCGAGGTCCTCGGCCGCCACCGTGCCTACGCCGAGACGATGCGTCGGCGGGCGCAGGCGGACGGCGAGGGCTCACGGGACCGTGCGGAATGGGCGTACCCGGCGCTGACCCTGCGCTGGGCCGAGCGCTACTACGCCGCCGAGCGCGACCTCGCCGACGCCATGCTCGCCGACATCGAGGAACTGGCCGCTCAGCAGCGGGACTCCACCCGCCCGTAGGTCCGCCGGAAGTACACCAGCGCCCCCGTGTCCCGGGGCGCCGGCGTGAGCGCGGTGACCCGGCCGAGGGCCACCGTGTGGTCGCCGCCGGGCAGCGTGGCGTGCAGATCGCACTCGATCCAGGCGAGCGCCCCCTCCAGCAGGGGCGCCCCGTTGCCGCCCGGACGCCAGGCGGCCCCGGCGAACTTGTCGCCGCCGGTCACCGCGAACCGCCGGCACAGCTCCTCCTGGTCGGCCGCGAGGACGTTGACCGCGAACCGGCCGAAGCGGCGGATCAGCGGCCAGCTCGTCGAGGTGTGCGCCGGGCAGAAGCACACCAGCGGCGGTTCCAGCGACACCGAGGAGAACGACTGCACCGCCATGCCCACGGGGCGGTGCCCGTCGAGCGCGGTGACGACCGCGACGCCGGTGCAGAAGCGGCTCAGCACGTCGCGCAGCGCGGCGCCGTCGACCGCCCGCGAGGGGGCGTTCCGTGATGTGTCCGTGTACGGCATCCTCAGGCCCTCCGGTATGCCTAGTCGAAGTATTTCTATTAGGAATACCGACATTGGACCGCGCCCGCAACGCCCCGTCAAGCACCGGGGGATCAGACGGCGGCCGCTTCCAGCTCCGCCATCAGCCGCTCCCGGTGCCGGGCGGGCGGCCCGAACAGCAGACCGGTCGCGTGCGCGCGTTTGAAGTAGCGGTGGGCGCAGTGCTCCCAGGTGATGCCGATACCGCCGTGCAGCTGGATCATCTCGCCGGCGACCGCCGAGAACGCCTCCGAGCAGGCCGACTTGGCGGCCGCCGCCCGGCGCGTCAGCTCCGGCGAACCCTCCGCCGCCGCGAAGGCCGCGCCGAGCGCCGCCGACCGGGCGGACTCCACCAGCACATACGCGTCCGCCAGCCGGTGCTTGACCGCTTGGAAGGACCCGATGGGCCGGCCGAACTGCACGCGCTCCTTGGCGTAGGCCACGGTGAGTTCCAGGCAGCGCTCCGCCGCGCCGACCTGCTCGGCGGCCAGCGCGGTGCAGGCCAGGTCCAGCACCCGGGCGAGGACGCGCCCGCCGTCGCCCTCGGCACCGATGAGCCGCCCCTCGGCGCCGTCCAGCACCACGCGGACCAGGGCCCGGGTCCGGTCCATCGTGGCCGTGGGCTCCCGGCGCACCCCGGGGCCGTCCACGGCCACGTCGAACAGCGACAGACCGCCCGCCGTACGGGCCACGACCAGCAGGACGTCGGCCCGGTCGCCGTCCAGGACGTGCTCCTTGACCCCGCTGATCCGCCGGACGGACGCGGTCCCGGGCGCGGCCTCCGCCCGCACCGCGGCCGGGTCCCAGCTGCCCTGCTCGGCCCACGCCAGGGCGCCCACCGCACGGCCCTGTGCGAGACGCGGCAGCAGCCGGGCGCAGGCCGCCGCGTCACCGGAGGCGAGCAGCGCCTGCACGGTCAGCACGGCGGAACCGAGGTAGGGCACCGGGCTCAGTTCCCGCCCCAGTTCCTCCAGTACCACCTGCGCGTCGACGGGCCCGCAGCCCGCGCCCCCGTACTCCTCGGGGACGGCGAGACCCGCCACGCCGATCTGCTCGGTGAGCGGCCGCCATGCCGCCCCGCCCTCATGGCGGGCGAGCAACGACCGTACGGCCGCGCGCAGTTCCCGCTGCTCCTCGGTCCACCTCATGCGCCGGCTCCTTCCCGGACGGGGGCGGCGAGCACCCGGGCCCGGCAGGCCGCCGGGGTGCCCCAGGCCGAGCGCAGCGCACCGGCCTTGCGGATCCACAGCGACAGGGGCAGCTCGTCGGTGTAGCCGAGCGCACCGTGCAACTGCAGCGCGGTGCGGGCCGCGGTCCGTGCCGCCGCGCACGCGGTCAGCTTCGCGGCGGCGAGGTCGCCGGCCGGGCCGGACCCGTCCGCGAGCCCCAGCGCCGCCGCGTGCACGAGGGGTTCGGCGAACTCCAGCGCGATCAGGGTGTCCGCCAGCCGGTGCTTGACCGCCTGGAAGGACCCGATGGGGACGCCGAACTGGGTCCGCTGCCGGACGTGTTCGACCGTCCCGGCGAGCAGCGCCCGCCCGATGCCCAGCGCCTGGGCGGCCGTGGCCAGCATGGCGATGTCCGCTGCGTGCGCCGCCGCGGCCGTCACACGCGGCCCGCGGGCCAGGACCACCCCGCCCCCGGGCCGCGCCAGCCGCCGCGCCGGGTCGGCGGACGGCTGGACGGGCCCGCACGACTGGGCCAGGCGCAGCACGTCCCCGTCGACGACGAGGACCGCGTCGGCCGTGTCGGCGTCCAGTGCGAACGGTGAGCCGAAGGAGGGCAGGCACAGGGACACCGCGGCCTTGCCGGAGGCGATGCCGGGCAGCCATGCGGCCGCCGCGTCCGCGTCGCCGAGCCGGTCCAGCAGCGCGGCCGCCGCCACCGTCTCCACCACCGGACCCGGCACCACGTGCCGCCCCAACTCGGCGAAAGCAATGGCGAGTTCCACGGGCAGTGGGCCCACCCCGGCGTGGCGCTCGGGTACGGCCAGGGCGAACACCCCGGCCTCGCCGAGCCGGGACCACAGTGCGCGCCCGGCCCCCGGGTCGCCGTCCGCCCAGGCGCGCACCGCGGAGGGCGTGTCGGCCGCCGTGAGCATCGCGTCCAGGGCGCGGGAGAACGCGCGCTGTTCGTCGTCGAGGAGGAAACGCATCAGCGGCGTCCTTTCGGCAGGCCGAGCAGCCGCTCGGCGATGATGTCGCGCTGGATCTCGTTGGTGCCGGCGTAGATCGGCCCGGCCAGCGAGAAGACATGGCCCTCCGCCCACCGGCCGTCGTCGGGCGCCTCCGGGGCGTCGTCCGCGAGTTCGCCGAAGGGGCCGAGCAGGTCCAGGGCGGTGTCGTGCAGGGCGATGTCCAGCTCGGACCAGAACACCTTGTTCAGGCTCGACTCCGCGCCGAGCGAGCCGCCGGCCGCCAGCCGGGAGGCGCTCGCGTAGGTGAAGAGCTGGTAGGCGCGGGCACCGGCCACGGCGTCGGCGACCCGGTCGCGCAGGGCCGTGTCACAGGGATCGGCGGACGTCCGCCACAGCGCGGTGAGCCGGTCGGCGGCGGCCAGGAAACGGCCGGGGCTGCGCAGGGTCAGGCCTCGCTCGTTGCCGGCGGTGCTCATCGCCACCTGCCAGCCCCGGCCGGGTTCGCCGATCACGTCCGCGTCGGGGACGAAGACGTCGTCGAGGAACAGTTCCGCGAACGCCGGCTTGCCGTCCAGCCGCCCGATGGGCCGGACGGTCACACCGTCGGCGCCGAGCGGGAACATCAGGTACGTCAGGCCCCGGTGCGGGCGATCGGCGCCGGGATCGCTGCGGAACAGACCGAACGCGCGGTCGGCGAAGGCGGCCCGGGACGACCACGTCTTCTGCCCGTTGAGCAGCCAGCCGCCCTCGGTCCGCACGGCGGTGGAGCGCAGGGACGCCAGGTCGGAACCGGCCTCCGGCTCCGACCACGCCTGCGCCCAGACGACCTCCCCGCGCGCCATGGCCGGCAGGATGCGGGCGCGCTGTTCGGCCGTGCCGTGCGCGAAGAGCGTCGGCGCCAGCAGACTGATGCCGTTCTGGGCGACCCGGCCGGGGGCTCCGGCGGCGTAGTACTCCTCCTCGAAGATCAGCCACTCGACGAGGGACGCGTCCCGGCCGCCGTACTCCCTCGGCCAGGTCACCGCCGACCAGCCGCCCGCGGACAGCGCGCGCTCCCACTCCCGGTGCGCGGCGAAGCCCTCGGCGGTCTCCAGCGACGGCAGGGGCCCGGTGGGGACGTGGGCGGCGAGCCAGGCGCGGGCCTCGGCCCGCCAGGCGTGTTCGGCCGCGTTGAAGACGAGGTCCATCAGGAGGACGCCTCCTTCATCGCCTTGACGTCCATGCCGCCGAGGGAGTCCTGCGCGGTCTCCGCGTTGTGGGCGTGGGCCAGGTGGTGCAGTGCGAACACCGAGTCCAGCCCCGCGTGCAGGCCCTGGAGGTCCTCCGCCTGATTGACGGCCCGCTTGGCCAGGGCCAGGCCCATGCGCGGCATCTCGGCCACGCGAAGCGCCAACTCCCGGGTCTCCTCCGCGAGTTCGTCGCGCGGTACGACCCGGTTCACCATGCCGACCTCGTGCGCGCGCCGGGCGGTCATGCGGTCGCCCGTGTACAGGAACTCCTTCGCGATGCGCGGCGGCATCACCCAGGGGTGTGCGAAGTACTCCACGCCGGGGACGCCCATGCGGACCACCGGGTCGGCGAAGAAGGCGTCGTCGGAGGCGACGATGAGGTCGCACACCCAGGCGAGCATCAGACCGCCCGCGACGCAGGCGCCCTGCACGGAGGCGATCAGCGGTTTGGGCAGTTCCCGCCAGCGGCGGCACATGCCCAGATAGACCTCCGACTCGCGGGCGAACCGGCTCTCCGCGCCGCCCTTGCCGGAGTGGTCCCACCACAGTCCGGCCCGGCGCTCGAACGGCAGATGGGCATCGCGCCCCGGGCTGCCGATGTCGTGTCCGGCGGAGAAGTGCTTCCCCGCCCCGGCGAGGACGACGACCTTGACCTCGTCGTCGTCCGCCGCGCGGTAGAAGGCGGCGTCCAGGGCGTACGTCATCGCGGAGTTCTGGGCGTTGCGGTACTCCGGGCGGTTCATCGTGACCACGGCGACGGGGCCGTGGCGCTCATAGGTCACCGGCTCGTCGGGCGACGTGCGGGCAGTCGACATGCGCCCCTCCTTTTCTAACAAGTGTTTGGTAGGTTAACGTCCTGGCCGTCAGCCGTCGAGAGCCGTCCGGAGCCGCCCATGAACAGCGTCGAGGAGTTCCGCACCGAGGTCCGCGCCTGGCTGCGGGCGAACCTCACCGGAGAATTCGCCGCCCTGCGCGGGCGCGGCGGACCGGGCCGTGAGCACGAGGCGTTCGCCGAACGACTCGCCTGGGAACGCCACCTGGCCGCCGCGGGCTGGACCTGCGTCGGCTGGCCGAAGGAGTACGGCGGCCGGGGCGCGAGCCTGGAGCAACAGGTCGCCTTCCACGAGGAGTACGCCCTCGCCGACGCCCCCGCCCGCGTGAACCACATCGGGGAGCAGCTGCTCGGCCCCACCCTCATCGCCTTCGGAACGCCTCAGCAGCGCGAGCGGTTCCTGCCGCCGATCGTGGCCGTCGAGGAGCTGTGGTGCCAGGGATACAGCGAACCCGACGCCGGCTCGGACCTGGCGGCCGTACGCACCCGGGCCGTACGCGAGGGCGAGGAGTGGGTGGTCACCGGGCAGAAGGTGTGGACGTCCCTGGCACACGAGTCGCAGTGGTGCTTCGTCCTCGCCCGCACCGAGCCGGGCTCCACCCGTCACCACGGGCTGTCCTATCTGCTCGTGCCGCTCGACCGGCCCGGCGTGCAGATCCGGCCCATCACCCAGCTGACCGGCACGTCCGAGTTCAACGAGGTCTTCTTCGACGGGGCGCGCACCCCGGCCGGGCACATCGTCGGGACGCCGGGCGACGGCTGGCGCATCGCCATGGCCACGCTCGGCTTCGAACGCGGCGTGTCCACCCTCGGGCAACAGGTCGGTTTCCGGCGCGAGCTGGAGGGCGTCATCGCGCTCGCCCGGCGCACCGGAGCCAACCGGGACCCGCTGATCCGCGACCGGATCGCCCGCGCGTGGACCGGCCTGGAGATCATCCGGTGCAACGCCCTGCGCATGCTCGACGGCGTCGCCGCCGGCGCCCCCGGGCCCGAGGCGTCCATCGGCAAGCTGTACTGGGCCACCTGGCACCGCGAACTGGGCGAGCTGGCCATGGACGTGTGCGGCGCCGACGGCATGCTCACGGCCGGCGGTCCCGACGAACTCACCGACTTCCAGCGGCTGTTCCTCTTCTCCCGCGCCGACACCCTCTACGCCGGGTCCAACGAGATCCAGCGCACCATCATCGCCGAGCGCGTCCTCGGCCTGCCCAGGGAGGCACGCCCGTGACCCCACCGCCGTACGAAGCAGGACACGCACTCCTCGACGGACGCGGCGCCGTCGTCACCGCCGCCGCGGGCGCCGGGATCGGCGGGGCGACCGCGCGGCGGCTGCTGGAGGAGGGCGCCCGGGTCGTCGTCTCCGACACCCACGCCCGCCGCCTGACGGAGTACGCCGACCGGCTCGCGGGCGAGTTCGGCGCCGACCGCGTCGCCGCCCTGCCCTGCGACGTCACCGATGAGAGGCAGGTCGCCGCCCTGTTCGACCTCGCCGAGGAACGGCACGGCAGGCTCGACATCGTCGTCAACAACGCCGGGCTCGGCGGCACCGCCGACCTCGTCGACATGAGCGACGAGCAGTGGGGGAGAGTCCTCGACGTCACCCTGAACGGCACCTTCCGCTGCACCCGCGCCGCCCTGCGCCGGATGAAGGCCGCCGCAGCGGGCGGGGTGCTCGTCAACAACGCCTCCGTGATCGGCTGGCGGGCCCAGGCGGGCCAGGCGCACTACGCCGCGGCCAAGGCCGGCGTCATGGCGCTGACCCGCTGCGCCGCCCTGGAGGCCGCCCGGTTCGGCGTCCGCGTCAACGCGGTCGCGCCGAGCCTCGCCATGCACCCGCACCTGGTGAAGGTCACCAGTCCCGAGCTGCTGGACGAACTCACCGCCCGCGAGGCGTTCGGGCGGTTCGCCGAACCCTGGGAGGTGGCCAACGTGATCGTCTTCCTGGCCTCCGGCTACTCGTCGTACATGACCGGCGAGGTCGTCTCGGTCAGCAGCCGGCACCCGTGAGGCCACGATGAACCGGCGCCGCACGGCCGACGGCCGGCGATGACCGACGCGTCCCGACGACGCGCGGCGCTCCTGGCCACCGCCGCCGAGGTGTTCGCCGCCCAGGGCTACCGCGCCACCACCGTCCGCAGGATCGCGGACGAGGCCGGGATGCTCGCCGGCAGCCTCTACTACCACTTCGATTCCAAGGAGTCGATGCTCGACGAGATCCTCTCCGGCTTCCTCGACGATCTGTGGGCCCGCTACGACGCCGTCCTCGCCGCCGGCCTCGAACCCGGGCCGACCATCGAGGCCCTCGTCACCGAGTCCTTCCGGCAGATCGGCCGGCACCGCGCGGCCGTCGCCATCTACCAGAAGGAAGCACGGCAGTTGCAGACCCGGCCACGCTTCGCCTACCTCGCCGACGCACAGGCCGGGTTCGAGAAGGCATGGCTGAGCACGCTTCGGCGCGGAGTGACCGACCGGTCCTTCCGCGACGACCTCGACGTCCGGCTCACCTACCGCTTCCTGCGCGACACCGTGTGGGTCGCCGCCTCCTGGTACCGGCCGGACGGACAGCACAGCCCCGAGGAGATCGCCCGCCAGTACCTGTCGATGGTGCTGACGGGCATCACCCGGCGCGCGGAACATCCCCGACAGTGAACAAGGAGTGGTTGATCGTGGCCGAGGCCTACATCGTCGAAGCGGTGCGCACCCCGGTCGGCCGGCGCGGCGGCGGACTGTCCGCCGTCCACCCCGCCGACCTCGGCGCCCATGTGCTCACGGCGCTCATGGAACGCTCCGGCGCCGACCCGGCGGCCGTCGAGGACGTCGTCTTCGGCTGCCTGGACACCGTCGGACCGCAGGCCGGCGACATCGCCCGCACCTGCTGGCTGGCGGCCGGGCTGCCCGAGGAGGTGCCCGGCGTGACCGTGGACCGCCAGTGCGGCTCCTCCCAGCAGGCGGTGCACTTCGCGGCCCAGGCCGTGCTGTCCGGCACCCAGGACCTGGTCGTCGCCGGCGGCGTGCAGAACATGTCGATGATCCCCATCGCCTTCGCCACCCGTCAGGCCGCCGAACCGCTCGGCCTGACCCAGGGGCCGTACGCGGGCTCCCAGGGCTGGCGCGCCCGCTACGGCGACCGGCCGGTCAACCAGTTCGCCGGCGCGGAGATGATCGCCGAGAAGTGGGGCATCTCCCGCCGGGACATGGAGGAGTTCGCGCTGCGCTCCCACCGGCGCGCGAGCCGCGCCATCGACGAGGGCCGCTTCGCCCGCGAAGTCGTCCCCTACGGCGAGGTGACGACCGACGAGGGCCCGCGCCGCGACACCACCCTGGAGAAGATGGCCGGCCTGAAGCCGGTGCTCGACGGCGGCACCATCACCGCCGCCTGTTCCTCCCAGGTCTCCGACGGCGCCTCGGCCATGCTGCTCGCGAGCGAACGCGCGGTCCGGGAGCACGGACTGACCCCACGCGCCCGCGTCCACCATCTGTCGGTGCGCGGCGAGGACCCCATCCGCATGCTGTCCGCGCCGATCCCCGCCACCGCGTACGCCCTGAAGAAGGCCGGGATGTCCCTCGACGACATCGACCTGGTCGAGATCAACGAGGCGTTCGCACCGGTCGTGCTGGCCTGGCTCAAGGAGACCGGCGCCGACCCGGACAAGGTCAACGTCAACGGCGGCGCCATCGCCCTCGGTCATCCGCTCGGCGCCACCGGCACCAAGCTGATGACCACGCTCCTGCACGAACTGGAACGCACCGGCGGCCGTTACGGGCTGCAGACCATGTGCGAGGGCGGCGGCCAGGCCAACGTCACGATCATCGAACGGCTCTGAGCGCACCGCACGAGAAGCGACGCCCGTCCCCACCGCGGGGACGGGCGCCGCACGTGCGTGGCGTCAGCGCCGCGGCAGTACCGGGCCCTCGCTCCAGCGGAGAACGTGGGCCAGTTCCGGCGCCACGATGCCGCCGCCGGGGACCTCGCCGTCGAACCAGCGGTCCACGCAGGTCCAGTGGTAGGGGTGGGCCAGATAGTCCCGGGTGAGGCCGTCGACGTCCGCGTACTCCTGCTCCCACACATGCGTCCACCGCGAGGGCGTGAGTGCCTGGTCCACACGGCTCAGGGCCCAGGAGCGGATCGCGGCGATGTGGGCCGGCATCGCGAGCAGGTCCCGCTCCAGGCGGGCGACTTGGGCGTCGGGCGTGGCGGGACGCACGGTCAGCAGGAGGGTCCGTTTCACGCGCGGGCCGCACAGCGGCACACCCCTGCCCCGTACGGGCGCGAGCGCGACCGCGTCGAGCGGCTGCGGCAGACCGGCGCAGGCGGCGATCCGCGCCGGCGGCCGGTTCGCCGTCAGGTCCCAGGTGGCGCCGGTTCCGCCGAAGCAGCCGGGCAGGTCGGGCCCCGCCGAGGACGCCGACACCCTGGGGAGCGTCGCCGTCGCGCCGTACTCAGCGGCCCGGCCGGCCGGGAGCAGCGCCACCCAGCGGGTCATGCCGCGCCGCCTTCCCCGTCGGCGTCGACGGGTTCGAGCACCTGCCGGTCGCGCTCCCGGGCGATCTCGTCCGTCCGCGCCCAGAACGCCGCGACCCGCGGATCGCGTTTGGCCGCCGACCGCGCGGCGAAGAACGCCCCGCTGTCCGGCAGCGACCACAGCACGCGCACGGCCACCGTCTCCGGGCCGGTCCAGGTGCGCCACACGCGTTCGGCGACCATGCCGCGGTCGCGGGCGCCCGGCAGGTACTCCGCGCGCCAGCGCCGCAGCCACCCCGCGACCTGATGGCCCGGCAGGACGACGGTGTCGAGCACGTGGACGCCGCTCACGCCAGTTTCTCCAGCACCTCGCCGCGGTAGCGCTCGACCTGCTCGCGCAGCGCGGCCAGCCCGCGCGCGCCGGCCAGCCCGGCCGCGCCCCGGATGCGCGGTGCGACGACCAGACGCGTCGCGCCCGCGTCGGTGAAGCCGCGCACCCAGGACGCGTCGCCCTCGCGTTCCCGGTCGCGGGAGCCCGGCCACACCGTGATCTCCACCGCGTCCTCCGCCCGGCCCGCGGCGCGGGCGGCCCCGCGCAGCAGTTCGGCCTGGCGGGCGAAGTCCCGCGGGCCGATCGTGTACGGGAACCAGCCGTCGCCGACGCGGCCCGCCCGGCGCACGGCCGGGTCGCTGTTCCCGCCGAGCACGACCGGCACCGCCCCGCCGCCCGGCCGGGGCAGGGAGTGCAGACCGGCGAAGGACACATGCCGCCCGCTGTACGCGGCCGGGCCCCCGGCCCACAGCGCGCGCATCGCGCCCACGCACTCCTCCAGCCTGCGCCCGCGGTCCTGGTAGGGCACTCCGACGGCGGCGTACTCCTCCTTCTGCCAGCCGATGCCGAGCCCGAGCATCAGCCGGCCGCCGGAGTGCCGGTCGATGGTCGCGGCGCGCTTGGCGAGGACCACGGGGCTGTGCAGCGGGGCGACCATCATGGCGGTGCCGAAGCGCAGGCTCCGGGAGGCGCCGGCGAGGAACGCGATGGTCTCCAGCGGGTCGGGCATCGGCACGGAGCCGGAACTGCCCGGGATGCGGCCGTCGTCGGAGTAGGGGTAGAGCGGTTCGTAGCCGTCGGCGACCACGACGTGCTTGACCGTCCACAGCGACTCGACGCCGCACTCCTCCAGGGTGCCCGCGAGGTCGCGCAGGAAGCCGCCGGAGGTGATCAGTCCGTCCGTGAACGGCGCCATCATTCCCAGTCGGAGCATGGGCAGTCCCCTCACTTCAGCAGTGCGGCGCGCAGTCTCGCCAGGGTCGGGGTGTCCAGGCCGAGCCCCGACACGAGGTAGCCGTGGAGGCTGCCGTAGTCCTGCTCGGCCCGGTCCAGGGCCGCCCGCAGATAGTCCTCGCGGACCTCCTGGAGGGGGATGAGCAGGTCCGGGTTCTGCATCAGACCGGCCTTCCTCAGCCCCTCGCGGACCGCGCGGTCGGCGCCCGCGCGCACCTGGTTCGACAGCAGGTAGTCCCGCTCGGCGGTCCCGGGCGCCACGCCGACGGCGCGCAGCAGCAGGTAGCTCATCCAGCCGGTGCGGTCCTTGCCGGAGGTGCAGTGGTACAGCAGCGGAGAGCGCCGGTGGTCGGCGATGTCCCGTACAGTGTCCGCGAACTGCCGCCGGTCGGTGGGGTCGGTGACGAAGGCGCGGTAGACGGACCGCATGAACTCCTCGGCCCTGCCGTCGCCGAGCATCTCCTGCTGCGCCACCGGGTCCGCGGAGCCGATGACCTGCTGGAGCCGGGCGGACAGGCCGAGGTCGGTCACCGGCCGGTGGGTCACGGTGAGGCCGTCCGGCAGCCGGTCGGCGCCGTCGTGCCGTATCTCGTCCGGCACTCTGAAGTCCACGACGGTGCGCAGACCCAGCGCGGACAGTTTCGCGAGGTCCGCGTCGGTCAGCCGGGAGAGCGCGTCGGCGCGCAGCACCCGGCCGCGGCGCACCTGGCGGCCCGTGACGGTCGTGTAGCCGCCGAGGTCACGGACGTTGACCGCGCCGTCGAGCGGGACGACGTTCCCCGGACGGGTGGGCGCGGTGGCCGCGGGCGGCGCCGGGGCCCGGGCCGCCGCCGCGGCGGGCAGCGAACCGAGAACGACGGCGGCGGCCACCACGGCGATCGTCAGACGAGGGATGAGCGGAGCACGCATGAGAGCAACTCCCGAGAGGATGAGGGGTTTCCCCGGTGGTGGGGCGGTGACGCGGCCGTCAGGCGCCGGCGGCAGGCAGCGTGCGGAGGGTGGCCCGCGCCTCGGCCATGATCCGGTCGACGAGTTCGGCGCAGGACGGCAGATCGTCGATCAGTCCCGCGACCTGACCGGCGGCCATCACACCGAGGTCGGTCCGGCCGTCGACCATGGAGGCCTTGAGGAGCATCGGGGTGTTGGCGGCCAGCAGAACCTGACTCCACGTCAGTTCCTTGCCGTGCTTCATGGCGAGGCCGTCACGGACCATCTGCGCCCAGCTCATGCCGGACTCGCGCCGGAAAGCGGCGGCGTGGCGGACGGCGCGCAGCAGCGACGAGGCCCGGCCGGAGCGCTCCAGCGCGTCGACCAGTTCGGTGCGCAGCATCCGGTGCGGCAGACCGTCCACCTCGGTGGTGACGGTGACGTCCTGGACCGTGGCGGCCAGGTAGCGGGCCTTGACCGTGTCCGGGACGGTGCTGTCGGAGGTGAGCAGGAAACGGGTGCCCATGGCGACGCCCGCCGCCCCGTACGCCAGCGCCGCGACCAGCCCCCGGCCGTCGCGGAAGCCGCCGGCCGCGATCACCGGGATGCCGACGGAGTCCACGACCTGGGGCAGCAGGACGCTCGTGGCGACGTTCCCAGTGTGGCCGCCGCCTTCACCGCCCTGCACGACCACGGCGTCCGCGCCCCACGCGGCGACCTTCTCGGCGTGCCGCCTGGCGCCGACGGACGGGATGACGACCACCCCGGCGTCCTTCAGCCGCGCGATCAGCTCCCGGGAGGGCGCCAGCGCGAAGGAGGCGACCTTGACGCCCTCCTCGATGATGATCCCCACCCGCTCGGCCGAGTCGGAGGCGTCCGCCCGCAGATTGACGCCGAAGGGCGCGTCCGTACGGGACCGGACCTCGCGGACGGCCGAGCGGAGCCGGCCCGTGGACATGGTGGCGGAGGCGAGGACGCCGAGCGCCCCGGCGTTCGCGGCGGCCGAGACCAGCCGGGGGCCGGCCACCCAGCCCATGCCGGTCTGGACGAGGGGATGCCGCACCCCGACGAGTTCGGTGAGCACGGTGGGGATCGTCACGTCGCTCATGCCGCGGGCACCTCGCGCTCCCGCAGCCCCTTGGGGTCGACGGCTTCCCGGATCAGCCGCAGTTCCGCGGCGGTGGGTTCACGGGTGTACGGCACCTCGCCGGGGACGGCGAGGGGGAAACCGGTGGCCTGCGCGACCTGCTCCTCGGTGACACCCGGGTGCAGCGAGCGCAGCCGCATGGTCCGGTCCGGGGTGTCGAAGTCGAAGACACCCAGGTCGCTGACGACCCGCGGGATGCGGTGATACCGGCTCGCCGACGGGCCGGCCGCGGCGGCACGGTCGTATCCGACGCCCGAGACCATGTCGACCCGGTCGACGAACACCCGCCGCGAATGCCGGGGAACCCAGTAACTCGTCGGATTGTTCAGCGTGTTGACGGGCGCCCCGCGCACGCCGAGCAGTTGCCGTTCCGGCCGGTCCCAGTCGCCGATGCAGGAGATGTTCTGGTTGCCGTACCGGTCGAGCTGGCTCGCGCCCATCATGACGTGCCGCCGGCCGGTGGCGACCAGGGCCAGATGCTGCCGGTAGGGCAGCCAGCCCTCGATCACCTCGGCCCCGGCGCCGAGTGCCGCCACATCGGCGACGAGCAGCGCCTCGCCGTCGGTCAGCAGCAGCTCGGGGGAGAAGGTGAGCTTCGCCAGCCGGGCGCCGATCGCCGGGACGGTGCCCATCGGCGCCGCCAGCACCTCACCCGCGTCCCGCCACGCCTCCGCACAGGCCACGACGCAGTACTCGGCCCGGGTGACCGTCATCGGCTCTCCTCCTCGTGGAAGGCCGCCACCGCGGCCTGGTACGCGTCCTCGTCGCCGGCCAGGAACCGCTCGGTGAAGGCCCACCACGCCCCCGGGTCACGGGCGGCCTGCGCGTAGGCGCGCTGGAAGGCCTCGTCGCGGTCGTGGTCGGGAACGCAGGAGGTGAAGTGGGCGCCGCGCGGCGTCTCCACGACGCCGTTCACGAACGCCCGCTTGACCAGGAGCGACTGCGGCCCGGCCTCCTTCAGCAGGTCGGCGGTGTCCACGATCCGCTCGCAGGAGACGTAGGCGGCGTCGGCGGCCTCGCAGAACAGGTCGTCGAAGTACGGGTCCGGGCCCAGGTACTGGCCGTTGCCGTGCACATCGGCGCGGTTGAGGTGGACGAGCGCCGCGTCCAGCCGCAGGGCGGGCACGGCGACGAGCTCCTCGCCGTCGTCGTAGGGGGAGGTGACCGTGCGCAGCTGCGGGTTCACACGCATCACGTCGGAGGCGAGACCGGCCCGCACCGGCATGAACGGCAGCCGGTGCGCGGCCGCCGTCAGACCCCACATGAACATGGCCTCGTCCAGCTCCACCATCTCGAACGCGGCGCGCTGCCGGGCCGCGGTGAAGTGGGGCTCCAGCGGGATGGAGTCGAGGGTGGCGAACGCCGCGACCAGCTTGCGGATCCTCCCGGCGGCGGCGAGCAGACCGACGTCCGGGCCGCCGTAGGAGACCACGGTCAGGTCGGTGACGTCCGAGCGCAGCAGCGCCCGCACCAGCGCCATCGGCTTGCGGCGCGATCCCCAGCCGCCGATGCCGAGGGTCATGCCGCTCTCCAGGCGGCCGACCACCTCCTCGGCGGTCATCGTCTTGTCCCCGCTCACGATGCGACCTCCTGTTCCGCGCCGAAGGTGTCGCGGACGCGGCCGGCGACCCCGCTGAGATTCGCCTCGAAAGTGAAGCCCTGCTCGAAGCGGTAGCTGCGGTGGACGTCCACCGGGTCGATGCCGTTGATGGCCGCCTTGGCCAGTCGGATCAGTGAGCCGTCCTTCGCGGCGATCTGGCCGGCCAGCTCCAGCGCGGCGTCGTGCAATTGCCCGCGCGGGACCACCCGCCACACCGAGCCGTGCCGGTGCAGTTCCTCGGCGGTGACGGTGCGGGAGGTGTAGTAAAGCGCGCGCATCAGATGCTGCGGGACCAGCCGGGCCAGGTGCGTGGCCGCGCCGAGCGCGCCCCGGTCCAGCTCGGGCAGGCCGAACGTGGCGTCGTCGGCGGCGACGATCGCGTCGGCGTTGCCGACCAGGCCGATGCCGCCGCCCAGGCAGAAGCCGTGCACGGCGGCCACCACCGGGACCTCGCAGTCGTACACCGCGGCGAACGCCTCGTAACAGCCGCGGTTGGCGCCGACGAGGGCGTCGTGGCCGGGCGTGCGCTGGATCTCCTTGATGTCGACGCCGGCGTTGAAGCCGCGGCCCGCGGCGGTGAGCACCACACAGCGGACGGAGGGGTCGGCCCCGGCGGCGCGCACGGCCGCGGCCAGCTCGTACCAGCCCTTGACGGGCAGGGCGTTGACCGGAGGGAAGTCCACGGTGACGACGGCCACGCCGTCTTCCCGGGCGGAGGTGGAGACACCCATGAGCAGATCAGCTACCTTTCCACCAAACGTTTGTTAGGTGTGCAAGGTAGCAGCGGTCCGCGCGCTGCGGGAGGTGCTCATTGGCGACGATCATTGATCTGACCGGTTGTGTGACGGTGGTCACAGGTGGCACGCGGGGGGTCGGAGCGGGGACAGCCCGCGCGTTCCTCGAGGCCGGGGCGCAGGTCGTGACCTGTGCGCGCAAGCCGCCGGAGCGGCCCGTCGAGGCCGCCGGGCGCACCGCCCGCTTCCTTCCCGTCGACCTGCGCGACCCACGGGCGGTCGACGCCTTCTTCACGCGGGTCCGCGACGAGTACGGGCGGCTGGACACCCTCGTCAACAACGCCGGCGGCACCCCGTTCCGGCTGCTCGGCGACGGCGGTGCCGAACGGCACGCCCGCACCGTCGAGTTGAACCTCCTCGCGCCGCTGACCGCCTCGCTCGCCGCGTACGAGGTGATGCGGGAGCAGGAGACGGGCGGGTCGATCGTGATGATCGGCAGCGTCAGCGGCACCCGCCCCTCGCCGGGGACCGCCGCCTACGGCGCCGCCAAGGCGGGCCTGGACCAGCTCGCCCGGACCATGGCCGTGGAGTGGGCGCCGAAGGTGCGGGTCAACACGCTCGTCCTCGGCATGGTCCGCACCGAACTGTCCCACCTGCACTACGGGGACGAGGACGGCATCGCCGCCGTCGGCCGTACCGTCCCGCTCGGCCGGCTCGCCGAACCCGCCGACATCGGCGACGCCTGCGTCTTCCTCGCCTCCGACCGGGCCTCGTACGTCACGGGCGCCAGCCTGCACGTCCACGGCGGCGGCGAGCGCCCGGCCTTCCTCGACGCGGCCACCGTCAACCGCTGACCGCTGACCGCTGACCGCTGACCGCTGGCCGCCGCCGGCGCGGTGGCGGGACCGTGCGTGCCGCCGCTCTCTCGCCGGCGACGCCACCCGCGCCATCCCACTCCACTCACCACCCAGCGAAGGGAATCCACTCATGACCGACGGACTCTGCACCGGACGCGTCGCCGTCGTCACCGGGGCGGGCCGCGGACTCGGCCGCGCGCACGCCCTCGCCCTCGCCGCGGAGGGCGCCATGGTCGTCGTCAACGACCTCGGCGTCGGCCTCGACGGCAGCGGCGGGGCCACCGGCCCCGCCCAGCAGGTCGTCGACGAGATCCGCGCGCGCGGCGGGGAGGCCGTCGCCCACGCCGGCGACATCGCCACCTCCGACGGCGCCGCCTCCCTCGTCGCCACCGCCCTGGAGACCTACGGCCGCCTCGACACCCTCGTCAACAACGCCGGCTTCCTGCGCGACCGGATGCTCGTCAACCTCGACGAGGACGACTGGGACGCCGTCCTGCGCGTCCACCTCAAGGGCCACTTCCTGCCGCTCAAGTACGCCGCCGCCCACTGGCGTGCCGAGGCGAAGGCCGGCCGCGTGCCCGAGGCCCGGGTGATCAACACCAGCTCCGGCGCGGGGCTGCTCGGCAGCGTCGGCCAGGGCAACTACTCCGCCGCCAAGGCCGGCATCGTCGGCCTCACCCTCGTCGCCGCCGCCGAATTGGCCCGCTACGGCGTCCAGGTCAACGCCATCGCCCCCGCCGCCCGGACCCGCATGACCGAACAGACCTTCGCCGGCACCATGACCGCTCCGCGCGACGGGGGCTTCGACGCGATGGCCCCGGAGAACGTCTCCCCGCTCGTCGTCTGGCTCGGCTCCGCCGCCTGCACCGGGGTGACCGGCCGCGTCTTCGAGACGGAGGGCGGCCGGATCACCGTCATGGAGGGCTGGCGCCCGGGCCCCACCGCGGACAAGGGCGCCCGCTGGACACCGGAGGAGGCGGGGCAGACGGCACGGAAACTCCTCGCGGAAGCGGAGCCCGCACAGCCGGTCTACGGAACACGCTGACCCCGACGCCCTGCCCCGCTGGGCGGCGACGGGGTGCGGTGACCTGCGTGCCCAGCCCCCCACAACCCGCACCAGGGCGCGCACCCCCGGCTCCAACGGCGCCTTTTCAGCGGCGGGCGACGGCGACGCCCTGAAGGGGCGCGGGGAACTGCGCGCCCAGCCCCCCACAACCCGCACCCGGCGACGCACCCCCGACCTCAACGGCGCTCCCCGGCGGCAGCCACCCGCACCCGGCGACATACCTGAGCCCCAACGCCGCTCCCCGCGGAGCACCAGGCTCCCCGCGGAGCGCCCCGCACTCGGCGAAGTCCCCCGAGCCCGCGGCAGCGCCCCCCCTTTCCCGGTCAGCGGGAATTCCCGCTCCCCGCCCGGAGGGCACCCCGCTTAGCCTCCCCGAACAGCCCGACGCCCCCGCGAAGGACCCCCATGCTCACGGACTCCCAACGGCAGCGCGCGGCGCAGATCCTGCGCTCCGCCGAGCACCGCCGCACCCCGGTCGCCCCGCTGACCGAGACCTTCCCGGACATCTCGGCCGAGGACGCGTACGAGATCCAGCTCGTCAACATCCGGCACCGCGTCGCCGCCGGAGCACGGGTGCGCGGTCACAAGGTCGGCCTGTCGTCGCCGGTCATGCAGCAGATGATGGGCGTGGACGAGCCGGACTACGGCCACCTGCTCGACGACATGGAGCTGAGCGCCGACGCCCCCGTGCCCGTCGCCCGTTACTGCTTCCCGCGTATCGAGGTCGAGGTCGGCTTCGTCCTCGGCGCCGACCTGCCGGGGGAGGACTGCACCCCGGCGGACGTGCTGCGCGCCACCGAACGCGTCGTACCGGCCCTGGAGTTGATCGACAGCAGGATCCGCGACTGGCGCATCTCCATCGCCGACACCATCGCGGACAACGCCTCCTCCGCCGGTTACGTCATCGGCGAGGGCCGCGACCCCAGCGAGCTGGATCTCACGGCGATCGACGCGCGACTCACCCGCGGCGGCGAACTGCTGGCCGAGGGCCGCAGCGACGCCGTGCTCGGCGACCCGGCCGTCTCCGTGGCCTGGCTCGCCCGCACGGTCGCCCGCTTCGGCGTGCCCCTGAAGAAGGGCCACGTGGTGCTGCCCGGCTCCTGCACCCGGGCCGTCGACGTGACGGCGGGGCAGACGTTCACCGCCGACTTCGCCGGGCTGGGCCAGGTCTCCCTCACGTTCACCGAAGGTGATGCACTGACATGACGACCACCACAACCAAGGCGAGTGCCGCGATCGTCGGATCCGGCAACATCGGCACCGACCTGCTGTACAAGCTGCTCCGCTCCGACCTCGTCGAACCGCGCTGGATGATCGGCGTCGACCCGGACAGCGAGGGCCTCGCCCGCGCCCGCGAGGCCGGCCTGGAGGCGAGTCCCGACGGCGTCGAGTGGCTGCTCGGCCAGGACGAGCTGCCCGACATCGTCTTCGAGGCCACCTCCGCCTACGTCCACCGCGCGAACGCCCCCCGTTACGCCGAACTCGGCATCAAGGCCGTCGACCTGACCCCGGCCGCCGTCGGGCCTGCCGTCGTGCCGCCCGCCAATCTGGGCGCGCACCTCGACAAGCCCAACGTCAACATGATCACCTGCGGCGGGCAGGCCACCATTCCCATGGTGTACGCCGTCTCGCGCGTCGTGCCCGTGCCGTACGCGGAGATCGTCGCCTCGGTGGCCTCCGTCTCCGCCGGGCCCGGCACCCGCGCGAACATCGACGAGTTCACCCGCACCACCTCGCGCGGCATCGAGACCATCGGCGGCGCCGGGCGCGGCAAGGCGATCATCATCCTCAACCCGGCCGAGCCGCCCGTCATCATGCGCGACACCGTCTTCTGCGCGATCCCCGACGACGCCGACCACGCCGCGATCGCCGCCTCCGTGAAGGAGGTCGCCGAGCAGGTCGCCGCCTACGTGCCCGGCTACCGGCTGCGCAGCGAGCCGCAGTTCGACGCGGCCGGCCCCGAGAACGGGGGGATGGCGCGGGTCGCGATCTTCCTGGAGGTGGAGGGCGCGGGCGACTACCTGCCGCCGTACGCCGGGAACCTCGACATCATGACCGCCGCCGCCACCAAGGTCGGCGAGGAGTTCGCGAAGGGAATCATCGCGTGAGGACCTACTCCGACACCCTCCACATCCGTGTCACCGACTCCTCGCTGCGCGACGGCTCGCACGCCAAGCGCCACCAGTTCACCGCCGAGGACGTCCGCTCGGTCGTCGCCGCCCTCGACGACGCCGGCGTCCCGGTGATCGAGGTGACCCATGGCGACGGACTCGGCGGCTCCTCCTTCACCTACGGCTTCTCCAGGACCCCCGAGCAGGAGCTGATCAAGGTCGCGGTGGACACCGCGCGGCGGGCGAAGATCGCCTTCCTGATGCTTCCCGGGCTCGGCGTGAAGGACGACATCCGGGCCGCCCACGGCAACGGGGCGCGGGTGTGCCGGATCGCCACCCACTGCACCGAGGCCGACATCGCCGTCCAGCACTTCGGCCTCGCCCGCGAGATGGGCCTGGAGACCGTCGGCTTCCTGATGATGGCCCACTCCACGACCCCCGAGGAACTCGCCCGGCAGGGCCGCGTCATGGCCGACGCGGGCTGCCAGTGCGTGTACGTCGTCGACTCGGCCGGAGCGATGGTCATGGACGACGTCACCGCCCGCGTCGAGGCCCTGGTCGCCGAACTCGGCGACGACGCGCAGGCCGGCTTCCACGGCCACGAGAACCTGGCCCTGGGCACCGGCAACTCCATCGCCGCCATCAAGGCCGGAGCCGTCCAGATCGACGGCTCCACCCGCCGCCTGGGCGCCGGCGCCGGCAACACGGCCGTCGAGGCGCTCGCCGCGGTGTGCGCCAAGATGGGCATCCGCACCGGCATCGACGTACTGAAGATCATCGACGCGGCCGAGGACGTGGTCCGCCCGGTGATGGACGACGAGTGCCGGCTGGACCGGCTCGCCCTGCTGATGGGCCACGCCGGGGTCTACTCCAGCTTCCTCAAGCACGCCTACCGGCAGGCGGAGCGCTACGGCGTGTCCGGTGCCGAGATCCTCCTGCGCGCGGGCGAGCGCCGCCTCGTCGGCGGCCAGGAGGACCAGCTCATCGACATCGCCGTGGAACTCGCCGCACAGAACTGACCCGCAGGACCGACACACACATGGGAGGACCGGATGACGGCCATCGACGAAGAGGTCAGGGTCATCGACGCGGGCACGCCGCCGGCGCGGTTCGCGCGGGGCTGGCACTGCCTCGGACTCGCCGAGACCTTCAGGGACGGACAACCGCACGAGATCGAGGCGTTCGGCACCAAGCTGGTCGTGTTCCAGGGCGCCGACGACGGACAACTGCACGTCCTGAACGCCTACTGCCCGCACATGGGCGGCAACCTCGCCCACGGCAGCGTCAAGGGCGACACCGTCGCCTGCCCGTTCCACGACTGGCGCTGGTCGGGCAACGGCCGCTGCGCGGACATCCCGTACGCCCGCCGGGTCCCGCCGCGCGCGAAGACCCGCTCCTGGCTCACCCTGGAGCGCAACAAGCAGCTGTTCGTCTGGCACGACCCCCAGGGCAACCCCCCGCCGCCCGAGGTCACCGTCCCCGAGATCGCCGGCGTCCACGGCCCCGAGGCCGGCCAGTGGAGCGAGTGGACCTGGAAGACGCTGCGCGTCGAGGGCTCCAACTGCCGTGAGATCGTCGACAACGTCGTGGACATGGCCCACTTCTACTACGTCCACTTCTCCTTCCCGACGTACTTCAAGAACGTCTTCGAGGGCCACATCGCCACCCAGTACATGGAGAGCAGCCCCCGCCAGGACATCGACCTCGGCACCCTCAGCGCCCCGCTGCGCTCCGACGCCTCGTACTACGGACCGTCGTACATGATCGACTACCTCTGGTCGCCCGTGGCGGAGGGCGTCGAGATGGAGATGGTGCTGATCAACTGCCATTACCCGATCGACGAGAACAGCTTCGTGCTCCAGTACGGCGCGATCGTCAAGAAGCTGCCCGGGATGAGCGACGAGCAGGCCGCGCAGGCCGCCGAGGTCACCTCCGAGAGCCTCGCCCAGGGCTTCGAGCAGGACGTGGAGATCTGGAGGAACAAGACCCGCATCGACAACCCGCTGCTGACGGAGGAGGACGGCCCGGTCTACCAACTGCGCCGCTGGTACGAGCAGTTCTACGTCGACACGGCCGACGTCAAGGACGAGATGACCCGGCGGTTCGAGTTCGAACTGGACACCGGCCGGGCCAACGAGACATGGCGTGCGGAGGTCGAGGCGAACATGGCCCGCCGCACGGCCGCGGCACAGCGGGAGACCGGAGTCTGACATGCAGCCGGTGGAGTGCGCGACCTGCGGCAACCAGGTCCTGTGCGAGAAGTTCAGCATGGCCCACACCTCCGTGCAGTGGACCGCCGACGCGGCCGTCTCCTGCACGGAGTTCCGCGGCCGGGTGACCGAGGGCGGCAGCACCGCCCGGATCCGGACCTGCCGGGCACTGCGCGAGAGCATCGACCGCGCGGTCGAGGACGGCACCCTGGAGGTCGCCGATGTCTGAGCCGACGCCGGAACCGGCGCCGGCCGGGCCGCGCACCCACCGGCTGCGCGTCACCGAGGTGATCGCCGAAACGGCCGACGCGCGCTCCCTGGTGCTCCAGGCGCCGCCGGAGAGCGCCGGCCGTTTCGCCTACCGTCCGGGCCAGTTCCTCACCCTCAAGCTCCCCGGCCCAGACGGCACATGGGCCGCCCGCTGCTACTCGCTGGCCAGCTCACCGCACACCGGGGAGCCGATGAAGGTCACCGTCAAGCGGGTGGCCGGCGGGCACGGCTCCAACTGGGTGTGCGACCACGTCACGGCGGGCGACGCACTGGAGGCGCTGCCGCCGGCCGGCACGTTCACCCCGGACTCCTTCGACCGCGACCTCCTGCTCGTCGCCGGGGGCAGCGGCATCACCCCGGTGCTGTCCATCGCCAAGTCCGCCCTGGCACAGGGCGAGCACCGCGTCACCCTGCTCTACGCCAACCGCGACGACTCCTGCGTCATCTTCCGCGACGAACTGCGCGCCCTGAGCGAGGCCCACCCGGACCGCCTGCTCGTCCTGCACTGGCTGGAGTCCCTGCAGGGCCTGCCGGTCGCCGGCCGGCTGGCCGCCGTGCTCGCGCCGTACGCCGACCGCGCGGCGTACCTGTGCGGCCCGCAGCCGATGACGGACGCGGCCGACCAGGCGCTCAGGGCCCTCGGCACGCCGGGGGACCGCATCCACCGCGAACGGTTCTTCTCCCTCGGCGCGGACGTCTTCGACGCACCGGCCGCGGCACAGGAAATACCGGCGGAGGGCGCCGGCACGGTGCGGGTGGACCTCGACGGGCGGACCCGGACGCTGCCCTGGCCCCCGGGCACGGTCCTGCTGGACGTCCTCCTGGCCGCCGGCGTGGACGCGCCGTACTCCTGCCGGGAGGGCGCCTGCAGCGCCTGCACCTGCCGCCTGGAGAGCGGCGAGGTGAAGATGCTCCGCAACGACGTCCTGGACGACCAGGACATCGCCGAGGGCTACACCCTGGCCTGCCAGGCGCTGCCCCTGACGGACCGGGTGGAGATCACCTACTCCTGATCCCGGCGCCCCTCGTTCCACGGCAGCCCGACGCCTTCCCACCCGACCCACCCGAGGGAGCCGACCATGCCCCGCACCTGTCTCGTCACCGGAGCGGCCTCCGGTCTCGGCAAGGCCACCGCCGACCTCCTGCGCTCGCGGGGGCACACCGTCGTCGCGGCCGATCTCAACGACGGCGACATCCGCGCCGACCTGTCCACGGCCGAGGGCCGCGCCGAACTGGCCGACCGCGCACATGAAGTGACCCACGGCAGGCTCGACGCCGTCATCGCCTGCGCCGGCATCGCGGACTTCGACCCGGTCACCGTCCAGGTCAACCACTTCGGAGCGGTCGCCACCCTCGAGGGCCTGCGCCCGCTGCTGGCCGCCGGAACGGATCCCCGGGGCCTCGTCGTCGGCTCCGTCGACTGCGTCCACCCGACCGACCCGGCGATCGTCGACGCCGCGCTCGCCGGGGACGAGGAAGCGGCCGTGGCCGCCGCCCGCGCGGCCGTCGGGCGCGGCGAGGGACACCTCGTCTACTCCTCCTCCAAGGCCGCCGTGTCCCGCTGGGTGCGCCGCCGCGCGGTCACCGGCGACTGGGCCGGCGCGGGCATCGCGCTCAACGCCGTCGCCCCCGGAGTGGTCCTCACCCCGCTGACGCGTCCCCTGCTCGACGACCCCGGGATGCGGGGCCTCGTCGAGCAGAGCGTGCCGATGCCGCTGCACGGCCACGCCCGCCCCGAGCAGATCGCCCCGCTCCTGGCCTGGCTGACCTCGCCCGAGAACACGCACGTCACCGGGCAGGTCGTCTTCGCCGACGGCGGCGCCGACGCCGTACTGCGCGGCCAGGGCACCTGGTGACCGGCGGCGGGCAGGGACACAACCCCTGCCCGCGTCACGCCCGCTGAGGCCGGCTCACATCCACTCGCTGAAGCGCAGCCACTCCATCATCGTGTCCATCGCGGGCTGCGGCACACACGGCTCGGGCTGCGCCCCGGCCGTCCGCGTGTGCCGCCCGGGACCGAACATCGACTGCCACACCGCCCGGGCGCAGGCCCGCACGGCGGGGGCGATCCGCTCCAGCTCACGGTGGGCGCCGTTGCCGCACACCGAGATCGCGGCGATGGCCCGGCCCGCGCCGCGCAGCGGCGCCGCCACGCACGACACCCCCCGGAACCCCTCCTCGTGGTCGAACGCCACCCCGCGCTCCCGCGCCAGCGCCAGCTCCCCGCGCAGGGACTCGGGACGGGTGAGGGTGCGCGGCGTCCTCGGCCGCAGCCCCTGCCCGATCACCTGCTCCACCAGGGCGGCGTCGGAGAAGGCCAGGATCGCCTTGCCGGACGCCGTGCAGTACGCCGGCTGCCGCCCGCCCACCCGCGACGGCACACCTGAGTCGTCGGAGCCCCCGATCCGCTCCAGGTAGACCACCTCGGCGCCGTCCAGCACGGTGAGGTGCACCAGGTGGCCGGTGGACTCGTGCAGCGCGTGCAGATGGGGCAGGGCCGCGCGCCGCAGCCGGTTGTGATGCGTGGCCAGGGCGCCCAGCTCCAGCATGCCCAGGCCCAGCCGGTAGTCCCGGCCCTCGCGCTCCAGCCAGCGCAGCTGCACCAGCTGGTCGAGGATGCGGTGCGCCGACGACCGGGGCAGGCCGGAACGGCGTACGACCTCGGTGAGCGTCAGGCGCGGCTGGGCGGTCTGGAACGCGCTGAGCACCTTCGCCGCCTTCTCCAGCAGGGAGAGCGGCGGGTGACCGGCCTCGACAGCGTGCAACGTCATCGGCACCTCCCACACGGACGGCCGACAGCCCCGGGGCGGGACCGTCACGGGCGATCTGCCGGGAGACTGCCAGCGGATCCCATCTGCTGGGAAGAGGGTATTTCGTTTCGGAACAGTAACGCGTAGGTTCCCCCCATCGCCCCAGGACGACCTGAGGACCCTGAGAGGGATGCGCATGCGCGACGACGACGTGTCCGCGGCGGTTCGCGACCTGGCCCCCGCCCTGCGCGAGCGCGCCGCCGAGGCCGAGGAGAGCCGCCGCCTGCCCGACGCCTCCGTCAAGGAGCTGGAACAGGCCGGCTTCTTCCGGCTCCTGCAGCCCCCGGCGCACGGCGGACTCGCCGCCGGTCCCGCCCTCTTCTACGACGCCGTGCGCGAACTCGCCAAGGCGTGCGGCTCGACCGGATGGACCGCCGCCGTCCTGGGCGTGCACCCCTGGCATCTGGCCCTGTTCGACCCGCGGGCCCAGCAGGAGGTGTGGGGCGAGGACGGCGCCGCCCGGATCTGCTCCTCGTACACCCCGGCCGGAACCGTCACCGCCGTACGCGGCGGATTCCTCCTGCGCGGCCGCTGGCCCTTCTCCTCCGGCTGCGACCACGCCCGGTGGGCGCTGCTCGGCGGACTCGTCACGGACGGTCAGGGCAGGCCGGTCGACCTGCGGACCTTCCTGCTGCCCCGCGACGCCTACCAGGTCGAGGACGTGTGGGACACCGTCGGCCTGCGCGGCACCGGCAGCAACGACATCGTCGTGGACGACGCCTTCGTCCCCGAACACCGCACGCTCGGCTACGGGCCCATGAGCGCGCTGCACTGCCCCGGACAGGAGGTCAACACCGAGCCGCTGTACCGGCTGCCGTACGCCGCCGTCTTCACCACCGCCATCTCGACCGCGATCGTCGGCATCGCCGAGGGCGCGTACGACGACCATGTCGCCACCGCCCGCGCCCGGGTCCGCGACTCCCACGGGCAGCGGGAAGCCGAGGACCCCTTCGTACAGGTCCGCATCGCCCGCGCCGCCGGAGACATCGACGCGGCCCGGCTCCAGCTCACCCGCAACATCGCCGACCTGTACGCCTGTGCCCGCAGCGGCACGCAACCGCCGACGTCCCTGCGCGCCCGGACCCGCCGGGACCAGGTGCTCGCCACCGAACGCGCCGTCGGCGCCCTCGACCTGCTGCTCGGCGACGCCGGCGCACGCGCGCTGCGCGCCGACGGCGTCCTCGCACGCGCCTGGCGCGACGTGCACACCGGCCGCGGCCAGGCCGCCAACGACGTGGAGCGCGCCCTCGTCCTGTACGGCAAGGACGCGCTCGGCATCGCCGTCCAGGACCCCATGCTCTGAATCCGCCCCAGGCCCCACACCCCCCGCCCCACGCCACACGCCCGGCACCGCACGCGCGGTCGCGTCCCGTGATCCGGGCGTGGATCCACCGTGCCCGCTTTCCCCCCCGCACTCACCCCTTCCTTCCTTTCTCGAACGGAAAGAGTCATGACGAGCGTGTTCAACGACCGGCCGGGGACACCTCCCCACGGCCCCGCCACCCTCGCGCAGCTCGCCGACCACGCCGCCCACGTCCACGGCGGGCGGGAGGCCCTCGTCGACGGTGAGGTCCGCTGGAGCTTCACCCGGCTGCGGGACGAGGTGCACGCGGCCGCCCGGGCCGCCCTCGCCCACGGCATCGCCCCCGGCGACCGGGTGGCCGTCTGGGCGCCCAACACCCGGCAGTGGATCGCGGCGGCCCTCGGAGCGGTGTCCGTGGGCGGCGTCCTCGTGCCCCTCAACACCCGCTACAAGGCCGCCGAGGCCGCCGACGTCATCCGCCGCAGCGGCGCCCGGCTGCTGTTCACCGAGCGCGACTTCCTCGGCAACGACTACGTGGCCATGCTGCGCGACTCGGGCGAGGACCTCGGCCGGCTGAGCCGCACGGTGGTGCTGCGCGGCGAGCCCGGCGAGGACGCCCTGGGCTGGGCCGACTACCTGGCGGCGGGCGAACGGGTACCAGACGCCGAACGCGCCGCGCGCGCCGCAGCGGTCCGCCCCGACGACCTCGCCGACATCCTCTTCACCTCCGGCACCACCGGACGCTCGAAAGGCGTGATGACCACCCACCGCCACACGCTCCGCGTCTTCGAGGAGTGGTCCCGCGTCGTCACCCTGCGCGCGGGCGACCGCTATCTGCTGGTGAACCCGTTCTTCCATGTCTTCGGCTACAAGGCGGGTGTCGTCGCCTGCCTGCTGAACGGCGCCACCATGCTGCCCGAGCAGGTCTTCGACCTCGACCGGATCCTGCCGCTGCTGGCCAGCGAACGCGTCAGCGTGCTCATGGCCACGCCCACCGTCTTCACCAGCCTGCTGAACCACCCCCGCCGTACCGCACACGACCTGACGGCGCTGCGCCTGGCCGGCGCCGGCGGAACCGGCGTCCACCCCGGGCTGATCGAGGACATCCGCGGCCAACTGGGCATCCGGGCCGTGTTCAGCGCCTACGGCCTCACCGAGTCCACCGGCGTCGTCTCCATCTGCCCGCCGGACGCCGACGCCACCACCGTGGCGACCACGGCGGGCCCGCCGCTGCCGGGCACCGAGATCCGGATCGTGGACGCCGACGGCGCCCCACGCGAACCAGGGCAGCCCGGCGAGGTGGTGGTGCGCGGCTACCACGTCATGCGCGGCTACCTCGACGACCCCGAGGCGACCGCGGCCACCATCGACGCCGACGGCTGGCTGCACACCGGTGACATCGGCGTGCTCGACGAGCGCGGCTACCTGTCGATCACCGACCGGCTGAAGGACATGTACATCGTCGGTGGCTTCAACGCCTACCCGGCGGAAGTGGAGCACGTGCTGCGCGGCCACGCCCAGATCGCCGACGTCGCCGTCGTCGGCGCCCCCGACGAACGCCTCGGCGAGGTCGGCGTCGCCTTCTACGTCCCCGCGCCGGGCGCCGAACCCGACGCCGCCCAGCTGACCGTCTGGGCCCGCGAACGACTGGCCAACTTCAAGGTCCCGCGCCGCTTCCACGCCCTGCCGGAGCTGCCCCGCAACGCCGGCGGGAAGGTCCTCAAGGAGGAACTGCGGCGCGCCGCACGCCAGTCGGCACGCACCTGACGCCGGGCCGCGGCTCTTCGGCGACACGGGGTCTTGGCGGAGGCCTCCGCGTCGGCCCCCAATGGGCATTCCCGCTCACCGGGACACGACGATGGCAGCCTCCGCGCCGCCCGCGAATACTCGACGTGCGCCGCCCGGGCGTGATCCACCCCACCGACACCCACCGACGCGAGGGATGCGATGGCCGACACAGACAAGACGTGGGACCAGGAGTGCGACGTGCTGGTCGTGGGCTCCGGCGGCGGCGCCCTCACCGGCGCCTACGGGGCGGCCGCCCGCGGGCTGGACACCCTGGTCGTGGAGAAGACGGAGTACTTCGGCGGGACCACCGCCTACGCCGGAGCGGGTCTGTGGCTGCCCGGCAACCAGGCCCAGGAACGGGCCGGTCTGACGGACTCCGCCGACCTGGCCCGCGCCTACTTCCGGGCGGTCGTCGGCGACACCACCGAGCACGCGGTGCAGGACGCCTACCTGGACCGCGCCGGCGAGACCGTCGCCTTCCTCGAGGACAACCCGCACGTGCGCTTCGAGTACCGGCCCTTCCCGGACTACTTCGCCGCACCCGGCCGCTTCGACGCCGGCCGTGCCGTCTTCCCCGTCGACCTGCCCCGGCCGGACGAGCCGCACCCGCTGCTGACGGCGGTGCGCCCGCCGGCGTGGGCCGAGCGGCTCGGTCTGCCGGTGCCCGACGGGCCGCTCACCGACGGCCGCGCCCTGATCGGCCGGCTGCTGCTGGCGCTGGAGTCCACCGGCCACGGCCGCACGCTGCTGCGCACCGCGGTGACCCGGCTGCTGACCGGGGACGGCCGGGTGACCGGCGCCGAGGCCGAGACCGACGGCCGCACGCTGCGTATCCGCGCCCGCCGCGGCGTCCTGCTCGCGGCCGGCGGTTTCGAGGCCAACGCCCGCCTGCGCCAGGAGTGGCAGGGACTGCCGGGCGCCGACTGGACGATGGGCGCGCCCGGCGGCAACACCGGCCAGGCACTGCTCGCCGCCGTGGAGGCAGGCGCCGCCACCGCACTGCTCGACCAGGCCTGGTGGTGCCCGTCCCTGCGCTTCCCCGACGGCTCCGCCGCCTTCACCCTCGGATTGCACGGCGGCATCTTCGTCGACGGCTCCGGCCGCAGGTTCGCCAACGAGTCACTGCCGTACGACCGGATGGGCCGTCAGATGCTCGCCGCCGGGGCGGGCACCGGTCCGGACAACCCGGTCTGGTGGGTCTTCGACGGCCGGTTCGGCGACACGCTGCCGGGCATCACCGTCGTCCCCGCCGACCGCGACGCCTTCACCGCGGCCGGGCTGTGGCACACCGCCGACTCCGTCGACGCCCTCGCCGGACGCATCGGCGTCGACCCCGGCGCGCTGAGCGAGACGGTGGCGACCTTCAACGGCCATACGGCGAACGGCGTCGACGCCGACTTCCACCGCGGCGAGGACCCCTACGACCGGTTCTTCGCCCAGGGCGAGGGCGTCAACCCCTGTCTGGTGCCGATCGAGAAGGGGCCGTTCCACGCCGTGCAGATCGTCCTCGGCGACCTCGGCACCAAGGGCGGTCTGCGCACCGATGCCCGGGCCCGGGTGCTGCGCGAGGACGGCGCCCCGATCCCGGGCCTGTACGCGGCGGGCAACACCGCCGCCTCGGTGTCCGGCTCCCGCTATCCGGGTCCCGGTGTGCCGATCGGCTCCGCCATGGTCTTCGGCCACATCGCCGCCGCCGACCTGGCGCAGCAGGCGCGGTGACCGGGGCGTGAGGTGCGGGGCCGGCCTGCCCACGGGCCGCCCTGCGCCCGGCCGGGCGCACCGGACACGAGCCGTGCGGGGCCGGCCTGCCCACGGCCCGCCCTGCGCGCCGGCCGGGCGCACCGGACACGGGGGCGGGCCGCGATCCCACGCGGCCCGCCCCCACCGGCGCTACCGGGCGAGCGCCGCGCTGCGGCCCGCCCTGCGGCCGAAGAAGCTTCCGTCGCCGAGGGAGGCACCGCTCGCGTATCCCCACGCGGCGATGCCGGCCGTCGTCCGCCCCGCCGCGTACAGCCCGGGGATCGGCTCCCCGCTCACGTGCAGCACCTCGGCGTCCGTGCCGGTGGTCAGGCCGCCCAGCGCGAACCCGGACGTCATGCCGCGCAGGTCCACCGCGCCCAGCGGCCCGCGCAGTGGCCGCACCCAGCGCGCCGCCTTGTGCAGCAGCGGGTCCCGGCCCTGTTCGGCATACCGGTTGTAGACGTCCAGGGTCGCCTCCAGCGCACCGGGCGGCAGCCCCATCTCGGCGCCCAGTTCCGCCGCGGACGCGCACACCCACGCCGGGCGCAGCTGCAACACCTCGGGCGCCGCGGAGACCCGCCGGGCCTCTTCGAACCCCTCCTCGTCGAGCACCAGGAACGTCTCGTTCCCCTGATGGAAGAGCGCCGCCTGTCCGATCCGCCCCGGGTAGGTGTCCTCGTTGACGAACCGCTGCCCCCGCCCGTTCACCACGATCCCGCGGATCAGGTACTGCGGATCCATGTGGACGGCGACCTCGCAGGCGTCCATGTGCGCGACCCCCGCGCCCAGCCCCTGCGCCAGCCGGACCGCGACGCCGTCGTGCTCCTCGACGGCGGAGCCCGGACGGCCCACCAGCAGCGGCGCGTGCGCTGCCAGCATCTCCTCGTTGTAGGTGAAGCTGCCGGTGGCGAGCACCACACCGCGCCGGGCCCGTACGGTGACCCGCTCGCCGTAGCCGCGCGCCACCACCCCGCACACCCTGCCGTCCCGCTCCACCACCAACCTTTCGATGCGCGTGCCGTAATGGGCCTTCACACCGAGCCGCTCGGCGGTCTCCACCAGCGGCTTCATCAGCATGTAGCCGCCGCCGCGCTCCCCGGTGCGCTTGTTCTCCATGCGCGGCAGGTGACCGCGCGGCACCGGCCGCACCAGCTCGCTGAACGGGTGCGCGTTCTCGCCGCCCGAATACATCAGGCCCTCGTCCCCGGCCGGCTCCCAGGCGGGTTCGCCGTAGAAGACCGGCCGGAACGGCACACCGCACTCCACCAGCCAGTCGAAGTGCGCGACGCTGCCCTCGCTGTACGCGGAGATCTTCGCCGCGTCCGCACCGGGGCCCATCGCCGCCATCAGGAACGCGGCCATCTCCTGCGGCGAGTCGTCGAACCCGCAGGCCCGCTGCAGGGCCGTGCCCCCGCCCAGGTAGATGAACCCGCCGGCCAGGGCGGCGGCCCCGCCCCAGCCGCCGGCGCGCTCCAGCACCAGCACCTCGGCGCCGGCCCGCGCCGCCTCCACGGCGGCCGCCGCCCCGGCCACCCCGTACCCGGCGACCACCACGTCAGCGGTGAGATCCCAGGTGCCGACATCCGCTGCTGCGTACGGTCTCATGCCGTCGTCTCCTCTCCTCGCGGAATGCGGCCAGGAGCGTAGAGCGGCCGCGGCGCCGCCCACATGCCCCGGCTCCCGGTGACCGGGAAAACGCCCCGCCCGCGACGGCGATCCCGCGCGGCCGCGAGCCCTTCCCGCTCAGTGGGAGCCGCCTGTGTCGCCCCGGCGACAACACGCCGTACGGTCCTGCCACTTCCGCCGCCACGCCCACCCGAGAGGGGATGTCCATGGCCGAAGACGTACTGGCCGCGATCCGCGCCCTCGCCCCGACACTGCGCGAACGCGCGGCCGAGGCCGAGACGCAGCGCCGAGTGCCCGACACCTCCGTCAAGGAACTGGAGGACACCGGCTTCTTCCAGCTGCTGCAGCCCAAGGCCTTCGGCGGCCGGGCCGCCGACCCCGTGGTCTTCTACACCGCCGTCAAGGAGATCGCCAAGGCGTGCGGCTCCACCGGCTGGGTCGCCTCCGTGGTCGGCGTGCACCCCTGGCACGTCGCCCTCTTCGACCCGCTGGCCCAGCAGGAGGTGTGGGGCCAGGACCCCAAGACCCGCATCGCCTCCTCCTACGCCCCCACCGGCAAGGCCACCGCGGTCGACGGCGGCTTCCGGCTCACCGGCCGCTGGCACTTCTCCTCCGGCTGCGACCACACCCAGTGGGCGCTGCTCGGCTGCCTCGTCCCGGACGCCGAGGGCAACGTCGTGGACATGCGCACCTTCCTGATCCCGCGCTCCGAGTACCGCGTCGACGACGTGTGGGACACCGTCGGCCTGCGCGGCACCGGAAGCAACGACGTCGTCGTCGAGGACGTCTTCGTGCCCGAGCACCGCGCCCTGAGCTTCGGCCCGGTCACCGCGCTGCAGGTCCCGGGGCACGCCCTCAACGACGAGCCGCTGTACCGGCTGCCGTACGCAGGCGTGTTCACCACCACCATCTCCACCCCCATCGTCGGCATCGCCGAAGGCGCCTACGAGGCCTACCTGGACGCCACCCGGCAGCGCTTCCGCGTCTCCTACGGCCAGAAGGTCGCCGAGGACCCCTTCGCGCAGGTGCGCATCGCGCGCGCCGGCAGCGACATCGACGCCTCCTGGCTCCAGCTGAGCCGCAACATCGCCGACATGTACGCCCTCGCGCAACGCGGCGAGGAGATCCCGATGACCCTGCGCACCCGCACCCGCCGCGACCAGGTCCTCGCCACCGAGCGGTCGGTGGCCGCACTCGACCTGCTGATGGAGAACGCCGGCGGCAACGCCATGCGCACCGGCCCCCACCCCGTCCAGCGCGCCTGGCGCGACGCCCACACCGGCCGCGGTCACGCCGCCAACGACCCCGAGCGGGCCCTGGTGATGTTCGGGCAGAGCGCGCTCGGCCTGGACATCCACGACTCGATGGCCTGAGAGGTCCCCCATGGCAGAACTCACGTACGCGTCGACCTCCCGCACCGGCAAGGCCGGCCGGCTCACCCTGCACTACCACGAGGCCGGGCCGCGGGACGCGCAGGTGGTGATCATGCTGCACGGCGGCGGTCCCGGCGCCTCCGGCTGGAGCAACTTCGGCCGCAACCTGCCCGTGTTCGCCGCGCACCTGCGCACCCTGCTGGTCGACCAGCCCTGCTTCGGCCGCTCGGACAAGCCCGAACCCGACAAGGACTACTTCAGCTACAGCGCCGACGCGATCGCCGCCCTGATGGACGAACTGGGCATCGCCCGGGCGCACTTCGTCGGCAACTCGCTCGGCGGCGGCACCGCCGTCCGGATGGCCCTGAACCACCCCGGCAAGGTCGGCAAGCTGATCCTGATGGGCCCCGGCGGCGTCTCCGTCAACCTCTTCGCCCCCGACCCGACCGAGGGCATCAAGCGGCTCTTCGAGTTCAACGCCGCACCGGAGCCGACCAAGGACCAGCTGCGTGCCTTCCTCGGCGTCATGGCGTACGACCAGTCGGTCGTCACCGACGAGTTCGTCGAGGAACGCTGGGCCTCGGCCACCGACCCCGGCAACCGGCTGGGCAGCGCCCGGATGGGCGCCGCCTTCGCCAACCCCGCCTGGGCCGAGGACTGGATGCTGTGGCGCGAGGCCCACCGCATCACCCAGCCCGTGCTGCTGACCTGGGGCCGAGAGGACCGCGTCAACCCGCTCGACGGCGCGCTGGTCGCCCTCAAGACGATCCCCGACGCCCGCCTGCACGTCTTCCCGCACTGCGGCCACTGGGCCCAGACCGAACAGGCCGACGAGTTCAACCGCCTCGCGATCGACTTCCTCTCCCACTGACCCGCCCGAGCACCGACCGACCGACGAAAGGCCGACCATGGACATCCGAGCTCTCGGCTACCTGCGCCTGGAGACCACCAAGCTCGCCGAGTGGCGCACCTACACGCTCGACGTCCTCGGCATGGTGGAGGCCTCCGGCACCACCGCCTCCGCCACCACCGGGGACACCCTGTACCTGCGCATGGACGACCGGGCCCACCGCATCGCCATCCAGGCCGGCGAGAGCGACCGGCTGCTCGCGGCCGGCTGGGAGGTGCCGAACGCCGCCGCCCTCGCCCGGCTCACCGAGAAGCTGGAGGCGGCGGGCCATGCCGTCAAGCCGGCCGACTCCGCCGAACTCGCCGAGCGCCGCGTCAGGGGCATGGTCCACGTCAGCGACCCCTGCGGCAACCCGCTGGAGTTCTACTGGGGCCAGGCCCAGGACCACACCCCGCTCGGCACCCCCTACGGCAACCGCTTCGTCACCGGCGACCTCGGCCTCGGCCACGTCGTGCTGCCGGTGCCCGACATCGAGGCCGCGCTGGACTTCTACGAGAACCTCCTCGGCTTCCAGCTGCGCGACTCCATGAAACTGCCGCCGCAGGCCGTCCCCACCGCCGCCGAGCAGCGGGACTTCCACTGGATGCACTTCCTCAGCCCCAACCGCCGCCACCACAGCCTGGGCCTGTACCCGGCCGCGCTGCCGCCCGGCATCGTCCACTTCATGGTGGAGCTGGAGACCCTGGACGACGTCGGCCGCGGCCTGGACCGGATGAACGCCGCCGGCATCCCGATCGCCTCCAGCCTGGGCCGCCACACCAACGACCACATGGTGTCCTTCTACGCCCAGGCCCCCGGCGGCTTCCAGGTCGAGTACGGCTGGGACGGACTGATCGTCGACCCCGCCGCCTGGGTCGCCAAGGAGATCACCGCCGACAGCTTCTGGGGCCACCAGTGGAACGGCTGAGCCACCACCCGATCGACCCGGCCGCCTTCCGGGACGTCCTCGGCCGCTTCGCCAGCGGCATCACCGTGGTGGCCGGCCTCGACGACCAGGGGGAGCCCGTCGGGTTCGCGTGCCAGTCCTTCGCCTCGCTCTCCCTCGACCCCCCGCTCGTCATGCTGGCCGTCGCCAAGACCTCCACGAGCTGGCCGAGGATCGAGCGGGCCGGCCGCTTCTGCGTCAACATCCTCGCCGAGGACCAGCAGGACACCTGCGCCGCGCTCGGCCGCAGCGGCCCCGGCAAGTTCGCGGGCATCCCCTGGCACGCCGGCGAACACGGCACCGTGCGCATCGACGGCGCCCTGGCCACCGTCGACTGCCGGCTCGCGGACGTCCACGACGCCGGCGACCACCACCTCGTCACCGGCGAGGTGATCGACCTCGCCGCCCAGGAGGACGGACGGCCGCTGCTGTACTTCCGCAGCCGCTACGCCACCGGCACCTTCGCGAACTGAGCCGTAGAGGAAGCCACCCGCCATGCCGATCGACGTCGAGAAGGCCACCTCCGCCCCGCCCGTGACCGCAGCGGCCGTCTGGGACGACCGCGACGTGCGGCTCTACCATCTCGCGCTGGGCGCCGGCGTCCCCGAGACCGACCCGGCCCAACTGCGCTACGTCTACGAGGGACACGCGCAGGGCCTGCACGTGCTGCCCACCTTCGGCGTGGTGGCCGGCGGCACCGGCGGAGTGGGGTTCCAGGTGTTCGAGACGCCGGGCATCGACATCGACCTGGCCGCCGTGCTGCACGGCGGCCAGGAGATCACCGTGCACCGCCCCCTGCCCGCCGCGGCCCGGGCGAGCACCCTCACCCGGATCCCGGCCGTGTACGACAAGGCCACCGCCGCCGTCATCGTCCAGGAGTCCACCCTCCTCGACGAGGACGGCACCCCCCTGATCACCCAGCGCAACCAGATCTTCGTACGCGGCGAGGGCGGCTTCGGCGGCGACCGCGGCCCCTCCGCCCGCCTCCCCGCTCCCGACGGTGAACCCGGCCTGGTGCTGGACATCCCGACCCTTCCCCAGCAGGCGCTGCTGTACCGGCTCGCCGGGGACTGGAACCCCCTGCACGCCGACCCCGCCACCGCCCGCCGCGCCGGATACGACCGGCCCGTCCTGCACGGGCTGTGCACCTTCGGCATGGCCGTCAAGGCGGTCACCGACCGTCTGCTGGGCGGCGACACGGCCCGCGTCACCGGTTGCGGGACGCGTTTCGCCGGGGTGTTCTTCCCCGGCGAGACCCTGCGTCTGCGCGTCTGGCACACCGGCGACGGCTACCGGCTGACGGCCACCGCCGCCGACCGCGACGACGCACCGGTCCTCACCGACGCCCACGTCACCGCCCGCTGAACCCCGCTCCCCGAGAGAGGCCCGTATGAGCACCGAGTGGGACCACACCTACGACGTCGTGGTGGCCGGCTCCGGCGCGGCCGGCCTGGCCGCGGCCATCACCGCCCGGCTGCGCGGACTGACCGTCCTGGTGCTGGAGAAGACCGACCGCTACGGCGGCACGACAGCCCTGTCCGGCGGCGCGATCTGGGTGCCGAACAACTTCCACCTGGACGCCGCCGGCCTCGGCGACACCCCCGAGAAGGCCCGCGCCTACCTCGACGCGACCGTCGGCGACCGGGTGCCCGCCGCCCGCAAGGACGCCTACATCGAGCACGGGCCGCGCATGGTGCGCGAGTTCCACGACCGCACCGCGGTGAGGTTCGTCCACACCCCCGGATACTCCGACTACTACCCGGAGCGCCTCGGCGGCCACCCGCAGGGCCGCTCCGTCGAACCGGAGATCTTCGACCTCAACCGGCTCCCGGCCGAACAGCGCGCCACCCTGCGCCGGGCCGGGCTGCCCACCTACGGGCTCACCATCACCTCCCGCGACTTCCGGCACCTCAACATGGTCACCCGCACCTGGGAAGGGCGACGCACCTCGGTGAAGGTGGGCGTGCGCGCGGTGGCGGCCCTGCTCAGCGGCCGCAAGCCGCTCTCCCTCGGCGAGGCCCTCGTCGCCCGGATGCGGCACTCCCTGAACGCCCTCGGCGGCGACCTGTGGCTGTCGGCGCCGCTGGCCGGGCTCGTCGAGGACAACGGCCGGATCACCGGTGTCCGGATCACCCGCGGCGGCCGGGACGTCACCGTGCGGGCCACCGGCGGTGTGGTCCTCGCCTCCGGCGGCTTCTCGCAGAACCAGCAACTCCGTGAGAAACACCTGCCGTCGCCGACCTCCACCGAGTGGAGCTCGGCCCCCGAGGGCCAGACCGGAGACGCCCTGGAGATGGGCATGGCCGCCGGCGCCGCCGTCGACCTCATGGACAAGGTGTGGGGCGCGCCGTCCGCGGTGCCGCCCGGCGGCCGGCCGTTCTTCCTGGTCGCCGACCGCGGCATCCCCGGCATGGTGATCGTCGACTCGTCGGGCGAGCGCTACGCCAACGAGGCCGCGCCGTACCACGAGTTCGTCGACGCCATGTACGCGGCCGACCGGCCCGGCGCGACCACCGTGCCGTCCTGGATGATCCTCGACGCCACCGCCAAGGCCCGCTACCTGTTCCTCGGCCTCTTCCCGGGCCAGCCGTTCCCCAAGGCGTGGCTGGCGAACGGCTTCGTCAGGAAGGCGGCCACCGTCGAGGAACTGGCCGCACGGATCGGAGCGGACGCGGGGCGGCTGCGCGCCACGGTGGACCGCTTCAACGGCTTCGCCCACGCCGGCCGGGACGAGGACTTCCACCGGGGCGACAGCGTCTACGACCGCTACTACGGCGACCCGACGCTGCCCAACCCCAACCTCGCGCCGCTGGAGAAGGGCCCGTTCTACGCCGTGCCCGTGCACCCCGGCGACATCGGCACCAAGGGCGGTCTGGTCACCGACGCCACCGCCCGGGTGCTGCGGGAGGACGGCACGGCCATCGAGGGCCTGTACGCCTCCGGCAACGTCTCGGCCGCGGTCATGGGCGAGACCTACCCGGGCCCGGGCGCGACCATCGGCCCCGCCATGACGTTCAGCTGGCTGGCGGTCGGCGACATCGCCCGACGGGCGGTCCAGGGGGCGTGAGCGCGTCCCGCAGGGCGCCCGCCGCCTCGGCGAGCGCCCGGTCGGCCTCCGGGAGCAGCCCGCCGAGGCCGAGGAAACCGTGGAACACACCGGGCCACACCCGCACCCGCACCGTGACGCCCGCCGCGACGAGCCGGTGGGCGTAGGCGAGGCCGTCGTCTCGCAGCGGATCGCACGCGGGCAGGACGACGACCGCCGGCGGCAGCCCGGCCGGATCGGCAGCCAGGCCGGGGGAGGCGTACGGGTGCGCGCCGTCACCGCCGGCGCCCAGATACTGCTCCCAGTACCAGCGCATGTGCGCGGTCGTGTGGAAGAAGCCCGTCGCGTACGTGCGGTACGAGGCGGCCGCCATCCGGTGGTCGAGCACCGGATACGCCAGGAGCTGGGCCGCGATGCCGGGTCCGCCGCGATCGCGGGCCATCAGCGTCACGGCCGCCGCGAGATTGCCTCCGCTGCTGTCGCCCGCGACGGCCAGCCGGCCCGGGTCCCAGCCCAGCCGTGCCGCGTGCGCGGACACCCACACCGTGACCGCGTAGGCGTCCTCGGCGGCGGCCGGGAAGCGGTGCTCGGGGGCGCGGCGGTAGTCGACCGAGACCACCACCGCGCCCACCAGCACCGTGAGTTCGCGGCAGAGGCCGTCGTGGGTGTCGAGATCGCACAGCACCCAGCCGCCGCCGTGGAAGAACACCACGACCGGCGGCGGCACCGCACCGGTGGCCGGCGGCTCGTAGATCCGCACCGGCACGTCCGGCGCGGCCGCCGGGCCGGGTACGGACCGGTCGGTGACCCGGGGGAGCGGCCGCACCGGACGCGACCGGGCACCGGCCGACGAGGCCCGCCGGAGCGCGGCGGGCTCGACGGGGCCGAGGCCCGGATCCGGGAAACCCGCCGACATGGCGTCGGCGAGCTTCCGGGCACGAGGAGTGAGCGGATCGGTCACTTCGCCGTCAGCCCGCCGTCGATGGCGAACTCCGCACCGGTGACGTACGCCGACGCGTCCGAGACCAGGTACAGCACCAGCTCCGCGACCTCCTCGGGGCGGCCCATCCGGCGCAGCGGCACGTTCGGCCACTCCTGCTGCCCGGCGTCCGTGCCGAGGGCGCCCGCGACCATCGGGGTGTCGACCATGCCGGGGTGTACGGAGTTCACCCGGATGCGGTGCCGGGCCAGGTCCAGCGCGGCGGACTTGGTCAGCCCGCGCAGCCCGAACTTCGTCGCGCCGTACGAGGCGTGGCCCTCGATGCCAACCAGTCCGGCGGTGGAGGAGATGTTGACGATGGACCCGCCGTCGCCGCCCGCCCGCATCGCCGGGACGACGGCCTGTACGCCGAGGAACGGCCCGACGAGGTTGACCTGAAGCAGCTGCCGCAGATTCTCCTCCGTGTCCTCCTCGACGGGCGCGGTGCGCCACAGCGCCGCGTTGTTGACCAGGGCGTCGATCCGGCCGTACGCGTCGAGCCCGCGTTCGACGACCCGCTGCCAGCCGGCCATGTCCGTGACGTCGTGCGGGACGAACGTCCCGTGGTCGCCGAGGCCGTCGGCGACCGCGAGTGCCTCCTCCTCGCGGACGTCGGTGAGCACCACGCGCGCCCCCTGCTCGACGAACAGCCGCGCCTCCGCGGCGCCCTGGCCGCGGCCCGCCCCGGTGACGACGACGACCTTGCCGTCGAGCCGCCTCGCCATCACGCGGCCCCGGCCTCAAGAGCACGGAAGTGCGGGATGACCCTCTCGCCCCACTGCCGGATGGTCTCCATGCACACCTCCTGCGGCACCGTGCCCATCTGGATCAGGCACATGACCTCGTCGACGCCGATCTCGCGCAGCTGCTCCACGTAGGCGATGGCGGACTCCGCCGTGCCGTAGGCGTGCTGGGCGTTGAACTGGCCGGTGTCGACCGGCCGGACGGGGATCCTCGCCTCGTGCAGCTTGGCGACGAGAACCTCGCGGTCCTTCGCCATCGCGGCGACGTGGTCCTCGTCGTCGGCGTACCCGGTCGGCGCGGGCCCGTTGCCGTACCAGTGCGCGATGGACTCGGCGAAGAACCGCTGCCCCCGGGTGCCGATGCGGTGCGCCTTCTCGGCGTCGTCCAGCACGACGGTCGGACACAGCGCCGAGAAGTGGTTGTTGACCTCGGTCGACACGAACCGTTCGCCGCTGCGGGTCGCGATCGCCTCGTCGTACACCTTGCGCATGGCCCGTACGTCGTCCGCTCCGGCGAAGCCCATCACCAGGGCGCCGATGCCGAGTTCTGCGGCGAGCTTGAGCGTGTCGTGCTTGCTGCACGCCATGAACAGCGGCGGATGCGGATTCTGCACCGGCCGGGGCAGGACGGCGCCGGGTCCGATGTCGAGCGAGCCGTGCCACTCGAACGTCTCCTCCCGCCAGGCCCCGCTGAAGATCCGCAGCGCCTCCTCCATCTGCGGGTAGGTGTCCTCGGCGCGCACCCCGTACATGGACATCTCCTGCCGGGTGGCGCCGCGCCCGGCGCCGATGTCGACCCGCCCGCCGGAGAGCACGTCGAGCATGGCGGTGCGCTCGGCGACCCGGACCGGGTGCTGGTAGCCGAACGGCATCGTCACCACGCCGTGGCCGATACGGATGCGGGAGGTGCGGGCGGCGACCCAGGTGAGGAACACCTCGGACGCGCTCATGTGCGCGTACTGGGTCAGGGAGTGGTGCTCGACGGCCCAGACCCGGTCGAAGCCCATCTCCTCGGCGTAGACGGCCTGTTCGACGCAGTCGTGGATGACCTGACGCTCTGCCGCCGGGGACGGGTCGGCGGTCTGCGCCTCGAAGATCATGGAGAACTTCACGGCGGGCTCCTCTTCTGTGTGACTCTGTATTACTGGTCGAAGTATTTCTAATAGTCATACCGAGTCATACAGGAGGAGGGGAGTGAGCGCGAGGAATGCTCCCGCTGAGCGGGAAAGGCGGGAGGGGGAGGGGGGCGGGGAAGGGGGGGAGGGGGGGGAGGGGGTGAAGGCATGGCAAAGCGCCGGACCGTGACGGTCCGGCGCTTACTGGGCGGGCGGTTTTCCGGCGCTCCGGCGTCCCCCTACTGCCCCATCACGTAGGCGACCGTGGGGCCGGCCGTCCAGCCGCCGTCGACGGCCAGCTCGGCGCCGGTGACGTAGGACGCGGCATCGGACAGCAGGAAGACGACGGCCCCGGCAATCTCGGCGGGCTCACCGACCCGGCCCATCGGCGTGTTCGGGTAGTTGCCCTCACCGGACTGGATCCCCGTCTGCGCGGTCATCGGCGTGTACGTCATGCCCGGGTGCACGGAGTTGACGCGGATACGCTCGGTGCCCAGCTCCACGGCCGCGACCTTGCTCAGACCGCGCACACCCCACTTCGAGGCGCCGTACCCCGCGGTGAGTGCCAGCCCCATCAGGCCGGCCGCGGAGGAGATGTTGACGATGGACCCCGCGCCGCGCGCCCGCAGCGCCGGCACGACCGTCTTCATGCCGATGAACACGCCCGTGAGGTTGACGTCGAGCACCTTGCGGAAACGCTCGACCGATTCGTCGGCCAAGAGGGACCCCGTCGCTATGCCGGCGTTGTTCACCAGGCCGTCCAGGCCGCCGAACTCGGCGACCGCGAAGTCGACGGCGGCCTGCCAGTCCTGCTCGGAGGTCACGTCGTGGTGCAGGTACCGGGCCCGTCCACCCAGTTCCTTCGCGGTGCGGGCGCCGTCGTCCTCGAGCACGTCGGTGACCACGACATTGGCCCCCGCGGCGACGGCCTGCCGCGCGGCCTCGGCACCCAGACCACGGGCTGCGCCGGTGATCAGCACGGTCTTTCCGTCGAGCGTGTGCATGGTGGGTCCTTCCCTCGGGGGTGGTGGGGTCATCTGCACCCTATGCCTGCGTGGCACGTCATGCCATACAGCGCGTCATGCCATGCAGCACGTCATGCCATACGGCGCGGCGTGCGGATCGGCGCGAGCGTGCGGATCGGCGTGGCATGCCGGTCGGCGCGGTGCGCCGAGTGGCATGGTGTGAAGGTTGGCGCGACATGCCGCACGGCCTGGTGCGCTGTGTGGCGTGACATGCCGTTTGGCGCAGCGTGTCGCTTGCCTCAGCGTGCCGCTCGGCTCATCGTGCCGCGTGGCTCAGTGTGCCGCGTGGCGCTGGCGTGCCGCGTGGCGCAGCTCGCCGGGTGACGCTTCTCGCCGCATGGCGCAGTCCGCCGTCGCGGCATTCGACGTAATCTGAAGGCGTGACGGTCAAGATCAGGAGGGCGGACAGGTGACCCCGTTGCCCGTGCACGACGGGGCAGCCTCGCGCTCGCCCCTGACCCAGCGCCGTATGGCGGGCACCCGGCGGGAGATCGCCCGGGTGGCCTGCCGCCTCTTCGCCGAGCGGGGTGCCGACGGTACGACGGCCGAGGAGATCGCCGCCGAGGCGGGGGTGGGGCTGCGCACCTTCTACCGCTACTTCCGCAGCAAGGAGGACGCCGTCGAGCCGATGCTCGCCGACGGCGCCCGGCGGTGGCTGGCCATGATCCCGGACACCCCGGGGACGCTCCCGGACGCGGCCACGCTCCGTGAGGTGGCCGTGGCCGCCCTCACTCCGGAGGACGAGCAGGCCGTGGAGGCGATGCGGCTGACCGGCGGCCTGTTGCGGGCCGCCGAGCAGGATCCCGCGCTGTGGGCGGTGTGGGCGCGCATCAATCTGGAGGCGGAGCAGACCCTGGTCGCTCTGCTGGCGGAGCGCGCGGGCAAGGCGGCCGACCCGTTCACGGTGCGGCTGCTGGCCGCCGCGGCGGCCGGTGCCATCCGCGTGGCGGTGGAGCAGTGGGCGACCGAGCCGGACGCCCCCACGACCGGCCGCGGCTCACCGTCGGCCCTGGTGACCCGCTCCCTGCTCGCCCTGACGGCCGGCTTCGCGGGCCGACGGCCCTCAAGCGACCCCGCCCCCGCCGCAACGACACGGAGGCGAGCCCGCGCGCGCTGACCCGCCTGGCCGGTCCCGAGCGGTCGTTCTGGGGCGACGCCCACTCAGCGGTCCCAAGCGGTCGTTCCCGGTCGACGCCCCTCGGCGGTCCGAAGCGGTCGTTCCGGGCCGACGCCCCCTGGTGGTCGCGAAGCGGTCGTTCCGGGTCGTGGTGCGGTGGGCAGCCGGTTCCCCCCGTACGTCAGCCGTCGTTCTCGACTCCGCGATCGGGTGCGGCCATGTCTCCCGTGCCGGGAGTGCCCTCGGCCAGGCCGTAGCGCAGGTACACGGTGCCCTTCGGGGTGGCTGCCGGGGGCGCGAGGAGCGTGACGTTGGTGGGCACCGCGCCGTCGTCGAACACCTTTTTGCCGACGCCGAGCACGATCGGGTGCAGCCAGAGGTCGAGACGGTCGAAAAGCTTCTCCCGCAGGAGCGTCTGCACCAGGTTCAGGCTGCCGACGACCTTCACGTGCTGGTGGCGGTCACGGATCTCGCGCACCGCGCGGGCCAGGTCCGGGGCGAGTTGCGTCGACCCGGCCCACGAGAGGTCGGGCCTGCCGCGGGAGGCCACGTACTTCGGGACGCTGTTGAAGAGCGCGGCGATCTCGTTGTCCTGGCCGCCCTCCTGGTGAGGCCAGTAGGAGGCGAAGAGGTCGTACGTCCGCCGACCGAGCAGGAGGGCGTCGGTGCCGTCGTACGCGGCACCGATCTGCGTCCCGGCGACCTCGTCCATCAAGGGCGCCTGCCAGCCGCCGAACGGGAACCCCGCGGGGTCCTCGTCGGGACCGCCGGGCGCCTGCCCGACGAGGTCGAGGGTCGCGAACATCTCGATGTGGATCAGGCCCATGGCGTACTCCTGAAGAGCGGTCGTCTCCGTCAAGAGATGGACCTGCTCGCGCCCGCATACTCATCGCCGCGCCAACCCGGCTCGCCCTGCGTGGAGACGGCCGGGCGTCTGCTGCCTACCTGGCGTCCGGTGCGGTCACCGCGATCGGGCTGGTGAAATCGGTGAGCGTGAACGTGTTCCTGATGTCCGGGTCGGATGCGAAGTGGATGGCCTGCCGCACGCTTACGATTCGGCCCTCCTTGTCGATCCACGCGTCGGTGTCGATGGCGGTGGCGGTGGCGGAGCGCAGATTGCGGCCTGCGGTCCCGTCGACCGACTCGATGTCCCTGGGTGTGAGGCGGGCTGACACACGGAGGGGTTCGCTGCCCCGCTGTACCGAGCCGCCGTGGCCGAGCATGAGGCGGACGTATTGCGGAAGCCGGTCCGTGGGAATGCCGCCCTTGGCCGCCGACGCGGGGAACTGCTGCCACCTGCCGTGGGCGCCGACGGCACGCCGGTACACCGTCCGCCGGGTGATCACGACGTCTTCGGTGTACTGCTCGGTCGTGTCCCTCGTGCGGCCCGTCAGCGGGGCGTTGAGGTTGATCCGTCCGACCATGAGCTGCAGTCGTCTGGACCCGGACTGCGTGACGGCTTCCATGGCGGCCGAGTAGGGGGCGTCGTCGGCTGCGGCGAGCCGGTCGAGGACCACCTGCCGGCCGGTTTCCGGTCGTGTGGGTGAGTTCGAGGCGCATGCCGAGAGCGTCAGCCCTGAGAGTGTCACTATCAGGGCTGCCGTCCGGTGGGGGATCACGGGTGAATCCTCTGAGGTACGAGGCCCGGAGGGAGCGCCCGGTTCAGGCGGTGCCGGTCCGGGGCGCGACGGCCGCGGTGGCGAGGGCGGCGGCCACGGCGAGCTTCCGCGTGGGTGGTTCTCCACGGGTCGCCCGGGGAGTCCGCGTCAGAGCTTCGGGCCCGGCGCGGACACGGCTGCCAGGAAGCGCTCCCGGTCGACGACCGCCAGGTCGATCTCGCCGGTTGCGACCAGGTTCCCCGAGCCGTCGACCGCCTGCACCCGGAACGTCAGGCGCCGGCCGTCCGCGGTGGACGGCGCCTCAGCGGTGACCTCCACCGGTTCGCCCACCCGGGACGCCCTCAGGTGCTGGACGCGTACCGCCGTGCCCACGGTGGTCCGGCCCGCCCCGGTGAAGGGCGCGGCGGCCTCCATCGTCGCCGCCTCCATCCACGCGATCAGTCGCGGCGTGGCGAGGACGGGCACGTCACCACTGCCCACCGTCGTCGCGGTGTCGGAGTCGGTCACCTCATGGCGCATGCCGCCACGCTATCGCGCGCGCCCGGCCGAGCCGTACCCCGGGCCGCGCACCCGTCCGCGTCACCCCTGCTCAGCGGCCCGATAAGCCGCGCCTATCAGGCGATCGAAAACGCCTCTTTGACACCTCCCCGGCGACAGGAAGAAGCTGCCGGTCGGTCAGCGCGCAGCCGGCGGAAAGAGACGGACGACACCATGAGCGGTATCGAGGACCCGAGCGACGATCTGTCGGTCACCCCGCCGAAGCGCTGGGCGACGGGCATGCCCGCGGTGACCCACGCACTGGAGTACTCCCTGGAGCAGACCTCCGTGCGCCGCACCGCGCTGACGCTGCTGAACATCAATCAGGCCAAGGGCTTCGACTGCCCAGGATGCGCGTGGCCCGAGCCCGCGCCGGGCAAGCGGCACCGCAACGAGTACTGCGAGAACGGCGCCAAGCACATCGCCGACGAGGCCACCACGCGCCGGGTCACCGCCGACTTCTTCCGCCGCCATTCGATCGCCGAACTGGGCACCAGGTCCGACTACTGGCTCAACCAGCAGGGCCGGCTGACCGAACCCATGGTCAAGCGGCCCGGCGCGCAGCACTACGAGCCGATCGGCTGGGACGAGGCGCTCGACCTGATCGCGCGGGAACTGCGCAGCCTGGACTCCCCGGACGAGGCCCTCTTCTACACCTCGGGACGGCTGAACAACGAAGCCGCCTTCCTGCTGCAGCTGTTCGCCCGCGCCCTCGGCACCAACAATCTGCCCGACTGCTCCAACATGTGTCACGAATCCAGCGGCTCGGCACTGCAGGAAACCCTCGGCATCGGCAAGGGAAGCGTCTCGCTGGACGACATCCACCAGGCCGACCTGGTCTTCGTCGTGGGGCAGAACCCGGGCACCAACCACCCGCGGATGCTCACCGCGCTGGAGGAGACCAAGCGCAACGGCGGCCGGGTCGTGGCGGTCAACCCGCTGCCCGAGGCCGGGCTGATCCGCTTCAAGCACCCGCAGAAGGCCCGCGGGATCATCGGCCGGGGCACCGCGATAGCCGACCGGTTCCTGCAGATCCGCCCCGGCGGCGACCTCGCCCTCTTCCAGGCGCTCAACCGGATGCTGCTGGAGGCGGAGGACGCCGCGCCGGGCACCGTACTCGACCACACCTTCATCGACACCCACACCACCGGCTTCGCCGACTTCGCCCAGCACGCGCGCAAGACCGACTGGGACGACGTCCTCAGCGCGACCGGCCTCACCCGCGAGGAGATCGAGGACGTCCACGACCTCGTCCTGCGGAGCGAGAAGGTGATCGTGTGCTGGGCGATGGGCCTGACCCAGCACAAGCACGGCGTCCCCACGATCCGCGAAGTCGTCAACTTCCTTCTGCTGCGCGGCAACATCGGCCGGCCGGGTGCGGGCGTGTGCCCGGTGCGCGGGCACAGCAACGTGCAGGGCGACCGCACGATGGGCATCTGGGAGCGGATGCCGCAGTCCTTCCTCGACGCCCTGGGCCGCGAGTTCGGTTTCACCCCGCCGAGCCGGCACGGACTGGACTCGGTGGACGCGATCAGGGCCATGCGCGACGGCCGGGCGAAGCTCTTCCTCGGCGTGGCCGGCAACTTCGTACGCGCCACCCCCGACAGCCGGGTCACCGAGGAGGCGATGCGCGGCTGCCGCCTCACCGCGCACATCTCGACCAAGCTCAATCGGTCGCACACGGTCTGCGGGGACACCGCGCTGATCCTGCCGACCCTCGGCCGCAGCGACCGCGACATCCAGGCGACCGGCGAGCAGTTCGTCACCGTCGAGGACTCCATGAGCGAGGTGCACGCCTCGCGCGGGCGCCTGGAACCGGCCTCCCCGTACCTGCTCAGCGAGGTCGCCATCATCAGCCGGCTGGCCCGCCGCACCCTCGGTGACAGCCCGGACATCCCGTGGGAGGAGTTCGAGGCGGACTACGGCGCCGTCCGTGACCGGATCGCGCGCGTCGTCCCCGGCTTCGAGGACTTCAACGCCCGCGTGGCCAGGCCCGGCGGGTTCCGCCTGCCCAACCCGGTGAACGAGGGCGTCTTCCGCACGCCGAGCGGCAAGGCCGTCTTCACCTGCAACGAGTTCACGATGCCGCATGTGCCGGAGGGGCACCTGCTGCTGCAGACGCTGCGTTCCCACGACCAGTGGAACACCGTCCCGTACGCGATGAACGACCGCTACCGAGGCATCCACAACGCCCGCCGCGTCGTCCTCGTCAACCCCGGCGACCTGAGCGCTCTCGGGCTTGCCGACCGCGACCTGGTGGACCTGGTGACGGTCTGGCACGACGGGGTGGAACGCCGGGCCGAGGGCTTCCGCGTCGTCGCCTATCCCACCCCCCGCGGCTCCGCCGCCTCCTACTACCCCGAGACCAACGTCCTGGTCCCGCTGGACAGCGTCGCCGACATCAGCAACACCCCCACCTCCAAGGCCGTCCTGGTCCGCCTGGAACCCGCCGGGCGGCATGCCGGCACCGCGGACGGAACGGAGCCCGCATGGGACGCGTGACCGCCCGGCGCAAGGTGCTGCGCATCCGGGACGGCGTGGCCTCCCACCGCCCGGACACCCTCGCCGCCGAGGAGCCGATGGAGATCCGGGTGGGCGGGCGCGCCCTCGCCGTCACCATGCGCACACCGGGCGACGACTTCGACCTCGCCGCCGGATTCCTGGTGAGCGAAGGCGTACTGCATGCCGCCGCGGACGTCGCCGCGATCCGCTACTGCGCCGGTGCCACGTCGGACGGCGGCAACACCTACAACGTGGTGGACGTGTCCCTGGCGCCGGACGTGCCCGCCCCCGACGCGTCACTGGAGCGCAACTTCTACACCACCTCGTCCTGCGGACTGTGCGGCAAGGCCGGGCTGGACGCGGTCCGCACCGCGGCCGCCTGGTCCGTGGCCGGCGACCCGCTGCACATCGGCCCCGACCTGCTCGCGTCGCTGCCCGGGAAACTGCGCGCTGCCCAGAAGGTGTTCGACAGCACCGGCGGACTGCACGCCGCCGGACTGTTCGGCGCCGACGGCGAACTGCTGTGCCTGCGCGAGGACGTGGGCCGGCACAACGCCGTGGACAAGGTCGTCGGACACGCACTGCGCGCGGGACGGCTGCCCCTGCGCGGACATGTGCTGATGGTCAGCGGCCGGGCCTCGTTCGAACTGGTGCAGAAAGCGGTGATGGCCGGCATCCCGATGCTCGCGGCCGTCTCCGCGCCCTCCTCGCTCGCCGTGGACCTGGCCGAGGAGAGCGGACTGACCCTGGTCGGTTTCCTGCGTGGCGAGTCCATGAACGTCTACGCCGGAGCCCACCGCCTGGCCTGACTCTGCTCATGACACACCCCGACCGGCGTCCGCTCATGACGCTCCGGGACCGGCGTCCACTCAGGTCAGGTCAGGTCAGGTCAGGCCGGGCTCGGCGGGCAGGCGGTCCAGCGCGGAGGCGACATCCGTGCGCCGCGCGATGTCGACGAGGGCCCGCGCCATGACCGAGCCCGGCTCCCGCGCCATGACGACCAGCCCGACCGGCACGGTCCGCGCCGGCTCGACCAGCGGCACCGCCCGCATGCCGTGCGGCACTCCGAAGACGTGCAGCCAGGCATGCGCCACGATGCTCGCCCAGCGGCCCGTCCTGACGTGGGCGAACAACGCGGCCACCGAGTCGGTCTCGACCCGGGGCGAGGGCCGCGTCCCGGCCTCCGCGAACTGCTCGTCGAGCACCCGGCGGCCCTGCATCGACGGGTTCAGCAGACACAGCGGCAGCCGGGACGCCTCCGCCCAGGTCGCGGTCGCGCGCTGGGCCAGGGTGTCGGCCGCCGTGAGCAGCAGGACGTAGCGCTCCTCGTAGAGCGGCACGGACTGGAACTGCTCCGGCAGTTCGTCGCGCACGTAGGTGAGACCGGCGTCGATCTCGAAGTTCTGCAGTTGCCGCAGGATGTCCACCGACTGCAGGTCCGCCAGCACCTCCACGGTGGTCAGCGGATGCGCCGCACAGAACGGGTCGGTCAGCAGCGAGGCGGCCCCCGACGCGGTCGGCACCGAACCGATCCGCATCCGCCCGCTCAGCCCGCTGCGCAGGGCACCGGCCTCGTCCTTCAGCGCGTCGCGGTCGGCCAGGATGCGCTGCGCCCAGACGACGATGCGTTCACCCTCCGGGGTCAGGCCCTCGAACTTGCGACCGCGCCGCACCAGCGGCACATCGAGTTCCTCCTCCAGCTTGCGGACGGCCTCCGACAGCGCCGGCTGGGAGACGTAGCAGGCCTGGGCGGCACGGGCGAAATGACGTTCCCGGGAGAGCGCCACCAGGTATTCGAGTTGGCGAAACAGCATGTCCTCGGTCTACCCGACGCCTCCCCGGAAAGCCAATCAGCCCCCGGCCGGCACCGCGCTCACTCCCCGCGCCGACGGCATGGCCCGGGGGCCGGCGTGAGCGGTGGAGGGGTGAGATGCCCCGGAGTATGGTGATTACGGGTACGCCAGTGACCTGTGTGTTCTCCGTTCATGCCGTGGGAGGTCACCATGTCGTCCAAGCGACGCCGGAAGAAGAGGTCCCGCCGCAGCCACGCCGCCAACCACGGGAAGCGCCCGCAGTGCTGACGGATGGTCAGCTCTCCGGCTGTGTCTCCTGATCGGCGGCCGTCGTCTCCGCCCCGCTGCCCGCCGGCGCCGCCTCGGAGGCGGTGTAGAACACCGACGTGCCCTGCTTTGAACGCTGGGCATGGTTGCGGGCGACGAGGCTCTCCAGCGTGGTGCGCACGACCGTCGTCTTGACGCTGCGCTCGGGATGCGCCTTGCCGAGCGCGTCGGCGATCTCGGCCGCGGAGCGCGGCTCCTTCTGCTCCGTGAGGTGCTGACGGACCAGGTCGACCAGCTTGGGCGCGCCACCCGTGGCGGCCGAAGACCTGCCCGCGGACTTCTTGGCGGCCTGCTTCTTCGCGGTGCCGCGCGACGAAGCCGGAGCCTTGGCCGTCCCGCCCGCGTCGACCGTCTCGGCGGCCTTCACCGTCCCGTCCGCCTTGACCGCCTTCGCCGTCTTGGCTGTCCTGGAGGTCTTGGCCGGCCGGGTCGTCTTCGCGGCGGTCGCCCGGGTCCGCTTGCCGGCGGCGGGCTTGCGGCCGGCCGCCTTGCGCGGAGCGGGCACGACGACCGCCTCGGCCGCGCTGTCGGACGTCACCGGTCCCGTGGCCGCCCGCGCCTCCTCGACGGCCGAAGCACCCTGGAGCGCCTGGTGCATGTTCTGCAGGACCGCGAAGTCGTGCTGCAGCGCGGCGAGCTGCTCCTGCAGCGCGGCGATCTCCGCGCTGATGCGCTCGCGTTCCTTGGTGTTGTGCTCCAGGTCGCTCGTCACCTGGGCGAGGTACTGGGAGGTGAGTTCGGTGGCGGACACACTGCTGTCGGACATGGTGTCGGTTCTCCCTAGGTTTCCTGCGGTGTCACAGCAGGTCTCCCGCCGTGTCACAGCGCGATCAGTTGGGACTCAGCATGGGGGGACGGCTCCCCAACCTGCAAGGCCCTCGCCCAAGTCATGGTTGCCGTGGTAGCGAGCACCGACATGTCAGGGGGCGACTCACCATGACGACCACACCCGTCCCGCGATGACATCGGCCGTCGTGGTCGGCAGTGGCCCCAACGGGCTCACCGCCGCCGCCCTGCTCGCTGTCGCGGGGCTCGAAGTGACCCTGCTGGAGGCCGCGGACGAGACCGGCGGCGGTACCCGCAGCTCCGAGGCCCTGGTGCCCGGACTGCTGCACGACCACCACTCGGCCATCCATCCCATGGCCGTCACCTCACCGGCCCACCGCGCCCTGCGCCTCGACCGCCACGGCTTGCGCTGGCGCTGGGCCGGCGTCGACTGCGTACACCCGCTCGACGACGGCACCGCCGGGGTGCTGCTGCGGTCCGTCACCCGGACGGGTGACCTGCTCGGAGCCGACGGCGTCCGTTACCGCGCACTGGTCGAGCCGTCCGTGCGCCACTGGGACGCACTCGCGTCCGACATCATGGGCCCCCTGCTGCGCGTCCCCGCCCACCCCTTGCTCCTGGCCCGCTTCGGGCTTCCCGGCGCCCTGCCCGCCACCACCCTGGCCCACCTCTTCACGACGCCACAGGCCAAGGCACTGTGGGCCGGCGTCGCGGCCCATGGCTACCGGCCCCTGACCCGGCCCTTCAGCTCGGCCGTCGGCCTCGGCGTCCTCGTCGCCGGGCACGCCACCGGATGGGCCGTCGCCGAAGGCGGCTCGCGGTCCATCGCCCGCGCCATGGAACATGTGCTGCGCGAGCACGGCGGTACGGTCCACACCGGCGTCCGTGTCACCCATCACCGGCAGATCCCGCCCGCCGACGTGACGCTGCTCGACCTCGACCCCGGCCAGGCCGCCGCCCTCTACGGCGACCGGCTCCCGGCCCGCACCCGCGCCGCCTACCGGCGTTACCGTCGCGGTCCCGGCGCCTTCAAACTCGACCTCGCGGTCCGCGGCGGCGTCCCCTGGCGCAGCGCACATGCCCGCCGCGCCGTCACCGTGCACCTCGGCGGCACCTTCGCCGAGGTCGCCCGGGCCGAGCGGGAGGTGGCCGCCGGACGCATGCCCGAGCGCCCGTTCGTCCTGGTCGGCCAGCAGTACCTGGCGGACCCCTCCCGCTCGGCCGGTGACGTCCACCCGGTCTGGTCCTACGCGCATGTGCCGTACGGCTACGACCTGGACGCCACACAGGCGGTCCTCGGACAACTGGAACGCTTCGCACCCGGGGTGCGCGAACGGATCGTGGCCCTGCGCGCCACTCCGCCCGCGGCCCTCGCCGCCGGCAACCCCAACTTCGCCGGCGGGGACATCCTCACCGGCGCGGAGACGGTCGGCCGCCTGCTGTTCGGCGCTCGCCCGGTACGCGACCCCTACGCGACGGGCCTGCCGGGTGTGTTCCTGTGTTCCGCGGCGACCCCGCCGGGCCCGGGCGCCCACGGTATGTGCGGTGCCGGGGCGGCGCAGTCCGCGCTGCGCCACCTCGGCATGCGGCCCTTGGCGCTGCCGCCCGCGGAGTGCCCTACAGATACGGCCGGGTGATCAGCTCGATCGCATGACCGGCGGGGTCCTTGAAGTAGACGCCCCGCCCGCCGTGCTCATGGTTGATCTCGCCCGCGCGGCGCATCTGCGGATCGGCCCAGTGCTCGACGCCGCGTTCGCGCAGCCGCCGGTGGGCCCGGTCGAACAGGGCGTCGTCGATGAGGAAGGCGTAGTGCTGCATCTGGATCTCCACCGGCGGCTCGGCGAACTGCAGCAGGACACCGTCCGGGAGCTGGATGTTGGTGAACGGGCCCCAGGACGGCGCGGGCTCCACCTCCAGCAGCTCGCGGAAGAAGCGAGCGGACTCCTCGCGGTCCTTGGCGGCGATGATGGTGTGGTTGAAGCTGACGGACATGTTTCGGCAGACCTCGTGTTTTCGTGCGGAGGGAAGGCGGGCTCGTGGTTCACGAGCACCGGGAGGTCCGCGTGCCGAGATGTGGGGGTGCCTGTCGTGCACCCGCGGTGGGATCAGCTCACCACCGGGTCGCCGATCCGTGCATGGCGTAGAGCCGGTCCGGTGTTCACGCCCCGGACCCTACGCGATCACGACGCACCCCCACAACGCGGTTTCTCAGACGACGGGTTCGGCCGCCGGCTCCGCGCCCGCCCGGGGAGTAGGGCCCGGCAGTGTCAGCACCGCCACCACGGCGAGTACGGCCACCGCGGCGAAGGCGTAGAAACCCCACGGATGCCCGATGCCGGCGGCCACCAGCGCCCCGCTGACCGACGGGCCGACGATCGAACCGAGGCGGCCGATGCCGGACGCCGAGCCGAGCGCGGTGCCACGCACGGAGGCCGGGCAGAACGACGTCACATACGCGTACACCAGCACGCCGCCGAGCACCACGCGAACGTCTACGGATCCAGCGGTCACGTGGTACCCCACGAGGTGCTCGGCGAACGCGTCAGCGCAGCCCAGCTCCCGCCGTCCACGGGCGGCTAGCGCGGGACCCGCCGCACGGTGACGGTCACCTCGTGGTCCGGCGTGGCCAGCACCCACGCCCGGCCGGGCCGGCTGTGCAGCACCGTCGCGTCGGCGGTGATCCGCCAGGCGCCCCGGGGCAGGGACAGCTCGGTCAGCCGCGAGCCGTGACGGGCGGCGCGGTAGGCCAGCCGGTACACGCCCGCCGCTGGGTCGTACGACGCGGAGCGCACCGTGCCGGCGACGCTCGCCGCGTACGGCTCGGCGGTCAGTTCCTTGTTGGCCCGGAAGGCGCCGGAGCCGTCGACCGCGCAGTACCCGCCGCCGTAGCACCACACATACCCCGCCCAGCCGGAGGTGTAGCGGGCCAGGGACGCCATCGCGTCGCCGTAGAAGCGCCGCATGTTCGGCAGGGAGCTGTTCGGCGGGCCCCACTCGCCCACCACGACCGGCACCTTGTACTGCTTCGGGTACGCGACGACGGCCCGCTCGTACGCCTCGATCCACCCGGCGCCCGGATCGTAGTCGGCGCCGGCCTCCATCGCGGTGTTGTAGAAGTGCGGGGCGTACACCACCTTCGGGTCGTCGACGCGCCCGAGACCCGTCGGCACGCCCTCGCCGACGATCGGCGTGGGCTCGACGAAGACCCAGCCGTCCCGGTCGGCCGAACGCACCGCGTCGGCGAGGCGGTTGTACATCGGGGTGAGCTGCTCCCGCTCGATGCGGCGGGCGGCCGTCGGCAGGTCCTCGCCCTCCCTCAGCTCGCCCATCGGCTCGTTGATCAGGTCGTACCCGATCACCGCCGGGTGGTGGGCGAAGCGGCGGGCGAGCACCCGCCACGCGTCGGCCTGGGCGCGGCGCAGGTCGGGGTCGTCGTAGAGATGGGTGAAGGCGCGCTGGACGGCGGGCTCGAAGTACTCGGCGAACCAGTCGTCGGGGTGCGGCGTGAACGGCAGGCCGTCGGTTCTGGTCGCCCATTCGGGTACGCCGCGATGGCCGAACGCGGGCCCGAAGACGTCCTGGTGGGCGTCGAGCACCACCTTGATGTCATAGCGCCCGGCCCAGTCCAGGACGCGCTCGATCTTCCTCAGGTACGCCTCGCTGTACTGGCCCGGCCGCGGCTCCAGGTCGTCCCAGAACACCAGCAGCCGGGCGAAGTCGAAGCCCTGGGCGCGCAGGTCGCGGAAGTGCCGCTCGGTGATGGCGGACAGCGCCTTCTCGCCCCGGTTCGTCTTGTCCTCGACGTTCCAGCCGCGCAGGGTGAGCAACCGCCCCTGCCGGTCGGTGAGATGCGGGATGCCGGGCTCCTCCCGCCGGTCCTGGGCGGGGGCCTGGGCGGGGGCCTGGGCGTGTGCCTGGACGGTGGCGGGGACGAGCAGCGCGGCCGCGGCCACGCTCGCCGTCAGGGTCGTTCGCAGCACGGACACCTCCGGGGTCGGGGACGCGCGGAGCCACGAAGCGGAACCTGAGACTCCCTCAACTTTACTCGGCAGAGGTATTCCCAACGCGGCTACCGACCAGTAAATACCGTGGGTAACCCCACGTCCAGGAGGTGTCATGAGACGCTCCGGGTACCGCATCCGGTGGACCGTCACCACCCTCGTCGCCCTGCTCGGCCTGGCGACGACCGCTCTTCCCGCCACCGCGACCGCCGCCGACGGCGCCCCGCGGCAGGTGTCCGCCACCCCGCTCCCGCCCGACCTGGAGGCCATCCGCGCCGCCGAGGCCACCCAGCTCTACGGCGACCCCGCACAGCGGCCCCTCGCCGACCGCAAGACCGCCCTGATCTCCCTCGGTGACAGCGAGATCTCCGGCGAGGGCACCGGCACCTACGAGACGCCCACCAACGGCCCCGACAACTGGTGTCACCGCTCACCCGACGCGGCCATCCACCGCACCGGCATCCCCGCCGACCTCACCTACAACGTCGCCTGCTCCGGCGCCTACACCGGCAACATCAGGATCGGCGGCGCCAAGCAGTACGCCGACGAACTCGTCCAGAGCGACAGCCTCGCCGTCAAGGCGCGCAACACCCGCATCAAGATGGTCCTGCTGGTCGCGGGCGCCAACGACGACCTGCAGTTCGGCCCCGTCATGACCGACTGCGTCGAGCGCTACCTGCTTTCCCAGGGGCCCTGCGAGCCCAAGTACGCGCCGGGCTGGCAGGCCCGCGTCGACGCCCTCGTGCCCAAGGTCGAGCAGACCGTCCGCGATTTGAAGTCCGTGATGCGCGGCGCCGGTTACGCCGACGGCGACTACAAGCTCGTCCTGATGAGCTACCCGAGCCCTATCGGCCCCGACTTCCGTGACAACCCCGGCTTCAGCACCAAGCTCGCCTGCGGCGGCCTCGGTTACGACTCCGACACCGTCTGGGGCCGCAACACCGCCGTCCCCGCCTTCGAACGCGGCATGCGCAAGGCGGCGGCCGAGACCGGCGCCTTCTACCTGGACAACTCGCGTCTGTTCCACGGCCACGAGGTCTGCACGGAGAACACCTGGGCCCGGGGCCTGTTCATCGACGTGTCCAAGCCCGGCCTGCCCGACGAGAACTCCGTGCGCCAGTCCTTCCACCCCAACGTCCGCGGCCACGCCGCCTTCGCCACCTGCCTGACCCGCTTCTACGCCGCCGGCCTGCGCGAGGCGTCGTGCGCCGACGTCGACTCCTCCGGCACACCGACCCTCTTCCCCTTCGCCTGGGACGACGTCTACACCGCGCTGCGCAACGAGGCCACCGGCACCTGCGTGGACGTCACCGCCTCCGCGAGCGCCGACAACACCGGCGTGCTCGGGTGGGACTGCACCGGCAACCGCAACCAGCACTGGTGGTACGACGCCGCCCGGCAGACCTACCACACCGAGCTCACCCAGGACCGCTGCCTGGACGTCCCCGGCGCCCAGTACCGCGCGGGCGCCGCGCTGATCGTGTGGAACTGCTCCGGCGCCGCGAACCAGAAGTTCGTGCGCGACGGCGCCACCATCCACCCGGCCGCGGCGACGGCGCTCTGCCTGACCCAGTCGGCCCCGCGCGAGCCCCTGCGCCTGCAGAACTGCGACGGCTCGGCGAGCCAGCGCTTCACCTCGTAAGCCCGCAGGGGACCACGGCCGGCCGGGTCACTGCCCCGGCCGGCCGCTGCCGCATGGCGCCGTGCCCGGTGGGCGCTCATCCACCATGGCGAAGTCACGCTCACGCCGGTACGCGGTGGCGGCGAGCAGCCGCTGGTGGAGCGAGGAGGACGGGCGCTGGTTCCCCGCCGGTGAGGTGCACGCGGCGCCGCCGACGCCGTCCGCCGCGTGTGCCCCCGCTGCGCCTCCGCGGCAGGACGGCGCGACCCCGACACCCGCCGCGCCTGGCGACGCACCAACGCCCGCCCCTGGCGCGCGGGGGACCGCCGCACAGGCACGACTCCGGCCCGCCGGTGTCCGTATCTGTGGGATAGATGTCCGCACGGACATGGCGGGCGCCCTTCCTCGCGAAGAACACTGGTGGGGCGCCGCAGAACCCGGCGCCGCAGCGGAACGAGGAAGAGGTGGCGCGCACGCCATGACCATGGACACGACTCTCGCGGCCGGCATTCAGGTCCCCGACAGCAAGGTGGCCCGGGAAGCCACGGAACTGGTCCGGGACACCACCAGCGAGCTGATCTACCACCACTCGCGCCGGGTGTACTTCTTCGGCGGCCTCCAGGGCCGCCACCGCGGCCTGGCATTCGACCCGGAACTGCTGTACGTCGGCGCCATGTTCCACGACCTCGGCCTGGGCGAGCGGTTCCGTTCCAGCGGACGCCGCTTCGAGGTCGACAGCGCCGACGAGGCGCGGCGGTTCCTGCGGGCGCACGGCGTGCCGGAGGACGGTGTGCGGCGCGTGTGGACGGCCATCGCCCTGCACACCACGCCCGGCATCCCCGCGTTCATGGAGCCGGAGGTCGCGCTCGTCACCGCGGGCGTCGAGTACGACGTCCTGGGGATCGGCTATGCCGACGTCTCCGACGCCGACCGCCGGGACGTCGTCGCCCTGCACCCCCGCCCCGACTTCAAGCGGCGCATCCTCACCGCCTTCACCGACGGCGTCCGCTCCAGGCCGGAGACCACGTTCGGCAACGTCAAGGCCGACGTACTGGAACACTGCGTGCCCGGCTTCCGGCGCGGGAACTTCGTGCGCACCGTCCTGGACTCGCCGTGGGCGGAGTAGCACCTGCGGCAACCGGTGACGTCGTCGTGATCGTGGCCTTCGACCAGGTGCAACTCCTGGACGTGGCCGGGCCGATCGAGGTGTTCACGACGGCCAACCGCTACGGTGCCCGCTACGACGTACGGGTCGTCTCCCCGGACGGCCGCGACGTGGTCACGTCCAGCGGACTGCGGATCGGCGTCGACGCCTGCGCGCAGCGGGCGCCCGCAGCCCCGCACACGCTGGTCGTCCCGGGGCGCAGGGACTGGCGGCGCGCCACGTCCGAGCCCGGGCTCGTCGCGCTCGTGGCCGGCCTCGCCGCCCGGACGCGCAGGGTGACCTCGGTGTGCGCGGGTGCGTTCGTGCTGGCGCACACCGGGGCGCTGGACGGACGGCGCGCCACCACGCACTGGGAACTGGCCCCGCAGTTGGCCTCCGCCTATCCCGAGGTGCGGGTGGAACCGGACCTGGTGTTCGTGCGCGACGAGCACCTCGTCACGTCGGCGGGAGTCACCGCGGGGATCGATCTGGCGCTCGCCCTGGTCGAGGAGGACCACGGCGCCGACGTCGCCCGGGACGTGGCACGACAACTGGTCGTCTTCATGGCGCGTCCCGGGGGTCAGTCCCAGTTCAGCGTCCGCACGACCGCACCGAGCCGCCATCCGGTGGTACGCCGCGTGATGGACGGGATCACCGCGGACCTGTCGGTCCCGGCGGGCATCGACGCGCTCGCCGCGGATGCCGGCGTCAGCGTCCGGCACCTGACACGCCTGTTCCGTCAGGAGACGGGCATGGCGCCCGGGCAGTACGTCGACGCCGTCCGCTTGGAGGCCGCCAAAGCCCTGCTGTCGTCGGGCACCGCTTCGGTCGAGGAGGTCGCCCGGCAAGCCGGTTTCGGCTCCTCGGAGTCCATGCGGCGCCTGTTCCAGAACACCCTGGGCGTGTCTCCCACGGTGTACCGGGCCCGCTTCCGCACCACGGCCGCGAGCGTCTGACTCCGCGGGCGCTGACGTACCTCTCGCGGCCCGCTGTACCAGCTACCGTGCCATGACTCCCCGCCCATCACTCCAACGAGTGAATTACAGGAAGGATTTCCGGACGTCTCCTCGCCTGTCCGATGTGCTGAGCCGCGGGGGGTCCGCACCGGACGGGGCCGCCCGACAAGGCAGGGGGAGTGGGGCGTATGCGTCTCATCGTGTGGTGTGCCTGGGTGCTGACGGCCCTTCTGGGCGGCTATCTCGCCACGGTGTGGATCCGCCACGGCGGTCTGCGCCAGCGCACGCCGGGCGTGACCCGGCTGCCGCTGTGGCTGGTGCTCGGGCACGTCGCGCTCGCGGTGGCGGGACTCGCCGCGTGGACCGCGTATCTGCTGGGCGGGATGCGCGGTTCGGCGTGGGCGGCCTGCGCGGTCGTCCTCATCGTCGCCGCCTTCGGGTTCATGATGCTGCTGCGCTGGCTGCCCAGCTCCGGCCGGCACTCGAACGCCGGCGGCGCCACCGCCGAGCGGCACTTCCCGCTGACCGCCGTCGTCGCCCACGGCGCCAGCGCCGGCGCCACCGTGCTGCTCGTGATCCTCGTCGTCGTGCAGAAGGCGTGACCCGGGGCACCCGGCGCGCCGCGCGCGCCGCGGGTCACACGCCCGGCGTGCGCTGCGCCGGCGCGCCCGCCCGCGGCCGGGAGCGGGTGAACCAGCCGTGGACGGCGTCCCACGCGTGCGCTCGGGCGGCCTCCCAGTCCGGCTCCCACCCGGGGCGCACCGCGCGCGCCCCCCAACCGTCCGGCCGGCGGCGTGGCACGTCGAGCCCGGCCGCGTGGGCGGCGAGCGCGGCGTCGCACACCTCGCGGGCGATCCGCACGGCTTCCCGGCCGCTGTCCGCGTGGCCGGTGAAGACATAGCTGCCCCGCCGGTCGGGCTGGGCCGGGTGCGTGATCGGGACGTCGACCTGGAAGAACGGCTTGGCCACCACGTCCACCTTCCTGTGTCGGTCGGTCGGTGTGACGAACGTATGGGCGATCCGCCGTGCCTGCCATCCGGGGGCCGGGCCCTACGTATACGCAATTAACCCGCTGTGTGCGCCGCGGCCCCGGTCGATCCCCGCAGACGTCTTTTGTTCCGGCCCGCCCCGGACGCAGAATCGTCGTTCGAAGGCTGGCAGATCCGGGGGCCGACGGCTGGAGCAATGTGGTGGCGCTTGGTGACGCTCCGTGGACACGCAGACTGCGGGGGACGCTGGACGGCGAGGCCGGCCGGCCGGTGCTCGTACTGGTGGAGGGCCCCGCGGGCTTCGGCAAGAGCCGTCTCGTCCAGTGCCTGACCACCGCCCCCTGGGCGGCCCGAACGCCCCGTGAGGTGTGGGTGTGCGGAACGGGCGAGCCCCCCGCGCCGCCCGCCGGGGACGGACCGCTGCTGCTCGTCGCCGAAGACCTGCACCGGGCGGGGGAGCGGGACGTGGCATGGCTGCGCGCCGTACTGGAGGAGGCACGCCCGGGACTGGCGGCCGTGGTCACCTACCGGCCCGAGGAACTGCCCGAGCCGGGACTGCCGCTGGGCCCGCCGCCCCCGCACTACCCGTCCGAGCTGTCCGTGCGCAGACACCGCCTGCGGGCGTGGACCGCCGAGGAGGTGCGCCGGTTCGCCGCCGAGGCCCTCGGCAGACGGTGCACGCCCGAGGCGGCCGGGCGGCTGCACGAGCGGTCCGCGGGCGTGCCGCAGGTCGTCGCCGACCTGGTGGAGGCGGTGCGGGACTGCCCCGACCCCCCGTGGTACACCCCCGCCGACGTGGACGCTGCCGGAGTCCCGGTCCGGCTGGCCGACCTCGTATTGGGCCGCACCGCCGCCCTCCCGGAACACCACCGGCCCGTCGTGTGGGCGGCCGCCGTACTGGAGCGGCCCGCCACCGACGCCGAGCTGACCGCCGTGGCGGCCCTCGGTGAGCAGGAGGGCCGCACGGCCCTCGGCGCCGCGCTGGCGTCCGGGCTGCTGGTGGAGGCCGCCGACGGCCGTTACCGGCTGATCTGCCCGCTCGCCGCCCAGGCCCTGCACCAGGTGCTGCCCGGCCCGCTCCGCACGCACCTGCACGGGCGGGCCGCGGACGCGCTCGGCGCCCGTCAGCCGGCCTGCTGGCCGGAACTGGCCCGCCACCGCCGTGCCGCCGGCCGTGTCCGCAGCTGGCTCCGGGCCGTGGAACGGGCCGCGGACGAGGCCCACGCCCTCGGGGAGAGCGCCCGCTACCAGGAGGCCATCGGGCTGCTGGAGCAGGCGATGGCCTCCCCGCTCGTCTCCCCGCACATCCGGGCCAGGCTGGCGCCCGTGCTGGCCCGCAGCGCCGTCGACGGACTGCGCTCCGACCAGACCGTCGAGGCCCTCCAGCGGGTGGTCCGCGACGACACCCTGCCGGCCGCGGTGCGCGGCGAGATCCGCCTGGACCTCGGGCTGCTCATGGTCAACCAGGTCGGCGGGGAGGACGGCCGCGCCGTGCTGGAACAGGCCGCGGCGGAACTGCGCGAGGAACGTCCCGCCCTCGCCGCGCGGGCCATGTGCGCGCTCGCCTCACCGCGCTGGCCCGGCACCGGCGCCGAGGTGCACGAGAAGTGGCTGCGGGCGGCCGGCCGGGCCGCGGCCGACAGCGGCGACGAGGCCGCCCGGGCGGCCGTGGCCACGGCCCGGGTCACCCTCGCCACCATGCGGGGCGACCCGCGGGGCTGGGCGCTGCTCGAGGACCTGCCCACCACGAGCACGGACGCCCAGGCGCGCCGGCACGCCGCCCGCGGGCTGTGCAACGCCGCCGACGCGGCCGTCTGGCTCGGCCAGTACGAGCGGGCCGAGAAACTCCTCGCCGAAGGCGTCGAACTCTCCGTGACCAGCGGCTCGCCGTTCACCGAGCACACGGCGCTCGGGGCCCGCCTCACGCTCGACTGGATGCGGGGGCGCTGGCAGGGGCTCGCGGAGCGGTGCGAGACGTTCGTGGCCGCCACCTTCGACATGCCGCTCATCTCCAGCGACGGACGGCTCGTCCTGGGCCTCCTGGCGCTGGCCCAGGGGGAGTGGGGGCGGGCGGTGTCCTGGCTGTCGGGCGAGCGCGGCACGCCGCCGGAGTACGTCTCGCCGAGCCAGGCCGCCACCATGTCCGGTGCGCTGATCCGCCGCGAACTGGCCCGCGCCGAGGTGGCGAACGCGGCCGCCGAGGCGCGCACGGCCTGGGAGAAGGTCGCCCGCAAGGGCATCTGGGCCTGGGCCGCCGAACTGGCCCCCTGGGCGGTCGAGGCGACGGCCCGCGCGGGCCGCGTGCCCGAGGCCCGGTCCATGGTCGGCGCCTTCGCCGAGGGGCTCGACGGCGTCGACGCGCCCGGCGCCCGCGCCGCGCTGACCTGGACGCGGGCCGTGCTCGCCGAGACCACCGGCGAGGCTGCCGAGGCGGCAGCGCTCTACCGCCAGGCCTCGGCGGCCTACGCCGCGCTGGGCCGGCCGTATGCGCGGGCGCTGACCACCGAAGGCGCCGGACGCTGCGCGCTGAACGCCCGCGACGGCGAGCGCCCCGACGTAACCGGCGCCGAACTGGCCTCCTGCGTCGAGCAGTTCACGCGTCTCGGGGCCTCCTGGGACGCCGCCCGCACCCGCGCCCTGCTGCGCGTCCACGGCCCCGCACCCGAACGCCGCCCGAACGGCCGCCCCGCCTACGGCGACCAGCTCTCCCCGAGGGAGCGGGAGGTGGCGCAGCTGGCCGGCTCCGGACTGACCAACCGGGAGATCGCCGCCACCCTGCACCTGTCGCCCCGCACGGTGGAACAGCACGTCGCCCGCGCCATGCGGAAACTGAACCTCACCTCACGGCAGCAACTGGCCGAACCGGGCGACGGCATGTGACGGCCGCGAGGCGTCAGTCGACCGGCCAGGTGTGGACGGGGGCGTTGAGATGCATGTAGTCGATGTACTGCTGCGTCATGCGCCGCAGGATCTCGTGGCGGCCCGTGTGGGACAGGGCGTCGAGGTGGTGGAACATCTCCGTCTGCCACACCGCTCCGTTGCGCGCGGTCACACACCGCTGCTCGATGATGCCGAGCAGCGGCTCCCGCCACGCGTCGTCCATCCCGGAACGCTCCAGCCCCCGGTGCGCCATCGGCAGCAGCCGCCGCAGCACCAGTTCGGGCACGGGCACCTCGCCCATGCCCGGCCAGTACAGGCGCGCCTCGATGCCGTCCCGGGCCGCGGTGTGCAGGTTGTCCTTCGCGGCGGAGAACGACATCCGCGACCACAGCGGGCGTTCCTCCTCGACGAGCGCGCGGGTCAGGCCGTAGTAGAAGGCGCCGTTGGCCAGGGTGTCGGCGACGGTCGGGCCGGCCGGCAGGACGCGGTTCTCCACCCGCAGGTGCGGCTTGTCGTGGGCGATGGCGTAGACGGGCCGGTTCCAGCGGTAGATCGTGCCGTTGTGCAGGGTCAGCTCGGCCAGGTGCGGGATGTCCCCGCGTTCGAGCGTCTCGGCCGGGTCCTGCTCGTCGCACAGGGGCAGCAGCGCGGGGAAGTAGCGCAGGTTCTCCTCGAACAGGTCGAAGACGCTGGTGATCCAGCGTTCCCCGAACCACACCCGGGGCCGCACCCCCTGCACCTTGATCTCCTGCGGGCGGGTGTCGGTGGCCTGCTCGAACAGCGGGACGCGCGTCTCGTGCCACAGTTCCCGGTCGAACAGGAACGGCGCGTTGGCGGCCAGCGCGATCTGGACGCCGGCGATGGCCTGGGCGGCGTTCCAGTAGCCGGGGAAGTCCTGCGGGGAGACCTGCAGGTGGAACTGGGTGCTGGTGCAGGCGGCCTCGGGAGTGATCGTGTCCGCGTAGGTGCGCAGCCGGTCGACGCCGCCGATCTCGATGTGCAGGTCCTCGCCGCGGGCGGCGAAGATCTGGTCGTTGAGCAGGCGGTAGCGCGGGTTCTCCGACAGCGCGGCCGCGCCGACGTCCCGCTGCCGCAGCGTGGGCAGGATGCCGATCATGATCAGGTGGGCGCCGACCGACCGGGCCCGGTGCTCGGCGTGGTTGAGCGCGGCCCGGATCTCCGTCTCCCAGGCGTCGGGACCGCCCTCGGTGAGCCTGCGCGGCGGAATGTTGATCTCCAGATTGAACCGGCCCAGCTCCGTCGACCAGGCCGGATCGGCGATGGCCTCCAGCACGTCGCTGTTGCGCATGGCCGGCTCGGCCCGCTCGTCCACCAGGTTCAGTTCGATCTCCAGACCGACCTGGGGCCGTTCGGCGTCGAACCGCGCCTCCCGCAGCATCTGCGCGAGGACGTCGAGGCACTGCTGCATCTTGCTCCGGTACCGGCGCCGGTCCTCACGCGTGAAGACCAGCGCCGGGACGTCGCGTCCCATGGGACCTCCCGGTCGCGCCCGACTGCGCTGCCGTTCACCCCAGAATCGCACCGCGGGCCGAGGGCGACCAAACGGGACGACGGCGTGCGCACCGCAGCGGGCCGAGTACCCCCTGGGGCCGTGCCGCCCCCACCGCCCGCCGGCCGGGCGGGCCGGCGCACGGGCCGGCGGCCCGCGTCACGCGTCGGCGGCCCGCCTCACACGTCGGCTGCGCCCGGCCGGCCCGGCGCGCGCCGCGCCATCCAGGCGGCCACGAGCGAGCCGGAGACGTTGTGCCACACGGAGAACACGGCGGCCGGCAGCGCGGCGAGCGGCGTGAAGTGCGCGGTGGCCAGGGAGGCGGCGAGGCCGGAGTTCTGCATGCCGACCTCGAAGGCCATCGCGCGGGAGGCTGGCCGGCCCAGGCGGGCGAGCTGGCCGCACCCGTAGCCGAGGGCCAGCCCGCAGCCGTTGTGCAGCACGACCGCCGCCAGCACGGTCAGCGCGGCGGACCTCAGCGCGTCGGCGCTGCCCGCGACCACCACCGCGACGATCACCGCGATCGCCAGGGACGACAGCCACGGCATCGCGCCCAGGACGCGCTCGATCCGCCGCCCGGCGACCAGCCGCACCACGAGCCCGGCGAGGACGGGCAGCAGCACCGTCTTGAGGATGTCGGTCACCATCGATCCCGCGTCGACGGGCAGGTACCGGCCCGCGAGCAGCAGCGTCAGCGGCGGGGTGAGCAGCGGCGCCAGGACGGTCGAGACGGTGGCCACGGACACGGACAGCGCGACGTCGCCCCGGGCCAGGTAGGTGACGACGTTGGAGGCGGTGCCGCTGGGCGCGCAGCCGACCAGGATCACCCCGGCCGCGAGCGAGGGCGGCAGGTGCAGCAGATGCGCGATGAGCCAGCCGAGCCCCGGCATGATCACGTAGTGGGCCACGAGACCGAGGAGCACCACCCACGGCCGCCGGGACACGCCCTTGAAGTCCTCCAGGGACAGGGTGAGCCCCATGCAGAACATGACCACGCCGAGCAGATACGGCACCCAGGGGCCGTAGCCGGTGAACGTGCCGGGGGAGGCGAGGCCGAAGGCGCCCGCCGCGACGACGAGGAGGGGGAAGACGGTGACGGCTCGCCGGGCGGCGCGGTCCGCGGGGCCGGAGCCGGAGCCGGGGCCGGTCGTCTGCGCCGCCGGGCCGGCGGTCGTGGTCGGGGTGTCGGGGCTCTGCATGGGAAATATGTATAGGCCACGCATCCCGGTCGGCAACGCCGTCTCGCGATCCGGGCCCGCGCGGCCGCCCGCGCGCGGTCATCAACGATGCTCGCGGCGACCGGGAGGGGACGGCAGGACGATGTACGGGGCCGATGTTCGGGGTGTGCTCACCGCGCGAGGGTGGGTGATTTCTACGAGCGGATCGTGGACGTCGAGGTGAGCGCCGAGGATGCTGGCCCGCTCGCCGGGCGGACCTGCTGGCCCCCGCTCGCCGCCCGCTTCCTGGAGGAGTTCAGCCGACAGCTCGGGCACCGTGTCGCCCACCACATGGGCAAGTTCTGAACCGTCCGTCAGAACCGCATACGCCGCGGGCGCGGCCCGGACGAGGGCCGGCCCGTGTGACGCGGGCGCCGCCCGGCCGGCCATGCCCCCGTGCGGTGGTCCGTCAGCGCGCCACCGTGGACACCACGGCGCCGACGCCCGTCGCGCAGGCCAGGACGGCCGACCCCAGGACGGCGTGCCAGGTCAGCAGGCGCTGCCGCAGATGGGCGTAGCGGGCCTCGTACTCGCGGCGCAGTTCGCCGGCCCGGCGCAGCGTGAGACGCAGTCGCTCGCGGGTGAGCTCGATGTGCTGTTCGGCATAGAGCCGAGCCACCTCCTCGGCCTGCGCGGTGGTCAGCCACGGCAGGCCGGTGCAGAAGGCCTCCGCCGCCCGCCACGCCTGTTCCCGGTCGGCCTCGGCGAGGAGGTAGCCCTCGACCTCGGCGGCCAGCGCCGCTCCCTGCTGTTCGGCGAGGGAGCGGGCCGGGTCCGTCATCGCCGCTCGCCTTCGTGCCCGGCGGCGTCGATGGCGTCGCGCCGGCCGGTGAGCTCCTTCTGGTCCAGCTCGGAGATCTCCGGGTGGTGCAGGTCGAACGCCGGCGACTCGCTGCGGATCCGCGGCAGGGTGAGGAAGTTGTGGCGCGGCGGCGGGCAGGAGGTGGCCCACTCCAGGGAACGGCCGTAGCCCCACGGGTCGTCGACACCGACGTGCTCGCCGTGCTTCGACGTCTTCCACACGTTGTACAGGAACGGCAGCATGGACAGGCCGAGCACGAAGGACGCGATCGTGGAGACCGTGTTCAGGGCGGTGAAGCCGTCCGCGGCCAGATAGTCGGCGTACCGGCGCGGCATGCCCTCCGCGCCCAGCCAGTGCTGGACCAGGAACGTGCCGTGGAAGCCGACGAACAGCAGCCAGAACGTCATCTTGCCGAGACGCTCGTCGAGCATCTTGCCGGTGAACTTCGGCCACCAGAAGTGGAAGCCGGCGAACATCGCGAAGACGACCGTGCCGAAGACGACGTAATGGAAGTGCGCCACCACGAAGTAGGAGTCCGAGACGTGGAAGTCCAACGGCGGCGCGGCCAGGATGATGCCGGTCAGACCGCCGAAGAGGAAGGTGACGAGGAAGCCGGTGGCCCACAGCATCGGTGTCTCGAAGGACAGCGCGCCCTTCCACATCGTGCCGATCCAGTTGAAGAACTTCACCCCGGTCGGGACCGCGATCAGGAAGGTCATGAAGGAGAAGAACGGCAGCAGCACGCCCTGGGTGACGTACATGTGGTGCGCCCACACCGTCGCGGACAGACCCGCGATGGAGATGGTCGCGGCCACCAGACCCATGTAACCGAAGACCGGCTTGCGGGAGAACACCGGGATGATCTCGGTGATGATGCCGAAGAACGGCAGCGCGATGATGTACACCTCTGGATGGCCGAAGAACCAGAAGAGGTGTTGCCACAGCAGTGCGCCGCCGTTGGCCGGATCGTAGACATGGGCGCCGAACTTGCGGTCCGCCTCCAGGGCGAACAGCGCGGCCGCGAGGACCGGGAAGGCCAGCAGGACCAGGACACCGGTCAGCAGCACGTTCCACACGAAGATCGGCATGCGGAACATCGTCATGCCCGGAGCGCGCATGCAGATGATCGTGGTGATGAAGTTGACCGAGCCGAGGATGGTGCCGAAGCCGGAGAAGGCCAGACCCATGATCCACATGTCGGCGCCGATGCCCGGCGTACGGATCGCGTCCGACAGCGGCGTGTACGCGAACCAGCCGAAGTCGGCCGCGCCCTGCGGGGTGAGGAAGCCGCCCACCGCGATCAGCGAGCCGAACAGGTACAGCCAGTACGCGAACATGTTGAGCCGGGGGAAGGCGACATCCGGCGCACCGATCTGCAGCGGCATGATCCAGTTGGTGAAGCCGGCGAACAGCGGCGTCGCGAACATCAGCAGCATGATCGTGCCGTGCATCGTGAACGCCTGGTTGAACTGCTCGTTCGACACGATCTGCAGACCCGGGCGGGCCAGCTCGGCGCGCATGATCAGCGCCATGACGCCGCCGATCAGGAAGAAGGCGAACGACGTCGACAGGTACAGCGTGCCGATCGTCTTGTGGTCCGTGGTCGTCAGCCACTTCACCACCACATTGCCGGGACGCTTGCGCCGAAGGGGCAGTTCGTCCTGGTAATACGCCTCTTCGGCTGGGGAACCTGGGGGTTCGTTGAGGATGCTCACAAGCTGTGTCTCTCTCGAAAGACCGGCTTCGCCACGTCAGTCCGGCCATCCTTGCCGGACGCCGACCGGGGCGTCGCCCGGAAGCAGCGACACGCGGCTGTTCACGTGACGATCGCACACGAATGGAGCAGCGGACGGCGCGGCGGCGGCGAGCAATCCGCACAGCACCGACGAGGGCCATGACATGGGCCGCGCGGGTGACATCCCGGCCCGGCTGCACCGCCACCGCCGGCTGCACCGCCACCGCCGCCTGCGCGGGCACCGGCCATCCGGACGACGTGCGGTGGCAGTCCACCCGGCCGGCCCGCAAGCTGGAGCCCTTCCCGCACGCACTCGCCGCGCCCCTCGCGTCGCGGAACCGCTCCTGGAGGACCGTGTGACCGCTGCGCCGCCCGCCGGCGACCCACCCCCGGCCCGGTACGACGACCTGCGCGCGTTGGTGATCAACTGCACCCTCAAGCGCTCCCCGGAGACCAGCAACACCCAAGGGCTCATCGACCGCAGCCGCGCCGTCATGGACGCCCAGGGAGTGCGGGTCGACGTCGTCCGCGCGGTGGACCACGACATCGCCACCGGAGTGTGGCCGGACATGAGGGAACACGGCTGGCAGACGGACGCCTGGCCGGAGCTGTACGAACAGGTCATGGCGTCCGACATCCTCGTCCTCGCCGGTCCCATCTGGCTGGGCGACAACAGCTCGGTGATGAAGCGGGTGATCGAACGCCTCTACGCCTGCTCCAGCCTGCTCAACGACTCCGGACAGTACGCCTACTACGGCCGCGTCGGCGGCTGCCTCATCACCGGCAACGAGGACGGCGTGAAGCACTGCGCCATGAACGTCCTCTACAGCCTCCAGCACCTGGGCTACACCATCCCGCCCCAGGCCGACGCCGGATGGATCGGCGAAGCGGGCCCCGGGCCCTCCTACCTCGACCCCGGGTCGGGCGGTCCGGAGAACGACTTCACCAACCGCAACACCACGTTCATGACGTGGAACCTGCTGCACCTGGCGCGGGCGCTGAAGGACCTCGGAGGCATTCCCGCATACGGCAACCAGCGCACCGCCTGGGACGCCGGCTGCCGCCGGGACTACGACAACCCCGAGCACCGTTAGGGCGGACCGCTCGGCGAAGGGACGTCACAGCTCCCGCGCCGGCCAGTCCAGCAGGCGGGCGCCGATGACGGCGGTCTGCAGCTTGTAACGGTGGGCCGGGTCGGCGGGATCGGCGCCGGTGAGTTTGTGGATGCGCTCCAGGCGGTACGTCATGGCGCGCACGCTGAGGGAGAGCCGGCGGGCGGCCTCGGCGGCGACACACCCCGCGTCGAAGTAGACCGTCAGCGTCTGCAGCAACGGCTCCGCCCCGCCGCGCGCCGTGGTGAGCGGCCCCAGGGCGCTGAGGACCAGGTCGGCCATGGCCTGCCGGTCGCGGGTCAGGACGGGATAGACGAGCAGGTCGGTGGCGTACAGGACCGGGTCGTCCAGTTCCAGCCGCTCGGCCATCTCCAGGCAGTTGAGGGCCTCTTCGTAGGAGTGGACGACCCCGCCCGGCCCCGGCTGGGCGCGGCCGACGGCCACCCTTCCGCCGTCGGTCGCGGCGTGCGCCTGCTTGGCGAAGTGGGCGAGGACCTCCTCCTGCTGGCCGGGGGCGATGCACAGCAGCCGGCCGTCCTTGGTGGTGATCAGGATGCTCCGGTCGCCGAAGCGGGAGATGAGCGCCCGCTCCACCCGGCGCGGCACGGGATCGCCCTCCTCGTACGCGGTCGGCGACTGCGCGACGGCGACCGCGTAGGTGTGGGACAGCAGCAGACCGAAGCGTTCGGCGCGCTCGGCGAGACGCCCCAGGTCGCTGCGGCCGTAGAGCAGGTCGTCGATGAACTCCCTGCGCGATGCAGCTTCCTGACGCACCGCCAGGCGCTGCGCGCGCTCGTAGCCCTCGGCGAAGGCGTCGACGATCTGCTGCACGGCGGCCAGCGCGTCCACCGCCGAGCCGGCGGCGCGCGGCCAGGCGGCCCGGGCCGCGCAGAAGTGGGCATGGACCAGGGCGCGCAGGCCGTGTCCGGCCTCCGCGGCCTGCTCGCCGAGCGAGCGGCGGGAGGCGACCTCCTCGCGGGTGAGCCGCCGGCCGGTGGCCGCGACGTCGGCCAGTATCCGCGCACAGCCGTCGAGGTACTGCTCGGGTATGTCGTCCCGGTCCATCAAGGCGCCTCCCCCCGCTTTTGATGTGCCGGTGACGGATTCTCAGCGGTTCTCCGGCACGCAGACCCTAGTGAACACTGCCGGACACCGGCAATGCGGGGGCGCGGTCCGGGCGGGCACCATGTCGCCCAGGGGAGCACTGCGGTGGTCGCGGTGCCGGACACCGGCAGGTGTCCGGCACCGCACCGCTGACACGCCACGGGCATGTCACCGGCGGTGCGTTGTCCGGATGGGCGTGAACGGGGGAGGGGCCGACGGATGCGGACGGACTTGCACGCGGCGGTCCCGGACGAACCGGGCCACGCCCACCCGGCGACGGTCGCCCGCCCGGCCTCACGCGCGCCCTCGCCGTCGCCCGCTCCGCCCTGCCGGGCCTGCGTCGCCCCGGGCCCGGCTCCCGCCCCGCTCGCCACCTTCTGACCTCTCACGCCCAAGGACGTATGCCATGTCTGCCATCGGCGTGCTCGCCGCCGTCCTCGTCCTCGTCGTCGCCGCCCTGCTGTTCGCCTTCTCCCGGCTGTTCCGCAAGGTCGAGCAGGGCAAGGCGCTGATCGTGTCCAAGACCCGCAGGGTCGACGTGTCCTTCACCGGGCAGGTCGTGCTGCCGGTGCTGCACAAGGCCGAGGTGATGGACATCTCGGTGAAGGCCATCGAGATCACCCGGGCCGGCAAGGACGGGCTGATCTGCAAGGACAACATCCGCGCCGACATCCGTATCTCGTTCTTCGTCAAGGTCAACAAGACCGTGGACGACGTCATCAAGGTCGCCCAGGCCGTCGGCACCGCCCGCGCGAGCGACCAGCGCACGCTGCAGGAGCTGTTCCACGCGAAGTTCTCCGAGGCGCTGAAGACCGTCGGCAAGCAACTGGACTTCACCGACCTGTACACCAAGCGCGAGGAGCTGCGGTACCGGATCATCGAGGTGATCGGCGTCGACCTCAACGGCTACCACCTCGAGGACGCGGCGATCGACTACCTGGAGCAGACGCCGGTCGGCCAGCTCGACCCGGCCAACGTCCTGGACGCCCAGGGCATCCGCAAGATCACCGAGCTGACGGCCGTCGAGCACGTGCGCACCAACGAGGCCCGGCGCGGCGAGGAGATGGAGATCACCCGGCAGAACGTCGACGCGCGCGAGGCGGTGCTGGAAATGGAACGCCGCCAGGCCGATGCCGAGATCCGGCAGCGGCGGGAGATCGAGACGTCCCGGGCCCGTGAGGAGGCCGAGACCGCGCGGGTGATGGAGGAGGAGCGGCTGCGGGCCCAGTCCGCCTTCCTGCGCACGGAGGAACAGCTCGGCGTCCAGCGGGAGAACCAGGCGCGCGAGGTCGCCGTCGCCGCGAAGAACCGCGAGCGGGTCATCGCCGTCGAGAACGAGCGCATCGAGAAGGACCGGATGCTCGAGGTCATCGCGCGGGAGCGGGAGACGCAGCTGACGAAGATCTCCGCAGAGAAGGAGGTCGAGGCGGAGAAGCGGGACATCGCCGAGGTCGTCCGCGAGCGGGTCGCCGTCGACCGCACGGTCGCCGAGCAGGAGGAGTCCATCAAGAAGCTGCGCGCGGTGGAGCAGGCCGAGCGCGAGCGCCAGGCCGTGATCATCGCCGCCGAGGCGCAGGCCCAGGAGAAGCTGGTCAAGGACATCAAGGCGGCCGAGGCCGCCGAGCAGGCCGCGGTCCACCGGGCCGCGCAGGAACTCACGCTCGCCGAGGCCCGGTTGAAGACGGCCGACCTGGACGCGCAGGCCAAGGTGCGGCTGGCGCAGGGCGTCCAGGCCGAAGCCGCGGCCGAGGGGCTGGCCGCCGTCCAGGTCCGCGACAAGGAGGCCGAGGTCATCGAGAAGGCCGGCCGGGCCGAGGCGGAGGCGACTCAGGCGCGGATGCGGGCCGAGGCGGAGGGCGCCCGGGCCAAGGCGCTCGCGGAGGCGGAGGCCATCGGCGCGAAGCTCAAGGAAGAGGCGGCCGGCCTCACCGACAAGGCGGCGGCGATGGCGGCGCTCGACGAGGCCTCCCGCGGCCACGAGGAGTACCGGCTGCGGCTGCAGGCCGAGAAGGAGATCCGGCTCGCCGGTCTCGACGTGCAGCGGCAGGTCGCCGAGGCGCAGGCCACCATCCTGGCGACCGGGCTGGAGAACGCCGACATCGACATCGTCGGCGGCGAGTCGGTCTTCTTCGACCGCCTGCTGTCCTCGATCTCGCTCGGCAAGAGCATCGACGGGTTCGTCCAGCACTCCGGCACCGCGCAGGCGCTGGCGAAGCCGTGGCTGGACGGGTCGTCGCCCTTCACCGACGACCTCACCCGGATCCTCGGTTCCGTCTCGGCCGCCGATGTGCAGCACCTGACGGTCTCGGCCCTGCTGATGCGGCTCATCAACGCCGGCGGACCGAACGCCGACCAGGTGCGCCGGCTCCTGGACCGGGCCGGGGAACTGGGCCTCGCCGACACCCCCGTGACCGCCCTGAACGGCGCCGGCCGGGCCTGACGACCAGCGGTGCGGGAGCTGCCGCGCAGGGGACGGCAGCTCCCGCACCGCCACCTTCTCGAAAGGGACCGTGATCCGTGGCAACCGGCCTGGACACCCAGACGTACGACGCCCCCGACGCCGGCACCTACGAGGTGCTGCGGGACCGGCTCGCCGTACAGGCCGCCGAACTGGCGCGCCGGGCCGAGGCGTTGAACGCGCTCCGCAGCGAACAGTTCGGCTCGGTGCGGCTGGAGCTGACCCGCACGCGGCACCTGCGCACCGAGCGTGCCGTCGTGCCCCGCGACCTCGTGTCCGTCGGCGACCGCCTGCTCGTCGGCCACGACGGCGGCGCCACTCAGGAGCCGGGCGCGGGGGACGTGTTCGCGCTGTACGACCGCGACCTGAACCGGCTGCCCGCCGACCAGGTGCCCGGCCTGCTCGACGACCCCGGCGCCGTTCGGGAACTCACCGCCCTGTTCCGCTACTACCGGCAGGCCAGGCTGCTGACGCTGCGCCGGCGCGACGGCAGGCTCCTGGCCGTCTTCCAGACCGGTGAGAAGACCGGCGACATCCGGGTGCTGCGGTGGGCGGCCGGCGACGACGGGTGGGTGTCCTTCCTCGACGCACGCGGCGAGCGCGACGACGTCCTGCCGCCCGCCCACGACATCACCTGGACCGAGACCACCCGTGAGGACCACGTCCTCGGCGCCCGTCCGCACGTCCGGGTGCCCGGTGACCTCCTCGTCACCACGGTCGGCGGCTTCCTCACCGTCACCGCCGAGAGCGGGGAGGAACTGTTCCGCGAGCCGGTCGACGAGCCGCTCCAGTCGCTCGCCGACGCCACCGTCGCGCACGCGCGCGTGGGCGCGCTGCTCCTGCTGCGCGTCCGCCCCTACAAGGAGGACGGCCACCGCCATCTCGTCGTCAACACCCTCACCCGTGACGTCGTCCGCCTCGACGGCATCGGGCAGTCCTGCCGGCGCCTTCCCGAGGACCAGGGAATCGTCTTCCCCGGCGGCTACTGCGTGGCCACCGGCGCGCACAAGAGGTTCGAACTCGACACGAGCGGCCTGGAGTTCGAACGCGAGGTGCGCTCCCCGTACGGGGAGGACGTGCTGTACGCGTTCCACGCGCGTGCCGAGGGACGCAGCCTGCTGCTGTCGTACAACACCATCCGCAAGGAGATGGCCGCCCCGCTCACCTGCCGCGGCTGGACCCTGTTCGGCGACGGCACGCTGACCGTGCTGCGCGCGGAGGGCGACGAACCGGCGCACGTGCACCCCCTCCAGATGTGGGCCTCGCCGTACGTGTCCGACACGTACGCCGCCGAGCGCCCGGTGGGGGAGGGGCCGCTGGCCCGGGTGGGCAACGCCGACCTCGTGCGCGGTGTGTCCGGCTGTCTGTCGCTGACCCGGGCGGTCGCCGAGACGACCCCGACGAGCGCGGTGTACGAGGCGCTGGTCGCCGACTGCGTCCGGCTCGCCGACGCGCACCACTGGCTGGACGAGGAGGACCTCGGCGATCTGCGCACCCCGCTGGAGGCGGTCCGCGCCACGGCCGAACAGATGCTGGCCGAGTTCGTCACCGTGCGGACGCTGACCCGGCAGGCCGCCGACGCGCTGGAGGAGGGCGCCGGCCGGCTCGCGGCGGTGGTGCGCAGACTGCGCGGCGAGCAGCCCCGCGACGCCGTCGCCTGGGTGGACGGGCTGACGGAACTGCGGCAGGCGCACGGACACCTGCTGACGCTCAAGGACCTGCGGTACGCGGACGCGGCCCGCATCGACGAGCTGGCCGCCGAGGCGGAGAGCGACCTCGGCTCCTTCGCGCACCGCGCCGTCGCCCACCTGGCCCGCGCGGACGCCTTCGCCGCCCACCGCGCCGAGGTGGAGCAGCTCGCCGCCGACGCCGAGTCGATCGACGGCCTGGCGCAGGCGGCTCCCGTCCGCGACCGTCTCGACATCCTCACCGGCCGGCTCCGCACGGTCACCGAGGTGGTCTCGGGCCTGGACACGGGTGACGCCGCGGTACGCACCGCCGTGCTGCGGCACATCGGGGAGGTCCTCGGCGGCGTCAACCGCGCCCGCGCCCTTCTCGACGCCCGCTGCCGCACGCTGCGCGACAGCGAGGGGCGCGCGGAGTTCGCCGCTGAGCTGACCCTGCTCGGCCAGACCGTGGCCGGCGCCCTCGCGGCGGGGCAGAGCCCCGAGGAGTGCGACGCGCGGCTGGCCTTCGTCCTCACCCAGCTGGAGAACCTGGAGTCCCGTTTCACGGACTTCGACGACCTTCTCGACGACCTCGCCGGCCGGCGCGCCGAGATCCACGAGGCGTTCACCGCCCGTAAACAGTCCCTTCTGGACGCCCGCGCACGCCGCACCGAGCAGCTGGCGGTCTCCGCAGGCCGCGTCCTCGCGACCGTCGCCCGGCGCGCGGCCGCGCTCGCCGACGCCGACGCGGTCAGCACCTTCTTCGCCTCCGACCCGATGGCCGGCAAGGTCCGCCGCACCATCGAGGAGCTGCGCGAACTCGGCGACGCGGTACGGGCGGAGGAACTTCAGGGCCGGCTGAAGGCCGCCCGCCAGGAAGCGGCCCGCGCGGTGCGCGACCGCAGCGACCTGTACGCCGACGAGGGCCGCACCCTGCGCCTGGGAGCACACCGGTTCGCCGTCACCACCCAGCCCCTCGACCTGACCCTGGTCCCGCACTGCGACGGCCTGGCCTTCGCGCTCACCGGCACCGACTACCGCGCCCCCGTCACCGACCCGGACTTCGCCGCCACCCGCCCCCACTGGGACCGGCACCTGCCCTCCGAGTCGCCCGGCGTCTACCGCGCCGAACACCTCGCCGCCCGCCTGCTGCGCGACCACGGCCCGGCCGCCCTCGCCACCGCCGACCTGGCCGCCCTCGTGCGCACGGCCGCCGAGGAGGCGTACGACGAGGGGCATGAGCGCGGCATCCACGACCATGACGCGACGGTGATCCTGACCGCCCTGCTGCCGCTGTACGAGCAGGCGGGCGTGGAGCGGTACGAGAGCTCCGCACGTGCCGGGGCCCAGCTGTTCTGGGCGCACGGCACGACGGCCGGGCAGCGGACGGCCTGGACCCGGCGGGCGGTCTCCCTGGCCCGAGCCCGCACCACCTTCGGACCCCCTGCGGCGATCGAGGAGCTGCGCGCGGAACTGGCGACGGCGATCACCGTCTGGTCCGGCGCGAGCGACTGCGCGGCGGCCGCCGCGTACCTCTTCGAGGAACTGACGACCGGACCCGACGGCTTCGTCCTCAGCGCCGCGACCCGGACCCTGTTGGACAAGTTCCGTGAAGCGGTGGGTGACGCGGCCTACGACGACGACCTCGCCGCCCTCGACGACCTGGCCGCCCGCCGTCAGCTCGCCCACGCCTGGCTGTCGGCGTACGTCTCCGCCACCGGCGCCGACGCCGGCCCCGGGGACCTGGCGGAGGCGGTGGCGGCGGAGCTGTGCCCGCAGCTGCCGCGCCACACGTCGGACGCGGTACTGGAGACGTCCGTCGGGGGGCTGCTCGGCACGCACCCGCGCATCCGGGGCGGCCGGCTCCTGCTGCGGCTCGACGAGTTCCTGGCCCGTACGCGCCGGTTCGCCGACGAGGACGCCCCGGCGTACCGCGCCTACCAGCGCAGGCGCACCGCCCTGGTGGCGGCCGAGCGGACCCGGCTGCGGCTCGACGAGCACCGGCCGCGCTCCCTGTCCGCGTTCGTGCGCAACCGCCTCATCGACGAGGTGTACCTGCCGCTCGTCGGCGACAGCCTGGCCCGGCAACTCTCCACCGTCGGCGAGACGCGGCGCACCGACACCGGCGGGCTCCTGCTGCTGCTCTCCCCGCCCGGCTACGGCAAGACGACGTTGATGGAGTACGTCGCCGACCGGCTCGGGCTGATGACGGTGAAGGTCAGCGGCCCGGCGCTCGGCCGCACCGTCACCTCGCTCGATCCCGCCGAGGCACCGGACGCCGGTGCGCGACAGGAGGTCGAGAAGATCAACTTCGCGCTGGCGGCGGGCAACAACACGCTCCTGTATCTCGACGACATCCAGCACACGTCGCCGGAACTGCTGCAGAAGTTCATCCCCTTGTGCGACACCACCCGCCGCATGGACGGCGTGCGGGACGGCCGGCCGCACACGTTCGACCTGCGCGGCAAGCGCTTCGCCGTCTGCATGGCGGGAAACCCCTGCACGGAGTCCGGCGCCCGCTTCCAGGTCCCCGACATGCTCGCCAACCGCGCCGACGTGTGGAACCTCGGAGAGGTCCTCACCGGCAAGCAGGACGTCTTCGCGCTCAGCTTCCTGGAGAACTCCCTCACCGCCAACCCCGTGCTCGCCCCGCTCGCCGGGCGCGAGCGCGGCGACCTCGAACTGCTCATCCGGCTGGCGGAGAACGACCCCGCGGCGCGGGCCGACCGGCTCCTCCACCCGTACGCGCCGGCCGAGACGGACGAGATCGTCGCCGTGCTGCGGCACCTGTTGCGCGTGCGCGAGACGGTGCTGGCCGTCAACGCCGCGTACATCGCCTCCGCGGCGCAGTCGGACGCGACGCGCACCGAACCGCCGTTCCGCCTCCAGGGCTCGTACCGCACGATGAACAAGATCGCCCAGCGGGTCCGGCCGGTGATGAACGCCGCGGAGGTCGACGCCCTTCTCGACGACCACTTCACCGCCGAGGCCCAGACCCTGACCTCGGCGGCGGAGGCCAACCTGCTCAAACTGGCCGAACTGCGCGGCACGCAGACGCCGGAGCAGGCCGCGCGCTGGGCGGAAGTCAAGCGCGCCTACGTCCGGACGCAGACCCTCGGCGGACCGGGGGAGGACCCGCTGGTCCGCGCGATCGCCGCGCTGGGCCTGCTCGCGGACCGGGTGGCGGCGGTGGAGACGGCCATCAACCGCGCGGCCGATCCCCGCGGCAGCCACTTTTGAACATGTTCAATTCAGGGCTATGCTGCCGCCATGAGCGATGCGAGCGGCAGAGCCGCCCTGCTGAAAGGCGTCCGCGCCTGGCTGGTCCTCTTCGTCGTCTGCCTGGTGCTCAGCGGCGCCACGGCCTTCCCCCTGGTGCACGAACTGCACGGGACGGAGTCGGCGCTGCGAGCGCTGTCCGTGCCGGAACATCTGCCGGGTCTCATGCGGTGGATCGAGCGGGTCCGCGACGGCCTGGACGCCACCGACGCCCGCTACCCCTTCCTGCTGTACGGAACGGACTGGCTGGCCTTCGCCCACCTGGTCATCGCGGTGGCCTTCTACGGCCCCTATCGCGACCCCGTCCGCAACATCTGGGTCGTCGAGTTCGGGATGATCGCCTGCGCCGGCGTCATCCCGCTGGCCCTCATCTGCGGCCCGCTGCGCGGGATCCCCTTCTGGTGGTCGGTGATCGACATGTCCTTCGGCGTCTTCGGGGTGATCCCGCTGTACGTAGTCCGCCGCAAGATCAAGCAGTTGGCGGCGATGACCGCGAACGGGCAGCCGGCGACGGCCACTTGACGGGCCGGGGCCCGGCTACAGCGCCCGGGCCACCAGGAGGGCGACGTCGTCGTGGTCGTCGGCGTGGCGCAGGCCGTAGAGGAGGAGGTCGCAGGTTTCCTCCAGGGGGCGTTCGGGCGCGTCGAGGAAACCGAGCAGGGCGTTGAGCCGGTCGTCGATCGGGTGCTGGCGGGTCTCGACGAGGCCGTCGGTGTAGAGCACCAGCAGATCACCGGGAAGCAGTTCGGCCGTGGTGGTCTCGAACCGGACGCCCCCGATGCCGAGCGGCGCACCGGAGGGCACCTCCAGCAGCGCCGGGGGTTCGCCGACGCGGGCCAGCGCGGGCGGCATGTGGCCGGCGTTCGCTATGCAGCACTGCCTGGTGTGCGGGTCGTACACGATGAACAGGCAGGTGACGATGTAGTGCTCCAGATCGCAGGTGATCTTGTCCAGGTGCCGCAGGACCTCCCGCGGGTGCAGGTCCAGGTCCGCGTACGCGCAGGTCGCGGTCCGCAACCGGCCCATCGTGGCGGCGGCGTCGATGCCGTTGCCCATCACGTCACCGACGACCAGGGCGGTCTTGTCGCCGCTCAGCTCGATGACGTCGTACCAGTCGCCGCCCACCTCGCTGGTCGCCTGCGCCGGCTGGTACCGGGAGGCGAGCTCCAGACCCGTGTGGTGCGGCGAATGCTCGGGCAGCAGGCTGCGCTGGAGAGTCAGAGAGGTGTTGCGCACGCTCTGGAACCAGCGGGCGTTGTCGATGGCGATCGCCGCCCGGCCGGCCAGTTCCCCGGCCAGGACGACGTCGTCCTCGTCGAAGGGGAGAGGGTTGCGGGTGCGCTTGAGGTCGAGGGCGCCGAGCACCTCGCCGTGCGCGATCAGCGGCACGGCGAGATACGAGTGGACCCCGGCACGCGAGAGGAGCGCGGCGGCCTCGGCGTCGCGGGCGATCCGCGGCAGATCCTCCTCGCCGACGTGCCGCACCAGCACCGGCCGGGCCGTGTGCACGCACAGCGTGACCAGGCGGTCCCCCTCGTAGGCCGCGAGGTCCCCAGGGGTGTCCGCGGCTCGCAGCGCCGCGGACGGGTGGTCCGCCTTGAGGGCGAGGGCACGGAACAGCTCCGGGCCGTTGTCCGGCTCGCGTGTCCGGCGGCAGGCCAGCGCGGAGTCCAGTACGTCGACGGCGACCACGTCGGCCAGCGTGCCGCTGGCGATCTCGGCCAGCTCGGCGGCGGTCTGCTCGACCTCCAGCGTGGTGCCGACGCGGGTGGAGGCGTCCGCGATCAGGGCCAGCCGGCGCCGGGCCCGGTCGGCCTCGGCCGCCGCGCGGTGCCGTTCGGTGACGTCGACGACCGACAGGGCCGCGCCGAGCACCCGCCCGGCGGGGTCCTCCAGACGGTAGAAGGACAGCGACCAGGCGCGCTCGTGCTCAGGTTCGGAGCGGGGCCGGCCCACGTGGTACTGGTCGAGCAGCGGTGTGCCCGTGGTGAGCACCTGCCGCAGCGCGGACTCGATGGTGTCGACGTCGGTGAAGGGCAGCGTCTCGCGCAGATGACGGCCGATGTGGTCCCCGGACGGGATGCCGTCGATCCGCTGCAGCGCCGGGTTGACCAGGAGATACCGCAGATCGGGGTCCAGCAGGGCGAGACCGATCGGTGACTGGTTGATCAGCCGTTCGCACAGCGCCAGATCCGTCTCGACCCGCTGCAGCAGGGTGTGGTCGGCGGCGAGACCCAGGGCGTAGACGTCCCCGAGATCGTCGAGCAGCCGCATGTTGCGGAACTCCATCAGCCGCGTGCTGCCGTCCTTGTGCCGGACCGGGAACGCGCCGGCCCAGCTGCGGCCCGTCTCCAGGACCTCCGCGAACAGCTTGAGGACCCCGTGCAGATGCTCGGGATGGAGGATCAGCCGGGCCGCGGGCCTGCCCAGCGCCTCGTCCGCGGAGTAGCCGAACAACTCCTCCGCCTGCGGCGTCCAGAACACGATGCGTCCCTCGACGTCGAGCACCAGCGCCGCCACGCTCAGCACGTCCAGCAGGCTGGTCTGCCGGGGAGGCTCGGTGCCGTACGGATCGCCGTCGGGCGGGAAGGTCTCGGCTGTCATCCCTGCGCCTCCTGTACCGGTCGGCAGCACCCGCCGGCCTTCGCCGTCCGCGCCGTACGGCGGGGAACCCGGCCTCTCCATGCTCCCTCGGGTCCCTGGCGAGGGCGACACAGCCCCGTGCGGCCCCGCCGCGGCACCCGGAGCAGGCGGACCCGCCGCCGGGCCATGCACATCGGGCGGACAAGCAGCACCATGGTGCTGTAAGCGGACAAGCAGGATCACACATCTCCCCACGGAGGAGAAGGCCCCTGATCCTGTCGAAGGACGCACGCCATGGACTCTGCGCGAAACGGCTCCGGCCCGCCCCCGGCCGCGGGTGCGGCCGGCCTCTTCGACGCCTCCACCGACGCGGCCGCGGTGCTGTCCCACCACGGCGTGGTGCTCGGCTGGACCCGCGGCGCCGAGCACCTGCTCGGCTACGCCGCGTCGGAGGTGGTGGGCCGGCCCGCCGCGCGGCTGGCCGCCCTGCCCGGCGACCCCGTCCGCGTCGCGGGAGTCGCCGAACGCTGCCGGGCCGGCATGGGGTGGAACGGCGTCATCCCGGTCAGGCATCGCGACGGCCGCCGCGTCCAGGTCGACCTGAGGGTGTCCGCCGCCTTCCGGCTCGCGGGCGACGAGTGCTTCCTGCTCTCGGCACGCGAGCGCAGACAGCGGTGGGGAGTGGGGGAGTCGGTCCTCGACGGACTCCTGACCCGCTCACCGGTCGGCATGGCGGTGCTGGACCGCGGACTGCGCTACGTATGGCTGAACGACACCCTGGAAGACATCGGCGGCATCCCCCGCGAACAGCGGCTGGGACGCCGGCTCGGCGAGCTGCTGCCCGGGCTGCAGACGGACACCCTCGAAGGGCTGATGCGCAAGGTCCTGGACACCGGCGTCCCCGTCACCGACTACGAGTACGTGGGCTGGAGCTGGTCCGATCCCCACCGCCGGCACGCCTACTCCACGTCCTTCTTCCCCCTGGTGGACGCCGACGACGCGGTCAGCGGCGTGTGCTACATGGTTTTGGACGTCACCGAGCGGTGGAACGCCCGCCAGCTGCTGTCGCTCGTCAACGAGGCCGGCGCGAGCATCGGCAGGACGCTCGACGTGATGCGCACGGCGCAGGAGCTCGCCGACTTCGCCGTGCCCCGCTTCGCGGACTTCGTCGTCGTCGACCTTCTGGAACCCGTCCTCAGCACGGTGGGACATGGCACGTGGCTGACCGACGCGGGGCCGGCGCCCGCGCGGACGCTGATGCGGCGCGCCGGGATGAGCTCGGTGCGCGAGGGCTGTCCGGAGGCCGTGGTGCGGATCGGGGACCGGGTGGACTTCCACCCCCCGACCCGGGACATGGACATGCTCTTCACCGGTGAGCCGACCTTCGTGCCCGCGCTGGACCCCGCCGACGAGCACTGGTCCACCCGGCAGCCCGGCAGAGCCCGGCGCATCCGCGAGTACGGGCTGCACTCCCTGATCTCGGTGCCGATGCGGGCCCGCAACACCGCCCTGGGCCTCACCACGTTCCTGCGCTCGCGCAACCCCGTCCCGTTCCAGCCCGACGACGTCCTGGTGGCGCAGGAACTGGTGGCGCGGGCCGCGCTGTGCGTCGACAACGCGCGCCGCTACACCCGGGAGCACACGGCGGCCGTCACCCTCCAGCGCAGTCTGCTGCCGCACGCCCTGAGCGGGGGCACCGCGCTGGACGTGGCCTCGTACTATCTGCCGGCGGACCCGACGGGCGGCGTCGGCGGCGACTGGTTCGACGTGATCCCGCTGTCCGGCGCCCGCGTCGGCCTGGTCGTCGGCGACGTGGTCGGCCACGGCATCACCGCGGCCGCGGCGATGGGCCGGCTGCGCACCGCCGTACAGACCCTCGCCGACATGGAGATGCCGCCCGACGAACTGCTGGCCCACCTCGACGACCTGGTGCTCCGGCTGAGCGAGGAGGAGAGCGCAGGCCCGCACGACGGGACGGCTCCCGCTCCGGGCGGCGCGGCGGACCCCGGCCCGGGTGCGGCGCGCACCGGGAAGGCCGCCGGCCGATACGACCCCGCCGACCGCGACGAGGCCACCCACCGCGACGAGCCCGCCGACGACGGCGCGACCGCCTTCCTCGGCGCGACCTGCCTGTACGCCGTCTACGATCCCGTCGCCCGGCGGTGCGCGATGGCCCGCGCCGGGCATCCGCCGCCCGTCGTCGTCGCCCCGGACGGCGAGGTGCACTTCCCCGCACCGCCCGCCGGACCGCCGCTCGGCCTCGGCGGAATCGGCTTCGAGACCGGCGAGATCGAGCTGGCCCCGGGCAGCCTCCTCGGGCTCTACACCGACGGCCTGATCGTGGGCGCCGACCGGGACATGGAACGCGGCATGCACCGGCTCGGCGAGGCCCTCGCCCGGCCCGGCGCCGACCTCACCACCCTGTGCCGCGGCGCCGTCCAGAACCTCGTGTCGGCGCCCCAGTCCGACGACGTGGCCCTGCTTCTGGCCCGCACCCACGCGGTGGGCCCCGACCAGGTCGTCTCCTGGGACGTGCCCGTCGACCCGGCCGCCGTCGCCGACGTGCGGGCCCGCGCCACCCGCCAGGTGGAAGCGTGGGGCTTCGAGGAACTCGCCATGGCGACGGAACTCGTCGTCAGCGAACTCGTCACCAACGCGATCCGCTACGCCGCCCCACCCATCCGGCTGCGCCTCCTCCGCGACACCCGCCTGACCTGCGAGGTCGCCGACGGCAGCAGTACCGCTCCCCGGCTGCGCCATGCCCGCAGCACCGACGAGGGCGGCCGGGGGCTGTTCCTGGTGGCCCAGCTCGCCCACCGCTGGGGTGTCCGCTACACACCCGAGGGCAAGATCATCTGGGCCGAGCAGGAGATCCCGTGAGCCCGGCCCGGCGCATGTCCGCGCGCCGGGGCCGGGTCAGTGCGGCCCATGTCCGCCCGCCGGGGCCGGGTCAGTGGCCGGGGCCGCGGTCCTCGCCCCCGCGGAACCGGTGGACGAGCCACACCGCACCCGTCGCGACGGACACGGCGGCCACCGCGATCCCGGCGGCGGCCCACCTGCTGCCGGCGACCCGCAGGTCGGCGAAGAGCAAGCCGGCGGTGACCGCGATGGGGAGCAGCAGCGACAGCACCGCCCGTCCCGCGGCGAGCAGCAGGGCGGGGTCGAGCCGTGAGCGCGGCGGCACGGCACCGTCGGCCGGCCCGAAGTAGAAGGCGTCCGCGCGCCCCAGCAGCCGACGTGTCGCGGACCGGTACGACACCACCATGTAGGGCACCCACACCAAGGGAGCCACCACGCTGACGACGAACACCAGCCCGAGCAGGGCCAGCCGGGCGGCCTGGACGCACCGGAGGCGCCGGCTCGGGCCGGCCGCGCCGGGTGTGGACAGGCCCAGCAGACGGGCCATGCGCAGGGTGAGGTGCCACAGGCCGGCGCGGCGGGTGCCCCGGGCGGCCGGGCGGCCGCCGCTGAGGAGCGCGCGCCGGGTGGCCGCGAGTGCCTCGGCGGCCCGCCGGGGATCGGCGTACACGCCCTGCAGGACGAGGAGGTCGGCCGCCCGGTCCTGCGAGGCGGGGTCCCGGCCGCTCAGCGCGGCCAGCTCCAGCACGGTACGGGCCTGCCCGAGCAGCGCGGCGCAGAACGCGAACGGCACCAGCAGCAGGACGGGCCCGCCGACGAAGGCCCCCTCGGCCAGGACGGTGTGCTCGCCACGCGTGGCCACCCTGCGGCGCAGCTCGGAGAGCGGCGCGTGCGGCCGCTGATCGCGCAGGCGTGCCGTACGGCGGCCGGCGGCGTGCCCGAGGTGCCGTACCGCGAACAGCGCGAGGAGTTCGGGAAGATCCCCCGGGTCGGCGCGCAGCTGACGCAGCAGCGAACGCGGCAGCGACCCCACGGCTTCGTCGGTCCGGGGCGCCGGCTGCGGCACCGTCATCCGCCCAGCCGGGAGGTGAGGGCCGGCGGCGTCGTCGGGACGGCGGCCGCCGCGGTGAGGATCAGCGTTCCCGGGTGCGCCATGCGTCGCATTCAAGCGGCCCGGCAGCCGGCCGACGGCCGGCGACGGCCGTGCGCTCGCCCGCGTCACCCGCTCGGCCCACCCCACATGGCCGTACGGCGCCGGCGGCCGGACGCTCGTAGCGCCGGCCCGTCTCCCGGTCGGCGTGGCCCGGCGGCCGACCGGCCGGCGGTGTCACGGGAGCCATGTCGAGGGAGTCGCCCGGCAGCAGGAAGGAACCCCATGAGCCAGGCCGCACAGCCGAACCGGTCCGACCGCCCCTGGCCGCCGCAACCGGCCGGCACGAGCGGCGGATGGGCCGCGGGCGGGGTCGTCTTCGCCGGCGTCATGCTGCTGTGCAGCGGTGTCCTCGCCGTGCTCCAGGGCATCGCGGCGGTCGCCAAGGACGACGTGTACGCACGCGTCGGCACCTACGTCTACGAGATCAACCTGACCGGCTGGGGCGCCATCCACATCGTCATCGGAGCCCTCGCCGCCCTCACCGGAGCGGGCCTGCTGAGAGGCATGGCCTGGGCGCGCCTCGCGGGCATCTTCCTGGCCTCGCTCAGCCTGATCGCGCAGTTCCTGTTCCTGCCCTATCAGCCCGTCTGGTCCCTGGTCATGATGGCGATCGACGTCTTCGTCGTCTGGGCGCTGGCCAGCCACCGGGAAGCGACGAGCTGACATCCGGGGCGCCCACCCGTGCGACGCTACCCGCCCATCGCCGACCACGGCCTCGTCGGGGACCTCCAGACCGTGGCGCTGGTGTCCTCCGAGGGCGTGGTCGACTGGCTGTGCGCCCCCCGCTTCGACTCGCCCAGCGTCTTCGGCGCCCTCCTCGACCACGACCGCGGCGGCCACTTCACGATCACCGTGGAGGGCCCGGACGTCACCACCCGCCAGCTGTACTTCCCCGACACCGCGATCCTCGTGACCCGGTTCCTCACCCCGGACGGCGTCGGCGAGGTCGTCGACCACATGCCCCTGGACCACCCGCACACGCCGAGCTCCCGGCACCGGCTGATCCGGGCGATGCGGGTTCCGCGCGGACGCATCCGGTTCCGCCTGGCCTGCCGTCCGCGCTTCGACTACGGCCGCGCGCGGCACCGCCTGGAACTCCACGAGGGCGTCGCCCGTTTCGCGGGCCCCGGCACGGACGCCGTCCTCCAGCCGCTGGGCGCCGTCCGGCTGGAGCGGGACGGCGACGACGTACGCGCCGAGGCGGAGCTGACGCAGGGGCAGACGGCGGCGGTCGTCCTCACGCTGGACTCCGCGGGAGCCGCGCCCGGGCCCGCGCTCACCCTGCGAAAGGTGGAGGAGGCCTTCGAGGCGACCCGGGACTTCTGGCACGGCTGGGTCCGCCGCAGCCGCTACCGGGGCCGCTGGCAGGACGCGGTGAACCGCTCGGCGATCACCCTCAAGCTGCTCACCTACGCCCCCACCGGCGCCCCCGTCGCGGCGGCCACCACGGGCCTGCCCGAACAGCTCGGCGGCGAACGCAACTGGGACTACCGCTACACCTGGGTCCGCGACGCCTCCCTGTCCGTCCACGCTCTGCTGGACCTCGGGCACGAGGAGGAGGCGCACGCCTTCCGCCAGTGGCTGGGCCTGCGCCTGCGCGAGCAGCGGACGGTCACCGGCGAACCCCTGCAGATCATGTACCGGGTGGACGGCGACCCCCACCTGGCCGAGGAGATCCTCACCCACTGGGAGGGCTACCGCGGCTCGGCGCCCGTCCGTATCGGCAACGACGCCGCCGGCCAGCTCCAGCTCGACGTCTACGGCGAGGCGGCCTGGGCCCTCACGCGCGTCCACGACGCCCAGTGGTCCGGTTACGGCTACGACGGCTGGCTCGGTCTGTCCGACACCCTGGACTGGCTCACCACCCACTGGGACCGCCCCGACGAGGGCATCTGGGAGACGCGCGGCGGGCAGCAGGACTTCACCTACAGCCGGGTGATGTGCTGGGCCGCCTTCGACCGCGGCATCACCCTCGCCACCGCCTTCGCCCGCCCCGCCGATCTGGCCGCGTGGACGGCGGCGCGCGACGCGATCTTCCGGCAGATCATGGACCGCGGCTGGAATCCGGGGCGTGGGGCCTTCGTCCAGCACTACGGCAGCGAGGTCCTCGACGCCTCCCTGCTGCTGATGCCCGCGGTGCGTTTCATCGCGCCCCGCGACCCCCGCTGGCTGGCCACCCTCGACGCGATGGACGCCGAACTGGTCTCCGACGGCCTGGTGTACCGCTACAACCCCACCGCGTCCCCCGACGGCCTGCGGGGCAGCGAGGGCACCTTCTCGCTGTGCAGCTTCCTGTACGTGAACGCCCTGGCCCGCGCCGGCCGCCTGGACCAGGCCCGCTTCGCCTTCGACAAGATGCTCACCTACGCCAACCACGTCGGCCTCTTCGCCGAGGAGATCGGCCCCCTGGGCGAGCAACTGGGCAACTTCCCGCAGGCGTTCACCCACCTCGCGCTGATCACGGCGGCGACGGCCCTGGACGAGGCGCTGGACCGAGCCGAGAGCTGACCGCGGACCCGGCGGGGCCGGCCGGGCGATCCGGCCCGGCCGCGCGGCCGTTCGGGGCCGGCCCGCTTCCCGGCCGGCTGGGCGGTGCATCAAGCCCGTCCCAGTGACCTCCAATGACGGTGCCAATCGCATCCTATGGAGGAGCAAAGAATTCCCTGCGGTACTGCCGGTCCGCGCGTGGCGGATTTATGTTCCTCCCGCACCCTGTCATGCCATGCTCAACCGGCATGCGGGGTGGAGTGTCATGCTCATGACTGCGTCGTTCTGCCGCCGCTGCGCGCGTCACGGGCCTGCCCACCCAGTGCGATCCCCACCTCACAACGGAGGCAGCACCCCATGCGTGAGTCACGCCCAAGCGGGCGTCGGCGGAGTCTGCGAAGACTCGTCACCGTCGCTTTCCCCGCGCTCGCCCTCACCGTCACCGGACTCGTCGCGGCCCCCACGGCCGGGGCGGCCCAAGTCGCGGCGCCCGCGCCGCACGCCACCAAGGTCGCGCAGAACCACCAGGCGCTGACCGCACCCGAGCGGCAGACCTACCACGCCACCGGCCAGGCCGGACAGAAGGTCCCCACGACCCACCTCTGCGCCACGGCCGAGCCCGGCCACGCGTCGTGCTTCGCCCAGCGCCGCACCGACATCAAGCAGCGGCTCGCGTCCGCGCTCGCCGCCGCCACCCCGTCGGGCCTGTCCCCGGCGAACCTGCACAGCGCCTACAACCTGCCCACCACGGGCGGTTCCGGCATGACGGTCGCCATCGTCGACGCCTACAACGACCCCAACGCCGAAGCGGACCTGGCCACTTACCGCTCCACCTACGGCCTGTCCTCCTGCACCAAGGCCAACGGCTGCTTCAAGCAGGTCAGCCAGACCGGCTCCACCACCTCGCTGCCGACCAACGACAGCGGCTGGGCCGGTGAAGAGGCCCTCGACCTCGACATGGTCAGCGCCGTCTGCCCGAACTGCAGCATCGCCCTGGTCGAGGCCAACTCCGCGAACGACACCGACCTCGGCATAGCCGAGAACGAGGCCGTATCGCTCGGCGCCAAGGTCGTCTCCAACAGCTGGGGCGGCTCCGAGGCGTCCTCCCAGACCACCGAGGACACCCAGTACTTCAAGCACCCCGGCGTCGCCATCACCGTCTCCTCCGGTGACTCCGCCTACGGCGCCGAGTACCCGGCGACCTCCCAGTACGTGACCGCCGTCGGCGGCACCGCGCTCACCACCGCCTCCAACTCCCGCGGCTGGAGCGAGTCGGTGTGGCACACCAACTCCACCGAGGGCACCGGCTCCGGCTGCTCGGCGTACGACCCCAAGCCGACCTGGCAGACGGACACCGGCTGCGCCAAGCGCATGGAGGCCGACGTCTCCGCGGTCGCCGACCCGGCCACCGGCGTCGCCGTCTACGACACCTACGGCGGCTCCGGCTGGGCGGTCTACGGCGGCACCAGCGCCTCCGCCCCGATCGTCGCCGGCGTTTACGCCCTCGCGGGCACCCCGGGCACGAGCGACTACCCGGCGAAGTACCCCTACCAGCACACCGGCAACCTGTACGACGTGACCAGCGGCTCCAACGGCTCCTGCTCCCCCTCGTACTTCTGCACCGCGGGCACCGGCTACGACGGCCCGACCGGCTGGGGCACCCCGAACGGCACCGCCGCCTTCACCACCGGCACCAGCACCGGCAACACGGTGACCGTCACCAACCCCGGCAGCCAGTCCACCACCACCGGCGGCTCGGCGAGCCTGCAGATCCACGCCACCGACAGCGCGGGCGCGGCCCTCACCTACAGCGCCTCCGGCCTGCCGACGGGACTGTCCATCAACAGCTCCACCGGCCTGATCTCCGGTACGGCGACCACCGCCGGCACCTACCAGGTCACGGTCACCGCGAAGGACTCCACCGGCGCCTCCGGCTCGACGTCCTTCACCTGGACCGTGGGCTCCTCCGGCGGCACCTGCTCCTCCTCCCAGCTGCTGGCCAACCCGGGCTTCGAGTCCGGCAGCACCGGCTGGAGCTCGACCACCGGCGTCATCACCAACGACACCGGTGAGGCCGCCCACGGCGGCTCCTACAAGGCCTGGCTCGACGGCTACGGGTCCTCGCACACCGACACCGTGTCCCAGTCGGTGACGATCCCGGCCGGCTGCAAGGCCACGCTCACCTTCTACCTGCACATCGACACCGCCGAGTCCGGCAGCACCGCGTACGACAAGCTGACGGTCACCGCCGGTTCGACCACCCTGGCGACGTACTCGAACGTCAACGCCGCCTCGGGCTACGCGCAGAAGACCTTCGACCTGTCCTCGCTGGCGGGCCAGACGGTCACCCTGAAGTTCAACGGCGTGGAGGACTCCTCCCTCCAGACCAGCTTCGTCGTGGACGACACCGCCCTGACCACCGGCTGACCGCCCCACGGCACAACACCCGTCCCGCACGCGGAAGCCGTCCGCGTGCGGGACGCGGCGTTCCCCCGACAGGACAGACGATCGAACTTCCCTCCGCGAACGGGCCTCTACCGTGCTCGGCGGAACCCCCCATCGCTCTCACCGCCCACGTCCACCACCCCGCCACCAGCCTGTGGCTCGCCCCGCTCCTGCTGGGCATCGTCCTCGCGGCGCCGCTTCCCCCGGCTGAGCGGCGAAGCAACGGCTGCTCCGTCCAGGTCGAGATGGACTGCCGCACCGTCGGACAGGGGCTGCCCATCCTCCTTGTTTGCCGGGGTGGCGCGGGGATGACGGACAGCCGGAGGCAGAATCGTCCTGGGGCCCGGAGAGAATGCCGTCGGATCAGCGGGCGCTCGAACGGCGTTCCGCCGCATCCAGGACGCGCCGTTGCCGGTGCGGCGGACGAGCCGCGGCGGGGCCGCGGGGCATGTCCGGGCCTTCGGCGGGAAGATGAGGGCTCATGAACGGGGGAACGCGAATGGACCCGGTGGATTCAGCGCCTGGTGGTGAAGGTGTGGCCGGCCGTGAGCCGATGCAGGAGATCGTCGCGCTCGACGGAGCCGGCCCGTGCATCGCCGAGGCACGTCGTCACGCCGCAGACTTCCTGGCCCGGGTGCAACGGGAGTACGGGCTGCCGGTGTCGTCCCGGGCGATGGATGTGACCCGGCTCGTGGTGAGCGAGTTGGTCACCAACGCCCGCAAGTACGCGCCGGGGCCGGTGCTGATGGAGCTGCGTGTCGTCGGCGGCCTCGTGGAGGTCGTCGTATGGGACAGCGATCCGTCGCTGCCGATGGCACGGGCCGCCGATCCCGGGCGCGTGGGACAGCACGGGCTGGAGATCGTCATGGCGGTCGTGCAGGGGTTCGAGGTGCAGCGGGAGCCGCTCGGCAAGCGCGTCACCGCCCGTATCGCGCTGGCCGACCCTTCGGAGGAGGGCTTCAGCGGCCGTCGCTAGCGTGAGAATCCCCGGGAACCGCTCTTGAGGAGGCGGACCCGCGCCTGCCCCGGCGGCCGTTGGCCGGCGGGGCAGGCCGCCCGGGTTCATGCATGGCGTCGCGCCCACATCGGGCTGACGAGGGCGATCAGGACCGCCGCCACGCCGATCTGGAGGATGTGGCGGATCCAGTCGATGCCGCCCGTGTCCCGCACGCCGAGGCCGCTCGCGAGCGCGTTGCCGGCGACTCCGCCGACGATGCCGAGGAGGACCGTCAGCCACAGCGGGATCGGCTGGCGGCCGGGGATGACAAGCTTGGCCAGCAGACCGATGATGAGGCCCGCGATGATGGCCCACAGAAAGGACACGTGTTTTCTCCCTCCGTTGTCGGCCTGTGCGTTCCACAGGCCGGTTGTGCTTCTCGGTGCATCTCCCGAATGCCCGCACTCGCGGTCCGTACGCCTGCGCGGTTCGTGCCGCCTCAGGTGCCGTCCGCGCGCAGTGCCCGGGCACGGGAGTCGGTGACGGTGAAGTGGTCCCGGGTGCCCGTCAGGGCGAACAGCCGCTCGACGGACGGGTGGAAGGGGCCGAGCAGGATCAGCTCACGGCCGTCGGCCCGGTGCTGGTGCCACGCCTCGAGCAGGGCGTTGAGCAACCCGCTGTCGGCGAAGGTGACCTGGGACAGGTCCACCAGGGTCACCCGGCGCGCCGACTCCTCGGCCTCGGCCCAGGCGGCCTGCAGGAGGTCGTTCTCGTCGTAGTCGACCTCGCCGCGCACGCTGATCTCGAAGACTCGGTCATGGCAGGTCACCTTCACGGTCGCCCTGTTGTTCCACTGCATCCGTCGTCCTCGTGCCCCTGGTCCGCTCGTGCGACGGCGCTGATGCCGTCTGCTCCTGTGATCCTCTTCTACCCCGTTCGGCCGATGAGTTGCCTGAGGAAGGAAGTCCGTCGGCGGCGCGTGCACACCGAGGCCGTCGGCGTGCCCCGCCGCCTCTTTCGTGACAGGGCGCAGACTGACAGGGCGCAGACGCCCTGAGGCGACGGTCTCCGCACGCAGGCGACCCGAAGCGACGCGCCGCGCGGCCGGCTCAGAGGTCGCGCCCGCGTTCCGCGGCCTGCTCCTCCGTCCTCGCCCCGTCGGTCGCGAGCGAGCCGCCCGCGCTCTCCAGGTGGGCGCGCACGAACCACTGGAACTGCTCCAGGTCACGCAGCTGCTCGATCAGCAGGTCCTCCGTCGCGGGGTCGATCTCGCCGGCCTCCTTGATCGCGGCGCGCACGCCCTCGATCACGCCGGTGTAGACGACGTCGAGCGCGGCGAGGTGGGCGAGCGCGTCGGCGCGGCCGATCGAGTAGTCGTCCCACTCCCGCTCGGCGACGAGCGCGCCGGGCGTGCCCTGGGCGACGCCGCCGAGCGCCGCGATGCGCTCGGCCACGTCGTCGGCCATGTCGCGCACGCGGTCGACCTGCGGGTCGACCATCTCGTGCACGGCGATGAAGTGCGGGCCGACCACGTTCCAGTGGATGTGCTTGAGGGTGAGGTGCAGGTCGTTCAGCGCGTGCAGGCGCAGGCGCAGAAGACCGATGAGCCGTCCGGCGGCCTCGCGCTCGATGCCGGGAACCGTGTAGCGGGGGGTCAGGTCCTGGGCCACGTGAAGCTCCTTCGTCGTGCGGTGTCGTACAACGGACCGGGACCGGTACGGCCGCGTACGGCCGCTCCCGACCGGTCCATGATCGTGTTGCATTCCTCTGCCCCGTTCTTCGTCATCCATGACCGCCTCGGATGCACGGCGACGAGGGGATCACCGCCGCAAGCGGCAAGGCCGAGGGAGCGGCGGCGTACTGCGAACGGCCGAAGGGAACGTCACTCGCACGAGCTACGTATGCGATCCGTGTACGGAGGCACACGGAGAGTGCGCGCGTGCTGCCGTCTGCTTTTCTCCTCCGAGCAGCCGGTGTTCCGTCCGCGCCGCGGTCCGGCGCCGACCGATCCTGCCCACGACCGGGTCGGCGCCGGACCACCCCTCCCGCCGCCGCGGCACGCCTTCTCGACCCCCTCCCGCCCCTGCCCGCCGCTGTGACCAGGGAGGCCTGGTTGGGCCGGTGAGGCGGGGGCACTCGGCAGCGGCCGGTCGCACGACCGGCCTTACGCACCCCGTGGAGGCGTTCGTGGCCGTTCGTCACCGTCTGATCAATGCCCGCCCCGGCGCCGTGTGGGAGGTGCTGGCCGACGGCGGAGCCTATCCGCAGTGGGTGGTCGGGCCGTCGGCCGCCGAGCCCGTGCGCGGGCAGTGGCCGCACACGGACGCGGCGATCCGCTACGAGGTCCCGCTCGGACCGCTGCGGCTGTCCAACGAGACGATCGTGCGCCGCTGCGAGGAGGGCGCCGTGCTGGAGCTGGAGGCCCACGCGGGCCCGCTGGGCACCGCGCGCATCGCCATCGAGCTGCGGCCATGGGGCGAGAAGTGCCTGGTCATCGTCGACGAGCATCCCCTGCAAGGGGCGGGCGGCCTGCTGCACAACGGGGGCTTCGAGATCCTGATCCAGCTGCGGCACCGCGCCATGCTCGCCCGCCTCGCCAAGCTCTGCGAGAGCCGGGCACGAGACGAGGAACGCGGCGGTAGGGACGACCTGGCCGCCGCCTGCGCACCGCACGGGTCGGGTCATGCCTGACGCCGTGGTCATCGGGGCCGGGCCCAACGGGCTGGTGGCCGCCAACGTCCTGGCGGACGCCGGGTGGAGCGTGCACGTCCTGGAGGAGCAGCCGGAACCGGGCGGCGCCGTGCGCCACGACCGGGGCGTGGACCCCGAGTTCGTGAACGACCTCTTCAGCTCCTTCTACCCGCTCGCCGCCGCGTCCCCGGTCCTGGCCGCGCTGCGGCTGCACGAACACGGGCTGCGGTGGAGCCACGCCCCCAGCGTCGTCGCCCACCCGCTCACCGACGGCACCTGCGCCGTCCTCGACCGGCAGCTCGACGCCACCGCGGAGTCCCTCGACGCCTTCGCACCGGGCGACGGCGCCGCCTGGCGCCGGCTGCACGGCCTGTGGCAGCGGCTCCAGCCCGACCTGCTGGACGCCCTGTTCACCCCGTTCCCGCCGGTGCGCGCCACGGCACGGCTCGCCCTCCGGCTCCGGGCGGCCGGCGGCCTGCGGACGGCGCGCTCCCTGCTGCTGCCGGTGCGCCGGATGGGGGAGGAGGAGTTCCGCGGCGAGGGCGGCCGGCTGCTGCTGGCCGGCAACGCGCTGCACGCCGACCTCGCCCCCGAAGCCGCAGGCAGCGGAGGCTTCGGCTGGCTGATGGCGATGCTGGGCCAGAGTCACGGCTTCCCCGTCCCCGTCGGCGGCTCCGGCGCGCTGACCGGGGCCCTCGTCCGGCGGCTGCGCTCGCGCGGCGGACAGGTGCGCTGCGGCCGGCGCGTCGAGCGGATCGTCGTACGCGGCGGACGGGCCGTCGGCGTGCGCACCGCGGACGGAGAGACGGTCTCCGCGCGCCGGGCGGTCCTGGCGGACGTGTCGGTGCCCGCCCTGTACGGCGAGCTGGTCCCCGCCGAGCATCTGCCCGCGCAGCTGACGGCCGACCTGAAGCGCTTCCAGTGGGACTTCGCCACCTTCAAGGTGGACTGGGCCCTGGACGGGCCGGTGCCGTGGCAGGCGGAGCAGGCCTGGCGGGCCGGGACGGTGCACCTGGCGGACGGGGTGGACGAACTGACCCGGTTCGCCGCCCAGATCGCGATGCGGCAGGTACCGGACCGCCCGTTCCTGCTGTTCGGCCAGATGACGACGTCCGACGCCAGCCGCTCCCCGCGCGGCACCGAGTCCGCGTGGGCGTACACCCACATCCCCCACGACATCCGCGCGGACGCCGGCGACGAGGGCATCACCGGGCAGTGGAACGCCAAAGAGCAGGAGCTCATGGCCGACCGCATGGAACGCCAGGTGGAACGGTTCGCGCCGGGCTTCCGCTCGCTGATCCGCGCCCGGCGCGTCCTGGCGCCCCCGACCCTGCAGTCACTCGACGGCAACCTGGCCGACGGCGCCATCAACGGCGGCACCACCGCCCTCCACCAGCAGCTCCTCTTCCGGCCCGTGCCCGGCACCGGACGCCCCGAGACCCCCGTCCCGGGCCTGTACCTGGCCTCCGCCGGAGCCCACCCCGGCGGTGGAGTGCACGGCGCCCCCGGCGCCAACGCCGCACGCGCCGCACTGCGCCGCCACCTGCCACCGGGACGCGCCGGACTGCAGCGGCTGCTCGCCCGCCGGGACCGTACCGGCGCACACCGCTGACCACCCGGCGCCCGAAGCCCACGGCCTGCCCCCTGGAGGACCACGTGAACGAGCACCTGGACGGCCCCGACGGCCACCACCGGCGTCCCGACGGCCTGAGCGACAAGACCGTGGAGGCCCTCGGCGCGCTCTCCAAGGCCCTGGAGACCACCGAGCGTGCCAGGGGCCGCCTGTACGACTTCCACCAGCTGACCGGCACCGCGGACTTCCAGCTGGACCGCGCGGTGGAACTCCTGCACGAGGCGGGCCACCCCGAATGGGCGGAGAAGGTCCGCGCGGAGATCCTGGGCCGCAACGTCATCCCCGGGCACTGGACGTTCCAGATCGTCGAGGCCTACAACGCCACCTACTACCGGCCCTTCCAGCAGCTGGAGGCGAGCGCCGTGGAGGAACTCGCGCACGGGCGCGACCACCTGCTGGAGGCGGAGCTGAAGGAGGACCGCCGAACGCCTGGCCACCCGCATCACACCGCGCGGCCGCCCGAGCCGGAGACGTGACCGGTCCGGCCGGACGAGGTCCTGGCCGTATCTCTCCGGCGCCGTCGGGATGATGCCCTGGCCCGTATGTCTCCGGCCCTGACCGCTGACCGCTGACCGCTGACCCCTCACTCCTGGCCGCTGGCGCGCCGGAGCCGCCGGAGAAAGTCCAGCCCCCGGTTCCTCCGGCCGGGCCGCATCCGGCCGGGGCCGTGGCCCCGAAGCAGTGACGGGACCCCGTGACCAGCCGGGAAGGAAGGCCTTCGATGCACAGCAGCCCGCTCACCGACCGGACCGTGGTGGTGACGGGAGCCGCCCGGGGGCTCGGCGCGGCCCTGGCACGCGAGGCCGCCCGGCGGGGCGCCCGGGTCGCCGCGCTCGGCCATGAGCGGGACGCCCTGGAGGCGCTCGCGCGGACCCTGCCCGGCCCGGCGCTCGCCGTGGAGGCCGACGTCACCGACCCGGCGGCGCTCGCGGCGGCCGCCCGCACCGTACGGGTCCGCCTCGGGCCGGCCTCGGTCGTCATCGCGAACGCCGGTATCGCCGAGGGCGGCCCGTTCCTCGCGTCGGACCCGGTGACCTGGCGGCGCGTCGTCGAGGTGAACCTCGTCGGCAGCGCGAACACCGCCCGCGCCTTCCTGCCCGACCTCCTGGCCACGGCGGGGCACTACCTCCAGGTGGCGTCCCTGGCCTCGCTCGGCGCGGCCCCCCTGATGAGCGCCTACTGCGCCGCCAAGGCCGGCGCGGAGGCCTTCGCGCACAGCCTGCGCGCCGAGGTGGCCCACCACGGCATCAGCGTGGGCGTCGCCTACCTCAACTGGCTCGACACCGACATGGTGCGTGACGCCGACCGGTACGCCGTCCTGCGTGAACTGCGCGCCCACATGCCGCCGCCGGTCCGCCGCGTGTGCAGCGCCGAGGCGGCCGCCGTCCGCTTGACCCGGGCCGTGGAGCGCCGCCGTACCGCCGTCTACCTGCCGGGCTGGTTGCGTCTGGTGCAGCCGGTGCGCGCCGCCCTGCCACCCGTCGTGGTGCGCGTCGCCCGCCGCCAACTGCCCCGGCTGGCGGCCGAGGCCCCCTTCCAGGACACCGGCCCGCTCGGCGCGGGCGGCCTGGCCGACCGCGCGGCACGCCGGCACGGCGCTGAGCCCCGGACATTCCGAAGACCATGAACGTCCTGGTCATCTCGGCGAAAGGCTCGGCGAAAGGCTCGGCGAAAGGCTCGGCGAAAGGAAGGCCATGGCACGCGAGAAGAAGTCCGACGACCGCGGACGCCGGACATGCAGACGTTCCTGACCCGCCCCGACTTCCGCCGGTCGGCACACGACCTCGACCGCCGCCGGCTCGGCAAACAGCGCGTCGAGGCCCTCCAGGTGCTGCGCGGCCTGACCGTGCCCGGTTACGGCTGGCGCCGGCACCCCGCCGTACGGATGTGGAGCGGGTACGAGGAAGCGCTCGTGCGGTACGGCCTGGAGGTCTGCCGGGTCTGGCGGGAGCTGGGGCACCAGGACAGCTGCGCCGCCTCCCTGGTCGCCGGTTTCGCTGCGCAGCACCCCGGCGTCCCGGTGCGCGGCCAGGAGGACCTGGCCCGTGCCGGGGAGCTGCCGCCGTGGCTGGGGGACACCGCCTTCCACCGCAGCCACCAGTCGGCCCTCGTGCGCAAGGCCCCCGAGTTCTACGCGGCCCGCTTCCCCGGCGTACCCGACGATCTGCCCTACGTCTGGCCGGCCTCGGACCGCGAGTCCCAGCGGACGCCCGCCGGCTGAGGTTCACGCTCGCGGCGTCACCCGACCGCCCCGGGCCGCGGGCGCATCCACCCGGAGGTCTTGCAGCGTAGAGATCGCACAGGCACCTGCGACGGCGACCGGCAGAGGCGGGCTCATGCGCGACGACCACCCCACCCCGGCGGCGAACGGGCCCCAGGGCGACGGCCTCCCGGCACCCTCGCCGGACGCGCCACACGGCGGTGAGGCGCTCACCTGCCTGGTGACCGGCGCCAGCGGCTACATCGGCGGCCGGCTCGTGCCGGAACTGCTGAACGCCGGCCACCGGGTGCGCTGCCTGGCCCGCACGCCCCGCAAGCTGCGCGACCACCCCTGGGCGGAGCGGGTGGAGATCGTCCGGGGCGACGTCACCGACGCCGAGTCCGTGGCGGGGGCCATGGCGGGCGTGGACGTCGCCTACTACCTGGTGCACGCGCTCGGCAGTGGCCACGACTTCGAACGGACCGACCGGGCAGCGGCCGCGGTCTTCGGCGAGCAGGCCCGCCGGGCCGGCCTGCGCCGCCTCATCTACCTGGGCGGACTGACCCCGCACGGCGTATCCGAGGCACGCCTCTCCCCGCATCTGCGCTCCCGTGCCGAGGTCGGCCGCATCCTCGCGGACTCGGGTGTGCCGACCGCCGTCCTGCGCGCCGCCGTCATCATCGGGTCCGGCTCGGCCAGTTTCGAGATGCTGCGGTATCTGACCGAGCGGCTGCCGGTGATGGTCACGCCGCGCTGGGTGCACACCCGCATCCAGCCCGTCGCCGTACGGGACGTGCTACGCGCCCTCGTGGGCTGCGCGGGACTGCCGGCCGACGTCAGCCGTGCCTTCGACATCGGTGGCCCCGACGTGCTCACCTACCTCCAGATGATGCAGCGCTACGCCGCCGTCGCCGGCCTGCCGCGGCGGCTCATCGTGCCCGTCCCCGTGCTCACTCCCGGCCTGTCCAGCCAGTGGGTCGGCCTGGTGACGCCGGTGCCCGCATCCATCGCCCGCCCGCTGACCGAGTCCCTGCGCCACGAGGTGGTCTGCCGGGAGCGCGACATCGAGCGGTACGTGCCCAGTCCGCCCGGCCATCCCATCGGCTTCGACCGGGCCGTCGCCCTGGCCCTGGAACGCGTACGCGACGCGCAGGTCTCCACCCGCTGGTCGTCCGCCTCCGTGCCGGGCGCGCCCAGCGACCCGCTGCCCACCGACCCGGACTGGGCCGGCGGCAGCCTCTACACCGACGTACGCGAACGCGACGCGGATGCGGCGCCCGACGCGCTGTGGCAGGTCATCGAGGGGATCGGCGGGGAGAACGGCTGGTACTCCTTCCCGCCGGCCTGGGCGGTACGCGGATGGCTCGACCGGCTCGTCGGCGGCGTCGGGCTGCGCCGCGGGCGGCGGGACGCGCGGCGGCTGCGGGTGGGCGACTCGCTGGACTTCTGGCGGGTCGAGGAGATCGAGCGCGGCCGGCTGCTGCGACTGCGCGCGGAGATGCGGCTGCCCGGCCTGGCCTGGCTGGAGATGTACGTCGACGGCGAGGCCGGCGGGCCCGTGCGGTACCGGCAGCGGGCGCTGTTCCACCCACGCGGGCTGCTCGGCCACCTGTACTGGTGGAGCGTGTCGCCCTTCCACGCGGTCGTCTTCGGCGGCATGGCCCGCAACATCGTCCGCGCCGCGGGCCGCACCGGCCAGGCACAGGCGCACTCCTCGCGCACGCTGTCACCCGCCACGTCCCGTCCCGGGCCCGATGCCGCATCCGCGCCCGCCGCCCGACCGGAAGACAGTCACGACCGCCGACGCCCACCGCTGGGGAGTTGACACCCATGCACGTCTCGGTCGTCCTGTTCACCTCCGACCTGCGTCTGCACGACCACCCGCCGCTGCGCGCGGCGCTGGAGCGCAGCCGACGCGGTCGTCCCGCTCTTCGTGCGCGACCGGGCGGTGGCGGCCGCCGGATTCGCCACGCCCAACCGCAGCGCCTTCCTCGCCGACTGCCTGGCCGACCTGGACGCCTCCCTGCGCGAGCGCGGCGGGTGGCTCGTGCTGCGTTCCGGCGACCTGGCGGAGGAGGTGTGCCGCACGGTGACCGAGGCGGACGCCGACGAGGTGCACATGGCGGCGGCGCACAGCGCCTTCGCCACCCGTCGCGAGGACCGGCTGCGCCACGCGCTGGAGGCTTGCGGCCGCCGCCTGTTCCTACACGACGCGGTCACCGTGGCGGTACCGCCCGGCGACGTCCCCCCCTCCTCGTCGGACCACTTCGCCGTCTTCACGCCGTACCACCGGCAGTGGGCGCAGCCGCGGCTGCGGGCCGTCGCGGCCGCCCCGCGCCCGGTGCTCGTCCCTGGCCAGGTGCACCGTGAGCCGCTGCCCGCACGCGGTGAGGTCACCGGTGTCTCGCCCGCGCTGGCACGCGGCGGCGAGAGCGAGGGCCGCAAGCGGGTGGCCGGCCTGCTGGCGACGCGGCCTGGACGCCTACGACGACACCCGCGACGACCTCGCCGCCGACACCCGCGACGAGACCACGTCCCGGCTCTCCGCCCGTCTGCACTTCGGCACACTGTCCGCGGTGGAACTGGTACACCGGGCCCGCCGCTGCGGCGGCGGCGCCGAGGCGCTGGTACGGCAGCTCGCCTGGCGCGACTTCCACCGCCAGGTGCTCGCCGCCCGCCCCGCCGCCGCCCGCGCCGACTACCGCACCCAGCACGACCGCTGGCGCGCACCTACGTGCGTCGCTGGGCGCCCGAGCTGCGCGGCCTGGACGCCCCGGCGCTGCACGGACCCTGGAAACTGCCGGCCACCCAGCGGGCGGCCCTCGACTACCCCGACCGCGTGGTGCTGTTGTCCGAGGGCCTGGAACGGTTCCGGCGGGCCTGCGGCAAGGAGGTGTGAGGGCCTGGGGCCGGCCATCAGCTCGCGTCGGTGCTGCCCTCGCGTGGGCATCCGGACCGCCTCGGGAATGCGGCGGAGGTAGGTCAGTGAGCCCGAGAACCGTGTACGCCGCTGTCGTCGGCGTAGAGACGGCTCAGGGCCTCGACGGCGTCCCGCAGTCCGGAACAGCGGGGGAAGCCGGCGGACGCCCGCCGGTCCCAGCCAGGCCCGGCCGGCAGCACGGCGGGTCGCCTGCGCGCGCCGGCCGCGCCCCATTCGAGGCCGGCGACATGCCGGGCCAGCGGCATCGACGCGGTGGAGCGGGTCTGCGCCCACAGGACGATCGCGGCCGCGCCGGTGCGCCGCACGCACGCCAGCAGCGCCTCCGAGGGCACCGCGGCGCCCAGCATCCGGGTCGGCACTCCGCGTTCACCCAGCGCGGCGGTCAGCGCCTCCAGAGCCAGCGAGTGCTGTTCGCCCGGGGTGCAGGCGAGGACCACGGGCGGGGCCCCGGGCTGGGGCTCGGCGCGCGGCAGCAGCAGCGGAGCGCTGCGCAGGGTGCTGGAGATGTGCCACGACAGCAGGTGTTCGACCTCCACGTAGCGGTCACCGGACGACTCCCATTTGCGGCCCACGGCACGCAGCGTGGGCACCATCACCTCCTCCCACGCCACCACCAGGCCGTGCTCTGCGACGCTCTCCATCAGCCGGCGTTCCAGTTCCGGCGCGTCCAGCCGCACCGCGGCACGGGCCAGGCCGCGGCACTCCTGGCGCACGTCGCCGAGCGGCAGCCCGCTCCCGGCGCCGCCCGGGCGCCCGAGAGTAGACGGGGGCGGTGGCGTGGTCTCCGGCGTGGGCACCGGACGCGGAGGCGTCCCGGCGGGTGGCAGTGCGGTGGGGGTCCCTGCGCTGGACGCCGGTGTGGTGGGCGTCACTGCGCTGGAGGCTGGTGCGGTGCCGTTGCCGGTGTAACGCAGCCGGGCCACCCGTGCCGCCTCCGCGGGCGGGGCGCCCGCCGCCGTCAGCCGGCACATCTCCTCCACCATCGCGATGTCCCGGGGGACCCAGCGGCGGTGCCGTCCGTGGGCACGCACGGCCGGGCCGAGCCCGTAGCGCCGGTCCCAGGAGCGCAGGGTGGTCGGGGACACGCCGAGCCGACGGGCGAGCGCGCCGGTCGTGACGCCCACGGCTGTGGGGGTTGGGTCCTCGGACCCGGCCCTGGCAGGCCCGGCGGGTACCGGTCCGTCGACGTTGCTGGGCACAACGGCCCCCTTCCTCCCAGCGAGACCCGCTCGCCGGTGAAGGCTCCTGCTGCGGTTTCGATGCGCCGTCGAAGTACCGAGCGGTACCGATGCGGAATCGATGCGAGTTGTCCCCATTGTCCCCGCGTGCGCAGTCTGAGGGAAGACCAGGGCGGGCTCCCACCCGCGGCTTCGCACAGGAGGCTCGACATGAACCGGTTCCCCTCCGCCCCCGCCTCGACCGCGCCGCTCGACCCCGGTGACCGGGAGGCCGGAGATGCCTGGACGCTGCTGCACCGGCAGTGGTCGGGGCTCGTCCACGGTCTGGCGCGCCAGGCGCTCGGAGATCCGCGGGAGGCGGAGGACGTGACCCAGCAGGTGTTCACAGCGGCCTGGCGCGGGCGCAACGGCTACGCACCGGAACGCGGATCGTTCCCCGCCTGGCTGGTCGGCATCACGCGGCGCAAGGTGGCGGACGCCCTCGCGGCCCGTACCCGGCGGGCCGAACTGATCGCGGCGGCGGCGTCCGGCCTGGGGCCGGTGCCGGAGAACCGGGACGGCGGCGACCCCGAGGCCGCGCTGGACCGTCTGGTCGTCGGACGGGCCCTGGAACGCCTCAGCGAGCCGCAGCGGCGGGTGCTGCGGCTCGCCTTCTACCAGGACCTGACCCAGACGCAGATCGCCGGCGTGACGGGATGGCCGCTGGGCACGGTCAAGAGCCACACCCGGCGCGGCCTGGACCGCTTGCGCCGCAGCCTGCTGGAGGAGGGAGTGCCGGCCGGCTGACGGGACGAAGGGATTTCGCTGCGCGATCGATGCGCCCAGCGTTGACCAAGGTCGCTGCACCACGCGCGCGCCGCCGGAATACTCCGACCGGCTGTCCACTGAAGCCCAGGAAAGAACAAACAGTTTATATCTGGACAAAACTGTCATCGCCCCCCTAGCTTGAGTGCCACCTTTGCCGGGTGAACGACGTACGACACTCCGGACGGCTCGGCCGGCCGCACGGCTGCCGGCTGCCGCCGGTCGACCCGCCGTGGGGAGGAAGCCGTGAACTGGCTCGACCTGGCCGCCTGTCGATTCGAGGACCCTGAACTCTTCTTTCCGCTCACCGAGGACGGGGCGTCCCTGCCCCAGATAGAGCGGGCCCGGCAGATCTGCCACCGCTGCCCCGTCATCCGCGAGTGCCGCACCTCGGCGGTCCGGCACGGCGAGAGCGACGGCGTGTGGGGAGGACTGACGGCCCGTCAACGCAAGGCGCTCTCCGTGAAGTCGGCGGATCGGCGGGCCCGCGCTCCGGGCGACCCCGGCTGACGTGACGCGGGGCGAGGAGCAGCGCGAGGCGCACGGTACCTTCCGCCCGCGTGGCCGCCCGACGCCGTCCGCACTGGATCGGCCCGACGCCGTCCGCGCTGGAGGAGTGGCCGGTGGAGCACCCCGACATCACGGCTCGTCCCTCCCGTCCCGTGCCGTCGACTCCGGCTCCGGCCCCTGCTCCGGTTGCGGCCGAACGGCCTCGCACGCTCACCCCGCAAGGACGTACGGTTGGCGGTCAGCGAGCCGACGAGGCGCCATGGACCCGGGGGCCGCGCGGAACAGTCGAGGAGCCGTCACATGGCAGGGCCCAAGGACACCCGGCGCACGGGTGCGTCGCCGAGACCCACCGTCCCGGACGAGCTGGTCGCACGGCTCGAGGCCATCGGGACCGGCGCCTACGTCGTGGACGCGCAGGGCTGCATCCTCGCCGTCAACACGCGCGCGGCGGCGCTGCTCGCCCGGCCCGAGGAAGATCTCCTGGGGCACGACGCGCACGACCTGCTCCACCGCGACCTGCACGGGCAGCCGATCGCGAGGACGCAGTGCTCCATGCGGCACGCCTTCCTCGAAGGGCGCCCCGCGGCGGCGGAGCGCGACTACTTCGCCCGCGGAGACGGCGTCCTGCTGCCGATCGGCTGGCACATCGCGCCGTACTACGTCGGCCAGGAGCTGACCGGCACCCTGGTCCTGTTCCACGCGGCGGGCCGCACGGCCGGCGGGCCCCGGTCCGAAGGCGCCGTCGAGCCGCTCACGGAGCTGGAACGGCTGGCGCTGCTGGCCGAGACCACCACGCGGCTCACCTCCACCCTCGACGTCGACGAGGCGCTGGACCGGCTGGTGCGGCTGGTCGTGCCCCGGCTGGCGGACTGGGCCGTCATCGACCTGATCACGGAACGCGACGAGGTCTGGCGCAGCACGGTGGTGCACGGCGACCGTGACGGCCTCACCCATCTGGAGGACCTCCAGGGCCCGATGCCGCCGATCCCGCAGGAGTCGCCCATGCCGCTGTCCCGGGCCCTGCGCGGCGTCTCCTCCACCATCGCCGGACCGCACACGTACCAGGGGGAGCCGGACTCCGGCATCGCCGTCGAGCAGCGCCGCCTGTTCGATGCCACCGGGATACATTCAGCCGCCATCGCACCCATCCGCAGCACCCGCGAGGTCCTGGGCGCCCTGACCCTCGGGCGGGCGGCCAACCCGCTGCCCTTCACCACCGCCGACCTGCCGCTGCTGGAGGACATCGCGCGCCGCGCCGGGCTCGCCCTGGACAACGCGCGCCTGTACCAGCGCCAGCGCAAGGTCGCCGAGACGATGCAGAAGCACCTGCTGCCCCAGATGCCTCAGGTGCCCCACCTGCGGATGACGGTCCGCTACCTGCCCGCACCGCACGCCTCACAGGTCGGCGGCGACTGGTACGACGCCTTCCCGCTGTCGGACGGTGCCACCGCCCTGGCCATCGGGGACGTCGTCGGACACGACCTGGAGGCCGCGGCCGGCATGGCGCAGGTGCGCAACATGCTCCGCGCCTACGCCTGGTCCCAGCAGGAACCCCCCAGCCGGGTCGTGGCACGCCTTGACCGCGCGGTGCAGCACATCACCGAGGTCACCATGGCCACCCTGCTCTTCGCCCGCCTCGAACGCGCGGACACCGGTCACTGGACGCTGACCTGGACCAACGCCGGTCACCCGCCGCCCCTGCTGCTGAGCCGGGACGGCCTGGCCGAGTACCTCACCGGCGCGCACGGCATCCTGCTGGGCACCGGCGGCGGCGTCGCCCCGCGGGTCGACGCCACGGTCACCCTTCCGCCGGGCTGCACCCTGGTGATGTACACCGACGGCCTGATCGAGGAACGGGGCCACTCCCTGGACGAGGGGCTCCAGCGCCTGCGCCGGCACGCCGCCGCCCTCGTCCACCGCCCGCTCGACTCGTTCACCGACCAGCTGCTGAGCCGCGTCCGCCCCGCCGACAACGACGACGACGTCGCTCTGCTGGCGCTGCGCACCCCCCTGGACGGCGAGGGCGATCCGGGGTGGACGGTGCAGCGCCGCACGGGTGAGTGAGCGGCCGGCGCCCTCCCCGGCACGATCGTGCCGCGCTCACCCCCGGCCCGGTCCGCCGGCCGAGGGGGAACGGCGTACCGGTGCGAGCTGGTCGAAGCAGTAGTAGACGGCGATCAGCGCGTGTGTGGCGAGCATGGCGACGGGACTGACGTAGGCGAGGGCGACGGTGGCCAGGTAGCACAGCCCCCCGATGCCGAAGCGGCGCAGCGCGGCGCGCAGATCCGCCGGTGCGACGGGCGTGCGCAGAGCCCGCGCGTCGCGGGTGAAGGACAGCATGAGCAGGGAGAAGGCGATGCCCATGACCACCATCGTCGCGGCGTAGATCGCGGCCGCCGTCTGCGCGTCGGCGTGCCGCGCGGTCAGATAGGTGGCCAGCAGGCGGGTGGGGAACGGGATGACGGAGACGGCGAGCAGCAGGAAGAGGTTGGCGAACAGCGTCCGGCGGTCCACCCGGTGCGCGAGGCCGCACAGGGCGTGGTGGTTGATCCAGATGATGCCGATGACCAGGAAGCTGACCAGGTACGCGAAATAGGCGGGCCACTGGTGGGCGAGCGCGTGCGCGAGCGACTCGCCGTGCAGCGTGTCGGGCTCCGGCACCCGCAGGTCCAGTACGAGCAGCGTGATGGCGATGGCGAACACGCCGTCGCTGAAGGCCTCCAGACGCGCGGTGCTGAAGTCGGTGGCGCTGCGGCGCTCGGAAGCGCCGGGCTCGGCGGTCATGTGGGCTCCGATGGGGGAGAGGACGGGGTGGATCCGGTCCGTCCCGTCCCACCCGGGAGGGGCGAGACCGCCGCGCCGGCACCTCGCACGCCGCATCCGACGGAGCGGAACGCGGTGAAGTCGCACTGCGAGGGTACCGGCAGAAGACGTGTACATGTCTGCCCGGGAGGGGCCGATGGAAGTGGTGAAGCAGTTGCGGCAGCTCAGGACCGTGTACGCCTGGGGTGCGGCCGCCTGGACCGGGTGCCTGCTGCTCACCCTCGTGGGGAGGGCGGGACGGCACGGCAGACGGTGCTGCTGCTGGTGCTCCTCGCCGCCTTTCTGACGCTGCTGCTGTGGTCGACCTGGTGCCTGTGGGAGACCGGGACGATCCGTGCGGCGAAGCGCCCCGAGTCCCTGACCGGCGTCGCGCCGCCGGGCGGGGCAGGCGAGAGGTGACCGAGGGGGATCACCGCGATGACGTACGTCCTCTGACGGAGGGTCAGGCAGCTCGTCACACGATCGGGTGAAGGAGGGCCTTGTGCGTCCGCTCGCCGCATGACCGTCGCCGCTCGGGGCATGACCCCGTCAACGCCGCGGAGAGCGGCGGGCGAAGGGAGCGTGCGGTGTGAGCGACCCCGTCTTCGTCGCGGACTTCTCCTCCGACCGCCAGTGGGTCGCGGGGCGCTCCTGGGCCTACCCGGACGGCGGCCCCACCAACCCGGGCGACGACAAACTCGACCATCTCACCGCCGATCCCGCCTACTCCCGCACCGGCACGTTCCGCGCCACACGCCGGTCCGACGGCCTGTGGGACACCGGCCTGCTGACCACGGAGGACAGCGCCGAGGGGTTCATGGTGCGCACCGGCGACCGCCTGGAGACCCGCGTTCGGCTGCCCGTCGGACAGGGCGCCTGGCCGGCGATCTGGACCTGGCGCGACGGCGGCAACGAGGTGGACGCGTTCGAGTACCACCCCGACCACCCCGACCTCCTGGAGCTGACCAACCACGTGCGTCCGGGCGGCAGTTACGTCCACGACGACGCCGTCCGGCCCGGCGCGGTCGTCGACCTCGCCGTGACGTTCGGCAGACGCGACGTCGTCTGGCAGCTGAACGGACGCCAGGTCTTCGCCGACGGCCGCGGGGTGGGCTCCCGCTGGCACGCCCACCTGATCGTCAACCTGTCCGTCTGCGCGGGCCGCTACCACCCGCCACCCGAGCCCACGGCCGACGAGCTGTCCTACGCGGTGGAGAGCCTGGTCGTGCGCCGGTGACGGGGCGTCCCGGTAGGGTGGTGGGCCGCCGACCCAGGAGCAGCCCGTGCCCGCCCGCCCCCGACTGCTGTTCGTGACCGACCTCGCCTACCAGGCCCGTGGGCGCCGCTACTGCGACGAGGACATCTTCCTGTCGGCGCGGCTGCGCGAGGACTTCGGCATCGCGCTGTGCCACCCGCTGGACGCCGCCGCCCTCATGGACGCCTTCGACGCGGTCGTCGTCCGCAACAGCGGCCCCGTGCTGCACTACCAGAAGCAGTACGACGCCTTCCGCGCCCAGGCCCTCGCCCGCGGCACCCGGGTGTACAACCCGCTGACCGGCCGCGGCGACATGGCCGGCAAGCAGTACCTGCTGGAGCTCACGGCCGCCGGATTCCCCGTCATCCCCACCGTCGACCGGCCCGAGGACCTCCCTCACCTGCCGGACACCGACCGGTACGTGGTCAAGCCGAAGACCGGCGCGGACTCCGTGGGCCTCACCGTCGTGCCCCGGGACGGGCTCGACGGGATCACCTACGGCGACGTCCTGGTCCAGCCCCGCGTCGACTTCCGCCACGAGGTGTCCTTCTACTACGTCGACGACGCCTTCCAGTACGCCCTGTACGCCCCCGACCCCGACCGGCGCTGGATCCTCGAGCCCTACGAGGCGAGCGCGGCCGACCTCGGCTTCGCCCGCCGCTTCATCGACTGGAACACCCTCGCCCACGGCATCCAGCGGGTGGACGCCTGCCGTACCCAGGAGGGCGACCTGCTGCTGGTGGAGCTGGAAGACCTCAACCCCTACCTGTCCCTGGACCGCGTCGACGAGCCGGTCCGTGACGCCTTCGTCAGCAGCATGACGTCCTCCCTGCGGCGCTTCCTGGACTGACGGGACGCGCGGGGCCGTTTCAGCCGGGGAAGCGGCCGGTGGAGCGCAGCTCCCAGCGGCGTTCGGCATAGGCGAGGTCGTCGCGCCACAGGCGCCCCGACGCGGCGCGCATCAGCGGACGCAGCAACGGGGCCGCCCGGCGGGCGACGGCGAAGCCGCGGCGGCCGGAGGCGGCCAGCACCGCCTCCACGACCGCCGTGCGCGGCCGGCCGTGCCCGTCCACGCCGAGCGGCGTGGCGTGCGTCTCGACGACCGACCCTTCCCCCTCGCCCCGCGTGATGTGCATGACGACGGTGCGCGGACCGGGGGCGGTGAACACCGCCCGCACCGGCACCACCAGCCGCCCCGCGACCTTGAACGACACGTCCACGGTGAAGGCGCCGTCGCCGTCCTCGGGGGAGCCGGCCACGGTGAGGTCGACGAACGAGTACGGATGGAACCAGGCACCGTGCCACGGGTCCAGGCGGTTGGCCACCACGTCCTCGGGCTCGCAGACGCCCGTGGCGGTGTAGACGGCCGTCAGCGCGCGTCCGCGCTCGGGACGCCGGGGCACGACCGGGGCGTCCGTCGGCGGCTCCCCGCCGGCCGCGTCGAGGCGCACCCACACCAGCACGCCGTCGTCGTGCACCGGCAGCGGCGTCCAGCCCGCGTACAGGCGCCCGTCGAGGGCCAGGCCGTGCCAGTGACACACCAGGGTGCCGCAGCGCACCGGGCTGTCGCGCAGCGGCGCCCCCAGATGCGGGCACATCCCGGGCCCGCCCACGAGCCGGCCGTCGGCGCCGCGCCAGACGACCACCTCCTCACCCGCGACCGTGCGCGCCAGGGGGCGCTCGCCGCGCACCGCTGCGGACGCGCCGACGACGTACCAGTTGCCCGAGGGACGTGCCCCGGCGCGTTTCAGGGCGTCGGCGATCACCGCCGGTCTGGCGTCGCGCCAGGTGGGCCGCTGACGCTCCCACGGCACAGGGCTGCGGCGCAGCGACAGGGGGATACGGCGGGGGCTCACGCGACCTCCTCCGGCACGGGCCGGCCGGCCCGCACGCGCGTGACGGCGGACAGGCGCTTCGGCGCCGGGGGCACCGGGCCGTGGGACCGGCCCCGGGCGCGCAGCCGTGCGAGGGCCACCCGGGTCAGGCCGTCGGCGGCGACCACGGCACGGCGGCGGCGCGGCACCACCGCACGGCGGTGCAGCACGGCGTAGCCGTCCTCGGCGACGGCGTCGAGGATGCCGCCGTACAGGACGAACGCGGTACGGATGCAGGGGCGTGAGACCGGGTCGAGCAGGGCGATCCCCGGCGCGGCCTCCCGGTACACGCCTCGGGTCAGCGCCGCGAACTCCTCCAGCGCGGCGGTGATCCGGCGGTCGCGGCGCCCGAAGTCACGGCTCCACCGCAGCAGTTCACCGTCGACGCCATGACCGGCGAGGAGATCCGCGGGCAGGTAGACGCGGCCGCGGTCCAGGTCCTCGCCCACGTCCCGCAGGAAGTTGCTCAACTGGAAGGCGACGCCCAGCGCGGCGGCGTGCGGCGCGGCCACCTCGCGCGGCGCCACCGTCCCCAGGACCGGCAGCATCTGCAACCCGATCACGGCGGCGGAGCCGTGCATGTAGCGGCGCAGGTCGGCGTAGGTGGCGTACTGCGTGACCGTGAGGTCGCAGCGCATCGCGGTCATGAAGTCGCGGAAATGCGCGTGATCGATGCCGTAGCGGCGGGCCGTGTCGGCGACGGCCAGCACCACCGGCTCCTCGCTGCGCCCGTCCCGCAACCCCCTCGCCAGGGCGCTGTCCAGCTCTGCCAGCGCCTCGACGCGGGCCGCGGTGTCCGTGGCCGGGTCGAGCGCGTCGATGATGTCGTCGGCCCAGCGCGCGAAGCCGTACAGGGCGTGCACGGCGGGCCTGCGTTCGACGGGCAGCAGCCGGGTGGCGAGGAAGTACGTCTTGCCGTGCCGCGCGTTGAGGGCGCGGCAGCGACGGTAGGCCGCACGCAGCGCCGGGTCCACGATGCCCGCCGCGTCCAGTTCCCGGTCGGTCATACGGTGCTCTCCTTCGACGGGGCCGGGCGGGCACCGGCCGCGATACGGGACGCCGGGCCGGTGACGCGGGCGGCGGCGAGCTTGCCGGACACCAGGACGGTGGGCACGCCGACTCCCGGGGTGGTGCCGCAGCCGGCGAGGACGGCGTTCTCGGTGCCGCGCACCAGGTTGCGGGGCCGGAACGGGCCGGTCTGGGCGAAGGTGTGGGCCGCGGAGAAGGGCGTACCGGCGGCGTGTCCCTGCGCCTGCCAGGCCGCCGGAGTGACCAGGCACTCCTCCTCGATCGCGTCCTCGATGCCGTCCAGCCCGCGCCGCTCCAGCTCCCGCAGCAGCGTCGCCCGGTAGCGGGGTGCCAGGTCGCCCCACGCGGCGGCCCCCGGGCCGATGTCGGTGTTCGGGCAGGGCGCGAGGATGTAGTGCAGATGACGGCCCGGCGGAGCGAGCCCGGGATCGGTCGCGGTGGGACGGGTGACGAGTAGGGACGGATCGCTCATCAGCCGCCCCGTGCGCGTCAGTTCGTCGAACGTGCCCCGCCAGGCCGCCCCGAACGACAGGGTGTGGTGCGCCAGCTGCGGCCAGGTGCGGTCCGTGCCGGCGTGCAGCACGACCGCGGACGGGGAGTGGCGCAGCCGCACCGGACGCCGGGGCCGGCGGCCGAGCAGCCGGTAGGCGACGGGCAGGTCGGGGGTGAGGACGACCGCGTCGCAGGGGATGCGGTCCTGGCCGGTGACGACCGCGGTGACCCGCGAGCCGGACCGCTCCAGCCGGGTCACCTCCTGACCGAACCGCAGCTCGGCGCCCGCGTCGGCGGCGGCGTCCGCCATCGCCCGCGGCAGGGCGTGCATGCCGCCCCGCGGGAAGTACACGCCGGCGACGGTGTCCATGTAGGCGATGACGGCGTACGCGGCCAGCGCCCGCGCCGGAGGCACTCCCGCGTACAGCGCCTGGAAGGAGAAGACCCGCCGCAGCCGCTCGTCATCCAGGAAACTGCCGATCCGCGCGTCGAGCCGGCCGAAACCGCCGAGCGCCGCCAGGCGGGCCAGGTCGGCGTTGAGCAGGCCGAGGGGCGAGTCGAAGTTGGCGTCGATGAAACGGCGCATCTGCACCCGGTACAGCCGCTCCAGCCAGGTCCGCAGCCGCCGGTACCCGGCCGCCTCACGGGCCCCGGCGAAGCGTTCCACCTCCGCCGCCATGGCGTCCCCGTCGGTGTGCACGTCCAGGGCGCTGCCGTCGGCGAAGCAGGCCCGGTACGCCGGATGCAGGGCGATCAGCTCCACCCGCCGGTACAGGCTGTCGCCGACGGCGGCGAACGCCTCGTCGGCCAGCTCCGGCATGGTCAGCACGGTGGGCCCGGTGTCGATGCCGTACCCGCCGAGTTCGAGACGTCCGGCCCGTCCTCCGGGCAGCGCGTCCCGTTCGACGACGGTGACCCGGCGCCCGGCGCCCAGCAGATGCAGGGCGGCCGCGAGTCCGGCGAGGCCCGCTCCCACGACCACCACATGGTCGGTACGGCCGGGCAGTCGACGTGTCATCGCCCCGGCTCCCGCGCGTCGAGGTCCGGCTCCGGAGCGGCCCCCGGGCCGCCCTCGGCGGTCCGGCGGAGCAGTTCCCGCAACCGGTTCCCGGCCGCCGGATCGAGCGACGCGCCGTCGAAGTGCCGCAGCCCCTGCGCCACCAGCCGGCCGATCTTCGTCTCGGCCACGGCCCGGGCGCCTGTCGCCTCCAGCACCTCCCGCACCTCGGCAAGGCCCGCGTCCGTCAACCCGGTGTCCCCGAGCGACCTCTCCAGCACCTCCAGGGCGCGGTCGTCGCCGGCTGCCGCGGCCCGCGCCCGGGCGAGGACCGTCAGATACGTCGGCTTGCCCTCACGAATGTCGGCGCCGCCGCTCTTCCCTGTCCGGCGGGGATCGCCGAAGACGTCGTCCAGGTCGTCCCGCAGCTGGAACGCCATGCCGGTACACCGCCCCGCGGCGTCCAGCGCCCGGACGGTGGCGTCGTCGGCGCCCGCCAGCGCGGCGCCCAGCGCCAGCGGGCGTGCCACGGAGTACAGGGCGCTCTTGAGGCACGCGGTGTGCAGGGCGCGCGGCAGAGCCTGCGCTGAGGTGACCTGACCGTGCACGTCCAGGTACTGGCCCGCCACCATCTCCGTGCGCAGGTCGCTCCACAGCCGCCGCACCGGCCGTACCGTCGACGCGGGGAGTTGCGTCTCGGCGACCAGGTCGTCCGCCCACGCGAGCGCCAGATCACCGGCCAGGATGCCGGCCGCCTCCCCGAACCGCCCGGCCCGCGCCGCCGGCGCCGAGGCGGCGTACCGGGCGCGCAGGTCTGCGTGGAGCGCGGGCCGGCCCCGCCGCAGCAGCGCCCCGTCCATGACGTCGTCGTGCACCAGGGCGCACGTCTGCAGCAGTTCCAGCGCCGCGCCCAGGCGCAGGGCCGCGGCGGCACTCGCGCGGTCGCCGCCGCCGCAGGCGCGCAGCGACCACCACAGCAGCTGGGAGCGGGTGCGTTTGCCGCCGGCCCGGGTGAAGTCGGCGACGCGCGCCGCGATGTCCGTGGCGAACAGATCGTCCACGGCGTGCGCGCGGGCGACGCGCTCGGTGAGGACGCCGTCGAGGACCCGCCCGACGGCGGCGGGCACATCGGCGTCGACCTCACGTACGTCGCAGAGCTCCGCCGGACCCGTGCTGCCGGCCTCGTCCGCCGGGCCACTCACGTCGTCCGGGCGCGTCCGTCCGGGCGATCCCGGCACCGCGAGCAGGCGCGGGACGGGCGGCGGCGCGCCGCCGTGGTGTTCCTTCGCCTGTGTGGGGCTCATCCCGCTTCCTCTCGTCGTGAACGCGATGCACTCCGTCGCCACATGCTTCGGCGGGTCCGCCGGACCCGGATGCGGCAACGTCCGACCATGTGTGCGCCGACCGCCGCGCGATGTCCTTTCCCCGGCCCGCTGCCGGGGCAACGGCGGATCACCGCAGACGAGTGACCCGCATCCGTTCGGGCACACGGGCGGGAACACCGGCAGGCGGGGCGGACAGGTGGCGGCAGAAGGAGGCCTGGTGCTGGAGTCGGAGGTGGCGGTGGTCGGGGCCGGAGCCGCGGGACTGTCCCTGGCCCACCGGCTGAACGGACACGCGCCGGGGCTGCGGACGCCGTCCGTGGTCCTGGTCGACGCTCCGCCCGGTCCGCTGCGCCCGCCGCGCCGCACCTGGTGCTTCTGGGAGCGCGGGCGGGGCCGGTTCGACGCCGCGGTGACGGCCCACTGGGAGCGGCTGCGGGTGCGTCCGCCCGCGGGCACCCCGATCGAGGACGACCTCGCGCCGCTGCGGTACAAGATGATCCGCTCCGACGACTTCGAGGACCTCGTCGGCCGGGAACTGGCGGACAGCCCCAACGTCCGCCGCCTGCAGGCCACCGTGGAGACGGTGGAGGACGTCACCGGCGGCGCCCGTGTGCACCTGCGGGAGGCGGACGGCACGCACCGCGTCCTGCACGCCCGCTGGGTCCTCGACTCCCGCCCCCTGGGCAGCCTGCCGGCCGCGCGCACCACTCTGCTCCAGCACTTCCACGGCTGGTTCGTCCGCACGTCCCGGCCCGTCTTCGACCCCGGCGTCGCGGAGCTGATGGACTTCCGCACCCCCCAGCCCGCCGACGGCCTGTCCTTCGGTTACGTCCTGCCCCTCGGACCGCACGAGGCACTCGTCGAGTACACCGAGTTCTCACCGCGGGCCCTGACCGCGAGCGGCTACGAGGCGGCGGTACGGCACTACGCCGACGACGTCCTGCGCCTCGGCGAGCGGGAGGTCCTCGCCACCGAGACCGGCGTCATCCCGATGACGGACGCCCCGATCGCCCGGCAGACCGGGGCGTCCGTCTTCCGCATCGGGGCCGCCGGGGGCGCCACCCGCCCCGCGACCGGATACACCTTCGCCGGCCTGCAACGTCAGACGCGGGCCGTCGCCGCGGCACTGCGCGCAGGGCGCCGCCCGCTGCCGCCGCCCGCCCACTCCGTGCGCTCCCGCGCCATGGACGCCGTACTGCTGCGCGCCCTCGCCACCGGCCGGGTCGACGGGCCCGCCCTGTTCTGCCGGCTCTTCGCCCAGATCCCCATGGGCCGCCTGCTGCGATTCCTCGACGGCGACACCCGCCTGCACGAGGACCTCGCCATCGGCCTGCGCACACCGATCCGCCCGATGCTCCACTCGGCGCTGGAACTGCCGTCCCTGCCCCGCCGCCCCTTCGACTGACGCCCCGCCCCCCAGTGCCCTTCCCCCACCTTCCGCCCTTGGAGACCGCATGACCCTGCTGCGCGACGAGGACCTCGCCGCCGCCTTCGACCACGCCTCCCGCAGCTACGACGCGCTGGTGGCCGCCAACCCCGGCTACCACGCCCACCTGCGGCGCTCGGTACGCAGGCTCGGTCTGCCCGGGCACGGCGAGGGACTGCGCCTGCTCGACCTCGGCTGCGGCACCGGCGCCTCGACCGCCGCGCTGCGCTCCGCCCTGCCGGCCGCGGACATCACAGCCGTCGACGCCTCCGCCGGCATGCTGGAACGGGCCGCCGCCAAGCCGTGGGCGGACGGCGTGACCTTCGTCCACGCACCGGCGGAACGCCTGGCCGAGGCGGGCGTCACAGGACCGTTCGACGCCGTCTTCGCGGCCTACCTGCTGCGCAACGTCGACGACCCCGACGCCGTACTGGCCGCCGTGCGCGAGCTGCTCGCGCCCGGCGGCCGGTTCGGCGTGCACGAGTACACCCTCAGCGGGCGTGCCGTGGACCGGGCGGTGTGGACCCTCGTGTGCCGCGGTGTCGTCCAGCCCGCGGGGGCGGTGCTCGGAGACGGCGCCCTCTACCGTCATCTGTGGCGCAGCGTCGTCGACTTCGACACCGCCGGCCGCTTCGCGGACCGTCTGCGCGGGGCCGGCTTCGACCACGTACGGGCTCTGCCCCTGCCGGGCTGGCAGACAGGCATCACCCACACGTTCGTCGCACGCCGCCCGGAGGGCACGCGGTGACCGGCGACCGCCGGACGAGTCGGGACCACTGGACGAGCCGGGACCGCTGGACGACCGGGGACCATCCGATGGCTGCGGACCGTCCGATGGCCGCGGGCCACCAGACGACCGAGAATCGCCCGATGACTGGGGACCGCCCCATGACGGGGGCCCAGCCGACGGCCGGGGACCACCCGACGGTCCGGGATCCGGCAGCGGCCGGGGCTCGCCCGATGCCCGACGCCCGCCCGGAGGCCCGGTCGGCCCGGTCGTCTCGGTCGGCCAGGTCGGCTCGACAGGCCCGGTCGGCCGCCGCGCGTCGTGGGCGGGACCGGCGGGCCCGCGTCCTGCCCGGCCCCGGGGGCGGCCGGCGCGTCGACGGCGCCCGGCCCACCGCCGCGGTCGTCGGCGGCGGCATCGCCGGGCTGGCCGCGGCGACGGCACTGGCCGAGCGCGGCGTGGCCGTCACCCTCTACGAGCGGCAGCCCTACCTCGGCGGACGTGTCGGGGGCTGGCCCACCCGGCTGCGGGACGGGACCCCGGTGACGATGAGCCGCGGCTTCCACGCCTTCTTCCGCCAGTACTACAACCTGCGCGGCCTGCTGCGCCGTACCGATCCCGCGCTGGAACGGCTCACCGGCCTGCCGGACTATCCGCTGCTGCACGCCGGCGGGACGCGGGACGGCTTCCGTCACGTCCCGCGCACCCCGCCGTTCAGCGCGCTCGGCTTCGCCCTGCTCAGCCCTTCCTTCGGGCTGCGTGACCTGCGGGCCCTGAACCCGGTCGCGGCGCTGCCCCTGTTCGACGTCCGCGTGCCCGACGTGTACGCCCGTCTCGACGACATCAGCGCCCACGATTTCCTGGACGCCGTCCGCTTCCCGGAAAAGGCCCGGCACCTGGCCTTCGAGGTGTTCTCCCGTAGCTTCTTCGCCGACCCGCGGCACCTGTCGGCGGCCGAGCTGGCGCTGATGTTCCACATCTACTTCCTCGGTTCCGCCGAGGGCCTGCTGTTCGACGTGCCCCGCGCACCCTTCCCGGCCGCCCTGTGGGACCCGCTCGCCGCCTACCTGGAGGGGCACGGTGCCGCGGTGCGCACTGCCACCTCCGTCGAGCACGTCGCGCCGGCACGGGACGGCGGTCACCGGATCACCACCGACGGGGACGAGACCCATCACGACGGCGTCGTCCTCGCTCTGGACACCGGCGGACTGCGTTCCCTCGTCGCCCGCTCGGACCGGCTGGGCGACGCCGCCTGGCGTGAGCGGATCGCACGACTGCGCACCGCACCACCGTTCCTGGTCACCCGCCTGTGGCTGGACCGGCCCGTCGCCGCCGACCGGCCGGGCTTCCTGGGCACCAGCGGATTCGGCACCCTCGACAACGTCAGCGTCCTGGAACGCTGGGAGGACGAGGCCACCCGCTGGGCCGCGCGCACCGGAGGTTCCGTGATGGAGCTGCACGCGTACGCGGTACGGCCGCAGTCGCCCCGCGACGTGGAGGAGAAGCGCCTCGTCGAGCAACTGCACCGCGTCTACCCCGAGACCCGCGCGGCCACGGTCGTCGACAGCCGCCACGAGTGGCGCGAGGACTGCCCGCTGTTCCCGGTGGGCGGCTACCAGGACCGGCCCACCGTGCGCACCCCCGACCCGAGTCTGGCGGTGGCCGGCGACCTGGTCCGCACCGACCTGCCCGTGGCGCTGATGGAACGAGCGGCGACGACCGGCTTCCAGGCCGCCAACGCCCTGCTGCGGCAATGGGGCCTGCGGGGCCAGACCCTGTGGACGGTCCCGGACCGCGGCCGCAACGCCGTACTGCGGGGCCTGGCGCGGCGGGTGAGCGGGTGAGGGGAGTCGCTTGAGGGGCCGGGGCTCCTTATAAGGTCCGCTTCGTGGGAACGGACATCGACGGAGCGATCGAGTGCCGAGAGAACAATCATGGCTGGCAGGTCGAGGCCGATGTGCTCGACTTCCGCCTGGGACGGGACGGCGACGCATGGGGGTGTCTGTTCGACGTCCGCGGGAGGGAGAACATCGACCGCCCGCTCTTCGCGCACCGCGGACTGCCCGACGATGTCTCCGACGTGGTACGGGAGAGCGCCGAGGGCGACTACCAGCACGGGCACACCCATGCCACCTGGGCCGACGTGAGGGCGGCCGACTGGGACGCCCCGATCACCGACGGGCCCGCCTGGTACTGGGCCGGCGAGTGGCGGGACGGCGAGCACGGACTCGTGTTCCACGACGTCGTCCCGGCCACGCCCGACCTGTGTGACGCGGCGGCCGACGCCTTCGGCGGGCACCTCTCGCTCGCCCCGTCCGAGTGGCCGCCGGGCGGCGAGGTGCGGCTGGACGGCGCCGTGTACCGCCCTGTCGTCCTCACGGCCCGGATGCTCGCGCCGCCGGACGAGGAGCCCTGGGCCCCGCTCTGGGCGGCGATGCGCGACCTCGCGGGCGTGTACGGGGACGACAACGTGCGGCTGGTCGTGTGGTTCGGCTGACCGGGCGGGCCGTCGGGGGGCGGACCGAGCCGTCCGGGTGGCGGTCCGGGCCTCGGGTGGTCGGCCTGTCGGCCACGGCCCCGCCGGCGGGGCCGGCCGGCTCTCAGCCCGCCGACCGGGCCGCGCGGGCGCGCACGTCGCCGCCCCGGGCCCTGAGCGGTACGCCCGACTCGCACAGCACCCGGTGCACGAAGCCGTACGAGCGGCCGTGGGCCTCCGCTATCGCGCGGATCGAGCGCCCCTCCTCGTACTCCCTCTTCAGCACCTCGGCCAGCTCCCTGCGCGCCACACCCGTGACCCACTTCCGCTTGTCCACGAAGATCTCCTCTCGCGACGACGAACGTGATCACCGGTTGCCCTCGTCGTCGCGATCCATGTCGCCGATCCCGTGTCAGGAACCGGCCCCGCTAGAACGCGTACCGGATCCGCAGCCAGGGGGCGTGGGCGGCGACGAGGCCGCGGAGAGTGTCCACCGCCTCGGCCTTGACACCGTTGCGGTAGCGGACGTTCAGCGCGCCGTTCTGCGAGCGTTTGACCTGCTGGAGGCCGGGCTGCCAGAGCAGTTCCTCCCCCTGGGGGTGCCAGCCGAGGTTGACCTCGTGCAGGCCCTCGTTGTGGGTGAGCATGATCACCTCGGCCGCCGCCTGCCGTTTGACCGCGTCCGGCAGCACGTCGTCGAGGTGTCCGAACAGCTCGCCCCACGCCGCCTGCCAGCCGGGCCGCAGCACCACGGGGGAGAGGTTGAAGTGCACCTCGTAGCCCGCCTCGAGGAAGTCCCCGGCGGCGGCGATGCGGTCGGCGATCGGCGAGGTGCGCAGATCCAGCAGGCGGGAGTCGTCCGCCGGCATCAGGGAGAACCGGATGCGGGTACGGCCGCGCGGGTCGTAGGCCAGCAGGTCCGTATTGACGAACTTCGTCGCGAACGACGCTTTGGCCGTGGGCCAGTGCCGGAAGGCGTGCACCAGGTCGGCCGTGTTGTCGCAGATCAGCGCGTCCACCGAGCAGTCGCCGTTCTCCCCGATGTCGTAGACCCAGGCCGTGTCGTCGCACTGGTTCGGCTCGGGCTTGCTGCCCTGGCGCGCGATGTGCCGGCCGAGGTGGGCGATGATCCGGTCGATGTTGGTGAAGACGGTGACCGGATTGGCGTACCCCTTGCGGCGCGGCACATAGCAGTACGCGCAGGCCATCGCGCAGCCGTTCGAGGGGCCCGGGGCGATCCAGTCGGCCGACCGGCCGTTGGGACGGGTGGTGAGCGTCTTCTTCTCGCCCAGGACCAGGGTCTCGCCCTTGACGCGGACCCAGCGCTCGACGTTGCCCTCGTTGCCGTGCAGGCCGGGGATGCTCCAGTGGGACGCCACCTCGGTCACCCGGGCCCGCGGGAACCGGTCCAGGATCTGCCGGCCGCGGGGTGACGCGGCGGCCGCCGGCTCGGCGTAGATGTGCCGTACGGGCAGCAGCCGGCGGGCCGTGGTACTGGCGCGGAAGGCGTCCTCCCGTGGCCTTGGCCGGTCGGGGCCGGCGGCTCCGGCCGCGGCGCCCGGTGCGCCCAGGGCCTCCAGGCCGAACAGTGCGTCGGAGCCGTCGTCCGGTGCGGCGTGGGTCATGGAGGCTCCGGGGTGGCTCGCCCGCTGCGGCGCGTGGCTGTCGGTGCTGGTCGGTCCACTGTAGGACCGTCACGCACGCGATGCGGCGGCGCGCGAACACGCGCGCGTGGCCGCCCCCCCCCACGGGACGCGGCCGGGCCCACCCACCGGCCGCCCGCCGCGCGCTCGGGCAAGCCCCCGGCGATGCCCGGCTGAACGAGCGGCGGCCGGGTAGACGAGCGCTACGAACCCGGGGACCGAACCGCGGTCCCGCGACCCGGCGGAGGACAAGGAGCGTCATGGCCGGTGTGATGGAACGGATCAAGCAGTTCGCCCGCAGCCCGCAGGGCCGCCGCACGATGGAGCAGATCCGGCGCGAGGCCGCCGACCCGCGCCGGCGCGCCCAGGCCCAGCGCCTCTTCGAACGGCTCCGCTCCCGCCGGTGACGCGGACGCCTCCGGCAGTGACGCCGCTCACCATTGCCGTAGGCTGGGGGCATGACTCGCGCAGCGCCGGGTAACGGCCCGACAAGGACGGCCCGGGGACACGGAGCGGGCCGGTACGCTCAGGGAGGGTTCGAGATGGCGACGCGCGTCGGCACGACCACGGACATCGGCACGCCACTGCCGCAGATCACCGACCCGCAGAAGATCGCCCCTCAGGACGCCCGCACCCTCACCCAGCTGTTCCTCGAACGGCTCGCGGTGCTCGAGGAGGGCACCGCCGAGTACCAGTACGCCCGCAACACGCTCATCGAGATGAACATGTCGCTGGTGCGCTACGCGGCCGGCCGGTTCCGCAGCGGGAACGGCCAGACGATGGAGGACGTCGTCCAGGTCGGCGTCATCGGGCTGATCAAGGCCATCGACCGGTTCGAGATCTCCCGCGAGGTGCAGTTCACCAGCTTCGCCGTGCCGTACATCGTCGGCGAGATCAAGCGGTTCTTCCGTGACACCTCCTGGGCCGTGCACGTCCCGCGCCGTCTGCAGGAGGCGCGGGCCGAACTGACCAAGGCCACCGAGGAACTCCACACCCGCCTCGGCCGCGCCCCCGGAGTCGCCGAGCTGGCGGCGCTGATGAACCTCAGCGAGGACGAGGTCGTCGAAGCGCAGATCGCGGCGAACGGATTCACCTCCGCCTCCCTCGACGCGAGCATCAGCCAGGACCCCGACGACCACGAGACGGCGCTGTCCGCGGTCATCGGCATGGAGGACCCGGCCTTTGAACTGGTGGAGAACTTCCACACCCTGGCCCCGCTCATCGCCGAACTCGGCGACCGCGACCGGCTGATCCTGCATCTGCGGTTCGTCGAGGAGCTGACGCAGGCGCAGATCGGGGAGCAGCTGAACATCTCCCAGATGCACGTCTCCCGGCTGATCTCCCGCATCGTCGCCGGACTGCGGACGCAGATGCTCGCCACCCGCTGAAGCCGCCTGAACCCCCGGGCGGGAGTGCCGGCGTCCGCCGCCGGCACTCCCGCCCGCATGCTTGCCCCGCCCGCCCGCAGGTCTGTCCGTGTGCCTGTCCGGAAGTCGGCCCCTGGGTGCCCTTCTGGGGCCGGCGGCCTCGCCGTCCCGGGCGTAACAGCTCAACTCCCCTCCCACTCCGGTGTGTTCGGATGAATCCGGGGCAACCGGGACCGCATGACGGCGGCTGTCCGGCAGCCGCCACCGGTCGAGAGGGGGCAGGGGACTCATGGGGAACGCGTGGACGAGGTCCGGAGCGTTCATGGTGGCCACGGCCGTGGTGGGCGGCGTCCTGGCCGGCTGCGGAAGCGACGACGCATCCGACGCGCCAGGAAAGGCCGGCCGGTCCGGCGCCGTGCAGGAGCCGGGCGCCGCGGCCGTGCGCGCCGCCTACGACAGGACGGCTCAGGCCGACACGGCGAAGCTGAGCATGCGGGTCAAGGCGACGGCGGACGGACAGACGGTGGTCTCCGACGGACGGGGCGTCGTCGACCTGGAGGACGGCGACAGCGCCCTGACGGTGACCGCGCAGGGCCGCCCGGTGGAGCAGCGTGTGGTGGACCGCGTCCTCTACCAGAAGGTGCCGGGCGCCCGCACGCCGGCCGGCAAGCCCTGGGTGCGGATCGACCTGAAGCGGGAGGCCTCGCAGCAGGGCCTCGGCGACCAGGAGATCGGCGACCCGGCCCGGTCCGCCGCGTTCGCCAGGGCGATCACCGACCGGGGGGTGAGCAAGGCCGGCCGGGAGACCGTCGGCGGCGTGGCCACCACCCGCTACCGGGTCACCGTGGACGTGGCCGCCCTGCCCGACGGCGCGAACCTGCGCCGGCGGCTGGGTCCGACGGTACCGATGCAGCTGTGGCTCGACGACGACGGCAGGATCCGGCGCCAGCAGATCGTCACGGCCGTCAAGACGCCCATCCCGGCGTCCGCCGCGGGCTCCGCGCGCAGCGCCGCACCGCAGCAGCTGACGATCGACACGGTCCTGGAGTACTCGGACTTCGGCACGGACGTCGACGTGAAGGCGCCGCCCGCCGGGCAGGTGGCCGACCTGACCGACCGCGCGCCGCAGGACGGCGGCACCCCGCGCGCCTGACGCGCGGCAGGCGCAGGAGCGGCGGGCCGTCGGAACGCGGCGCCTGATCGCCCGTCAACCGATCCCCGTGGCGATCGCTTGATCCGGCCGATCGCGGGCATCCGCGACACTGCCGACTCACGCAGCCAGGGGAGGACCTTCATGAGCCGAGGACGCCGCATACTCACCGCTCTGCACGCCGCTGTCGGCCTGTGGCTGGTCTACTGCACCGTCCGGACCTGGGGCGCCGCGACCATGGGGACCAGTGTCGTCATGGCCGCCGCGGCCCTCACGGTCCTGGCGGGCGTCGCCGGCCCCGCCGTCGCCGACAGACGCCGCACCCTGCGTGAGCGCGACGACCGTGCGCGGCACGACGCGGTCGCCGAGATGCACGCCAAGCGGGAACTCGCGGCCGCCTGCTGCGAGCGCTGGTGGACCTCGCTCGGCGCCGACCACGACACCGGCTGCGCACGCCGCTCTCCCCGCAGCAGCGCCGCGTGACGTCCGCGGGCCCACAGGGGCCCGCCGCGACGGCGTCAGCGCGTACGGCGGTGCCGGCGTCCCCCGCGACGGAACCGCAGGGCTCCGTACACGATGTCGGCCAGCAGGACGATGATGCCGATGATCAGCAGGTAGAAGAGGCCGTGGACGACCGCCCCGATGAGGCCCAGGATCAGGGCCACGATGATCAGCAGCAGGAACAGGGTCATCCTGTCCTCCCGGTTCGGGTCGATCAGCGGCGGGCCAGACGCCGTTCGCCACCGGCTCCAGGGGTGTACTCGATTTCGTAGTGGGCGAAGACGGAGGGCTCGTCCTCGGCCGGGAGCACTCCGTCGACATCGATGGACGGAGCCTTCTTGATCACGTTCTTGGAGTGGGCGACCCTCAGGTAGCCCGGACCGACGGTGGCGCCGGTGAGCGGAACGAACACCAGGCGGCGGCGGGTGGGCAGGCCGACGGTGACGGTGGCGAAGAACGGCAGGTCGGTCGAGGTGTCCACGTAGACGGACTCGAGTGCTCCGATCTTGTGGTCGTCGGTGTCGACGACGTCGTGACCACGCCAGTTGCGGATGTCGTCCGCCTCGAACATGTAGGCCTCCCGTTCCGGCCCCTTCTTCATCTTGCCCCGGCGCCCGTCCACGGCGAGGCGTGGTCGAGGCACTCGGGTGAAGCGACTGTCATGCCGGTACCACCGAGCGGTGCGTCTCACACCCGTCATGGAAAGAAACCCATCAGGTTGACCGTTCAACTGGTGCGGGTGTGGAGGGGACGGTGTCCCCGGGCCTCATCTGTCGCCCGTGGGGACGATCGTCCGGCTGAAGCCCCACGGAGCCACTCGCCGCGAGGCGACCACCCTCCGCCCCCGCCCCAGAGCGCCCCGGTCGGCCTCCCCCGAGCCGACCGGGGCTTTCTCGCGCCGTGACACCGCAGACCGTCGCATCCCGGCGACGGCGATCAGGCGCTCAACTTCGGCCCGGACCGGTCTGTTTGAGCCAGTCGAGGTCAGCGGCGGCACCATCCCCGCCGGCGCCACGGTACCTGCCTGATCGGCGCGGCCAACCGGGACGAGCGACGCTTCCGCAACCCCGACCGCTTCGACCTCTTCCGCGACGACCTCTCGACGGACTCCGCGTTCTCGGCCGCCGCGGACCATCTCACCTTCGCGCTCGGCCGGCACTTCTGCGTCGGCGCGCTGCCGGCCAAGGCGGAGGTGGAGACGGGCATCGACCACCTGCTGGACGCCATGCCCGACGTCCGGCTCGCCGACGGCTTCGAGCCCGTCGAACAGGGCGCGTTCACGCGCGGCCCGCAGTCGCTGCGGGTGCGCTTCACACCGGCCACCGCCTGAGAGGCGCGCACCCCGTGGTCCGCGGACGGACGGGACGCGCTCGTCCCTCCGCCCGCGACGCCGGGACGATCCCCACGACAGGCCCTAGCGGATCGCCGGAGTGAACCGGACCGGCAGGGACGTCAGCCCGCGCATCCAGATCGACGGACGCCAGGTCAGCTCCTTGGCGTCGACCGCCAGCACCAGGTCCGGCAGATGCTCCAGCAGCGTCTCCACCGCCGTACGCGCCATGACGTCCGCCAGCAGCGGGGCCGGATAGGGGCAGCGGTGCTCGCCGCTGCTGAAGGACAGGTGCGCGGAGTTCTCCTGGCCGACGTGTGCCTCGGGCCAGATCTGCGGATCGGTGTTGGCCGCGGCGAGGCCCAGGACGAGGCAGTCGCCCTCGCGGATGAGGCGCCCGCCGAGCTGTGTGTCACGCACGGCCCACCGGCCGATGAACGCCTGCGTCGGCGTGTCCAGCCACAGCACCTCGTTCAGCGCGTCCCCGACGCTGACCCGGCCGCCGGAGACGTTCACCGCGAAGCGCTCGTCCGTCAGCAGCAGCCGCAGGGTGTTGCAGATCCAGTGGGCGGTCGGCTGCTGGGCCGCGGCGATCACGGAGATCAGGTCGTGCGCGATCTCCTCGTCACCGAGCCCGGCCGGATGCAGCAGCATCCGGGAGACGACATCGGGCCCGGGCCGCTCCCGCTTCTCCTTCACCAGCCGGGCCAGTCGCTCACCCACCCGCACGAACGCCGCGACCGCGTCGTCGCCCTCACCGGCGTCCAGCGAGATCCGCAGATCGTCGACGAGCTGCTCGGTGTCGGCACCGCCCGGCTCCACTCCGCACATCCACAGCACACCGCGGGCCGGCAGGGCGTGGGCGTACATGCTCATCAGCTCGGCCTGGCCACTGCCCGCGAAGGCGCCGATCAACTGCTCGGCGATCACCTGGCACTCGCGGGCCAGCTCGAACTGGTCCACGCCCTCCAGCGCCTGAGTGATCACCCCCGCGCGCCGCTGGTGCTCGGGGCCCTCGGTGAACAGCACCGACGGCTGGTAGCCGACGAACGGCAACAGGGGCCAGTCCGGCGCGATGTTCGGCCACTGGTTCCAGCGCCGCGAGTCCCGCGCGAACAACTCGTCGTGGCTGGTCACATAGCAGACCTCGGGATAACCGAGCACGAACCAGGCCGGGATGCCCCCTTCGAGCAGGACGGGCGCCACCGCTCCGTGCTCCTGGCGCAGGGTGCGGTACAGCTGCGCGGGTGTCTGCTGGTACTCCAGGCCGCCCAGCCGCACGGCGGAGGCGTGCACGGGGCAGCCGGGTGCGGGCCCGCCGGCGGGCGGGGAGCCGGTGGTGTCGCTCACGGTGTTCTCTCCTGGGACAGGGCCAATGCGTACAGGTGGTCCACCAAGGTGATGAGAACCTCCTTGCCGGAGGACCTGACCCGCGCGTCGCAGTCGATCATCGGCACGTCCTCGTTCAGGGCGAGGGCCTGCCGGATCTCCTCCAGCGAGAAGCGGTTCTCGTCACCGTCGAAGCGGTTGACGGCCACCACGAAAGGGGTGTTGTGGTGTTCCAGCCGGTCTATCGCATACCAGGAGTCCTCCATACGACGGGTGTCGACGAGGACGACCGCGCCCAGCGTGCCGGAGAACAGCCGCTCCCACAGGAACCAGAACCGTTCCTGCCCGGGCGCGCCGAACACATACAGCACCATGCGCCGGTTGAGCGTGATGCGCCCGAAGTCGAACGCGACCGTCGTGGTGGCCTTCCGCTCCACCCCGGCCGTCACGTCGACGCCCTGCCCCGCCCGCGTCATCAACTCCTCGGTGTTCAGCGGCCGGATCTCGCTGACGGACCGCACCAGGGTGGTCTTTCCGACCCCGAACCCGCCCACGACCACGATCTTCAGGCCGGTGTCGGCGGCATCGGCCAGCGGCGTGCGCTGGGAGGGCAGCTCAGAGGTTGCGGAGCCCATGGAGCACCTCCTGGAGCAGTGCGGTTTCGGGGAGGGACGCGACGGACGGGGCCGCGCGCGGGTGCCGGACACTGATCCGGCCGGTCGTGTGGAGATCGCCGAGCAGGATCCGTACGACGGTGATCGGCAGCTTCAGCTCCGCCGCGATCTCGACCAGCGCCGTGGGGTGCCGGCACAGGTCGAGGATCCGCGCATGCTCGGACTGCATCCCGGCACCTGGCTCGCACTCGCTGACGATCAGCGTCACCAGGTCGAAACTCTCGTCGGCTTCGCTCCGGCCGCCCGTGACCGTGTAGAGCCGGTCCGGATCGCCGACGTCCACGGGGTGGTGCATCACGCGGTGGTGCCCCGGGCGACCGCCGCGCGGGGCTCCGCCCGCAGGTGCTCGCCGATCTGCTCCACCATCTCCGTCATCTGGTGCCCCACGATGCCCGGGTCGGCGCTCTCCTGGGCGACGACCGCCAGATGCGCGCCCTGACCCGCCTGCACGATGAACAGCAGACCCCCGTGGAACTCGGTCATGGAGTGCCGGACGCCGCCCGACCCGTCGCCGAACTCCATGGACGCGCCCTGGGCGAGGGCCTGGATGCCGGAGCAGATCGCGGCCAGCTGGTCGGCCTGGTCCAGCGTCAGATGCTCCGTCCAGCACAGCTTCAGACCGTCCCGGGACAGGACGAGCGCGTGGCGCGTGCCCGGCGTGCGCTCCAGGAGGTTTTTCAGGAGCCAGGTGAGGCTGTTGTCAGTGGTCTCCATGGTGGGTGGGCGGGGCGACCGGCTGACGGTCGTCCGGCCCGTTCCTCCAATCCAACGAGGTGCTGTGAATCGGTGCGGGGTCAGGCAGTTGCACGGAAAGAGCGTGGCCCGACCCTAGTCGTCGGCCGTGGCGTCGGGCTTGTGGCCGGCGCTGGGCGTGGCGGAGCCGCCGGCGGCCCGCCGGCCGCGATGGAAGGCACCGAACCGGCTCCCCGCATCGCGTCCCACCCGCGCCTCGCCCTCCTCGGCCGCGGGCTCCTCCGGCACCGGCTGCTGCCGCGTCTGCTCCGCCTGCGCCATCGTGCGCCCCGGCGACCTCACCGGCAGCCCGTTGGTCGTGGCGGCGCGATGGCGCGGGATGTCCGCGCGCGGGCCGGGCGGGGCCTCGTGCGACGCGATGTGCGTCTCCCGTACCGGCAGGGGCGCCTCGGCCGCCGGAGCCGGCACCGCCACGGCCCCCGTCGCGACCGGCTCACGCTGCTGGGCCACCAGCTGGGGCGGCACGAGGACGACGACGCCGGTCCCTCCCCGCGACGACGGGCGGTAGTTGACGCCGATGCCGTACTTCACGGCGATACGGCCCACGACGGCCAGCCCCAGCCGCGTGCCCTGCAGCGAGGCCAGGTCGGTGACCTTGCCCGACACCGCGTCCTCCGCGCGGCGCAGGGCGGCGTCGGACATCTTCAGCCCGCTGTCCTCGATGGTGATGACGACTCCGGCGCTGCGCTCCTCGACGTACACGTGGACCTCGTCGATGGGCGGGGAGAAGTTGGCGGCGTTGTCCATGAGTTCGGCCAGCAGGTGCATCACGGCCTCGGCCGCGAAACCGGCGATGGCCGCCTTGCTGGAGGAGTGCAGACGCACCCTGCGGTAGGCGGCGATCCTGCCGACGGCCCCGCGCAGGATGCTCTCCATGACGATCGGCTTGTTCCACACCCGGCTGGGACGGCCGCCCATCAGCAGTGCCAGCCGGTCGGTCATGAGTCCGAGCTGCGAGGTGCTGTGGTCCAGGCGCAGCAGGTCGCCGAAGACCTCACCGGTGTGCCGGTCCTGCATGTCCCGCAGCGCCGCGAGCATGCTGACCGTCTTCGCCTGGACCCGGCTGAGCGCCTTGGCGGAGGCGGCCTGGGCGGCGGCCGAACGGCGCTCGCTGTAGGCGAGTTGCCGCACGAACCACTCGGCGGGGCCGCGCAGCAGGGGACTGTGCGGCCAGTCGAACCGGGCGAGGACGGTGTCGGCGGAGCTTCCCTCCCGCAGCAGCGCCATCGCGGTGGGCAGGGTCTCACCGGTCAGCCGCTCGAGTTCCGCCGTTCCGTGGGCCAGTTCGCGGCGCGCGGTCCGCGTCGCGGCGTCCGCGTCGGCGGCCCGCCGGACCGATTCCGCGAGCTCGGAGACGACCATGTGCAGCAGCCGGCTCTGGAGCGGGTCGGACGGCATGGCCACGCGGGCGAGGACCTCGTCCGCGGTCGCGCCGCCGTGCAGCTGCTTCGCGACGGCCGGGAGGGTCGCGTTGACCAACTGCGCGGTCCCCGCGCTGTGCTGCGTCCAGTTCTTCCTGGCCAGTTCGAGCTCGTCGGCGCGGGCCGCGGCCTGCCGGCGAGCGCGCAGCAGCAGCCGGGAAGCGCAGCCGGCGACAGCCGCCACGCAGCAGAATCCGGCGATCGCCGTCCCCAGCGCCCAGGTGCGCGCCGCAGCGGGTGCCAGAGCGGCTACGACGGCGACCCCCAGGGCCGCCACCGACAGTGCCACCGCGGCCAGAACCGGGGAGGAACGTGCCCCTTCGGCGGGTCGACGCTGGCGGGGGCTGGGAGGCACTGGCATTCCGCGGTTCCTCGGTCGGTGCGAGCAGGACGTGCGTGCACGTCGGGGACGGTCGCCGGAATCCGGTGGCCGGGCCGGCCGCCGCTCCGGGCGGTCGGCGCCCTTCCGGCCTTTTGCGGCCCGACCGGGCCATTTCCGGACCCTTGCGGATCAAGCACGCGCTCATGCTAGTCAGCCTGCGGTGCGCCGGGCCGCGTGTAACGCGGCCGACCCACGCACGAGTTCACTTCGTCGAAAAACAGCCACCGCACCGCACGTGTGTGGTATGCCGCCGGTCTCACACCCGGCCCTTCACGGGCGTCCGGCGGCCCGTTCACCGGGCCGATGCGCGACCTTCCGCAGGGTGACGTTGCCCGCAGTACGGGGATGAGAAGGAGCAGTTTCAGCCAACCGGGTGCCCGTCGGCAGGGGCCTCGACGGGCTCGTGCGCCCGCCCCGCAGCCACGCGCAGTGTCACCGCGGCCAGGGCTCCCGCCACCGCACCGCAGGTGACGGCGGCCGGGACGCCCACACCGATGCCGGCCACCAGCGAGGCCGGATCCCCGCCGTCGGCCACGGCGTGCAGGACCTCGCCGAGAGACAGGCCGACGGTCGTCGCACAGACCGTGCACAGGGCCATCGCCGGGACCGTGACCCGAGTCAGGAGCACCGGCAGTCCGCGCAGCGCCCACCACACCACACCGAGCAGGAGCACGTCACCGGCGCGGTACAGCAGCCAGTCGCCGAGCGGTGCGCCGCCCGGAGCGTCCCAGGCACTGAGCAACAGCCACTGGCGCAACAGGTCGCCCGGCTCGGAGAGCAGACCGATGCGCGGCGAGACGGACTGGATCCGGGCCGCGACCGGAACGTAGGACAGGACGAGCACCGAGAAGGCGACCACGGCCGTCCCCGCGGTGGCGGCGACCCGCGCGGCGCGCACCGGTACCGCGTGCTGCGGCCGCTGAGCCGCGTCCTTGGCGGTGACGCGCGCGATCAGCACCGTCGTCGCCGCGGCGACGAGCGCGCTCACCCCGACGATCTCACGCCCGGTGGAGATGACACTCGCGAGCTGCGGCAGGAAACGGTAACTGCCATGTCCCTGCGCGGCGATGAGCCACGGAGCCGAGACCGCCACGGCCAAGGTCCCGGACACCAGCCCCCACGCCCACACCGCGATCAGCGAGACCGCCGTCCGGCCGGGCGTCGGCGGCAACCGGCGGATCACCAGCAGCGCCCCGGCCAGGTAGAAGGCGAACACGGCGGCGAACCGGATCTGCAGCGCGGTGTGGTACAGCCGCTCATAGGGGCCGCCGCCCATGCCGGCGCCGTAGGCCTGCCCCGTGCCCGGCGGATCGTAGGACCAGGGGCTGAGCCAGTGCTGGAGTTCGGCGACGGACCGGCCCCCGAACACCGTGCTCGCGCCCTGGAGATCAAGCGCCTGGGTGCCGGACCCGGCCCACCACAGCAAAGCGGTGAGCAGGATCGCTCCCGCCGCCGCCGGTATCGCCGCCTGCCGGTACGTCATGAACATCCCCCGTTCGACCAGCCGACCCGAACGGCGCGCACTGCTCCGTGGAGCTGGTCCCGGGCGTATTCAACCAAGTGCTCGACGGGGAGTACGCGGCGGCTTCTCCCGACCGGTCAGCACCCCAGCACCTCAGCGCGTCAGCAGGTCAGACCGTCGTCCACGGCGGCGTCCTCCGCCGCCGTCCAGGGAGCTGCCGCGCTGCCGTCGCTCCACGCGCGCAGTGCCGCCCCGTCGACGCACACGATGCCGCACTGTGCGGCGTACTCGGCGGCCGGTGCCGTGAAGTCGCTCGTGGTCACCAGGACGGCGACGTCGGCCTCGTGCACGGTGTAGCAGGTGCCGCCGAAGCGCTGCAGGTCCTGGGAGCCGACGCGGTGCTCGTCGCTGTAGCGCTTGCACTGGACGACCACCCGCCGCCCGTCCGGCGCCACGGCCACGACGTCCGCGCCCAGATCGCCGGCGCCGCCGACGACTTCGACGCCGGTGCACCCGTCCCGTTCGCACAACGCGGCCACGGCCTGCTCGAACTCGTAGGCGTCCAAGGCGTCGTAGTCGACGACCCGCTGTTCCTCCGGTTCGAGGGGAAGGGGTTCGGCGGCCTGGCGCGGCACGAACGGCGTCTCGACGGCCGGTGTCTCCATGGCAGATGTCTCCAGCGCCTCCAGTGCCGTGTCCGTCGCCGCCTCCATGGCCGCGGCGGCCCGCCGAGCGGTACGGGCGGCGGTGACCCGGCGCCGGCGGCGGCGCAGCGCGAGGGCCGCCGCGACGACCACGAGGCACAGGGCGGCCTCCCATACCGGACGCCGCTGAGCGGCGGCGATCATGGTGCGGACAGCGAACCCGAGGGTGCACACGACGAGGGCGAGAAGGCCGAAGTACACGGCGGTGGCGCGCAGGTCGAACCTCCGCCGGCCGGTGCGGCGTATGCGGTGTGCGGGTGTGGTCACGGTGGTGCGGGCCCCCTCCTGGCAGGAACATGCTCGACTCCGGCCGTGTGCCCCCGATCAGCGAGTTCACCGGACCGGCAGGCCAGGGCACTTCCTCCCCGGGCGGCGCCGGTGTGCGCCGCGTCCGCGGCGCGGCTTGACGGACGGGTGTGCGCCTCGTGGCTACGCTCACCGGTAAGAGCGCCGCAGGAGGTTGCCATGCAGGTGTCACCCCGAGTGATCCGCGCCGCCCGTGCTTTCGACGGTGAACGCTTTCGGCCCGACGGCGTCGCCGTGTTCGTCCGGGACGGGCGGATCGTCGGCGTGGAAGCCGCGCAGGCACCCGTCCCGGAGGGCTGGGAGCTGGCGGATTTCCCGGACGCGACGCTGCTGCCGGGGCTCATCGACCTGCACTGCCATCTCGGCGCCGACAGCCACGACGGGGCACTGGATCGGATGGCCACCGACTCGCCGGACCGGCTGGAGGAGGTCATCGACGACTCCCTGCGGCGACAGCTCGCGGCGGGCGTCACCACGGTGCGCGACCTGGGCGACCGTGACTGGTCCGTGGTCCGCCGTCGCGACCTGGCCCGCGCGCCCGGTGCCGTGGGCGTGCCGGCTCCCGCGATCGTCGCCGCCGGGCCGCCGATCACCACTCCCGGCGGCCACTGCGCGTTCATGGGCGGCGGCGTCGAAGGCCCGGAGCAGCTGCGCGCGGCGGTGCGTGAACGCGTCGAGCGGGGCGTCGACGTCGTCAAGGTGATGGGCAGCGGCGGGGTGAACACACCGGGCACCGATGTGGCGCGCTGCCAGTACACCCTGGACGAGCTGCGGCTCGTCGTGGACGCCGCGCACGCCGCGGGACTCCGGGTGACCGTCCACGCGCACGCCCTGGCCGCCGTGGAACAGGCCCTGGACGCCGGGGTGGACGGCATCGAGCACTGCACGTGCCTGACCGCCGACGGCGTCCTGCTCCCCGACGAACTGCTGGAGCGGCTCGCCCGGCAGAACACGGCGGTGTGCCTGGCGCTCGGCATGGCGGCCGACGCGGTCCCGCCGCCGAACGTCCAGGCGATCATGGACCGCTTCGGTCTCGGCTTCGAACAGCGGCAGCAGGCGGCGGCTCGGATGCACCGCGCGGGCGTCCGGCTGGTCTCGGGCTCCGACAGCGGTATCAACGCCGCCAAGGCCCACGGCGTCCTCCCCGCCGCCGTCGCCGAACTGACCGCCGGGGGCATCCCGGCGGACGTCGCGCTCGCCACGGCCACCTCGCGCGCGGCGGACGCGTGCGGCGTCGGCGACCGCGCGGGCAGGCTCCGGCCAGGACTGGACGCCGATCTGCTCGTCGTCCGCGGTGACCCGGGCGCGGACATGGCGGCCCTCGCCGACCCGCTCGCGGTGGCGGTCCGCGGAACCTGGGTCTCTGCGCAGCGGTGACCAGCGGCTGAACGGCCCCCGCCGCCGCATGGCCGAAACAGCAGCCGCTCTTCCGCTTGGCCGAAACGAGGGAAGCGCAGTGTGCGGGAGTGGTGGAGTCTGGGCGCGGGAGAAACCGTGCCGGAAGGAACCGTGCCCGGACGACGGAACGGAGAGCGGGCGATGGCCACCACAGCGGGTGCACAGCGGGCGGTTGCGGCACCGGGCAGCCTCCGGCTGCCGGGCATCATCCTCGGCGTGGGTCTCGGCGGCTTCGTCGACGGCATCCTGCTGCACCAGCTCCTGCAGTGGCACCACATGCTCACGAGCACCAACCACGACCGCATCGGAGTGAAGTACTACGACCCCCACACCGTCTCCGGACTGGAGATGAACACCGTGTGGGACGGGATCTTCCACACCGTGTGCTGGCTCGCCGTACTGCTGGGCCTGGCCGTGCTCTACTCCCGCGTCACCCATCAGCGGCGGGCCGTGTGGGCGTCGAGGGTGCTGTGGGGCTGGATCCTGGCCGGCTGGGGCGTGTTCAACCTCGTCGAGGGACTCCTGGACCATCAGATCCTCGGCATCCACCACGTCCACGGCGGCCCCCACCAGGCCTGGTGGGACGCGGGCTTCCTCCTGCTGGGCGCCGTGCTCATCGGCGGCGGCTACCTCCTCCAGCGCAGCGGCCGCCCTTTCACACCCGACGCCGCACTCGGTGCCGCGGCCGGTGACGGGCGGGCCGGAGGCCACGCCTGATGCACCCCATGCACCCCGAGAGCAGCCAGAGCGGCGCCGTCGGCCTGTCGACCGCCCTGACCGTCCTCGCCCTGCTGGCCGCTGCGGCCGGCTATCTGCTCGCGGTCCGGCGGGCCCGGCGCCGCAATCCCGCCCAGGGATGGAGCCGCCTGCGGACGCTCTCCTGCCTCACCGGGCTGGCCCTGCTCGCTGTGGCTCTGCTCCTGCCGCTGGCTCCCGTCGCGCACACCGACTTCCGCGGCCATATGACCCAGCACCTGCTCATCGGCATGTACGCGCCGACGGCCCTGGTCCTGGCCGCCCCGCTCACCCTCCTGCTGCGCGCGCTGCCGCCGACCCGGGCCCGGCGCGTGACGGCCGTCCTGCACAGCCCGCCCGCGCGGCTGCTCGCCCATCCGGCGGTCGCGCTGACGCTGAGCACCGGCACCCTCGCCCTGCTGTACTTCACGCCGCTGTACAACACGGCCATGGCGCACCCGGCGGGACACGTGCTGACGCACGCGCACTTCCTCGTCTCCGGGTTCCTGTTCGCCTACGTCGTCGCGGGCCCCGACCCCGCGCCCGCGCGGCCCGGCGTGCGCGCCCGGCTGGTCTGCCTCGGCATCGCGATCGCCGCGCACGCACTGATCGCCCAGGCCATGTACGGCGGCTTCTTCGTCGACATCCACGCCCCCGTCGACCAGGTGCAGCAGGGCGCGGAGATCATGTACTACGGCGGTGACATCGCCGAACTCCTCCTGGCGGCCGCGCTGGTGGCCACCTGGCGACCCGAACGCCGCATCCCGCGTGCGACGCGGCGGGCGCACGTCGGCACCCTCGGCCCGGCTGAAGCGGCCGGGCCGAGTCCCGCGCGGTGAAGCCGGCGCGGGCAGCCCGCGACCGGTCACCGGCCCCGGGTCAGGCGTGGCTCAGCCGTGGTACGTGATGTAGCCGTTGCCGTCCCGGTCGTTGGCGCTCTTGGTGTACGAGTGCACGTCCGCGCGGGCGCCGCCCGGCTTGTACAGGTAGATGGTGTCCTTGTCGTTGTTCCATATGAAGTTGCAGTTCTGGCGGTAGACGACGTTGTCACGGTCGGAGTCGGTGCCGCGGCCGCCACGCAGCTGGACGTAGTCGCCCGGCTCGAGGGTGTGGTTGGAGGTGAAGGCGAACCTGTTCCCGGTGGCGTCCTTGACGACGTAGCCCTTGAGGTTGACGTTCGTGCGCGAGTAGTTCTTGATCGTCAGGTACTCGTTCCTGGTGTTGCCGCCGTTGCAGCGGTTGTCGTCGCGGCCCGGCGCGTCGTACTGGACGCCCTTGATCTTCAGGGCCGAGGAGTACTCGGCGGCCTGGGCGGGCGCGGCGGTCACGACGGCGAGCGTCCCGGCCGTGGCGGCCGCGAACGCGATGGCGTGGCGCATGCGGATGCTCATGAGGTGATCCCCCCTCAGTTGTGCTGGCGGTGCGGGCTGGAGCCTACCGGTCGTATGAGATGCGTGGCGGCCGTGTGACGAAAATGTGAAGACAGGTGGTGGTGCTCCTCCGGTTCGACGTGGGTCACCTGCGCCTGAGTCGCCCCCAGGCGGCCAGGGGCTGGAGTGCGCCGTTGAGGCGCATGCCGTCCTCGGTGAGCGAGTACTCGACGCGGGGCGGCACCTCGTCGTAGGAGACGCGGTGGACGACGCCGTCCGCTTCCAGCTCACGCAGGTGAGAGGCCAGCACCTTCTCGGTGATCCCCGGAAGCAGTCGACGCAGCTCGCCGAAGCGCCGGCAGGGATGCTCGTGGAGCGCCCAGAGAATCAGCACCTTCCACTTGCCGCCGATCACCTCCATCGCGGCATCGATCCCGCAGACGTGTCCGTCCGGTGCGCCCGGCCGGTTCAGCGTCGTCATGCCCCACCCCTCTGACGTGCTCGCTCACCCCGGGGTAAGCACCCACCGCGAAGTGCGTACTTGATCTCCTCCGGGCCTGTGGCCAGCCTAATCGGCATGACACAGAACACTGTTGAGAAGACGCCCGTCACGATGCTCGGCCTGGGCGCGATGGGTACCGCGCTGGCCCGCACCTGGCTGGCCGCCGGCCACCCGCTCACCGTATGGAACCGCACCCCGGCCCGAGCCGCCGTACTCGCCGCCGAGGGCGCCGGAATCGCGGGCACCGCGGCTGAGGCGGTCGCGGCGAGCACCCTGATCGTCGTCTGTCTGCTGGACGACACCTCCGTCGACGAGGTGCTGGAAGAAACCGACCTGGCCGGCAAGGACCTCGTCAACCTGACCACCAGCACCCCCGCCCAGGCCCGCGCCCGCGCCGAATGGGCCCGGGAGCGCGGCGCCCGCTACCTGGACGGCGGAATCATGGCCGTCCCGCCGATGATCGGCGTACCGGAAGCCGGCGGATACGTCTTCTACAGCGGCTCGCGCGAGCTCTTCGAGGAGCACCAGGAGACCTTGAGCGTGCCGGCCGGCACCACGTACGTCGGCACGGACGCGGGCTTCGCGGCCCTGCACGACGTGGCCCTGCTCAGCGCCATGTACGGGATGTTCGCCGGTGCCGCGCACGCCTTCGCCCTGATCCGCAAGGAGGACATCGACCCCACGGCGCTCGCCCCGCTGCTCGCCGACTGGCTCATCGCGATGGCCCCGGCCGTGCACCATACCGCCGACCAGCTGCGCAGCGGCGACTACTCCAAGAGTGTCGTCTCCAGCCTTGCCATGCAGGTGGCCGGCACACCGACCTTCCTGAGCACCGCCGAACAGCAGGGTGTCAGCCCGGAACTGCTCAGCCCCTACTTCGAGCTGATGCGCCGCCGACTGGCCGAGGGCAGCGGCGAGGAGGACCTCACGGGCGTGATCGACCTGCTGGTGCGCTGACCGGCCACGTACGACGTTGCCCGCCCCGCGCCGCTGATGGGGCGCGGGGCGGTCGTCTGGCCGGTGTTGCGAAAAGCGCGCGGTGGGCTTTGCCGAATTCGCGCCGCCTGCACCAGAGTATGCGCGTGCGGGAAAAGGACACGGTGGAAGCCGAATTGACGGTGGCTCAGCTGGTCGAGCGGCGCTGGGGAGGTGCGTTGCCGGAGCAGGGGCTGCTGCAACGCTTCACGGAACCCGGCTGGAGCTACCAGGAAGCCGTCCCTCATCCCTGCCCCGAGTGCACAGGCGAACTGCACTCCCTGCGCCGGCCGTACGAGTCCGGCGGACGCCAGTACCGGTACGTCGTCCTGGTCTGCCCGCGCTGCCCACGGGCGTTCACGCTGGCGGACCTCGGGGTGAAGACGTACGACAAGCTGCTGCGCCCCTCCCGCCCCGCGACGGTGCCGGGGGCGAGACCGGCACCGTCGATGACGGCGCGTACCGCCGCGCGCGTGATCGCCGGGCTGGAGAGGGGACCGCGCCCGCCCGGCCCGGGTGTCACGGTGACCGTCGTCGGCGCACCCCGTTCACCGGCCGCCCCGTCCGGGCCGGAGCCCGACTGGCCCGAGGACCTGCCGCTGCCCGCGCAGAAGGAGACGCGGGCCCTGTGGTGGGGGAAGATCACCGACCCCGGCCGGCGGCCGCCCGAGGCGGCACTGCGCGCGGCCGAGGACGTACGGGTCATCGTGCCGGCCGGCGAGCGGTACGCCGCACTGCGTCAGTGGCTGACCGCGCGGGGGGCGGCCGTACGCAGCGCCGAGCACTGGAGCGAGTGCGAGTACGTCACCACGCTCTCCGACGGCGGCAGTCCCACCGAACTCACGGCGTGGCCGGGGGAGGGCGAGACACCCGTGGCCGGTCCGGCCGCCCACGCGGCCCGCGACGCGTTCGCCGCCCAGTGGGACGCGCTGGACGACCTGCCCGACACCGGCGACGACGACTTCGTGCCCGTCGGTGACCTGGTCTCCGAGCAGTGTGCGAACCTGTTGCCGCATCCGGCGTTCAACCCGGTGCAGGCCGCGGTGGTTCCCGCCGTCGTGGACGGTGACGAGCACATCATGGCCGTTGCCCCGACCGGTGCCGGCAAGACCGTGATCGGCATGGTGGCGTCTCTCACCGCACACGAACGCGGCCGCAAGGCCGCATGGCTGGTGCCGCAGCGTTCCCTGACCGACGAGCTGGAACGCGACCTGGCTCCCTGGCGGCGCGCCGGACTGCGCGTGGTCCGGCTGACCGGCGAGGCCGCCGTGGACGCGGACCTGATCCGGGACGCGGACGTGTGGGTGGCCACGACGGAGAAGTTCGAGGCGATCTGCCGTGCCGGCTCCCTGCGCGCGGCCCTGGCCGAGGTCGGCTGCCTCGTCGTGGACGAGATCCATCTCCTGGGCGACCCCACCCGGGGCCCCGTCCTGGAGGCGCTGCTCGCCCGGGTGCGCGAGGACGCCGCCCGGGTACGGATCGTCGGGCTGTCCGCCACCGTCGCCAACGCGGACCAGGTGGCCGACTGGCTCGGCGCGCGTCTGATCCGCTCGCCCTGGCGGCCCACCCGGCTGACCTGGCAACTGCCGCTGATGTCCGACGAGGCCGACGCCGCGGACTGGGGCACGCGCAACAAGGCCCGCACCCGCCACACGGTCACGCTGGTCCGCCGCCACACCGCCGGCCGAGGCAGCGTCCTGGTCTTCTGCGGCAGCAAGCGCTCCGTCCGCACCACCGCGCTCGCGCTGGCGCACGACCGCGGCGTCGACACCACCGGAGCCGACCCGGACGACACGGACGTGGTGGAACGCCTGTGCACCAAAGCCGGTGTGCGCCTCCATTACCGCGACTGGCCGCACAAACGGGAATCCGAACACGCCTTCCGCACCCGGGAGGCCGACGTCCTCGTCGCCACCTCGACCGTCGCCGCCGGGGTCAATCTGCCCGCCCGGGCCGTCGTCGTCCGGGACACCCAGATCGGCCTGGACCGGATCGAAGTGTCCATGGTGCAGCAGATGTTCGGCCGGGCCGGACGCATCGGCGCCGGTGAGCGCGAGGGCCACGCCCACCTCCTCGCCTCGCCGGCCGAACGGCACCACTGGCAGGCCCGGCTCGCCGCCGGCTACACCGTCACCTCACGGATCCGCGACCGGCTGCCCGACCACCTCCTCGCCGAGGCCGTGCAGGCCCGGCTGTCCACCCTGACCCACGCCGAGCAGTGGTGGACCCGCACCTTCGCCTTCCACCAGGGCCAGCACCCCTTCGACCCGCTCCACGACGCCACCGATTTCCTCGCCGACAGCGGCTACCTGACCCGCACCGCCCAACCCGACGGCGAGATCAGCCTGCAGGCGACCGAACTGGGGCGCCTCACCAGCCGCTTCATGGTGGAGGCGGACCTCGCCACCGAACTGGCCGCTGCCACGGAGGAGTTGCCCATCCCGGACGACCCCGGCCAGGCGGAGCAGGCGCTCATCGCCACCCTCGCCACGCGGCTCCCGGCCCTGGAGCAGGCCCCCTTCACCGAGAAGGCCAAGCAGGAACTCTTCCGTGTCCTGCGCGAACTCGGCCGAACCGACGACGAGGACGGCGAACCACCGCAGGACGAGGACGACCCCGAGCCGGTCGCCGGTGACCTCGCCCGTGCCGTGCTCCTCCTCGTCGCCCGCGTCCCGCGCGCCTTCCGCGGCAGGCCCTCGTACGTCCGCGGCATCCCCGCCGACTCCATGACCCCCGTCCTGGACGAAGCCCAGCGCTACCTCGCCTGGCTCGGCGCCCAGGGGCCCATGGGCACCCTCCACCCCTGGATCGCGGTGGTGGCGGCCGACCTCGCCCTGCGCATCCGCTGGCGGACGCTGGGGCCGACGCGGGGCGCGGGCCGCCTGCTGTGGATGTGCGAGCAGATGGCGACCCCGGCCCACGCCGCCGCCTCGGTCCCCCAGATGTGGAAGGCGGCCCGCGCCCGCGGCATCGACGCCCCCGACTGGCCCGGCACCACCCCGCCGGGCGGCTGCCGCCTGTCCGGCGCCGACTACCGCGTGCTGCTCGCCGCACGCACCACCGGAACGACCGTCTCCGCCCCGCCCGGGCTCGACCATGCCGAGGTCCAGGCGCCGCGGAACACCACCGTCACGCTCTGGAACGGACACAGCGTCGAACGGCACTCCGGCACCGGCGGCACACTCACGCTGCCCTACCCGAAGCCGGAGGCCGACGATCCCTCCGCCGGGAGGAAGGGTGTGACCGTCTTCAGCAGGGCGGACCGCACTTCCGGGGGCTGGGCCGCCACCTACAACGCGACGACCTGAGAGACCCGTACCCGTTCATCCACCGAGGCCCGGTCTCAGCCCGCGTCGGTCAGCCGTTCCTGGAACCCTTCCGCATCGGCCGTCTGCTGCGCCAGGGCCGCGTTGTGGTCGCGCACCGCGGCCAGCCACCGCCACGGCCTGATCTCGTCCAGCGTCAGCCCGGGACAGGCCAGTTGGTGCGGTATCCGGCAGGTCTCACCGGGGCGCGGCTCGTCCAGGCCGCCGTTCCAGGCGACCCCGTTGCCGTCGACGTGCCAGCGGTGACCCCCGGGAACGAGGTGGGCGGGCACCCTGAGCCGGGGTTCGAGGAGAACGTGCTGCCCGGTGTAGGTGCCGCGACGCTCACCCGCCAGACCGCACTGGGGACACACGGGAGGGGCGGGCGGCTCGGGGCCGGTCGCGCCGTCGCGGGCGGCCTGGGCGCGGTCCGCCCGCTCCCAGGCCGCCGGCGTCCCCGGCGGCCGCTGCCGCTCTCCGTCCGGGCCGGATAAAGCGATGATGCGGTCGGTGTCGTCCCCCATGGCTCCGAGCGTGCGGGCGGCCGCCCGGCTGCGGGAAGGGCGCGATCCGGGCGCAAGGGGAGCATGCGGGTGGATGAACGAGCGGCGCCGGCAGCGCATCAACGTGCTCGAGTGACGCTGGTTGCTGCTCGTGTGGCGACAAGGGGGTGGCACGCCCTACTTCGGCGCCTGGAAACCGCCGATCTCCTGCTCAAGGAATTCGGCCAGCCGCAGCGGGGTGCGGTCCTCGAACATCGGACCGATGAGCTGCACTCCCACCGGCAGACCCTCGGGTGACCGGCCCGCCGGTACAGCGGTGGCCGGTAGGCCGGGCAGGGTGGCCAGACCGGCCCAGACGAGCTGGTCGAAGTACGGATACTCGACACCGTCGATGTCGAGCCGACGCTTCATCAGGTCGGGACTGTGGTCGTGCGGGAACGCGGGAGTGGGCGTGATGGGACACACCACGGCGTCGAACTCGGCGAAGAACTGCCGCCAGCCATGACGGTGGAGCTCGCGAAGGTTGTTCGCCTCGATCCAGTCGCGGTGGCTGAACACCATGCCGCGCAGCCGCGCCGCATCGAGACTCTGATCGTCTGCGCTCAGTCCGGCGGCGCGGGCCTGCAGCTGCTCGTACGCTTCGACGGGAAAACGTGCAACGGAGCCGGAGAACAGGAACTTCGTGTAGAGCACCGCGGCTTCGGTCAGACCGGGCAGCAGCGGACTGTCCCGCTCGACGCGAGCACCGCCGTCGACAAGCGCGTCGGCCACCCGGCCCACGGCCGCCCGCACGGCGGACCCGGTCGGAATGAGCGGATGCTCGTCGAGGACCAGGACCCTGAAGTCGCGGAGCCGTTCGTGGCGCGCCGGCGGCAGCGTCAGGTGGTACGCCCCACCGAGCGTCAGCGGGTCCGGTCCGGCCATGACGTCGAGCAGGAGCGTGAGGTCGCGAGCGGTGCGCGCCATCGGACCGACGACGGCGAGGTCGTGCTCGACCGGCAGGGCCGGCCCGGGCGGCGGGACCATGCCGCGGCTCGCCGCCAGCCCGAGTGTCGGCTTGTGCGCGTAAACGCCGCAGAAATGCGCGGGGGTGCGCAACGAACCGGCGAGGTCGGAGCCGATGGACAGCGCGCCGAATCCGGACGCCAGGGCCGCCGCCGAACCACCGGAGGATCCGCCCGACGTACGACGGTGGTTCCACGGGTTGTTGGTGGTGCCGTAGATCTCGTTGAAGGTCTGCACGTCCTGCAGCCCCACGGGCACATTGGTCTTGCCGAGCACCACCGCGCCCGCGGCCTTGAGCCGCGACACCTGCACCGCGTCCTCGGCCGGCACGAAGTTCCGGTGCGGCGACATACCCCAGGTCGTGGGCAGCCCCGCAATGTCGTACGACTCCTTGACCGTCACCGGAATGCCCAGCAGCGGCCGGTCCTCACCGCGGGCACGCGCCCGGTCGGCACCGCGCGCGGCGGCGCGTGCACGGTCGAAGTCCGGCACACAGATCGCGTTGATCGCCTCGTCGTCCCGTTCAATACGGGCGATCGCTTCGTCGGTCAGTTCCGCCGAGGTCACTTCACCGGCACGCAAGGCAGCCACGAGTTGTTCGGCCGTCGAAAGATTCCACTCCATGAATCCGACCGTACGGGCCTGTGGAAGAGGGCACGAAATGCCGCTTCACACAACGGGGTTCGTCATCACGCCCTCCCCGCGACCGACATCCCGTCAGCCGCTCTCCAGGGCCGAGAAACGCTTGACGCGCGATCCTTCAGTGGGCCGGCGCCGGTGGACACGTGATTCAGTGGGGCGGTGCCGGCCGTACCGGGTGCTTGCTCATGACGGAGACCCGGTTGAAGGCGTTGATGGTGATCGCCACCCAGATGGCGGCCGAGATCTCGTCGTCGGACAGGACGGAACGGGCGAGGGCGTAGGCGGTGCTCTGCGCGTCGGCGTCCGCCGGGTGGGTGGTGGCTTCGGCGAGTGCCAGCGCCGCGCGTTCGCGCGGTGAGAACAGTTCGGTGTCGCGCCAGGCGGGCAGTACGCCCAGCCGCTGGGTGGTCTCCCCGGCCCGCAGGGCGGCCCGGGTGTGCAGGTCGAGGCAGAAGGCGCAGGCGTTGAGCTGAGACACCCGGATGTTGACCAGTTCGACGAGGACGCGGTCCAGTCCCGCGTCGGCAGCGGCCTTGCGGACCGCTTCGGCGGTGGCGCTCATCGCGCGGTAGGCGTCAGGGCTCTGCTTGTCGACGAACACCCGCCCCCGGGTCGTCGCCGTCACCGTCTCCGCCACGTGATCTCCCTCATCGCGCGATCTTACGATGTACGTCCTATCGTCACCGCATGAATGTTGAAAGTCGAACTTTCCTTTTCGGGGCAGGAGCAGACCGGTGAGCAACACAGAAGCTCTGCACGCTGCCCTCCGGTGCGGCGGCGAGGCCGACGGACCGGCGCCCGCGGACATCGAGATCCTCACCCCGCGCGACGTACCCCTGGGCGGCCCCCGGGCCATGCGAGTGCGACGCACACTGCCGCAGCGCGCCCGGACACTGATCGGCGCCTGGTGCTTCGCCGACCACTACGGGCCCGACGACGTCGCCTCGAGCGGAGGCATGGACGTCGCCACGCACCCCCACATCGGCCTGCAGACCGTCAGCTGGCTCTTCAGCGGAGAGATCGAACACCGCGACAGCCTCGGCGTCCACGCCTTCGTCCGGCCCGGCGAGCTGAACCTCATGACGAGCGGCCACGGCATCTGCCACTCCGAGGTCTCCACCCCCGCGACCACGACCCTGCACGGCGTGCAGCTCTGGGTCGCCCTGCCCGAGGAACACCGCGACACGGCACGGGACTTCCAGCACTACGCCCCCGCGCCGGTTCCGCTGGACGGCGGCGAGGCCCGCGTCTTCCTCGGCACCCTCGCCGGGGACACCTCCCCGGCGCGCACCTTCACCCCGCTGCTCGGTGCCGAGCTGCACGTGGTCCCCGGCGCCACGCTCACGCTCGACGTCGCCCCCGACTTCGAACACGGCGTCCTCGTCGACACCGGACAGATCGTCCTCGACGGGACCCCCCTGAAGCCGGCGGAACTCGGTTACGCGGCGCCCGACCGCACGACCCTCACCCTGACCAACCCCGCGGACGAACCGGCCCGCCTCATCCTCCTGGGCGGCCCGCCGTTCCAGGAGGAGATCGTCATGTGGTGGAACTTCATCGGGCGGTCGACGGAGGACATCGAACAGGCGCGCCGGGACTGGATGGAAGGCCGGCGCTTCGGCGAGGTGGCGGGCTACGACGGTGATCCGCTGCCGGCCCCGGTGCTGCCGACGGTGCCGCTGAAGCCTCGGGGAAACCGGCGCTGACTGCGGGGATGTCCAGTCTGCTGACTTTACTGACGTAGCGTCGGATCGTGCCGCGTCCGGGAACCTTCGTAGCGGTACCCATGCACTCTTCCCGCATGCGGAGCAGCATGGTCAGCACGGGCACGCCGTCCGAGCCGCCATTCCGGTGAGGCGGTGCCCGCGGCCGACGACGGATCCATGGTTGTGCCCGGCACCAGTGCCCATATGGCGCGCATCCAGTTCCTGCATGATTCACAGCCCGACAGCCGCGACCGGGGCGGCGCGGACAGGTCGTGCGCCATGTCTCCGGCCCAAATGGCGAGCGCCCTGTGGCCCCCGGATGCATCGCCGGCATGAGGGCGGCCGATATCGGCGGGGGTGTTCTGGTGTCTGCGGGTCAGCACCATTCGTCAGCCAGGTGGGGGACGACCTTCCGGCAGTAGTGGCAAGTGGACCCGGCCTCCAGGTCTTCGGTCGAGCCGGCGCAGGTGGGGCACGATCCGCGTTCGAGGACAGGGCCGCGTTCGGCCGCGCAGGCGGGGCAGAGGTGCGCGACGACGTCGGGCGCGGCGGGGTAGCCCGGCAGGACCACGGCCGCCGGCCGGAGGACCCACCCGGCTTCCAAGATCATGTCCTCGAACTGAGCGTTCCCCGGCTCCCCGGGGTCCAGGTACAGGGCGAGGCAGCTCTCACGGTCGCAGGTCACGGCGTTGCGGATCATCGGATCTCCTGGTTCTCGGCGTGGCTGACCTGGCGAGGCGGGTGCCCGGGGCGTCCGTGCTCCATGCGTCCGGGATGCCATGAGTGATGGTCGCGGATTTTTCCCGATCGGCGAGGAGAGCGTTCAGGCTCGTGGTGCTCTGTTCCGGGAGGGGTGCGGAGGGTGTCGTTCTCCTGGTGCAGGTTCGTGTCGTTTGGGCGGGTAGAGCCCCTCATCGTCGACCAGGGCGGGCGACGAAAGGACACAGGCATGCTGTCTCACACGCTCCAGCGGGGCGTTCTCGTCATCACCGTGCAGAGTGACCCTGCGATGGGAAGAGCGCGCCGTGCTCGCCGGCCGGATCCACGATCTGATCCGCGCCCACGCGCCGGCGCCGGTCGCTTTCTCTGTCCATGACAGCTCCCGCCTTCATCTCTTTGAAGGAGTGGCTTATGGGAGCGACCGGGTATCTGTTACCCACCGCGCCTTGATCAGAAGCTGCGGGGTTTGTCGGCGAACGGGCGGGCACAACGGTAGCTCTCATGGTCTATGTCTTCGGGTTGACCGCCGCATGCTTGCTCGGCATCGGCTTCGTGCTTCAGCAGCACGCCGCCGAACGCGCACCTGCGGGTGATGTGCTGCGCTTCCGGCTCCTGTGGGATCTGGCCCACAGCGGTCTCTGGCTCGCCGGCATCGGCTGCATGGTGGCCGGGCAGCTGCTGAGCGTCGTCGCACTGGCCAAGGGCGAGCTGTCGCAGGTGGAACCACTGCTGGTGACCAACCTGCTGTTCGCGTTCGCGCTGGCACGCCGACTGAGCGGCCAGCGGCTCGGCCGGTCGGGCTGGGCGGGAGTACTGCTGCTCGGCGGGGGCGTGGTCGCCTTCACCGTGGCCGGCCGGCCCAGCGCCGGACCGGCCGACGCGGGGCCGCTCCGGCAGTGGCTGGTGATCGGTCTGGTGGTCGGCCTGGCGCTCGTGCTGATCGCCTTCGCGCGGCATCTTCCTCTCTTCGAGGAGCCCCCGCTCCTGGCCACGGCCGCCGGCCTGCTGTACGGCCTGCAGGACGCCCTGACACGGGTGTCGACCGAGGTCTACGGCACCGGCGGCCTCACCGCGCTGCTTGCTCGCTGGGAGCCGTACGCGTTGGTCGCCCTCGCCTTGACCGGGCTCATGCTGGTGCAGAGCGCCTTCGAGGCCGGGCCGCTGCGCATGTCCTTGCCCGCGCTCACAGCCGCAGAGCCCCTCTCGGGCATCGCTTGCGGTGTCGGCTTCCTCGGCGATCGCCTGCAGACCCATCCCGGCGCACTCGCCGCACAGGCGGCGGGGCTGGCAGCCGTCGTCGCGGGTGTCTTCGTCCTCGCCCTGCACCCGGCCATGCCGGGACATCCCGACCAGGACGAACCCTGACGGTCGTGTGTCGGACGGCGGCGCGGCGCCGGGCGTGCCCCGGCGCAGGTGTCCTCTGTTCCCCTGCCGTCCCGCGTCCCGATCGGCCGCCCGAATGCCCTGCTCAGCCCGGTTTACGTGCTGCGAGCCGAGGCAGCCCCCGGGCGTGCCCAAACGCGCTCTCGGCTATGGAGAACACCATGACCCAAGTCGCCGACTATGTCCTGCGGCGCCTGACCGAGTGGGGCGTTCAGCGGGTGTACGGCACTCCAGCGTCGGCTGGAGCCGGTCCCGGGTGCTGCCCGACCCGGACGAGCTGCGCAAGGCCGCGGACATCATCGACGACGGCACCAAGCTCGCGATCCTCATCGGCCAGGGCGCCGGCAAGGCCCAGGCTTTGTCCTGGACGGGACCACTGGCCGACCTGGCCGACCTGGTCGGCGCCCTGGTCAGCCGGTCGCCAGCCGGGCGTCGGAGCGGGTGGCGGTCAGCTGGTCCGCACGGTCGGTTCCGGGCGCGGGCCGAGGGCGACCATGGGGTGGGGCCGGTTGCCGCGGGGGAGCGTCGAGCTGGTCCGTGGGCACAGTGCGCTTGACGGCGTCCGGCGCTTGCCGTCCGCTGCCCAAGTGATCACGTGGGTGACGGGGTGTGCAAGGCGCGCAGGGCGCCTTGGTGGCTGAGCCAACCGACCGGGCAACCTTCGGCGGTGTCGAGGACCGGTACGCCGGTCCCGGACGCGGAGACCAGGTGGTGCAGCGCGCGGGCGAGCGGTTCCTCGGCGGTGACGGGGTGGGGAGCTTCGGCGAGCCGGCCGACGTCCAGTGGGACTCCGTCCGGCTCCTCGGCGAGGCTCTCCGCCACGCTCTGTGCGGTGACGACGCCGATGTAACGGCCGGACGCGTCAACGACCGGGAGAGCGCCATGGCCGGAGAGGGTGAGCAGGTCTGCGGCGTCGGCCACTGGCGTGGACGCGGGCAGCGGAGCCGGCAGTGGCTCCATGACCGCGGCGACCCGCTGGCCGCCGATCCGGGCGCCGGGCGCGGGGCCCTCCAGGTCGATGCCGCGGCGTCGCAGCTTGAGCGTGTAGATCGTGTCCCGGGACAGCAGGCGGCTGGTGGCCGTCGCGAGCACGATGGCGAGCATCAGCGGCAGGATGATCGAGTACTCGCCGGTCAGCTCGAAGAGGATCACCACGGCCGTGATGGGAGCACGGGCCGCGCCGGCGAACACGGCTCCCATGCCGACCAGTGCATAGGCTCCCGTGGGGCCGGCGGAAGTGGGAAGCAGCGCGTGGACACCCGCGCCGTACGCGGCGCCCAGCATCGCCCCGATGAACAGGCTCGGTGCGAAGACACCCCCTGAGCCGCCGATGCCGATGGTCAGGCTGGTTGCCACCATCTTGCCCACGAGAAGCAGGAGCAGGAAGGTGACGGCGTAGTGGCCCTCCGTCGCCTTCTCCAGCACGGGATAACCGACGCCGTACATTTCCGGCAGGAGGAGCAGCACCACTCCCAGGGCCAGGCCGCCGACTCCCGGGCGCAGCCACTCCGGACCGCGCCAGGCCCAGTCGCAGGCATCCTCGATCAGGTACAGCACACGGGTGAAGCCGACGCCGACCGCGGCGGCGACAACACCCAGCAGGGCGAACAGTCCGTACTGGGCGAGGTGGTCGACCCGGAAGCCCGGCAGGTTCAGGAAGGCCACGTCGCCGAAGGCGGCGCGACCGATGACGCTCGCGGTCACGCTGGCCAGGACCGTCGCGCCGAAGGCTTCGGCGGAGAAGGTGCCGAGGATGAGTTCCATGGCGAAGAAGACGCCGGCCAGCGGGGCGTTGAAGGTCGCGGCGATGCCACCTGCCGCGCCGCAGGCCACGAGCAGCTTCATTCGGCCTTCGGTCGCCTTCGTCACCCGGCCGAGCGTGGAGCCGAGAGCGGAGCCTATCTGGACGATGGGCCCCTCGCGGCCCACCGAGCCGCCGGAGCCGATGGTCAGAGCGGAGGCCAGTGTCTTCACCACGGCGACCTTGGGGCTGATCCGGCCGCCGCGCTGAGCGACCGCGACCATGACCTCCGGCACGCCGTGGCCGCGCGCCTCCTTGGCGAAGCGGTTCACCAGCGGGCCGTACAGCAGGCCGCCGACCACCGGAGCGAAGAGCACGAAACAGGGACCCAACCAGGGCAGCTGAGGGTGACCGGCGCCGGGCGCGGCAGCGTAGTCCGCGTGTCCCGACAGCAGGAGCGTGAACGTCCGGATGCACCAGCGGAAGACGATCGATCCCGCGCCCGCTCCGGCGCCGATCACCACCGCGAGGACCATGAGGCCCCATGGGGCGCTGCGCAGCTTCGCCAGTCCTGGGCCCGCTGGGCCCGCTGCCGATCCTCGTCCGGGGGTTGTATGCATGCTCCTGCGGTCTCCTCGATGTCAGGTGTGGTGGTCTTCGACGCTCTCCCTATTTTGCATTATGCAAAAGACGTCAAGGGAAGCCCCCCATGGCGCGGTGCGGCACAGGTGCGAGGCCGCCCTCCGGTGACGGGCTGGCCGACGCTGTGAGCAGCGCAGATGCGGTATCCCGGACCCCAGGACCTCCCGTCGGCGGTAGGTCGCGCTCGCGGACTGACCCCGTGAGCGCGACGGACACGGCGATCAGGACGGGACCGACGGTCGCACCGGCTGCGGCGAAGTGAAGCCGGTCGACCAGGTCCCGCATCCACCGGACGCCCACGCAGCAGGTGGCTGAAGAACTCTGCGATCCGACAGCCACGCACACCGGGCCAAAGTGACCACGGCACCGCCGATCTCCAAGGCGACCAGTCCGTTGATGGCCCGCTCCCGCGGGGCGGAGCAGCCGGCCCGGGACCGTCCGCGCCGGCTGCTTTGCCTGGGCTCAAGCACGGCTGTGTGGGGTGACCGCCATGGAGCTGGCCGCTGAAGCGGACAGTGCTTTGCCCGCATGATGCGAGTGGGCGCTTTGCTCACCGCGGGACCAGGCGGGATGTCGGCACGGTAGAAATGATGTATGGCGCACAGGGAGACCTCAGCAGGGGAAATGGACGATGTCGATGCGGTCACTCGTGCGGTGCTGACCGCCTCTCGGCTGCTGGTGGCCGTGTCGGCGCGCTCGCTTGCCGGGGTGGAGGAACGGGTCACATTGCCGCAGTTCCGGATGTTGGTGGTGCTCTTCAGTCGTGGTGCCACGAAGCTGGTCGATCTGGCGGCCCTGCTGGAAGTGGCCCCTTCCACGGCGATGCGCATGGTGGACCGGCTGATCGCGATCGGTCTCGCGGACCGGCAGCCCAACCCCGCGAACCGCCGGGAGACCATGCTGCAGCTCACCGACGAAGGACGGCGAACCGTCGAGACGGCCACAGCCCGACGCCGGGCGGAAATCGCCGGGATCGTACGCCGACTGCGACCTACCGAGCGACTGGCGCTGGTAGAGGCGTTGAACGCCTTCAATGAGGCAGGTGGGGAGCCACCCGCAATGGAGGCAGGCGGCGGAACCTACCCACTCGGCTGGATGATGGACACTTCTACGGGCTGGGAGTCCTGAGGCCGGGCACACCGCGGCGAACGAGCGGCTCAAGCACCGCAAGCCCGCAGAACGACGGCCCCGTCATCCCCCAGCTGTCCGGCTCGGTCGACGCCTGGCACCAGCAGACCGAGTGCCTGTTGCCGGCCGGCACCGCCGCCGTGCTGCGGGCGCGCGTGCGCTCCCTGCAGGTGCAGCGCCAGCAGGTGCAGCAGCGGATGCTCGACGGCAGCCACCGTCCGGTGGAATCTGTGGACACCGGGGACGACGTCCACCTGTCCTTCGACGAGGCGGTGCCTCGCGAGACCATCCCGGCCCGGATCACCCCACCGTCACCTCCGTGGCAAGGGCGGCCCGCGAAGTGCGCCGAGCGGTGCAGGAACGCCTGCCCCAGCAGCGGACCCGCTGCACGAAGGCACTCCCCGGTGCGAAATACTCTCCCGATGAGTTCACGCACTTCCCCGGCCAGCCGGCCGATCACCATTCGGAGGGCCGTCGCGCGGGATGCCAAACGGCTCACGCGGCTCGTGCGTGGCTCAAGCGCCTACGAGGGTAAGTACGCGGCCGCGGTCGCGGGCTACCGGGTCGGCCCTGATTACATCGAGGCCCACCGCGCCTTCGTAGCCGTCGGCGACGACGAGCAGGGAGGCCGGGTTCTCGGTTTCTACTCGCTCGTCCTCGCTCCACCGGAGCTCGACCTGCTGTTCGTGGCCGATGAAGCGCAAGGACGGGGTATTGGACGACTGCTCGTCGCGCACATGCAGTCCGAAGCGCGTGCCGCCGGGCTGGACCGGGTCAAAGTCGTGTCGCATCTTCCCGCCGAGGACTTCTACCACCGCGTCGGCGCAGTGCGGACCGGGACCGCGCTCGCGAACCCGCCCGCCGTGCCGTGGGACCGTCCCGAATTCGAGTTTCACATTCCTTCGGAATGACGCCCAAGCCCCGACTCACCGGACGTCGCCTCCACGACTGCTTTGTGCCGCACCTGGCCCGTCGCCTGGCTGGACCTCATATCGCCCGCTGCATGCCTCCTGCGGTCACCGCGGGGTGCTCGCCCGAGCCTCGGGTGATCAGCCGGGTGGGGACGGTGATGGTGCGGGCGCGTGAGCGGTCGCCGTCCAGGCGCGCGAGGGCGGTCCTCGCTGCGCTTCTGCCGATCTCTTCGGGGTCCTGGGCGACGACGGTCAGGGCCGGTTCGAGGGCCTCGGCGAGCGCCACGTCGTCGAAGGCGACGACCGCGACGTCCTTCCGTTTGCTGCGGGCGAGTTCGATGACGATGCCCAGCGCGACGATGTTGTTTATCTGAACTTCAAGGTCGGCGGCGGACAGCACCCGCACCAGGCCGGCACCGTCCTGGAACGGGGGCCGTTGCCCGAGGGCACGGTCCTCGCCGACTTCGAAGGCGGCACCTACGGCGGCTGGACGACGACCGGAGACGCCTTCGGCACCGCACCGGCCACCGGCAGCCTGCCCGGCCAGCAGCAGGTCACCGGCTATCTCGGCCACGGCCTGGCAAACACCTTCCTGAACGGCGACTCGACGACCGGCAGCCTCACCTCTCCCGAATTCACCATCGACAAGGACTACGTCGACTTCCTCATCGGCGGCGGCAACCACCCCGCCGACCAGGCCGACCCCACCACCGTCGAACTCCTCGTCGACGGCAGGTGGTACGCGACGCCACCGGAAACGACGACGAGGCACTCAACTGGGACTCCTGGGACGTCCGTGACCTCGCCGGCAAGAAGGCACAGATCCAGATCGCCGACATGAACTCCGGCGGCTGGGGCCACATCATGGCCGACCAGTTCCCCCGGGCCTACTGGATCTTCGAGGTATACCGGGACGAGGACGCCTTCCAGGCACATCTGAAGGCCCCGTACGGCGGCCCGTTCAACACAGCCCTCGCCCCGCTGATCGAGGAGGACGCCTCCGTACTGACGTTCCTCGGTCCCGTGGCCTGACCGCCTGACCGGGTCTGACTGCCTGACCGGGTCTGACTGCCTGACCGCGCCGGGCCCGCTGCTAAGGCCCGGCCCGCGGTCTTCGCGGGGTCAGAGGTCGAGGACGAGGCGCGGGCAGGCGGCGCGCGAGACGCAGATCATCATGGTGTCCATGGCCGCCTGCTCCTCGGCGGTCAGGAGAGAGTCCCGATGGTCGACGTCCCCGGCCAGGACGGGAGTCTCGCAGGTGCCGCACGTGCCCTCCTGGCAGGAGGACAGGACGTGTACGCCGGCCTCCTCGACAGCTTGCAGGATCGTCTTCTGCGCAGGCACCGTCACCGTGACACCGCTCTGGGCGAGTTCCACCTCGAAGGGGCCGTCCAGCACCGGCGCCTGGTGTTCCTTGGGGGCGAAGCGCTCGACATGCAGTGCCCCGGCCGGCCACGCCGCACAGCGCTGTTCGACGGCCTTCAGCAACGGTTCGGGGCCGCAGCAGTAGACCAAGGTGTCCTCGTCCGGGGCATCGAGCAGAGTTCCGAGATCAAGGAGGCCGTACTCGTCCTCAGGGCGCAGCGCCACGCGCTTCCCGTAGGTCGCCGTCAGGTGGTCGCTGAAGGCCATGGTGGCTCGGCTGCGGCCACCATAGGTGAGCGTCCACTCCGCACCGGCCGCCTCCGCTGCGGCGACCATGGGCATGATCGGCGTGATGCCGATACCTCCGGCGATGAAGAGGTAGCGCTCGGCCTCGGCCAGCGGGAAGTGGTTGCGCGGTCCGCGGACCCGTACGGTGCTCTCTTCCCGCACCTCGTCGTGGATCCGCCGGGATCCGCCGCGGCTGTCCGGCTCGCGCAGGACGGCGATCCGCCAGACGGAGCGGTCCGCGGGATCGGAGCACAGAGAGTACTGACGCACCAGATCCGGGGCGAGAAGCAGGTCGAGGTGGGCGCCGGGAGTCCAAGCGGGGAGGTCCGCGCCTGCGGGATCACGGAGCTCCAGTGCGATGACGCCGTCCGCCTCGGACGTTCTGCGGGTGACCACCAGGTCGAGTTCGGCCTCCTCATGCTTGCTGGTCATGGCTCGGCTCGTGTCCTCTCAGATCTCGGGGCCGGTCCGGGCGAGCGGCGGCAGGGAGGGGGTGGGAGGACGCTCCCTGCCCCGGATCCGCCGTCGACATGGTGGTCGGGTGGGCGAGCAACCACTCCCACAGCTCGACCGGGCCCTCGGCCTCGTGGCACGCTCCGCACCAGCACCAGCCGCGCAGACGGTCCGTGCCGGGGACCCAGACGACGCGGTAGACGGTGTCACCGGTCAGCATGACGGCAGGGGTGCAGGGGGGCATGCTCATGGTGCGGCCACGGCTTGCCGCTCGGTCGTGCCCGTCGCTTCCGGACCGGCCTCGGCCAGGCGCTTGAGGATGCGACGGGCCGCCAGACCGCCGGTGTCGATGTTGATGCTGAGCTCCTGCACTCCGGCCGGCTCGGAGGCGATCACCTGCTCGAGCCTGTCCAGGGCCGCGACGTCCTGGAGAACCACGGCGCGGTTGTTCTCCCGGAGGAAGTCGGAGACCTCCTCGTCCTCCAGCGCGAAGTCGCGGGCCACGGCCCAGAAGTCGTGCGTGGTGTGCTCGGTCTCGGGGGTGATGGCGTACACGACCTCGACATGGAAGGCGTGCGGGTCGCTGCCGTTCGCGTCGGGGCCGGGTGCGCCGACGGGGGCGATGCGGGAGTGCAGGAGGTAGAGGCCCGGGGCGTGATACTCGATGTCCTGCCAGCGGGTGATGCGCCCGGTGATCCCGGTGGACCGGGCATAGAAGGGCGGGCACTCCGCGTCGTCCATGTGGCGGCTGACGTAGACGACGCCGGCTGCCTCGTCGACCTCGGTGGTGATGGGCGTCTGGGCCACCTCGGGGGTGCCGATGTAGCCGCCGTGCAGATACGTCTCGTGGGAGAGGTCCATGAGGTTGTCGACCAGCAGCCCGTAGCGCGCCGCCAGAGGCTCCATGCCGCATACGGTCGTGTACCGCGGCGAGTCCAGCCACGGACTCCGGGGGATCAGGGTCTCGTCGGCCTTGTCTCGGTCGCCGATCCACACCCATACGAAGGAGTCCTGCTCCTTGACGGGGTAGGTGTTCAACCGGGCCGTGCGCGGCACGCGGGTCTGGCCCGGGACCGCCGTGCACACGCCGTCCGCGCCGTAGGTGAAGCCGTGGTAGCCGCAGACGACGCTGTCACCCACCAGACGGCTCGGGGCCTCGGACAACGGGAAACGACGGTGAACACAGCGGTCGGCCATCGCGGTGACCTGGCCGGCTTCCGTACGCCACAGCAGAACCGACTCCCCGCACACCGTGCGGGAGAACAGCTCGCGGCCCACCTCATGGGCGTACGCGGCGACGTACCACTGATTGCGGGGGAGTGATGACATGACTCTCCAACGAGGCGACATGAACGGCTTGAGGCGTGGTCAGAGCCAGAGTGCCGCCCGTCACCACATCTAAGAAGCGCCGCTTCCGGATAACGGAAGCAGAAGGGACGTTGAAGGGCGCGAACACCCCGTAGCACGGGCCTTCGTGGACGCCCGGGTGCAGACGATCCACGGCGGAAGTTATACGAACTATTGACGGGCGTGCATCAAATGCCTAACTTCAGGAGTGCACCAGGGAGCGGCATCAGCGGCGACGCCGGCGGCGAGCCGCCGGACCCGGCTTCCGGTTGGACGAGGAGAGCCGCATGCAGGACGGACAGCGGACGACCGCCACGGTCACGGGAAGGGCCATGCGGGTACTTGAGGCCTTCTCGAGCGTCCGCCCAGTGCTCCGCCTCACGGACATCTCCCGGTACAGCGGCCTGCCTCTGACCACTACGTACCGCCTCGTCAAGGAGCTCACATGCTGGGGCGCGCTGGAGCGGGAGGACAGCGGCGGCTACCGCATCGGCCTCAGACTCTGGGAGATAGCGGCTCTGGCACCGCGTGGCCTGGGGCTGCGCGAGCTGGCTCTGCCCTACCTGGCGGACCTGAATCAGTTCACACGGGAGAACGTGCAACTGGCCGTGCGCGAGGACCTGTCGGTCGTGTACGTGGAGCGGCTTGCCGGACGAGGAGCCGTGCCGGTACTGACCCGGGTAGGCGGCCGATTCTCCCTTCCGCCCACCGGGGTCGGCCTGGTGCTCCTCGCGCACGCTCCCGCTGCGATGCAGGAGCAGGTCCTCAGCCTGCCCCTGACCCGCTACACGGAAAGGACTCTCTGCTCTCCCGCGCAGGTACGGCGTGCTCTCGCTGAGGTGAGGCAAACCGGAGTCGCCATCAGCGACCGGCAGGTGACGATGGACAGCATGTCGGTCGCGGCACCGGTGTACGGACCAGGGGGCGGTGTGGTCGCGGCCGTGTCGATCGTCGCGCACGCCGACACCGCCCACGCCCACGTCCTGATCCCTCCCGTCCTGGCTGCCGCTCGTGGAATTTCCCGAGCCCTGGGAGCACCTGTCCCCAACAGCGGCGCCCACACCCCAAGCGGAGCCGACCCGTCCCCGCCCACCCTGGTCCCAGGTGCCTGAACCGCCAAAAGGGAAACCGGAGTTCAGTAAGGGCGGTGGCCACGATGCCGTCGGCTCCTCGGCGCACCGCCGGGCTTCAACCGGTCAGGTCCGCGTCCGTTGAACCCCGCGCACGCCGTGCCCGTATGCCCTCCACCCTGTGAAAGTAACTCGGCGATCGGGTGTTTGCCGGGGCGCGATGAGAGCACACGACGGCCAGGAGGTTGATGACAATGGTTCCCCTGCTTCTGGTTCTTCTACTGGCTCTGGTTCTGTTCGGTGCGGGCTTCGCGCTCAAGGCCCTGTGGTGGGTCGCGGTGATCGTGCTCGCGGTGTGGCTGCTCGGTTTCGTCGTCCGGCCGGCGGCCGGTGGCGGCCGCCGGGGCCGCTGGTACCGGTGGTGACCGGTAGCGCGCCCTGAGCGGTAAGCAGTCGGCGTCATGAGCGATGGCGCCCGTGGGGTGGGTCGACCCGAAAAGGGTCGGCCCACCCTCTTTTTGCGGCCCGCCGGACAGCCATGAGCGCTGACGGACCGGAAGAACAAACAGGACGTACAACCTGGTTGGGGTATACCGGGTGGAACGGCGGGTACTGAGTGGCGAGTCGGCCCTCGCGGACCCCGCAGTGGGAACCCTGCGCCTCCTGGTTCGCGGGGGCCGATGCCGCGGTGCCGGCATGCCGGCCCGGTTCAGCCGCGCACCGCGTCACCGGTCAGGGTGGCGCTCACGTATTCCTGGGCCGGCTTCACACGGCTCACGCTCCTCGTTGCCGCGGGACCTGGGGGAACTCATCGGTCGTGATGCCGTGCTCCCCGTCGGCCGGGTAGCCCAGGGTCGAAGAGGCGCCGCACGGGACGGGCCATGCCGGGCGCGGCGGGGCATCGTGACTTCCCCCGTATGTGGCTCGCCGCCCTCCGGCGGCGGCCGTACGCAGTGATGCGGCGTCTGCCGCCCCCGGACTCGTGAGCGGATCAGACCGACGGTGCCTCCCGCGGTGCGGGCAGCCGCGTGGAGGGCGGTGCGGAACGCACGCAGGTCGGTGTCCGGGAGCGGGCCGTCCTCCCGGCGGAAGAAACCCGTTGCACCGCGCGGGATGGTGAACCGTACGCCGCTGTCGTCGACCACGGCACCGAGACTATGCCTGGTCGCTGTCGGCGCGTTGAGGCGTGGCGCCGCTCACGTACCCGGGCAGCCGCAGTCCCGCAATCTGATCAGCGGAGCGACCCGCTCACTGCCCCACCCGTCCGTCCACGCACTCGCGCAGGAGGTCCGCGTGGCCGCAGTGGCGGGCGTACTCCTCGATTCTGTGGACCAGCAGTTCCCGTACGGCGATCCGCTCCTTGCCCACGTGCTCGCCCAGGTCCGGGTACGCGGCCAGCGCGGCGTCGGTCGCCGCCTGTTCCCGCTCCAGGTCGGCGAACGCGGCGTCGGCCACGGCCTGTTCGCCGACGGCCTCGTCGAAGTCCGCGTCGCGCTTGCCGTACAGCTTGGGCAGGGGGTCGCTCTCGGAGATCCAGTTGCGCCAGTCGCGTTCCACCTCGGCGAGGTGCCGGACCAGGCCGAGCAGGGACATCGTCGACGGCGGGACCGAGCGGCGGGCCAGTTGTTCCGGGCTGAGGCCGTCGCACTTCATGCGCAGGGTCAGGCGGTAGTTCGTGAGGAAGTCCTGCAGCGTCGGCAGCTCACCGTCCGGGCTGGGACCTTCGCTGTTGCGGGGATCGTCGTCCGGGTTCGCCCACATGTCTGGGTAGACGGTCGCCTGGGTCCATCGCGCGGGTCGCTCAGTCATGTGGGGCATACTCCTGCACAACTGCCCGCCCCGGCCATCGAGTTATCGTCCACGAGGTGGCAGCGCAGGTGTCGTCCGGGGGCGGCGGGGCGGTCCCTGGCCTCGTGCCGTGCCCGCGCCGGTCAGCGCAGCGTGATGTGCGGCTCGAACGCGTCCAGCAGCAGGTCCCGCATCCGGGCCGTCGACATGTCGCCCGTGCCGGCCAGGACCTGGATCGCCAGCCCGTCGACCATGCCGGTGAAGCGCCCGGTCAGGGCCTCCGCGTCGGCGCCCGCCGCCATCCCCTCCCGCTGACAGGCCCGCACCAGGTCGAGCACGATCTGCCGCCAGCGGGCGTAGACCGTGCTCTGTCCGGGCCGCAGGGTCGGGTCGAGGATCGCCTCGTTCCACGACTGCACCCACACCGACCACTCCTCCACGTCCTCCTCGCCGGCCGGCAACTGCACCTCGATCAGCCGGCGCAGCTTCTCCACCGTGCTGCCGGCCGTGCGGAACTCGGCCTTCAGACGTGTGTGGAAGCGCTCGGCGTAGTACAGCAGCGCGGCCCGCAGCGCGTCGTCCTTGGCCGGGAAGTGGTAGTGCACGGTGCCCGTGCTGGTGCCGCAGGCGTGGGCGATGTCGGCGACCCGCACCTTGTGGAAGCCGCGCCGGGCGATGAGGCGGGCGGTCGCCTCGAGGATCTGGGCCCGGCGTGCTTCGGCGTCCAGCGCGTCGGCCCGCCGGCGCGGGCTCACGCCGGCGGTGGTGTCGCGCGGGACGGGAGGCCGTCCCGCACCGGTGCGCAGATAGCGCAGCGACACCTTGCCGACCTGCGCGATGGCCGCGAGCTCGTGATCCTTCAGACGGCGGCTGCCGCGCAGCGCCTTGGACAGTGCCGTGGGGTCCATGCCGATACGGTCGGCGAACTCGCGCTGGCTGATCGGAGCCGACGCCACGACCAGCCGCGCCCGGTCCGCCAGGGTCGGGTCCCTGGTCTCGGCGTCCCCTGCCGGGCCGTGAGTCGCGGTCATGCTGCGTGGTCCCTTCAGCCGTCCGCCGTGAGGGAGCCGATGACGTCGTCGGCGGCGCGGTAGCCCGAGGATATCGCGCCGTCGATGTACCCGTTCCAGGCCGTGGCGGTCTCGGTGCCCGCCCAGTGCACGGGCCCGGTGGGCTCCCGCCAGCCGTGCCGGCCGTAGCCGGTCCAGCCGCCGGGGGTGACGTAGGCCTCGTATCCGCCGCGGGCGAAGGCGTCCTGCGACCAGACCTTCTCGGTGTAGCCGAGAGGCCGTGCCGCCGCCTCTCCGACCACGCGGGTGAAGCTCGCCAGCACGGCGTCGCGGCGTTCCTCCGGTGCGAGCCCGGCCCACCGGGTGAGCCGGTCGCCGTACACGAATCCGGCGAGCGCGCCGGGTGCGCCCGCGTGCGGGGAGTTGTCGTAGACCACGCCGACCGGCCCGTCGTCGTAGAGCGTGGCCGTGCCGGACAGGCCGACGGCGCGCCAGAAGGGGGTGTCGTAGACGGCGTGGACCTTGGCGACGCGGCCCATCGGGCTGTGCGACAGCCAGCCGTCCCGGCTAAGCGGAAGTCCGGGCTCGAAACGGACGGCGCGGACCGCCTGCGGGGGAAGCGCCACGATCGCCCGGCGTGCCTCGACCACCGTCGCCGCCGTGTGCACGCGGACGGTGCCGGCGTCGTACTCGATCGCGGTCACCGGCTCGCCCAGCCGCACCCGCTCGCCGAGCAGGTCCGCGACCGCGCGGGCGGGACCGGCGGCCCCGCCCGTGAAGCGGCTGTCCTGGGCGCAGCCCCGCGTCTCCATCAGCTGCTCATAGCCGCCGGCGGCGGCGATGTAGAACAGCACGTGGAACAGTGAGATCTCGTACGGCTCCGCGCACCACACCCCTTGGACGGCGAGCGCCAGGCGGCGTCGGGCGTCCCGGTCCGTGGTCTGCGCCCGGAAGAAGGTGTCCGCCGTGCAGGCGTCGAACTCCTCGAAGCGCGGCGTCCGCCAGGGGGCGCCGGTGTCCACGGTCCGCGCGAGGTCGTCCAGGAGAGCGGTGACGCGGTCGTACTCCGTGATGCCCGGTCCGTCGTCCGGCGCCGCCCCGACATAGGGGACCGCGGCGCCGTCGTGCCACACCTCGATGTGCTTGCCCGCGTCCCAGGTGGGGAACGTGCCGCAGCCGAAGCGTGCGGCGAGGGCGAGCAGATGCTTCTGCGTCGGGCCGACCCACTGGCCGCCGTGATCCAGCGTCAGGCCCCCGGGCCCCGACGCACTGAGCACGCGGCCCCCCACCCGGTCGGCGGCCTCGATCACGGCGCAGTCGACGCCCGCGTCCTTCAGCCGCAGCGCCGCGGCGAGCCCGGCATAACCGGCTCCCACCACCACGACCTCGGATTCGATCAGGTCCATCCCTGTCTCTTCCCACATGGCGGCCGAGCATGGCGCAAGACTGACGCAATAGTCAATGCTTGCGATCCATGTCGTCGGCGGGATTGACACCACGGCCTGCTTCCGCAACATTGACCCAGCATTCAGCGTTGCGATTCTGACCACTGCGGGCGCACTCCGACCGAGGCCGGTAAGGCGTCCCCCCAAGGGCCCACGCTCCGGCGCGTCCGCGTGCGGAACGGGCCCACTGTCGCGAAAGGCGCGGCCCAGCCGTCGGCCTTTCACCGCTCGAGACCCTGGATAGGGGGTCGATGATGGCAACCACCGCACGCACCACATCGGACCAGGACGCCGACGGCGGCCTGCGGACCGGCGCACTGTCGATGGCGACCAGCCTGATCCTGTCGGTGGCGTCGGCCGCACCCGCCTACAGCCTCGCCGCCACACTGGCCTTCATCGTGGCCTTCGTCGGTTTCCAGGCGCCGGTGATCGTCCTGCTCGCCTTCGTTCCGATCCTGTTCGTCTCCTTCGGTTACGCCGCCCTCAACCGCCGGGAGCCGGACTGCGGCACGATCTTCACCTGGGCCGGCCGCTTCCTCGGCCCGCGCGTCGGCTTCATGGGCGGCTGGGCCGTCATCGCCTCCTTCGTCCTGGTGATGGCGAGCCTGGCCCAGGTCGCGGGGCAGTACGTCTTCATCCTCTGCGGCGCGGACGGTATCGGCTCCGATCCCTCCAGCCCGTGGGTCCTCGCCGTGGGGCTGGGCTGGATGGCCCTCATGACCGCCGTCTGCTACCGCGGCATCGAGGTGGCCGCCGCCGTCCAACGTGCCCTGCTGTTCTTGGAGTTCGCCATGCTCGTGGTGTTCTCCGTGGTCGCCCTCGTCCGCGTGTACGCCGGGGACGCCGCCCCCGGTGCGCGGCGGCCGAGCCTGTCGTGGCTCAACCCGTTCGAGATCCCCTCGCCCAGCGCGTTCGTCAGCGGCCTGGTGCTGATGCTCTTCATCTACTGGGGCTGGGAGACGGCCGTCACCGTCAACGAGGAGACCACCGACCGGCACCGCACCCCCGGCCGGGCGGCGGTGTGGTCCACGATCGTGCTGCTGGCGCTGTACCTGGTCGCCACCGTCGCGACCCTGGCCTTCGCCGGCGTCGGCACGAGCGGGGTCGGGCTGGGCAACCCCGACAACTTCGGCGACGTCTTCTCCGGGATCGGGCAGGCCGTCTTCGGCACCGGCGCGGTCGGGACCTTCCTGTGGCACCTGCTCGTCCTCATGGTGCTGTCCTCCGCCGCCGCGTCCACCGAGACCACCGTGCTCACCCTCGGACGCACCCTTCTCGCGATGGGCCGGCGCGGTGCCGTGCCGCGCGTCTTCGCGAAAACCCACCCGCGGTACGCCAGTCCGCACGTCGGCACCGTCGCGATCGGGCTCGCCGGAGCCGTCTGCTATGTCGTGATGAACCTCCTCGCCGACGGCCAGGTCATCGGCGACGCCGTGTCCTCGTGCGGCCTGATGATCGCCTTCTACTACGGCCTCACCGGCCTGACGTCGGCCTGGGCGCACCGCGACGACAGGCGGCGCGGCGCCGGCGGCCTCTGGCTGCGCGTCATCCTGCCCGCGCTGGGCGGAGCGACGCTGCTCGCGGCCGGCGTGTGGAGCCTCGTGAACGACTGGGACCCGGCCAACAGCTCCACGTCCTGGACCCTGCCGTTCGGGCCGCGCTGGCACATCGGCGGCGTCTTCCTCATCGGAGTGGGCGCGCTCGCGGCCGGCGGGCTGCTGATGGTGGCCGGCGCGCTCCTGGCGCCGCAGTACTTCCGCAGGCAACCTCGGCGCCCTCGGGCCGCTGTCCCCACCGCACCGCACAACTGATTCCCCAACTGAATCGCCATTCAGTACGCACGGCCATTGACAGCGGTGGGCCGCCCTCCGAATACTGACTGCCGATTCAGTAAAAGTTTCCCCCTCGACGCGTTGAGACGTTGAGAACTCGAGACGTTGAGACGCTGAGACGTCCCCCTTCCTCGTGTCTGGAGAGGTCATGTCAGAGCTGCCCACCGAGCTGGTCCCGCTGACCCGGGAACAGCGGGACATCGTCGATCTCACCCGCTCCTTCGCGCAGGAGGAGATCCGGCCGCGGGCCCGCGCCGTCGACGAGGCCGACACCGAGACCCCCTGGGACCTGTGGCGCAAGGCCGCCAAGGTCGGCATCACCGGCTTCATGCTGCCGGCCGAGTACGGCGGGGGCGGCTTCACCGACGTCTTCACCCAGGTCCTCGTCCAGGAGGAGCTGTGCGTCGGCGACCTGGGCATCGGCAACCTGCTGTGCTCCAACGGCTTCTTCGCCGACCCGCTGATGGAACTCGGCACCGAGGAACAGAAGCGCACCTGGCTCACTCCGCTCGCCGGCCCCGACACCCCCATGACGTCGCTGGCCACCACCGAGCCCGGGTCGGGCTCCGACGCCGCCTCCATCACCACCACGGCCACCCGCACCGCGGGCGGCTACCGGCTGAACGGACAGAAGGCCTGGATCTCCAACGCGGGCGAGGCCGAGTGCTACGTCGTCTTCGCGAAGACCGACCCGGCGCAGCGCTCCCGGGGCGTGACCGCGTTCCTGCTGCGCAAGGGCGCGGACGGGATGGAGTTCGGCGAGCCGATGCGGAAGATGGGCCAGCGCGCCATCGTGTGCCGGGAGATCTTCCTCAACGACGTCTTCGTACCCGAGGAGGACCGGCTGGGGGAGGAGGGCCGCGGCTTCCAGGGCCTGATGCGCACCTTCGACATCTCCCGCACCGTGCTCGGCGCGGCCGCCACCGGCGTCGCCCGCGCCGCCTACGAGTACGCCCGTGACTACGCCAAGAGCCGCGTGCAGTTCGGCAAGCCGATCATCGAGCACCAGGCGGTCGCGTTCCGGCTCGCGGACATGCGCACCCGGATCGAGCAGGCCCGCCTGATGACCTGGCGCGCCGCCAAGCGGCTGGACGCCGGTCTGGACGCCACCGCCGAGGCGGCGATGGCCAAACTCACCGCCTCCGAGACGGCGGCCTACTGCACCTGGGCGGCCGTGCAGACGCTGGGCGGCTGGGGCTACTCGCGCGAGTACCCGGTGGAACAGTGGATGCGCGACGCCAAACTGGAGGAGATCGAGGAGGGCACCTCCGACATCATGCGCCTGGTCATCTCGCGGAGCATGTGATGACGCCCGCCACCACCGCACCGGAGGCCGCGCGCACGAGCGCCCCCGTGTCCGCGCTCACCGGCGGCGAGGCCCTCGTGCGGGCGCTCGCCGCACACGGGGTGACCCGGGCGTTCGGCATCCCCGGCACCCACAACCTGGAGATCTACCGGCACCTGTCCGGCTACGGCATCGACCACGTCAACCCGCGCCACGAACAGGGCGCGGGCTACGCCGCCGACGCCTACGCACGCGTCAGCGCCCACCCCGGCGTGGCCCTCACCACCACCGGACCCGCGCTGCTGAACATCGCGGCGGCCGTCGGCCAGGCCTACTCCGACAGTGTGCCGCTGCTCGTCGTCTCGCCCGGCATGCCGTTGCGCCATCCCCGGCAGCCGACCGGGCTGCTGCACGAGATGCGCAGCCAGAGCGAGGCGCTGCGCGGCGTCGCCGCCTTCAGCCACCGTGTGTCCTCGGTGGACGAGATCGGCGCCGCGGTGGCCCGCGCCTTCACCCTCTTCCTTACGCAGCGGCCCCGGCCGGTGCACATCGAGGTGCCGCTGGACCTGCTCACCGCAGCCGAGCCGGCAGGGCCGGTCAGGACCGCCCCGCCGGCCGAGCCCGTGCGGCCCGCCGCCGGCGCCCTCGCGGCAGCAGCCGAAGCACTGCGCACAGCGCGACGCCCGGCGATCGTCCTGGGCGGCGGCGCCCGCGCGGCGGCCTCCGAATGCCTGCGCCTCGCCGTGGCGTTGAGCGCCCCGGTGGTGACGACGGCCAACGGCAAGGGCGTCGTCGCGGAGACCCATCCGCTGTCGCTCGGCGTGTCCCTGCACAGCAGCGCCGTGCGGCGGTGGCTGGAGGAGCGGGACGTGGTCCTCGCCGTCGGCACCGAACTCGCCGAGTCCGACCTGTGGGACGCCCCGCCCACGCTCAGCGGCACCCTCGTCCGCGCGGACATCGACCCCGCCCAGATGTACACGGCCCTGCCCGCGGACATCCCGCTGGTCGCAGACGCCCGCACCGCTCTGCGCGCACTGCTCGCCGCGCTCGGGCAGGGCGAGGTCACCACGAGGGCGGACACCGACGCCGCCCACCGCGCGGTTGCCGCACTGCGCGCCGAACGGGATGCGGAGACACACAGCCGGGACGCACACCTGCTGCCGTATCTGGCGGCGATCCGGTCGGTGCTCCCCGACGACGCGGTACTGACCTCCGACAGTGCCCAGTGCTGCTACTACGGCGCCCTCCCGCACCTGCCCGTCGGCCCGCGGGGCCGCTATCTGCACCCGACCGGCTTCGGCACCCTCGGCTACGCCCTGCCCGCCGCCATCGGCGCCAAGACCGCCGACCCCGGCCGGGCGGTCGTCGCGCTCAGCGGCGACGGCGGCCTGCAGTTCTCCGTTCAGGAACTCGCCACCGCCGTACAGCTCGGACTGCCGCTGCCCGTCGTCGTCTTCGACAACGGCGGATACGGCGAGATCCGCGACGAGATGCTCGCCCGCGGCGACCGCGCCGTAGCGGTCGATCTGCCGCCCGTCGACCTGCCCGCCCTGGCCCGCGCCTACGGCGGCCACGGCGTACGCGCCGACTCGCCCTCCGCGCTGGCCGAGGCGCTGCGACAAGCCCTGACCATCCCCGGCCCCACCCTCATCACCGTCCCCGAGGAGCCCCCGCGATGACCACGCCCGCCACCACCTCGCCGGCCGCCTCCCAAGACGCGGCGAGCGGACCGCGGCGGCCGGGGACGCAGACGCCCGCCCCGTTCGTCTCCCTCACCTGGACCGACCACGTCACCGGCCGTCAGGGATTCCTCGTCATCGACTGTCTGGTGCGCGGCGTCTCCAGCGGCGGCCTGCGCATGCGTCCCGGCTGCACGCTCGACGAGGTCACGGGCCTGGCCCGCGGCATGACGAGGAAGGAGGCGCTGCACTACAACCCGCAGGGCCGTTACATCCCGCTCGGCGGCGCCAAGGGCGGCATCGACTGCGACCCGCGCGACCCCGCCGCGTACGGCGTCCTCGTCCGCTACCTGCGCGCCGTGCGCCCCTACATCGAGCACTTCTGGACCACCGGCGAGGACCTCGGCCTGACCCAGGACCTCGTCGACCGGGCCGCCGCCGAAGCCGGACTGGTCTCCTCCATCCAGGCGGTCTACCCCCTCCTCGACGACGAGGAGGCCGCCCGCAAGCGGCTCGCCGACGCCTTCGCCATCGACGTCGACGGGATCGGCCTGGACGAACTGGTGGGCGGCTGCGGGGTCGCCGAATCCGTGCTCACCGCGCTGGACCGCGCCGGCGTTCCGCACCGGGGAACCCGGGTCGCGGTGCAGGGCCTGGGCACCATGGGCGGCGCCACCGCGCGTTTCCTGGCCCGCGCGGGGCTGCGCGTCGTCGCGGTCGCCGACATCAAGGGCACCATCGCCAACCCGGACGGCCTCGACGTCGAGGCGCTGCTCGCCGCCCGCGACGGCCACGGCAGCGTGGACCGCGCCGCACTGCGCGCCGAGGACCGGGAACTGCCGGCCGACGCCTGGCTGACGACCGACGCCGAGGTGCTCGTGCCGGCCGCCGTCTCCTACGCCGTGGACACCACCAACCAGGCCGCCATCACCGCCCGCTGGATCGTCGAGGCCGCCAACATGCCCGTGGTGCCGGACGCGGAGGCGCTGCTCGCCGCCCGCGGCATCACCGTGCTGCCGGACGTCGCCGTCAACTCCGGCACCAACGCCTGGTGGTGGTGGACGCTGTTCGGGGACATCGGCGCCGACGCCGACGAGGCGTTCGCCCACACCCGGCGCTCGATGCGCGCCCTGGTCGACCAGCTCCTGGCCCGCGCCGAGACCGAGGGCTGCACACCCCGCGCCGCAGCGCACGCCCTTGCCGCCGAGCGGCTGCCGGTCATCGCCGAGCGCTTCGGAGTCTTCCGTTGACGGCCGCGGACATCGAGCGGGCCACCCGCTCCAGCCAGCTCGCCCCGCTCTTCGACCCCCGGTCGGTGGCCGTCGTCGGCGCCTCCGACAACCCCGCGAAGTGGGGGTACTGGCTCGCCTCGGGCGCACTGACCGGGCGCCACCGCCGCACCGTCCACCTGGTCAACCGGCGGGGCGGCGCCCTGGACGGCACACCGTTCCTGCCGGATCTGTCCGTGCTGCCGGACGCGGTGGAGCACGTCGTGATCGCGGTCCCCGCCCCGCAGGTGCGCAGCGTCGTCAGCGACGGACTCGCCGCCGGCGCGCGCTGTTTCACCGTCATCACCTCGGGAGGCGCCGGCGCCGACGACGAGCGCGCGCTGGCGCGGCTGGTGACCGCACGCGGCGCGCGCCTGCTCGGACCCAACTGCATGGGCGTCGTCGACACCACAGCCGAACTGCGCCTGAGCTGGGGCGACTTCCCGGCCGGACAGGTCGGGCTGGTCTCGCAGAGCGGCAACCTCGCCCTGGAGATCGGGCGCCTGCTGGCCCGGGCCGGACAGGGCTTCTCCCGCTTCGTCTCCCTCGGCAACCAGCGCGACATCGACGCCACCGACGCCCTGGACGCCCTCATCGACCACGAACCGACCAAGGTCATCGCCGCCTATGTGGAGGACTTCCGCGACGGCCGCCGCCTGGCACGTACGCTGACCGCCGCGCACGCGGCGGGCAAGCCGGTGCTGCTGCTCACCGTGGGCCGCAGCGAGGCCTCCGGGCGGGCCGCGGCGTCCCACACCGGCGCCCTGGTCACCGCCCGCGCGACGGTCGAAGCGGTGTGCCGGGACGCCGGCGCGCTGCTGCTGGAGTCGGCCGGCGAGGTCGTGGACACGGCCGTCTGCCTGCTGGCGAGGGCGGGGGCGAGGGCGACGGCGGGGGCGGCGGCGAGTGCGCGTCAGCGCGCGGGACGCACACCCCGAGCGCCGGGCGCACGTCCCTCACCCAGCATCCGCCCCTCCCGCGTGGCCGTCGTCGGCGACAGCGGCGGCCAGGGCGCCCTCGCCGCGGACGCGTTCGCCACCCGTGGCCTGGACGTACCGGCGCTGTCCGAGCCCACCCGCGCCGCGCTCGCCGCGCACCTGCCGCCCGGCGCGGGCTGCGGCAACCCCGTCGACCTGGCCGGCGCGGGCGAGGCCGATCTGACGGCCTACGCCCGGATCGCCCGGACCCTGCTGTCGTCCGGCGAAGCCGAAGCGGTCGTCCTGACCGGCTACTTCGGCGACTACGCCACCGCCAACCCGGCGCAGGAACAGCACGAGTGCGCGGTGGCCCACCAACTCGCCGACGCGGCGGAGCGGTCCGGCCGCACCCTCCTGGTCCACACCATGGCCCGGGACACGGCCGCCCTCACCGTCCTGCGCGGACGCGGCATCCCCGTCTACGAACGCATCGAGCACGCGGCGGCCGCCCTCGCGGGCATAGAACACCTGCGGACGACACACCCGGCGCCCCCGGCACCCACACAGCCGCCGTCGAGCGCGCACCCCGTGACCGACGGCGGCTACCGCACCATCCGTGAGCTGCTGCGCGGCTACGGACTGTCCTTTCCCGAAGCGGAGTTCGTGCGCAGCGCCGACGAAGCGGTGCGCGCCGCCCGCCGCATCGGGCACCCGGTCGTCCTCAAGGCCATGGGTCTGGCCCACAAGACCGAGGCGGGCGGTGTGGCGCTCTCGCTCACCGACGAGCACGCCGTGCGCGACGCCTTCACCGCCATGCACGCCGCGACCGGCGCCGACCAGTACGCCGTCGAGGCGATGGCCACCGAAGCCCACGCGATCGAACTCATCGCCGGGGTGCGGCGCGACCCCGCGTTCGGCCCCGTCCTCATGGCCGGCATCGGCGGCGTACGCGCCGAACTCCTCGGCGACGTCGTCCTCGCCCTCGCCCCGCTCTCCCCGGAGCACGCCCGCGACCTGCTGCGCTCGCTGCGCCACGCGCCGCTGCTCGCGGGCTGGCGCGGCGCTCCGGCCGTCGACCTGGACGCGGCGGCGCACGCGCTGTGCGCGCTCGCCCGGGCCGCGGCCGACCATCCCGAACTCGCCGAGCTGGAAGTCAACCCGCTGCTCGTCCACCCGGGCGGCGCACTCGCCCTGGACGCGCACGCGGTCCTCGCCCCGACCGAAAGGCCCCGCACATGACGACCCGCGAGAGCGCGGAGTTCACCGGCCGCACGTACATCGTCACCGGCGGCGGCAGCGGCATCGGCCGCGCGATCGCCCTGGCACTCGCCGCGGTGGGAGCCCGGCCCGTCGTCGCCGGCCGCACCCGCGAACGCCTCGACGAGACCGTCGCCCTGGTCGAGAAGGCCGGCGGCAGCGCGCTCGCCGTCCCCACCGACGTCCGCGACCCCCAGGCGGTCGACGCACTCGTGGCGGCCGCGGCCGATCACTACGGCCGCCTGGACGGGCTGGTCAACAACGCCGCGGGCAACTTCGTCACCCCCGGCATCGACCTCAGCCCCAACGGCTGGCGCGCGGTCGTCGACATCGTCCTGAACGGCTCCTACTACTGCACCCGCGCCGTCGCCCGCCACCTGCGCGAGGCGGGCAGCGCGGGCGCGATCCTCTCCGTGATCGCCACGTACGCCTGGCACGGGCACCCCGGCACCGTCCACTCCGCCGCCGCCAAGGCCGGCGTCCTGGCCATGAGCCGCACCCTCGCCGTCGAACTTGCCCCGCTCGGCATCCGGCTGAACTGCATCGCGCCCGGCCCGACCGAGACGGACGGGGCCGGCGCCGCGCTCTGGGCGACGCCCGAGGCACGCGCCGACGTCCTGTCCTCCGTCCCCGCGGGCCGCTTCGCGACCGTCGAAGAGGTCGCGGACGCGGCGCTCTTCCTGCTCGGCGACCGCGCGTCCTACCTGACCGGCGAGTGCCTGACCCTCGACGGCGGACAGTGGCTGGGCAAGCAGATCTACGGCCGCACCACGACGACCGCGTAGACCTCCGCCGACCGGCCGGCGGCGCGGCCCTCGCCGTGCCGCCGCTCAGCCATGCCCGCCTCGCGCCCAGGACGCCACGGCCGCGCGTAGAGGCGGAGAAAACCTCCTCCCGCTCTCTTGACGGACCGGTGCGACGCACGCCACAGTCGCCCACTACTAACTGTTCATTCAGTCAGTTGGCCCAGGTCGTTCACCCCCCAAACGGTCCACCCACACCAGCCACGTCCCCCAGGAGCCGTGCACGTGACCCAAGCGACCCCGAACCCCGGCCCGAACGCCCCCGACCTGTCCGAGGGGTGGAGCGAGCAGCGCTCCCACCTCCGCAAGGACCTGCGCCGCCTGGATGTGCTCTTCTTCCTGATCTGCACCCTCGTCGGCCTCGACACCATCGGCTCGGTCGCGGCCCAGGGCCCGCAGGGACTGACCTGGATGGCTGTCCTCGCGCTCGCCTTCTTCCTGCCCTACGGCCTGCTGGTGGCGGAACTCGGCTCCGCCTTCCCCGTCCAGGGCGGCCCCTACGTCTGGACCCGGCTCGCCTTCGGACGGCTGGTCGCGGGCCTCAACCAGGTCCTCTACTGGCTCTCCAACCCGGTGTGGCTGGGCGGCAGCCTGTGCATCATCGCCCTGACCACCTGGGAGGAGTTCTTCACCCCGCTGCCGGGGCTGTGGAAGTACGCCGCCGGTCTCGCCTTCATCTGGCTCGGCGCCCTCGCCGTCATCCAGTCCGTACGCGTCGGCAAGTGGGTGCCCACCGCCGGAGCCGTGGCCCGTATCGTCCTGCTCGGCTTCTTCCTCGTCTCCGTCGTCGTCTACGCCGCCGAGCACGGCGTACACGCCCTCCCGGCGGGCGAGTTCAGCCCCACCTACGCGGGTTTCGTCGCCCTGGTGCCTGTCCTCATCTTCAACTACGTCGGCTTCGAACTCCCCAGCTCCGCCGCCGAGGAGATGACCAACCCCAAGCGTGACATCCCCCTGTCCATCCTCCGCTCCGGCTTCGCCTCGCTGGTCCTGTACGGCGGCCCCATCCTCGGCATCCTCTTCGTCCTGCCCGCCCAGGAGATCGGCAGCCTCTCCGGCTTCATCGACGCCTGCAAGGCCGTCTTCACGGTCTACGGCGGCCATGTCGCCGCCGACGGCACCGTGGTCCTCACCGGCGCCGGCTCGGTGCTCGGCGGCACCGCGGCGGCCGGGCTCATCATCGGCCTGCTCACCAGCGGCGTCACCTGGGCGATGGGAGCCCACCGGGCGCAAGCGGTGGCCTGCGCGGACGGGGCGGGACCCGCCTGGCTCGGCAAGGTCTCCGAACGCCACGGCACCCCCGTCCGCGTCAACGTGCTCTCCTCCGTCCTCGCCTCCGTGCTGCTGATCGTCGCCCTCAACCTCACCAGCGGCGACGGCGAGAAGTACTTCGCCGCCGGACTCGGCCTCGCCATCAGCACCACCTTCATCTCCTACGTCATCACCTTCCCGAGCCTGATCGTGCTGCGCCGCAAGTACCCGGACACGCCCCGGCCGTACAGCGTGCCCGGTGGCCGCTTCGGCCTGTGGACGGTCACCGTGCTCGCCACCGGCCTGGTCGCCTTCACCGTCGTGGTCCTGATCTGGCCGGGATTCGGCGTCGGCTGGTTCGGCACCGCTGGCTCCGCCGCCGACTCCCTGCCCCCGAGCTTCGCCGGCGAGCGGCTGCAGTACACCCTCAGCCAGGTGGTGCCGCTGGTGCTCTTCCTCGGCGTCGGCGCCCTCTTCTACGCCTGGGGCGCCCCGGCACGCCGCCGCGCACTCGCCGCCGAACGGGCCCCCGCACCCGGCGGAACCGACGTGTCCCGCCCCACGCGGAGCGCCGCTACGGCCGAGCAGTGAGCGGAGAGCGATCGGATCCGCCGGCGCCGCCGCGAGTACTGCGTCACTCGGGCGGCGGGTAGACCAGGTGCCCGTCGCGGACCCGCGCGTGCTCGTTCAGGACGGCCGGCTTCGACGTCGTGGGGGACATGATGTGCACCACCTCCGCGCCGGCCACGATCAGCGCATCGGTGATGAGCCGCCGGTGGCAGCGCCAAGGCACCGCCTCACTGCACATGATCGCCGGCCGCTCGTCCTCGGCCAGCCGCAGGAGTTCGTCGAGGCCTGCCGCGAACTCCTCGCCGGCCATGTAGTCGGCGTAGTCGCGGAAGGCCTTGACCCGCCATGCGCCGTTCTCGCTGGGCACCCCCTTGGGGGTGTGCCGGCGGCCGCCGAGCCGGCGGATCCAGCGGTATCCGATACCGGGCGGCAGGGACGCCTCGACCGCGGACCGGTTCCACTGCGGGTACTTCCGGGACGACGGGAACGAGCGCACGTCGACCAGGCAGGTCACGTCGTGCGCCCGCAGCATCTCCAGCACCTCGTCGAAGTCGCGCGTCGAGTGCCCGACAGTACAGATACGGTTGGTCATCCGGCCCGCACCTTCGTCAGCGATCCCCTGCTCCGGACACACCTACCCCGTCCACCGGCACGGCGCCCATCAGCGCGGGCAGCGCCCGGGCCACCTGGCGGGCGTTACACAGCGGGATTTCCTTCACCGGACGGGGACGCTTTCCAGGCCCGGTCCCGGAACGCGCCACCCATGTCAGCGAACATCGGTGCGGGCGCACCACGAGCCACACCGTCGAGCCGGGATCGCGAGCCCAATGGAGTAGCGCGCGCCCGTGCCGGGCCACCCGGTCGGCCGGTGGGCTGCGTACGCGCTGCGCGGCGGTCCCCGGCTGGTTCAGCGCACGCTCCACGCCCGTACCGCGGACACGGGCACCCGGAAGTACTCGCCGAGCGCGGCGGGAAGACTGCTGGCGCCGGAGATCAGCTGGCAGCCGTGCAGGTGGACGAAGGCCGGGGGATAGCCCAGGGGCTCCGCCGCCTCCCGGGTGAAGGCCTCGGCGAAGCGCGCGTCCGGGCCGCCGTCGTCGCCGAGCCGGCCGGCGACGTCCAGCGCCCAGTGCCGGTGCGGCGCGAGGCGGCCGGTGATCACCGCGCCCTCCGTCACGATCGTGATGCGCGGACCGGCGCCTTCCATTTCCGTCTGGTTGATCAGGTCGATCAGGAGTTCGTCGTGCAGATCCATGGCGAGACTGTACTGATCATCACGACGGCCCTTTCCCGCGTCGTACCCGGTGACCATCGCCGTCCGCGTCTCCGTCCCCTCCCCGTCGCCGTGGCGCGCGCCGCCGCCGACCTGCGCCAGGGGCCGCTTGGCCGCGACCGGCCCGGGTACCGCACTCCGTGGAGACCTACGCCGTACCCGCACAGGAGGGCGGCGCTGCGGTGACGTGCACCGGTGACTGCGGGCCGTGACCGTGTGCGCCGCACCCGGAAGAGGAGACATGACACGCACGGGACGTCCGCCGGCCGCGACCCGCCCCGCCCGCCCCTCGGCGGGCCGGCCCGCCCCCGGGCAGGCGGTGGGGCGATGACGCACAACGCGATGTCGCTGGCCTACCTGTCGGCGGCCTTCGGACTGTGCGCGGTCATAGGTCTCGAACGCGAGTACCGGCGCAAGTCGGCCGGCCTGCGCACGCACGTGCTCGTCGGACTGGGCGCGGCGCTGTTCATGCTGGTGTCGAAGTACGGCTTCGCGGACATGCTCGGCCGGCCCGGCGTGGCACTGGACCCCTCGCGGGTGGCCGCCCAGATCGTGTCCGGCATCGGCTTCATCGGCGGCGGACTGATCTTCGTCCGGCGGGACGCGGTGCGGGGCCTGACGACGGCGGCCAGCGTATGGCTCTCGGCCTCGATCGGCGCGGCCGCGGGCGCGGGACTGCTCGTGCTGGCCTGCGGGGTGACCGTGGCCTATCTCGTGGTGGCGTTCGTCTTCCCCGTCCTCGCCAGGTGGCTGCCCAGGTCGCCGACGGAGACGGTGCTGCTGCGCATCAGCTACCTGGACGGACGCGGACTGCTGCGGGACATCGTCAGCGAGTGCACCGGTGCCGGCTTCCACGTGGCGGGCCTGCGCACGGCGGGCCCCCTGCCGACCCGGACGGCACCCACCCAGGTGGGCGTCCTGCTGGAACTGTCCGGCAACGGCACCCGCGAAGACCTGGTCCCCCGCCTGTCGAACCGCGAGGGCATCACCGAGGTGACGTTCCTGGAGGACGAGGCGGACTGAATCGAGGCAGCCGACGCCGACGGGGCCGAGCCGACCGACTGAGGCAGGATGAGCCCACCGGACAGGAGGAGGTCGGATGGCCTACGAGTTGCAGGCAGTGATCGCTGGGGAAGAATTGCTGCGCGTCGTGTCCAGGGACGTCCCTGAGGCCCGACTGGCGCGTCTGCGTCAGGGCCTGTCGCTGATGCCGATGACGGACGAGTTCGTCCACGCCGTGACGGGCCGCGGCAGCGAGGCCGCTCTCGGCTTCTGGCGGCTCCCGGGAAGCTTCGAGCAGCGGGTCGCCCGGTGGTCGGTCGCAGGGCCCGTCGCGTACGTCGAAGCCGAGTTCTTCGGTGGTGGGGGTGAGCAACGAGCCGCCGTGTGGCTGGACGGGGCACTGGCATGGGGACCGATCGACGAGTCGGGTTCCCCGAAGGTCAGCCCGATCTCGCAGGCTCTCCGGCAGCTCGGCGTGACGCCGAGCCCCGGCGAGGACGAATTCCAGGCCGCAGGCCTGGACCGTCATCGGTACACCGACGACTGGATCTCGTCCGGCACCCGATGAGCTTCGCCGCAGAGCGCCTTACGCCAAGGACCGTCCTGCCAACCCCGCGCGCTCGAGGAAGACAGGCGGCGCGGCGGTGGGCCGGAAGGCCGCCCGCAGACCGGTCACCGGCATGTCTGGGTCGGGTGACTCGTACTTGCCTCACCCCGCGATCGTCGTGAGGCCGGCGACGCCGAGGGCGTACAGCACCAGGACCGCGAGACTGTCGACGCCCATCCGCAGGTACTGCCGTCGCGGCCGGAAGATCAGCCCGGCGATGTAGACGGTGGTCAACAGGATGCCGAGGGCGGTCAGGTAGATGTCGGTGTCGTGCGCGCCGGGCAGGACCGGCTTGCCCGAGATGACGGTGGCCAGCAGGAACAGCACCGGCAGGAAGGCGTTGCCGCCGAAGATGTCGCTGATGGCCAGCTGGTAGTCGCCCAGCTTGGTCGACGTCAGACCGGTGCTGATCTCGGGCAGCGAGGTCGCGACAGCGAGCACGGTGGCGCCGAACAGGATCCCGCCGAGGCCCTGACGGGCGAAGAACTCCTCCCCGCTGCGTTCGATCACGACACCGGCGACCAGCGTCGCCACCGCCGCGGCGGTGAAGACCACAGCGGCGCGCGCCGTACCGACGCCCCGGTCGGTGGCCGCCTTCTCCTTCTTGCCCTTGGAATGGCCGCGCGGCTCCGGCTGGGTCCCGGGCGCGTCCCCGCCCTCGCGCCACGGCAGTCCCTTGCCCGCGTGGTCCAGCAACACCAGGCCGATCACCCACAGCGCCGCGATCATCAGCGGCGCGGGACTCAGCCGGGCGAAGGACAGGTCTGCCGACAGCTGGGTGCCCATGACCACGACGGCGAGTACGGCGACGACGAGCGCGCCCTCCAGGACGAGAACCAGACTGGCGGCCAGGCGGGTGAGCGGCGCGCGAGGCCGGACCCCGGCGGCGTCCAGGACCACCAGCACGACCGTCTGCACCGCGATGCCGCCGAGGATGTTGCCCACCGCCACATCGAGCTGTCCGGCCATGGCGGCGCTGGCGGTGATGGCTATCTCCGGCAGGTTCGTGGCGATGGCCAGCAGGATCAACCCGCCCAGGGCACTGCCCAGATGCAGCCGCTCGGACAGCACGTCGGTGGTGTCGGACAGTTTGACGCCCGCGAACCAGATCACCGCCGCGCTCACGAGGAACAGCACCAACAGCACAGGTGAACTCAAAGATCCCATGGCGCTGTGCGTACCCCGCAACGCCGCACGCAGGCGCGCGGCAGCCGTACACGCGTCTCGCCGGGGGCGTCCGGGCCCCACCGGGATCAGCCGAGTTGTGTGCCCGTCTCCTCGGCCAGGGCCCGCAGCAGACGGTCCTGGAACCCCACGTCGTGCACCGCGCGATGCGGCTGCCGACGTTGCTGGTGGTACCAGTACCCACCGCTGGTCAGGGCCTCCGGATCGTCGCTGACGGCGAGCCACTCCTGGGTCCGGTGGCCGAGCTCGAGATCGTCCGGGGCGCTCGGCCCGCCCATCTTCGTCGGCACCCAGCCCGGGTCCACGGCGTTGCTCAGCACCCCGGGACGCAGCCGGGCCACCGCGGCCATGAGCGTCGTCACGTACAGCTTGCTGTCGGCGTAGGACCCCGCGCCGCGGCCCCGCCAGTCGACTCGGGTGAGTGAGTCGCGCCCGCCGAAGTGCGAGCCGCTGCTGAGGTACACCAGGCGGCGCGGCTCCCGCAGCAGGGCCGTGAGCAGGTACGGCGCGATGATGTTGACCGGCATGACGGCGGGGCCGCTCCACACACCGGCGTTGTGGATGACCGCGTCGAAGGGGCGGGCGTCGTTCAGCTCGGCGGCCGTCCGCCGTACGGCGTCGGGTTCGGTGAAGTCGCACACGACCAGGGCCGCCCCGCGATCGACCAGCTCCTGGAGGGCGGCCGCCCGGGCCGGGTTCCGGGCGTGCACCACGACGTCGTGCCCGGCGGACAGCAGCCGGTCCGCGGCGGCACGGCCGAGACCGTCCGCGGAACCGGTGACCAGGACCCGGCTCATGACCGCACCGCCTCGGGTGTGGCGGCCAGGGAGGGCAGCAGGCGCAGGCCCTCCTCGGAGGCCGATCCCCGCTCGGCGGTGTGGATCGTGAGAGTCAGCCCGGGCTCGGCGGCCATGTCCAGGCCCTCGAAGACGAGCGTGAGTTCGCCGACGGCAGGGCGGCGGAACCGTTTGGTGCCGGTGCCGTGATGGCGCACGTCGTGGGCGCCCCCGCGGACACGGAACTCCTCGCTGCGGGTGCACAGCTCGCCGACGAGCTCGTGCAGCTCCTTGTCGTGCGGGTCACGACCGGCTTCGGTGCGCAGGATCGCCACGGCCATGTCGGCGAACAGCTCCCCGTCCGGGGAAAAGCGCCGGGACGTGCGGTCCAGGCAATGGAAAGAACGGGCAAGGTTCGCCTGGTTGTGCGGATCGGCGTGAACGTCGCTGTAGAAGGCGCGGGCGAGCCGGTTGACCGCGAGCAGGTCCGAACGGCCGTCGCGGACGAAGGCGGGACCCGCGGTGACGGCGTCCAGCGTCCACTGCGGGCTCCGGTGCGCGGTCCACTGCCGTCCGGTACGGCGGCGCCGGGGCAGGGTCAGGACGTCCGAGCTGTCGGCGGCCTCGGCCAGGAGGACCAGGTGGGCGCGCTCGGCGTCGTTGAGCCGCAGGTCGCGTGCGACGGCCTCGAGGACGGCGGGGGAGACGCCGGCGAGATTGCCGCGCTCGAGTTTCGCGTAGCACTCGACGTTCATGTCCGCCAGGGCCGCCACCTCGCTGCGGCGCAGGCCGGGGACGCGCCGCCTGCTCCCGGACGGCAGCCCGGCCTGCTCCGGAGTGATCTTCGCTCGCCGCGAGGTGAGGAACTCGCGGGCCTCGTCACGGTTGTCCACACCTCGACGGTACGTCCTGCACACTGCCGGAGGGATGCACCACCAGTACACCCTTCACCGGTGACTGCCTGCCGGCACGGAAAGCGGGTTACCTGGAGGCCGCCCACATCGGGTGCCGGCCCGCGCACGGCACGCGGACCGGTCCGCGACGCCCACGCCTCGGCGCGCCGAGCCCTCGCACCTCCGGTGCACCGGACGCCTTCGAACTCAGAGCCGGGGGCCGCGCCTACTACGCTCGGAGGGGCAATCTGGCCCTGTTCTACCGTGACTTCGGGCGCTCCCCGGGTCTGGTCGTCCCTTGCCGTCTCACCCCCGGGCAACCACATTGACCGGGCTCGCCACGGCAGAACGCGTCCGCATCGAAGCCGCCGGAGAAACCGGTAGCGTGGCAGCCGTGAAGGTGGGCAGCGAAGAGTCCCGGTTGGTCGTGCTGCGCGGCAACAGCGCGTCCGGGAAGTCGTCCGTCGCGTCCGGCCTGCGCGAGCGGTTCGGCCGCGGGCTGGCCGTGGTGGGTCAGGACAACCTGCGCCGGGTGGTGCTGCGCGAACGCGACCGGCCCGGAGCGGCGAACATCGGCCTGATCGACCTGACCGCCCGTTACGCGCTGGACGCCGGGTTCCACGTGGTGGTGGAGGGCATTCTCTACGCGGACCACTACGGCGACATGCTCGCCGCCCTGTGCGCGGATCACCGTGGCCGTACTCACGCCTACTACTTGGACGTCCCGTTCGCCGAAACGGTGGCCCGGCATGCGACGAAGCCGCTGGCGGGCGAGTTCGGCGAGGCCGTGCTGCGTAGCTGGTACCGGGAGAGGGACCTGCTGCCCGGCGGTATGGAGACCGTCATCGGCGCCGACAGCACGCTCACCGCGACGGTCGGGCACATCATGCGCGACACGGGTCTGGACCGTCTTCCGCCCGTGGACCGCTGACCAGGTTGCGCAGCCGGCGGCCGTGCCGGTCCGTGATCCGGGTTGAGCCAGACCCGTAGTGGCCTGATCGCCTTCTCGGGAAGACCCCAGTGGGCGATCCGGCGCCGCTCAGCCGCCTTCCAGCGCGGCGTCGACAGCCGGTGCGTCACGTAACCCTCGGGCCGCCTGTGCGGCTTCGCCGCATACGGGTTGAGTGGTCCGTCGACATCCACCAGCAGCAGCGGCCGCATCATCAGCCCACCGGCGCGGATTTCATCGTTCCCATCTCGCGCAGCAGCCCGGGCAGTTCGCGCATGTCGTGGAAGACCACGGTGTCGCTGCCTTCGAGGTGCTCGGCCGGGGTGAGGCCGCCCGCGTAGCCGAGGGCGCGCATGCCGGCGGCTCGGGCGGCCTGGACGCCGGGTCGGCTGTCCTCCACCACCACGCACGCGGCCGGTGCGACGCCCATCCGCTCGGCGGCGTACAGGAAGAGGTCGGGGGCGGGCTTGCCGCGGGGGACCTCCGTGGCGCTGTGAATGCGTCCCTCGAACCGCTCGTAGAGGCCGGTGCGGCCCAACGTGTGCCGCATCTTCTCGTGGGAGCCGCTGGAGGCCACGCACGTTGGCAGGGTGATCCCGTCCAGCGCTTCGATCAGCCCCTCGACCGGCGCCAGTTCGGCGTCCACGGCGTCACGGTGCAGCTGCTCGAACCGCTCGTGCCAGACCGTGGCCGTCGCCTGGCCGAGCCGCTCGGCGACCTCTTCGCGGATGGCGGCGTGTGTGCGCCCGATGAACCGGGCCACCGCCTCGTGCCGGGTGAGCGGCCAGCCCAACTCTGCGCCGAGTGCCACCTGGAGCCGGACCGCGATGCGCTCACTGTCGACCAGGACTCCGTCGCAGTCGAATATCACGAGTTCGATCGGCTTGATCATTCGAGCAGCATAGAGTGCCCGAACCCTCGCGATCACCGTGAACGGCGGTTCCTGCGCAGCTTCTTCGCGTCCACCTCCGCGCTCGAGCGGCGCCGCATCCCGGCGGTGCTCCCTGGGCTTGAACCGACCGGGTCAGTTGTCCACGCCCTCCGCTCAACTCCCGTCCTTCCGACCTAGCCTTGCGGTAGGTCCTTGACGAAGAGGAGGCCGTCGATGTCGGCCAAGTGGTCCGGATCGAGCGGGGCGTAGCCGAACCAGGGGGAGGTGCGGGGCGCGGGCGCGGCGTCCCGGAGAGCGCCTGCCAGCCGCCCGGCGTCGATGACGCAGCGGTCCTCGGGCAGCGCGTACAGGAGTCCTTCGACGGTATCCGGCGGCGGCGTGTCGACTCCCTGGTGCCTGATCGTGCCGAGCGCCGTGGCCACGAAGGCGTAGTCCTCGCCGAGCCGGGCGCTCACCAGTGCCCCCGCGCTCCACCACTCCACGGCCCCCTCCCACAGCTGCATCGTGCTCTTCCGCCGCTGCAGATGGCTGTTGTGGGCGTGGACGAATACCGGACCGCGCGCGGCGAGGGCGAGGAGGTTGCGGGCCATCATCTGGTCGCGCACGCTCACCAGCCTGGTCATGCGGGCCGGTGAGGTGTCGGCCATCCAGTGGTGGTAACGCAGCAGGCCGGCCGCGGTACGCCCGTACAGGCGGGCCCGGTGCCAGTCGTCCGGCGAGGTCGCCGCCGTCAGGTGCGGCGTGTGCTCGTCGAGCAGCGCCACCAGGTCCTCCGTGATCAGCCGCAGCCGGCCGGCCTCGGCCGACCGGCCCACCGACTCGGCCGGGTCCAGCATCGCGGCGGGATTCGTCCACCGGTCGTCGGCGCCGAGCAGACGGTCCAGCGTGTCCGCGGTGCAGGGCAGGAGCTCCGGGTCCACGTGGGCCGAGAGGTAGCCGTGAAGCGCGGTGAGAGCCTGGCGGGGGCTCGCGGCGGCGGTGATCTCCAGGGGGCCGTCGAAACCCGCGAAGCGGATGCGGTCGGACGCGGGGCGGCTGTCGTTGTAGGCGCGCATCCAGCGCACGAGCTCACGGTTGGCCGCATGGGCGCCCCAGCCGTGGCTGAACCCGCGCTCCATGACGTCGTCGAGCGTGCCCGTCCCCGAGGTGACGTAGGCGTTCACGGTCAGACCCATGACGCAGTCGCTCTCCAGCGCGATCGTGCGGTAGCCCGCCTGTTCGACGAGCTGCTGGAAGACCTCGTTGCGCAGGCCGAGGAGAGCGTCCTCCCCGTGGGTGGGCTCGCCCAGCGCGAGCAGCCGGGGACGAGCGGGAAGGAGCCGCATGAGGGCGGCAGCGCCGACGGGATGGGTGATGTCGCTGATGTCAGTGGCCATGCCCTCAACGCTATCGTTGAACCTTCGGTTGAAACTTGGCCGCGATACTCTCGGAGTCATGGGGAGAAACCTTCAAAACGGTGAGAGGCTGAGGCCGGTCGATCTGGCGCGCGGGCACGGTCTGTCCACCCAGGCGATCAGGAACTACGAGGAGGCCGGCATCCTTCCGGCCGCCGCTCGCACACCCCACGGCTACCGCACCTACACCCGGCTGCACGCGGCGGCGCTGCGCGCCTTCCTCGCCCTGGTGCCCGGCCACAGCCACCAGACGGCGACGGCGATCATGCGGGCCGTGAATCAGGGCGCGGAGGAGGAGGCCTTCCGGCTCATCGATGAGAGCCATGCCCAGCTCCTCACCGACAGGCAGACCCTCAACGCCGTGGAGAGCGCACTGCACGACCTCGATCCGCGGCCCGGAGCGGTACCCGAGACGGTGTCCCCGACCGACGGGACGTTCATCGGGCCGTTGGCCGGACAGCTCGGGGTCCGGCCCGCGACACTGCGCAAATGGGAGCAGGCGGGACTGGTACGTCCGCGCCGCGACCCCCTCACCGGGTACCGCGTCTACGACCGGGCCGACGTACGGGATGCCCGGCTGGCTCATCAACTCCGGCGCGGGGGCTACCTGCTGGAGCAGATCGCCCCGCTGATCGCGCAGGTGCGGTCGGCCGGCGGGCTGGAGCCGCTGCAGACGGCCCTGCGTGACTGGCACGACCGCCTCTCCGCCCGGGGGCGGGCGATGCTGGCCGGGGCGGCGGAGCTGGAGGCGTATCTGCGCGAGCGCGGGTGAGGCGTCGCTCGCGAGCTGTGACGCCGCCGTCAGAGGACGTCGTAGAGCAGGTGCGTGGCCGTCGAGGTGGAGATCACGCTCCGCTGCACCAGTGTGCGCGGCGTCGTGCCGGTGAACAGGGGCGTCCCGGAGCCGAGCACGACGGGCGCGAGGTGCACGCTCAGCACGTCGACCAGACCGGCCTCGAACGCCGTGCCGATCGTGGTACCGCCGCCCATGAGGACCACGTCGAGGTCCTTGCCGCTGTCGGACGACGCTGCCTCGGCGCGCTCCCGGGCGGCGGCGACCGCGTCGGACAGCCCCGTGGTGACGAACGTCCAGTCGAGGTCGGTGAGCCGGATCGATGCGGGCGGCGAGCTCGTCACCACCACGAAGGCGGGCTTGGCGACCTCGCCGGCGCCGTAACCGGTCGTGTCGTCCCAGCCCTCGGGCCCGTCGACCTGGTCGAAGAGACGGCGGCCGAGGACGACGGCGCCCGAGCGGGCGGTCGCCTCGCGCAGGAGACGACGGTCGTCGGGGTCGTCGGAGAAGGCCCAGTGGTGCAGGGCCTCGCCCCCGGTGCCCAGACCGTTGCCGGGGCCGGGGTCGGGCCCCGTGACGAAGCCGTCGAGGGAGATCGAGATGTCAGCGATGATGCGAGTCATACCGAGGCAGACCCGTTGCGCCGCCCGAACTCATCGCTCCACCGGAAGCCAGGCGGACTGACGGATACCCGTGTGCATATATCTGCGAAGCCGGGGCAGCAGCAGAATCAGACGTGCTCGGGGGAGTGGTCCCCCCCTCCAGCCCCCGAGCGCCGAGCGGTCCCGCCACCGATTCCCCCCGACGGTGGCGGGACCGCCCCATTCGCGAGGTGAGATCCTTCGCGGGGTGCCGGCCCGAAGAGAGGGGCCGCTTTTCAGCCCCCGCTCCGCGTCGCCTCACGCTGCCGCCGGATGGGCTCGCCCACCCGGTGCAGATGGGTCAGGGCCTCGCGGTACGACTGGATCAGACCGGTCTCGTGGTACGGCACGCCGATCTCCGCGCAGTAGGCCCGGACGACGGTCTGCGCACGCCGCAGATGGGGGGTGGGCATGCTCGGGAACAGGTGGTGCTCGATCTGGTAGTTCAGCCCGCCGAGCAGGACGTCGATCACCCGGCCGCCGCGTACGTTGCGTGAGGTGAGCACCTGGCGGCGCAGGAAGTCGGGCCGTTCGTCACCGCGGAAGGTGGGCATGCCCTTGTGGTTCGGTGCGAAGGTGCAGCCGAGGTAGACACCGAAGAGACACTGGTGCACGGCGAGGAACGCCACCGCCTTGCCCGGGGAGAGCACCAGGAACAGCGCGGACAGATACGCCGCGAGGTGGAGCAGCAGCAGTGCCGCCTCCGCCGTCCGGCCCTTCATGGCCGGCGAACGCAGCGCCCGCAGGCTCGCCACATGCAGGTTGAAGCCCTCCAGCGTCAGCAGTGGGAAGAACAGCCCAGCCTGATGACCGCCGATGAGACGGGCCAGACCCTTGCTGTCGCGGGCCTGTTCGGTGGACCACACCAGGATGTCCGGGGCGACGTCCGGATCGAGTTCCTCGTGGTTGGGGTTGGCGTGGTGGCGGGTGTGCTTGTTCATCCACCAGCCGTAACTCATGCCGATGCCCAGGTTGCCGAAGAGCCGGCCCCACATCTCGCTCGGCCCACGGCGCCGGAAGACCTGACGGTGCGCCAGATCATGTGCCACCAGGGCGATCTGCCCGAACATGAACGCGAGGAAGGCGGCCGTCGCCATTTGCCACCAGGTGTCTCCGAGGGTGAGAAACGCTCCCCAGCCGGCCGCCGTCAGCGCGATCACCAGACCGAGCCGCACCGCGTAGTAACCCGGGCGGCGTCTCATCAGTCCCGCCTCGGTGATACGACGGGACAACCGCGCGAAGTCGCTGCCGGGTCCGGAGCCGGAGGTACGGGGGCGGGGTCGGGCGGAGGGCACGGCGGCCGCGACGGCGACCTGCGGGGAAATCGTCATGCGGTCGAGTCTCCACGCGTCCGACCAGCCGAAACAGCCTGCCAGTCACCGTCTCGGGCAGGGGGTTTACCCCAGGACACCGTGGGTGCTGCCACCCCTCGGGAAGGCTTGGGAAAACACCCTGGACGCCACGGTGGCCACGGAGACCAGGGAGGCCGGCCAGGGAGGCCACGGGCCGTCACGGACGGCCAGCGGCACTGCGAAAACCACGCGGTGAGGCGTCCGGCATGCCGGACGGGTGCAGAGCAGAGAGCCCCGGGAATGACTCCCAGGGCCCTCCGGCTGCGGTCAGACGTTGCGCGTGGCCTTGCGGCGGCGCGCGGCGACGACCGCGCCGGCGCCGAGTGCGACGGCGGCCGCGCTGGTCAGGGCGATCGGCGCCATCGCCGAGGACGAACCCGTCTCGGCGAGGTTGCCTCCGGCGTCGGCCGCCGTGGCCGTCGTCCCGGTCACCTGCCGGGACGTGCCGCCCTGCGCCGAGGGGCCGGAATCCTTGCCGGGCTTCGCCGCACCGGGCCGCTTGTCGTCGTTGTCGTCGGGCTGTCCGGGCTTGGCGTCGTCGGCCGGGACCGTCTTGCTGCCCGCGGGCAGGAGCTTGAAGTCGTAGCGCTTCATCGGGCCCAGGACGCAGGGGTTGTACGCGTCGGAGGCGTCACCGGCGAGGAGAGCGAAGGCGTCGGCGTTCGCGGCCGCGGAGTCCACCTTCATCCGCAGCTTCACGTCGCTGTGCTCGCCCGGCTTCATCGCGTCGATGTGCGCGATGTGCTGCGGGTCCTCACCGTTCAGTGCCTGCCAGGTCGAACCGTTGGACCACTCGACCTTCAGGACGCTCTTCGCGCCGCGGCTTTCAGCGGTCACGTGGAAGAACACCAGCGGGTCCACGGTCAGCGTGCGCTGGGTGCCGTTGGACACGCGCAAGGTGAAGTCGACGGTGCTCCCGGCGGTCACCTTGGCGGGCAGCCCCACCGCGAGCGAGGTCAGCCCGGTCTCACGGACGCACTCCTTGGCCGTGGCGAGCGCCTTGTCGGCGGCCTCCTTCGCCGCCCGCGCCTTGTCGAGGGCCTGCTTGATCCGGTCGTACTTGCGGGCGGCTGCCACCCGGGCGTCACCGAGTGCGGTGGCGGCCTGCTCGGCCGCCGCGTCGGCCTCCTGCCCGGCCGTGACCGCCTTCGCCAGATCGCCTTCTGCGGCATCGAGAACGCGCTGCGCCTCGGCCTTGTCGGCCTCGCTCTGCGCCGCTTCGAGCTTGGCCTTGGCGTCCGCGACAGCCTTCTCGGCCGCGTCCTTCGTGGCGGCCGCCTCCTTGGCCGCCTTGTCCGCTGCGATCGAGGCCGCCTTGAGCGGGTGCGTGTCCGAGTCCAGGGCCTTCAGGGTGGCTTCGACCTCCTTGCGCCCTTCCGTCGCGGCGGCGGCGGCCTCGTCGTAGGCCTTCTGCGCGTCCGTGGCGGCCTTCACCAGCTCCGCGTACGTCGGCTGGTTCTGCGTCGGCGCCGCGGGCGGCCCGGCGGCGAAGGCCGGAGCGGCGGTGAGTAGCGCGACGGGCGTGGCCACCGTGACGGCGGCGGCCACGGCGAGGGAACGGCGGAGCTTCACTGGTGTCCTTTCGCGACCAGGACAGCGGTCATCGGGCGACACGCATCGGCGACCTGGAACTCGTCGATCTTATAGTCCAGGTAAAGCGAATGATGATCCCTTTTTTCGGACAGAGCACCTGAGCCGGCTGCCTGAGCGGGCTGCCCGAGCCGGATGCGCCCCCGCGGGTCACGCCCAAATCGTCGGAGACCGGCCGGTGATCCTGCTCTACGCTGCCCGCATGATCGCCAAACTGCAGTGCGTGGTCCTGGACTGTGCCGACGTCCTTGAGCTGTGCGGCTTCTACCAGTCGCTGCTCGGCGGTGCGGTGAACCGGCCCGACCCTCGGTGGTCGCTCGACGCCGGCTGGGCCACGCTCCATTGCGACAGCGGGTTCGTGCTCGCGTTCCAGCGGGTGGACGACTACCGGCCGCCACGGTGGCCGGATCCCGCCCGGCCGCAGCAGTTCCACCTCGACCTGGGGGCCGACGACCTGGACCGGGCCCAGGAGGAGGTTCTCTCCAAGGGGGCGACACTGCTCGACGCGGGTGACGGCAAGCGGAGTTGGCGCATCTTCGCCGACCCCGCCGGACACCCCTTCTGTCTCGTCCGGGACTGACCGCATAAAGAGGAGACACTCACACATGCACACGCCATCCTCGTCGCCTGGAGCGGACCGGACCGACGAGTCATCCGTCCGGATCGGCGCTCTCGCCCCGCTGACCCGTCCGGGCTGGGCCCAGGCAGGTCAACACCTGCTCACCGGCACGGAGTTGGCCGTCCGCGATGTCAATGCCGCCGGCGGGGTCGACGGCCGGCCACTGGAGCTGGTGGTCCGGGACACCGCCGCTGATCCACAGAAGGCCGCGGCCGCCGTGGACGAACTGGCGCGCCTGGGCGTGGCTGCCGTGGCGGGGGAGTACCACAGCGTGGTCGCGCGCACCGCGGCCGCCACGTCCGACGCCCTCGGCCTGCCGTTCCTCTGCTCGTCCGCAGTGCTGGATGAGCTCACCGACCAGCCGACGCAATGGGTCACGCGCCTCGCCCCGGCCCAGTCCCGCGGCTGGCGGCTCTACGCGGACCACCTCCTCGCCGCGGGGCACCGCCGTATCGCCGTGGCAACCCAGCCGAGCGTCTACTGGGCGTCCGGGGCACGCATCCTGAGGGAGCGTCTCGCTCCACACGGCGGCACCGTCATCGAACTCGACATGCGCGAACTCACCCCCACGGCTCTGTGCGACGAGCTCGTGGACAAGGGCGCGACAGCCCTTCTCCTGCTGGTCGGCCACCCGGAACCGGCCGTGCCGATCGTCCGGTCCGTCCGCGGCGACCAGCGCCTCGCCGGGACCCTGATCGGCGCCCCGGCCGGGCAGCCGGAGTTCGCCGAATGGGCGACGTCGCTGGGCGCCGACGGCGCCGGCATCCCGTTCCTACGCTACCTGCCCGAGCGCCTCAGCCCACTCGGCGTACGCGTCGAGACGGCCCTGCGCGAGCGACTGGCCGGCGCACCCTCCTTCGTCGCCTTCGAGGGCTACGACGCCATCACCGTCCTCGCCGAAGCGATGCGTTCCCACGGCGTGAACCGGGAGGACATCGCGGCGTCCTGGCCGGCCGTCGCTGTGGAAGGCACCCGCGGTCAGATCCGGTTCTCCCGCGCCCCGGGCATCAGCGTGTGGCAGTGGGCATGTACGTCCATCCAGGTCGTGGACCGGGACCCGGCCCGGCCCGACCGCGTCAGGGTCCTCCACACCGGCTGAGCGGACGGGGAGTTCGCATCCCCAAGGAGGTCGTGCGGGCCGGCTCTGACCGAGCCGATGGGGTCGCCGGTCAGCGGTCAGGGGCTGCACGGTGGGCCCTGGGTGCGGCTTGACCTGCCCTCGGCGTAGGCGCCGCAGACCAGGACCGCCTTCGGCTCGTCCCCGAGCTGACGCAGGATCACCAGTGTCTTGTCGACGGGCGGTGCGTTACCGCCCTGGCCGTAGGAGATCTCCCCGGTCGCGCCGTTGAAGTGGATGCCGCCGCTCAGCGCGACCAGCACCGAGCTGCGGTCGACGTCCTTGTCCCGCAGCCACGCCTGGGCCACCGCCTGCGACAGGACATGGAAGGCGTCGTAGGACACAGCGGAGTGGCCGTCCTGCCGCCACGGGTCGGTGCCGCGCGTGGTGGCCCGTACGAAGTCGTCGTACGCCGACACGAACAGTCGTGTCCTGTCGCCGGCGTACTCGCTGCTGACCGGCAGCCGGTGCGCCGAGTAGTACAGGCGCAGCCAGTTCTTGTTGGCGAAGGCGCCGGTCTGCGCCACGTTGGTCAACTCGTTCCCGCCGAGCACGGTGACGGGGCGGTCGATGCAGGTGCCGCGGGTGTCCATGGCGGTGATGAACGCGGTGAAGTCCTTGGCCCGTGCCGACCAGTACACGATGGACTCCGGATCCTCGGCGAGCGCCTGGCACAGCTGCTCGGCGAGCCCGTCGGCACTGGAGATATTGGGTGCGCCGCCGGGCGGCTGCGGGTCGAAGTCGCCGTCCTGGTTGAAGTTGAAGATACGCGTGGGTCCGGCGAAGGCCGCCTCGAACCGGCCGGCGAGACTGCGGCTGTACAGGTCCGCGGAGGACTCGATGACGATGGCCTGCCGGGCGGGGGAGCAGCTGCTGCCGTCGTCGCGCCGGGCGACGATGTCGGCGCTGCGCGCGAAGTCCGCCTCGATACGGGCCTCACGGCCGTTGTCCGGCGTCAGGGGCCAGTAGGTGAGGCTGGCCGCTCCGGCCAGCATCTCGTTCGCGGTGGCGGTGGTGCCGACCGTGGGGACCTGGCCCTCGCCGAGCACCTGGAGCGCGGCCCGCGTCTCGTCGCGGCTCTGCGCGTACGCGAGAACGCCGACGACCTTCCTGAAGTCCTCGGCCCCGCCCTCGGCACGGATCTCGGCGACCAGCTTCCGCGCCTCCGGCACGGCGTCGCGGTAGCCCTCCCCGGTGGGGCGCACGTCGACGCGCAGCGGCACGAGGTTCTGGTCCGAGGACGCGTCGTAGTTCAGCTTCTGCTGCCACATGGCGATACCGCGCAGCTCCGGGATCGTCCCGTCGAACCGTGTCTCGTCCTCGGTGCGCGGCCGGCTGGAGACGAAGGCGACGACGGTGCGCACCGTGCGGCCCTGACGGGCATACGCCTCGGCGCGCCTGTTCTGCTCGGTGATCGCCCGGAGCGCGGCGTCGTACCAGCCCTCCGGGTCCAGAGGGACGGGGCTGGTCCGGGCGGACGTCGCCACGGACTCGCTGCCGCCGAGGCAGGTGTGGTCACCGCCGTCGCGGACGTGCGCCACGGTGATGCCGCCGGCGGTGAGGGCGAGGGCGGCCGTGGCGGCGAGGACCGAGGCCGTGGTGCGCCAGCTGGTGCGGAAGCGGCGGTGCGGTTCGACCTGGGCGACGGGCAGGCCCGGCCGGGTCAGCGACGCCTCGGCGAAGGTGACCATGACGGGGCCGCCGTCCTGCGTCCCGAGCGCGGTCGCGGCCTGCGGGAGCGTGCACTCGCGCGGGTCCAGCTCGGCGAGCAGCGCGTCGGACGGCCTGCCTACGGCGACCACGAGCGGCCCCGGACGCGGGGCCGTGTCGCGCAGCTCGTGCAGGACCCGCAGGAAACGCTCGGCGCGGCGGGCGCCCGGAGTACCCGGCGGCGGCACCTCGACGAGCAGCACGGGCCGTGCGGTGCGGCGGCGCCGCTTGGGCAGATACCGGCCGATCTTCGGGGTGGCCAGGTCCTCCAGCAGGGCCCGCAGCAGTATCTTCTCCAGCGTCTGCAGCGCCTCCTCGTGGCGCCGCTCGCCCGGTGCCCCGCGCAGCCGGGGTGCCTGCGTGGTGGCGACATGGGCCATCGCCCGGAACAGGTCCGTGCGGCCCCCGGCCTCCCGCATCCCGCCGAGCCAGCGCCGCATCACCTTCCGTGAGATCCAGCGGGACCAGGCCCAGCGCGGGAGATAGCAGGTGAAGGACAACCAGAAGACCTTGACCAGCCAGCCCTTGAGGTCGCTGCCGTCGGGCGAGACATCGGTCGAGGCGGTGCGCGGCAGGTGCCCCAGCAGGCCGCGCCGCTCGGCCTGCTGCCGGTCGCAGGCGTACCGGCGCAGCTCCTCGGCGTGTCCGCCACCCGGCCGGGCGGGGTTGGCCTGGATGTGGGCGATGAGCGACCGGACGACGCCGAAGTGCGGGTACCGGTCGGGCGTCATATGCCGCGGCGTGCCCTCCGCCAGCGTCAGCCCGGCCTCCTCGGACAGCAGCACGGGCTCGTCGCCGGCATGCACCAGCGCGTACGGGACGAGCTTGCCGCGGTCGTCGAGGGGCCGGCGTAACGCCTCCAGGATGCGTGCGGTGCCGTCCTCGTACACGCTGCCGCCGGCATCGACGCGGAAGACGACCAGTGGCGGGCGCGTGGCCAGCCGGGCCGGGTCGGAGGGCGCGACGGTGGTCGGGTACTCACTGACGAAGGCGTCCGCCCTCGCGTTGTCCGGGTCGGGAAAGAGTTCGTCGGAGTCACTCCGCAATGGCGTCATGCGCACGGCCCCCGTTGCCAACTGCTGTCGCCGTAAAGAGCAGGGGGGACAGGTTACGCGCCCAACGGGCCCGGTAACAACGGGTGTTCACAGGATGCTCGAACTGTAACAGTGGCCCCCTTGAATGGTTGAAGAAGGTGACTGGCCCGGACCGGCCACGCCCTTGCGCACACCCGTGCGGAGGCGGGTGTCCATGAGCCGGCGCGCCTTGATGCCGGAGAAGACCGCGCCGTCGCCGTCGGCGTAGTAGCCGACGACGACGAAACACCGGTGAAATCCCCTCCCTTGGCGCGGGAGGAGACCTCGCCCGGGGCGCACCGTTACACGCGCCGGACTCCCCTGGTGACCCCCCGGAGCGGGTGCGGGTACGGCGCGGTGGGGCCCGGCGCCTACACCGAGCACAAGACCGTCACCTTCTGACCCATCTCTCGTGCATCACCATCTTGACCGGTGACGCGCGGGGGTGCAGGCTGGTGAGTGTCACCGGCGACGGCCCGGCGCGATCCACTCGGCGCCGGAGAATCGATGAAGTGGGGTGGGCGTCATGAACCAGCCAGTCGGAACGGAAGCCGCCGCGGCGGCGCGGCGAGCGCGCTACGGGAGGCTGCCGGAGCGTGTTCGCTTCGAGGACATGACCGAAGAGGTGGCGAGCACGCCGGGCAGGGCCGATGCCGCCTACGACCCCGCGGGCTCCTGGAAGTACTACTCCTGCCTCGCCCTCGACCTGGGGCTCTAGCCGGACCGTGACCGACTCAACCGACCCTGTGCGCCCGTCCGACGGGCGCACAGGGTCGTTGTCGGGTCAGTTGCCGGCGACCGTGGGCGCCGTCTTCTTGCGGGCGCGGTAGGCCGCCGACTTGATCTTGTTGCCGCAGGACTCCATGCCGCACCATTGCCTGCGCATGCCCCGGGAGCGGTCGATGTAGACGCGCGTGCACTCCGGATTGCCGCACTCCTTGAGCAGCGGGACGTCCGGGCCGCTGAGCAGTTCGACGGCCTGCCGGGCCACGGTGGCCAGGGCCTGCCCGGGCGTCGCGTCGGTGTGCCGGCCCCGCAGGGTGAGCTGCGGCGTCGCCGGGTCCCGGCGCGCGGCGGCGTTGAGGACCGCGAGCGCCTCCCGGTCGAAGTCCTCGTCGAGGCGGCGATCGGTGACGAGCCGGTAGATCGCCTCGCGCACCGCGATCGCCTCGCGGACGTCGTCCTCCTCGCCGGGCGTGACCGTGTCCACGAGCCCGGACTCCACGTACCAGGCGGTGAGCCGCTGCGGCGTCACGAACATCTCGAACCGGGTCGAGCGCCGGGCGCGCAGCGTGGCCGCGAAGTCGAGCGCCGGGTGGCCGCACACGAAGACATGATCAAGATGCACATCACCATTTTGACAGGTGACTCGAGTGCTGTGCAAGGCGCGTCCCGCACGGCTCACTCGCCCCGGCGACCGGTCCCCCCCCGTCCCGCCGCCCAGTGTCGCCTCCAGCTCGTCGCACAGGCGTGGCGAGAGATGGTTCGTGGGCTCGTCGAGGAGGAGACAGCTGCCCGACGGGCTTGTCCAAGTCCGCCTCGGCGAGCAGACCGAGACAGGCCAGTGGCACCCGCTCGGCCCGCTCGAGTCCCAGCGCCGGGGCGTACGTGTCCCGCACCGTGCGATCGGGCCGTTCGAACACGCTGTCCTGCGTGAGCAGCCCCACCGTCAGACCGCGCCGTCTGCGCACCTCGGCTCGGCGACCCGGGCGCGTTCCAGTTGTTCCTCCAGCCGCCGGCTCGCGGTGCGCACGCGGCGGGAGATCTGGCTCTGAACGCGGTCCGCCCGATGGCCGTAGCCCATCCACTCGTCGTCGCCTGGCCCCCGGTCCGGTGCGAGGCGGTGCGCGCTCACGCCTGCCGCGTGCCGCAACTGCTCCATTTCCTCCCGCTCTTCGACGTACCGGCGCTCCCAGCGCTCACGCCCGGCGCGCTTCTCGCTGAGATAGGCGCTGCAGTTGCCGCGTAACGCACCGGCCCGTCCGCCGTTCTCCCCGATCAGGCGGGGAACCGTCCAACGGGATCGGCGGTCGGCCCGCCGGGCACAGGGCCTCGGACGCGGGCCTTGGCACACGCCCGGGGCTCACACCTCGGGTGCTCCGGTCTCCCAGGCCGCGCCGTCCGCCCCCTCACGAAGCTCCGCGCCGGTCGCCGCCAGCAGGCGCAGCACGCCGGCGAGTGCCTCGCGGGCCTCCGGGTCGCTGATGACGCCGTTGTCGCCGACCATGCTCCGGTCCACCGGGATCCTCACGCAGGCGTCCTCCACGACCTGAGCGCCGGTGTATCCCAGGACCGTCCGCAGGGTGGCCTGCGCGCCGTCGCCCCGGCCCGGGGCGGCGGCGTTGACCCAGGCGACCGGCTTGTCGCTGATCTCCGTCCCGCCGACCGTCCAGTCGAGCAGGTTCTTGAACGAGCCCGGCAGCGTGCCCGCGTACTCCGGTGTGCAGACGAGGATTCCGGCGGCCGTGTCGATCGCCGCACGCAGTTCGGCCACCGGGCCGGGCAGCGGGTCGGTGTCGTCGTCGGGGTTGAAGTGCGGCAGCCTCACCAGGCCGTCGTACAGGAGCGCGCGCACCCCCGCGGACGGCGCCACTTCCTGCGCGGTGCGCAACACGGTCTCGTTCGTGGAACCGTTGCGCAGGCTCCCCGACAACAACAGAATCACCGGTGGTGCGGACATTCGCCCAAGCTACCGTGCCACTGCGGAGATCGGCCAAGGCGCGGCCCCCGCAGCCGGACGCCGCGCAGGACGGCGCGAGGGCGGCACCCGGGAGGAGTCCCGGATGCCGCCCGTCACGTGTGCGCTGTCAGCCGACGCCGACGGCGGTCCAGGCGGAGGCGACCGCCTTGGACTCGGCGCTGTCGGCGCCGTAGAGGTCGGCGGCCGCCGACAGGGTGCCCTTGCGGGCGCCGGCGTAGTCGGTGGTCGACGTGAAGTACGTCGTCAGCGCCTTGTACCAGATCTGCAGCGCCTTGTCCCGGCCTATGCCGGTGACCGTGGAGCCGTCCTTGGTGGGGGAGTCGTAGTCGACCCCGTTGATCGTCTTCTTGCCGCTGCCCTCGGCCAGCAGGTAGAAGAAGTGGTTGGCCACGCCGGACGAGTAGTGCACGTCCTTGTCGCCGACGGTGGAGGACCAGTAGTCGGCCGAACCGCCGTCCTTACTGGGCTGGTCCATGTAGCGCAGCGGCTTCCCGTCGCCGTTGATGTCGATCTTCTCGCCGATGAGGTAGTCGCCGACGTCGCTGGAGTTGTTCGCGGCGAACTCCACACCGGTGCCGAAGATGTCGGACGTGGCCTCGTTGAGGCCGCCGGACTCCCCGGAGTATTCGAGTCCGGCGGTGTTGGCGGTGACGCCGTGGCTCATTTCGTGGCCGGCGACGTCCAGCGAGGTCAGCGGGTCGTTGTTGCCCGAGCCGTCGCCGTAGGTCATGCAGAAGCAGCTGTCGTCCCAGAACGCGTTCACGTAGGCGTTGCCGTAGTGGACGCGGGAGTAGGCGCCGACGCCGTCGTTCTTGATGCCGTTGCGGCCGAAGGTCTTCTGGTAGAAGTCCCAGGTCTCCTGCGCGCCGTAGGCGGCGTCCGCGGCGGCGGTCGCCGCGTTCGAGACGGTGCCGTCGCCCCAGGTGTCGTTGTTCTGGGAGAACAGCGTGCCCGTGCCCGACTGACCGTGGTCCAGGTTGTACGTCCGGTGACCGCCGCGCGTCGCGTCGGTGAGCGTGTACGACGAGCCGGACTGGCTGCTCGCCAGGTCGACCTTGCCGCTGTACTTGGTGTTTCCGACGCCGGTCTCGATGCCCTGGTACTGGAAGAGCTTCTTTCCGGTGGCGGCGTCGGTGATGACGTGCAACTCGTTCGGGGTGCCGTCGTCCTGGAGGCCGCCGACGACGGTCTCGTAGGCGAGGACGGGCGTGCCGGAACCGGCCCAGACCACCTTGCGCGGCGCCCTGTCCGCACGGGACTTGGCCGAACCGGCGGCCTTCGCCAGCCCCAGCGCCTGCTGTTCGGCCTTGGCGGGAGCCATGCGCGGCGCGAGCGAGGCGAGCTTCAGCGTGCCCTTCGATGCTCTGGTCACACCCTCGGTCCGGCCGGACTTCGCGGTGTGCACGATCAGGTCGCCGCCGAGCACGGGCAGGCCGGCGTAGGTGCGCTCGTAACGCGTGTGCACGGTGCCGTTCGCGTCCTGGACGACGTCCTTGACGACCAGCTTCTCCTGGTCGCCGAGTCCTATCGCTTTCGCGGCCCCGGCGGCCCCGCTCCGGGCCTGCTGGATGAGTGTGGTGCGGGCCGTCGCGGACAGGGCGACCGGTGCCGCGCCGGACCGGCTCGCGCCGGTGGGCTGCGCCGTTGCGGCGCCGCTGAGCGTGGTGCTCAGCAGCGCTCCGGCGGCGACGGCGGTGGCAACGGCCGGCATGGTGCGCTGGTGACGCTTCGAACGGGAGGTCACGCGGACTCCTTGTGTCTGTGGGGGGTGGTCCGGCCGGTGTGGGGCCGGCCGGCTGGCTGTGGGGGGTGGTCCACGTCGTGCCGCGGTCAGACGGAAGACCGGGGCACCGGTGTCGTACGCATCCCGAGTGTCATGCGCATGACATAGAGCGCGGAAACGAGGACGCCCGGCAGATGCGGGGCGGCGCGGCTACGGTCTGCGGGCTGGGGCGAACCTCCCCGCGAGCCGGGCAGGCACACGGGTGGCGGGCAGCCTGAAGGCGGCGCGGCGCATTAAGTCTCCAAGAAATGTGGGGGGTTGGAGAGGTGAACCCGACAAAACCGCAGTGGTGACGCGGTGCGCTATGCCCCACTCCAAGATCCGACAACTCTCCCACGCCTCCTTCACCGGCGGGACACAGAACGGCGGCCTGGACCGTACCTTTCGCCCTGCGGCGGACATGACCGGTCAGGCGGCCATGACCGGTCAGGCGGGCATGACCGGTCAGGCGGGGCTGAGCGGTCAGGCGGGCATGACCGGTCAGGCGGGGCTGAGCGGATGTGCCGCAGTGCTGGAGCGCGGCGGCCAGGAATGCGGGGCGAGGATGCCGAGCACGTAAGCGCGGGCCACGAGCGCCGGACGGGTGGCGGCTCCCAGGAGGCGCCGCAGGCGGGCCAGATGGTAGTCGACCGTCTGCCGCGACAGACGCAGCTCCTCGGCGATGCCGGCGTTGCTGTACCCGGCGGCCAGCAGGGCGAGTATCCGCACCTGGGCGGCGGTCGGCGCGACGTGCGGCTCGTGGCTCAGGCCGGCCCGGTTGACGACCGCCCACACGCCCAGGCCCCGGTCCTGCGTGCGGTTCACGACGCTGAAGTGGACCCACACGCGGCGCCGGCGGCGGTCCCCGTCGACGAGCACGGCACTGCACCGCGCGCTTCTGCGCCGGCCGCCGGTGAGGTCGTCCCAGATCGCGTGCAGCGCGGTGCGTTCCGGCGTCTCGGCCAGCAGTGCGCAGGCCGGCGAGCCCACCAGGTCGCGGAGCCGGACGCGCAGCAGCTCGGCGGCGGCGGTGCTGGCCTCCCCGACCACTCCGTCAGCGGACAGCCGCAGGCAGGGCAGACCGCTGTGGTCCCGCAGGGCCCGCAGGTCCTCCTCGGCCCGGCGCCGCTGGTCCAGCGCGTGGATGTACTCGCTGACGTCGACGTAGATGCCCGCCACGCAGCGCAGCGCTCCCCAGAACACGGGGAAGCGGTATCCGGCCGCGTGACCGGGTGAACCGTCCGGGCGCCGGTAGACGAGCGTGTGCCGCACGGAGTGGCCGCCGGTGAGGACCTCCTCGTCGAGGGCGAGGAACCGGGCCGCGTCGTCGGGTCCGTCGAACTCGGACAGGTGACGGCCGATCAGCAGGTCGCGCGTGATCCCGTACAGGTGGGCGTAGGCATGGTTGGCCCAGACGTAACGCCCGGCGCCGTCCCGCACGAACACCGCGGCCGGGCTCAGGTCGGCGAACGACGCGTACGCTCCGGTGCCCGCCGGCGCACCGCCCACCTCGACCGCGACTCCGTTGCTGCGACGCCGCCGCTTGCCGTCCCTTCGGGCCGACCAGGTGACGTCGAAGGTGCGGCCCTCGAAGCGCGCCTGGTAGGGGCCGTCGCCGACGGGGGACGACGGATCGCCGAGCGGGGACGACGGATCGCCGAGATCGGCCCGCAGGGTTTCCAGAAAGCGACGGGCGGTGCGCTCGTCGGTGAAGGCGCCGCCCCCGCTCTCGACCAGCCCCGAGCTGCCGTCGGCCTCCCACCAGGACACCGGGAGGGTCGAGAGCAGCGTCTTGAAATCGGCCTCGTCCACAGCCCAACTCCTTCAATCTTCGACGAATGTCACTGTGTGTGACACCTCATGCGTGTCCCGTAGGTGCCACGACATGCAGGGCCGACCGGACCGGATCGAACCGCGACGCGGCTCAACCCCGGGACTCCGCGCCTTGATGCACGACCGGGCTTCACGGGACGACAACTCCCCTTCCGACTCAGGCATTTGCCTGAGACGTCGGTGCTCAGCGTGGCGAGAGGCGGGCAACCGGACTGCTTCGCTGGAAAGAGACCGCGAGACGGCGGCGCGGCCGGCGGACCCGGACGCCGCCGCCTCGCGCGCGCCGGGTGAACCCGGGCGCGGCACAGTCAAGGTCCCCGAGAGCAGAAGGAGTTGGCGTTCCGTGGCGAAGGTGCTGTACGTGCATGCCAAGGGCGGGCCCCCGATCGGTTACGCCCTGCCCAGGGTGGCCGCCAGGTCCGAGGTGCACCTGCTGGCACTCAGCGACCTGCCCTCCGACGGCGCGGCCCGGGCAAGGCGGCTGTGTGCCTCGGCCGTCGAGCGGGGGGCCGCGGGGGAGGGCGATCTGGTCGAACTCATCGCCTCCCGCGCCCGCGAGGTCGACGCGGACGCGGTGGTCACCTTCTCGGAGTACGCGGTGGTCGCGGTCGCCGAGGCCTCGCGCCGGCTCGGGCTGCGGGGCGCCGGACCTGCCGCGGCCCTCGCCCGGGACAAGCGCCTCATGCGCACCGCCTGGGAACGCCGGGGCATACCCCAGCCCCGCTTCCGTCCCGTGGCGACTGCGGAACAACTGGCCAACGCGACGCAGGAGCTGAGTTTCCCGCTGCTGCTGAAGGCGGCCTGGAGCGCCGGGTCGACCGCGCACCAGATCATCGAGACACCCGCGGACGCCCCCGCCGCCTGGGCCCGCTCCTACGCGGTGATGACGCGGTCGGCACGTCTCGGATACGCCGAGCTGCATGTCGCGGGCGCCGGTGAGGACTTCATCGTGGAGGAGATCGTCAGCGGCCGCGCCGAGGAGTGGTTCGAAGGACCGGGCTGGGGCGACTACGTCAGCGTGGAGGGCGTGGTCGTGGACGGTGTCTTCCGGCCCGTCTGCCTGAGTGGCCGGATGCCGACCGTGGCGCCGTTCACCGAGCGCGCCGGCATCACCCCGGCCGCGGTCGCCGGCGAGGCCCAGGCCAGGATCGTTGAACTGGCCCGGCGGGCGGTGGAGGCGCTCGGGCTGGAGAACTGCGGCACCCACACCGAGATCAAGCTGGGCGCGCAGGGCCGGATGTGGGTGATCGAGACGGCGGCGCGGTTCGGCGGGGCGATGACCGTGCCGCAGATCGAGGAGGTCTTCGGGCTCGACCTGATCGCCCTGTTCACCGACCAGTTGCTCGGCGGCTCGCCCGACTGGCCGTCCGAGGCGCTGACGCCCGCGGACGCCGAGGGCGCGGCCGGGTCCCTGGTCGTCCTCGCGGTGGACGGTGCCGGCGACCCGTGGCGGCACCGGCACGTGTGGGACTCCGCCTCGGTGGTGCGGTCCGCTCCGGTCGGCGCCGGCAGCACACTGTCCGTCGTGGGGGAGAGCTCGCTCCCGGACGGCACACCCGTCCCGGTCTACGATCCGGCCGCGGGCGCCAACACCATGGCCGGACTGTGCCTGCTGTCCGCCGACCGGCCGCAGACCGTCGTACGCGACTTCACCGCGCTCGTCGACGCCCTGCCCGGCATCCTGCCCGTGCACGCCGAGCAGGGGGTGCGGGCATGACCTCCACCCTGGACCGGGCCGATGTGCCCGAGGCCGGCGGGGACCGCACCGTCGTCGGGGCCAACCTGTCGCTGCCGCTGTTCCGCACGCTGTCCGGGGTGCTCGCCGGGCACCCCTACCTGAAAGTGGTCGTCGACCGGCGCGAGGGAACCTGGCACCTGCTCGACACCCAGGCGCACCCCTTCCACGTCAACTACATCGCCACCCGCGTCCTCGGCATGACCCTGGACGAACTCGACGCCGGCCTCGACGCGTTCAACGCCTCTGTGTACACGGACCCGGAACGCCGGTTCCTGCTGGGCGTGCTGTCCCTGCACACCGACCGGGCGGCGGACGGCTCCGAAAGCCCCTTCCTGGTGCTGGAGACCACCGAGGCGGACACCATGCACGGCACTCTGCTGGAGGAGTTCTACCTGTATGTGCGCGGCCGCGTGGACGGACGGCTGCCGCTGCTGCTGAAACCCGCCAACCACGGACAGGAGGTGGAACTGGCCTCGATCAGCGAGGCGCACGTCCCGCGCATCCTCAGCCACACGCTGTTCGGCGACCGGACCCGCACCTGCCTGAACCCCGGCGAGGCCGAGGGCCGCCTGCGCCACTTCCGCACCCCGGCCGAGTACGAGGCCGCCGCCGCGGAACTCGGCTGGCCGGACATCGTCGCCATGCCCCGCCTGCCCGACGACGTGCCCCGGGTCGCCGGCTTCGTCAACACCACCCCCACCACGCCGCTCTCCCACACCAACGTGCTGGCCTCGGGCTGGGGGATACCCAACGCGATCGTCCGCGACCTCGACGCCCTCGTACGGCGCGACGGCCTGGACGGCGCCTGGGTGCGCTACCGGGTGAGCGAGGACTCCGTCACGCTGGAGCCGCTCGCCGCCCCACCGGACCTGAAGAAGCCCGCCTGGCACCAGCAGCGCATCCGCATCGAGACGCCGCTGCTGGAGGAGGCCCCCGTCCTGGCCCTGCACCGGCTGCGCCGCACCGACCGCGACAGTTACGGCACCAAGGCGGCCAACCTCGGAGAACTCCACCACGTCCTGGACAGCCGCACCGCCGACCTGACGGAGTTCTACGCCCGCCCGCGCCCGCCGCGCCGCGACCTCCTCGGCCATCTGGGCGCCCGGCTCGGCGAGCCGGAGGCCTCCCGCGAGCAGTTGCGGGACGCCGCGGCCCGGTGCGTGGCCGACACCGTCCGCGCCCCCGAAGGCGTGGCACTGCCGTTCCGCCTCCACCACCTGTTCCTCACCTCCTCGCCCGCCCTCCAGCAGGGCATCGGCAAGCTGAAGATGGCCCTGGAACTCGAGGCGTTCGACCTCGTCGACCCGCTGTGCCTGAACCTCCAGCACCTCATGCGCGCCACGCCGATGCCCGAGGACGTGGCCCGGACGATCACGTCGTCGATGCCGGAACCGCTGACCGGCGGCCACCGCATGGTGGTGCGCTCCTCCTCCAACGCCGAGGACCTGCCCGGCTTCTCCGCCGCGGGGATCTACGACTCGGTGACCACCGTGCGCGGAACAGACCAACTCATGGACGCCGTACGGCAGGTGTGGGCGTCGCTGCTGTCGCCGCGCAGCGTGCGCCTGCGCCACCAGGTCGGCATTTCCCTGGACGACACCTACATGGGCGTGATCGTCCAGGAGTACGTGCCCGCGCGCCTCGGCGGCGTGCTGGTGACCTGCAACCCGACGCGCCGCGAGGACTTCCGCAACGTGTACGTCAACTGCGCGCCCGGCTCGCCGGAACGGGTCGTGGACGGCACGGTGCTGCCGCAGCAGTACCTGTACAACACCGTCGAGGGCGGCGGACGCACGCTCGACGTCGGCACCGCGGGCCAGGACCTCCCCGCGCAGACCCGCGAGTCGCTCGCCCGGCTGGCCCTCACGGGACGCCTGCTGCAGTCCCACTTCAGCGCGGACGACCCCGACGACGCCCTGGACATCGAGTGGCTGATGACCGACGAAGGGGCGTTCCGGCTGGTCCAGATCCGCCCCTACGCCCGGTGAGCGGCCGCATGCGCCGCCGCCCCGCCCGCCCGCCCCGCCGCGCCGAGCGGGTCGCCTCCCCGGTGGCCCGCCGCATCATCCGCCTGAACAACGGCTTCCAGCTGCTGTTCAACCTGCTGTGGTGGATGCCCGTCTTCTACGCCTACCAGCGCGACGCCGGTCTGTCCGACGGCCAGATCTTCGGCATCCAGAGCATCTACTACATCGCGTTCTGCCTGTTCGAGATACCGACCGGTGTCGTCGCCGACCGTATCGGCGCCCGGAACTGCCTGCGCGCGGGCGCGGTCGTCATGACGGCCGCGAATCTGGCACCGGTCCTGGCCGCGTCGTACACCGGCTTCCTCCTGCACTTCCTCGCCATCGCGGCCGGCCGCTCGCTCGCCTCGGGCGCGGCGAGCGCGTTCCTCTACGACGGTCTGCGCGCCGAAGGCGCGCAGGCGCACTACCTGAGGGCCGAGGGCACCGCGCGGTCCCTCGGGCTGGCCGCCAAAGTGGTGTGCTGGCCCCTCGTCGGCCCGCTGATGGCGCTGTCCACACCGGCCCCGTACGTGCTCAGCGCGGTCAGCGCCGCCGGATCACTGGCGTGCGCCCTGGCCCTGCCCCGGCTCGCGGCGCGCCCCGGGGACCCCGGGACGGGCACACACGGACGCCGCGGCGGAACCCTGCTGCGCGACACTGGCGCCGCTCTGCGGGCCCTGCGCGTCTCCCCGTGGCTGCCGCTGCTCATGGTGCAGGGCGTGGCGGTGTTCACGCTGTCGCGCATCTGCCAGGTCAACCTCTTCCAGCCGGTGCTCCTGAACCACGGGATCGGGGAGGGCGCCCACGGCAGCGTGCTCGCCGCGATGACGGTGGCCGAAGCGGTGGCCTCCGCCCGGCCGCAGTGGCTGAGCCGCAGGCTGTCGGCGGCCCAGTGGGTGTCCCTGCTGAGTGTGGCGCTCGCCCTGGTCCTCGCGGTCACCACACTCGGCGGGCCCTGGCTCGTGGTGGCGTCGCTGTGCGCGTTCGCCGCGATCACCGGCTTCGTCTATCCCGTGCAGCGCAAGCTCGTCAACGACGCCATCCCGGCCGACGCGCCGCGCGCCACGCTGCTGTCCGTGGAGAGCATCGTGGACCGCGCGGTGTGCGCCCTGGCCGCGGTCGCCGCGGGCGCCTACCTCGCGGCCGGCCGGCTCGACGCGCTGCTGTGGCAGAGCGCCGCGTTCACGTGCGTCCTGATGCCGGTCCTGCACGTGGCGCTGCGCCGCGCACGCCGGGCGGCACCGCGCACACGACGCGGCCCCGACGCGGGGGCAGGTGCGGCAGCGCGCCGCACGGAAGGCTCCGCGCCGCACCCCGCCCGCGAGGCGGAGGAGCCCGTTCCCCTGCCGGTCGACGAGTGCGCCGCGCAACCGCCATCGGGACTCTCACCGGGCAACGCGACGGGGGCCCGCTGACAACTGCGTCCCCAGGGAGGCGACGGTGCTCGGCAGGGGCACGTGTCTGCTCGCGGGCGCCGCGATCGTGGCCTGCTCGGTGCTCGTCGGTCCCAGCACAACGCCGTGCCGGACGCCCCGGACCACCATCTGTTCCTCGCCGACCTACGGCGCGGTGCTGCTCTGCCGTGATCGAGCGTTCGGCGCCCGGTGCCCGGCTGTTCCGGACTCGCCGGTGCCGAACACCGCTGCGAGGTGACGGGCGAGCCGTGCGGCGTCGGGCCGCTCCAGCCGGGCGCCGAGGTATCCGTCCGGGCGCACCACCAGGGCCGTCGGCTCCTTGGCGCTGATCAGATGGAGCGAGGCGAACTCACCGAGCCCGTCCCGGTAGACGGGAACGGGGACCGACGCGCCGTCGTACGGTGTGCCGGCCGGGCACAGCGCGCACACCTCAACCCGCCCGCCGGACCTCAGCCGCGCCGTCTCCGCCAGCTCCCCGTACGAGGCGACCCCACCGGTGCCGTACGACGACGGCGGCCCGTACAGCAGCAGTACGGTGCCGCGGTCGCGCAGAACGTCGTAGAGGCGCATCGGGAAGGCGGCGATCGAGCCGGTGAGTCCGCCGCAGTCCGGGACCCGGTCGCCGGGCCGTGGACCGGGGCCGTCGCCGGGCGCGTCGACGACGGGGCTGCCCCGGTAGCCGACGAGCAACTGGGCCTCGCGGAGCATCACCGTGTCGGGATCTTCCTGATCGGCCTGCACACCGCCCGCGGTGGCATGGCGTACGGTCCGGCCCACGACCTCCTCGCCCACCGGGCGGCGTTCGGCGTCGTAACTCGCCAGCAGGCCGGAGGAATCGCGGCCGGCGAGAGCGAGGGCGAGCTTCCAGGCGAGGTTGCAGGCGTCCTGGATGCCGGTGTTCATGCCCTGTGCGCCCGTCGGCGGGTGGATGTGGGCCGCGTCGCCCGCGACGAACACCCGCCCCTCGCCGTACCGGTCCACGATCCGATGGCTGATCCGGAACACCGACGACCAGCGCAGGGCCGAGACCGTGGTGCGCTGGGGGGAGAGCCGGTCCACCACGGCCTGGATGTCCGGCAGTTCCGGCGCCCGCCGGCTCTCCAGACCGTGCGCGACTTCATCGCCGTCAAGGGCCGCGGACGAGCCCGCCTCTCCCTGTCGTGCCGTCGACAGCTCCGGCGGCACCCGCATCGACATGCGGTACCGCTTCACGCCCGGCAGCGGGATGCACACCAGGATGTCGTCCACCGTGCCGGCTGCGTCCAGGTGCATGGCGCGCAGGCCGTATCCCTCGGGCAGATCCCAGTCGACCTCCACGTCACCCAGCATGTACTCCTCCGGGAACGCGCCGCCCTCGAAGGCGAGCCCGAGGCCCTTGCGGACGGTGCTGTGCGCGCCGTCGCAGCCCACCAGGAAAGCCACCCGCAGCTCCTCCCCGGCGCCTGACGCATGTGTCAGGCGGGCGGTCACTCCCTCCGCGTCCTGCTCGAACGACGCCAGTTCCGTGCCGCGCTCGATGTGCGTGCCGTGCCGGGCGAGGGCCTCCTCGATCAGCCGCTCGGTCTCGTACTGCGGGAGCGCGGCGAACCCGTACGGCACCTCAGGCGGCAGCGCCATGTCGTAGCGGCCCTGCTCGGCGCCGTTGGCGTACACGATCTGGCCGCGCAGCGGGACGGCCGCCTCGAGCGCGGCCCGCGCCAGACCCATCCGGTCCCAGATCTCCAGGGTGCGGGGCTGGACCCCGACCGCCTTGGCGTACGGGAGACGCCCGGGCAGCCGGTCGACGATCCGGCAGGCCACCCCTTGCCTGCGCAGTTCCAGGGCCGCGGTCAGCCCGACCGGCCCGGCCCCGACGACGAGCACGTCCGTGTTGTTGCCATGTGCCACTGACGCCTCCCAGGCGTGCGGCCCCCGAACGAGTCGTTTCCCCCATGGTCGCCCGGCTCGGGAAGCGGTCGCCACTCGGGGCGGCCGTCCCCGGGCCTCAGCCGGGAGCCGACTGCGATCGGGAAGCACTTACCGTGGTCACGGGCCGGAAGTCGTTGACGTGAGGTGGCGGCAGATCAGCCGGTGGGCGAGGTGCGCTGCGTCGAGCAGGTCCTCGCGGGCCGTGCCGAGGTTGGCCCGTACGGACAGCCCGTGCCAGAGAGCCTGGATGAACTCGGTGAGCGTCACGGCGTCGGTCCCGGCGGCCAGGTCACCTTCCTGGACTGCTTGTTCGATGCGCCGCAGGAGCGCCTGCTCGTTCGAGCGGTGGAGCTCGGCGGTGTAGGCGCTGGTGTCGAGCGTGCTCGTGCTGTCGGTCATCACCGCGCTGCTGACGAGGCACCCGGGATGCGAGTCGCTGGGCTGCGTGAACTCGTCGACCGAGCCGACGAGGACACGCTCGATGACGGTCCGGATGTCCTTCTCGGCCACGGCCTGCTGGTAGATCTCGCGGTACCGCTCGGCGTAGGTCCGCACCGTTTCCTCGAACAGCCCCGCCTTACTGCCGAAGGCGGCGTAGAGGCTGGAGGTGGAGAGCCCGAGGGCCGAGGTCAGGGCACGCGTCGAGGTGCCGGAGTATCCCCGGCGCCAGAAGAGGCGGGCGGCTTCGAGGATCGCGCGGTCGCGGTCGAAGGCTCGTGGTCGTCCACGGGTGCGTTCGGTCACGCTTGCATGGTAGAGCGTTTGCTCCATAATGAGTTTATGGAGCGAACGATCCAGAAGAAGTTGGCGGTCGGCGGGGGCAGTTGGATCACGGTCGACGTGTACGGGGACCCGGATGCTCCGGGTCTCGTCGTCGTCCCGGGTGCGATGAGCGATGCGCATACGTGGCGACATGTCGCGGGCGCCATCGACGCCTGGCCCTCGGTGGTGGTGGTCAACCGCCGCGGCAGGACTCCCTCGGGTCCGTTGACCAGCACGTACTCATTGTCGGCAGAGGTCGAGGACCTTGGCGCGGTCCTGGACGAGTTCGACTGCGCGAGGGCGCTTTTCGGGTGGAGTTACGGCGGCTTGATCGCGTTGCTGGCCGCCGACGAACGTCCGATACGTCAGGTGATCGCCTACGAGCCGGTGATGCGTCCCTTCGGCCGGCACGCCCTGCCGGACCTGAAGGCCGCACAGGAGACGGCGGACTGGGACCGCAGCATCGAGATCGTCAATCGGCAGATCTCCGGCTTCTCGGCGGCGCATGTCGAGGAACTCCGGGCCGACCGGCAAGGCTGGGCGGACTTGCGCACCTTGAGCACACCGCTGTTTGCCGAGCTCCACGCGTTGAATGCGGCGCCATCTTCGGGTGTGATGGCGCGACAGGCGGATCGAGTCGACCTGATCATCGGCCGGCGCAATCGCGGAATGGCCCCCTACGGAACGTCGTTCGACGACGTCCGGCAGCGTGTCACCCACGCCGAGGTCCATGAGCTTGCCGGCCAAGGCCATCTGGCCCACATCGAGGCGCCGGCAGAACTCGGCCGGCTCCTCAACGGCCTCGCCGCTCACTGATGTGTGTGCGGCACCCGGGTCGGGGTGGGCGCTGGGGCGCCAGGGGGCGCGGACCGGGCGTGATGTACTTCTGGCCACGCCGCCGATCGGGCGGTCAACGAGAAGCCGAGGACATGACCCGCCACTGCTGCGAGACGATGGACAGCCGCGTGAGCGCGCGGTGCGAGCAGCACAGCGACCCGTTCGCCTGCCCGGACGCGCTGATCGACTTCAGCGCCAAGTTCCAGGAGTACGGACTGATCGTCCATGACGGCGGCACGTCGAGCATTGCCATCGACTTCTGCCCCTGGTGCGGGCGACGCCTCCCCGAGTCGCAGCGGGACCGGTGGTTCGACGAGCTGGAGCGCCGCGGGATCGATCCGGGGGAGGGCGAGGTCCCTGCCGAGTTCCAGGACGACCGCTGGCTCGCCTCCGTCTCCGACTGATTCCCCGCTGGAAGGCGCCCGGTGCCGCCGCCCGTCGACAGGTGACGGCATCACCTGGTGCGGTCGGCCGGCGGCACCGGCGCGGCAGGCGCCGCCGGCGAAGGGGTGAGGGTGACGCGCAGCAGACCGGCGTCTGCGGGGAGCAAGTCCCGGGAGGCGCCGGTCTCTTCAGCCGGCTTGCAGAAGACTGTCCACGGTACGGCGCACCTTGGCGATGACGTCCTCGTCTCCCAGACGCAGAGCCGTGTTCGCCGAGCAGAGCACCGCATCGATCTGGAAGACCGCGAGGTCGATGTCGAGATCGGCGATCTCGTGCGCGTCGACGGCGATCCGCAGTTCCTGCGCGAGGGTGTCGAGCCATTCCCGTTGATTGCTCAAGAGGGCGTCGCGGACCGCGCCCGGCTTGCTGTCGAAACGGGCGATGTTGGCGACGCGGAAGCAGCCGCCTTCGAACAGCGGCGCGGTGGCGTACTCGATCCAGTGCTCGACCAGAGCGCGCAGCCGCCGGGCTCCGGGGGCCGCTTTCATCGCGGGACGGACGACCGCGTCGATGAACATGTCGCGCGCGTACTCGATGGTCGCGAGCTGGAGCACTTCCTTGGACCGGAAAAGGGTCTGGATACCTGCCTTGCTCATGCCCGTGTCGGTCGCCAGACGTCCGAAGCTGACGTCGTCCAGCCCGTCGAGGGAGGCGATGTCGACGGCGCGCCGCAGTGCGGTCTCCCGCGTTCGCGCGCCCTTGAGCAGGCGCTTGTCAGTGATCGACACGGCGTCTGCCCGCCTGGCGAACGGCCGCACCCCAGTGTCCATACGGCCGATCGTACTCCTTCGGTGCGGCGACGCCGGCCGTGGTCCTTCTCCTGCCGCAACGGTTCTCCTGCCGCACCGGTTCTTTCGCCGCACCGGCGTTCAGGGCGTGGCGCGGGCCAGGCCGGCGGCCAGCGCCCTGACCATCTCGCTCGCCATGACGGCCTGGCCGGAGGTCGAGAAGTGGATGCGGTCCGCGCTGAGCAGGTCCTCCCGGGAGTTGACGGGGTGATCCCACATGTCGACGACGACGGCGCCGTACTCGCCGGCCAGGGTGCGTGTGAGGTCGTTGAGGGTGAGCACGCGCTCCGTCCAGTCGGGGAAGACCGGCACCACGTAGGAACGCCCCAGGGTGAACACGGTGAGCTGCGCGCCCGTCTCGGCCGCCAGGTCGTACATCCTGCGCATGTCCCGCTCGATCTGCCCGAAATCCGGTGAGCGGCGCAAGAGGTCGTTGGCCCCGCACGGGATGTGCAGCAGGTCCGGGGCGAAGTCCCGCATCTCCTTCATCTGAAAGTCGAGGGTGCCGGCCGTCGTGGCGCCGATCACTGCCGTGTTGAGGTAGGCCAGGTCAGGCCTTACCTGCCGCAGGATGTGCGCGAACCGGTCCGACCAGCCCAGCTTTCCATAGCCGTCGCTGGGGTCTCCCGTCCCCGCGGAGAGGCTGTCCCCGATCACGGCATAGCGCCGCCAGGGCGCATCGAACAGCATCGCCGCAGCGTCGAGGGTGGAGAGGCAGAAGGGGTCGGTGTCCTCGGTGAGGGGTATCGACGTCATGATTAAAGAGTGCGGTCGACCGTATGTATTGTCAACCTCGAACGCCCCGACGGCGGGAGGGGGGTGGATTGGCGCTGATGCCGAGCTGACTCTTCCGGACACGTGTGCGACAGAAGGCCGCGGGTCACCCTCGAAGAAAATCTGTCGTGGCGACGGTAGACATCGGCTCATCGCCGGGGTTATTGTTCTGGTGTACTCAACGAAGTCGACGAGGACGCGGCAGACACGGAACTGCCGTCCAAGCAGGTCAAGCAGGAAACGGCCCAGCTGGGCCGCGAGCATTACCCGCAGTATCTGCAGTACGACCGAGTAACCGAAGGTGAGGAGCAGAACGCCATCAGGATCGCCCGGGTGAGGAAACATCCGCCCGGGTACCGCAGGCCCCGGATTGGAAGGTGGTCCCCGGTCACGCATCCGCGATCCCCGCAGCCCCGCCCTCTCAGGCGGAACCTGCGGACACACAAGGCCGGCGAAGTTTGCCGGTAGATGGTGTTGAAAGCTCGGGGCCCGGGTGCCGGTAAGGCGCCCGGGCCCCCCGACGCGTCCCTTGAAAGAAGAGGTCTATGCCCCCTCGCAGTACCCCTGCCGTCAGTCCTCTCGACGACGACGACTATCCCGCCTACACCATGGGCCGGGCCGCCGAGATGCTCGGCACCACCCCCGCCTTCCTGCGGGCCCTCGGCGAACACCGCCTGATCACCCCCCTGCGCTCCGAAGGCGGCCACCGCCGCTACTCCCGCTACCAGCTGCGCGTCGCCGCCCGCGCCCGCGAACTCGTCGATCAGGGCACCCCCATCGAGGCCGCCTGCCGCATCGTCATCCTCGAAGACCAGCTCGAAGAAGCCCAGCGCATCAACGAGCAACTGCGCGTCGGCCGGGGCGGCGTGCCCCAGCCGAAGACCACGATCTGATCGGAGTGAGGGGCAGGCACCGGGGTACCTGCTGCTGGGTACGACGCACGGCATCATCGCGGGAGGTATCCATGGGCAAGCTGGGAGACCTGGCGAACAAGGCCAAGCAGATGGCGAAGGGCCACCCGGACCAGGCCGACAAGGGCGTGGAGAGCGCCGAGCGGGTGATCGATGAGCGTACCGGCAACAAGTACGACACCCAGACGGACAAGGCCGCCGACGCGGTGCGCCGTTCCTACGGAAGCGACGGCAGCGAGCACTGACGCGCACGTCCGCCCCTGGTCCCCTGGCCCCCGATCTGTCATACACGGGGGCCGGGGGCCCTTTCATTCGGCCCCGCAGGACAGGGCCGCTCCAGCCGTCGCCTCACCTCATCAGGACGACGCTCTGTGGATCACGCGGTCCAGGAGCTGAGCGTCCAGCGGCGGGCGGCTGAAGGTGATGCGCGGGTTTCTGAAGCCGGCCAGGACGACATCGAGGTGCCGCTCCCACGCATCGGGCGCGAGGGTGTCGGTCGTGGTGATGACGCCTCGCAGCCCCCAGACCGCAGCGGCGATGTCGGACAGAGCGACGTCAGCGGCGACGGCACCGGCTTGTTTGCCCTGCTCCAGCAGGTCGGCGGTCAAGGCGTAGATGCGTTCACGTTGTGCGGGGGACGCCATCTCGCCGAACGCGTCCGGCAGGATGCTGTGGCTCAGCGCCAGGTGGAGGCCGACCGTGCGCAGGAAGCGCTCCAGTTGCTGGTCGACCGGCAGGCTGCGGATCTGTTCGGCGTGGGTCAGCAGCCGGTCGTAGAAGGCCTCGGCCAGCTTGCCGCGCAGGACGTCAGGTGTGGGGAAGCGCTGGTAGAGCGCGGCCGGTGTGAGCCCGGCCTCGCGGGCGATCTGGGCCATGCTCGCCAGCGGACCGAGGGTGCGCATCGCTGTTGCGATGTCCCACAGGGTCTTGTCTTCACCGGCTTGCGCGAGCCCCTCGCCCGGGGTGTCCGCCGTCATGCCGTCGCCATCCGATTGCTCACGCACACCGACTCCGCTCGCTACACGTCCCGTCTCCCAGGGACCTCGGGACCCTGGGAGAAATCATCACAGATGTGGCATAAATCGGGTTCCGCCGATTGGTGGCCATCCAGGGCGTGGTCCTGAACGGCGGTGGCGCGTCCCGGCGCGTCCGGCACCTCGCGGCATTCGACTAGAGTGCATGAGCGTCTACGTGCTTGTAGTCAACTCTAGGAGGCCCGGTGCCCACGACGTGTCCCGCATCCGCTGACTGGTCGCCTCCCGGCGAACCCACGGCGATGGCGACGGCGCGGATCACCGGCGCGTCACCCCGCCATGCGTCATAAGATCCTGGTCGTCGAGGACGATCACGTGCTGCGCGACGTGTTGCGGCGCGGCCTCGACGAGGAAGGCTTCGACCCCGTCCTCGCCCCCGACGGCGCCTCCGCCCTGCGGCTGACGTCCGGCGACATCGCGGCGGCCGTCCTCGACGTCGGGCTGCCCGACGCCGACGGTCGCGACGTCTGCCAGGCGATGCGCGCCAACGGCTTCGTTGCCCCTGTGATCTTCCTGACCGCCCGGCACGGGCTGACCGACCGGCTGTCCGGCTTCGCGGCCGGCGGCGACGACTACCTGCCCAAGCCCTTCCACCTCGCGGAACTCACCGCACGGCTCAGAGCCACCCTCAGACGAACGGCGGCCGCACCTCCAACCGCCGCAACGGCCGGTGACCTCATCCTGGACCCGGTCGGACACCGCGCCACGGTGCACGGCACCCGCCTCGCCCTCACCCCGACCGAGTTCCGCCTCCTCGCCACGCTCGTCGCCGCGGCCGGATCCCATGTGCCCCGTCGAGAGCTGGTCAGGGCGGGCTGGCCCGAAGGCGCTTACGTCAGCGACAACACCCTCGACCAGTACCTGACCCGGCTGCGCCGCAAGCTGCGCGAGGCCGGCAGCACGCTCAGGATCGGCACGGCGCGCGGAATCGGACACCACCTGTCATGATCGTCGTCCGCGTCGTACGCCGTCTGACGCCCCGAACCCTGCGCGGCCGGCTCTCCCTCGTCGCCCTGACCTCCGCCGCCCTGCTGATGACCGTTCTGACGGTGGCGTTCAACGCGGCCATGGACCGTCATCTGCGGCACCAGGCGGACGACGAACTACGCAACCGGGCCGCCGCCGTAGCCACGACCGTCGACGCCCGAGGTCCCCGGGTCCGCGTCCAGGAAAGCGTCAACGACGGTCTCCTCGACGCCAACGCCTGGATCTACGCCGGCACAAGACTGCTCGAGAAGCCTCCGTCGACGACGGCCGACAGCCCGCTCACCCAGGCCGCCGACCGACTGGCCGCACACGGCACGACGACGTGCACGACCGTCCCGGCCCAGGAGGACCAGCCGATCCGTCTGTGCGCCCGGCCGCTGCCCGGCCGCCACGCCACGGCGACCGTCGTCACCGCGCTGGACCTCGGTCCGTACCGTAGTTCGGCCGGCACCCTGCTGCTGGGATCACTCGTCCTGGACGCCGTGATGCTTGCCTGCACCTACGTCCTCACGCGCCTGGCTGTCGGCCGGGCACTGCGTCCGGTGCGCACGATGACCGACCAAGCCACCCAGTGGAGTGCCGTGGGCTCCGACCAGCGCTTCGGCACCGACACGCACCCGGCTGAGCTGGCCCGCCTGGGCGCCTCGCTGGACGGGCTCCTGGACCGCATCCGTACCGTCCTGCGCCACGAACAGCAACTGACCGGCGAGCTGTCCCACGAACTGCGTACCCCGCTCACCCGGATCGTCATGGAACTCGACTGGTGGCGTTCCCGTCCTCGTTCCGAAGCCGAGACCCTCGCCTCCCACGACGTGCTGGCCGAGGCAGCCCAGTCGATGCGCACGATCTGCGACACACTTCTCAACGACGCCCGTGAAAACGCGCTGAACCCGCCTTCCACGGCACCCGGGACCGCACACCTGGCAACCGTCCTCCACGGGATGATCCAGCATCTCGACACCGGCGGCCGGGTGAAGGTCGCGGTCGAATGCGAGGACGAAACGCTCGAGGCGGGGGTCGCCCACGCGCTCCTGGAGCGCATCGTCAGCCCCCTGCTCGCCAACGCCGTGCGCTACGCACGCTCCGGCGTGACCGTCACCGCACGCCCCACGCCCGGCGCCGTGCGGATCGAGGTGGCCGACGACGGTCCGGGCGTGCCGGAAGCGTTCGCCGGGGAGCTGTTCCAGCCCGGCCGACGCGCCGACGACAGCGACGGCCACGACGGTGCGGGCCTCGGGCTGCCGCTCGCGCGCCGCCTCGCCCGGGCCGTCGGCGGCGAGGTGCGCCACGACCCGGCGTATGCCCCGGGTGCCAGGTTCGTGGTCACCCTGCCTGGTGCCTGAGCATACGAACATGGGCGAGACGGTCCCCTGACAGATGTCCTGCGAGACGGACGCCTGTGAGACGAACGCTTCCCGCGGCTCAGACGGCCGGTTCCGTCACCTGCTTCGGCTCGGTGGCGTCCCTGCGGGTGACGGACAGGTAGACGACCAGCCCGAAGATGACCGCCAGGAACAGAGCGCTGGTCATGACCGTGCCGAGGCCGACACCGCCGTCGCCGGTGGGCTGGGAGAGGTAGTCACCGATGGAGGCGCCGAGCGGGCGGGTGAGAATGTAGGCGATCCAGAAGCTCCACACCGCGTCCAGACCCAGCGCGAAGTGCGCGATGGCCACCGCGCCGATGGCAGCGGCGAAGAGGACGGCGGAGAGCCAGTACCCGAGGTCCATCTTCTCGGACACGAGGTCACCGGCCGCGGTGCCCAGCGCGAATGTGAACAGGACGGCCAGCCAGTAGAAGGACTCACGGCTGGTGGTGTCGATGTGGTGAATGGACAGCGTCCGCTCGCGCCGGTACCAGACGACGAAGACGACGGCGAGGACGACCGCGAAGACCGTCGTACTCACCTCCAGCGGCACGCCCATGTTGTCGGTGAGGTTGTCACTGATCAGTGTGCCGACGACGCTGATCAGCGCCACGGCGAGCCAGTACACGCCCGGCCGGTAGGCCCGCGTGCGGAACTGGACCACCAGCACGACGGCCAACAGGGCACTCATCAGCAGTGACACACCGGTCAGTCCCAGACCGGCCTTCTCGTTCAGCAGATCGGCCGCGGTCTCGCCGACCGTCGTGCACAGCACCTTGATGATCCAGAAGTAGACGGTGACTTCGGGCACCTTGTTCCAGCGCGGGCGGCGACCGGCGTGACCCGCCTCGCCGTCGGCCGCGGGAACCACCGGACTCTCAGATGTTTCGTAGGTCATGCTGCCCGACCGTGCCATCCCGTACCTGAACACATCCTGACTGCCGCCGCGTTTCCCCCCACCCGTCCGCACCGCAGGCGCACCATGGCGCCATGCACCCGCACACGTGTCGTTTCCGCATAGCGGCCTTCCGTTTCGCCTCTGCCCCCGCGACGGAAGAAGACCGCCTTGCACGCTCCGGCCGCAGTCCCGGCACGGACTGACCGCGTCACCGCCTGGCTGCGCCGCCGGCTGGGCCGAGCCGCCGCCGCGTCCTACGCCGGTGCGCTGCTCCTGCCCGGCCCCGGTCTGTGGCTGCGCCACACCCACTCCGTACCGCTCGGGTCGCTGTTCCGCGTGCCCTTGTCGACCGCTCCCTGCCTGCTGTCGCTGGTGCTGCTCTCGGCTGGGCTCCAGGTCCCCGTCCGCGAACTCGGCCGCGTGCTGCGGCGGCCGGGTGCGCTGGTCGCGGGCCTCGCGCTGCATCTGGCGATCCCGCTGCTGGTCATCCCGGTCGTCGCCTTCCTGCTGCACCGGTCGCCCGACACCGACGGCGGCAGCGGCCTGGTCACCGCGATGATCCTCATCGTGGCCATGCCCGTCGCCGCGGGCGCCACCGTGTGGACCGGCAAGGGCGAGGGCGACCAGCCCACCATGGTGGGTCTCGTCCTCGCCTCCACGCTCCTGAGCCCCCTGTCCACCCCACTGGTGATCCGGCTCCTGTCACCGCTGCTCAGCGGCGGCTATGCCCACTCGCTCGCCGTGGGCGTCCATGCCGCGGGCGGCGGCTTCACGCTCGTCAGCGTGGTGCTGCCCTGCGGTGCGGGCATCCTGGCCCGGCTGGCGCTGCCCGCGTTCCTGCTCCGCCCGACGCTGGGTGTCGTCGTGCCCGCGGCGCTCGTCGGCTCCCTCGTCCTGACGTACGTCAACGCCAGCGGCGCCCTCGGCTCGTTCGTCGCCCGGCCGCGCCCACTGCTGCTGGGCGCCGCGTTGGCCGTGGCGGCCTCGGTCTGCCTGCTGTCGTTCCTGCTGGGCCGGTGCGCGGCCCGGATGCTGCGGCTCGACCCACCGGCCGCCTCCTCCCTCACCCTTGCCTGCGGGATGAACAACAGCAGCGCCGGCGCGGTGCTGATCACCGCCGTCCTCCCGGACAAGCCGCACCTGCTGCTCCCCGTCCTCGCCTACGGCCTGCTGCAGAAGACGGCCGCCAACCGGGTCGTACGTACCCGGCCTCAGCGATCGGTCCGCCCCGCTGGCTAGGGGAGCGTCTCGATCAGGCCGGGCGCGCGACGCTAGACGGCGCCTCCCTGCGGCCGGGCCAGGCCATGGTCGTACGCGAAGATCACCGCCTGGATGCGGTCGCGGGCGCCGATCTTGGACAGGACGCGGCCGACGTGGGTCTTCACCGTGGACTCGGCGAGGACGAAATGACCGGCGATCTCGCTGTTGCTCCAGCCCTTGCCGATGGCGACGAGGATCTCGCGCTCGCGGTCGGTGAGGGAGGCCAGGCGCGGGTCCTCGGCGGAGCCCTCGCCGGCGGGCGGGACGAGGCGGGCGAACTCCTGCAGGAGGCGCCGGGTGAGGGTGGGGGCGATCACGGCGTCTCCCGAGGCGACCGCGCGGATGCCCGCTAGGAGTTCCTCGGGGCGGGCGTCCTTGAGGAGGAAGCCGCTGGCCCCGGCGCGCAGCGCCGCGTACACGTACTCGTCGATGTCGAAGGTGGTCAGGACGAGGACGCGCGAGCGGTCGCCGGCGGCGACGATCCGGCGGGTGGCCTCGATGCCGTCCATGCCGGGCATGCGGACGTCCATGAGGACGACGTCGGGGCGCAGTTCGGCGGCCTTGCGCACCGCTTCCGCCCCGTGCGCGGCCTCGCCGATCACCTCCGTCTCGGGCACCGAGTCCAGGAGCATGCGGAAGCCGTACCGCTGCAGCGGCTGGTCGTCCACGACGAGCACGGTGGTCACCGGGCACCGTCCCGCGGCGTGAGGTCGAGGTCGGCCCGTACCGTCCAGCCGGCGCCCGCGGGGCTAGCGCTGACCTGCCCTCCGTAGAGCGCCGCTCGTTCTCGCATGCCCACCAGGCCGTGTCCTTCCTCGTTCGCGGTGCGGGGACGGCCGGCCGGGGCGGGCGGGCCGGAGTCCTGGACGGTGATGGTCAGCCGTGTGTCCTCCACGACGATCGCCAGGTTCGCCCGCGCGCCGGCCCCGGCGTGTTTCAGGGTGTTCGTCAGGGCCTCCTGCACGATGCGGTAGACCGTCAGCTGCACCCCGCTGTCCAGGGCGTCGATGTCCCCGGCCGTACGGTAGACGACCTCCAGGCCGGCGGCGCGCACTGCCTCGCACAGCGCGTCGATGTCGCTGAGAGCGGGCTGCGGGCTCAGCTCGGGCTCGGCCGCCGAACCGTCCGCCTCGCGCAGTACGCCGAGCACCCGGCGCAGTTCGCTCAGGGCCTGACGGCCGGTGTCCCCGATGAGGTGCAGCGCCTCCTTGCCCCGTTCCGGAGCGGCGCCGGCGGCATAGGCTCCCGCGTCGGCGAGGGTGATGATGACGGACAGGTTGTGGCCGACGATGTCGTGCATCTCCCGGGCCACTCGGGCCCGCTCGGAGGCGACGGCGAGTCTGTCGCGCTGGTCGCGTTCGATCTCCAGCCGCGTCGCGCGGTCGCGCAGCCCGGCCAGCTGGGCCCGCCGGATACGGATCATCAGGGCGAGCGCGACTGCCGCGGTGGCCGTGCTGAGCAGGAAGAACAGTGCGTCCCAGACCGACATCGCCACCGACACCCGGGCCGCGACCAGGCTCAGCGCACCCGCTGCGACGGCGCATCCCCACGGCAGCTGCCGCAGCCGCCCGTGCAGGGCGAGGCTGTACAGGGCGATGAAGAGGGCGACGTCCGCACGGAGCAGGGCGCCGAGGGACCACTGGAGGACGAACACGGCCGTGACGGCGCCGAAGGCGGCGGCGGGCGCGCGGCGTCGCCACAACAGCGGCACCACCAGTCCGGCCTGCAGGGCCAGCATGCCCGCCACGGGCAACCGGGTGAACGCCAGGCGGAAGCGGCGCGGGCCGCCGCCGTCACCGTCCCCGCCGATCACGCCGACCGCGTGCAGCAGGTCGGGCAGGCAGAACACCAGGAAGACGAGGACCACCACCGCGGTGTCCAGCACCCACGGACGGGTCCGGTCTGCATGCCGGAGCCGCTGGCCGGCCCGGCCGAGCCGGGCGACCAGCGGTCCCATCCCGCTGAGATCTTCGGTGGTCATCGAGGTCACCGGACCATGATGCGGGTCGCTGCCGCTCAGACGTCGCTGCGCAGCAGCCGGTACGCCGCTCCGGCCAGCGCGAGCGCCGTCCAGCCGAGGAAGACCAGCAGCCCGGCGCCCGGCGACAGGGTGGTCGAGTCGTGGGTCAGGGCGAAGATCGACTCGCCCGCGTTGCTGGGGAGGTAGGGGGAGATGTCGCCCTGCCAGGAGCTGGGCAGCAGCGAGACCAGCCCGGGGACGAGCATGAGGGCGGCGACCAGCACCGAGATGCCGCCGGCCACCGACCGCAGCAGGGCGCCCAGTGCGGTGCCGATCACGCCGACCAGGCCCAGGTAGAGCCCGGCGCCGAACAGGCTGCGGACGACGCCGGCGTGGCTGAGGTCCATGGCGGCGGGCGTGCCGGAGACGATCCGGCTGCCGATGAGGAAGGCGATGAACGCGCCGACGGTCGCGATCACCAGGGCGACCAGGCCGTACACCGCGGCCTTGGACCAGAGCACGGGCAGCCGGCGCGGCACCGCGGCCAGCGTCGAGCGGATCATGCCGGTGGAGTACTCGCCGGCCGTGACCAGGACGCCGAGCACACCGAGGGCGAGCTGGGCGAAGTTCGTGCCGAACAGGGACAGGCTCGCGGCCGTCGCGGTGGCGAAGTCGCGGTCCATGTGCCGGCCGGAGCCGAGGCTGGACTTGTAGTGGCTCGCGGCGATGACGCCGAAGGCCACGAGGAACAGCAGGCCCAGGCCGAGGGTGATCCAGGTGGAACGCAGGGACCAGAGCTTGGCCCACTCGGAGGACAGCACACGCCGTCCATTCACCCGGTACACGGGCCGGGCGGGAGCCGTCGGGGCGGTCTCGGGGGTTTCGGGGGTTGCCGTGAGGGTGCTCATGCCGCGCTCCCGGAGGTCTCGGTGCCGGTGGTGGTGCCGTGGTACTCGACGGCGTCACGGGTCAGTTCCATGAACGCCTCCTCCAGCGACACCGCCTTCGTGGCCAGCTCGAACAGGGGGATGGCGTGCTCGGCGGCCTTCAGCCCGATCTCGCGGGCGGACATGCCGGTCACCTGCAGTTCCTCGGAGCCGATGCGACCGGTGATCTCCACGCCCGGGCCGGCCAGCACGTCCCGCAGCCGCGCGGGGTCGTCGGTCGCCACGCGCACGGTGTCGCCGCCGGCCTCGCGGACCAGGTCCTGCACGGTCGTGTCGGCCAGCAGCCGTCCTCGACCGACGATGATCAGGTGATCGGCCACGAGTGCCACCTCGCTCATCAGATGCGAGGAGACGAAGACCGTGCGGCCCTCGGCCGCGAGGGCGGTGAGCAGGTTCCGGATCCAGAGGACGCCCTCGGGGTCCAGGCCGTTGACGGGCTCGTCCAGCATCACCGTCTGCGGGTCGCCGAGCAGGGCGGCGGCGATGCCGAGCCGCTGGCCCATGCCGAGGGAGAAGGCTCCGGCCCGCTTGTTCGCGACGCTGCCGAGACCGGCGAGTTCGACGACCTCGTCGACCCGGCGGCGCGGAATGCCGTGGGTGAGCGCGAGCGCCCGGAGGTGGTTGTGGGCCGAACGGCCCGGGTGGATCGACTTCGCCTCCAGCAGCGCCCCGACCTCCTGGAGCGGCGCCTCGTGGCGGGCGTAGCGCTGTCCGTTCACGGTGACGGAGCCGCTGGTCGGCGCGTCCAGTCCGACGATCATGCGCATCGTCGTGGACTTGCCCGCACCGTTGGGTCCCAGGAAGCCGGTGACCGTGCCCGGCTTCACGGTGAAGTCCAGACCGTCGACGGCTGTCTTCTCCCCGTACCTCTTGGTGAGCTGCTGTGCCTCGATCATTCGCGTTCTCTCTCTCGGACTGCGGCGCCCGACAACGCCCGACGCCTCTCCCTCACGCTAGGTCCAAGATCTGCCGGATCCGGTGATACCGCGGGCGGAACCATGGCGGGCGCCTGGTACCGCGGTACTACGGCACCGCCGCCCCGGCCCCTGCGGATGGCTTCGCCGTGCGTGCCGCGAAGGGGAGGCGCCGCGAGGCGGGGTGGGTCCGGGGGAGGCGCCGGTCCGGGGGGCCCGCCGGTCCGGGGGGCCAGCCCTCAGGCCTCCTCGGCGAGCGATTCGATGATCGACCGGACTGTGTCCTCGGTGATGTCCGGGTGGAGGAACGCCAGGCGGGCGACGGTCTCGCCCTCCCAGACGCTGGGAGTGACGAAGGCGAGCCCGGAGGCCAGAAGGCGCTTGGACCAGGCGTAGTAGTCCTCCGGGCGCCAGCCGGTACGGCGGATCAGCACGACCGTCAGCTCGGGCTCGCGCAGCAGTTCGAGGCCCTCGGTCGCCTCGACGAGGCGGGCGGTGTGGCGGGCGATCTCGGCGCCGCGCGCCACGGCGTCCCGGTAGGCGTCGGTGCCGTGGACGGCGAGCGAGAACCACAAGGGCAGGCCGCGCGGACGCCGGGTCAGGTGGTAGGCGTAGTCGCTGGGGTTCCAGTCCGCGTCGTGGTCCTCTCCGTCCGCGCCGTGGATCGCGTCGAGGTAGGACGCGTCCTGGGTGTGCACGGCACGGGCGAGGCGCGGTTCCCGGTACAGCAGGGCCCCGCAGTCGAACGGCGCGAACATCCACTTGTGCGGGTCGACGACGAGCGAGTCCGCGTGCTCGATGCCGCGCAGCCGGGTGCGCAGCTCCGGCACGAACAGCGCCGCGCCGCCGTAAGCCGCATCGACGTGCAGCCACAGATCGCGGGCCCGGGTCTGCTCCGCGACGCCGCAGAGGTCGTCGATGATGCCGGCGTTGGTGGTGCCGGCGGTGGCGACGACGGCGACGACCGGCGCGCCGCCGTCGGCCGACGCCGAGTCGAGTGCCGCGGCGAGGGCCGTGCCGGTGAGCCGGTGGTCCGTGGTCGGAACGACGAGCGGTTCGACGCCGATGATCCGCAGGGTGTTGCCGACGGAGGAATGGACCTGGTCGCTCACGGCGATCCTGACCGGGGCCGTCGCCGTCAGACCGAGCCGGTGCCTGCCGGTGTCCCGGGCGACGACCAGTGCGGAGAGGTTGCCGGCCGAACCGCCGCTGACGAAGCATCCCCCCGCGCCCTGCGGCATTCCGGCCAGGTCGGCGAAGAGACGCAAGACCTGGTTCTCCGCGGCGACGGCGCCCGAGGCCTCCAGCCAGGACACGCCGTGGAGCGAGGAGGCCGAGAGGACCATGTCGAACAGCGCGGCGGCCTTGGTCGGAGCCCCGGGTATGAACGCGAGGAAGGCGGGGTGGTCGCAGGACACGACCGTCGGCTCCAGTGCCTCCGTGTAGGTCCGCAGCACGTCGGCCGGGCGGCGCGGGTCCGCGCCGATCGCGTCCTTGAGCGCCAGTGCGAGCTCCTCGTGCTCGCCGAGCCGGCCCAGCGGCGGAGGGTCGAGGCGGAGCCGGTCAAGGAGATGGCCCATGACCTGCTGGGTGAGATCCTCGTCGTAAGCGTGCACGGAGGGCTCCTGTCGGAACGAGCGATTAATGGATCTGTAGTGGATCCATTTCGGACCTTAGGTGTCGGCCCGAGCGCTCGTCAACCTCAAGACGCGAGCCTGCGAGCCGCTGATCGCGCCCCGCCGACCGCGATCCGCCGGACCGGGAGCCGCATCGCCCGGCTGGAACAGCGACCCCGTGGCGGGGTCCGCCGGCCGGTCAGCCGGAGGCCGAGGCGAACTGGTCCAGCAGGACCAGGAACTGCCGGTGCGACTCCTGGAGGTGCTCGCGCATCCGGCGCTCGGCGGTGTCCCCGTCACCCGACAGGACCGCCAGGGCGATCGCCTCGTGCTCCTCGCGGAACGCGCGCCCGAAGTCCCGGCCGGTCGGATAGACCGGCGTCCAGTCGGAACCCAGCCAGAGCGCGTTGCCCGCCACGAACATCTCGGTGCGCGCCCTCGTGACCGCTTCCGCGAGCACCTCGTTGCCGCCCGCTTCGGCGATGCCGAGATGGAAGCGGGTGTCCACGCGGTGGTACTCGCCGAGGTCGGCGACCTTCGCCTCCAGCATCTCCACGAGCCCCCGTCTGCTCGCCGCTCCGCCCCGCTCGGCGGCGAGACGGGCCGCGAACGGCTCGATGGCCTGGCGGTACTCCATGTAGTCGCGCAAGGAGGCGCGGATGCCGGCGGCGATCGCCGCCCGGCTGTCGCGGCCGTCCCGGGGTGCGGCGGCGACCCGGGTGCCGCCGGAGCGCCCCAGGGTCGTGACGACGAGCCCCTCGTCGGCGAGTTCGCGTACGGCTTGGCGGACCGTGTTGCGGCCGACCCCGAAAACCGTGGCGAGGTCCCGCTCGGTCGGCAGCCGGTCGCCGGGACCGAACCCGCCGAGCGCGATCCGCTGGCGCAGCGCCTCGGCCACGACGGCGTGCGACGGCGCCTGCCGGGCGGCGGCGCCGTTCGCCGCATTGGCGCTCACCTTGCCCGCCTCGACGCCCCGCTTGCCGGGTTTCTCGTTCCCTCTGCCCGGGTCGCTGTTCGGCTTGGCCAGGTCGTCGTTCCGCTTGCCCGCGTCGTCGTTCCGCCCCGCGCCCGTCGCGCCCATGGCCTGCCCCTCGCCTCTGGATTCCGTTCGGCTCCGTCCGGCCAGTCTATTGGGAGCACGCCGAACCCTATTGACAGCCCACCGGGGTGCCCCTAGCGTCGCCCCATCGATTTTGGGTCCACACCGAGCCCAATCGATGTCCCCAAGGAGCCACGCATGAGCCAGTCCACGGGCACCGCAGCCCCCGCCGCCGGGGCGCCACACCGCTCCAGGCCCTGGAAGATAGCCACCGCCGCCATGATCGGCACGAGCGTCGAGTGGTACGACTTCGGCATCTACGCCACCGCCGCCGCACTCGTGTTCCCCGAGCTCTTCTTCCCCGAGATGAACCGGGCCCTCGGCACTGTCATGTCCTTCGCGACGCTGTTCGTCGGGGCCCTCGGCCGCCCGCTGGGAGCCATCCTCTTCGGCCACATCGGCGACCGGCACGGCCGCAAGAAGGCGCTCATCTGGTCGATGACGCTGATGGGCGCCGCCACCGTGTGCATCGGCCTGCTGCCCACGTACGGCGAGGTCGGCGTCCTCGCGCCGCTGTTCCTCGTGCTGATCCGCATGATCCAGTCACTGGCCGTGGGAGGCGAGTGGGGCGGGGCCGTCCTGTTCGCGGTCGAACACGCGCCACCGCGCCGCAAGGCGTTCTTCGGCTCCTTCCCACAGGTCGGCGACGGCGTCGGCTACTTCCTGTCGACCGGTGTCTTCGCCCTGATCGCGCTGCTCGGGCACGACGCGCTGGCGAGCTGGGCGTGGCGTGTCCCGTTCCTGCTGTCCGCGGTGCTCGTCGCCGTCGGTCTGGTCATCCGCCGCTCGATGGACGAGTCGCCCGAGTTCGAGGCCGCCCGCAGAGCCGAGGAGGCCGCGGCCCCGGCCGGCCGGGACAAGGAGACCGCACCCGTGATCGGCGTACTGCGCGACGCCTGGAAGACGTGGCTGCTCGCGACGGGCGCGTTCCTGATCACCGTCGGCGGCTACTACATCGTCGTCACGTTCATGTCGACCTACGCCGTAACTGACCTGGGCTTCACCGACGCCCAGGCCGCGGGCGCCGGAACCGCCGCCTCCGTCGTCGTCATCGTGGGCACACCGCTCAGCGCGCTGTTCGCCGACCGCTACGGTCTGCGCCGGGTCACGCTCATCGGTGTCCTGCTGCACCTGGTCGCGGCCTTCCCGATGTTCTGGCTCGCCGACACCCGCTCGGTCACCGGCCTCTGGCTCGCCATGTGCCTGCCCATGCTCGCCAGCACGATCGCGTACGCCTCCCTCGGGACCCTCGCCTCCGGATGGTTCGCGCCGCGCGTCCGCTACACGGGCCTGTCCATGAGCTTCCAGACCGCCGGCCTGCTCGGCACCCTGGCCCCCGCGGCGACGACCTGGCTGTACTCGTCCTTCGGCAAGTCCTGGGTCCCCGTCGCGATCGCCTTCGCGGCCATGGCGGCGGTGAGCGCCGTCTGTCTGATGGCGTGCCGCCCTGCGCCGGACGCCGGAGCATCCCCCGACGCGCCCGACGCCGGCCCCGACACCGGCGTGTCGCAGGCCCGGCGGCCCTCCGATACGCCCGCCATGAGCACGACGACCGAAGGCGACGCGCTCCCCGACGGCTCGGGCGGCACCGCGGACGTCACCCGGACCGGCTGACCAGCACAAGGACCGCGTGAGCTATGGCGCCACCCGGACCGGCTGACCAGCACAAGGACCCGCGTGCGCTACGGCACCACCCCGGCCGCCACCGCCCGCCGCCGACCCTCACCCCATGATCCGAAGGAGCTCCCCGTGCGCCCCGCACCCGACCTCATCCTGACCCGGGCCCGCGTCCACACCGTCGACCCGGAACGCCCCCGCGCCGAAGCCGTGGCGGTGACCGACGGCCGGATCAGCGCCGTCGGCACGCACGACGAGGTCAGCGCACTCGCCGGACCGGCGACCGACGTACGCGACCTCGGCGGACGCATGCTGCTCCCGGGCTTCGTCGACGCCCACAACCACGTCCGTCTCGGTTCCGACGCCGACAGTGTGCAACTCGCCGGGGCCCGCACCCTTCAGGAGGTGCACGCCCGCATCCGGGCCTGGGCGGCCGCGCACCCCGACGCCGAATGGATCGAGGCGGAGGCGTTCGACTACGGGGCGATCCCCGGGGGCCGTATGCCCACCGCCGCCGACCTGGACCCCGTCACCGGCGACCGGCCCGCGCTCGTGTTCACCTACGACGTCCACAGCGTCTGGCTCAACACGGCCGCCCTCCGGCGCCTCGGCATCACCCGGGACACCGACCGGCTGCCGTGGGGAGTCGTCCAGAAGGATCCGGCCACCGGCGAACCGACCGGGTTCGTCACCGGGTTCGCCGTCCTCGGCCTCGCCCGCCGGGGCCAGCGCGCGCTGGCCGAGTTCCTGCCCTGGGCGAGCGAGGAGCGCCGCTACAAGCGCCTGTGCGCCTCGCTCGACATGGCCGCCGAGAACGGCCTGACCACCGTCGTCGAACCGCAGAACTCTCCCGACGACCTCTTCCTCTTCGAACGGGCGAGAAGCGAGGGCCGGCTGCGTTCGCGGATCATCGCCGCGCTGTTCCACCCGCACGGGACGAGCGCCGAGGGCCTCGACGAGTTCGAGCGGTGCGCCAAGCGGTTCGACGACGACCGGTTCCGCGTCGGTCCGCTCAAGCTGTACATCGACGACGTCATCGAGCCGCACACGGCCGCGCTGTTCGAGCCGTACGCCAACGAGCCCGGCAACCGGGGCCGTACGTTCTACGAGCCCGCGGAGTTCGCGGACGTGCTGACCGAGCTGGACCGGCGCGGGTTCCAGACGTTCACGCACGCCACCGGCGACCGCGGCATCCGTACCGCCCTCGACGCGCACGAGGCCGCGCGCGCCGCCAACGGGCCCCGCGATGCCCGCCACCAGCTCGTGCACGTCGAATGCCTGCACCCGCAGGACGTCAGCCGGTTCGCCGAGCTCGACGTCGTGGCCTGCATGCAGCCGCGGCACTGCGCGCCGGACGTCGCCGGCCCGGGCAAGGACTGGGCCGAAGGCGTCGGCGAACATCGCTGGTCGCACGCCTGGGCGTTCCGCAGCCTGCGCGAGGCGGGCGCGAGGCTCGCCTTCTCCAGCGACTGGAACGTCGCCGAGATGAACCCGCTCGCCCACCTCTACACCGCCGTCACCCGCCGCGCCCCGGACGGCGGCGACTCGTGGGTGCCGGGCCAGACCATCGACCTGGCCGCCGCGATCGAGGCGTACACGATGGGCAGCGCTTACGCCAACTTCGTGGACGGGGACCGCGGTTCGGTGACCGTCGGAAAGTACGCGGACCTGGTGGTTATCGACCGGGACCTGCTGGCGGTCCCGGTGGAGGAGATCAAGGAGGCGTCGATCGACGAGACGATCGTCGAAGGCGTGACGGTCTTCCGCCGCTGAGCCGAGGGGGGCCCGGCGGGGAGGCGCTGCCCATGCAGCCCCTCTTCCGAGGGGAGCCGGGTTCGGAGGTGTAGACCGTCATGGTGAGCCCGGATTCGGCGGCGCCGGCACGGCCGTCCCGCTCGGGCTGGTCACCCTCGCGTGCGCCGCACTCGCCGTCATCGCCTACACCCTCGCCGTTCGCCCCCACTCCCGGGACGGCGCAGCACACTGTCGCCGCCGGTCGCCCCGTCGACCGGGTGACGACAGAGGTGACTCGGCCCGTCGCCGTCAGGTGCGGAAGCCGACGTGCACGTGGTCGTGGTGGGTGGCGTCGCTGAAGAACTGACCGGGAGCGCCGCCCGACAGCAGCACCGGGCCGCCCACGTTGTAGGCCCCGACGGCCGCAGCATCCCGCATGAACCGCTCGATCAGGCTCCGCGACGTCGCTGGGTCGACGACCGCGTGACCGTCGATCCGCCACACGTCGAACGCACGGCCGTGCGGATGGTCGCTGGGCCTGCTGGTGCCGAACACGTACAGCGGGTGTCCGGAGCGGACGACGCTCACCTCCACCCGGTACGTCCGCGCCAGCCCGAGCAATGCCTTCGCCACACTGGTGTGCACCTGACCACTGCGCAGGTCAGCCGCCGCGGCCGGCGGCAAAATGATCCGGCGGTCGGACAGCACGGCCTGGAAGTCGTGGGCGAGCGGGTGGACGGCCGGGCCGGGATGCGCCGGATGCAGAGCGTCGACCGTCCAACCGGGCCCCGACCGGAACAGGCGCACATCGACCGTCGTCCCGCCGGCGCTCACCGTGCCGCCGCGCCGGGTCCACTGCCGGCACACCACCAGCACGCTGGCCGACTGGGACAGGATGCCGCCGTACTGCGCGTCCACGACCTGCAGCGCGGCCTCATCGGCGGTCGGCAGCAGCGGCCCCGCCTGGTCGACGAGGGCCGTCGGCAACCCGAGCCGGGCCACTCTGGCCCGTGCCGCGGCCGCCCCGCGCTGCCCTTCGCCCCAGGCGCCGATCGCCTCCACCACCTGCACGGCCCGCAGCTTCGCCGCCGGCTGCACCTCGGCGGACGTGGGCCGCCAGGGCGTGGTGTGCGGCAGAGCGGGGGAGGGCGTGGGCGACCCAGTGCCGGTCGCGGGCCCCCGGGATGAGAGGTCGGCCGGAGCCGCACGGGCGGAACAGCCCGCCGCGCCGAGCATGACACCGGCGAGGGCCGCCAGCACGGTGCGGCGGCCGGGCGGGGGAGCGGCGAGCGCACGAGTGTCGGTCATACGCCCAGTGTCCGCCGTGCGGCGCGGGCCCGCCGATCGACGGCACCACGGATGGCCGACCGCATCCCCCGGGGTGGGCCGCCGCGCCCATCAGCTGCGGTCCCGGGCGGCGATCCGGCTCATCGCTCTCGCTGCTGCGGAGGCGGACGACCTCGCTGCTGCGGAGGCGGACGACAACCAGACCGACTGGTTGCAGACCGGGGTCCATGACGCCCCCGTCGAACCGGAGGACCTGCCGGGCGTCGCAGCGGCCGGCGAGCAGCTTGTACGGGACCCGGGCTCCCTTACGCGCCCAACTGCAGTCCTGCGGAACGCCGAAGTCCAGAGGCATTGTGTCAGAGCCCAGTTGGCCCCCGTACCCGTACCGGTGGCTGCCGGCGGACGAGTTGTCGGCGTCCCTTCCCGGAATTGTCCGTGATCGGTAACAGACGCATCCGCCGGTCACGGTTCCTCGTCCTGTCAGGTGGTCGCACAGCGGCCAAGGGCCGGGTGAGGAACCAAGGGTGAGCAGGGGGCGGACATGGCACGTCACGGTGGCGGGCGGGGTTGGTACGGCAGGACGGTCGGGGCGGCGCTCGGGGTGACGCTGCTGGCCGCCGGTGCCGCGGTATGGACGGCGCAGGCCGATGCCGTCGACGGCGCTCCGTCCCGGGCGGCCGCGTCGGCCAAGTCGGAGCGTGCGTCGCAGCCGGTGGCGGTGACCATCGCGCACGCCTCGGACAAGGGAGCACGCGGCGTGAACATCACCATCGACGACGGCCCCGACCCCGTGTGGACCCCTCAGGTCCTCGACCTCCTCGCCGAACACGGGGTGAAGGCCACGTTCTGCATGGTGGGGACCCAAGCGCAGGCTCACCCCGACCTGGTGAAGAAGGTGGTCGCGGCCGGGCACCGCCTGTGCGACCACTCGGTGTCGCACGACACCACCATGGACAAGAAGTCCCAGGCCTTCCAGTCGCAGGAGATCCTGGACGCCGAGCGCATGATCACCGAGGCGTCCGGCGGAGTGGAACCGATGTACTACCGCGCACCCGGCGGGGCGTTCACGCCGTACAGCCGCACACTGGCCGCCTCCCGAGGCATGCGTCCGCTGGGCTGGAACGTCGACTCCAAGGACTTCGAACGGCCGGGCACGGACGCGATTGTCACCACCGTCGAGCGGGAGCTGCCCAACGGCCCGACGATCCTTTTCCACGACGCGGGCGGCGACCGCTCCCAAACCGTCGAAGCCCTGCGCCGGATCCTGCCCTGGCTCAAGGCGCAGGGCTATTCCTTCGGTTTCCCGGTCCGCTGAGCAAGTTGAACGGCTCGTTCGACTGCGACGGCGGACTGCGTGCCGCGACCAGTCCAGCTCTCGCCACCGGCCGGCACCAGGGCTCGTCCGGCGGGTCATGGGCCGAGCCAGGGCCGGACCGAGGCCAGGGCGGGCCCGTGCCCTAATCGAGTTGACCGGCCCCGGCAGGCAGTGCTGGAGTCGGCACGTGGACAGCATCCCCGCCAACCGGCGGCTCTGGAACCAGATCAGCAGCGCCTACCAGCACAAGCACGACCCGCACATCGGCGCCACACCCCGGCTGTGGGGCATGTACTCCATCCCCGACGCGCACCTGCACGCCCTGGGCGACGTCACCGGCAAGCGCGTCCTCGAACTCGGCTGCGGCGCCGGCCAGTGGTCCAGGGCGCTCGCCGCCGAGGGCGCCACCGTGGTCGGGATCGACCTGTCCGAAGCCCAACTCGCCGCAGCGGCCCGCGCGATGGGAGCGGCCCGCTACCCGCTGGTGCAAGGCGCCGCCGAACAACTCCCCTTCGCCGCCGACAGCTTCGACCTGGTGTTCTGCGACTTCGGTGGGCTCAGCTGGGCGCCCCCGCACCTGGCCGTCCCGCAGGTTGCACGCGTCTTGCGCCGAGGCGGGCGCCTGGTGTTCAACGTCGCCAGCCCATGGTTCGAAGCTTGCTACGACGAAGCCGCCGGCCGCGTGACCACGACGCTGCAGCAGGACTACTTCGGGCTGAACACCATCGCCGAAGACGACGGCGCGACCAGCTATCAGCTCACCTACGGCGACTGGGTCAAGGTCCTGCGCGGCGCGGGTCTCATCATCGACGACCTCATCGAGCCGCGGCCCGAACGCGGAACACCCAACGGCTACAACGAGACCGACCCACCCGACTGGGCACACCGCTGGCCGGCGGAACTGCTCTGGGTAACCCACAAACCGTAAGCTCCGCCGTACCGAGACGTGAAGGCATCCCCTCGCCGGACACGACCTGGCTCCTCAAGAACCGCTCCTGGCCATCCGGGCACGCCGCAACCCGCCCAACCCCCGGTGCTCGGATGCGGGCGTCGCCCGTGGCCGCTGCGTGAGGAACTCCAACTGCTGCGCGCCCACTTGGTGGTTTCTCCCAATGGGGGCGAGCGCCAGGATCTGGCTAGCGTCGGGGTCAGGAATCGCCGGGTTCGACGCCTGGGTGCGCTGCGCCACGGGACCCTGCCCGGCCAGGCGGATTGAGAGTGAGCGTGACAAGCGCAGCGGGCAAGCTCGCGCACGCCGTGCGAGAGGGTGGGGTGACGCCCGTCCTGACGGCAGCGTTCCTGTGGGGCACGGTCGGACCGGCTCAGATCCTGGCCGACAGCAGCGCGGCGCCGGCGACGATCGGCGCGTGCCGGATGCTCCTCGGGGGCCTGGTCCTGGGTGTGATCACGGCGCGGCCGGCCGGCATCCGTACCTTGTGGCTGCCGGGCAACCGCACGTGGATGGTGATGAGCGTCCTGGTCACCGCCCTCTTCCAGGTGTGTTTCCTGGAGGCCGTGGACCGCGAAGGTGCCGCCCTGGCCACCGCCGTCACCTTCGGCACCGTCCCGGCCGTCTCGGGGCTGTGCGGGCGGGTGCTGTCGCGGGAACGGCTCGGCGGGGTGTGGGCTGCCGGCACGGTGTGCGCCGTCGCCGGCATCGCCCTGCTCCTGTTGCCGGCCGAAGGGGGGCCGGCCGACAGCACGGGCGTCCTGCTCGGGGCGGTGGCCGGAGCCAGTTTCAGCGTGTACATAGCGGCGACCAAGAAGCTCGGAGAACGGGGGGCGGACACCGCTGCCGCCGCCCCGGTGAGTGTCTTCGGTGCGGGAATCCTGGTACTGCCGTGGGTGCTGGCCCGTCCGGACGGGCTCGCCGAGCCGCGGGCGCTGGTCCTGATCGGCTGGCTGGCCCTGGCCACGACGACGCTGGGCTATCTGTTGTTCACCTGGGGCGTGACCCGGATCAGCGGCGCGACCGTCGGCACGCTCAGCCTGGCCGAACCGCTGGTCGCCACCGTGCTGGGTGTGCTGTTGCTGGGAGAACGGCCGGGTGTGCCGGCGGTGGCGGGCTCACTGCTCCTGCTCGGCGGGCTGGTCCTGGTCTCGCTGCCCGCCCGACGGCCCGCCGTCCGGCGCACTCCTGTCGGCGATGACGGTGGCCGACCAGCGGCGGTCACTGCGGGCGATCCCCGGGGGTGACCGCGGGCGCCCTTCAGCGGTGACCGCGGCAACCCCTCAGCGGTAACCGCGGCCGGGCCGCCGTCGGGCTGTCGCCGGGCGGAGCCAGTCTTACGATGCCGGCCCCCGCCCATCCCTCAGCCCCTCGGCGAACGCCCGGGCCGCGGCCAGATCCCCGGCGTTCGGCCGCTGCTTGCGGATGCCGCCGACGAGTTTGAAGGGCGTCCAGGTGTCGAGGGCCCGGCACGAGAAGCTCCCCTCCACCGCGAAGCCTTTCCGCTCGAGACGCTGGATCAGCGGGCGTGTGAACGGCGCCAGTGGAATCTCGGGGAGCCCGCTGGTGGCGAAGACGAACGCCCGGCCTCGCCCGCCGGGAAGGCCTTCGACGAAGTCGGTCAGACGGGGGTGGAGCTTGCTGTAGAAGACGCCCGAGCCGAACCCCACGAGTTCGGCGTCGGCCAGCTTCGCGGGCTCGGCCTCCTCGGGAGAGACGACTTCGGCGCCCAGCCCCTGGGCCATGACGTCGGCGATCCGGCGCGTATTGCCGTGCGACACGGAGGCGCACACGATGACGGGGTTCATCCTGACCTTCCCTTCCTCGGCTTCTGTAGATAAAGACAGGGCAGCGACGACGGATGTGACACCACGCCAGTGAGGTGAGGGCCGTACCCCGGCGACTTCTGGGTGCGGCCCTCACAGCTGATCGTGCGTGCGCACGGCACGCGCATCACGGCACGCGCATCACGGCTCTGGCTGGGCAGTCACCCCAGCGTCTTGATCCACTGCCAGCCGCCGGTGCCGATCAGGGAAGGTGCGGCCAGGCCGGTGGGGGTGCCGGGGAGGAACTCCAGGTTCTCGGCTGCGTCCGCTGTCCGGGTCGTCCACAGATCGGGCATGCCGTCCCCGTTCACGTCCCCCGCCGAGACCGCCTGGCGACGGCCGGAAACGGTCCACGGGCCGCCGTCGAGCACGCGGGGCGCGCCGAGGGCCAGGGCGCCGTTGGAGTGGTACTGCCTGATCTCCCCGGTGGAGCGGTCGCGGGCCCAGACGTCGGCTCGGCCGTCGTGGTCGGTGTCGCCGGGCAGCAGTACGTCGTAGCCGGCCCACTCGGGCCCGCCGATCTTGACGGCCGCGCGGGCCGCGAAGGTGGGCGCGCCGCCGACCGGTGCGCCTCCCCGGTGCAGCCAGAGGCCGGTGGCGCTGCGGGCGACTACATCGGGCAGCCCGTCGCCGTTGACGTCTCCGGCACTGAGGGGTGTGGCGCCGCTCCAGCCGGTGGACCGGCCGCCCATGGCGATACGGGTGCCGAGCGCGCCGCTGCCGGTGTTGGGGTACACCCACAACTCGTCGCCGATCCGGGCGAGTAGGTCCTCACGGCCGTCACCGGTCCAGTCGCCCCGGTGGCTGACCACCGCGTCGGCCCAGCCGCCGGTGCCGATCTGGCGCTGGACGCCGACGCTGCCGCCGCCGGTGCCCGAGTAGAGCCGCAGGTCACCGTCGTCCGTGACCGCCACGAAGTCGGGTCGGCCGTCGCCGGTCAGGTCCCCGCCGACACCGGAGCCCGGCCCGGGCTCGGGGTACGCGGCCGCCCGCAGCAGCAGGTGGTCGGAGAGCGGCGGCGCATCGGCCGGCTCGGGTTCGAGTGCGTCGGCACGTACGGTGTGGAAGTGGCCGGCCGACAGGAAGACATGGTCGAACTTCTTGCCGGAGGCGATGGTGGGTTCGCCCGACCGGCACTCGGTGACGCCGTCCGCCAGGCACTGTGCGGTGAAGTAGTCCCGGTCGTTCTCGTCCGCCTCGGCGAACGGGCCCGTGCCGGGCAGCCCGGCCCGTATCGGATCGAGTGCCGTGTACGCGGGGCCGGCATTGAAGTCGCCGCCGAGGATCACCGGGAGTCCGGCCGCCCAGGTGTCGATCCGGGCGAGTATCTGCGGAGTGCCGTTGTCCTCGATGTACTGGGCGAGGTGGGTGGTGCAGGCCAGGGTGGTACGGCCGTCGACCGCGCCCCGGGCGCACAGCACCGCCCGGGGTTCCTGGCCGGCCGGGACCGTCAGGTTGGCCGCGTACCGCTCGACCGTCGGTGCCTTGACGAAGATGCCCATGCCGAACCGGGTGTCGGAGGACCACTTGGCGCAGCCCGATGCGGTGGTCGTGCTCGTCCATACGGCGCTGTAACCGGGCAGGGCGTCGCGCAGCGCGGCCCACTGGCCGAAACACAGCTCCTGGAGCATGAGCGCGTCGGTGTCCCACCCGACCGTCTGGTCACGCACCTCGGCCGTCCAGGTCGCGAGGTCCAGCCCGCTCTGGCAGGTGGACGCACCGCAGACGTTGTACGTGATCGTCCGCACCGGCGGTGCGGTGGCGGGGTCCACGGTGTCGGCCTCGGCGGCGGTCGTGGACCCGGCGAGCAGCGCGAGGACGGCGGCGAGCCGCATGCCCCAGCGCAGGGCGGTTCTTCGGAGTCGTGCCATTGCGTCCCTCCAGCTCAAGAAGATCGGGACAGCGTAACGATCTTCCTGAAGAGAGAGCCCGTGCTGGTCAGCCTGGCCAGCACGGTCGCCGGGGCACGAGGGCACGAGGGCACGAGGGCTCGAGGCCGCTGCCCGTCCGTCCGTCCGAACGGTTGGCTTGCGCTGGAGTGCGCTCCAGGTCGTAGCGTCGCAGACACCACAGCGCGCGAGGCCCATGCCGCCCGGCGCCTCCACGGGATGCCGGGCGGTGGAATCCGTTGCTAGATGGATGAGGGGCTTCGCGTCGTCCGAACGATGAACGAGTGTGCAGGAAAGGCTGGGACACGGCATGCGGAAGCGCAGTCTGCGGGACCTCCAGGTATCGGCCATCGGCCTGGGGTGCATGGGTATGTCCGCCTTCTACGGAACCGCCGATGAGGGGGAGGCGATCGCGACCATCCGGCGCGCCCTCGACCTCGGAGTGAACTTTCTCGACACCGCCCAGATGTACGGACCGCTCACCAATGAGTCCCTCGTCGGCGAGGCGATCCGGGGCCGCCGCGACGAGTACGTGATCGCGACGAAGTTCAACTACCGGATGGACGATGCCGTACCCGGCGACATCAGCACGGTCGGCCCGCAGGACGGCTCGGCCGAGCACGTCCGCACTTCGGTCCACGGCTCCCTGAAACGGCTGGGAACCGATCACATCGACCTCTACTACCAGCACCGGGTCGACCCGAACGTCCCCATCGAGGAGACGGTCGGTGCGCTGGGCGAACTGGTCGCCGAGGGCAAGGTCAGGTACATCGGCCTGAGTGAGGCGAGCGCGCAGACCATCCGGCGCGCCCACGCCGTGCACCCGGTCACCGCGGTGCAGAGCGAGTACTCGCTGTGGTCCCGGGACGTGGAGGCCGAGGTGCTGCCCACCTGCCGCGAGCTGGGGATCGGCTTCGTGCCGTACTCGCCGCTCGGCCGCGGTTTCCTCGCCGGGCGGTTCACCTCGCCGGACGACCTGGACGCGAACGACTGGCGCCGCCAGAACCCGCGCTTCCAGGACGACAACCTGGAGGCCAACCAACGGCTCGCGGAGAAGGTGAAGGAGATCGCGGCGGAGAAGGACGTGACTCCGGGCCAGCTGGCCATCGCCTGGGTGCTGGCCCGGGGCGAGGACCTGGTCCCGATCCCGGGCACGAAGCGCCGCACCTACCTGGAACAGAACGCCGCCGCCGTCGACATCACGCTGACCGACGACGACCTGGCCCGCATCGACGCGGAGCTGCCCAAAGCGGCGGGGGAGCGGTACGACGAGGCGGGGATGCGGTCCGTGAACCGCTAGGCCGTATCCGCAAAGGGGCGGCGGGAGTTGGGCCCGCTGTCTTCCGGTGAAGTGACGAGATCCTGGCTGGCGGCGCCCTCGCTTTCTGCTTGAGGGCGCCGCACAGCCGGCTTCAGACGACCAGAACCCGGCGCCCGCGCGTGTGACCGGCCTGGCTGTCGATGTGCGCCGCCGCGGCCTCGGCGAGTGTGTACGACTTCTCGACCGGGATGTGGAGCCTTCCCCGCGAGATGAGGCCGACGGCCTCGGCGAGCGCTTCCGGCACGCTCCCGGCCACGCCGGAGAATCGGACACCGAACTCCGGTGCATCGAGATCGGCGATGGAGATCACCTTCCGCGCATCCCCGGTCAGCTCGACGAGTTCGCGGATCACGCCCGAGCCGGCCAGGTCGAGAGCCGCGTCGACAGGGCCGAGCTCCCGCACCCGCTCGACCCAGCCCTCGCCGTACGTCGTGGCGACGGCACCCAAGCTCCGCAGGTAGTCCTGGTTCGCGGCCCCAGCCGTGCCGATCACCGTGATGCCGCGGTCACGGGCGATCTGCAGCACCGCCGATCCGACTCCGCCGGACGCCCCGCTGACCAGCAGCGTCTGCCCGGGCTGCACACCGACCTCGCGGATGACGCGCAGCGCGGTCTCCACCACGGAGGGATACCCGGCCGCCTCTTCGAACGTCAGCCCCTCGGGTATGCGGGCCCAGGCCGACAGCACGGCGAACTCGGCATAGGTGCTCGAACCTTCGCCGAACACGCGGTCGCCGACCTCGACCCCTTCGACGCCCTCACCGACCTCGTCCACCACCCCGGAGGCGTCCAGCCCGACTCCGGAGGGCAACTCGATCGGATGCGCCCCCAGGACCTGGCCTTCACGGACCCTCCAGTCGACGGGGTTCACGCCCGCTGCTCGCACGGCGATGCGTATCCGGCCGGGGCCCGCGTGGGGCTCCTCGGCATCTACGAGTTGCAGGACGTCCGGACCGCCGAACTCGGCGAAGCTCACCTTCTTCATGTTGGCGACCGTAACACTAACGGATAGTGTTTTGAACTTGTTATGGATTTGCACCTGATAGCGTGACGGCCATGACCGTGCCACCCGGACGCCGTGAGCGCAAAAAGGCCGCGACCCGCCACAAGATCGCTGACGCCGCCCTGCGGCTCTTCCTGGAACGCGGGTACGACGCGGTAGGCATCCGTGACGTGGCTGCCGAGGCCGACGTGGCCGTCACCACGCTCTTCTCCCACTTCGCCTCGAAAGAGGCCCTGGTGTTCGAGCAGGACGAAGACTTCGAGCAACGCCTCACGCGGGCGGTCACCGACCGGGCGCCGCACGAGCCGCTCATCCCCGCGCTGCGCCGCGAGATCCAGGCCCTGGTGCGCCACTGCACGGCGGACAGCGCCGCCCCGATCTGGCGCATGATCGAGGCATCACCCGCCCTGCGGAAGTACGAGGAGTCGATGAGACTGCGCCACGCGGAGTCGCTGGCGACGGCCATCGCCGCCGATCCCGGCCTGTCCCGGACCACAACGGGCTGCCGGGCGATCGCGAGGTTCGTGATCGACGCCTATTCGCTGGCCCGTGAGGCGGCCGACCCGGAAGCCGCGGTGGACGAGATCTTCCGGATGATCGAGGCGGCCTGGGAGGTCACCTGCCCCTCCGCCAACTACACCGCCACGGCCGGACCGTAGTTCGGTGAAGACACCGCTCGGTGGTTCCTTCTGCGGGTCCCTGCTTGAGAGCCCCGGCCGCATGCTGATGAACGCGGCACACGGTTGAGTCGATGCTCGGCCAGGACGCGGACCGAGGTCATCTCATCCGTCTGGGGACAGGGACGCTGACACGAGCAGGGCCAGCCGGCGCATGCGCTGGTGGTACGGGACCCCTGTCGGCGGTGCTCCTGCCAGAGGCGCGCTGCGTCCTGCGCCTGCTCAGCTGACCTGCTCACGTGTCACATTCCGTGCAGCCACACCCGCAGGGGGCCGACCGCCTCGAAGCCATGGCGGACAGCGGCATCCAGGGACGCCCCGTGCTCATAGCCCACTACAGGCAGGGTGGGAAACAGCCGGTGCACTGCCTCCAGCACCACCGGCCAGGCTCGGTCAGCGCCGCCTTCCACCGCGAAGACGTTGGAGATGCCGACGACATGGTCGTTGCGACTCGCCACCGCCCCGGCGGCCACCTGACCGTCGGCGGAGAGTCCGACGAGCACGGACGTGGCCGGGTCATCGAGCAGTTCGGGCCGGAAGAGGTCCGCGTTGCCGTCCCCGTCGTCCCAGGCAAGGGCCCACGCCCGCAGCGTGTCCCGGTCGCCGACCACGTCCCAGGCGAGACCCGGTGAGGTGGCCGGCGCGCCCGGCGGCCGGTGGATCCACTGCGCGTCGAACAGCACCTTGAAGCCGGCCCCCGCCAGGTCGAGGTCGGCGAAACTGTCCTTGACGCAGGCGCCGGCAGCGGCGGTATCGATCCGGTCCACCAACGCGGCGGCATCGGCCCCCGGCACCAGCGTCACCGCGTCGGGGTAGTACAGCGGCGGACGGGCCGGGACGGCCCAGGCCTGCACTCCGAACTCGCCCACCAAGCCGTGCGACCGGCTCATCGACGCGCACCACTCCGCGTTGTTGCGGGCAGCGGCCGGGATCACGAACTGCTTCATCGCCGTCACAAGTGCCGATCATGGTCTGTCCATGCCCAGCCCGTCGAACGGTTTCCTCCTGCCACAGGGCAGACGCCCGGAAACCTTGCCCCAGCGCCCGGAACCACGCGACCGCCGCCTTCGGGATGCACGTAACGCTTGACGGCTCCGCCACCCGCGTGGAGGACCGAAAGGCCGATATCTCAGCCGGTATCCCGGAAGAGCCGCGAGCCGGGACGAGTCCTGCGGTGTGCGACGGTCATACTGTCGAACCCGCTACCGGGAGGACATCTGATGCGCAGCGTGACCTATTCGATGGGCGTCTCACTCGACGGCTACATCGTCGGGCCGGACGGCGACTTCGACTGGACGGCGCCAGACGAGGACGTCTTCCGCTTCTGGATCGACGACATCCGGCAGGTCGACGTCCACCTGTTGGGACGACGGCTGTACGAGACGATGCTGTACTGGGAGACCGCCGATCAGGATCCCACGCTCGACGACTCCATGCTCGAGTGGGCGGCGCTCTGGAAGCCGCTGCCAAAGGTGGTCTTCTCCACCACGCTGCCGGCGGTGCAGGGCCATGCCCGCCTGGCCCGCGGCGGCCTGGCGGAGGAGATCGAGCGGTTGCGAGCCGAGCCGGGGGACGGCGACATCGCCATCGGCGGCGCGACTCTCGCCGCCGAGGCGGCCGCACTGGGTCTGATCGACGAATACCGGGCCATCGTCTACCCGGTGCTGGTCGGCGGCGGCATCCCGTTCTTTCCCCGGAACGAGCGCCGGGTGGATCTCGAACTCGTCGAGACCCGCACCTTCAGCTCACGATTCGTCTACTTTCGCTACCGCGTGGCCCGCCGGGCCGAGTCCGCAGCCGCCTCACCTCGTTGACCTGGATGACACCGGTCTCGCGAGGGTGCCTGCCCGCAGGAGCAGTGGCCTGTGCGCTCAAGTGGAGGCTTGAAGTCGTTGCTCTATGGTGATGCGCCGTTTCGCCGTGTAGTTTCATTCCCAGCTGTCGTGGTTCGCAGTCCCTGCCCGCGCTTTGGCGTGGGCACTTTGCTGTGCAGTACCGGACCAGGACGATCACCTTGGGGCCGCGCGGTGCGGCCCGACATCGACTGAGAGGTATGAGCATGGCCAGCGGGACCGTGAAGTGGTTCAACTCCGAAAAGGGCTTCGGTTTCATCGCGCAGGACGGCGGCGGTCCGGACGTCTTCGCGCACTACTCCAACATCAACTCCTCCGGCTTCCGTGAGCTGCTCGAGGGTCAGGCCGTGACGTTCGACATCACGCAGGGCCAGAAGGGCCCGCAGGCGGAGAACATCACCGCCGTCTGATCGCGCAGCACGCATCGCCTGCCCCGGAGCACGCGCTCCGGGGCAGGCCGCGTTTCCTTCCGAGCGAACCGGTGTTGCTCCCCCGGGGTGATTCGGATGATCCGCGGGATGGGTGTGATCAGCCCGGGTGACGACGGACCTCGACCGGGGGCCGCACGCCGAACCACTGCTCGGCGCCGTACTCCTCGAACCGCTCGACCTCGGCGAAACCCAGCTTCGCGGCGAGGCGCATCGCGCGGTGGTTGGCGGTCTGTGTGCTGAGGACCACCGGCTCGCTGGGGCGTACATCGGTGAACCAGTCCAACGCCGCCGTGCACGCCTCGGCGGCGTACCCACACCCCCAGGCTTGCGGCAGGAACATGTAGCCGAGTTCGGCTGGCCCGGCTTCCGCACGGCCGGCACCCGGACGCCCTGCACCGCGCTCATCGAGCGTGACCATGCCGATCATCGCTCCGTCGAGATCGACCACGAAGAGGCCGGGACGCCGCCCGGGCACCTCGGGCACCGCGCGCTCGAGCTCATCGCGCGGCCGGGTGCCGCCGATGTACGTGCCCACCTCCGGCGACGCGAACAGGTCGATGAACGCCGCACGATCCCGGGCCTCGGACTCGCGGAGCACGAGCCGTTGGGTCCGTATCGGGGCAGGCGGCCAGGCCGCAGGTCCCAGTCCAGTCATGGCGGGCAACCTATCGGGCGCCTGCGAGTGCGACGAGCCGTCCGAGAGGCTCAACTGCCGTACGGCACCCAGGCACGCGCGCCCGTGTCGTTGGTGCCGTACCAGTAGTGGGGCATTCCTTTGATGCCGGTGGTGTGGAAAGGGCGCCCGTTGTCGTCGATGCGGAGCGTGCCGGTGCGACCCTGGCAGGACCAGTCGAGTTCGAGGTACCAGCGGGCGTCGTAGGTCTGTGTCGCCGCGTCGACCAGCAGCACTTCCGGGTCTTGGGCGGTGACGCGGTAGGGGAAGTGCACGGCCGGGATGGTGTTGTCGCTGTCGGCGCCGTCCTTGGGGCGGGCGATGGGGCGATCGGCGTCGAGCTCGACGGTGAAGCGGCGGGGGGTGAGTTCGCCGCCGCAGCCCTGGTCCATGGCGTACGCGTTCCCGGTGGCCGGGTCGGCACGGCTGACGACGCGGACGCGCAGGGCCTGAAGGACCACGGCCGTGGACGACCGTCCCTGCACGGAGATCTGCACCATGGTCTGCCGCCCGTGTACCGCGTCCTGCGTGGCTGCCCATGTCCCGGCGTCCTGCTGCACGGGCGGCGGTGGCACCTGCGCCGGCGGCTTGCTGATGACGTAGTCGTGGCCGCAGCCCATCGCCCAGATCTGGGAGTCGGCGCTCCAAGTGAGGGGCGGGCCGGTGTCCGGTTTCGTGGCCGAGGTGGGGTTGCCGTGGCGGGTGGCGGAGGGGGCGGGGGTCTTGTGCCGGCTGCTGGGCGAGGGGGAGCTGCCCGGAGAGGTGGGGGAGGGGGAGCTGGTGACCGAGGGGCTCGCCGGGCGGCGCGGGGCGCCGAGGGCGGTGGCGTGCGGAAGCGCGGGGTGGGAGGCGTCCGTCCGGGTGGGGCGGTCGTCGGACAAGGCGGACATGGTGCCCACAGCGGCGAGCAGGGCGCAGGTGACGACGGTGGATGCGAGGACTCGACGGTTCCGGTACCAGCGCCGGGGGCCGGGAGAGGCGGCGGGCTCGTCCGCACCGGGGAGGTCCCGGTCGGCATGGTCGTCGTTCCGGTGCGGGGGACTGCCGGTCCCGTTCAGTGCCGGGTCTGCGTCCGAAGCCGGTGCCGAAGCCGCCTCCGCCGGAACGGAACCGGCACCGCGCCCCCGCTGCCGAGCCTCCACTGCCGACAGCCACAGCCGGTGCAGTTCGAGCCGCTCCTCGGGTGACGCCTCGCAGAAGGCCGCGAGCCGCTCCAGGGGAGCGAAGTCCTGCGGTACGGCCTCGCCGGCGCAGTAGCGGTGCAGCGTGGAGGTGTTCATGTTGAGGCGGCGGGCCAGGGAGCCGTAGCTGCGGCCGGTGCGGTCCTTCAGCCGGCGCAGCAGGGCCGTGAACTCCTCGACATCGTCCCGAGCTGACACTGTTCCCCCGTCGTAGGCCCGCGATCCCGCATCCCAGGCACTCATATACCGGCACGTCAGACGGGCTGGGATGGTTCCACCGTCGCCAAAGGGCCGTCAGCCGTTGCGCAGCGCCGAGGTGAGCGCCGATGCTCGTGGTGTCGCACCGGCCAGCACCGGAGAGACCGGCCGGCCGCCGGGCGACGTTCGAAGGCGTGCACCGCAACTCACGCAGTGCACTCGTGCATTCACCGCACCCGTTCACGGGGGGACACCCATGCCCAAACGCATCCGAGCAGGCACGCTCCTCGCCCTCGCCGTCACAGGCCTGGCCGTGGCGCTCGCCGGACCGGCCACCGCGGCTCCCGCCGTGCCCGGATTCCTCGCGGCCGCGGACCTGCCGCCGCATCCCACCTCGTCCTGGACGGCCGGCAAGGTCACCGCCGGCACAGGGGAGGAGACGGATGGAGACATCTGTCTGCGGGCGCTGCCGGGCCACGCGGCCGCCTGGCACCGCGACTTCCGTACCGGCCTCGACACGAACGCCCGGCAGGTCACCGTCGTCCTGCCCGACACCCGTGCGGCCAAGCAGCTGACCGCCCGGCTGAACGAGGACATCACGTCCTGCGCGGCCCGTATCGAACAGCAGGACGCGGACACCGACGCCACGGGCAGGGACTACGGGACGCTGCCCGTGGGGGACGGCGCCCACATCCACGGCGTCCACACCGAGACCGCTTGGGGCGCGAGCGACGTCCGCCTGGTGTCGGTGGGCCGGGACGGCCGCACCGTCACGGTCGTGAACTGGGCGCAGCTCGGCGGCTTCGAGGGCGCCCCGGTCAAGGCCTTCAGCAAGACGACCATCAAGGCCGTGAACAAGCTCCACCGATGAACGCCGCCCAGGACGGACCCTCCCGCCAAGGGGGTCGGGAGGGCCACCCGGGCAGCGACAGCCAGCCGGCCACAGCACGATCCGACCACCCGATCTCGACCACTCGGTCACCAGATCACCTTGATCACCCGATCCCAGAAAACGGGGAACAGACATGAACAGCAGGACCCGTACCGTCCTCACCGCCGGCGTCCTCGCCGCAGCCCTCGGCCTCGGTGCCACCGTCCAGGCCACCGCCGGCACCCCGCGCAGCGTCAGCGGCAAGCCGTCCGACAACATCACCCGCATCGCCGACTTCTACGGTGCCTACATCGACGCGGTGACCGACGAGAACAGCGGCGGCCTCGGCCAGGCCCTGCGCAGCCACTACCTCAGCGCCGGCTTCCAGAAGGAACTGAACGCCTGGGAGGCCAAGAACCACGCCGACGGCGTCCTGCGCGCCCAGAACGTGCCGCTCGCCTGGAAGGTCACCGACAACGGCACCGCCGACTACACGGAGGCCGTGATCACCCTCACCTGGAGCAAGAACAGCACGTCCAAGCTGGTCGTCGACATGACCCGCTCCGACCGCAAGATCTTCCACATCGGGGACAAGGGCATCGGCGGGAAGTGACGGCCGGACAGGTCCGTTGAGTCGGCCTGTCGTCGGTCCGGGGGTGCGATCAACCGCGGTCAACCGCTGTGCAGCAGCCGCGTGTTGATCCGTCGCTCCCGGACCGGCCCGGTGGCAGGATTTCAACGCCGGAACGGCGGTTGCTACGCTCCGAAGGTGTCCCTTCCCAGCGTCGAAGAAATCCGCGCCCTGCACGAGAAGTACGCGCCGACACCAGAAGCGCTCGACCTCGTCCACACCCATTGCGCGATCGTGTGGAGCATCGCCGAACACCTCATCGCGCGTTCGTCCTTGCAGGTGGACCGCGAGCTGGTGAGGGCCGGCTGCCTCCTCCATGACATCGGGGTGTACCCCCTCTGCACCGTTGACGGACACATCGACAAGGCAAACTACGTCCGGCACGGCATCCTCGGTCACGAAATCCTCAGCGCCGAGGGATATCCCGAACACCTTTGCCGGATCTGTTCATGCCACACCGGCGTAGGCATCACAAAGCATGACGTCATCTCGCAAGGCCTCCCACTGCCTCCGTGCGATTATCTCGCCGAATCCGCAGAGGAAAGGCTCGTCATGTATGCCGACAAGTTCCACACCAAGAGCACGCCTCCGAGGTTTCTGTCTGCGTCCACCTATGCGCAGTACATTCGCCGGTTCGGCGACGACAAGGTCGACGCATTCAATGCTCTGCGCGCAGAATTCGGTGAACCGGACCTGACGGCCCTGGCCGCACATCACGGTCACGCGCTGGAGTAGCAGTCCCAAGGTGCAGCGCGGAGAGACGGGCCGGCGACTCGTATCGCCTGACTGCCACCCGGGCACGAGCCCCTGTAGTTCAGGTCGTTTGGTGAGATGCGGCCGGGGAGGCGGGTGGCTGCTGCTGAGTGAGCCTCTCCAGGACGCGGTCGCGGAGCAGCTCGTACTCCTGGCGGAGCCGGCGCCACTCGGTCACGGGCGGGCGGGGAATCATGATGCCTCCCGTGACGGTCTCCTCCGGCCGGAACTGCTCGCGGGTGAGGTCGATCTCGATGCCCATGCCCAGGCGGTTCCACCAGTGGTAGTCCACACGCCTTCCGTCGACGTGAACCTCTCCTCGGATCAACTCGCCTCCCAGCAGGTCATTGAGCACCATGGCGGTCACTCCGCACTGATCACGGGCGGGATTGTCCCTGGTCCAGCGCGACCGGAACTCCGGTGTGCACGTCTCGGCACTCCAGCTGCTGCGAACGGCTCGTTCGATGTCGGCGAGAAGCAACGGTGTCATGCCGGTGATCCTGCCAGGAGGCACTGACAGCGGCCGGACGCCGAGGCGCGGATCCGGTCCTCGCTCGGGGAGAGTCCTCGGGGCTCTCCCTTGCGGTCACACGCACAGCAGTGGCACGCACGGGGCCCCTCAAAAGCCCGGTCCGTACTGGGAGATGACCCCCAGAGCTCCTCTGCTACGGTGCGCGGATGTCATCGATCAAGCAGTTCCAAGTCACCTTCGACTGCGCGGAACCCGAGCTCGTCGCTCGCTTTTGGTGTGAGGTCCTGGGGTACGTCGTACCGCCTCCACCGGAGGGATTCGCTACGTGGGACGATTTCGATCGCTCGCTGCCCCCCGAGGAGCAGTGCTCGTCCTTCGCCTGCATTGATCCGTCAGGTGTCGGCCCGCGGTTGTATTTCCAGCGCGTTCCCGAAGGCAAGGTCGTCAAGAATCGGGTGCACCTTGACGTGCGGGTCGGCACCGGACTCGTGGGCGAGGAGCGCCTGGCCAAGCTCGAGGCCGAGTGCACGCGACTGGTCGCGCTGGGCGCGGTACGCGAACGCCTCCTGTACGACGGCCACGATTCGTGCATCGGGATGCGCGACATCGAGGGCAACGAGTTCTGTCTCGACTGAGCACCCTCCGAACCCGCAGGGGGAGCCGCCCTGGTCGGCATGGGATTGAGGAACCGCAGCTGGGGCCGGCGATCTCGCCGCGGGTGCACATTTCGTCGGCAGCGTGTCGATCGGTGGGTCTTCCGTTCGACGCTTGGGTAGAGGCGCGACTGGCTGACGGAGAAACCGGCAGATCGCGGCTCTGCGATCCACAATTGGTGCCCGGACGTCAACCAGCGGTTCCAGTCGCCGGGCTGCGAAGCCGGCAGCGGCCGCCCCAAGGAGACATCATGCAGATCCGCGCCCGTATGAGCATGAGTGCCGATGGCTACGTGACTACACCGAACGGCTGGCCCGCCCTGACCGCCGACCCCGCGTTCGTCTCGGGCGAAAGCCACGGCATCCGGGAATTCCTCGAAGGCTGCGAGGCGGCGCTGATGGGGCGCACCACCTTCGAGCCGGCGCTGACCAACAACCGCTGGCCGTGGCCGGACCTCGACGTGTTCGTGCTCGGCTCACACCGTCCGGAGGGCACGCCCGATCATGTCACCACCGACAGCGACCCGGTGCGCTTGCTGGAGCAGATCCGCGCGGCCAACCGGGGCGGCGATGTCCACCTCGTCGGGGGCCCGCAGACGATCGGTACCTTTCACGCCCTCGGCGCACTCGACACTCTCGAACTGGTCGTTCTGCCTCTGCTGTTCGGTGGCGGAACGCAACTGACACCCGCGCTCAGTTCCGACACCGGGCTCGTCCTCCAGCGCGAACGGGCTCTCCCCGGTGGGTCCGTGGAGATCGTCTACTCCTGCCGGGGGAGTCGGAGCGAGCTTCCCGGCAAGCCCGCCAGTCAAAGCTGATCTCGGCCACGACACCGAGTCGCACAGCGCAGGTCGAAGGGGTCGAGGGCGCTCTCACGGGCGGCGCCGTTGTCACTGCTCGACGTCCTGGTGAGCGCGGCGCCAGGCGCCGTCGGCGAGCAGACGCAGCCCGTTGAGGCCGACGATGACCGTAGAACCCTCGTGCCCCGCGACACCGAGCGGCAGGGGCAGCGTGCCGGCCAGGTCCCAGATGGCCAGGCCGGTGATGAACACCGCGGCGATGACCAGGTTCTGCACCACCAGGCGGCGCGCTCGGCGGGACAACCGTACGACGGCGGGGATGGTGGCCAGCTCGTCGCGCACCACGACCGCGTCGGCGGTCTCCAGAGCGAGGTCGGACCCTGCGCGGCCCATGGCGATGCCGGCGTGGGCGGCCGCAAGGGCGGGGGCGTCGTTGACGCCGTCGCCGACGACGAGCACCTTCCGCCCGGCCTGCTCCATGTCCCGCACGGCGGTGACCTTGTCCTGCGGCAGCAGACCGGCGCGGACGTCGGTGATGCCGGCCTCGGCGGCAAGCCGGCCCGCGGCGCGGGGGTTGTCGCCGGTGACGAGTACCGGAGCGGCACCGGTGAGCGCGGCCAGGGCGGCGACGGTGGCGGCGGCTTCCTCGCGCAGCCGGTCGGCGATGCCCAGCAGGCCCACCGGCGTGCCGTCGCGGGTGACCAGCACCGCGGTGCGTCCCTCCTCCTCCAGATCGGCGGCAGCGGTGACGGCCGGGTGACCGGTGGGGTGGTCGAGGAGGCGGGCGGGGCTGCCGACCGCGACGGTGCGGCCCCGCACCTGTGCGCTCACCCCGGCGCCGGGGGTGGACGCGAAATCCTTCACCAGCGGGATGTCCAGGTCGCGGGTGCGGGCGGCGTCCACGATCGCCCGGGCCAGCGGGTGCTCACTGGGATGCTCGGCCGCCGCCGCGAGCCGCAGCAGTCCGTCCTCGTTCAGGCCCGAGCCGGCCAGCGGACGGATGTCGGTCACGCGTGGCGTGCCCTCGGTGAGTGTGCCGGTCTTGTCCATGGCGACCGCGTCCACTTGGCCGAGGCGTTCCATGACCACGGCGGACTTCACCAGAACACCGTGGCGTCCGGCATTGGCGATGGCGGACAGCAGCGGCGGCATGGTGGCCAGCACCACGGCGCACGGCGAGGCGACGATCATGAAGGTCATGGCGCGCAGCAGAGTGGCCTGAAGATCGGCGCCGAAGACCAGCGGCAGGACGAACAGGGCGAGGGTGGCGGTGACCATGGCGAGGCTGTAGCGCTGCTCGACCTTCTCGATGAACAGCTGGGTCGGCGCCTTGGTCCCGGAGGCTTCCTCGACCATGGCCACGATCCTCGCGATCACCGAGTCGGACGGGTCGCGCTCGACCTTCACCCGCAGGGCGCCGGTGCCGTTCAGGGTGCCGGCGAACACTTCGTCGCCCTCCCTCTTGGCCACGGGCAACGGTTCGCCGGTGATGGTGGCCTGGTCGACCTCGCCGGCTCCGTCCAGGACGCGGCCGTCGGCGCCGATCCGTTCACCGGGCCGCACGAGAATGACCTGGCCCACCGCGAGCTGCCCGGTCGGTACGGTCTCCTCGGTGCCGTCGTCGGCGAGCCGTGCGGCCGTGGCCGGGGCGAGGTCGAGCAGGCCGCGCACGGAGTCGGCAGTGCGGGCGGTGGCGATCGCCTCCAAGGCGCCGGAGGTGGCGAAGATGACGATCAGCAGCGCCCCGTCCAGCACCTGCCCGATGGCCGCCGCCCCGACCGCGGCGACCACCATCAGCAGGTCCACATCCAGGGTCTTCTCGCGCAAGGCCTGCAGTCCGGCCCAGCCCGGCTCCCACCCCCCCGTGACGTAGGTGAGTGCGAACAACGGGCCCCACGCCCAGTTCGGCGCCTGCGACAGATACAGCGGCAGCGCGACCAGGAACAGCACCAGCGCAGCCGCTGCCCACCGCGCCTCGGGCAGGGCGAAGATCCGGGTGCGGCGCGGGTGCGCCACCGCCTCGCGGGCGGTGCCGGCCGGGACCGGACGGGTCAGCGTGGATGACATCGAGACGGTTTCCCTTGAGATGGCGCGACAGCGGACAGCCTCCGACCCCACCACCGTAACAGGAACGAATGAACATCGATTCATATGTTCATGGCGTGCGTACCATGGGCCCATGGGTCATGGAGCCGCACCACCGGAGAACAGCGTCCCGCGCACACGCCTGGACGCGGCAACCGCTGCCAGGGTCGCCACCACTCTCCAGGCCCTGGCCACCCCGTCCCGGCTGCTCATCCTCGCCCGCCTGCGCGAGGGCCCCCTGCCGGCGACCGAACTGGCCGGCGAGGTCGGTATGGAGCAGTCGGCCTGCTCCCACCAGTTGCGCCTGCTGCGCAACCTCGGCCTGGTCGTCGGCACGCGCAAGGGTCGCTACGTGGTGTACTCGCTCTACGACAACCACGTCGCCGAACTCCTCGATCAGGCCCTCTACCACGTCGAACACCTCCGCCTCGGCCTGAGCGACACCGACACCGCCGCCGGCGCGGAGCCGGAACACGCCGCCATACCCGGCGTTTGATTTCGTTGTGCGGCAGTTGGCGCCCCACACCAGGTCCGGCCACGGCGAAAAGCTGCCGCATGTGGTCTCAGAGTCCGGACAGTTGGCGCAGCCATGCTGGCCTCGGGCTTCATACAGGGGTGACACTGGGGGGCCGGCCGTTCCCGGGAGGTCAGTGCGACGCGCTGACAAGTGACTGGGAGCGGCCCCGTCTTGCGTTCGGCAACGCCGCCGAGCGCCCCTCACCGGTCTCGTACCGGTGGCGGCCGTGCCAGAAAGGGACCGTGTGACGACCCGAGACGACAGCAAGACCCGGCTCGATGCCCTGCGCGTCGAGATCGAGCGGCGCAACCCCGCCCAGCCCGAGTTCCACCAGGCCGTGCACGAGGTGCTGGACACGCTGGCACCAGTGCTGGCGGCGCGGCCGGAGTACGCCGAGCCGGGGCTCATCGAGCGACTGTGTGAGCCGGAGCGGCAGGTCATCTTCCGTGTTCCGTGGCAGGACGACCAGGGCCGCGTGCACGTCAACCGAGGCTTCCGGGTGGAGTTCAACAGCGCGCTCGGCCCGTACAAGGGCGGCCTGCGGTTCCACCCGTCCGTCAACCTCGGGATCATCAAGTTCCTCGGCTTCGAGCAGATCTTCAAGAACGCGCTGACCGGTCTCGGCATCGGCGGCGGCAAGGGCGGCAGCGACTTCGACCCGCACGGCCGCAGCGACGCGGAAATCATGCGATTCTGCCAGTCGTTCATGACGGAGCTGTACCGGCACATCGGCGAGCACACCGACGTGCCGGCCGGTGACATCGGGGTCGGCGGACGTGAGATCGGCTACCTCTTCGGCCAGTACCGGCGGATCACCAACCGCTGGGAGGCAGGTGTCCTCACCGGCAAGGGAACCGGCTGGGGCGGCTCGGCGATCCGGCCCGAGGCCACCGGATACGGCAGTGTGCTGTTCGCGGCGGCGATGCTGCGCGAGCGCGGCGAGGACCTCGCGGGGCAGACGGCGGTCGTCTCCGGCTCCGGCAACGTCGCCATCTACACCGTCGAGAAGCTGCTGGCCCTCGGTGCCAACCCGCTGACGTGCTCGGACTCCAGCGGGTACGTCGTCGACGACAAGGGCATCGACGTCGATCTGCTCAAGCAGATCAAGGAGGTCGAGCGCGGACGGATCAGCGAGTACGCCAAGCGGCGCGGAACCTCGGCCCGGTTCGTGCCCGGCGGACGGGTCTGGGAGGTGCCGGCCGACGTCGCGCTGCCGTCCGCCACCCAGAACGAGCTGGACGAAAAGGACGCGGCCGCGCTCGTGCGCAACGGCGTGAAGGCGGTTGCCGAGGGGGCGAACATGCCCACCACACCCGAGGCCGTGCACCTCTTCCAGCGGGCGGGGGTCGCCTTCGGGCCCGGCAAGGCAGCCAACGCGGGCGGGGTCGCGGTGAGCGCGCTGGAGATGGCGCAGAACCACGCGCGTACGGCTTGGTCGCCCGCCCGGGTGGAGGAGGAGCTGGCGCACATCATGAACGACATCCACACCACCTGCCACGAGACCGCCGAGCGCTACGGCGCCCCGGGCGACTACGTCACCGGCGCGAACATCGCCGGCTTCGAAAGGGTCGCCGACGCGATGCTCGCCCAAGGCGTCATCTGACACCCGTCGCACCGACGAGGCACACCTGTGAGCAGCAACCGGCCGCGATGGCGCCGACCATGCGCCGACAGTGCTCGGGCGCGCTCGTGGCCGCAGGCGCGTGGGGCCGGCATCGTCCGGCCCCACGCAGCCGGAGGCGACTCACAGCCCGCCGACCGCCCCCGGCGGCCACCCCGCTCCAGCCCTTTCCGGTCGAACGTGTCCTGCTGGCCCGGCATTTCACTGAGAGTTCCTCTTCGAACTCTCCTTCTGGCTGGCCGCGCCCGTCTGGCTCCTCATGATCTTCGCGCCCGCTTGGCGCCCGACCTTCCGCATCGCCGATTCGCCGGTGACCGTCGTGCCCGTACTGCTTGTCCATCTCGCGCTCGCGTCTGCTGCTCGGGCAGTGGATGTACCGGGAGGCCAGGCGACTCGGCATCTCCGCTCTGCTGATGGGGCCCCTGCTGGTCTTCACGATCCTGCTGTCACCGCTCGGACTGCTGGTGTTCCTTGGGATGCGCGCGGTGAAGTTGCGGCGTTCGCTCCGCCACGACCTCAGCACTGCCGTGCCCGGGGACGCCGCGTAGGTCGAACTGGCCTGGATATCACCGGTCCGTCGGTCCTTCCACCGAGACTGCTGACGCCGCGGGTGGTGATCTCCATGGGTGGCCGGTGAGGGGGATGCAGGCCCGGGCGGTGTGTTTTGTCGTGGTTCCGTAACGGCGCCGTGCGGACGCAACGGGCTGCAGGGACCGCTCATCTGAATGGGCAGCGGGGGCGCAACCGGGCGCCGCTGTGAACAGGGGAGCGGTTCTCACCGGGTGGGGAGATCCGCGGGAGGGAAGTCCATGACCAGGACGAAGAAGACCGGGCTGAGGGCGCGGAGCGGCCGGGCGGCCGTGATCGGTGCGCTGGGTCTGGCCTCGGTGACGCTGGCCGCCGTGCCGGCGTTCGCCAAGGGCACCGTGGACATCACGGCGCCCCGTACGGCGCACGTCGGCAAGACGATCACGGTCACGGCGCACGGCGGCGACGACAGCGCCGGCTACCTGCATCAGCTGTGCCTGGAGGAGAACGGCTTCGGCGAGGGCTGGCACCAGGAGAACTGCAGCGCCGTGGTCGAGGGCGACGCGCGGGTGACTGCTCGGGGCACGTCCGCGCGCCGCGGGGACCTGGAGTTCCGTGCGGTGCTGTACGGCCTGACCAGCAGGAACGACCGGCATCCCGTGCGCCTGCACGCCTCTGGCGTGGTGACGGTCCACGTCCGCTGATCGAACAGTCCGGCCGCGGGCATCGGCACGACCACTGCCCGCGGCCGTACGACCTTCGAGCAGTGCCCGTCGCTCGCCGGGAAGTTGACCGGGTGGCAGGTACGGACTTCTGCACCGCCCGCACCGGCACCGCCAGATGATCGAACGCGCCATGGCCTGGCTCGTGGGGCGCAAGTCGTCCGGCGGTGCCGCCCGCTCGACGGATTTCGCAGAGTACGGGCCTTACTTCAGCTCGATCTCGACGAAGGCCAGCGGGGAGGTGCCGGCGTTGACGACTTCGTGTGCGCCGCCGGCCGGGCGTGCGTAGGACTCGCCCGCCCTCAGCTGCGACGAGGTGACCGTGCCGTCCGCGGTGATCACGTCGGTCCGCCCGTCGGTGACAGGGACGACGACGTAGTCGTACTCGTGCACGTGGTGGCCGGTGCTCTGTCCCGGGTCGAAGTCCCAGCGGGTGACCCGTACCCGCTCGTCCTCGTGCTGCACGCTGGCGCGGGCCGTGGTGGTCATGGTCGCTCTCCTTGCTGTCGTTGCTCATGGGTCTGTGAACAGTGGGGCGGCAGTCCGGACCGGTTCGTACCCGCCACTTCGTTCTCAGCCATGTCGGTGATCCTGGCACAGCACGACGTCGACAGCAGGCGGGGCCGGCTGACGTCGGGACCGCCGCCCCTGCGGAGATCCATGCCGCCACGGAGCAGTCAACGACTTCTTGGTCGGCTCACCGGCTTCGTCTTGTCCACAGTGGAGCAAGCTCGTGCTGCTGCGCGCTGCCTAGTGTCGGGGCTTCACCGGAGACGAAGGGTGGCACCCATGGACTGGCTTGTCCGCGACTACCGCGAGGACGACTTGGCGGCGGTTGTGCACCTGATCGACACCACGGCCGAACTGGGCCAGGAATCCGTCTTCTCCTTCGCCGAGTGCATCGCCGCGCTGACGGCCCGGGAGCCGTCCGTCGTCGCCGTCCACGGAGGCGCGGTGATCGGCTCGGCGCTCGCCTGTCTGGCGGGGGAGCGCGCCTGGGTGATGCGTATCGCGATCGAACCCGTCTGGCGGGGGAGGGGGCTGGCCAGCGCGTTGCTGCGGGAGCTGGAGCGGCGACTGGTCGCGGCCAGGGTGCAGCGCATCGCCTACGTCCTGCCCTCGGAGGAGCTGCTCGGCGAAGGGCTGGCCAACGCGGGCTACACGAGGAGGCCCGCTGTCGCGTACTACGAGCGCGTCGAGCCGCCGTCCGGTCCGATGGCCCACTCCCTCGAGGAGCTCGGCGGCCGCATGCTGCCGGGTCGGCTGTGGGAGCAGGTCGCCGGGATGAAGGCGGAGAAGGAGCTCATCGAACGCCGGGTGGTGATGCCGCTCGCCCAGCCCGAGCGCGCTGCCCGGCACGGGGTGCGCCCGCCCCGGGCGATCACGTTGTTCGGGCCCCCCGGGACGGGCAAGACCACCTTCGCCCGGGCCGTCGCCTCCCGTCTTGGCTGGCCGTTCGTCGAGCTGCTCCCTTCCCGCCTGGCAGACGGCGGCAACCTCGCCGCCGCACTGCGCACCGCGTTCACCAGGATCGCCGAACTGGAACGGGTGCTCGTCTTCATCGACGAGGTCGAGGAAATCGCTCCGGTGCGCGGTGGGGGCACCCCCGCCGGCATGCACGCGGTCACCAACGAACTGCTCAAGCTCATCCCCGGCTTCCGGGAACGCGACGAGCGCCTGCTGGTGTGCGCCACCAACTCGGTCCGTTCGCTCGACCCCGCGTTCCTGCGCCCGGGCCGCTTCGACTACGTGATCCCGATCGGTACCCCGGACCCCGACGCCCGCCGGGCGATCTGGTCCCGGCACACCGAGGACCGCACCGACGTCGACCTCGACACGCTGGTGAAGGCGAGTGATCTGTTCACCCCCGCCGACATCGAGCAGGCGGCGCGGGCCGCCGCCCAGGCCGCGTTCGAACGCGACCTCTGTGCGGGCGGTGCGGCGGTCGCCGACGACCGGGCCGGAGCGACCACGGAGGACTGTCTCACCGCCATCGGCCAGTGCCGGCCCACGGTCACCCGATCCATGATCGAGGAGTTCACCGCCGACATCACCGCGCACGCCCGGTTGTGAGCGGGACACCCGTCCGGCGGGCGGCACTGCCCTGGGCGCGCAGTCACCCGCGGACGGGGAATCATCCCGATCCGGCCTACGCCCCGCTGAGCAGGCCGCGCGCGTGGGACACCGCCTGCTGGGGATCGCGCAGGCCCGTGTACACGCACACGGTGTACAGCACGTCCTCCAGGCGTCTGCGGGTGTCCGGCCCCGGGTTGAGTTGCGGGGCGAGCGCGTCGAACTCGTTGAGCAGTTCGCGCAGTACGGAAAGGTTGATCAGAGGCATCTCGGCTCCCGGTCCCCGCACCCCAGCGGTGCGTGATCTTGCCTACAGGTCGTCTCGACTGCGCTGCTGCCAGGGGGCCCGAGGCGCAGGCGGCCGAACCCTGGTGAGCGGCGGCGCGGCTCTCCGTTCGCGGTCATGGGGATCGATGACTGCCACGCCGGCGAGGCGGCGTCGTCCAGCGCAGGGTCTTCGGCGCCGGGAAACGTTGACGGTGCGGTGTGCGCAGGACGACGGCGTACCGCGTCCGTGGAACAAGGGCTGCTCCCCTTCCCGGGGCCGTCAGGCCGGTCCGGAAACCGTGACAGTGGCGACCGGGCCGCTGAACGCCCCGACAGCTGCCGGAAGGCGGCGCAGAGGCAGGGGTGGCTGAGCACCTCGTAAGCCACGCGGGGGTGCGTCGGCCGGGTCTCGACCAGCACCTTCGCTGCGTGACGGCGCTCACATTAGTTCAGGTGAGGGCGGTGCAAAAGACCTCGGGACGTCCTCTCCTCACTGATTGCAGCGGATTTCATACCCTGCGCCACATCGCCCGTTACGTTCGGCGTGGGCCGGCCTCGCGTCGATCTGCCGATCGGGGCGGCGCCGTCCCGCAGATGCTGCGGCTCGTGCGGTTCGGCTGGACCCTGTGAAATACCCGCAGGCCGGCCCTTGTTGCTGTGGACATGACGACACATGCGCCGCGGCCCGAGGTGCTGCGATACACCGCCTTCTCCAGCGCCCCTGAGGGCGGAAACCCCGCCGGCGTCGTTCTGGACGCCGCCGCCCTGGACGACGACGACATGCTGGCCATCGCCGCCGACCTCGGATACTCGGAGTCCGCGTTCCTGACCGCGCCCCCGGAAGGACTCGGCGGCGAGGAGGGGCGGGCGTACGGCATCCGCTACTTCAGCCCCAAGGCCGAGGTGCCGTTCTGCGGGCACGCCACGGTCGCGACCGCCGTCGCGCTCGCCGAGCGGACAGGCCCTGGGAAGTACGTGTTCGCGACGCGCGCGGGCACCGTGCCGGTGGAGGTGGCCGAGGAGGGCGGGACGCTCAGGGCCACCCTCACCAGCGTCGAGCCGCACATCGAGGAGATCGCCGGCGCCGACCTCACGGAGGCGCTCGCCGCGCTCGGCTGGCCGGCCGCCGATCTGGACCCGGCCTTCCCGCCCCGTGTGGCGTTCGCCGGCGCCCGCCATCTCGTTCTGGCGGCGGCGACGCGCGAGCGCCTCGCAGACCTCGCCTACGACTTCGCGCGCCTCGAAACCCTGATGCACCGCTTGGACCTGACCACGGTCCAGATGGTGTGGCGGGAGTCGGCCACGGTCTTCCATGTCCGCAACCCGTTTCCGGTCGGCGGCGTCGTCGAGGACCCGGCGACCGGCGCCGCAGCCGCCGCGTTCGGTGCGTACGCCCGTGAATTCGGTCTGGTTCCCGAGGACGCCGTCCTCACCCTGTACCAGGGTGAAGACCTCGGCCGCCCCGGCGAGCTCACGGTGACGCTGCGCGGGGGTGACCCGCGCGTCCGGGTCAGCGGCGCAGGAACGCGCATCAGCTGACAGCCCGCGCAGTACGGCTGTGTCATCCGGGTCTGCTTCGGCCCGCCGCAGGCCGGTCAGTGGCAAGCGGTCCGGGCGGGGGTCTCTGCACGCGGGCCCCCGGCACCTCAGGGCCGGGACCACGTGCCGGGGTGAGGGACGGTCGTCGCTCTGCGTGCCTTGTGGGCACTTTCGCGAGCGACGAGGCAGGCGTCCGGTCGACGCCGTACGGTCCCGTTGCCGCGTCCGGAGAGGACGCCGGCGGAAGAGAAAGAGGGGAGAACTGAGAAAGGGGCACCCGCAGAGCCAGGTGGCCGCTAGCTGCGCTGCGCCACGTCCCGGGCCGCCTGCTGGGCGATGTCCTCCAGCACGGTCTGCGGGTCGGCCGAGGGTGCGACCGCCTTGCCGATGTTCCGCTTGATGGTGTTGCTGACCTGCAGCCAGGACGGTTCGTTGACCGGGTAGAGCTGGGCCGTGCGCAGTGCGGTCAGGAACTGCTCGGTGGTGGGGTCCGCCGCCGCGCCCTGGGCGGCGGACACCGTCGAGGGCAACAGGTCGTAGCGCCCGGCGAACTCGCTGAGGTTCTTGTCCTCGTAGACGAAGTTCAGGAAGGAGCCGACCAGTTCGCGATTGCCGTCGTGCTTGAAGGCCATCATCCAGTCGGCGACGCCGACCGACGGCGGGGTGTCCCCGTCGCTCAGCGTGTCCGACACGGGCATGGTCAGCGTGCCGACCTTCATGCCCTTCTCCCGCGCCTCGTGCAGCAGTGAGGGGTAGCCGTTGACCATGCCGACGTCGCCGCGCAGGAAGGCGGCGAAGGCGTCCTTCCGGTTGAGCTGGGCCGGGGGGACCGGGCCGGTCAGGTGCGGTGCGACCAGGTTGTCCTTGATCCAGCGGAACGTCTGCGTGTTCTGCGGGGACGCGATGCTGTACCCGCCGCTGCTGTCGGTGTACCCCCCGCCGTTGCTCAGTTCCCAGATCAGGGCTTCGGCGTGCGCCTCCTCGGGGCCGAGCGGCAGGGCGTACGGGTAGAGCACGCCTTCCCTCTTCAGCGCCTTGGCCGCGTCCTTCAGCTCCGACCAGGTCTTCGGTGGCTTGGCTCCGGCCTTGTCGAACAGCTCCTTGTTGTAGAAGAGCAGCCGGCTGCTGGCCACGAAGGGCAAGCCGTAGAGGGTGTCGTCGACCGAGCCCGCCTCCGCGAGCGGCGGCAGGAAGTTCGCCTCCGCCCTGATCGGCAGCAGCTCACTGGCGGCGTAGAGGCGGCCCTGCGCGGCGAAGTCGGAGTAGGCGCCCATGAGAGCCACGTCCGGGGCATGGTCCTCCTGGACCATGCGGGTGACCTCGCGGTCGATGTCGGCCCACGGGTAGAGCGTCACCTCGACCTTCTTGCCGGGGTGGGCGGCGGAGAAGGAGGCGGTCAGCTTGTCCCAGTACGCCTTGGAGCTCGTCGCCGGGCTGTCGCCGTACTCGGGGGCTATCAGGCGCAGCGTCGTGCCGCCGCTTGCGGACGAGCCGCAGGCGGTGAGGAGGGAGCCCAGTAGTCCGAGTGCGGCCACGGAGGCGGTCATGCCGAAGAGTCTTGGTCGCACGGATCTTTCCTTGTGATCTTTTTTCAACAGTGCATCCGGAATCTTCTCTCGCCCCGGCGCGAAAAGCGCCCCCTACCGGACAGTCATGGGCATAGCTCCAACTGTGCCGATCTCGATTGGTGTCTTCCGATATGCCGAGGTTGGTTCCGGCGGACGTAGAAACAGTGCGTAAACCCAGGGCCTAAGCTCAGGTTTCCGTACCGCTTCTGAGGAGTCGTCACTTGATCAAGCTCACCACGGTCACCCCGCCGCTGCTGTCCGGGGCCACCCTCGGTTCCGCCGCCAGCGTGGCGCAAGCGGTCTTCTGGGAGTGCGTGGACCAGTACTGGTACGTCTGCCAGCCCGACGACACTCCCGAGGACATGGACCGCCTCACCATCACGCGGCTCACGGCCGACGGCGCCCTCGTGGACAAGATGACCATCGGCCGGGCCGGGCACGGGGCGAACCTGGGGGTCGAGCGCGACGCCGCCGGCGTCTATCTGTGGGTCGACGCCGTGCCCAGCGGAGGCTGGGCCACGGCACTGGCCCGCATCCCGTACGTCCCCAACGGCACCGCCGACGCCTCCGACCCGTCGGTGGTCCGCACCCCGCGCAAGGGCGTGTACCGCGTGTCGGCCACGGTCGACCCGACCCGGCGGCAACTCGTCTTCCGCTGGCAGTCGAACGACGCAGCCTCCCCCCAGGCGACCGGGGGCATCGACCGCTACGACCTGGCCGCCGCCGCTGCCGGAACGTTCACCCCGCTGCAGACACTGCCCTACGGCGCGTCCGGCAAGACGCTCCAGGGCTCCACGAGCCTCGGCGACCACGTGTATCACCTCTACGGCGACCAGGGTCAGGACAACGTGACGGTGACCTGCACGGAATGGAGCTCGGGCACCGTGCTCCAGTCGCAGCGCATCACCGCCTTCCCCGGACTGCCCTACCGGGAGCCCGAGGGCATCTGCGTCTTCGAGAACAGCCCCGGCGACCCGGCAGCGACCCTCGCCTTCGGCATCGGCGCGCGGTCGGATGCGGGGTTGCGCCAGCTCAACGTCGCGCGCTTCCCGCACCCCGGTACCGACCCGTGGGTGCCGGTGCCCTACAACTCCGCGCTGTACAAGCCGAACAGCGACAGCTATGTCCCCCAGTACCGGCTCGCCGGCGACCAGGTGTTCCTGCACTTCTCCCTGTCCAAGCAGGACGGCACGGCCTGGGGACAGGGAGAGACGCTCTTCCAGCTCCCGCTGCGGGCCCGGCCGGACCGCACCCAGCGGCTGCTCGGCGTGGTGAGCGGATCCGCTGTCACCGGGGACACGATGGCCGTACGGTTCGAGGTCACCACCGACGGCAAGGTCAGCGTCTGGGACGAGCGCGCTCTCATCGGCTGGATCGGCGGCGACGTCAGTTTCTGGGTCTCCTGACCGAAGCCGCCAGGACGCGGTCCAGCCGCTGTGCCGCGCCGCGCCGGGCCGCGTCGACGACGTGGCCGGGCTCGCTCAGCTCGTACGGCCGGGACAGCACCGCGAGTGCGGGCGCGCGGTCGACGACGGCCCGGGTCCCTCTGGACCACCGGGTGGCCCCGGCCGTCCCGGCCAGTACGACGGCGCCGTACCGGGCGGGGTCCACGCGGCGGGCGTGCAGGTCCTCCTCGGTGGCGTAGGTGACGTCGTAGCCGTCGCTCTCCAGCCACCGGGCGGCGCTCGTGTCGGTGCCGAAGTCCTCGGGCAGCCCGAGGCCGGGACACGGGCCGCCGCCCAGCGGGACGACGAGGAGGACGGCGGAGGCGCGGCCGGGTTCACGGACGACGAAGGGGGCGTAGGCCCGGTGGCCGTCGGTGGTGGTCAGCACGGCGAGGAAGATGCCGGAGACCCAGGTGCCGGGCACCGTCGTCCGCCACATGCGGTCCACGGGGACGTCGGCGGCGGTGAGCAGGTGACGGGCGCGCACGCCGCGGTAGTGGCCGAGGCGGTAGATCTCCACGGTGCAGGCGCGGGCCGTGCGGGAGGACAGGCGCAGCCCGAGGGTTTCGCCGGGAGCGACGGAAGCCGTCGTCGCGTATCCCTGGATCTCGGGCCGCCGGGCATCCACCCCGCGGGTCTCCCCGCGGCCCACGCACCAGTCGTCGCAGCCGGCGGCCCGATTCTCCCGTACCACGGGATGGTCACCGCTCTCGGGCGCGGGCAGCGCCTGGGCGGCGCCGGCCGCCGCCCACTGCGCCCCTGACGCGGTGAGGATCGTGACCGACGTCGTACGCAGCACGGTACGACGGGAAAGCTCCGACATGGGTCGACCTCCGGGCCGGTTGTCATGGAGCGATCATGGTAGAGCCCAGGCGCAATCACTGGCCGAAAGGTGCCATACCGCCTGCCGCCCGGAGGAGTTGAAGTCGGCCATCGCTGATCCGTTGTCAGTGTTGCCTGCCACCATGGTCGTTCGGATGGGCGGGCAGGCTGAGCTGATGAGGGGGAGGCCGCACGTGCCTTGGGTGAGGGACCATGTGCGTTCCGACGGGATACGCGTGCGCGGTTACTCGCGGTGGGCGCCGGGCTCGCGCAGGCCCGACGTGCCGCACCCGATCGACTCCTCCACCATGGGCTCCGGCCGGTGACCCGCCGCAGGCCCGCCCGCCGCTCTCCTGCCCGGCGCCCGCGCCGCGCCTCGGCCTCGGTGTCGGCGCGTCGGCGCCGGCAGCGGGAGTCGCGGATCCTTGTCCTCGGCGCAGCCGGGCTCGCCACGCTCGCCCTGGCCGTCGCCGTCGTGCAGTGGCTGCTCGCCCACTGGTGGCTCCTGGCCCTGGCCGCCGTGGCGGCAGTCCTCGCCGGCGTCTTCTGGTGGCAGCGCAGGGCACAGCGGGCCCAGTGGGAGCGGGTGCGCACCCAGGCGCTGCGGTACGGCCTGGCGCAGCTGGACGCGCTGACCCACCGGGACTTCGAGTACGCGGTACGCGACCTGATGCGCCGGGACGGATGCCCGGACGCCGTCCAGGTCGGCGGGCAGGGCGACCTGGGCGCCGACGTGAAGGCGACCGACCCGTACGGCCGGCTGTGGGTGATCCAGTGCAAACACCGCCGCAGCGGCGACCGGGGCGCCGCCGTCGGCACACCCGAGCTGCAGGTCCTCAACGGCACCGCCCGGCCCGTCCACCGAGCAGATGTGGTCGTGCTCGTCACCAACGGCCGCATCACCCAGCCGGGCAGGGAGTTCGCCCGGCATCAGCGCTTGCACCTGGTGGACCGCCGCGTGCTGGCGGAGTGGTCCGCGGGTTCACGGCCGCTGTGGGAGTTGCTGCCCGCGGTTCCCCCGCCGCGGCGCCCGTCGTCCTTGTCCTGAGTGGCTGCTGCTGCTTGCGATGGCGGTATCAGGGTGATGCCGGCGGTGGGTCACGGCGGAGGCCGGGCGCGGTGGCTGTCGAGAATGCCCGTCGGGCGGCTGACGGGCTGCCGCGCTCCTGCCCGCGCCGCGGGTGGCGTGCGGGGCATGGCGCCCGTCCGGCCACGACCGCATCGGCGCGTACGGTCTCGTGTACCCGGCAGGTGGCGGGACGGCGTCACTGGTCACGGTGACGGTTCTCGCCCTGTCCGACGTCGCCTTGGCACCCGGCCGTTTCCCGGAGATCCTGCACCCGTGACCGGACCCACCACGGCGACACCCCCACCGGCCGGACGGCCGTCATGGCTGACCCGCAACGTCAAGGTGCTGTGCGGGGTGTCCTTCCTGCAGGACGCCGCCAGCGAGCTCCTCTATCCCATCCTGCCGATCTTCCTGACCGTGGTCCTCGGGGCGCCGCCCGCCGTGGTCGGCGCCATCGAGGGCCTGGCCGAGGGCGCCGCCTCCGTCACCAAGGTCGCCGCCGGGCGCCTCGCCGACCGGTTCCCGCGCCGGCCCCTGATCGGCGCGGGGTACGGGCTGGCCGCGCTCGGCAAGGTGCTCGTCGCGCTCGCCACCGTGTGGCCGATGGTGCTGGTGGCGCGGGTGGTCGACCGGCTCGGCAAGGGCATGCGGGGTGCACCGCGCGACGCCCTGCTCGTCGACGGGGTCCCTGCCGGGCAGCGGGGCAGGGTGTTCGGGCTGCACCGGGCCGCCGACACCGCGGGCGCCGTCGTCGGCCCACTGGTGGGCCTCGCGCTGTACGAGGCGCTCGACCACCGTCTGCGGCCGCTGTTCTGGGTGGCGGTGATCCCTGCCGTTGCCTCGGTCGCCCTGGTCGCCGCCGTCCACGACCCGGGCCGCAGGGCGGCCGACCCGTCGGTGAAGGCCGTACGGACTCCCTGGCGCTCGCTGCCCCGCCCGTACTGGCGTGTCCTGGCCGCGCTGGTCGCCTTCAACCTGGTCAACTTCCCCGACGCGCTGCTCCTGCTGCGCGCCCACGAGCTGGGCCTGTCCACGGCCGGGGTCGTCGGCGCGTACGTGGTCTACAACGTGGCCTACGCGGCACTGTCCTATCCCGCCGGGGCCCTGTCCGACCGGTTGCCCCGCCCTCTCGTGTTCGCGGCCGGCCTGCTCTTCTTCGCCGCCGGCTATCTCGGCCTCGCCCTCATCCACACGCCCTGGCTCGTCTTCGTCGTCCTGCCGCTGTACGGCGGATTCGCCGCCTGCACCGACGGGGTCGGCAAAGCCTGGATCTCCACCCTCGTCCCCGACCGCCAACAGGGCACCGCCCAGGGCCTCTACCAGGGCGCGACCGGAGCCGCGATCCTGCTGGCGGGGCTGTGGGCGGGACTCGCCTGGGGCTCCGACGGCCAGGGCCCCCTCCTGGTCTCCGGCGTCGCCGCGCTCGTCCTCGCCTGCGCCCTGCCCGCCCTGCGGCACGCGCAGACGACCGACGTCACGGACGATGACCCGAAATAGCTGAGATTTAAAGGAAGTTCGGTGGATGTGGGCCGGAAGGTAAACACCACGCCATTTTTCAGGTGAGTCCTATGTGTGACTGTTGTGCTCACGCCAAGATCCCCTCTGCGCCCGGGGACACCCCCATGCATCCCGGCGCAGGGAGGAGTGGGCATGCTGCCCCCAAGACATCAGCGACGGTTCATGACCTGCACCGTCGTGGCCGCCGCGTTCGGACTGGTAAGCACCCAGGCGTCCGCGGCCCCGGCCGACAGCGGACCCCGGCCCTGGCAGGCGCGCCACCAGGCCGCCATCGGCCGGCAGCACATCAAGGCGGTGCACGCGGGCAACGCCATGTCCGCCTTCACCGCCGAAGGCGATGACGACGGCGCCGACGAGGCGGAGAACTCCGCCGAGTCCACGGCCCAGTTCACCGAGGCCCGCACCGCACCCGGCGTGGTCGCACCGGGCGCCTACGGCGCTGCCTGGCAGCAGCTGCAGTCCATGCGGCACACCTTTGGCAGCTGGGACCACGTCACGAAGAAGCCGTACGACTCGGACGACCCCCGCTACCGGGATGTGAACTCCAACTCCAGTGGCGGCGCCGGGCAGGTGACCGGCCGCATCACCGGGATCGCCGCCGACAGCCAGGGCGATGTGTACGCCGGCGGTGCCAACGGCGGCGTCTTCCGGTCCACGACCGGCGGCGGCCACTGGAAGCCGATCGCCGACAAGCTGCCCTCCCTGTCGACCGGCACGCTCGCCCTGGACGGCAGGAACCGGCTCTGGTACGCCACCGGCGAGTCCAACACCGGGGCCACGTCCTTCGTCGGCACGGGCGTGTACGTCCTGAAGGACCCGCGCCACGGCCAGTTCCAGCCCGGCGACCGCGTGGGCGGCGCGGAACTGGAGTCCACCGTCATCCACGCGCTGCGCTTCGCCGGCACCAAGGTGTGGGCCGCCACGAGCACCGGCGTCTGGTCGCACTCGACCACGACCCTCTCCGGGCCGTGGAAGCAGGAGTTCGCACCCAACCCCGACTACCTGCCCGGCGGTTCGAAGGCGGACGACCCGAGCGCGCCGTACAAGAACATCGCCAACGACATCGCCGTCGACCCCAAGGACCCGGACAAGGTCCTGCTCGCGGTCGGCTGGCGCGGTGGCGACACCTACAACGGCCTGTACGCCCGCCAGGCCGACGGCACCTGGAAGCCGGCCGGCGGACTCGGCGACCTGCCCACCAGCAGCGACGACGTCGGCAACATGACCTTCGCAGCCGCGGCCGACGGGTCGCGCCTGTACGCCATCGACCAGTCCCCGGCGATGACCAACTCCAACCCGGACAGCGGCCTCAAGGGCGTGTACGTGTCCAAGAACGGCTCGCCGTTCGGGCCGTGGACACTGATCGCGGACTACACCAAGCTGAAGGCGTCCGGATCCGCCCTCCAGGGCGACGGCTACCAGCCGGGCATCCAGTCCTGGTACAACCAGTTCCTCCAGGTCGACCCCGCCAACGCCGACCACGTCTACCTCGGTCTGGAGGAGGTCTTCGAGACCAAGAACGGCGGCTCGACCTGGACGACCCCGGGCCCGTACTGGAACTTCCCCTTCCCCTGCTGGAGCATCGACCCGGCCAAGCAGACCGGTGACTGCTCGCCGACCACGCACTCCGACCAGCACGCGGTCGCGATCGGCACCTACAAGGGCAAGAGCTGGGCGTACGTCGGCAACGACGGCGGAATCTACCGCCGCCCGCTCAACGGCGCCGTCGACTCCGGCGGCCACGCCAAGGACTGGCAGTCCCTCAACGACGGCACCCTCGACACCCTCCAGTACTACTCCGTCGGCGTCGGCAAGGACCTCGCGGGCGGCGGCGTCTCGGTCACCGGCGGCCTGCAGGACAACGGCCAGTCCATCCTGCGCGGCCGCGACAAGGTCATGGGCTCCGACTTCGGCGGCGACGGCGGCGACACCATCACAAACCCCGCCAACGGCTGCGACATCGCCGAGGAATACGTCTACCTCGACATGTGGGTCACCCAGAACTGCGGTGTGAACGACGGCTCGTGGACCACCGACCCGACCAAGGCCACCGAGTACGAAGTCGCCCCGCCGGACAAGGACCAGGGCGGCGCGGGCGCCCGCTTCATCGCGCCGATCGCCGCCGACGCCAAGAACACCAGCACCTGGATCGCCGGCGGCCGGCACGTGTGGGTGAACACCAAGGGCTTCGCCATCCGCTCCGGCAAGGAGTGGGCAGACGCCTACGACCTCGGCGAGGGCCACACGGCCACCGCCGTGGCGTCCTCCGGCGGCACCGTCTACGTCGGCTGGTGCGGCCCCTGCAACAACCAGGGCTTCACCCGAGGCATCGCGGTCGGCAACGCCGACGGCACCGGCTGGCACCAGCTCAACCTGCCGGTCGACGGCACCATCCCGAACCGCTACATCTCCGGCTTCGACATCGACCCGGCCGACGCCCAGCACGTGTTCGTGGCGATCAACGGCTTCTCCCGCAAGTGGACCGAGGGCCCCGGCGCCGGCGTCGGCCACGTCTTCGAGTCGAAGAACGGCGGCGCCGACTGGACGGACGTCTCGGCCAACCTGCCCGACGTACCGGCCAACACCGTGAAGGTCCTCCCGAACGGCGGCCTCGCCCTGGGCACCGACCTGGCCACCTTCTACCGGCCGGCCGGGGCCACGCAGTGGGAGGTCCTGGGCCACGCCCTGCCGAGCACGGCCGTGATGCAGCTGCGCCTCGGCCCCGACGGCAAGCTGTACGCCGCCACGCACGGACGCGGCATCTGGTCCTTCGACGTACGGCGCCTCAAGAGCCGTAAGAACTGATCACAACGGCTTCGTCATCACGGGCGGCCGGTGCACCTCCTCGGCAGGAGACGCACCGGCCGCTCCACGTCCGGGATCACCGATGCACCGTCGGCCTCAGCCGGAGCCTGAAGAACGGCTCGGACTCGGGGCCTAGCGCCACCCGGCCCATGGGATAGCACTGGTTGCACGCCGCTGACCAGCCCATCGGCCGCCGCGTTCAGGTTGTGTTCAGGCCCGGCGCGGTGTGGGGCAATTCAAGGTCCACAAGCGTCAAAACTCTGGCAAAGGGGTCTAGGGAAACGGCTGGACCGCATGTCATCGTGCCTGTCATGTCGACCGATCACCTCACGCACAACCGGCCCGCAGGCCACATCCGTCACGCGGCGAGCAAGGTGCCGGAGGTGACTGTCTACTTCTGGATCATCAAGGTGCTGACGACCGGGATGGGGGAGACGGCCTCCGACTATCTGGCCCACGTACTCGGACCGATCCCTGCCGTCGGTCTGGGCGGGATCGCCCTGGCGGCCGCCTTGGTGCTGCAGTTCGCTGTCCGGCGGTACGTGGCGTGGATCTACTGGACGGCGATCGTCATGGTCAGCGTGTTCGGGACGATGGCCGCCGACGTCCTGCACGTCGGTGCCGGGGTGCCGTACACGCTCTCCACTCCGTTCTTCCTGGCCGCGCTGGCCGCCGTCTTCGTCCTGTGGTTCCGCAGCGAAGGCACCCTGTCCATCCACAGCATCCACACCCGGCGCCGCGAGACGTTCTACTGGGCCGCTGTGCTGGCCACGTTCGCTCTGGGCACCGCCGCTGGGGATCTCACCGCCACGATCGGCCTGGGTTACCTGGGCTCGGCGGTCCTGTATGCGGCCGCGATCGCTGTTCCGGCCGTCGCGCATCGCTGGCGCGGCCTCGACGCGGTGACCGCGTTCTGGGCCGCGTACGTCATCACCCGCCCGCTCGGCGCCTCCGTCGCCGACTGGATGGCCCTCGGCCACGACCGGGGCGGGCTCGGGCTCGGTCTGGGACCGGTCACACTGTCCTGGACAGTGGCCATCCTCGGTTTCGTGGGCTACCTGGCCGCCTCGCGCAAGGACATCCAGCACGAGGTCACGCCGTGACCCGGAGACGACACCGAGCGGCGTCGGCTGCTTGACCCCACGGTCGTCCGCGCCCCACCACGCTCCGGTGACACTGGGTCAGCGCGACGACGCGATCCCCGAAACACCGATCAGTAACGACGGCCTCGATACCGAAGGGGAGGGGAGCCAGAAGCCGGGGCCCGGTCGGCTGGTCCTGGGCGGTGTCCGAGTAGGGCCGCGCGGCCCTCGGCGTGGCGTAGGTAGCCTGCGCGAATGAAGCGGATACAGCGGGTGCAGCGGGCCGCTGGCGCGGTCGTCGGCTCAGCGGTGGGTGACGCCCTGGGCGGCCCGTTCGAGTTCGGTCCCCAGGGAGCGTTCTCCGCGCGATTTCCCGCCCCTGGCGGTGGTGGCGAGATGTGCGGGGGCGGCGGCTGGGATCCCGGCGAGGCCACTGATGACACGCAGATGGCCATCCTGGTCGCGGAATCGCTGCTGGAGCGGGGCGAACTGGATCCGCCGGACATCTTCGCCCGCTTCCAGCGGTGGGCGGCAGCAGAACCGAAGGACATCGGCTTGCAGACCGAAGACGTCCTGACCAACGGCATGCCCTGGGACCTCGCCGCCGCCATCCATTTTCAGGTCAACCAGCGAGCAGCGGGAAACGGCTCGTTGATGCGGGCGTCGACCTCCGCGGTCCACTTCGCGGCCGCCGGCCAAGAAGCCACCCTGGACGCGGCCCGCCGCATTGCATTGCTGCCCTCACCCACGGTTCAACGGTGCCGTCTGGCCCTGCCTGGGCTCTGCCGTCTGGGCCCTGCGCACCACCACCAGCTTCGAAGACGCGATACGCGCGGCGATCGACCTCGGCGGTGACACGGACACCGTCGCCGCGGTGACCGGAGGCGTCGCGGGGGCGTACTACTTGCTCCGCCTTGCACATTGCCTCGGAGAGACAAGCCCAGGGTGTTGAAGTGAAGTAGCCGGCCGGGTATCGCCGTGGGGCGCTGGGCAGGGCGGTGGAGCGGCCGAACGCGTCGTAGGTGTCAGCGCCCTTCACCATTCGGTCGTCGGCGCTGTCCTGCTGACGCTGATCGCGACAGCATGACCGTGTCAGGGCTCATCAGGGGATCATCACGCAGTGGTTCTCGATGACCCGCCCGCCGCGGTCGAGACCGCCGCACACGGCCAGCCGCGGGTAGGCCCTGATCTCCCGGTTGACGACGAACCGCCACCGCGAGACGTTCGCCTTGCTCCCCCGGTAGTCGCCGACGAAGGCGCGCAGTGTCCCCGACAGGCCATCCCTGGTGGTGACGGTGATGTCCTGGACGTAGTCGCGGCCCTGATAGGCGGTGGCGACGCAGATGTAGCTGCCGCAGGTGGACTTCACCTCGGCGCTTGCCGGTGTCGCGGTCGCCAGGAGCAGTGTGCCGGCGGCAGTCAGCGCGGTGCCAACAGCTGTGAGCCCGCGCCAAGTGAGCGGTGCGGGCCGGGCTGCCGGGCTGAGGTTGTGGGGCATGAACCCTCCTCATCGTTTTCCTGAGCGCCTGATTCCGAACTCTGGCGAGGTGATGTCGAGCGCGCAAGGGGGCATCGGCTCGACCAGGAGCGCGAGGGGGGCGCGCAGGGGGCAGCTTTCGGCGACGATCCGGCGCCGGATGCGTGCCCCGGCAGCTGTCCGCAGCTGAGCGGGAGTTCGCCCGGAACAAGGCCCGGATCGCGAGCGGTGAAACCTACCGGGGCCAAGCCGTCGGACTGGCGGCGTGGGGCCTCGCCGTGCATGCCGGCCAACAGGCCGGAGGAGCGGGCGGCTCGAAAGCCGCAATCGGCCACCGAGGTTGTCCTCGACCTGTAGCCGAACCAGGTCAGTTCGTGGAAGCGGGACCGGGCGGAATGTGAACGGTCATGATCAGGTGGCAGGTTGAGGTGCCCGAGCCGCGATAGGTGTGCGGGGCGTCCCCGTCGAAGGTGGCAGTCTGCCCGGCCTCGACAGGATGCTCGGTGCCGTCGACGACGAGCACCATCTGCCCGGCGGTGACGCTGACGGTCTCCACGACACCGCTCTGATGCGGGTGGCTGGGGTACTCCTCGCCCGGTTCCAGTGTCCAGCGCCAGACCTCGACCGGGGCCGGTCCGGAGGTGGTCAGCATGAGCCGCGCCTCGCCACCCCTCTCCCCGGCCCACAAGGGCATGACGGCGTCGGCGGAAACGACCCGGACACGGCCTTCGGCCGGCCCCTCCATCAGCGCGGACACCGAGACGCCCAGAGTGTCCGCGAGGCGGACCAGGGTGGCGAAGTTCGGGTTGCCCTGTGCCTTCTCCAGTCCGACCAGGGCGCCCTTGCTGACCTTGGCGCGCCGGCCGAGTTCATCCAGGGACAGCCCGGCGCGGGTGCGGGCCGCCCTGACATTGTGCGCGAGCGTCCGCAGTGCCGCCTCGGTCTCGGCCATCGCTGTCACCCCTCCCGACAGATGGATCACTCCACTGCACCGTGCGGTCGTTTGGTTGGCGACTCTCGGTCGGTGCGCTGTACGGTGTAGTCGTTCCATTGATAGTAAGGGATGTACCCGTGATCGCTCTGCTGCTGGCCCTGGGCAGCTCCCTGGCCTACGGATGCGCCGACTTCCTCGGCGGCCTCGGCGCCCGCAAGGCACATGTTCTGCGCACCGTGATGATCGCCGCCCCGGCCTCGCTCACCGTCGAGCTGCTGCTGTGGCCCTTCCTCGGCGCCTCCTTCGACCCGGCGACCCTCGGCTGGGGCGCGGCGTCCGGCGTCGCGTCGGCCGCGGCGTTCGCCCTGCTCTACCGCACGCTCGCGATCGGCCCGATGAACGTCCTGTCACCCATCACCGCGCTGGTCTCGGCCATGCTGCCGGTCGGCGTCGGGCTGTTCCAGGGCGAGCGCCTGGGCCCGGCCGGGCTGGTCGGTCTGCCGCTGGCGCTGGCTGCGGTGGTGCTGGTCAGCGCCGGACACGGCGCCGGTGCCGTCCGCCCGTCGCGCACCGCGCTGCTGCTGGCCTTCGGGGCCGGTGCCGCCATCGCGCTGCAGCTGGTCTTCCTGCACCAGGCGCCGACGGAGAGCGGAGTCGGCCCGCTGATCATCGGCCGCGCCGTCTCCTCGGCGGTCACACTGGCCGCGGCCGGCCTGATGTACCGCAGGCTGGGGACGGAGAAGCCCGCATACGCCATGTCGGCGACGGCCGGCGTACTGGACTCGGTGGCCAACCTGCTGTTCCTGCTCGCCGCCCGCAGCGGCGACCTGGCCGTCGTCGCCGTGATCACCGCCCTGTATCCGGCCGGCACCGTCCTGCTCGCCCGCAGTGTCCTCGCGGAACGGATCCACCGCGGGCAACTGATCGGCCTCGGCACCGCCGCCGTTGCCGTCAGCCTCCTCGCCCTCACCTGACCCCGCCCCGCCCCGAAGGACCGCGCATGTTCATCCAGCCCTGGGACGCCGCACTGGACGACGCCGAGTGGCAGACCTGGATCGCCGACGGTCACGATTTCGGCGTCCTCAGCGTCAACGGCCTGCCCGGCCGGGCGCCGATCGTCGTACCCACCCACTTCACCGTCGACGGCGCCGCTCTGCTGATCCACCTCGCCCGGGCGAACCCCGTCTGGGAGACGATCGAAGCCGACCCGCACGTCACCTTCACCGTCACCGGCGACTACGCCTTCATCCCCGGGCCCTGGCGCGCCAAGCCCGACATCCCGCCCACCGACGGCGTCCCCACCAGCTACTACGCGGCCGTCCAGTTCACCTGCCAAGCCACGGTCATCGACGACCCCGAGGCCAAGGCCGAGCTGCTGCGCCGCCAGATGGCCCACTTCCAACCCGACGGCGACCACGCCCCCATCGTGGCCGACCAGCCGCCCTACGGACGGATGCTGCCCGGCATCCGCGGCCTGCGCCTGGACATCACCGAGGTCTGCGCCAAGTTCAAGTACGACGACCACAAACCCGTCGAGCAGCGCACCGACACCGCCCGCCGGCTCACCGACCGCGGCACCGGCCTGGACGCGCCCACCGCAGCCCAGCAGTTGCGCCGCCTCGATCGCGTGGGCCCCTGGAAAGCCTGACCCTGGCCGCCCCACCCTCCCGGAACGGATCCGTCCACCGATGACCACCTTCCGCCTCAGCCCCGCCGTCGCCGACGCCTTCCCCGACACTCTCATCGCCGTCGTCACCGCCACCGGCCTGCGGGGCCGCGAACCATGGCCTGCCACCACCACCGCCCTTCAGGACCTGGAGCAGCAGCTCGCCGACGGCACTTGGCAGCCCGCCGACGAGAGTGACCCGCGCATCGAGGCCTGGCACACCGCCTACCGCTCCTTCGGCACCAACCCCCGCCGCATCCGCCCCAGCGTCGACGCCCTCGGCCGCCGCCTCGCGAAGAGGGGCACCCTGCCCCGGATCAACCCAGCTGTTGACTCCTACAACGCCGTTTCCGTCCGCCATGGCCTGCCCGCCGGAGCGTTCGACCTCGCCCACGTCACCGGCGACATCCAGATCCGCTACGCCGACGGCAGCGAATCCTTCACCCCGCTCGGCGAACCCGACACCGTCGAGAGCCCCAAGCCCGGCGAGATCATCTACGCCGACACCACCGATGTACTGACCCGGCACTGGAACCACCGCGACGCCCACCGCACCCGCGTCACCGAAGACTCCACCCACGTCGCCTTCATCCTGGAAACCCTCCACGCCACCCGCGACGGACACCTCCTCAAGATGGCCGCCAACGAGCTGCAGCAACTGCTGACTCCGCACGCCGGGCACACCACAGTGCACTACCTCAGCCGGGAACACGCTCAGTGCACCGCCTGAATTCGCGCCTTCCGTTCGACGGTGATCCGTTGAGGTCTCCCCGAAAGGCGGCACACTGCGGATACAGCACCAGCACCGGCCCCAGAACGAGACCGAAGCCGCGGAGGCGCGTGCGTCAGCGGTGTGGCCTCACCTGAGCATGGCTGGCGTGCCGGCGCGCCAGGCGCTACCTGAGCCGTACCTATTCACGCGTGCGGAGGTGGTGCAGGTAGTCCTCGGCGCAGGCATAGGTCCGGTCCTGGGCCCCGTGCCGGTGCAGTTGCAGCCGGCCGTCCGGACACACGCGCACGGTCGTCGTGGCCTGTCTCGCCACTCCACCGTGCGGGGCAGCAGGCTCCGGCGGTCCGAGGACGGGCACGGTGGCGGGGAACATGGCCAACGCGTCGTCGGTGGTGGCGGCGGGTGGGTGGCCGGTGCGGTTGGCGCTGCTGACATACAGCACCGGCAGTTCGTCCAGGAGCGGGCGCAGCGGCTGCCAGCGGGCGCCGAACAGCAAGGCCCACCCGTCCTTCGCCGCCGGCGCCAACCAGGCCGGCTGCTCAGCCTCCGGCCGCAAGGGCAGGAGTACCGTGAGGTGCTCCTCGGCCAGCAGGCGCCGCGCCAGCGTCCGGACTTCGGGCGCCAGGGCCCACAGGGGTTCGACCGTGCGCAGGGTGTCGGGGTGATGGGCCCACAGAGCGACGGGCTGTCCCGCCGGGCGGCCCTTGGCCGTGTTGACGGCGGCGGCACTCGTGGCGGTGACGACGTGGGTCAAGGGCTGCGGATTCGGCAGCACCACCGCGCTGCCCGCGGCCAGGGCCCGTCGCGCCTGTACCAGGGTCGCCGCAGGGCGGGGCGGGACCCCGGCGGCGGCCGGGCTCACGAAGTGCTCCTGGCGGTGTTGCCGGTGAGCCCATCCAGGTAAGCGGCGAAGGCCGTGTCGTCGACGACGGCCCGGCCGGTGCGGAAGGCACGCGATTTCACCCACGTCATCGCCGCCCGCGTCTGTTCGCGGTCGAGCGTGTGGCCCAGCCGTGCGGCGACGGCGGTGACGACGCGGGCGCTGGCCAGGTGGGTGAGGACCACATCCGGTGTGATGCCGAGGACCTGGTGCGGGTCGTAGGGCTGGAAGAGCCGTGGGTGGACGAAGGGCGTGCCGGTGGAGATGGTCCCCACCCCGGTACCGACGATCGGCGTGGTGACGCTCAACGGCACTCCGGTCTCCTCGGCCACCAGACGCGCGATGGCAGGGAGCCGGGTCAGGTCCGGCGCTGTCCACCACGGCTCCGCATCCGCTCCCAGCACTTCCGCACTGTGGCGGGCGAGGAGAAAGAGCAGTTGCTCGGTGGTCACCATGCCGGCCCGTTCGGCGATGCCCAGCCAGGACGCCGACACCACCCGCACTCCGGCGGCCAGCGCCTGCAAGGTGTTGGCCAGGCCGAGGCCGAGATCGTTGTGGAGGTGGGAGGCGAGCACCACCTCGTCACCGGCGGCCGCCCTCACCTGCGAGAACATCTCCCGGCAGGCTCGGGGGAGTTGAGCACCCACGGTATCCGCCAACACGACCAGCCCCGCACCGGCGTCCGTCAGCACCTGCGCACTGTGCGCCATCAATGCATGGTCGGCGCGGGAGGCGTCCGCCAGACACACGTCCACCGCGACCGCGTCATCCAGATCCCGCGCCCGCTTGACCAGATCGGTCGCGGCCTGGAGCGCCTCCGCCGCCGAGCGGTGGACCATCACCTGTGCCATCGCCTCCGAAGCAGGGACGACCACCATCACCCGGGAATGCCGGCTCCCCCTCACCGACGCGACGGCCTGCTCCACATCCGCGCCGGCTCCGCGACACACCGCCGCCACGCTCACCGCGCCCTCGGCTTCCACCGCGACCCGGCGCACGGCCTCGAACTCCTCACCGCACACGGCCGGGAAACCGGCCGCGAACACGACATGCCTCGGCCCGTCCATGCCGAAGACACGGCCCGTCTTCCGGGCCAGCCGGACTCTGGCCTCAGGCATCATCAGAGTCTTGGCCTGAGCACCGTCCCGAGCCGACTCCTCGCACAGCACCACACGGCCCGCCGCCGCAGACTGCCGCACCACATCCACAGACCCCACCCCACCACTCTCGAACCCACCGCGGTCGTCTTCGCCGCGCCATCAACCAAAACGATCAACGGCACGAGCGTCAGGCGCTGGGACTCCTGGAAGGGACCACTCAATCGTGGGAACCGTGGAGCAGCAGCGCCTGCTGAGGACGAAGGCCTGCTGATTGCAGTGCGGCCCCGCAGGCGGTCCTGGCGGACGAGGCTGGTTTGCGACGCCTGTCCGAGACTTCCTGCGGGGCCGTACATCCGGCCGGGTGACGGGCGGCGGTTCAGCAGGCGCCGAGGTCCTGCCAGACGCCCCACTCGCCGGTGGTGCCGGGCTCCTCGCCCGTCGTCCACCACTTGGCCTTCCAGGAGTGGCCCTTGTACGAGACCCGCTGGCCGCCGGTGTACACCTTGTCCTTGGCCCACGGGGCGTCCGTGCACTGGTTGCCGGAGCCGCCGGTGATGGTCAGGGAGTAGGCCGCCGAGTGGCTGCCCGAGGCGCCCGCGCCGGTCACGGTGACCGTGTAGGTGCCGGAGACCGCGGCGGAGGAGGTGGCCAGGGTGAGCGTGGAGGTGCCGCCCGCGGTGACCGATGCCGGGCTGAGGGAGGCGGTGACGCCCGCCGGGGCCCCGTTGACGCTGAGTTTCACGCTCTGGGCGTCCCCCTTCGTCACGGCCGTCTTCACGGTGGCCGTGACGGACTGGCCGGCGGTCACGGAGCCGGAGGCCGGGCTGAGCGCGACGGAGAAGTCGTTGGACGGGGTGGTGGTGCCGCCGGTGAACGGCGCGAAGACGTGCGTGAAGTCCCACGTGTTCTGCTGTATGCCCGAGCAGTTGTCCGCGGCGGCACCTCCCGCGCAGCTGCCGTTGTCCCGCTGCAGTGCCCAGAACGACAGGGTGTTGATGCCCTTGGAGACCGCCCAGTCGTACACGGTCCGGGCGTTGGCCAGGCTGAAGGTCTCCGCCTTGCCGAAGTCGTCGACGCCCGGCATCTCGGTGACGCCGACCATGTTCCACAACTGGGCCGGGCTCTTGCTCGGGTACAGCTGCGCGAGCAGGTCGTACAGGCCCTGGGCGGCGGTCTGGGTGTCCTTCGCCATGTCGTGAGCCTGGTTGTCGTAGTAGTCGAACGTCATGAGGTTCACGACGTCGACCCGGGTGCCGTTGCTGACCGCGTTGCGCAGCAGCGCCGCGCCGTTGTCCGCGAGGCCGTGCGTGGTGGTCGGAAGGGTGTAGGAGATCTCGACCTTGCGCCCGCCTGCCGCGGCCCAGTCCTCGACCACCTTGATCGCCTTGTTGCGGCGGTCGATGGCGGCGGTGTTGTCCAGCGAGTCGACCTCGATGTCCATGTCGAGGCGCGAGATGTCGTAGGTGGTGATGACCTTCTCGTACGCGGCGGCGATCTGCTGGACGTCGGTGCAGCTGTCGGCGATCTCGGTGCCGGTGGTGTCGGCCGTGTAACCCCCGAACGAGGGGATCACGTCGCCGCCGTTACTCTGGATCGTCTTGATGTCGGCGCCGAAGGTCGAGGCGGCGATCGGCATGCTCGTGTCGCCGTTCCAGTACGGCGTGCAGGAGCCCTTGGCGGCGGTCTGCAGGAACGCCATCGTCAGGTGCTTGGCGCCCGACTGCGCGGACAGGGCGGCGGGGCTCTCGCCGGTCCAGGCCTCGAAGTAGGGGGCGAAGACGTGGTTCGGCAGTGGCGTCGCGGCCTGTGCGGTGCCGGTTCCCGCTAGGGCGAGGCCTGTCGCGGCCGCCGCGGTGGCGACAGCGGTGAGGGCTGCGCGGAAGGAACGCACGAGTCTCATGTCAGTCCCGGTGTGTGGAGGGGGTGGCCAATGTCCCTGTGGAGCTGGGGAGTTGCCGACTACTGGAATAGCGCCCGCCAAGGCGTGGGTCAATGGTCTGGACCAAGAAGGGACTAGACCAATTTGTGGCCGTCCGGTGTTCCCTCCCTGCACACGGCACCCGACGGCGGACTGGACCAGCAGCAAATCGCACGCCGGGTCAGCGCGAGTTCTGCCCTGCGGTATCGGCGCGCGATGACACTGCTGGGCTCGGCCGGCAGGAACCGGGTGCCGGTGACCGCCCAACTGGCCCCAGCCGGCGGGGGAGCGCGTGCCTGGTGGCAGACGCAGATGGCGAGCACCCTGGAACGCCACGCCGAACTGCGCACCGGCGGCTGCCTGACGTGCGGCACATTCTGATCCATGTGCTGCGCTCACTGAAGTCGCTTGCCCCAGTGGGCACTTGGACGCCGCGCGCGAACTGACCGACGGCATGTCCTGGCTCGGTGGCAGCCCCTACGCAGGCCAGGGGCTTTCGTTAAGGATCACCGCGGCCTCCCGGTACAGGTTCTGCGCTGGTCTCGAGCGCACACTGGCTGCCGGGGGAGCGCCCCGATCCCAGGCCTCGACCGCGAGGGGCGCGCTGACATCTGCCCAGCCGTTCGTGGCACCAGCGCACCACGGGCCCCGGTCTGCGCACCAGCTCAAGCGGGGCGGGCGTAACGAGAGGTGTCCGTGCCGTGGGCTCGCACTACCAACACCAACGCACGATCGCCTGTTCAGCCCCGGTCGACCGGCGCCGCTCTCACCGAGCCCCTGACGTCCCCCAGCCCCACACCTCCGGGCCGCCGCCGCGCCACTCGATGTCGTCGGACCGGATGACGTCGAGGTCGTCGATCCCTTCCATGCCGGCCTCCTGCAGGAAGGCGACGACGTCCCGGAGCCGGTAGGCGCGCCCGAGGATCGTGCCATCCGCCCGCACGCGCCGGCCGCCCTGGTTGTCTGGTGGATACACGATCACCTGGTCCATGAGTCCAGCCTCCTGCCATGCCCCGAGGGACGCACGGTGGGGTGCGCCAGCAGCATGGCGTTCGTGCGCTGGTTGACCCGTCCTCGCCCGCCGATACAGAGGGCCGGAGCCAATGCCAGTGGCCTCGGCCCAAGCCGCGTGCCTCTGGCGGGCTGGTCAATGCAGAGGGCGTATCCAAGCCATGCCTCACGTAGCCTCTCTTCCGTGCCAGCCTCCCGACTGCATCGCGTCGCTGTCCTTGTCCTCGAGGGCGCGAAGCCGCTTGATGTCGGCATCCCCGCGCAGGTGTTCACGACCCGCGCGAGCATGCCGTACGAGGTGCGGGTGTGCGGGGCGGCACCTGGTCTCGTGACCGGCGGCGATGGCTTGTCGTACGCCGTCGCCCACGGCCTGGACGCGCTTGCGTGGGCCGACATCGTCTTCGTTCCCGGCTACCGGTTCCCGGACCGCGACGACCCGCCGCAGGCCGTCGTCGACGCACTGATCGCCGCCCACGAGCGGGGCGCACGGCTCGCCGCCATCTCCACGGGCGCCTTCGCGCTCGCCGCCACGGGCCTGCTCGACGGCAGGCGCGCCACGACGCACTGGCACTACACGCGGGCACTCATGGCCAGGTATCCGCGCGTCCGGGTCGACGAGAACGTCCTGTTCGTCGACGAGGGCAGCGTGCTCACCTCGGCCGGCGCCGCCTCGGGCATCGACCTGTGCCTGCACATCCTGCGCGGCGATCTCGGGGTGGCCGCCTCGAATCATGCCGCCCGCCGCCTGGTCGCGGCCCCCTACCGCAGCGGCGGCCAGGCCCAGTACGTGCCGCGCAGCGTTCCCGAGCCGTTCGGCGAGCGCTTCGGCACCACCCGCGAGTGGGCGCTGCACCGGCTCGGCGAGCCCCTCACCCTCGACCAGCTGGCGCGGCAGGCGGGCGTCTCGCCGCGCACGTTCTCCCGGCGCTTCGTCGAGGAGACCGGCTACACGCCGATGCAGTGGGTGATGCGCGCCCGCATCGACCTGGCCCGCGAACTGCTGGAGCGTTCGCAGCGCAGCGTCGAACAGATCGCCGCAGACGTCGGGCTCGGCACCGGCGCGAACCTGCGTCTGCACTTCCAGCGCATCCTGGGCACCACACCGAGCGAGTACCGGCGCACCTTCACCCGCGGCGAGTAACCCGCCCGGCCCCGCGCAGCGGGATCGTGGCGGGATCCTTTCGAACCGTGGCGATCCCGCCACTGTCAGCGGCGCCCTCCGCAGGCGAGCCTGGTGTGGAAGGGAAGGGACATCACTCATGACTCGCATCGCCATCAACGGATTCGGCCGCATCGGACGCAATGTGCTGCGCGCACTGCTGGAGCGCGACAGCGCCCTCGAGATCGTCGCCGTCAACGACCTCACCGAGCCCGCCACTCTCGCCCGACTGCTCGCCTACGACAGCACGGCCGGCCGGCTGGGACGACCGGTGTCCGCCGACGGGGATGCCCTCGTGGTCGACGGCCGCCGGATCGCGGTGCTGGCCGAGCGCGAACCGGCGCAGCTGCCGTGGGCCGAACTCGGAGTCGACATCGTCCTGGAGGCCACCGGCCGCTTCACCTCGGCCAAGGCCGCCCGCGCCCACCTCGACGCGGGCGCACGCAAGGTGCTCGTCAGCGCGCCGTCGGACGGCGCCGACGTCACCCTCGCCTTCGGGGTCAACACCGACGCCTACGACCCGGACCTGCACACGATCGTCTCCAACGCGTCCTGCACCACCAACGCGCTCGCCCCGCTGGCCAAGGTGCTCGACGAACTGGCCGGGATCGAGCACGGGTTCATGACCACGGTGCACGCCTACACGCAGGAGCAGAACCTGCAGGACGGTCCGCACCGCGACCCCCGCCGCGCCCGGGCGGCCGGCGTCAACATCGTGCCGACCACGACCGGTGCCGCCAAGGCGATCGGCCTGGTCCTGCCGAACCTGGACGGCAAGCTGTCCGGCGACTCGATCCGGGTACCGGTGCCGGTGGGCTCGATCGTCGAACTCAATACGACGGTCGCCCGCGACGTGACACGCGCGGACGTGCTGACGGCCTACCGCACGGCGGCGGAGGGGTCGCTCGCCGGCATCCTGGAGTACTCCGACGACCCGCTCGTGTCGTCCGACATCACGGGCAATCCCGCATCGTCGATCTTCGACTCGGCTCTCACCCGAGTGGACGGCCGTCACGTGAAGGTGGTCGCCTGGTACGACAACGAGTGGGGTTTCTCGAACCGCGTGATCGACACGCTGGAGCTCCTCGCCAGCCGCTGACCGGACACGGGTCGGTACCCCGCCACCGGCGACGGCACCGGCCGGCACTTTCTTCGGGCGCTCTGGTTGACCACGCGGGTCAACCGGAGCGCTCAGTCACACACAACCCGTCCGCTCAGCCTTCGGCGGGTGATGGAAGGCCCCGGCCGGTCAAGGCACTCGTCGAGCGTCCCCCCGCGACGCCGTACGGCCCCCTGGCAGTCCCCGACGCCCCCGTGTCTCTGGCACCGCCAGACGGCCCCAAGGTTCTCAGCGCCGAGCCGCTGCAAGGCGTTGGCGCGGCCGCGGGCCTCCAGCGGCATGACCGCTGTTGAGATCGCGGCGACGTTCACGGCCTGGCAAAGGTCCAAGGCTCAGTTGGCGCGCGTATAGGTGCCTGAGGACCCGACCCATTCTTGGCAAGGTCGGCGAGGTGAGCCTGCTGTGGAGGATGGCCGCGGGGGAGGGGGTCAGTCCGTCGGGCAGCTCCCGAATCCTCCACGACCGCTGCACCCAGGTGCGCGGCGCCCCAGGTGCGCGGCGCCTCACAACCGCAGGAAGGTCCTCACGCGCCGCTCTGCCCATGCGAACCGAAGCCTGTCGGCTCGCCCGCAGACCGATCGGTGCCCTCAGAGCCAGTAGCTCAGCAGCCCCGTCCCACGCGAAGGCGTTAGCGCCGTTGCTCACCGCCGCACGGCGACGATCACGGGTGCGCTGCGGTCGATGCCCATCAGGCGGCGCGTCCAGTCAGCGTGGTGGATACCCTGGCGGGGTATGGTTGCACGGCAAGGCCGGAACGGGACGGAAGGGGTACGGCCGTGGACAGCGCACAGGCGTGCAGGCGGGGCGTTGCCCGGCTGCTGGCGGTGTGCGCGGTGCTGTTCGGGCTGTTCCTCATGCACGGCGCCCCGGCCACGGCGGCGGAAGGCTGCCACGGCGTCATGGCCGCAGTCTCACCGAAGGCGAATGGCCACGACGCCACCGCGCCACTCATGACCCATGCGTCGACCGGGCACGGCTCCGACCTCACCGTCCGGACCGCCGGTGTCTCCTCCGGTACCCCCGGAACGATGTGCGTCAGCACCCCTCCTCATGAGCGCACCCACCTGCCCGCCCCCGGACTGCTCGCCGTGACAGGTGCCGCCGTACTCGCCCCGTGGACACAGGCCCGACTGCGGGCGGCAGCCGACGGGACGGGGCGGCGCGGGCCCCCAGGCGGCGGACGAGATCTCCTGCTTCACATGTGCGTCGCGCGGACGTGACAGGCGCGCGCCGGATCCAGGCCCAGGTTGGGTCGGAATCGGCCCCGTGCCCTGCTCGTTTCCGCGCACCCGGCGTGGTGCGCCCACCCGGAAAGACGAACCTCGATGTTTCTTTTCTCCCGTTTCGCCACGGATCGCCGTGGCCTGGCCACAGCCGGCGCCACAGCCGCTCTCGCGCTGACGCTGGCCGCCTGCGGCTCCTCCGATCCTTCCTCGTCGTCCATGCCGGGCATGGACCACGGCAGCAAGTCCTCCGCGCCGTCCTCACCCAGCGCGTCGCAAGCGATGGAGGACATGCCCGGCATGGATCACATGGCCGCCGGCAGCGGCCTGTCCGACACCCAGGGCGGCTACCGCCTCACCTCCAAGGACGCGACCCTGCCGTCCGGCAGGCAGACCGCCTACGGGTTCATCGTCGCGGGCCCTGACGGCCGGCCGGTCACCGGCTTCGCTGTCGACCAGACCAAGCGGATGCACTTCTACGCCATCCGCTCCGACCTGACCGGCTTCCAGCACATCCATCCCACCATGGCCGCCGACGGCACCTGGACCGCTGCTCTGGCCTCTCTCGCACCGGGCTCCTGGCGCCTGTTCGCCTCCTTCACCCCCGATGCCGGGCCCGGCAAGGGCAAGGACTTCGTGCTCTCACGCACTCTCACCGTGCCCGGAAACGCCACCAAGACCCCGCTGCCCGCCCCCGCCACCAGCACGCAAGCCGACGGGTACACCGTCACCGTCGAGGGCGAACCCATGGCCGGCATGCCGCACCCGCTGACCGTCTCCATCACCAGGCACGGCAAGCCGGTCACCGACCTGCAGCCCTATCTGGACACCTACGCCCACCTGACCGCCTTCCACGAAGGCGACGCCGCGTTCGCCCACCTCCACCCCACGACCAAGGTGACCGGCGACCACGGCGGGCCGGACCTGAACTTCCACGCCGAACTGCCCACCTCCGGCAACTGGCGACTGTTCCTGCAGTTCCAGACCGCCGGCACGCTCCACACCGCCGCCCTGACCCTGCACGTCAGCTGACCCCGAGCGGGGCGCCGCCCGTGCGGCGGCGCCCCGCGCCCCGGCCTGGCAGACCCGCTCCCCGACGAGCCTGAGGGTGTGTCCGTCAGCCGTGTACCGCGCCTCGGAGGGAACGCTTCACATATGCACGCCCTACTGCACGCACTGTCGATCACCGGGTCCATGACCTGGGAGATCACCTGGGCCCTGATCCTCGGCTTCACCCTGTCCGCAGTGGTCCAGGCCGTCGTCCGCAAGTCCACCATCGTCTCCGTGCTCGGCGACGACCGGCCCCGCACCCTCGCCGTTGCCGCGGCCCTGGGCGCGGCGTCCTCGTCCTGTTCCTACGCTGCCGTGGCGCTGGCCCGCTCGCTGTTCCGCAAGGGCGCGCACTTCACCGCGGCGATGGCCTTCCAGATTGCCTCCACCAACCTCGTCGTCGAACTCGGCGTCATCCTCGCGCTGTTGATGGGCTGGCAGTTCACTGCGGCAGAGTTCGTCGGCGGCCCCATCATGATCGCTCTGCTGGCCGTTCTCTTCCGCCTGTTCCTGCGCGAACGGCTTCTGCGCCAGGCCCGTCAACAGGCGGAGAGGCGCCTGGCCGGGTCGATGGAGGGCCACGCGGCGATGGACATGTCTGTCTCGCGCGAAGGCTCTTTCACCAGCCGCCTGTTCAGCCGGGAGGGCTTCACCGCCACCAGCCACGTCTTCGTCATGGAATGGGCGGCGATCCTGCGCGACCTGGTCGTGGGACTGTTCATCGCCGGCGCGATGGCCGCCTGGGTCCCGGACTCGTTCTGGCGTGCCTTCTTCTTCGACGGCCACCCGCTCGCCGCCAAGCTGTGGGGGCCCGTCATCGGACCGCTGGTGGCGATCGCCTCGTTCGTGTGCTCCATCGGCAACGTTCCTCTGGCGGTGGTGCTGTGGAAGGGAGGCATCAGCTTCGGCGGCGTGGTGGCGTTCATCTTCGCCGACCTGCTGATCCTGCCGATCCTCAACATCTACCGGAAGTACTACGGCGCCAAGACGGCCGCCTTCCTCCTCGGCACGTTCTACCTTGCGATCGTCATCGCCGGGTACATCGTGGAATTCGCTTTCAGCGGTCTGGGCCTGATCCCCGACCAGGCCGACGCGAAGGTCCCCATGGAAGGCCTCAGCTGGAACTACACCACGTGGCTCAACATCGCCTTCCTCATCCTTGCCGCCGTACTTCTGGTGTGCTTCTGGAGGACCGGCGGACTGTCCATGCTCCGCATGATGGGCGGCTCACCCGACACCGGCCACGACCACCACAACGCCGACCACGCGCGACACGGGCTTCAGGCAGAAGACACCCAGGGCAGTCCGTACTGACGGACGACCTCCACCCGCAGGTCGAGGCCCGATTCCACCCCCCCCATCCGCCCCGCCCAACACCGCCGACATGCCGAATTGCTGCGCCACCTTCAGGACCAGCAGCTGCACCGCCGGCAGCAACTCGCCTCGCACCGCGGCAGGAAACCGGCCGCTGAGTGCATCCTCGTCCCTGCGGACGCGGAGCCGGTGGACTGAGCCGTATGCGGTACCGCTGTGGGTGTATGCGCGGGGTCCCTCCACCGTGCGGGGTAGATGGACACCAACCCTGCGGTGAATGCCCTCCCTCAGTTGCAGCCGTAACTTCGTGCTTGACCACTTATCGGGGAGGGAACATGGATCTGCGGAAAGCATGGGTGACAGGGAGCACTCTGGCGCTGCTGACGGCTACGGCTGCCATGGCACCGTCAGCGAGCGCGGACGCCTCGAGCGCCCAGGCAGTCCGGAACGCCAAGGTGTCCACCAGTGGTGCCTTTGGCAGCATGGACATCTCATGGACAGGCCGCGGGCCTTACAACGGCCAGGTGTCGGGGTACGTCGAGGACACCAAGGCCGACGGGTACTGCGCGAAAGCCCAAGTCTGGGTGGACGGCACCGTGTACAGCGTCGGCTCGAACGCCTGCCCCAAGGGAACCGCGAAGCCGGTGCGCTTCACGTACCGCAAGAAGAACCGAGTGCTGGTGCGGGTCTGCCTCGGGAAGGCAGACTGGTACGACCCGCAGAAGTGCAGCCGCTGGGGATAACGGCTGCTGTTGCCAGGCAGGACGGTTCCGACCTGCCGCCGCAGTGCCCGGCCCGGGCACTGCAGCCCAGAAGGTGCCGTGAAGTGCCCAGGACTGCCGGCGTCCTGGGCATTGCGGGCTCGGGTGAACAACGGCGACCCTTTCCTTGACGGCGCTACTGTCGAAGTCGTGCCGCGGTCGGCGTACGGCGCTGCGGCTTGAACTTCCGCCGACCGGTTCGTTTCGCCGACCTGCGCTTAACGGGCCTGGCCGACCGCGGAGCCTTTGTTCCGCGGTCATGTGACGCGCCGTTCGGACGCTGTGTGTGGTGTGCAACTCTGTGACACCGATCCATCCGCGCATCGTTGGGCTCCAAAACCCTCGGCGAGCGACTGGGACGGGTCCGTACTCTCCGGTCATGAATCTTCGCGAAGAACTTCCGAGCGACAGAGAGTCTGTGCGGGACATCCACCTGCGGGCGTTCGGTGACCATGGTCTTGTCGTGGCCGACCTGGTCGACACCCTGCGGGGCACGATCACGCCCACCGGCGGTCTCTCACTGATCGCCGAGCTCGACGGGGAGATCGCCGGACACGTCATGTTCACCCGCAGTCTGCTCGATGCCCAACGGCGACTGGTTGAAGTGCACGTACTCAGCCCCTTGGCCGTCATGCCCGAGCATCACAAGCGTGGTATCGGCTCGGCCCTGGTCCGACACGGACTGAAGACCCTCACTGAGCGGGCTGTCCCCCTGGTGTTCCTGGAGGGCGATCCGGGCTACTACTCCCGTTTCGGCTTCACGCCCGGTGGCGACCAGGGCTTTCGCAAGCCCTCCCTGCGCATTCCGGATGGCGCCTTCCAGGCCCTCAGACTCCCGGCGTACGAGCCATGGATGACAGGGACGCTGGTCTATGCAGACCCGTTCTGGCGGCACGACGCCGTAGGCCTCCGTGACCCCAGCGCATAGCGCCACGAGAACCTATTTCCTCTGTGGTAACGCGCCGTAGGATGCCGGTGCGGACGACGCGGTATCGCCAGGCTGTCCCGGTGGCAGAACGAGTACCCGTATGCCAGAACGAGGACGACGAGGGACAAGGCCCGCTGCGGGTCACATTGGGTCGATTCTCCAGGCAACCACTCCCGACGCCCCTGAGCTCCCTCAACGTCGATGCGCAGCGGTTTCTGTCCAGTGATCCGCTGCTGCACCACTGATTGGTCACACGGCACTATGGTCGTGGTGCCTGCGTTCGCTGGCTTGAACGTCAGCCGCGCGCTGCCGCTGCCGTAGCAGACCAGGCTGAGCTTTGTAGGTCTTTCCCGTGCTCAGGTCGGGCTCGGTGTGGATTCTGTCGGCCACCCGCTCCGCTCCGGCTTCGACCAGTCGGCCGCCGTGAACAGCGGCCAGGAGTCGCGGGTCTTCGAAAGCCCCGGGCCTTCCGCCGGACACCTCATCGGAATCTCGCCGCTCGTCGGGCAGCCTGGGCCTGGGCAGTGAGCTTCTTCTCGTCCGTCTTTGCCGCCGTCGCGGAGTGGCTCGGCACGATCGAGGGGGAGTGGTCGGCAGCTTTGTCCTCGCTGGCACCTGAAGTACAGGACACGAGGAGCAGCGCAGAGGCCACTGCGGCCCATCCGGTTAGGGCTCGTCCGGCGGGTCATGGGCCGAGCCAGGGCCGGACCGAGGCGAGGGCCGGTCAGTGCCCTAATCGTGTTGACCGCCCCCGGCAGGCAGCGTTGGAGTCGGCACGTGGACAGCATCCCCGCCAACCGGCGGCTCTGGAACCAGATCAGCAGCGCCTACCAGCACGAGCAGGACCCACACATCGGCGCCACACCCCGGCTGTGGGGCATGTACTCCATCCCCGACGCGCACCTGCACGCCCTGGTCCGGCAAGAGTGCGTCCTCGAACTCGGCTGCGGCGCCGGCCAGTGGTCCAGGGTGCTCGCCGCCGAGGGCGCCAGCGTGGTCGGGCTCGACCTGTCCGAAGCCCAACTCGCCGCACAGCCCGCGTGATGGGAGTGGCGCGCTACCCGCTGGTGCAAGGCGCCGCCGAACACCTCCCCTTCGCCGCCGACAGCTTCGACTTGGTGTTCTGCGACTTCGGAACGATCGGCAAGCCGGGGCGCGGCCATCATTCCGCAGGCCGGATCTCACTCGGCTGGTCACACATCCGCACGTCGCGTGCGGTCGTACGCGGCATCAGCCGGGCAAGGCCGATCTCGCGGAAGTGGTCGGAGTCGCGGTGAGCCGCGAACGCCGCCGCGTCGACGCAGCCTGACACGCAGTGACCGGCCATAGAGTGTGCTCGTATCACCGAGACAAGGACGGTGGCAGACCATGGACAACGGCACCCGCGGCGAACTCCTGAGCCGCCTGGCCGAGACGATTGAGTCCGTCACGGTCGGGCACCCAGTGCGCGTCGCCATCGACGGGCCGCCTGCCGCTGGCAAGACGACCCTGGCCGACGAACTCGCCGTTGTCCTGCGCGCACAGGGCCGCGAAGTCATCCGCGCGACGATCGAGGGCTTCCTGTTCCCCAAGGCGCAGCGCTATCAGCGCGGCGAGTACTCGCCCGAGGGTTGCTACTTCGACAGCCACGATCACGACACGATGTGCCAGGTCCTACTCGACCCGCTGGGCCCAACCGGTGACCGAAAGTTCCAGCAGGCGGTCTACGACCGAGGCACCGACACCGCACTGTGTCTCCCCATCACCGAAGCACCCGCGGACGCCGTGCTGCTCTTCGACGGCGTCTTCCTCTTGCGCCCGGAGCTGGCCGACCGTTGGGACCTCAGCATCTTCGTGTCTGTCACGTTCGAACGGACGCTAGATCGCGCCCAGACCCGAGGGGAGGCGCTGGCCGGATCCGCGGCCAGCACAACCGAGATCGAGCGGGCCTGGCACAACCGTTACATCCCCTCCCAGAAGCTTTACTTCGCCACGGCCCGCCCAACAGATCACGCCGACATCATCGTCCACAACGACGAGCTCCAGCGGCCGGCCTGGGAAATCCGACCAGGCTGATCAGATCCACAGAATTTGACCATTACTCCGGGCAGTTTGCGGGCGGACTTCAGTGGTCGTAGGGGGTCAGTGCGCGCATGACCGGCTGGCCGCGCATGAACCTCGCTCCACCCGTCGGGCCCTTTGGAATCGCTCATCCAGGGGAAGGGGGAGGCGCTCTACCGGCGGACCGCCGAGACCAGTCCGCCCGGCCGCTCCTCGCGCTGCGGCGGGGTGCTGATCGGGCGGCCGTAGGCGGCAGCGCGTTCGCGCAGGGTGTGGCAGCTCGCCTCCCAGCCGTGTCCGGCCAGCCAGCCCACCGGGTCGTCGGGCATCTCCGAGACCCACATGGACGCCGCCGACCCCGGCACGGCGTCCGCGCCGAAGCGCTCGATCACGCCGCGCGAGCCCAACGTCAGCCCCATCCGACTGCCTGCCGCGGACCGTGCGCTGATCCGGGCCAGCAGCAGCTCCACCGCGTCCTCGGGCAGGTAGATCAGCAGTCCTTCGGCGATCCACACGGTCGGCACCGCCGGGTCGTGCCCTGCGGCGGCCAGCGCGCCTGGCCAGTCCTCACGCAGATCCACCGCGACGGTGATCCGCTCGCAGCGCGCGACGGCCCGCTCCTGGCGCAGCACCGAAGCCTTGAAGTCCAGTGGAGGGGCGGTGTCGACCTCGAACAGCCGGGTGCCCTCGGGCCAGTCCATCCGGAAGGCCCGGCTGTCCATGCCAGCGCCGAGCAGCACGACCTGCCGGACACCGGACGCGGAGGCCTGCTGCAACAGGTCGTCGAGAAACCTCGTCCTGATCACGATGGAGAATGACACGGCCAGCCGGCGGCGTCGCGCGGCCTCGTCATCGGGCAGCGGCGGCGAGGAGGGCCACAGGCCGCCGGCGCTGGCGAAGGCCTGTGCCAGTGGGTCGCGGAACAGCGCGTTCTCCCGCTCGGTCTCCAACGCCCGCACCCTGGCCACCCCCACCGCCGTGGCCCACACTCCCGACGGCTGCACCCGCTCCTGCTCATCAGTCACCGCGCCAGCCTAGGTGATCGATTCCAAGGAGCCTGATGAGAGGAGCCGGCTTCCTACGCGGCCGGCCAGTCATGCGTGCACTGACCGCCTACGACCGCCAAGAGCAGCAGTCGTCGCCGCGTTCGGAGCGACGTTCCTGCTCCGCAGACGGTTCCGCAGCCCGCCAGGTCGGATCCGGGTGACGGATTCATGGCGTGATGGGCGAGTGCGTGAGCTGCAGGCGTGGTGCTGGGGGCAGCGGCGCAGGCGCTCCCGTCTCTGGTACGGCGCGGAACGCCTCGATCACGTAGGCGGCGAAGCGGCGGGAGGCCGTGACACGGGCGGCACGCGGCGTGTCTTGGAGGCCCCGGTGGGCCATGAGCATGAGGATCAGGTCGTCGACGACGAAGCCGGGGCGCAGCTGGCCGGTCTCCTGGGCGCGGCGGGCCAGTTCGCCGACCGCGTGCAGAATCCGCTCCCGGTCGGCGGCGAAGTCCATGGCCTCGGGGAAGGCTGCCATGAAGGCGTCGGCGAATCCCCGGCTGTGTGCGTGGAGCTCGCAGATCCGCTCGATCAGGTGCTGGAATCCGTGCCACGGGTCCGCGTCCGCGACGGCGTCGAGGACAGCGGCGTGGCAGGCTCGCCGCTGCTCGGCGAAGGTCTCCGCGATCAGTTCCTGCTTGGTCGGGAAGTGCCGGTACAGCGTGGCGGGGCCGACACCGGCATGCCGGGCGACCGCGCGCATGGGCGCACTCAGGCCCTCTTCGCCGAACACCGCACGGGCGGCGTCCAGGATGCGGGCCCGGTTGTCGCGGGCGTCGGAGCGCACGGTCCGAGGCAAATGCTGGGTCATCGTTTCTCACTTTAGCCAAGGGGACGGGGGCGTCCGTTACGGTCCGATGGCGGGTGCTGCCGCCCCGTCCCGGCGCGTCGCCGGTGATGTCCCGGCTGTGGGGGCGGCTCGACGCCCACGGCCGGGGCAACTGCGATCCATCCCTCCACCGACCCGAGGAGTACAGATGAAAGCCGTCGTGATCAGGACGTTCGGAGACCCTGACGGCCTGGAGGTCGTCGATGTGCCTGTGCCCGTTCCCGCCCCGGGGCAGGTGCAGATCGCCACGGAGGCGATCGGGGTAGGCGGCGTGGACGCCGTGATCCGCCGGGGAACCATTGCCGCCTATGGCTTCCGGGAGGGCCATGTCCTCGGCAGCGAGGTCGCGGGAAGGGTCACAGCGGTGGGGGAAGGGGTGGACGCCTCGTGGATCGGGCGGCGGGTGTGGGCGTACACGGGCCTGTCCGGTGGGTATGCCGAGCAGGCCGTCGCGGCGGTCGAGGACGTCCTTGCGCTGCCCGTCGGCCTGACCGGTGCCGACGCGGTGACCCTCGGCGGGTCCGGCGTGGTCGCTCACTTCGCCCTGGACCGGGCCCGCTTCACGCCCGGTGAGACGGTGCTCGTGCGCGGTGCGGCGGGCAGCATCGGGATTACGGCGGTCCAGCTCGCAGCCGGTGACGGCGCGAGCGCGGTGGCGGTCACCACCTCGTCGGCGGAGCGTGGCGCCCGCCTGCGGGACCTGGGCGCGACCCATGTCCTTGACCGCTCCGGCGAGGGCGGCCCGGACGCGCCGTCGGGCTTCGACGTGGTGATCGATGTCGTAGGTGGCCCCCAACTGCCCTCTTTTCTGGACAAGTTGAAGTCCAATGGGCGGTATGTGGCTGTCGGTGTGGTCGCTGGGCAGCCGCCGGCGGACTTCGGCATGCGGTTGATGGACGCCTTCCGCCGGTCATGGTCGTTCGCCACGTTCAGCTCTGACAGCGTGCCCAGCCCCGACCGGCAGGCCGTGCGGTCGTCCCAGTTCGCCGACGCTGCGCAGGGGGACCTGCGCACGGTCGTGCACGAAGTGTTGCCACTGGAGCAGGCGGTGCTGGCCCACCGCGCGATGGACGCGGGGGAGGTTTTCGGCAGGGTTGTGCTGGAGCCCTGAGCCGGGCACGGTCTCAAGACCGTGACAGCCCCCCGCGACTTCAGCGACCACAGCGCCGTATCGCCCTGCGGCGAGCACACCGCGACGGCCAGCTCCATGTGTGCCCGCCTCGCCGAACAGATGCCGCCAGCGCCCCGTGGGCTTGGTGGCGTCAGCCGGTCAGGGTGGCGAGGGTGTCGTCCAGGTCGGTGGCCTTGGGCTGGTTGTGGGGGAGTTTGGCGAGGACCTTGGCCATGCCGCAGGTGTTGGTGAGGGCGGAGAAGACCAGGCCGCCGGCGACGCCCGCGGAGAGCCAGCGGGCCGCATTCCAGCGGTGTCCGGCGATGAGGCCGGTCAGGACCAGCGATCCGGCGGCGAGGCGGACTTGGCGGTCCATGGGCCAGGCGGTGTGGGTGCCGGCGCGGCGGTGGGTGTCGTGGCCGAGCTGGGTCCAGGCGGTGGTGCCGCCGGTGAGGGTGGCTGCGGTGATGCCGTGGTCGGCCAGGTGCCGGCAGGCTTGGGCGGAGCGGGCGCCGGAGGCGCACACGATGAGGAGGTCGCCGCGCTGGGCGGCGGTCTTCAGGGCGGGGAGGGCGGTATCGAGGTGGTCGAGGGGGATGTTGAGGGAGCCGGGCAGGTGGCCGGAGGCGTATTCGCCGGGGGTGCGCACGTCGATGACGGTCAGCTCGTGCAGGCGGGTGTTGGCCTGGTCGGCGGTGAGGGTGGTGGGTGCCACGGGGGATTTTCCTTTGCTCGGTCGGGGTTCCCCCTTCGGTAGGATACCCAAGGGGGTATCTCGAAGGAGTGTGGGTCGTGGAACTGGCTATGGCGGCTGAGGAACTGAAGACGGTGGTCAACCGGCTGCGCCGGGCGCAGGGCCAGATCGCCGGAGTGATCAAGATGATCGAGGAGGGGCGGGACTGCGAGGACGTGGTCACGCAGCTCGCGGCGGCGTCCCGGGCTTTGGACAAGGCGGGTTTTGCGATCATCGCCACCGGTCTGCAGCACTGCCTGACCGATGCGGACATGGCGGCTTCCGGTGACCGGGAGCAGATGCGTACCCGGCTGGAGAAGCTGTTTCTTTCCCTGGCCTGAGCCTGGTGCCACGGCACCCGATGGCCCGCCTGGCTTGTCAGCTGAGGGCGTCGAGGAGCATGAAGGCTGCCACGCCCAGCAGTACGACGGCGAAGGTACGTTGCAGCAGGTTGCCGGTGACCTTGGCGGCCAGGCGTTTGCCGTCCCAGGCGCCGAGGATCGCCGCCCCGGTGAAGGGGGCGATGACCGCCCAGTTGACGCCGACGGTGGTGGCGCCGCGGCTGGCCAGCGAGGCCAGCGAGTTCGCCGAGATGACCAGCAGGCTGGTGCCGACGGCGGCCCGCATCTCGAAGGACAGCACGGTGACCAGGGCCGGGACGGCGAGGAAGCCTCCACCGACCCCGAGCAGTCCGGTCAGCGCGCCCAGCCCAGCGCCGGTGCCGGCGGCTTTGGCGGCCCTTGCTCCGCCGGCTTCCGAGCCGTTGGCGGCGGAGCCGGGCCGGAGCATTTTGACGGCGGCGAGTGCGGCGACGCCGGCGAACGCGGCGGTCAGCACGGGCTGGGCCAGGCGGGATGCGGCGGCTCCGGCCGCCGCGGCGGGCAGGAGTCCGGCCGCGGCGAAGAGGGCGCCGGCTTTCCAGCGGACGTTGCCGGTGCGGGCGTGGGCGTACAGGGCGGTGAGCGAGGTTGCGGTCACGATGATCAGGCTGGCGGTGGTGGCGGCGGCCGGGGTGAAGCCCAGCAGGTAGATCAGCGCCGGGACGGCCAGGACGCTGCCGCCCCCTCCGAGCGCGCCGAGCGCGACCCCGACCACGGCCCCCGCGACCAGGGCCAGTATCAGAGCACTCACGCCATGACACCGCCGCTGCCGCCCCGGCCACCGGTGACCGGCAGGCCCGCACGCCCCCACGCGGTCATACCGCCGGTCACGTCCGTGGCCTGAACGCCGCGTCCGGCCAGCAGCTTGGCGGCCTGCTGCGAACGGTGACCGGAGCGGCAGATCGTGATCACTGGCTTGCCCTGCGCGGCTGCCGGGAGTGACGCCCCGGCCAGCAGACGGGAAAGCGGCAGGTGCAGCGCGCCGGGCGCGTGCCCGGCGTTCCACTCCCGGGTTTCACGTACGTCCAACAGGACGGCGGTGCCGTCGCTGGTCTGCTGATGGGCCGGCTGGGGAGTGAGGCGGCCGGGGCCGCGGCGAAGAAGCGAGAACATCGGTTGATCACTTTCGTGCAGGTGGTGCGGTAGGGCGTGTCAGTCGGTGCCCTCGGGGCGGGTGAGGGGCAGTCCCGCCGCGGTGGCGGCGTCGAAGCCGTCGTCGACGGCGACCACGTCGCGGCCGGCGGCGTCGAGCAGGGAGGCAGCGATCGCCGCACGCATCCCGCCGGCGCAGTGCACCCACACCGCCCCGGGCGGCACGTCGCCCATGCGGCTGCGCAGCTCGTGGATCGGGATGTGGACCGAGTCGTCGATGTAGCCGCCCGCACGCTCCGCGTTCCGGCGCACGTCCAGGACGACCACGTCGTCGCCGCGCTGACGGACATCGGCGAGATCGGCGAAGCGGGCGCGGGGGAAGGAAGCGAGCTGCTCGCCCTCACGGACCCAGCCGGCCGGGGCGCCGGTAGCGGCGGCGGCCGGGCGGTCGATGCCCACCCGCACGAGTTCCCGCTGCGCGCCGGCGATCTGCTGCGGGGTCTCGGCGAGCAGAGTGATGGGCTTGCCCCACGGGATGAGCCAGGCCAGGTACGTGGCGAGCTTGCCCTCGCCCTCGAAGTTCAACGAGCCGGCCACGTGCCCCTCGGCGAAGGCCATACGGCTGCGCAGGTCCACCACCCACTCACCCGCGGCCAGCCGTGAGGCGATCTCTCCGGCGTCCGCACGCCTCGGCGGGGTGAGGTCGACCGGCGCGGGGCCCTCGGTGTTGGCCGGGCCCATGTGTGCGTAGTAGGCGGGCACGTCGTCCAGCCCGGCGAGAATCCGAGCGACGAAGGTATCCACGTCAAGGGTCAGCGCGTCGTTGGTCTTGCGCTCCTTGCCGATCGTGGTCGCGTCGCCCTCGGTCTGAGACGAGGAGCAGAAGCTGCCGAACCCGTGGGTGGGCAGCACCGGCACCTCGTCGTCCAGCTCGCCGGCCAGCCGGTGGGCGGATGCGTGCTGGGCGCGGGCCAGCTGCTCGGTCAGTCGCGGCTCGACCAGATCGGGGCGGCCCACGCTGCCGATGAGCAGCGACCCGCCGGTGAACGCCGCCACACCGCGCCCGTCCTCGGTCAGGGCGTAGGCGGTGTGGTGCGGCGTATGCCCGGGAGTGGCGATCGCGCGCAGGACCAGGCCCTCATCGACCGTCACGGTGTCGCCGTCGGTAACCGGTGTGCGGGTGAACGACACGTGCGCTCCGGCCGGCACCAGGTACTGGGCGCCGGTGACGCGGGCCAGCTCCAGGCCGCCGGTGACGTAGTCGTTGTGCACATGCGTCTCGGCCACGAAAGCGATGCGCACCCCGCGGCGGGCCGCTGCGGCCATGACCTGGTCGATGTCCCGCGGCGGGTCCATGACCACCGCGGCGTCGGGTCCGCCGGCCAGGTAGCTGCGATTGCCCAGGACCTCGAACTCCAGGGTGTCGACGAAGAACACGGCTCACGACTCCTCTCGAACGGTGTACCCCCGGGGGTATCGGACACTCAGCCTAACAGCTATACCCTGGGGGGTATTCTACGGGTGGGGGCCTGCTGGGTGAGCCGATGCAGAGGCGGGAGAGTGTGGCGGGAGAGTGCCTGTTCCCAGGGGGTGGCCTTTGCCCGCCCTATGACGCTGACGGGCCCCGATGCGCTGTCCGAGCCGGACCTGCCGACGGGAGCGGTGGGCTGAGCGTTGACCCTCGCGATTGACGAGGCCGTGACCGCCGTCGGCGATGCCCGTTGAGCGAGGCGGCATGCGTGCACCGTGCGGTTGCAGACCCTGTTTTGCCCGGCGATGAGCAGAGCGAGGCAGTCGGCACCGCAGGTCTCCGCCTGTCATGGCGAGTGTGCCCCTGGTCTTCCAGGACCAGGGGCTGTCGAGGGGAGGACGGGGAAAGATGGCATCGCAGCTGCGCTGTGAGGATGCCCTGCTCCTCCTCGGCGATCGGCAGATCACGGTGGACGTCGACCTGGCGGTGTTCCTGCCGGACACCGGCATGTGGGGCGGCATCCTGCGTCATGTTCCCGACGACCTGTCGGTCGCCGTGAAGAGCGCTGATGAGGTGCGTCTGCGCCTGTCCACCGGTCAGGAATGCCGGATCCGTCTGCTTGCCGCCTTCGACGACACGACTTCCTTGCCATTCCTCGGCGAAGGAGAGGCCCCGTTCCTCTGATGCGGCGGGTCGCCCGGCCTGATCCCCCGGAAGCTCTGCTCGATGCCGCGGGTGCGGAGCGCGGCTCGCGCCCCGCTCACGCCGGCCGCGCGGGAGGAACGGTCACGTGGCAGGGGCGCCGCGGCGGCTTCCAGGGCCGCGCCGGCCTGCCGGTGAAGCTTTGATAGCCGGCCTGCGGGTGAAGCTCTGATCAGGGAAGGCCGAATCGGCGATCTTGGACGGTTTGCCGGTTCCAGACGGACTGTCTCGGTGGTGGGGGAGTCCGTCGCATTCCCACGATCAGCAGACCGGACATCCGGATACGGTCCAGCAGACCGAACAGAAGCGCTTCATCGATGACGTCACCGAAGAGCCCCCGCTCTCGAAGCTACCGGCTGCGCCGCTCCGCCTTCGCGGGCTCGGCCGCCACGGCCGGGCGGGCGTCCGGGCAGTCGCGTGTCGGCAGTATGAACCAGACGGTCTTGCCCCGGTTGTGGCGGCGGACGCCCCACGTGCTGGCGAGCGCGTCCAGCAGCGGCAGCCCCCGGCCGGACTCGGCCGGTTCCTCGACGGAAGTTTCCGGCGTCCGGCCGCCCCGCGGGGACGCGGCCCCACTCCCGACCGGCTCGGGACCTGCCGGAACCCCGCCCTCTCCCGCACCGCAGCCGGCGCGCCCGGGTCCCCAGCCCGGGTCCTGGTCCTCGACCTCGCACACCACCAGGCCCCACCGCAGCCGGGCGGTGACCAGCAACCGGCAGGTTTCCCGGGCGTGCAGAACGGCATTGCCGACCAGCTCGCTCAGCAGCAGGACCGCAGACTCCGCGCTGTCCTCGGACACCGCCCACCCCGCCATGACGGCCCGCAGCCAGCAGCGGGTGTCACGGACGTTCTCCGGGCGGCAGGCCAGCAGCATGCGCGCCTGCCGCGCGCTCCAGGAGCGGGGGCCGTCACCGGGGCTGCCGCCCGATGCCGCGCCGGCCGCGGCGGGGAGGGACGGGGCTGTGATGGGCGAGGCGGTGCTGGAAGTGAACATCAGATGGAACCTTCTACGGAGCCGCAGTCGTGGAGGACAGGGCAAGGGCGCCTGCCCGCCGCTGGGATGGGTGGTCCGGGTGAGTGCAGGCAGGCAGTGCATGGTCGACCTGCACTCACCCGGACCTGCCCTTGTCGACGTGAGCTTCACGCGTGGCGGCCGGTGCAGTGCAGGAACGGGACCAACGCGCCGGGACGGTGCTGCACCTGTACCGGGCCGCCTGGTCGGGGTGGTTCCAGTGTGGAGAGCCGATGGCCGTTGTTCTTCGTGGCCCGGTCCGAATGCGAGGAAGTGGATTCGTCACCCGCGATGAGATGAGCAGGACGCACGTCTTCACCCTCCCGGGCCGCCCCGGGCCGATCGGGCCCGGGGCATCCCGGCCGCCGGTCCGCTTACAGCGCTATCCATTCGCTTGAGGTGGTGACCTCGTCCAGTACGTCCGGCAGCGGCTCCGTGCCCAGGCCGGGGCCGGTGGGGACGTCGAGGTGGCCGTCGGAGAGGACGAACGGTTCGGTGATGTCGGTGGCGAAGTAGCGGTGTGAGCCGGAGGTGTCGCCGGGGAGGGTGAAGCCGGGCAGTGCGGCGAGGGCGACGTTGGCGGCGCGGCCGATGCCGGTCTCCAGCATGCCGCCGCACCAGACGGGAATGCCGTGGGCGCGGGCGATGTCGTGGATGCGGCGGGCTTCGAGGTAGCCGCCGACCCGGGCCGGCTTGATGTTGATGACGGAGCAGGCGCCCAGGGAGATGGCCGCGGCGGCGTGGGCGGCGGATTCGATGGATTCGTCCAGGCAGATCGGGGTGCGCAGCAGCTTGGCGAGCTGGGCGTGCTGGACCATGTCGTCGTTGGCCAGGGGCTGTTCGATCAGCAGAAGGCCGAAGTCGTCGAGTTTGGCGAGGTGCTGGGCGTCGACGAGGGTGTAGGCGGCGTTGGCGTCGACCTGGAGCAGCAGGTCGTCCCCGAAGCGTTCGCGTACGGCGCGTACCGGCTCGACGTCCCAGCCGGGCTCGATCTTCAGCTTGATCCGGACATAGCCCTCAGCGATGTATCCCTCGACAGCATTGAGGAGCTCGGGGATCGAGTCCATGATGCCGACCGAGACGCCGCAGGGCACCCGGTCCCGGTCGGCCCCCAGGTAGGAGCCGAAGGATTCGCCGGTACTGCGGAGCTGGGCGTCGAGCACCGCTGTCTCCAGCGCGGACTTCGCCATGTGGTGGCCGGTAAAGGGCTCCAGGAGCCGTCCCACCTGATGTGCGTCCACCCCGTCCTTCGGCAGGGCGGGGATGAGGAACTTGCGCAGGACGTCCTGGGCGCCGTCGACGTACTCGGAGCAGTAGCGGGGTTCGGACATCGCCGCGCACTCGGCCCAGCCTTCACCGTCGGAGGTGACCACGTGGACCAGCAGTACATCGCGGCTGGTCTCCACGCCGAAGGACGTGCGGAACGGGGTGACGAGCGGCATCGCGATGCGGCGCAGCTCGACGTCGGAGATCTTCGTCTTCATGAGGTGGCTCCTTCGCAGAGTGTCAGGAAAGGGCTGTGGTGCGCTGGACCACGTAACGGCGGCGGTCGTGGAAGCCGATGACGCGGGCGCCTTCGGTGAGCAGGCCGCCCAGGGTCTGTCGCAGCGCCAGCCGCCAGGCCCGCGCGGCACCGGGGTCGGTGCGGCGCAGGGCCTCGATGTCGTCGGGGAGGTCGATGAGGACGGTCTCGGCGTCGGTCGCCGCCGTCACCGGGCGGCCGTCGTGGTCGCGCAGACCATGTGCGGCGCCGCCGGGCAGGTCGAACAGCTCGGGCGGGGGAGGCGCGGTGAGGTCCCAGGCGGTCAGGACCCGGTCGGAGTCGTCACCGCCGTTGATGGCGTCGTCCATCGCGCCGTAGAAGGAGACCAGGTACTCCTCGGGGCGGGCGCCGAGTTTGACCAGGTTGAAGTAGGCGTTGCGGCGGATGAGCGGGTCGTAGGTCCAGGTGATGCGCTTCAGCCCGCGATCGAGCGCCCACTGCCGCTGGTGCAGCTTGAGGGCGAGGCCCACGCCCCGTCCCATGACGGCGCCGGTGATGTGGGAGTGGAGGCTGGCGCCCAGGGGGTCGCCGAAGAACGCGACGGACGCACCTACGAGCCGGCTGTCCTCGTATGCTCCGGCGACGTAATTGCCCGCGTGGGCGAGCGCTCGCATGATCTCGGCGGAGATGGGTCCGTTGCCGGGTTCGGTCCCCCAGATGTCGGCGTAGAGGAGGGCGACGGTGTCGAAGTCCTCCATGGTGTGCAGTTCACGGATGGCGGGTCCGTTCATCGCAGTGCTCCGACGAGGTGGGCCAGGAGCCGGGCGCGGGCCGGCATGGTGGCGGTGAGGACGTGTTCGTGGTCGGCGTGCGCGCCGTCACCGACCGCACCGAGGCCGTCGAGCGTGGGACAGCCTGCCCCGGCGGTGTAGTTGCCGTCGGAGGCTCCGCCCACGGCTGCCTGCCGCAGCGGGCCGAGGCCGAGCCGCTCAGCCTGCTCGGTGGCCAGGGCGAAGAGCTTCTCGGAGGCGGCGGCGTCCAGGGGCGGCCGGTTGGGGCCGCCGTCGATCTGCAGGCGGGCGCCGGGCGTTTGCGGCTGCAGGGCCCTGATGAGCTGGTCGACCGCTTCTTGCGCTGCGGCGTTGGGCACGCGGACGTCCACGTTCAAGTCGGCCCGTGCGGGCACCGTGTTGCTCGAGGTGCCGGCCGACATCAGCGTGGGAGTGATAGTCGTCCCGGGGCCGGTGGACACGGTGACGGTGTCGGCAACGGCCTGCAGCGCGAGGACCTGGTGGGCGATGTCGACGGCCGCGTTGACGCCCTTCTCCGGTTCCAGCCCGGAGTGGGCGGCGCGGCCGTGGACGGTGATGTCGTACAGGGACACGCCCTTGCGGCTGGTCTTCAGGGCTCCGCCGGGCGCCGAGGGCTCCAGGACGAACGTGGCCGAGCACTGGCGTGCGATGTCCTCGATGAGCGTGCGCGAGGTGGCCGAGCCGGTCTCCTCGTCACCGGTGACGAGGACGCACAGGCCGTCGAGGGAGGGCAGCGAGGCCAGGGCGTGGAACATCTGCACCAGGCCGGCCTTCATGTCGAAGACGCCGGGGCCGCGGGCGATGCCCTGCTCCACCGACCAGGGGTGGGGGGTGAGGGAGCCGATCGGCCAGACGGTGTCGTGATGGCCCAGCAGCAGGAGGCGCGGGGTGCCGAAGGTCCACTGGACGTGGGTGACGCCCTCGATGTCCAGGATGCGGGGCGGGGTACCGAGCAGGCGGTGGCCCTGCGCGGCGACCACGTGGGCGCTGCGGGCGACGGCCGCGTAGTCGGCGGAGAAGGACTCGCATGTCACGAGTTCTTCGAGGTCTGTGAGCATGGCGTCGAGGGTCGCCTGGTCCGCTGGTGCGGAGAGGGGTTCGTGGTCGTGCGGCACGAGTGTGGCCTCCAGGGTGGGATGACCGCCACGCTAGGCACGCACGTAGCGGCCGAGTTGGTGGCACAGTGACAACATGAGCGGCTGATTCGTGCCGCGGACCCAATGCCGGAGTACGACGGTGCCCGGCAGGTCGTTCGACCTGCCGGGCACCGTCTCGGCTGGGTGGGCGGTCAGCCCATGTGCTGGGTCATGAGCCGTCGGGTGTTGCCGCCGAGGATCTTCAGGATGTCGTCCTCGGGCAGGCCACGACGGATCAGTGCCTCGGTGACCAGGGGCATGCCGGCCGGGCCTTCGAGGCCGGGGAACTCGAAGAGCGGGTCCTCGTCGTCGAGGTTCTCGCAGCAGGGCGGGGTGACGTCCTGCATGACCTCGCGGACGAAGTCCGACCCGAGGCCGATGTGGTCGATCCCGGCGACCGAGATGACGTGTTCGATGTGGTCGACGATCCGCTCGACGCTCACCTTCGCCTGGTCGTCGGTGAGGAAGTCCGGTACGAAGTTCACGCAGACCACGCCGCCGGTGTCGGCCACACCGCGGATCTGGTCGTCGGTGAGGTTGCGGTGGTGATCGCGCAGGGCGCGGGCGCAGGAGTGGGTGGCGATCAGCGGCCGGGTGGCGAGTTCGAGGACGTGGGCGACACCGCTTGCCCCCAGATGGGAGATGTCGAAGAGGATGCCCAGCCGTTCCATCTCCCGCAGAGCCTGGATGCCGGGTGCGGTCAGCCGGCTGCCGGTGGCGTCCTCCCGGCTGCCGTCGGCGAGCGGAGTGCGGCCCCAGTGGGCGATGGAGGCGATCCGCACGCCCAGCCGGAACAGGGTGGAGAACAGTTCGACGGAGGCGTCGACGCCGGGGGCGCTCTCCAGCGCGAGAACGAGGGCGATCCTGTCCTCGGCGAGCGCGGCGTCGATGTCGCCGCCGTTGACGCACAGGGTGACCTGGTCGGCGTTGGCCTCGGCCAGGACATGGGCGCATTCGATCATGCGGAGGGTCTGCCGCAGCGCCCCCTCGGGGCGGTACTGGTCGTCGATGAACACCGGCAGGACCTGGATGCCGATGCCGCCCTCGCGCAGTTGGGGCAGCCAGCGTTCCCGGAAGAAGCTGCCCCAGCGCTGCGGGGGCCGGGAGGCGACGGCCATGAGGAGGTCGTTGTGGGCGTCGGCGACGACGGCTCGGCGATGCAGGTCCAAGGACACGGCAGGGCCCTTTCACAGGGGAGGGGGCAGTGGTGGCCCGGCGGCCGTCCACGTGACGGGCCGCCGGGCCGGGCAGGGAAGGTCAGGCGTGGGTCAGGCGCGGAACAGCCTCCAGCAGGGCGCGGGTGTACTCGTGCCGGGGGGTGGCGATCACGTACTCGACGGGGCCGTTCTCCACCAGTTGCCCGTGGCGCATGACGGCTACGGTGTCGCACACGTAGCGCACGACGGCGAGGTTGTGCGAGATGAACAGCATGGTCAGGCCGAGCTCGGCGCGCAGGTCGCGGATGAGGTTGAGCACGGCGCCCTGGACCGAGACGTCGAGCGCGGAGGTGATCTCGTCGGCGACGAGTACCTCCGGCCGGGCGGCGAGCGCGCGGGCGATGGCGACGCGTTGACGCTGCCCGCCGGAGAGCTCGCGTGGGTACTTGGACGTGTATGTGCCCGGCAGCGACACCATGTCCAGGAGCCGTTCGACCTCGGCCGGCTGCTGGGTCCGCGGTACGCGGGTGCCCTCCCCGATGGCGTCGCCGATGCTCATACGCGGGTTGAGTGAGGAGTACGGGTCCTGGAACACCATCTGCACCCGGCCGCGTTCGACGCCGGAGATCGTGCCCTGGTAGCGCGTCAGGCCGGCCACGGCACGAGCGAGGGTGGACTTGCCCGAGCCGGATTCCCCGACGAGCCCGCACACGGACCCCTGGGGCACCTGAAGGCTGACACTTTGCACGGCGGTGAAGGAGCCGAAGCGGACGGTGAGGTCGTCGATGTTCATCATGCCTCCCAGCACGCCACCGCGTGCCCGTTGACGGTGGTGGCGAGTTCGGGGCGGTTCGTCCGGCAGCGGGCGGTGGCCAGCGGGCAGCGGTCGGTGAACGCGCAGCCGGCGCCGACATCGGCCGGTGAGGGCTGCCGCCCGGGGATGGTGGTGAGCGGGCGGGAGCGGTCGGTGTCCATGTCCGGCAACGAGCCGATCAGTGCCCGGGTGTAGGGGTGCCGGGCGGTGTGCAGGGCGTCGGCTGCCAGTTCCTCGACGATGCGGCCGGCGTACATCACGGCGATGCGGTCGCACAGTTCGCTGACGACGGCGATGTCGTGGGAGATGAACAGGGCGCCGGCCTGGCTGTCGTCGACGACCTCCCGCAGCACCTTGATCACTTCTCGCTGAACGGTGACGTCCAGAGCGGTGGTCGGCTCGTCGGCGATGATCAGCCGGGGCGTGCCCATCAGGCCCATCGCGATGACGGCGCGCTGGCGCATACCGCCGGACAGTTCGTGCGGGAACTGGCGAACGACCTGCGCCGGCTCCTTGATGTGCACCCGGCGCAGCCGTTCCACCGCACGGGCCCGCGCCTCGGTGCGGGTGGCGCCGTCGTGCAGGGTGGCGACCTCGGCGAGCTGGCCACCCACCCGCAGAGCGGGGTTGAGGGAGGAGGTGGGGTCCTGGAAGACCATCGCGAGCGACGAGCCGAGCAACTTGCGTCGCTCTGCGCCGGTCAAGCCGTCCAGGTCCACGCCGCACAGCCGGGTGCGTGCGCTGCCGGCCAGGCCCGGGTAGGGCACGATCTGTCCGATGGCGGCGGCCGTCATGCTCTTGCCGCTGCCCGATTCGCCGACCAGGCCGACGATCTCGCCCGGGTGCACGGTCAGCGAGACCTGGCGTACGGGGGTGATGCCGCCGGGGAAGGAGACGGTCAGGTCGCGGACTTCGAGCACGGCGTCCCGCACGGGGATGCCCTGGGCCCTGGTGACGGCGGGGTCGACGGGCTCGCCGACCGGGTCGCTGGTGGTCGCGGCGGCCTTGGCGAAGGTGTCGCCCAGCAGCATGAACCCGAGCCCGGCGAGGGCGACCGCGGTGGCGGGAGCCACCACGACCGAGGGGGTGACGTAGACGTGCCCGAAGGCTTCGTTCAGCAGCCGTCCCCAGTCGTAGGACGGTGCCTGTACGCCCATGCCCAGGAAGGACATCGCGGACAGGCCCAGCAGTGCGGCGCCCATGGACTGCGCGGTGTTGAGGATGAGCGGTTCGGCGATGTTGGGCAGCAGGTGCCGGGTGAGGATCCGCCGACGCGGGACCTGCAGCATGCGGGCGGCCGCGATGTAGTCGGAGCCCGCGATGGACGCGGTCAGGGTGTGGGTGAGCCGGGCGAAGGTCGGGGCGAGCGCCACTCCGATGCCCAGGACGGCACCTTGCGCGCCGAGCCCGGAGACGACCGCGGTGAACATCGCCAGCAGGAGGGCGGGGAAGGCGACGAGGATGTCGACAGCGGCGACGACCGCCTGGCCGGCTCTGCGGGGCAGCAGGGAGGGCAGGGCCCCGAGCAGGACTCCGCACACGGTGCCGATCAGGGTGGCGAGGAAGGCGAGGCCCAGGGTGAGCCGGGCGGCGACCAGGGTGCGGGCGAGCAGATCCCGGCCGAGGGCGTCCGTGCCGAGCAGGTGCGCTCCGGAAGCCCCCTGGTTGATCTGCTGGGGCGCGATCCGTGCGGCGGCGTCGCCCCAGATCGGCGGGCCGATGACGGCGAGCAGGATCATGACGGCGACCAGGCCGGCGCCGAGCAGGCCGGTGGGGTTTCTCAGCAGGCGGCGCATCAGCCCTCCTGGCGGGTCGAGGCGGACAGGGAGGACTTGGGGTCGAGGAGTCCGAGGAGGACGTCGACGAGGAAGTTGATGACGAGGACCAGCGCGCCGTAGACGAGGATCATGGCCTGGGCCACGGGATAGTCCTTCTGCGTGATGGCCTCGACCGTGCGCTGTCCCAGTCCCGGCCAGGCGAAGACGTTCTCCACCAGCACGCTGCCGGTGATCAGCCCGCCGAGCAGCAGGCCGCCCATGGTCAGGGTCGCGGTGAGGGTGTTGGGCAGCAGATGCACCGCGTACAGACGCCGGGCCGGCAGCCGTTTGGCCTGGGCCAGGCGCATGTAGTCGGTGTCGAGTTCACGCAGGGTCTCCACGCGTGCCAGGCGGGCGATCATCGCGGCCGGGGCGATCGCCAGGGCGGTGACGGGCAGGACGTAGGAGGCGGGGCCGGTCAGTCCGGCCGGCGGGAGCAGGCCCAGGCCCAGCGCGAACACAAGGAGCAGCGCGAGACCGTAGAGGTATTCGGGGATGGCGACAGCGGCCCCGGTGAGGGTGGTGAAGGCCGTCTCCGTGCCGCGGCGGCGTCCCTTGTGCGTGCGGACGGCGGACCACATGCCCAGCGGGATCGCCACGGCGAGCGCGACGAGCGTGGCGAGCACCGCGAGCGCCAGGGTGTTGGGCAGGCCCTGGGCGATGATGTCGCTCACCGGCTGGGAGGAGAAGAACGACGTCCCCAGATCGCCGCTGAGGACATGCTGGACGTAGTGCCCGAACTGGGTCGGCAGCGAGTCGTCGAGACCGAGTTCCATGCGGCGGGCGTCGACCAGTTCCTTCGGAGCCGTCGGGCCGAGCATCTGCCGCAGCGGATCACCGGGAATCAAATGGATCATCGCGAACGACGCCACGACCAGCACGGCGAGTGAGACGGCCAGCCGCAGCACATGGCGGGCGAAGAACATGGGGGTCAGCCGACGGGTCCGCCGTCGCCGCTCGGAAGCCTGCGCGGCCGGTTCGTGCAAGGTGGTCATGACTCGGCTCCCGTCATCCGGATCGACGTCGGGTCGAAGAGCCCGGCCGTGATGCGGAAGGTGGCGTCATACGCTGCGGTGGTGAGGGTCTTGTCGACGACCGGGATGAGATCTCCGCTGTCGAACAGGGCGCTCTCCGACCGCGCCCACTCGGCGCAGCCCGAGGTGCCCGGGAGCTTGCTCGCCGCGGCGGTGAGGTCCTCGTACTTCTTGTTGGTGAGGTGGGCGAAGTTGCCGCCGTCGGGGGTGAAGGGGCCGGAGAGCGCGCCGAGCAGCTGGGTGGGCAGGGTGACGCCGAGCGGCGCCCAGTCCACGTCCCAGTCCTGGGTGACCGCTTCCACCTCGCCGTAGGCGGCGTCCGACAGGGCGCGCAGCCGGACGTCGACGCCGGCCTTCTTCCAGGCGTCGGCCAGGTACTCGGCCGCGGCCGCCATGGTCTCCCCGGCGGACGTGCCGTAGATCATCCGGATGGTGAGCTTCTTGCCGTCCTTGCTGCGGATGCCGTTGCCGGAGCGGTGCCAGCCGGCCGCGTCGAGGGCTGCTTCGGCCGCGTGCGGGTCGAATGCGGGCAGGTGTCCGGTGACGGTGTCGCCGGGGCAGGGACGCGGCTGCATGACCAGCCCGGTGGGTCGTTGTCCGGTTCCGGCGGTGGCGATCGCCCCGAGGTCGTGCAGATTGACCGCCTGCAGCAGGGCCTTGCGGACGGCCGGGTCGTGGCCGGGGTGCCCGTTGCCTTGGTGGAAGAAGAACTCCTGTGTGCCGTTGGGCTCGGCCGTGGTCGTGATACCGGGGACGTCGGTCACCCGGGCCCGGTCCGGGCCGGAGAACTGGGCGGCGTTCAGCTGGTGGGAGAGCAGCAGGTTGGCCGCGGTCGACTCGCTGCCGACGACCTTCAGCACGACCGAGCCGGGCATGGCCGGGTCGGATGCCGTGGCCCCGCCCGGCCCCCAGGCGTAGTCCTTGCGGCGGGTGAAGGTGTAACTCTGGTTCGGCCGGGCGGAGGTGAGCTGGAAGGGGCCCGAGCCGGAGGTGCCGTTCTTCAGCAGGGAGCGGTCCTTCAGCCCGGCGCCGCAGACCGTGAAGAGGTAGCGGGTGCTCTGCAGGATGAACGCGAACGGCTTGGGCGTCGACAACGTCACGGTGCCGGCGGCGTCGTCCGCTTTCGCGGTCAGCCCCTCGGGAACCACGACGCCGTACGCGGGGGACTTGGTGGCCGGGTCGGTGAGGTGGGCGACGTTGGCGGCGATCGTGTCGGCGGTGACCGGGCTGCCGTCCGCGCAGGTGACTCCGCGGCGCAGGGTGAAGGTGACCGAGGAGGGCTTGACCGCCCACTTCTCTGCCAGGCCCGAGACGATGCGGCCGTCGGGGCCGACGTTCACCAGCGTGTCGTAGGCCAGCGACAGCGCGGTGTAGGTGGTGGTGTTCTGCACCAGGGCCGGATCGAGCACTCCGGGATCGCTCTTGATCGCGAAGCTGAAGGCGTCACCACCGGCCGACCCGGCCTGGCCGCTGCCGCAGCCGGCGGCCAGCAGCGACGCCGCGAGACAGGCGGCAACCGCTCGGGCTTTCTTCATAGGGAGCTCCTTGGGGCGGAAAGGTGGCCCCACATTCGCGACTGCTGGCCGGAAATGATTCAGACGGGACGACAAAGTGCAGGGTGCGGTTTCGGAGCGCCGCCCCAAGAGAGGGTCTCGGTGGGGTGCCGCCGATGCGGTCGAAGCAGTGCCCGGGCATGCCGACGCCCCGGACCGCGCTCGCGGTCCGGGGCAGGCAGGGGTACGGCTCATGACGTGCTCGACGGTCAGGATCGCAGGTGGTCGATGACGGCGCGGGCGGCCTGGCCGATGGCTCGGTCCGCGCGTGGCTGCCGGTCGAGGGGGGTCGAGGTCCGCAGGAACACGCCCACCGCGTACCGCTTGCCGTCGGGATACTCGATGACGCCTGCCTCATTGCGGACGGTGAAATCCGTGCCCGTCTTGCCCGCGAGGCGCACGCCGCTGTCGGGAAATCCGGAGACGAGGCGGTGCTGCCACACCTGCTGGCTCATGATGCTCCGGACCTCGGCACAGGCGTGCGCCGGGCCCGCTTCGTCCCGCCAGATGGCGGCCAGCAGCGCGGTCACCTCCCGCGGTGTGCTGGACGGACTGCGCTCCGGGTCGCCGGCACCGAGGGCCATCAGCCGCTCATCGGGAACGCCGCCGAGCTGGTCGTCGATCGAGCGGTCGGGGTCGAGCCCGAGTTCACGGCGGATGTCCTCGTCCAGGGCGCGGCAGGAGGACACACCGAATCCTTCGCATCCGAGGCCGTCCAGCATCGTGCGCACCCGGTCGAGTCCGACGATGTCCAAGAGCAGGTCGGTCGCGGCGTTGTCGCTGATCGTCATCATCATGAATGCCAGGTCGCGGGCGCTCATCTCGACGTCGTGGGCGCATCCGTCGGTGCCGCTGCCGCCCGCTCGATAGGCCGCCGTCACCGTGTGCCGTGCGGCCCGGTCCAGGTGACCCTCGGCCGCCTGGCGGGCGTACTCCAGGCAGATGGGGATCTTGAACACCGAGGCGAGGACGACCCGGGAATCGGCGCCGTAACCGAATTCGGCGCCCGTGTCGATGTCACGGGCGTGGACGAAGCCCTCGGCCTCCGCTTGCGTGAAGATGTACGAGAGCTTGGTGCGTACCTGCTCGTCGCCGGTCGCCGGGGCGGCTGTGGACATGTGGTCTCCTCACAGGGTGGTGTGGGGCCGGAAGCGGCGCAAGTGGTCGACCGCGGCGCGTGCCGCGCGTCCGATGGCGGCGTCGGCGGCGGGGTCGCGGCCGACGAGTGCACGGGTGCGCAGGAAGACCGCCACGGCGTAGCGGCCACCGTCGGGGTACTCGGCCACGCCGGCTTCATTGAGGACACCCCACAGGGCGCCGTTCTTCGCCGCGACCCTGACGTCGGCGTCGAAGCCGGCGATGAGGCGGTGGGTGGACAGTTGCCGGCTCATCAGCTCACGCACTTCCGCGCAGGCCGCAGCGGGCCCGGCCCGGTCGCGCCAGATGGCGGTGAGAAGGGAGGTGATCTCGCGCGGGGTGCTGGAGGCGGAACGGGTCGGGTCGAGCATCGTCAGATCGCGGATGCGTTCCTCGCCGACCTTCGCCAGCTGGGCGTCGATGTCGCCGTCCGGGTCCAGGCCCAGTTCTTCCCAGACGGGATCCCACAGGTCGCGGTAGCGGCCCACGGGCAGGCGGGGGCAGCCGAGTTCGGCGGCGAGGGCACGGACATGGCCGGTGCCGAGGATCTCCATGAGTTTGTCGGTGGCCGCGTTGTCGCTCATGGACAGCATGAAGAACGCGAGGTCACGGGTGCTCATCGTGACGTCGTGCAGACAGCTGTCGGTGCCTATGCCGCCCCCCTCACGGTTGGCGGCGGTGATCGTGTGCCGTGCCGCCCGGTCGAGCCGTCCGGCGGCTGCCTGACGGGCGTAGGCGAGCGCGATCGGGATCTTGCGGATCGACGCCACGATGACTGGGGCGTCGGCGCGGAAGGCGACCTCGCGATCGGTGTCGACGTCGCGGGCGTGGAGGAAGCCGTCGACGCCCGCCTCGTCGAAGATCGCCTGGAGGGCGGCTGCCGGGTCTTCGTCGGCGGAGAGTGGTTCCATGGGGCTCCGATCGGGGTCCGCTTCAGCGGACCTTGGGGGTGGCACGGCCGCTGTAGTGCAGGTAGCAACGGCCGTCGGGGCGGTACTCGAACACCACGGCGTCCCACATCGCCTCACTGTCGGTGCGGCCGACGAAGGTGGTGGCGTCCACAGCGGTGAGCTCCAGGGTCCGCGGCTGGGCGAGGCCCACGAGCATGCCTGTCGGTTCCGTACGCAGCCGGAGCCGGTCGTCGTGGGACGTCACCTCGATCCTGCTGCCCGCACGTTCGTAGACGCCGGTGAAAGCGTCGACGTCCGCCTCGACGGGCTCGGCCGGCGGTGCGAGCGGCTCCGGCACGCTCAGGCCGTGCAGTTCACGCAGAAGCTCGCCGACCAGGCGGTGCTGGAACTCGGCGCTGTGGCCTCCGTTGATCAGCACGGTGATGACCGTCCCCAGCTCGGGCAGGACCCACAGGGCAGCGTGCTGGCCGATGGTGTCCCCGGTGTGGGAGACCACCTGGTGCCCGTCCCACTCGTCCAGGCTCCAGCCGATGCCCCACTGCCGCCCGCCGGCATGGGGGTTGGGCAGGTCGACCTGGGCCTGCCGCATCACCGCCGGGTCGGCGAGGAGGACACCGGGCATGAGGTGGGCGCGGCCGAAGGCGACCACGTCCGCGGCCCGGGCACAGATCAGACCCGCGGGTCCGATCGAGCGGGGCAGCCCCCACGTCGACACCACGGCGCCGTGCTCGTCGTGGCCGACGGCGGCACTGAACCGGAGAACGTCCTCCGGCAGCGTCCAGGTGTGCGTCAGTCCCAGACGTGCGCAGATCTGCTCGCGCACCGCCTGGTCCCAGGTCCGGCCGGTGAGCTTTTCGATCACGCGGCCCGCGATGACGAAGCCGGAGTTGCAGTACGAGTGCGAGTCTCCGGCCGGGAACGTCTGCTCGAGGCCGGCGCATGCCTCCACATACCGCTGGAGGCAGTCGTCGCCGCGGCCGGTGTCCAGGAACAGGTCGCCGTCGATGCCCGAGGTGTGGGTGAGGAGACGGCGCGGTGTGATGGCGGCGGTGGCCCGCGGGTCACCCACCTGGAACTCGGGTAGTACCTCACTCACCGGCGTGTCCAGCGTGGCGTGTCCTTGCTCGATCAGGAGCATGAGCTGGGTCGCGGTCCAGACCTTGGTGATCGACCCGATCTGGAACAGCGAGTCGGTGAGCACCGGGGCACCGGTCGCCGTGTTCAGGACGCCGGTGGCGCACGCGTGCGTCTCCCCGTCGTGCCAGAACGCCAGGCTCGCACCTGGCACCTTCGACTCGGCGGCCAGCTCTGCGAGGCGGTTCGCCCAGTGCTCCATGTCGGCCTTCACACGCGTCTCCGGGTGGCTCGATTGACTTGGTCACAGCGTAGGCACGGCCGGCCCCCGCTTTCTTGGTCCCAGGGGACGAACCGGCAGGTCACGGCTTGGATGTGCGGACGACTCGAAGAGGCGGCGGGTTTTCTAGGGTGGCTTGACCCTGCAGCCAAGAGGAGACCGAAATGCCGCTGATCGACCGTGACGACTCCGCGCTGGTGATCATCGATGTGCAGAGCAACTTCTACCCGCCGCGCCGGCTCGACATCGACCGGCAGCGGTTCCACGAGATGGTGCAGCGCATCGTCTGGATCACGTCGGTGGCCGACCGCCTGAGCATTCCGGTCGTGGTGACCGAGGAGGCCCCCGAGGACAGCGGCCACACCGTGCCGGAGATCCGCGACGCGCTCCCGGCCAAGGCGGTCACTCTGCCCAAGAACGCCTTCTCCGTGTGGGACAACCCCGATATCGCCGCCGCCATCGAGGCCACCGGCCGCACCACCATGGTCCTGGTCGGTATCGAGACCGACATCTGCGTCGCCCACTCGGCGATCCAGCTGCACCACGCGGGCAAGCGAGTCGTGGTCGTGGACGACGCCGCCTACTCGCCGGGCCAGGCACACGATCGGGGACTGCAGCGCCTGGCCGGCCGAGGCATCGAGACGCTGTCCGCCAAGGAGCTCTTCTACGACTGGGTGCGCACCATCGAGGCCGCGAACGCCTTCCACGACACGCACCGCGACCTGCCGCTCCCGCCGGGGGTGCGCCTGTGAACCGCTCAGCCGGCTGAACCCATGGGGTCCGTTCCTTCGGTGCGGGCCCCACCGCCGTCGGCCGTGCCCATCAGGCGCAGCTGTACCATCGCGGCGAACCTCGCCGACGGATCCTGCAAGTCGATCTGCCCCACCTCGGCGACCCGGCGGATCCGGTAGCGGAAGGTGTTGGGGTGGACGAACACGCTCGCCGAGGCGGCGATCACGTCACCGAAGGCGTCCAGCCACGCCCGGAGCGTTTCGACGAGGTGCGCGTTGTGCTTGGCGTCGTAGGCCGCCAGCCGGGCCAGCGGTCCGGACAGCTCGTCGCGGTTGGCGATCGCCAGATCCCGCATCTCGAGCAGGAGAGCGTCGACGTACACGTCGGAGATGGAAGCCACACGCTGAGAAGTCTGGCCGCTGGAGAGTACGCGCAGGGCGCGGCCCGCATTGGTGCGTGAGCGCGGCAGAGCGGCCGGTTCCTGGGCCACCGATCCGATGCCGATGACGGCGCTCGTCCGCTCACCGGTGCGCTGGAGGAAGTTCGACGCCACCTGAACGGCGCGTTCTCGAGCATGTGCTGTATCGCCCGCAACGGGGAACAGCGCGTAGGCCACGTCTCCCAGCAGGGCCACAGCGGAACGCGGCTGCACCGCGCTGAGATGCACGGCCAGAGCACCGGCCAGACGCTGCCGCTCCGCGGTGACGTGCGCGTGGTCCTCGCCCTGGTCCGGTGCCAGGCCCATGGCCATGACCAGCGTGGGTTCGTCGACCAGTCCCAGACGGCCGAGTGCCTCGACAGCGCCCGCGCCGCCCTCCAACGCCGTCGTCACGAGTTCGGCACGCAGCCGGTTCTCCGCGTCGGTGCCCGCCCGGAAGCGCAGCATGTGCAGGGCGACGAGCTTGGCCGCCTCGAGGAACGCCGCCTCCCGCTCCGGGGTGAGGGGCCTGCGCAGCGCCGCCCACACCGATCCGAGGAACTCGTCACCGGCACGCACGGCGACTGCGACCCTCGGCAGCGCCACAGCGTCACCGACCGTCGGCGCGGGGACGTGCACGAGACCGTCACTGCGGTACAGCTCTCGGAAGACGCCGTGTTCCTCATGGATGCGCAGGTAACGCTCCGGCACCTGCCGGGCCAGGATGCTCTCGACGCGCGCGGCATCGGCTTCGTCCTGCCGGCCGGAGAAGGCGAGGACCTTGGAGCGACGGTCCTCGATGGTGACGGGGGCGTCGAGCAGGGTGGCGATCGCGTTCGCCAGCGCGAACAGGTCACCGGACGGCACTCCGCCGAGCGTGTGGGCTTCGGCTTCGCCGATGTCCCCTTCGGACAGCAGGGTGCGCAGCATCGCCGCCAGCTGGGCCCAGGAAGCGCCGCGGGTCAGGGCCAGCAGAGCCACGCCGGTCTCGGCCACCACTTCTCCGAGCCCGTCCGCGTCCTCGACCGGCCCCCTCACCACCAGTGCAGCGGCCTGAAGTCCCTGGAGACTGCGCAGCAGCTCGGCGATGTCCTTGGCGCCGTGAAGGCCGACGCCGAGCACGATCGCGTGCGGCGGATAGAACTGCTCGTCATGCGGATCATGGATGCCGACGCCGCCGATCTCCCCTGCCCTTTCCACATCACCGTGGAGCAGGTCCAGAAGGGTGGAGCCGAAGTCGTCCAGCACCCGGCTGAGGCTCCTGGCGGGGTGCATCGACATGTGCCTGATCATCTCCGCAGGATAGGAACGTCGAGGCCCCTGCGGCTTCGTGTCGTACTACGAGGATATGCCCACGGCTCCGTGCCTCATAACGAACGCCGCTCGGTGGATTTCCAGAGCCGGGCAAGAACGGCGTCCACCAAGGCGTCGGTCGAATCGACCAACGGCAAGACCTGACCGGCGGCGCCGCTGATCAGCGGGATCTCCGTGCATGCGGCGATCGCCACCTGCGCGCCCTGTCCCTTGAGGTGCTCGGTGGCGGTGGCGATCCAGCACTCGGCTTCTTCCAGGGCGGTACCCGCCTTCACCGCGCGGATGGCCCTGTCGACCTGTTCGTGCTGAACGATGGACGGGACGCGTATCACCTCGATACCCAGTGCGGCCCCGGCGCGCTCGTAGAGCCCTGCCGCACGTGTGCCGCGCGTCGACAGGACGCCCACCCTCTCCACGCCGGGGGTCTTGTCCGCCGCGGCCTGCAGCGCCGCCTGGATCATGTCGACCACCTCGACGCCCGTGGCCTTCGAGACGTGCTCGAGATAGGCGTGGGCGGTATTACAGGGAACGGCGATACAGGTGGCCCCGGCTCGCTGAAGCCAGCGGGCGCCCTCCACGAGTGCCGGCACGGGGGAGGGGCCTTCCCCCAGGAGTGCCGCGGTCCGGTCCGGAACGGTCGGGTCGGCCCACATGAGGACAGGCAGATGCCCCTGGTCGGAACCGGCCGGGGTGCGCGCGACGAGCCGGCGATAGAAGTCCGCGGTGGCCATCGGCCCCATGCCGCCGAGGACGCCAAGGGTGGCCTTCCGGGACTTCGACGGGAAGGACGGGTGATCGGTCACGGACAGCCTCTCAAATTCCGGGATGACCCCTTGAGCCTGGTCCTCGGCCACGCACGGCACGTCGTCAGGCAGTCCGAATTCGCCGGCGCGCATTCGTGCCTACGTCCCAGTCGGGCGCCGGCTCCGTATCGGCACAGACCAGGCTGCTGCACCAGGACAGTGACTTGGGCCGCCCGACGAAGCCGGCAGCTCAAAGCTGTGCACGCCACCCAACCGACCGGTCTCCCCTCCGGATTGACTGAACGTGCCACTGGTGTCCGGCACCGCTCCGGGACCGGTGAACGCCTTGCACTCCCGGCGCACGCCCCCGAATTCCCCGAATGCGAAAGTCCCCCATGCACACGCACGACCCTGCCCTGACAGAACTGGTCCTCACGCACGTGCGCGAGCGTCTCTCGACCGAACGCCCCGCCCTCAATCACCCTGGCCAGCACGACAAGATCGAACACGCACTGTCAGGGCTCATCAGCGCCGAGGGAAACGACCCGGAGGACGTCCTGCGCCTGTACGCCGAGCACCTCGCACCGGCGGCCATCGCCTGCGCCAGCCCGCGGTTCCTGTCCTTCATCCCAGCGGCCCCCACCCAAGCAGCGGTCCTGTTCGACATGCTCGTCTCCTGCGCGTCGATCCAGGGCGTGTCCTGGCAGTTGGCCGCCGGCCCGATCGCCGCGGAGAACCAGGTGCTACGACTGATCGCAGATCTGGCCGGAATGCCGGAGCACGCGGGCGGCTGCTTCGTCTCCGGCGGCTCAGCCGGGAACCTGTCCGCACTCGTGACCGCCCGCGACACAGCGCGCCGCAACCGCGGCTTCGGCGCCAACGCACCCGTCAGGATCGCCCTGTCGGACCAGGCCCACTCCTCCGTACACAACACGCTGCGCATCATCGGCGTCGACCCCTTCCTCGTGCCCACAAGGGATCACCGCCTCACAGGGGACGACCTCCAGGCCGCGCTGCGCGCCGATCCCGACCCCGCCGGCGTCATCGGCGTGGTTGCGACCGCCGGCACGACCAATGCCGGCATCATCGACGACCTCGACGGAATCGCCCACGTCGCCCGCGCCTTCGACCTGTGGTTCCACGTCGACGCCGCTTACGGTGGCGCCGGCCTGCTCGCCCCCAGCGTCCGCCACCGCTACCAAGGGATCGAGCACGCCGATTCCCTGGTCATCGACCCGCACAAGTGGCTCTTCGCCCCGTTCGACTGTGCCGCCCTCCTCTACCGAAACCCCGCACTGGCCAAGGCAGCCCATGCGCAGCACGCGTCGTACCTGGACGCTCTCCACAGCGGGGGCGAGGCGGAATGGAACCCGTCGGACTACGCCTACCACCTGTCCCGCCGGGCTCGGGGCCTGCCGCTGTGGTTCTCTCTCGCCGTGCATGGCACACAGGCATACACACGCGCCATCGAAGGCGCGCTCAGCCTCGCCGCCGACGCTGCCGCACTCATCCGCAACGCTCCCCACCTCGAACTGCTCCGCGACCCCGAACTCTCCGTCGTACTTTTCCACCGCACCGGCTGGACACCCGACGCATACAAGGCGTGGTCGGAGCGGCTGCTCGCCGACCAGACCGGATTCGTCGCGCCAACCGGCTGGCAAGGACAGACCGTTTGCCGGTTCGCCTTCCTCCACCCGGCAACGTCGCTCGACATGGTCACGGAGATCCTCGACACCATGGCCTGAGCAGAGAGCGGATTTCTGCGGATGAGTGATGGGGTCACCTGGAGCCACCCGTCATGCGGATCGTGGTCGGGGAGAACATTCCCGAGGAGATCCGGAAGGTGGCGCCGTAGGCGGCCACGGTCTGGGTCTTGTCCACGACCGGGACCAGGTCGGCGTTGTCGAACAGGGCAGTCTCGGCCTTGTTCCACAGCGGGCAGCCGGCCGTACCCGGAAGGGTGGCGGCCTTCGCCGTGAGGCGGTTGTAGGCCGTGTTCCTGAGGTGGGCGAAGTTGTTGCCGTCGGGAGTGAAGGGACCCGAGACCAGACGGGTCAGCTGCGAGGGCAGGGTGACCCCGAGCGGGGCCCAGTTCTGCTCGACGTCCTCGACCTGCAAGTAGGCGGCGTCGGAGACGGCACGCAGCCGTACATCCACACCAACGGGTTTCCAGGCGTCCGCCAGGTACTCGGCTGCGGCAGCCATTGTCTCGCCCCCGGAGGACGAGTAGATGAAGCGGATCGTCAGCTTCCTTCCGTCCTTGACCCGGATCGCACCCGGCGAGGGCTGGGTCCAGCCGGCGGCGTCGAGCTGCTGGGCGGCCGCTTGGGGGTCGTAGGCGGGCAGGTGGCCGGTGACGGTGTCGCCGGGGCAGGGCCTGGGCTGGGTGACCAGCCCGGTGGGCGGCTGTCCGGTACGGCTTGTCACCACCGCGCCCAGGTCGGCCAGGTCAACGGCCGCGAGGAGGGCCTTGCGCACGGCAGGGTCGCTGCCCGGGTGGCCGGGGCCCTCGTGGAAGAAGAACTCGTGGGTGCCGTTCTGCTGATCGCCGGCGGTCAGGCCCGTCGCGTTCGTTACCCGCGCCCGGTCCGGGCCCGCCAGCACGGCGCCGTTGAGCTGGTGGGAGAGCAACGCGTTGACCATGGTGCCCTCGTTGGGCAGGACCTGAAGCACGACCTTGCCGGGTCGGTCCGCGGCGGGAACCCCTGCTGGGCCCCACGTGTAGTTCCTGCGTCGGGTGTAGGTGTAGCCCTGGTTCGGCTTGGCCGAGGTGAGCTGGAACGGTCCGGAGCGGCCAGGGATACGGCGGTGTAGCTGGTGCTGGTCTGCGCCTGTGCGGGGTCGAGCAGGCCGGAGTCGGCCTTGATCGCGAAAAGGAAGGAGTCTGCGCCCTCGGTGCCGGCTGAGGTGGTGGCGCAGCCGGAGGCCAGGAGTGATGACACGGCTATGCACGCCGCGGCCACTCTGGTTCTACGCATCACAGGCTCCAGAGATCGGGAAAGTGCCCCACAGTGGCCCCTGGGCGGGCAGGAACATTCAGCGAGAACGACGAAACGGCGTCCGCTGATTGGTGGTTCAGCCCCAACTCAGGGGAGAGGTGGCACGTTTGACGCACGGCCCTCCCGCCTCCGGCGGGCTTTTTCGTAGCCTGAGATGATCTGCAAGCCTGATGAGACGCTGTTCGCGGCCGTCGTCTACATGCTGGCCGTGGGCACCGCGTCTCCGCTCCCCGGGCCGGGGCAGCGAGCCGGCGCTTTCACGAAGACCGAGGCTCAGGGGTGTTTTCGGTGTGCGGCGGGAACAGCTGGTCCGGCCGATGCTGTTGCACTGGCCAAGAGACCGGTGCCATGGAGGAGGAGAACGCAGAGACCAACACGCCGTCTCGACGTGCTCCCGAGCCCTCGGGTCTGTGCTATGCCCGGTCGTCTGACAACTGATATCGACGCGTGACCGCTCATACGTCCGCCGCGGACTCTGGCCGCGGCGTTTTCAACAGGAGGACTGCCGCATGAATGACCGGCCCTTGACACTCATGGCTGTACACGCCCACCCCGACGACGAGGCCACGGGAACAGGGGGTGTCCTCGCGCGGTACGCGGCGGAGGGCATTCGCACGGTCCTCGTGACATGTACCGACGGCGGTTGCGGAGACGGACCCGGAGGGCTCAAGCCGGGTGATCCCGGGCACGATCCGGCGACCGTCGCGTTGATGCGGCGTCAAGAACTCGAGGCGTCTTGCAACATCCTGAAGGTCAGTCATCTGGAGACGCTGGACTACGCCGACTCCGGAATGATGGGCTGGCCGACCAATGACGCCCCCGGCTCCTTCTGGCAGACACCCGTGGAGGAGGGCGCTGCCCGACTCGCGGAACTCTTGCGGCGCTACCAGCCCGATGTGGTCGTCACCTATGACGAGAACGGCTTCTACGGCCACCCTGACCATATTCAGGCGAACCGCGTCACGATGGCGGCGCTGGAGATGACCGCGCTGACACCGAAGGTGTACTGGACGACGGCGCCCCGCTCGATGATGCAGCGGTTCGGGGAGGTCATGCGCGAGTTCGGTGCGGTCGGGCAGGAACCGGATCCCGCTGAGGCCGCCGCGATGGCGGAGATCGGACTCCCCGACGAGGAGGTCACCACCTGGGTGGACACCACCGCGTTCGGCGGCCAGAAGTTCGACGCGCTGGCCGCGCACGCCAGCCAGGGCGAGAACATCTTCTTCCTCAGGATGGGCCAGGAGAGGTTCACTGAGTTGATGGGCGTCGAGACCTTCGTACGCGTCCGGGACACCACCGGCACGGCGGTCCCCGAGAACGACCTCTTCGCCGGACTGCGCTGATCTGACCGTCGTCCGGGAGAACGGCCCGGTGCGGGTGATTGTCGTGATGGCGCCGGTCAACGGGGGACACCGGGCGGCACAGCCCCGCACATCCGGCCGCGTTCGGATCGGTGAGCTGGTTGTATGGGCCGGGGAGCGCACCATCTGCGCGGCGCCGCTCCCCGTCGCCCGGCCCCTTGGACCGGTCCGGCTGCTGGACCAGCTGCGGATACGACTCCAGCGTCGCCCGAGGCATGCCCGTCCGTCGGCCGTAGGCGGCGATCAGCATGGGCCGCCATGGTCATCGTGTCCGTAGCCCGGACCAGCGTCATCCGCTTCCAGATGTGTGCCTGAGCGGGCCCGGTGTATCCCACCAGCTCATGACAGTGTAGTTCTCGACCGCGTTGCAGACCATCTGGCGGATCGCCCGCCGTCCAGCTGGCAGGCGGGGGGGGGCGTCACGGCCTCGCGCGCGCCGACGATGTTACGAGGCGAGCCAGCCGCGCAGGAGTCTGCTCACGGCCGGCATCGAAACGTACGTCATGAGCACGTTGAAGACGCAGGCCATGATCGCGCTGCTCAGGAGGAGGGGGAGCGCGGTCAGGTGGGGCACGAGGAAAAGGCCGCCGAAGACGGAGATCGGGTAGATGGCCAAGGTTGCGCTGATCGCCATCTTCCACCGGGGCGGCGCGGGCCGGGTGGAGCCCGGCTTGGCGAACCATGTCTCCATGCCGGTCAGTTTCCGCCGGGCGATCTCGGTGTGGTGGTGTCCGTCGCAATCGGCGAACCAGGCCGCGCGCTCGGGCGACTCCTGCCAAGTGCGACAGGCCTCGGCATCCCGGAATCGGTGGACGAGGAACCAGGGAGCGTCGCCGCCGGAGGAGCGGAAGAGACCGTATCCGAGGTGGCCGGGGAATGTCGCCGCGGTGTCGAGGATGCCCCTGGCCCACTGTTCGAATGCGGCTTCGTAGCCGGGGTCCACCCGGCGGGCTATCAGGAGGGTCACCTCGCCGGTGTCGGCGGGGACGGCGGCGTGCTCAAGGCTGATCGCGGTCAAGACAGACTCCTCGTGATCTCGCCGCGCCCGGCCACACTCTACGCGTCGTGCGGGGTGGACGTCAGTACCCGAGCGCGTCGAGCCAATCCAGGGCCTCGGGGGTCACGAGGTGGGTTATTGCCCGAAACCTCCCGGTTTTTCTCGACGGGCTTGGCTTCGTACGGCCGGACCGGCACGATTCCATCCCAAAGGCCCCGACGTCGATGAGCGCCTGCTCGACGACGACCGAGGGGACCTGGCCGACGTGGGCGTCGTCCATCTTGGTGGTGGTCGGGGTGGCTGGAGCGTACGGCCCTCGCCTCGGGGGTTGACGGGCCCGTTCCGACCGCCAGATTTCAGGCATCCCCCGCCGAACTCAGGCGGCCTCAACCAGATCGAGGCCCAGTATCTGGGGCGCGGTGCAGTTGCGGAGGCTCTGCATCAGTACGAGAGCTTCTTCAGAAAACAAGCCGATACCTGAATCTGCCGTGGGATGACTGCCCCTGCTGCGACCCGACGGACGCCCGGGACGCGTCTGTGATGCGATCGAGTCGGAAGGTTCGGTCCTCGCCGGTCCGGGTGTCGTTGCCCGTGACGTACCACCGGCCCGAGTGGCGACGATCCCGATGCGTGCAATATGCGTTCGCTGGCCCGCCCGTCGCGGTCGGTGTAGCGGATGCAGACCGGTCGGTGGTTTCGCACCGCTTCGGCGATGGTGAGCAGAGCTCCAGCGTCCGGGGTGTCGAGCTCACCGGGCTGGTCCGTGAAGGAGGGAGTCTCCACGACTGTGTCGAGTCGGCGGGCGCTGTGCTGGGGCAGCACCCGCCGGATCTTCGCCGCAGCCGTCTCGTTTGCCGTGTGCGGGGCGGTCGGCAGCCCTGCTCGGCGGGCGGCGGGCGGCGGGCGGCGAGCAGGCCGAGCAGCACCGCCAGTGCTTCGTCGTCGCTGACCCTGAGCGGAGGCAAGCGGTATCCGGGGGTGAGCCGGTATCCGCCGTAGCGGCCGCGCACCGATTCCAGGGCACATCCAGGTCGATCAGGCGGTCCACATACCGGCGCAGGGTGCGTCCCTCGACGCCGAGCCGCTCGGCGAGTGCAGATGCTCGAAGACCCGCCGTCGAAGTGCTCACCTCTGTCCCCACCAAAGCCGAGGCGGCTGGCCGCGATCCGGAGTACCAGCAAGTCCTGCACCGTGCGACCGCAACCAACCTCGCCCATTGATCCTCTTTACGTACAGTCGGGTCGCTCTTCCCGACGGGATCAGGTGCGGCACGGCAGCACGGCGTTGTGGGGAGACCGGCAGAGTGAAGCTGTACAACAAGTGGGGCAGGCTCTACGGAGCGTTGGCATGTGCGGTTGTGGTGGCCCTGGCTGCGGGTGGGTGCGATGCGGGCGGTGGCACCGGAGTTGGCTCGGCCCCCGCACCGGCGACGCCCGCCGCCACCGGCGGTACGACCGCCGCCGCGCGTGCCGCCGAGGCTACGCTCTGGCGCAAGTGGGGCCTGACGCCGTTGCCCTTGGCCCCGCAGCCTCCTGCCGACAAGCCCGTGAAGCTCTCCGCCTCCGGTACGGTTCCGGTCCTCACGCACATACCGACGTCACAGAAGGTCGTCTTCATCACCATCGATGACGGGCAGGAGAAGGATCCCAAGTTCGTCGAGATGATGCGGGACCTGAGGGTCCCGTTCACGATGTTCCTGATGAACGACGTCATCAAGTCCGACTACGGGTACTTCAAGCAGTTGCAGGCGCTGGGCAACCACGTTCAGAACCACACCCTGCACCACCCGCCCATGAACACGGTTCCGCCGGCCCGCCAGAAGGAGGAGGTGTGCGGCGACCAGAAGATCCTCACCCGCGAGTACGGCACCGCACCGCTGCTGTTCCGGCCCCCCTACGGCGCGTACAACGCCAACACCAAGAGGGCGGTGGCGGAGTGCGGGCCCAGGGCGATCGTCTGGTGGCGGGAGTCCATGCAGATCCACAACATGGCGTACCAGGACCCGGACAAGAAGCTGCATCCAGGGGACATCATCCTGGCCCACTTCCGCGGTCCCTCGGAGCTCAAGGGCACCACGATGACGCAGATGTTCGCCGACCTGCTCAAGCACATCCAGGAGCAGGGCTTTGCCGTGGCTCGTCTGGAGGACTACATCCAGCCCCCGACGGGACACTGACCGGCTGACAGGACTGCAGGGCTGACGGGCCGCTGCCGACGGGCATACGCTCTCCCTTTCCCTCAGCTCTTCGCCGGGACCAGCGGGCCGAAAGTCGCCGCTGCGATGCGCTGGATCAGGGCCATCTCCGTGCCGTTGAGGTTCGTCGGGTCGACCGAGTAGACGATCTTCCGGGAGAGGTCCTTGGTGGCGAACACGCCGCTGGTCCAGCCGGGGCGGGAGCCCGTCTTGCCCCAGACCACGACGCCGTTGGACGCCGTGACCCGCATCAGGCCCATGGTCATGCAGGCCCGGCCGGCGTCGGCCGCCGTGCGGCACTGGCTGCTGTGACTGCTGGGGACGTCGGGGACCTCGAAGAGCTTGGCCTGCTGGGCCTGCGGGAGCAGACGGCCGCGGAAGAGCGCGGTGACGAAGCGGTCGAGGTCGGCGGGTGTGGAGATCATGCCGCCCTCGGCCCATGGCCAGGGGCTCTGCTCGGTGACGTCCACCTGACGTGTGGTGCCGTCCGGGGACTGGACCGTCAGATAGCCGTGGGAGTGCGGTCCGGGCAGGCGCGGGTCGTCGGCGTCGGGAACGTAGGTGTCGCGCAGGCCGAGCGGGCGCGTGATCCGGGTACGCACCTCGTCGGCGAAGGTATGGCCGGTGACCCTCTCGATCAGCACGCCGGCGACGTAGTAGTTCATGCCGTTGTACTGCTGGGCCGTGCCCGGCGCGAACTGCATCGGCTGACCGGCCAACGTGTCGATCACCTGTCGCGGCGTGAAGCTCTTCAGGCGGTTGGCGGCGAACCACTCGGGGCTGCCGTCGCCGAACTCCGGGTTCGATCCGCCGCGCGGCAGGCCACTGGTGTGGTTGAGCAGCTGGCCCACGGTGACGGGCGGCAGACCGGCGGGCAGGACGCCCGGCAGGTACTGCTGGACGGGCTGGTCCAGGTCGATCCGGTGCTCGGCGGCGAGCTGGAGGACGATCGTGGCGGTGAAGACCTTGGAGATGCTGCCGATCCGGATGAACGCGTTGGGCGGGACGCCCTGTCCGGTCTCCAGGTCGCCGACACCTGATGTGCCCGACCAGTGGCCTGCTCGGCCGGTGATCCGCAGCAGCGCGCCGGTGACGTCCTCGTCGGGCAGGCCGGCGAGGGCTGCCCGCAGTGCGGCCGGGTTCAGACGCGGCAACTGCGCCGTGGCGGCCGCCGGCCCCGAGGCCATCGCCGGCCCCGACGCCATCGCCGGCCGCGATACGGCGAGTGCGGGCGCGGCCACGCCCGCAGCCAGCGTCATGATCAGGGTGCCGCATGCGGCAAGGGTGATCCAACGGGTGCGACGGGCGGAACTGTTCACGTCGGTGGCCTCCGGGTGCGTGGTGGTCGGACGGGTGATCACCCGCCCGGCGATGAGTCTCCGCCGCACAGCCGCTCCGGCTCATCGGGGAACGGCCCTGATCAAACCCTGGTCCGACCCCGAGAGCGCGGCGTCGAAACATCAGGGGGCCGGGCGATGGATGGGTTGGGATCTGGCCGTCCTCGGTCTGGCGGTGGACGACGTCGTTATCGAGGCGCAGCTGCGCAACCTCTTCGGCCAGGGCCGGCATCCGCACGCCGACCGGACCGAGGCGGACCGCCCGACGCCGGCTGCGACTCCCCGACGGGAGGAAGCCCGCGGCCGCTGTAGCCGGATTCGACGAAGTGCGCTGCGATGGCAGGAGGTTCTGCTCGGCGAGGCCTTCATGGATGGCGTCGGACACCTGCACGTCGCGGACCGGGGCGGTCGTGCTGAGCACGCTCGTGATGAGACTGGGCTGGGCTGGGCTGGTCGTCGTCCGACGGAGTGCCTCCACAGTGGGCACTTGGCGAAGCCATCCGGCTGCGGCCGGGTGGAACACGTCGGCCAGCTCGGAGAGGCACTGCGGCGCGGCAAACGGCGGGGGTGGCAAGCGGCGCGGCCGCAGCGAGTTCGGTCAGGGCCGCCCGCAGGGTGCCCACCCGCTCCAGCCGGATCAGGCCTCGCACCGCCCAGACCACTCGCGTGCAGTCGGTGCTCTGACGGTCCGTGCCTTCAGCAGACCTGCTTCGGACGGGGATCTGAGTCGTCCCCGCCTACATCGACGACAAGATCATGACGCCTACTTCCCGGTCCTGGGCATGCCCCCCGACCCGGTCTCCCGCGGCGGCGGCGGTGCCGTGCTGTCGCGCACCACCAGCCGGGTCGGCACCAGGGTGGTCCCGTGGTCCGTGCCCTCGCCGCGCACCTTGCGCAGAGCGGCCTCGACGCAGAGCCGTCCCACCTCTGCGAAGTCCTGGTGGACGGTCGTCAGCGGGGGCAGGAAGTGCGCGGCCTCGGGGAGGTCGTCGAAACCGACGACGCTGACGTCCTCGGGGACACGCCGGCCGTGTTCGTGCAGGGCGCGCCGCAGGCCGAGCGCCATCTGGTCGTTGGCCACGAAGACCGCCGTACAGTCCTCCCGCCGCGCGAGTTCCCGCCCCGCACGGTAGCCGGACTCCGTCGACCAGTCGCCCTGGATCAGTGGCGGCGGGACGCGTCCGGCCCCGGTGAGGACCGCGCGCCAGGCGTCGGTGCGGCGCTGGGCGGCGAAGGAGCCCTCGGGGCCCGCCAGGTGCCAGACGGTTTCGTGTCCGAGGTCGAGGAGGTGCTGCACCGCCGCGCGGGTGCCGCCGGCCTGGTCGGTGTCGACCACGGTGTAGCGGTCACCGGCGTCGGAGTCGACGACCACCACCTGCACGTGCGGGGGCAGGGTGATCGTCGCCGCGTCCAGGAGGTGGACCTCCATGATGACGATCACCGCGTCGACGGCGAGTTCCTCCAGCCGGGAGAACGCCCCGCGCACCTCGTCCTGGGTGGGCACGGCGACCGGCAGCAGTGTGACCGCGTACCCTTCCTGCGCCGCGGAGGTGGCGATCGCCTCGAGCGTGCGCACATTGCCGGTGGTGGCGAGCGTGAAGGTGATGACGCCGATGGTGCGGAACTCGCCCCGCTTGAGCGCGCGGGCCGCGCTGTTGGGGCGATATCCGAGTTCCTTCATCGCGGCGAGCACCGCGCGGCGGGTCTCCTCGTTGACACCGGCATAGCCGTTGGACACCCGGGAGACCGTCTGGGAGGAGACGCCGGCGAGACGGGCGACATCCGCCATGGATGCGGTGCGGGCGCCGCGACGCGCGCGCCTGCGGCCCCCGGCCGCAGGCGTGCCGCCCGTGCTCCCGGCCGCAGGCGTGACGTTCGCGCTGCCAGCCTCAGTCGTGCCGTCCGCGCCACCGGAGGCTGCGGCGGCCTCGGATCCGTCCGTGTTCGCCGAACGTGTCGTAGGCATGTCCACTGGCCGTCAGCCGCCTTCCCGCCGTGGTCCGAGTGACGGTTTACCGTGGCAGACCACTCGACCGCCACTGACGCCGCAGTCCTGCAGGCATCAGGGGTGTTTACGTAAACATAACATTCGAGCGGTCCCTCAGGGCAAGCCCGGCGCGAGGCTCTCCGCCCGTACGCCCCGCCGCAGCCTGGGAGTTGGTGGCGTCGGCGGCCGCCGGATTCCATGGCGGGGGAGCGGCCCCCGCCTCTCGCTCGCGACGGGACTATTGACCCGCATCACCCGGCACGGTAGACATTCCGCCGTCGGATGTTTACGTAAACATAACAGCGCGGGGTCACGCCGCGACGCGGTGTTCACGTACACCACGCGGGCCCCGTGCCCCCGAACCCGGGCCGATTCACCGCCGTTTGTTCCACATCCCGAAAGTGCGAGGAACGACATGACAACGCTGCAACCGCCGGCGGCTGCCGCGCCGCAGCTGGCACCACCCCCGACCGGACGGGACCGCCGCTCCTGGGCGGGCTGGGGCTTCATCGCCCCGTTCGTGGTCGTCTTCTCCCTCGTGTTCCTCGCGCCGATCGCCTACTCGCTCTACCTCAGCCTGTTCCGTGACCAGCTCATCGGCGGTACCACGTTCGTCGGCCTCGACAACTACACCGCGGCGCTGCAGGACAAGAACTTCTGGGCCGCGCTCGGCCGGGTCTCCCTCTTCCTGTGCGTCCAGGTGCCGGTCATGCTCGGCATCGCCCTGCTCGTGGCGCTCGCCCTCGACAGCGGACGCCTCTACGGAAAGAACTTCTTCCGTATCTCGATCTTCCTGCCCTACGCGGTACCGGCCGTGGTCGCCACCCTGATGTGGGGCTTCATGTACGGCACGCGCTTCGGCCTCGTCGGCGACCTCAACGACGCCTTCGGCCTGACGCTGCCCGATCCACTCTCCCCGGACCTGGTCCTCGCCTCCATCGGCAACATCGTGACCTGGGAGTTCGTCGGCTACAACATGCTGATCTTCTACTCGGCGCTGCGCGTCATCCCGCACTCCCTCTACGAGGCGGCCGAGATCGACGGAGCCGGGCAGATCCGTGTCATCGCCGCCATCAAGCTGCCCGCGATCCGCGGAGCCCTCGTCATCGCGACGATCTTCTCCATCATCGGCAGCTTCCAGCTCTTCAACGAGCCGAGTGTGCTGCAGAAGCTCGCCCCCAACGCGATCACCACGGACTACACCCCGAACTTCTACACGTACTCGCTGTCGTTCTCGGGCCAGCAGCAGAACTACTCCGCGACGGTCGCCATCGTCATGGGCCTGATCACCATGGTCATCGCCTATGTCGTGCAGCTGCGCGGCATGCGCAAGGGAGCGTGAGGCAGCGATGACTGTCACGACCACCGCCGCCTCGTCGGGCTCCGCGACCCAGCGCCCGCGCCCGGCCGGCGCCGTGCCCCGCCTTCGCCCGGCCCGGCGCCGTCCTGCCGCCGGCCGGCCCCGGCGCAGCGTCCTGCTGACCGTGCTCACCGCCCTGGTGCTGCTGTACAGCCTGGTTCCGCTGCTCTGGCTGGTCATCAGCGCGACCAAGACCCAGGAAGGGCTGTCCCGTTCGTCCGGCCTGTGGTTCGACAGCGACTTCGCCCTGTGGGACAACATCAGGGAGACGTTCACCTACAACGACGGCGTCTTCACCCGCTGGCTGCTCAACACCGTGCTCTACGTCGTGGTGGGCGCGGGGGGCGCCACCTTCCTCGCGGTGCTCGGCGGGTACGCGCTGGCCAAGTTCGCCTTCCCCGGGCGCCGCGCCGTCTTCGCCGTCGTCATCGGCGCCGTCGCCGTGCCGGGGACGGCGCTGGCGGTGCCGACCTTCCTGATGTTCAGCAACATGGGACTCACCAACACCCCGTGGGCGGTGATCATCCCCTCGCTGATCTCTCCGTTCGGCCTGTACCTGATGTGGGTGTTCGCCGGCGAGGCCATCCCGACGGAGCTGCTGGAGGCGGCCCGTATGGACGGCGCGAGCGAGCTCCGCATCTTCTTCCAGGTGGCCCTGCCGCTGCTGGCGCCGGGCATCGTCACGGTCTCGCTGTTCACCATGGTCGCCACCTGGAACAACTACTTCCTTCCGCTGATCATGATCAAGGATCCGGACTGGTACCCGCTGACCCTCGGCCTGAACAGCTGGAACGCGCAGGCCGCGACCGCCGGCGGCCAGCCCGTGTTCAACCTGGTCGTCACCGGCTCACTCATCACCATCGTCCCGCTGATCGCCGCGTTCCTGATGCTGCAGAAGTACTGGCAGTCGGGGCTCGCCGCGGGAAGCGTCAAGGAATGAGCCGCGCCCGTCCCGGCGCACCGCCCCGCCCCGCCCGCCCCGGCTGACCGCCCCGCCGCTCCAGGCAGCGAGCCGGCGCCCAGTGCACGTCCCGTTCCTTACGGCAGCGAGCCGGCGCCCGGCGCACACCCTTCGCCTCTGCCTCCGTCCTTCAACCCTCACCCGTCGGTGTTTCGCCAAGAAGTGGAAGTACGTCCATGCCCAAGCATTCCCGCCGCCTGCTGCGCGGCATCGGCCTCCTGTGCGCCCTCGCCCTCGGAGCCACCGCGTGCGGTGGCTCCGGCGACGGCGGTTCGGACGCGAAGAAGTCCGTCTCCGAGGCCGATGTCCAGACCGCGCTGAAGAAGGGCGGCACTCTCACGGTCTGGGCGTGGGAGCCCACCCTCAAGCAGGTGGTCACCGACTTCGAGAAGGAGCATCCCGGCGTCAAGGTCAACCTGGTCAACGCGGGCACCGGCAACGACCAGTACAAGGCGTTGCAGAACGCCATGTCCGCCAAGAAGGGCGTCCCCGACGTCGCCCAGATCGAGTACTACGCCATGGGCCAGTACGCGCTGACCAAGCAGCTCACCGACCTCAAGGGCTTCGGCGCCGGCAAGCTCGCCACCTCCTTCTCCCCGGGCCCCTGGAACGGGGTGAAGGCCGGCGGCGAGGGCATCTACGGCCTGCCGATGGACTCCGGCCCGATGGCGCTGTTCTACAACAAGAAGGTCTTCGACAAGTACAAGATCAAGCTGCCCACCACCTGGGACGAGTACGTGGCGGCGGCGCGCGCCCTGCACAAGGCGGACCCGAAGGCGTACATCACGAACGACACCGGCGACGCGGGCTTCACCACCAGCATGCTGTGGCAGGCCGGTTCGCGTCCCTACAAGGTCGACGGCACCAAGGTGAAGATCGACTTCGCGGACGCGGGCGCCAAGAAGTACACCGGCACCTGGCAGAAGCTCCTCGACGACAAGCTCCTCGCTCCCGTCACCAGCTGGTCCGACGAGTGGTACAAGGGCCTCGGCGACGGCACCATCGCGACCCTGGCCATCGGCGCCTGGATGCCCGCCAACCTCGCCTCCGGGGTCAAGAACGCCGCCGGTGACTGGCGCGTCGCCCCGCTGCCGCAGTGGACGGCCGGCGCCCACGCCTCCGCGGAGAACGGCGGCAGCGCCCTCACCCTGCCCGAGCTCGGCAAGAACGAGGCGCTGGCCTACGCGTTCGTCGAGTACGCCAACGCCGGCCACGGCGTCGACACCCGCGTGAAGGGCGGCGCCTTCCCGGCGACCGTCGCGCAGCTCAACTCCCCGGCCTTCCAGAACACCGCCTTCCCGTACTTCGGCGGGCAGCAGGCCAACAAGATCTTCGCCGAGTCCGCCGCGAACGTCGCCGACGACTGGTCGTACCTGCCGTACCAGGTGTACGCCAACTCGATCTTCAACGACACCGTCGGCAAGGCCTATGTGTCGAACACCAAGCTGGCCGACGGTCTGAAGGCCTGGCAGGACGCCTCCGTCAAGTACGGCAGCGAGCAGGGCTTCACCGTCGAGAAGTGACCGCCGGCGCGGCGTGCCCGGCTCTCCGGGCCGCCCGCGGCCCCTCCCGGAAGGACCACCATGATCTCCACCCTCCTGTCCCGAACGCGCGGGACGGACGGTGACCGCACCCCACGCCTCCTCTACGGCGCCGACTACAACCCCGAACAGTGGCCCCGTTCCGTCTGGCGGGACGACGTACGCCTCATGCGCGAGGCCGGCGTCAACCTCGTGTCCCTGGGGATCTTCTCCTGGGCCCGCGTCCAACCCGGCCCGGACACCTGGGACTTCGGCTGGCTCGACGAGGTCATGGACCTCCTGCACGAGGGCGGCGTCGGCGTCGACCTGGCCACGGCCACCGCCTCCCCACCGCCCTGGCTCACCACCGCACACCCCGAAGTCCTCCCGGTGACGGCCACCGGCGAGACCCTGTGGCCGGGAGCGCGCCAGCACTGGCGCCCCACCTCACCCGTCTTCCGCCGGCACGCCCTGGACCTGGTGCGCCGGCTGGCGGCCCGGTACGCCGGCCATCCGGCCCTGGTCGCCTGGCATGTCAACAACGAGCTGGGCTGCCACAACGTCTACGACTACTCCGACGACGCCGCCCGCGCCTTCCGCGACTGGCTGCGTGCCCGCTACGGCACCCTGGACGCCCTCAACCACGCCTGGGGCACCGCGTTCTGGTCGCAGCGCTACACCGACTGGGAGCAGGTCCTCCCGTCGCGCCTGGCCGCCTCGCACCCCAACCCCACCCAGCAGCTGGACTTCAAGCGCTTCTCCTCCGACGCGCTCAAGGACCATCTGCGCGCCGAGCGGGAGATCCTGCGGGAGATCACCCCCGACGTCCCCGTCACCACCAACTTCATGGTGATGGGCGGCACGAAGGGCATGAACTACCCGGACTGGGCAGCGGAGATCGACTTCGTGTCCAACGACCACTACGTCCACCCGGGGCCCCAGGACCGCGACGAGCTGTCCTTCTCCGCCAACCTCACCAGCGGCATCAGCGGCGGCCGGCCCTGGTTCCTGATGGAGCACTCCACCAGCGCCGTCAACTGGCAGCCCGTCAACCTGGCCAAGCAGCCGGGCGACCTGGCCCGCGACTCGCTGCTGCACGTCGCGCACGGGGCCGACGCGGTGTGCTTCTTCCAGTGGCGCCAGTCCGCGGCCGGCGCCGAGAAGTACCACTCCGCGATGGTGCCGCACGCCGGCGAGGACAGCGACCTGTTCCGCGCGGTCCGCGAACTCGGCGCCACCCTGAAGGCGCTCGCACCGATCGCCGGCAGCGAGCGCGAGCCCGCCCCCGTCGGCATCCTCTACGACTGGGAGTCGTGGTGGGCGAGCGAGCAGGACTCCCACCCCACCTCCCTGCTCGACTACCGGCAGGAGGCACTCGACTGGTACTCCGCCCTCCTCGCCCTCGGCGTCCGCGCCGACCTCGTCACCCCGCGCGGCGACCTGCACCGGCACCAGGTGCTGATCGCCCCGGTGCTGCACATGGTCCCGGCCGATCTCGCCAAGACCCTCACCCGCTACACCGAACAGGGCGGCCACCTCGTCACCACCTACTTCTCGGGCATCGTCGACGAGAACGACCACGTGTGGCTCGGCGGCTACCCCGGCGCGCTGCGCGACCTGCTCGGCATCCGCATCGAGGAGTTCGGTCCCCTCCTCGCCGGGGACGAGGTCGCCCTCGACGGTCCGGCGACCGGCACGCTGTGGACCGACCGGATCACCGTCACCGACCCCGACACCGAGGTCCTGGCCCACTACCGCTCCGGCGCGTACGCGGGACGCCCCGCCGTCACCCGGCGCCCGACGGGCAGCGGCTCGGCCACCTACGTCTCCACCCGGCTCGGCGCCGACGGCCTCGCCTCGCTCCTTCCGCGCCTGCTGGAACCGGCCGGCGTGCACAGCGACCTGCCTCCCGCGGCACGCGGACGCGTCGAGACGACCGTGCGCCGCGGCACCGACGCCCGCTTCCGCTTCCTCGTCAACCGCACCGACGCCACGGTCACCGTGCCCGGTCTCGGCGGTGACGCCCTGCTCGGCACCCTGGCCGCCGACGGCACCCTCACGCTCGCTCCCCGGGCCGTCGCCGTACTGCGCCAGCCACTCGCCTGAACCCCCTCGCCCAGCCCCTGGAGGACGGCCGCACACGCCTTCCTCAAGGGCCGTTCCCTCCTGCCCCGATGCGGGCGGGAGGGCCCATGTCAGCGCGATTCTCCTTCCGTTGGGAGCACACCGATGGCACGCCGCACCCGCAGCAGACGGCTGCTCACCGCCGCCGGCCTCACCGCCCTGGCCACCGGGGCCGCCCTGGTCTCGGCGCCGGGCCCCGCACAGGCCGCGGACATCCCCTCCGTCACCGTCCGGCTCGACCCCTCCTACCAGCAGCAGCCCTTCGAGGGCTGGGGCACCAGCCTCGCCTGGTTCGCCAACGTCACCGGCGGCTACCCGCCGGAGATACGGGACAGGCTCGCCGCCCTCCTCTTCGACGACGACGGCCTCGGCCTGAACATCGCCCGCTACAACATCGGCGGCGGCAACGCCCCCGACGTCAAGGACTACCTGCGGGCCGGAGGCGCCGTCCAGGGCTGGTGGAAGGCCCCCGACGGCACCACCCGCGCGGACACCCACTGGTGGAGCGCCGACGACCCGGCCGACTGGAACGCCGACGCCGACGCCACGCAGCGCTGGTGGGTCGACCGCATCAAGAACGACATCACCCACTGGGAGACCTTCAGCAACTCCCCGCCCTGGTTCATGACGGCCTCCGGCTACGTCTCCGGCGGCTTCGACGCCACCGCCGACCAGCTCAGGACCGAGTCGGTCGACGACTACGCCGCCTACCTGGCCGGCGCCACCGAGCGGCTGGAGAAGGCGCACGGCATCAAGGTCACGACCGTCGACCCCTTCAACGAGCCCAACACCCCCTACTGGAGCACCCGCCTCGGCGCGGACGGCCGGCCCGTCGGCGGCCGCCAGGAGGGCGCCCACATGAGCCCCGCGATGCAGCGCACGGTGCTGCAGGCGCTGGCACCGGCCCTGCGCGCGGCGAAGTCCCACGCGCGGATCTCCGCGATGGACGAGACCAACCCCTCGACGTTCGCGCAGAACTGGAGCGCCTACACCGCCCAGGACCGCGACCTCGTCGGCCAGATGAACGTCCACACCTACGGCACCGGGCAGCGCACCACCGTCCGCGACCTCGCCAAGGCGGCGGACAAGAAGCTCTGGATGAGCGAGGTCGAGGGCGACTGGGGCGACGGGCAGAGCTTCACGGACATGCGTCCCGGACTCGGCCTCGCCCAGCACATTGTCGACGACCTGCGCGAACTGGAGCCGAGCGCCTGGGTGTTCTGGCAGCCCGTCGAGGACTACGACAACATGAAGCCCGGCGGCGAGTCCGCCGAGGGCGGCAACTGGGGCGAGATCCAGATCCCGTTCAGCTGCACCTCCGCGGACACCCTCGGTACCTGCCCGATCCGCACCAACACCAAGTTCGACACGGCACGCAACTTCACCCACTTCATCAAGCCCGGTGACCGTCTGATCAGCGTCGACGACACCTCCAGCGCGGCCGCAGTGACCAAGGACGGCAGGGGCGCCTCGCTGGTCCACGTCAACAGCACCACCAGCGCGCGCAGCGTCACCCTCGACCTGACGAGGTTCCGCAGCATCAGCCGCGGTGCCACCGTCACGCCGGTCGTCACCAGCGCCGACGGCAAGCTCGCCGTACGGGACGCGGTCAGGGTCGAGGACGGCCGGGCCACCGTCACCGTGCCCGCCCAGTCCGTGACCTCCTTCGTCGTCAAGGGCGTCTCCGGTGTCGCGCAGGACGCGCCGCTGCTGCGCAAGGGCCACAGCTACACCCTCACCGGCGTGCAGAGCGGCAAGGCGGTCACCGTGGCGGGCAACGGCACCAGCCTCATCATCGGCACGCCCAGCGGCTCCACCGCCCAGCAGTGGCGGCTGAGCCAGGTACACCCCGGCAGCGCGAGCGACGCCCGGTACGTCCTCACCAGCGCCGTGGACGGCAAGCGCCTCGCGGTCCGCGACAACGTCCCGGTCGCCGAACCCGACACCGGCCGGCGTGACGCGGCGACCGAATGGATCGCCTCGACCACCGGCGACGGCTCCTGGACGCTGGTCAACGCCGCCGGCGGACGGCTGCTGGAAGTCGGAGGACAGGCGACCGGCGAGGGCGCCGCGGTCACCACCTGGCCGCCCAACTCCGGTGCCAACCAGCGGTGGAGGGTCACGGACGTGACAGCCGCCGGGAGCTAGCCCATTGCCACGACAGGCCCCGCCGCGCGGCGGCCGGGCCGCCCCCGCGATGTGCGGGGTCCTCGACACCGACCGACTGAAAGGGACTGACATGCGCCTGCCCAAGATCCGTGGCCGTGCCGCCGGGCGATGGGCGCCCCTGGTGACGGCCGCCGCCCTGGCCGCCACCGTCGGCGCGACCGCGACCGGTGCCCCCGCCGCCGCGGCCCCGCAGCAGAACACCGCCGAGTTCCGGGGCGTCAACTGGGCCGACCCCCGGGACAACTTCGCCGACGACCCCGTCGTCCTCTCCGGCCTGTCGACGTCGGACGACTACACCCGCACCTACGCCAAGGCCACCCGTGTGATCACGGCGTTCCGCGCCAACCTGGGTGCCAACACCGTACGGCTGCCGATCAACCCGTACACCGTCAACGGCCCGTACTGGAACGCGTACCGAGGCGTCATCGACGCCGCCACCCGGCAGGGCTTCAAGGTCATCGTCTCCTACTGGGAGGGGACCGGCGCCCGCAAGGACGGGCTGATCGACGACACCCGGGCCTACCGCACCATGTGGGACACCGTCGTCCACGCCTACGGCGACAACGCGCGCGTCTACTTCGAGCCGATGAACGAGCCCCACGGCTACACCGACACGCAATGGGCCGACATCGCCGCGAACTGGCTGGCGACCTACCCCGCCGTCCCCCGCGAGCGGGTCTTCGTCAGCGGAGCGGGCTACAACGACCACGTCACCACCGTGTGCGCCGACCCGCGTCTGCGCGGAACCCACCTGTCCCTGCACCACTACGGGTTCTGGAAGAGTTACGCCACCTACGACCAGTGGGTCGCCGACCTCAAGGAACGCATCGGCGACTGCGCCGGACGGACCGTCGCCGACGAGTTCGGCGCCCCCATGACGACCGGCCTGAACTACGACAAGGCCGACCCTTCCGACAACTTCGTCAACTACCTGCAGGCCGTCACCGACACCTTCCGCGAGCTCGGCATGGGCGCCGTCTACTGGCCCGGCCTGCGCACCGACGACACGTACACGCTGCAAAAGCTCGTCGGGGACCCCGAGCGGCCCTGGCTCGCCACGACCAACCGGTCCGGAGCCGACCGCCTCGCCTGGGCCTGGGGCCGCGGCAAACCCGTCACGCGCTGAGCCGCCGGCCTCACCCGCCACCGCATGGAGCACCCGCCGCACCCGCCGCCGCCGCCACCGCGGCGGGACGCGTGCCACGACCCTCACCGGAAGGAAACGCCCATGCCCCGTCCATACCCCCGCCTCACCTGGACCGCGCGAGCGGTACCGGGGGTGCTGATGTGCCTGCTCGCCGTTCTGCTCATGGCCGCACCGGCAAAGGCCGGGCCCCCCGACGGCACGCCGGCGGCCGCGCAGAACGACGAGAACGCCGGTGACCGCGCGAAGGTCACGCAGGCCGCCGCCGCCCTCACCGTCTCGGACGCCGACGACGTCCGCGGCAACCTCACCCTGCCCACCACCGGGCGCTATGGCGCCCGCATCGCCTGGAAGTCGACCGACCCGAGGACCGTCACCCCCACGGGCGAGGTCCACCGCCCCGCCTACGGGGAGCCCGCCCGCCCCGTGCGGCTGACCGCGATCGTGCGCCTCGGCGAGGCCCAAGCCCAGCGGCGCTTCGACCTGACCGTGCGCCCCCTGCCGAAGAAGGAGCCGTACCAGGGCTATCTCTTCGAGTACTTCACCGGCGAGGGCCGCTCCGACGGTGAACAGATCCACTCCGCGGTCAGCCGCGGAAACGACCCCCTGCACTGGGACGAACTCAACGGCGGCGAGCCCGTGCTCACCTCCACCCTCGGCGACAAAGGGGTGCGCGACCCGTTCGTCATCCGTTCCCCCGAGGGCGACAAGTTCTACCTCATCGCCACCGACCTGAGGATCTACGGCAACGGCAACTGGGACGCGGCCCAGCGCACCGGAAGCAAGTACCTGGAGGTGTGGGAGTCCACCGACCTGATCCACTGGTCCGACCAGCGCCACGTCAAGGTCTCGGACGACACCGCCGGCAACACCTGGGCGCCCGAGGCGTACTGGGACGACAGCCTCGGTTCCTACGTCGTCTTCTGGGCGTCCAAGCTGTACGACCCGGCCGACACCGCCCACACCGGCAGCAGCTACAACCGCATGATGTACGCCACCACACGCGACTTCCGTACCTTCTCCGCGCCCCGCGTGTGGAAGGACCCCGGCTACTCGGTGATCGACTCCACCGTCATCAAGGACGGCGACACCTACTACCGGTTAACCAAGGACGAGCGGAACAACACCTCCTCCACCCCTTGCAGCAAGTTCGTCATCGAGGAGAAATCCACCCGGCTGCTGAACACTGACTGGGACTTCGTCTCCGAGTGCATCGGCAAGGGTGACGCCACCCACCCCGGCATCAACCAGGGCGAGGGACCCACGGTCTTCAAGTCGAACACCGAGAACAAGTGGTACCTGTTCATCGACGAGTTCGGCGGCCGCGGCTACGTCCCCTTCGAGACCACCGACCTGGCCTCCGGGAAGTGGACGATGTCCACCGGGTACCAGCTGCCCGCCAGCCCTCGCCACGGCACGGTCCTGCCCGTCACCCAGGCCGAGATGGACCGGCTGCGCGGCGTCCCGCAGCCCCTCACCGCGGACGAGCACGGACTCGTCGCGTCGTACCGCCTCGGCGGCAGCGGCACGCGCGTGCCGGACGACACCGGCCATGGCTACGACGCCGTCGTGCACGGTGACGTCACCCGCACCGCGGACGCCGCCGACTTCGGCGGTACCAACGGCTATGTCGCCCTGCCGGACAACCTGATGAACGGCCTGGACGCCGTCACGGTCTCCACCGAGGTGAAGATCGACCCCGACCAGGCCACGCCCTACTGGCTGTGGGGGCTGGGCAACTCCGCCGACGGAAGCGGGAACGGCTATCTCTTCACGACCGGCGACGGCTACCGGACCTCCCTGACGACCGGCAACTGGAGCACGGAACAGACCGCGGGCACCCGAAACCTGCCGCGCGGCAGCTGGCACACCCTCACCTACACCCTCAGCGGCACAACGGCACGCCTCTACCTCGACGGCACCGAGGTGGCGCGCAACGACGCCGTCACCCTCCGCCCCGGCGACATCGGCGGCGGCCGGACCACCGCCGACTACCTCGGCCGCTCGCTGTACGCGAGCGACGGGTACTTCAAGGGGGCGATGCGCGGCTTCTCCCTCTGGAACCGGGCCCTGAACGCCGACGAGGTGCGCGAACTGCCCGGCAACCGCACCGAGATCACCTCGGTCGACCTGGCCGCTCTCAAGGTCCCCGCCGTGATCGACTCGGCCGCCTCCACGGTGCTGCTGCCGGTCAGGCCCGGGACCGACATACGCCGCCTCGCGCCGCGGTTCGGCGTGGCGGCCACCAGCCGGGTGGAGCCGGCCAACGGCAGCGTCCACGACTTCACGTCCCCCGTGGCCTACCGGGTCCGCGCGGCCGACCACACCGTGCGCACCTGGACCGTACGCGCCGAGGTGATGGGCAGCCCGTCCCTGCCCGGCTACAACGCCGACCCGAACATCGTGCGGTTCGGTGACACCTACTACATCTACGCGACCAGCGACGGCTACCCGGGCTGGAGCGGCTCCACGTTCAGGACCTGGTCCAGCAAGGACCTCGTCCACTGGAGAGTGCACCCGGTGATCCTCGACCTGGGGCCCGACGTCGCGTGGGCGGACAGCAGGGCCTGGGCCCCCGCCGCGACCATGAAGAACGGCAAGTACTACCTCTACTTCTGCGCCGACGCCAAGATCGGCGTGGCCGTCTCGGACAAGCCGACAGGCCCCTTCACCGACTCCGGCAAGCCTCTCGTCGCCGCGAACCCCGACGGCGGCCAGGCCATCGACCCCGCCGTCTTCACCGACGACGACGGGCAGTCCTACCTCTACTGGGGCAACGGCAACGCCTACCTCGTACCCCTCAACCCCGACATGACCTCCTACGACCCGGCGAAGATCAAGCGCCTGACGGGCCTGGACGGCTTCCGCGAGGGCCTGTTCATGCACAAGCGCGACGGCGTCTACTACCTCAGCTGGTCCATCGACGACACCCGCAGCGAGGACTACCGCGTCGGATACGCCACCGGCACCAGCCCGCTCATGGACGGTCTGCGCAACCACGGCGTGATCCTCTCCAAGGACCCCACGCGCGGCATCCTGGGCACCGGTCACCACTCGGTGATCCAGATCCCCGGCACGGACGACTGGTACATCGCCTACCACCGCTTCGCGATCCCGGGCGGCGACGGCACCCACCGGGAGGTCACCATCGACCGGCTGCGCTACACCCCGGACGGCCTCATCCAGAAGGTCGTCCCCACCCTGACCGGCATCGAGCCGATCACTCCCGGGACGACGACCGCCCCGGTCCGGTAGCCCCTCGCGCGACGGGCGGACCGGCTTCACCGGGTAGGGGAAGCCGGCCCGCCCGTCGCCCAGTTACGGGCAGGCGGTCAGCCGCGCACGTGCAGTGCGAAACCCGTGCGGCCCGCGGGCTCCAGTCCCTCCTTCAGCTGCAACGAGGGGATCTCGTAGTCACCGAAGTTCTGCCGCCGGAACGCGATCGGCTCGGTCGACTCCAGGGTGAGCAGGCGCTGCGTCCAGGCCTTGGCGACGTCCGGGTAGTCCTCGCGGGACATCCGGTCGGCACCGTACAGCACGAAGGGCGGCAGCACCTCGATGCCCGGGTAGTAGAGGATGCCGTGGTGGATCGGGAACAGCAGATCGTCGATGGGACCGTTGATCCCGCGAGCGGCGTAATGCGTCTCCGGTCCGCCGGCCGTCACCGACAGCAGGGCCTTCCTGCCCGCGAGGGTGCCTTCACCGAAGCGCTCGCCGTACTTGGTGTCGCTGTGCTCGCCGACGCCGTACGCGAAGTGGTAGGTGAACACCCGGTCCACCCAGCCCTTGAGGATCGCGGGCATCGTGTACCACCACAGCGGGAACTGGAAGATGATCGTGTCGGCCCACAACAGCTTCTCCTGCTCGGCGAGGACGTCCGGGGTGAGCGTCCCGGCATCGAAGGCCCGGCCCGAGTCCAGTGCGATCTTCAGCGGATCCGATGCGCTGGGGCCGTAGTCCGCGGCGTCCACGACCGCCTTCCAGTTCATCGCGTACAAGTCGCTCACCCGTACCTCGTGCCCGGCGTTCTCCAGGGTGGACACCGCGAGGTTCTTCAGCGAGCTGTTGAGCGACTTCGGCTCCGGGTGGGCGTGGACGATCAGCGTCTTCATGGGGAACTCCTTCGGATCGGGTGCCTTCGATCCTGGAGCGCCGCGGCGCCCGCGTTCAGGGGCGCCGCTTCCATCGGACCGGACTTCCTGGTAACGGCAGGACCACCTTCACGGGCAGCGCGGAGGCCATACTGGCGGCATGGACGATCTCGCTGGTTTCCTGCGGACCCGCCGTTCCCGGGTCGACCCGACGACTGTGGGCATCCCCACCGACAGCCGTCGCCGGGTCGAAGGGCTGCGCCGCGAAGAGGTCGCACACCTGTCCGGCGTCAGTGTCGACTACTACGTACGCCTGGAGCAGGGCCGCGCGACCCAGCCCTCCGAGCAGGTCCTCGACGCACTGGCCCGCGTCCTCGGTCTCGACGAGACCGAACGCGGACACCTCTACCGGCTCGCCCGGCAGCGCCGCCTCCGCGCGAAGGTGCCCGGCGGGCGGGTCCGGCCGGAGCTGTTGCGCATCCTCGACCTGGTCACCGACGCACCCGCGCTGATCATGAACCACCGCCTGGACGCGCTCGCGGGGAACCGCCTCGCCGGGCTCCTCTTCGGCCGGCCGATGCCGGGCCTGAACATCGCCCGGCACATCTTCCTCGAGGAGACCGAGCGCGGCCTCTACGCGGACTGGGAGACATGCACCCTCGACGTGGTCGGGCACCTGCGCCTGGCCGCCGGAAAATACCCCGAGGACCCCCGGCTGGCCTCGCTCATCGGCGAGCTGGCGATGGGCAGCGAGCGCTTCCGCCGCCTCTGGGCCCGCGCGGACGTCCGTGCCCGTACACAGGGACGCAAGGCCTACCGGCACCCGCTGGTGGGACTCCTGGAACTGCACCAGGAGAACTTTGCGCTACCTGACGAATCGGGCATGGAGCTGCTGGTGCTGTCGGCAGCCGCCGGCAGCCCCGCCGAGGACGGGCTGCGCCTCCTCGCGGGCCTGGGTTCGGACAGCGGTGACGGGCATCCCGCAATGCCCGCTCAGGTCCGCGAGTAACTCAACGGCGTCCGCCCGCCGCTCATGGGCACCAGCGGGTCCGCGTTCCAGGTCACCGCGCCGGCGTACTTGCCGTCGGCGTAAAGGGAGACCACCACAGACTGTCCGTCCTGGGCCGGCGGATGCGGACGCGGTGCTGCCGGCGAACGTGGGGTGCCGGTGCTGTTCGTGGAGATCCATATGGGGGCACGTGGCTCACCGTTCGGGTGCCGGGCGGGTCCCTTTCCGCGCTGACATCCGTCCGCAGCGGGTAGCACCAGGTTGTCGGACGGGGCGAGGGACGAATTGCCATGACAGGGACTCAGCAGGTCTTGTTCATCCAGGGGGGCGGCGCGGGCGCGCACGACGCATGGGACGACAAGCTGGTCGACAGCCTGAGGCGAGAGCTCGGGGACGAGTATGAGGTCCGCTACCCGCGTATGCCGGACGAGGACGACCCGAGTTATGCCCGGTGGGGCCCAGCGATCCGGCGCGCTGTGGCGGACCTCGAGGACGGCGCGGTCGTGACGGGTCATTCTGTGGGCGGAACGATCCTCATGCATGCACTCGCCGAGCAGCCGCCGGAGCGCAGGCTTGCAGCGATCGTACTGATTGCTGCCCCGTTCGTCGGCAGCGGCGGATGGCCGGGCACCGAGTTCGAACTGCCCGGCGATCTCGGCGCGAGACTGCCGCGGGGGACGCGGGTGCATGTGTTCCACGGACTTCGGGACGAGCTTGCCCTACCGCTGCACGCCGATCTCTATGCTCGCGCAATTCCGCAGGCACAGGTGCACCGACTGCCCGGACGCGATCACCAGCTGAACAACGACATGAGCGAAGTGGCCAAAGTGATCAGCCGCGGCAAACCGTAGAGCTGTGGTCGCCCGCGTTGAGTACGACAGCGGATCGGCCGGGCTGCTGGGGAGGTCAGGACCAGTCGCAGTTCTCTATCCGTCCGTCCTTGGCCCGTAGCCACTGCCGGTAGAGCTCGTCATAGCGTGCCGCGGTCGGGGCGTGTGGGGTGAGCCGGCGCAGGCCGGGTTTCGTGTGTGCCTGCGCCGCAGCAAGGCCGGGCTCCAGTCCCGCCGCGACCAGCGCCAGCAGCGCGGCACCGTGCAGGCTCGCGTCGGGTTCGGAGCTGGCGTGCACGGGTCGGCCGAGGACGTCCGCCCGCAGCTGCGCCAGATCGGGTGAGCGTGACGGCCCCCCGGCCAGTACGACCGGCGTGTCGGGGGCGTCGTCGCTCAAGAGGGTGTCCACGGCCTGGCGTACGACGTACGCGGCGGCTTCCTGCGCGGCGCGCAGGACGTGGGCGGGGCCATGGTGTTCGGCGAGACCCCACAGCCCGCCCCGTTCCCTCTGGTTCCAGCCGGGGAAACGGCTGCCCGTGAGCAGCGGCGACATGAACAGTCCGTCGCTGCCCGCGGGGATGGCGCGGAGCGCGGGACCCAGCTGCGTCAGAGCGGTGGCCGGGTCGCCGAGTCCCAGCAGGCGGGCCCAGTGGGCCAGCGCTCCGCCGGTCATTCCGGTCGCGCCGCCGCAGGTCCACAGCCCGGGAGTGAGATAGGGGTTGAGTACGGCTGCCGAGGGGCGTTCGTGCGGGGACCCGATCACCCGTGTCAGTACGTCGGTCGTACCGGCGACGTCCACGACGGCGTGGGGGGCCGAGCCTGACACGGCGGCGGCGCCGACCGTGCCGTCGGGGCCTCCGGCAGCCACCGGCAGGCCCTGAGGCAGGCCCGTCATGCGGGCGGCGGTCGCGGTGACGGCACCGACGACGTCCGTCGCGGGGTGCTGCTCAGGGAAGTGCTCCGGCCCCTTTCCCGCGAGGGCGAGCAGGCCGGCGTCCCAGGCCCGGCGGGTGACGTCGCTGCCGAGCGTGTACGCCGCGCTGGTCATGTCGGTGGCGGCCACGCCGGTCAGACGCAGCACCAGGAAGTCCTTGGGTGCGAGCGCCCATCGGACGCGCTGGTGCAGGGGCGGGTCGGTGTCCTTCAGCCAGCGCAGGAGGGGGACCGCCCCGCCCGTCACCGCGGGCCGGCCGGTCAGGCGGAGGGCCGCCGGGTCGGACCACTCGGCGGTGACCTCAGGCACGCCGCGGGAGTCGGCCCACCCGCCGGCCCGGCCCAGTGGACGGCCCCGCTCGTCCACCAGAACCTGACCGACGTGTCCGGCGATGGCGAGACACCGCAGTCGCGGGCGTGCGGCGTGGTCCGTGACCTGACGCAGGACGCTGCACAGGTCGTCCCACAGCCGCTCGGCGTCGAAGGTCTCGCTGCCCTCGTCGGGGCCTCGCTCCCTGCGGGCCTGAAGCAGCCGCCGCCCATCGGATGCCACCAGGGCGGCCCTTACCGCCGATGTGCCCACGTCCACGGCACACACGGCGTCGTCGGTCACCATGGTGCGTCACCTCTCCAGCCTGATGAGCAGCGGGAATTCGGGTCGGCTCCAGCTGTGCGCGAACTCCACCGGCCCGGTCCCCTCACCGTGGGCGAGCCTGGTGATGGCGATGAGCGGGGTGCCCGGTGCTACCTGGAGCATTGCCGCCTGCTCGGCGCTGGCCGCGGTTGCCGACACCTCCTGCTCGGCCCAGGTGAGTCTTATGCCGAAGCGGTCGGCCAGGGTCCGGTACAGGGAGCCGCCGAGCAGCTCGTCGTCGGCGAGGGAGGGCGCCAGCCCATAAGGGACCCAGGAGTCCTGGATGGCCGCCGGCTGTCCGTCGACGACGCGCAGCCGCAGCAGCCGGATGACCTTCTGCCGGGGTTTGAGGCCGAGTCTGTCACTGACGTCCTCGGGTGCGTCGGCGACCTCGCGGAGGTGGACCAGGGTCTCGATGACGGCGTCGCCCCGGCCGATGTCCTCGCTGTACGGACCGAGGCTGTGAACCTTGCGGAAGGTGGCCTGATGGTCGGCCACGAAGGTGCCCGCGCCGCGGCGGCGGACCAGCCGGCGTTCGTCGGTGAGGCGGCCCACCGCCTGCCGCACCGTCATTCTGCTGACGCCGTAGTGTTCCGCCATCTCCCCCTCGGACGGCAGCCGGTCACCGGGCCTGAGGGTGCCGCAGGACAGCTGCCTGTCGAGGTCACGGTAGATCACCTCGTACATGGGCAGTCGTGCCACGCGGTGCCTCCTTCGAGTCGTGTTGCACGCTTTGGTCACATCATGCCCGCGAACGGCAGAATCCCGTGCGTCGGCCGGCGGGTCGGCACCTCGCCGTGCGCCCAGCCGACCGCGGCCAGGCTTCCGTCGCCGCGGCGCACCCACACGTCCAGTCCGATCCGCGTGCGGGAGCCGTCACGCTCCACCTCGCGCACCGCCCCCGCGGCCTCGATGCGGTCGAAGGCGCTCACAGGCCGCAGGAACTTCACCCGCAGCCAGCCGGTCCCGAACCACTCGGCACCGAAGGCGCCGGTGAGCAACTCGGCCACGTAGCAGACGAGTTGCTGCCCCTGGACGATCGGCAGCGGGAGACCGCCGGCACGTGCGGTGGCGAGGTTGTCGTGGATGTTGGTGACGAACTCGCCGATCCGGGAGAAGACGGCCATCTGCTCGAACGTGATCTCCTTGCGCAGCGGCTCCAGTCCCATGCCGGACATCGCATTGCCGCCGAGACGCTCCGCGAGCGGCAGGGTGGTGTCGTACTCGTCGCTGACCCGGCGGCCGGTGGCGTGGCCGGCCGAGCCGCGTCCGGCCACCTCGCCCGGCGTGGTCCGCATGATCTCGACACCGCGGTGGCGGACCAGCGTGCGGCCCTCCTCGTCGCGGGCGTCGGCCTCCATGACGACGTAGCCCTGGCCCCGCCGCTCGTACTTGTCCACATAGCGTCCGGCGAGCCGGACCCGCTGCCCGACCAGGACGGGCCGGTCGAACCAGAGCTCCTCCTCGGCGTGCAGGCCCACCACCTGGCTGGCCGCGAACCTCAGGGTGAACAGCTGCAGCAAGTCGTTGGCGAGCAGTCCGGCGTGCCCTATGCGCGGGCCGTCGGGGCCGGCGCGCAGATACCAGTCGCCGTGATCGTCCTGAGTGAACGCGAAACGCTTGATCTTGAGGTCGTCGACCAGCAGGTCGACCGGGCCGAACTCCTCGGGAATGACGATCTCGTCGAACACCGGCGGTTTCAGACCCGCTTCGAGGTTCTTCTCGTGCGCGGCCCGGGAGGGGTCGGTGAGGTTGCGGCCGAGAACCGCCGTGTGATGCGTGGTCATGGCATGTCCCCGTCCACGACGCCCACCGCGCGCACCGGGGAGCCGGTGCCGTGCGCGATGCGCAGCGGGAACGCGAGGAAGAAGCTGAGCGCCGGCAGCTGGTCGAGGTTGGCCAGGTTCTCGATGATGAGCACGCCGGCGGACAACAGCACGTAGTGCGCAGGCAGTGCGCCGCCTCCGCCGTCGCCGCTGTCGAGGCTGACGCAGTCGGTTCCCACCGCCCGCACGGACCGATCGCGCAGCAGCTCGGCCGTCTCGCGCGCGATGCCGGGCCAGTTCTGCAGGTGGGCGAAGCCTGCCTCGTGCAGGGCCCAGCGGGTGCGGGCCCACTGGAAGTCCAGCAGCACGATGTCCCCGGCCTCGAACGGCCCGTGGCGTTCCTCCCAGTCACGCAGGGGCTGCGGGCCGACCATCTCGTCGGGGCCGGGCGGCGGGTCCAGGGTGACGGTCGCACAGCGTCCGGTGAGCGCGGTGAGCGCAAGCTCCTCGACGCTGACGCGGGCGTGCGGGCCCTCGATCGGGAAGTGGCAGGGACTGTCGACGTGGGTGCCGGTGTGCTCGCCGAGCACGAGCTGGTTCATGCGGGCGACGTCGCCCACCGACAGCCATCGGTTCTGGAAGTACTTGGCGTGGGTGGGATAGGTGGGCATGCCCTCTTCCAGGGTCCGGCTGAGGTCGACCAGTCGGGCCCCGGCGAGTGTCTCGGCCAGTGCCCGGGCGGTCTTCGGGCCGTGCCCCGCCGTCGGTGTCCGCATCCCGTCCTCCTTGGCGAAGTGCGCAGCGCGTCGAGTGATTCGGTGCCCGGGCCGTCGGAGGAGGGTCCGGTGGCCCGGGCGGTCGGGCGTGTGTCATCCGGTCCGCACCTGGCGGGTCTCCTGCCGGGCGACCAGGACGGCGATGATCAGCACGCTTCCGTTGAAGATGGGCTGCACCCAGAACGGCACTCCCAGCAGACTCAGTCCGTTGAACCCGATGGCCAGCAGGATGATCGCGACCAGCGCTCCCAGGACGTTGTAGTAGCCGGGCCGGTAGGTGGCCACCCCGAGGAACGCCGCGGCATAGGCGGGCAGCAGCAGGTCGGGCCCGTAACCGGGGTTGGCCGATCCGGCCTGGGCGAGAGCGAAGTTGGCCGCGATGCCCACGATCAGCCCCGCAGCGGCGAAGGAGGTCATCCGCATCCGGTTGGTCCGCACCCCGGCCAGGTAGGCCACGCGCTCGGAGCCGCCGATGGCGTACCAGTAACGGCCGTACGGGGTGTGCTCCAGGATGTAGAAGAGGATCAGGGCGAGCAGCAGGGTCAGCCACACCGCCAGCGACAGGCCCAGGAAGTCGTCGGAGGCCAGGGACGTCAGGGCGGAGGGGATGTTCTCGAAGATGACCTTGCCGTTGCTGATGCCCTGGGCCCCGCCGCTGAGCAGGATGCCGACGCCGAGGGTGGCGATGAAGGAACTGATCTTGAAATAGACCGTCAGCACGCCGTTGACCAGGCCGACGAGCAGGCCGACGACCGGGCCCGCGCCGATCACGAGCACCGGATTGCTGGTGTGCTGGGCCACGACGGCTTCGAGCATCGCCAGGAATCCGATGAGATACCCCACCGACAGGTCGAACTCCCCGATGATCAGGGGCATCAGGACGGCGAGGGTCATGGTCGCCGTGACGGCCTGCACGAGGGCCACGTTCTGGAGGTTGCTCGCGGTCAGGAACCGGTCGGAGGCGAAGGTGAACACCACCACGAGCAGGGCGAGGAGCACCACTGTCTCGTAGCCGCTCACCCAGGACAACAGCCGGGCAGGGTCGAGGCGTTCGCGCCCGGGGTGGGCGGACGCGGCATCGACGTGCCGGATGGTCTTGTCGGACATCACAGGGCCTTCGTCATGAGGTTCTCGGCGGTCATGGCAGGCCCGGAGATCTCCTCGGCGAGCCGCCCCTGGTGCAGCACCAGGACCCGGTCGCACAGGCCCGCCATCTGCTCGGGTTCGGTAGAGGTCATCAGGACGGCGATACCGCTCACCCCGGCGTCGCGGATGGCGTCGAACATCACCTCGCGAGCGGCGGGGTCGACGCCGTAGGTGGGATCGGCGAGGACCAGGACGCGCGGACGCATGCGCAGCAGCCGACCCAGGATGACCTTCTGCTGGTTGCCACCGGACAGCCGGCCGAAGACGGTTGACGGGTCGGTGGGCCGCACGTCGAGGTAGGAGATGACCTGCCGGACCGCCGCGCGCATCGCGGCCCGCCGGTGCCAGAACTTGCGCGCTTCGGGGAGGACCAGGTTCTCGCTGACCGGGAGGGTGTGGATGCCGCCTTCATGGAGCCGGTCGGCGGGCAGATACACCAGACCCCGGCGGATCGCGACCCTCGGCGGCAGAGTGCCGGGCAGCTCGTGTCCGGCGACCTCGATGGTGCCCCCGCGGCGCTGTTCGGCACCGGTGAGCAGCCGTGGCAGCTCCTCCAGGCCGCTGCCGCGCACCCCGATGACACCGACGATCTCGCCCGGCATGAGGCCCAGGTCGAGTCCGTCGACATCGTGTCCGCTCAGGTCCCGCACCCGGAGCACCGGACTGGTTCTCGGCTGCGGCAGGGGAGCCCGGTCGCGCCTGTCGGCCGCGTGCCCCCACAGGGCGGCGATCCCCGTCGCGCCCCGGGCGGCGTCGGTCCGCGTTCCGGCGTGCGTCTCCTCGGCCGGGCGGGACGCCTGGGCGGTGCCGCGCATCATCCGTACGATCTCGGAGCGTTCCACCTTGGCGGCGGGCCCCTCCAGCACCAGCCGGCCGGCGTCGAGGACGCTGACCCGGTCCGCGTAGGCGAGCTCGGCGAGCCGGTGGGTGACGGCCAGGACCGGCAGGCCGCGGTCGGCGATACTTCGCACGTGCCGCAGGAAGGGCTCGGCCTCGGCCTCCGGCAGAGCCGCCGTGGCCTCGTCGAGCACCAGCAGCCGCAGGTTCTCGCCGGCGGTGCGCACGGCCAGCTCCACGCTGAGCATGGCCCGCTCGGCACCGGTGAGGCGCCCGGCCAGTTCCCGGCTGGGCCGCTCGATCGACAGGTCGTCGAGCAGCCGCTGGGTGTCGGCGCGCAGCGTGCGCCAGGCGATCCGGCCGGGCACCGCGCGCGGGTAGCCGGCGAACAGGGCCACGTTCTCGGCGATCGTCAGCCGGTCCACCAGCGGGGCCTCCTGGTGGACGACGCGCACCCCGGCCGCCGCGGCGGCGGCCGGGCTCCATCCGCTGGTGACGTCCCGGCCGTCGACCAGAATCCGCCCCGCGTCGGGTACGTACACCCCCGTGATCGTGCGGGCCAAGGTCGACTTGCCGCTGCCGTTGGCGCCGAGCAGGGCGTGGATCTCGCCGTCTTCAACGGTCAGGGACACCTCGCTGAGCGCCGCGAAGGTCCCGAACCGCTTGGTGACGCCGTCCAGAGCGGCAGTCATCGGGCATCACTTCCACAGTCCGTCGAATGTCTTGGGGTAGTCGAAGGAGGCGTGCCAGTCGGAGCCGGACGCGGGCGCGTTGTCCTTGTCCAGCACGACGAAGGGCAGGTTCTCGCCATGGGGCTCGGCCAGTGGCTTCTTGGTGAGCAGCCGGGATGTCTGGTCGAGCATCGCGTAGCCCATGTACCGGTTGTCGTAGGCGGCGTCGGCGATCTGGACGTGCGACTTGCGGACGAAGTTCAGGTTCTCCTGGCTGCCGAGCACGCTGATCAGGCGGACCTTGTTGCCCAGGCCGGCCTGGGCGATCGCCGGCACGACCGCTGCCGCCGCCGGGTCGTAGGGGATGAAGACGTAGTCGACGTCAGGGTGCGAACGCAGGTAGCTGACGACCGACTGCGGCAGCACCTGGGCCACCTGGTTCCCGGTGAAGTAGCGCAGCGGCTGCACCGTGCAGTCCTTGCACTTCTTGAATTCGTCCAGCAGCCCCTTCTGCAGGGCCAGCACGGACGGGAACTCCTTGTCGGAGTAGACGACGACGTTGGCCTTGCCCTTGGAGTCAGCCTGCACCCACTGCGCGGCCTTCGTCCCGAGAGCGGCGTAGTCGGGGCCGACGTCGAAGGCGTAACCGAGGTTGCTGCCGGACGGCTTGATGGGCGGGTTGGGCGAGTCCAGACCGTTGGATCCCGCGCCCACCGCGACGCCGGCATGCTTCGCCGCCCTCAGCCCGTCCTGGACCGCGTTCGGGTCGATGGCGATGTTGAGGATGATGTTGGCGCCCCAGGACAGGGCGTTGAGCATCTGGGCGTTCTGCTTGTCCGGCGTACCGCCGCCGTCCAGGACCCTGACCTGCCAGCCGAGCTGCTTCGCCGCCTGTTCGGCGCCCGTGGCGGGCGACACGCAGCCGCTGAGGATGCTCAGGCAGGTGATGACGGCGACCTTGAGGTGCTTGGGGGTGGTGACCGGTGCGGTCGGGCCCTGGTATTTCGAGGGTGATTCGGTGGTCGCCGCTTTGTGCAGGTCGCTCCACTGGTCGGAGTGCCAACCGGCGCCCAGGGCCGCGGCGTTCTGGCCGCCGTGACCGCTACCGGAGGCGGTCTGGGCGTGGGAAGTGGTACCGGCCCAGGCGGTGCCGGCGGCGAGGACGGCTGCCACCGGAAGGGCGAGGGCGGTGTGGCTTATGCGTCGTCCGCGAGTGGTCTTCATGATGGTGCGTCTCCTGTGACGGACGGATGGTGGATCAGGCGATCGCGACGGGCCGCACGGGCGAGCCGGTCGCGCCGGTGATGGCGAGAGGCAGACAGAGCAGCAGGAACTCATGGACCTCCGCCGCGGCGAGTTCTTCGAGATAGACCCATTCCATGAGGGGGATACCGAGGTCCCGGATCAGGAGCCGGTGCACCGGCTGGGGTTCGCCCTGGACACCGGAGGGGGAGACCTCGACGGCCCCCGTGTCGCTTCCGACGGCGGCCGGCCGGTACTGGGCGAGCATCCGGGCACCGTCCAGGTCGAGCCCGGCTCCCTGCACCGCGGTCATCGCCTCGGTGTCCGGCCAGTGCTTCATGGTGCCGGTGCGCAGCAGCACCACGTCGCCCTCCTCGATCCGCACCTGCTGCCGTTCGAGCGCCAGCAGGATCAGGTCCGGGTCGATGTGCTGGTGGGGACGCAGCGTTTCACGCCCCAGCGCGCCGGGCGCGTCCACGAGGACCGCCCTGCACAGCAGGGGCGGCAGCGTCGACGCGTCGTGGGTGAGGGGGCCGTAGTCGCCGAGGTACTCGTGCGCCGAATAGCCGCCGTACCACTCGTCGTTCTCCCCGGACGTGATGTGCGCCAGGGCGTCGATATGGGTTCCGGAGTGGGCGCAGAACGAGAGGATCTCGGAGATGAACCCGAACCGGGAGGTGTTGTCCCGCAGAAACTCCAGCTCGCCGCGGGCGCCTTGGGCACGTTCTCCGGCCGGTGTCCGGAAGGTGAGGACCTGGAACGGCGGGTGACCGGGTGCCAGCGGCATCCCGGGCCACCACCCGGAGGACAGGTCGTACACCCGGCCCCGACCGGCCAGGGCCAGGGCGGAGGGGTCCACGTGCAGATCGGTGGAGCGGTGCGTGGAGGGATCCACGCGCAGATCGGCGGGGCGGCGGTGCGCGGAGGTGTTCACTCAGATCACCCCCAGGGACTTCAGCCGGGCGATCTCCTCCTCGGACCGTCCCAGCAGGTTCCCGTAGACGTGATCGTTGTCCTCGCCCACCAGGGGTGGGGCCTTGCGCACCGACCCGGCGGAGGCGCTCATCTTGATCGGGATGCCCGGCAGGCGCAGCGTGCCCAGGACGGGGTGCTCCACGTCGAGCATCATCTCCCGCGCCTTGATCTGCTCGGAGTCGACGACTTCGGGGATGTCGCTGACCTTCCCGAACGGGATGCCTGCCTCCTGCAGGACATGCGCGATCTCATCGCAGGGGCGGCTCTTGGTCCAGGCGGCGACGGCTTCCTCGAGCTCCTCGATGTGCGCCATACGGCCCGCAACCGAGGCGAACCTGTCGTCGTCCACCAGGTCCTGGCGGCCGATCGCCCGGCACAGCCTGGGAAAGAGGGGGTCGGTCCCGGCGTGGATGTAGACATAACCGTCGGCGGTGGGAAAGACGTTCGCCGGGCCGGTGAGCAGGTCGCGGGAACCGTTGCGCCGCGGATGCTCGCCCAGCATGGCGTAGGCACTGGGCCGCGTGCCCAGGGAGGCGAACAGCGCGTCCAGGGACGCCACGTCGACGTGCTGTCCCTGCCCGGTGCGGTCCCGGTGCAGCAGGGCGAGCATCGCCCCCATCGCCCCGTGGAACCCGGCGATGTAGTCGGCGATGTACGTGCCCGTCAGGGTGGGCTCGCCGTCCGGCGGGCCGGTGAGGCTCATCAGCCCGGACGTGGCCTGCGCGATGGCGTCGAAGAGGGCCCGGCGGGCGAGCGGCCCGGTCTGCCCGAAGCCCGAGATGGACACCAGGATGATGCCGGGGCGCAGTTCCTGCAGCCGCCGGTAGGGCAGGCCCATCGCCTCCATGGTGCCGGGACGGTAGTTCTCCACCACGATGTCGCTGCGCCGGACCAGGTCCTCCAGCAGTGCCCGTGCCTCGGGGCGGCGGGTGTCCAGCGTGGCCCCGTACTTGTTGCGGTTGTAGACCATCGTGTAGACGCTGTGCTGACGGTGGAACGGTGCGTGCTTGCGGGCGTCCTCGCCGCTCGGCCGCTCGATCTTGATGACCTCGGCGCCCATGTCGCCGAGCAGCTGGCAGCACAGCGGTCCGGCGATGAACCGCGACAGGTCCAGCACCCTGATTCCGTTCAGAGCACCGGAGCCACCGGTGTCGCGGGCGGTGCTGTCGGTCATGATCAGCCCTCCTCCGGCTCGTAGGGACGGAAGGCGGGGTAGGTCCAGGCGTTGACGCTCCGGTCGATGGGGACGTCGAAGAGAGCGGGCGTGCGGCCCTCCAGGGTTTCCGCGACGTGCTTGGCGAGCTCTTCCAGGCGGGTGGTCCGCTCGGCCGGCAGGCCGAGACCGCGGGCGACCCGGGCGTAGTCCGACGGCCCGAAGTCCACACCGATGGTCCGGTTGTCGTAGTGGACGATCTGTTCCTGGCGGATGTTGCCGTAACCGGCGTCGTTGAGCACGACGACCGCGACGCGGCCCCCCACCCGCACCAAAGTCTCCAGCTCCGCCAGACTCATGCCGAGCGAACCATCCCCGACCAGGGCCAGGACGGGGCGCTCGGGGGCGGCCACGGCCGCCGCGACGGCGGCGGGGACCGCGAAGCCCATGTTCCCGAAGCCCACCGGCTTGATGTAGCTGCCGGGCTGCCGGATCTGCCACAGGTACGACCACACACCCGGATTCCCCGCGTCCGGGATGAGCAGCGTCTCGTCGGGCGCGGCCGAGCGCAGCCGCAGTACGACGTCCGCGGGGGACAGGCCGTCCGTATGCGCCGGCGCCGCCGCGGCGGCCGGCTCCTGCCACCACTGCTCCTCGGCCTGTTTCAGCTCGGCTGTCCAGGCCGAGCGGCGGGCAGAGAACTCGTCGGCCCGGCCGGCCAGCAGAGCGTGGAGTTCCTCCAGCGTGGCCCTCGCGTCCGCCACGACCCCGATGGTCCGGCGGCCGTAGTAACGGCCCAGCATGGCGGGGTCCACGTCGATCTGGATCACCTGCGGCAGGTCCATCCGCCACCGGCCGGTCGAGACGGCGTTGAGGCTGTTGCCCACCGCGAGCACCAGATCGGCGTCGGCCATGACACGGCTGGACAGCCGGGTGCCCATCCGGCTCAGCGCCCCGAAGACCAGGGGATGCGTGGTCGGCACGGTACCGATGCCGTTGAACGTCGTGATCACCGGTATCCGCAGGGCCTCCGCCAGCGCCAGCGCGGCCTCGCCGGCGCCGGAGCGATTGCAGCCGTTGCCCAGCCACAGCACCGGCCGCTCGGCCCGCGCGAGCCGCCCAGCGACATCGGCCAGTGCGTGGACATCGGCGCGGGGACGCTGCACCACCCAGCGGCGCATCGGATGCTCCCCCTCGGGCACCGCCGCGTCCGCATCGGCCACCGGCCCCTCGATGGTGTCCCGGGCGAAGTCCAGATGAGCCGGCCCCGGATTGCCGGACATCGCGTTCAGATAGGCCTCCTCCACGGCCTGGCACAGCGCGCTCGGATGAGCCACCAGGCGGCTGAACTTGGTCAGGGACCGGAACAGCTCCACGTGATCGGCGTTCTGGGCGTCGTCGCGGTGTATGTTCTCGCCGGCGTTGTTGCAGGTCAGCACCAGCATCGGGCTGGAATCACGGACCGCGCCGCCCACCCCGGTGAGCAGGTTGGTCGCCCCCGGCCCCGTCGTCGCAAGGCAGACCCCCGGCGTCCCCGTCAGCCGGCCGTAGGCGTCCGCCATGACGGCCGCCGCGTTCTCGTGCCGGGCGGTGACGAACTCGATCACCGGCGAGGCCAGGATCGCGTCCGTGATGGAGAGCGTCTGGCCGCCAGGCACCCCGAAGACCGTCCGGACACCCAACGACTCCAGCATCCTCACGACCAGCTCTCCACCAGTGACCGACCCGGACATGACCCCTGCCTTCGTTCCACCCCCCAGCCCAGAATCTATCTAGTTGTCTAGATATATCCATTGACAGCACATATCGGGCATATGTCAAGCAAGGAATTACTGGACGATCCGACGGCGCCCCGGAGGCCGGGCGCGAGTTGGATCACGGCCGTGGATCGGTGAGGGTGGGTTTCGGAGTCGCCGGCCGGGCGGCTGTGGAGCATGGGCCAGCCGAGGGTGGCCTTCGATGACCCAGTGGTGGGGTTATGTCGGCCGGGCCGGACAGCACGGCCTGAAGATGGTGATGGTCGTGGCCCAGGGTTTCGAGGTGCAGCGCGAGCCGGTAAGCGCATCACCGTCCCCGACGCCCTGGCCGACGACCCCGACGGCGCCGCCTCGATCACCGTTGACCACAACAGTGCGCAGGGACTGGTGCTGGCGGACGCACCAGCCATCACTAGATGTCTGCCCGAGCGCCGAGCCTCCTGCGTGGCTTGCCGCTGGCCGTGCTCATGGAATCCGCCGGCGCGGGCTGCGAACTGGGCATCGAGTATCCCGGTGGGGAGATGACCGTCCAGGCATCGGTCCCGCCGCCCGCCGGCTGCTGGAGGGTTCAAGCGGCCCACACCCAAGGTGGACGAGGGGAACTGGGTCGGCCTGTCCAGCTCCTGCCCGCCGAATCCTGAACGGGCAGTGCTTCGGTCGAGTGCGGTCCGGCGCGGCCGCGCAAGGTCGTGCAGATGGGCAATGCCGCTTAGTGCGTGGTGGGCGCCCTCTCCTTTCAGCCGGCAGTCGCGGAGGACCTTCCGGGTCTTCATCCGCGCGAAGGTGCGCTCCATGCGAGCACGGACACGGCGGTGTGAGGCGTTGTGCTGCTGCTTCCATGCCGCAAGCTCCTCGCCTGGAGCACGTCGGTGCGCGGTGACCAGCCCGGTGCCGCGGGAGCCGCGGTCAGCGGGCCGATCTGTCCCGTGTGCGCGCACGCAGGGCGCCAATTTCACAGCTGAGTGATAGTCAGTGGTCAAGGCTGTGCGTAGCGGGGCTTCCTCCGCCCGGCACAGTCCTGTCCAGCCCACAGGTATGGAGCACTCATGCAGGAAACACCCCGCGGGCCCGATGTGGCCTACAGCGCCTCTTTGACGCTTCGTATCGGGGGCGCCGTCTTCGTCGCATGTCCCAACGAATCTCTTCAGGCTGTGTACTACCGCGTGGACGCTGGCGTCCGCGCCGTATGGCGACATCTCCGCGGATCCGAGATCAACCCGGAACTGCTGCGAGCGGCAGAGGAGGCGAACCACAAGTTGGTGGAGCAGGCATCTGCCCTCACCGTGCCTGATGAGTTCGTCGCCGGGTTCCGTGATCTTGCGGCTGCGTCCCTCGGGCAGTTGGCCCGCGGCGAAGCGGTGTCCCGAAATGAGCTGTCTTCCAGGGCTGTCGAGGTTGTCGGCTCTCTCGAGATCGGTCTGAGGAGAGCTGTGGGCGCCGTGGACTTTGAGCGATCCTGTCAGGCGTCCACGGAGTCGATACTCGAAAGCTGGGACGACGATCCGCTGTCGACAATGAGGCGGATACGCCGTGAAACCGACGTGTGGGCTTTGTCGTACCAGCGCTACGTGGCGCCGGGATTTGGCAGCCATCAGGGCTGACTCGCAGCACGAAGCCCGCCAGGGTCGCCCGGCGGGGGTACTGCGCCGGGTGACGGCAGTAGTTGACGGCAACATCAGTGCCCAAGGCAGCCGTACGGCTGCTGATCACCGTTCCGGGGGGAGCCGGCCGGCGGTCAGCCCTGGTTCATCACAGGGGCCTGGTTGGTCGTCGGTGGTGGGCTCACCTGCACTGGCTTTTCGCTTCTTCGCAGCGTGGCTGGCCCAGGAGCGTCCCGGTCTGCCGTGGGCGGGGTTGCGGGGCTGGTGGCCCGCCCCCCGCCAAGGTGGTGTGCTGCTTCAGATGCGTCGCGTGGGCCTCAAGCGGTTCCGGTTAGGGGCCCGGTCACGGTGACCGTTTCCCGGGCTGTTACGCAAAGGCTTCTTCTTGGAGCCGGCAGCTCTAGAACTGCTGATGCAGGGCTCACAACGCCGGTTGTCAGCTGGTCTTTTGACCTCTGTCCATTGGGTCTGTGGTGCCTGTGTCCAGTGCGTAGTTTGTGATCACGCGGAAGGCGGGAGCTGTTCGCGCACCCATTGGGGGTCTGGGTTGGTGTGTGGCCGGCCGGCCACGACGACGGTGGGCACGGTCTCGTTGCCGTCGTTGGCTGCCCTCACTGCTGCGGCTCCTGCCGGGTCACGCCAGGTGTTGACCCAGTGCAACTGGCGGGCGCTCCGGCCCAGCCGGATGCGCAGTCGCATGCAGTACGTGCAGCCCGGACGCCAGAAGACGACTGGCCGGCCGTCGGTCATGCTGCGCTGTTGTGCCTCGCGCGCGCTGATCGACCTCGGGAAGATCAGGGGTGAGTTGACGCCTGCGAGCGTCAGGAACGCCAGCAGGAGTGCTGTGGCTGCGCCGGGGTTCCCGTGGGAGATCAGCGCGGTCGCGATGGCTGAGCCACAGAGCACGAACAGTATCGGCAGGATCCAAGCGCGCATCATGGTGACGCAGGCTACCGGTGAGCCGGGATGCTCCTCCGCCTGGGGCGCCTGCTGAACGTGCTGGTCACAGCCGCTCGTTGATGGCCCGTCACGGGCGGTCGCGTCGTGACGGGCCGCCGACTTGTCGTGCCGGGTGTCCATGGCCCGGTGTGGTGAGGCGATGGGTGCCGTACTCGGCCGCGTCGCTCGCCTTGTAGTCCTCGCAGCCCCGGCCCCGCCCGGCGGGTCACGCCGCTCGGGCGTCCTCACCCGCCAGGAACGGGCGCAGCCGCGTGAGCAGGGCGTGTGGCCGGTGCAGGGGGATGATGTGGCCGCAGTTTTCGATGAGGTGTGCGGTGAGATCGTCGGTGACCGGGCGGAGCTGACGTTCCAGCGCGGTACCGACCGGCCGGGCGCCCAGCGCCATCGTCGGTACCGTGAGGCGGGCGGTGGTGATGGCCTGCTCGATCTGTGCGGCGCTCTGGGGCAGGGCTCGGTAGTACGAGAAGGCGCAGCTCAACGCCTGGCGGCCGGTGTACGCGCGGACGAAGGCGTCTCGGATGGTGGGGCGGACTCCGTCGCCGAGCGTGCCGGTGTGCAGGAACCAGTCGACGTACGCGGCTTCGTGGCCCTCCAGCACGGTTTCGGCGAGGCCGGGCGCGGCGGTATGGAAGCCGAACCACCACGGCGGCCCGTCGGCGAGGAAGTCCTCGGCGCCGGGCAGCCTGCCCAGGAGGGACTCCATGACGACCAGGCGCCGGACGAGTCCGGGGCGGCGCAGGGCGAGGAGGAAGGCCGGCGCGGTGCCTGCGTCGATGCCGACCACCGCGGCCGAGGAAACGCCGAGCGTGGTGAGAAGCGCAGCGGCGTCCTCGGCCAGGGTGCCCGCGTCGTACCCGCATGCGGCCCGGGTGCTCGCGCCGAACCCGCGCAGGTCCGGCGCGATGACGCGGTACTGGCCGGAGAGATCGGCCATGACGTCCGTCCACAGCTCCCAGGTGTGCGGGAAGCCGTGCAGCAGCAGGACGGCCGGTCCCGATCCGGCGAGGGCGACGTTCAGTTCGACACCGTTGACGGCAAGGCGTCGCAGCTCAGGCATGGAGGTACTCCAGGGATGTGGTGAGGAATGGTGACAAGGTCACGCTAGGGAACTACCGTTGTGGGCCCAAGACGGCACTTTCTCTTCAGGTGGTGAGCCCCGGGTGACCACGTCGAGGTCCGGCGGACCTGACCAGCGGCCCGGTGAGCGCGGTGATCTGCTGGATCCACGCTGCCCGACCCGCCAGTTGCTCGACCGCATCGGTACCAAGTGGACGTCGATGGTGGTCAAGCTGCTGGCCGAGGAGGCTCCGGGCGAGCTCCGTTTCGCGCAGCTGCGGCGCCGTATCCCAGGCATCTCACAGAAGATGCTGTCCGTCACCCTGCAGAGCCTGGTCCGCGACGGCCTGGTCGCGCGCCGGGTGGAACCCACCGTGCCACCCGCGGTGAACTACCGGCTCACCGAGCTCGGCCTGTCCCTCGAAAGACCGCTGTCCGCCCTGCGGGTCTGGGCCGAGACGCACATGCCGGAAATCGACCGCAACAACCGACTCGCGGACGAGTCGTCCGCCGCCCACTAGGAGCGTGGGTCACTAAACAACTCCTGGAATGCCGCGCCTCTTGGTGGAGTGGGGCTGTCGGGCGTTGCTGTTGAAAAGGCGTGGCTGCCGGGCAGTCGTGATGCGAAAATCATTCCGCATCTTGATCCACATCCGCGACCCGGAGGCCCGCATGGACGTCGCCTCGCTGCTGCCGTTGACCACGGCCCGGTTGTCGCTGCGTCTGTTCACTCCCGGCGACGCCGACGACCTGTACGCCTACCAGAGCCTGCCGAGCGTGGCGCGCTACTTGTACCGGCCGGCGCACACGCGTGAGCGCAGCGAGCAGGTTGCCGCCGAGCGCGCGGCGCAGACGGCCTGGCGCGCCGACGGGGACAAGCTGGCACTCGCCGTCTGCCGACGCGATGAGTCCGACATCCTTGGCGAGGTGAGCCTCGCCCTGGCTGATGCCCGCGCCGCCCAGGCCGAGATCGGCTGGACTCTCGACCCACGTCACCAGGGGCACGGCTACGCGACCGAGGCGGCAGCGGCGCTGGCCGGGTTTGCCTTCGACACGCTGGGCGTGCACCGGCTCTACGCACGGCTGGATGTGGAGAACACCGGGTCTGTGCGGGTCTGTGAGCGCCTCGGGATGCGCCGGGAGGCGCACCTGGTCGAGAACGACCTCGACGGGGATCGCTGGGGCAGCGAGTACATCTACGCGGCGCTGGCCGCGGACATTGGCGGTCAATCAGGCAGTTGAGCCCGACACCGCCTCCTGTTCGTGATCTTCCATATGGAAGAATCCTGGTATGTCTGGTGGGGATGGCCTGTTCGAGGTGTATCCGGCGGCGGTGGTGGAGCCGCAGACCGCGCAGACGGTGCCGGTGAAGAAGACGTTCCGGGTCTTCGTCCCCGTTCAGATGATGTTGCTGCCGCCGTCGCTGGATGAGCGGTTGCCGCAGGACCATCTGGCGTGGTTCGTCGCCGAGTTGGTCGACGAGGCCCTGGACCTGGCCCCGATCCTGGCGGTCTACACCGAGAAGCGCGGTTTCCCGCCGTATGACCCGCGTCTGATGGTCCGACTGCTGATCTACGACTACACAACCCCGCTCGTCGGCTGGGCCATTACCGACCCACGCTCCTAGCGCGTGCATCGAAAGCGGTGGTCATAGCCACTCGGTGAGGGCCGCACGAGGACGGTCGTCTTGCAGCGGGCCGCCGACTTGTCGTAAGCCTGGCCACGGCCCGGTGCCTCGTGAGGCGATTGATGCCGCGCTCGACCGCGTGCCGCTAGCGGTGGCCGGCCGGGTCAAACTTCGGCGGCCGGCCACCGTTTGAGAGCCGCGCATCGGCCGGCCTCAGAGGAAAGCTCAATGTTGCGAAGCCGATTACCGAGTTGTCTGCTGGTCAGCGGTTCCCCTGGTCGCTGGGCCGGGAAGAGCGCGGGCTCGTTGTGTGGCTGCCGGTCGGCCGGGACGGTTGCGGGGCGGTGTTGTTGCGGGCCGTGTCGGTGAGGACGGGGGGCGCAGGGAGCGGGGCGAGCACCACGGTTGGCCGCCCCGTCGGCGTTTGTGTGAGGAGTTGCCCACGGCATGTCGTCGGTGTCAGCACCGCGCCACGGCACCGTCCTCGATATCCGCGACCTCTCAGGCACCTGGCCTGCAGCGGGCGGGCCGCCTACATGGCAAGAGCCCCGAGGAGGAGCAGGTTCGGGGGCCATTCACTCGTTCATGTGAATCGGCCGAACGTGTGACCGTGAGGCCGTCTGTGCTGGGTAACGTGCGTGCTCGACCGGCCAGGGCGGGCCGGTCCGGAGCGGGTCAGGGGGATACGGGGATGACGGACAGTTCTTCGAACCAGGGCGGCGGGCTGTCACGGCGCAGGCTGCTCGCATCGTCGGCGGCCGCGGGCGGCGCGGTGTGGATGCTGCGCGGGCTGGTCCGCCCGGGCAGTGCCTACGCGGCCTCGGCATCGCCGCCGGGCTTCCCGGCCGGGATCGATGTCTATCAGCGCGCCTACGAGAACTGGGCCGGCGAGATTCGTACGGACCAGTTGTGGACGTGTGCGCCGCGCGACCCGCAGGAGGTACTGGCCGTCGTCAACTGGGCCTACGGAGCCGGCTGGACGGTACGCGCGCAAGGGCAGCGGCACGGCTGGGCTCCCCTCACGGTGGCTGACAGCACCCCCGCCGCGGCCAAGGTCGTCCTGCTGGACACCACCGCACACCTCACCGCGATGTCGCTGGAGCAGCAGGGCGCCGACGGGTCGGCCGCGATCCGGGTGCAGGCCGGTGCCTCACTGGAGACGCTGCTCGCGTTCGCCGGCGCGGCGGGATACGGGGTCGCCTCCGCGCCGGCACCCGGCGATCTCTCGGTCGGTGGCGCGCTCGCCATCGGCGCGCACGGCACGGCCGTCCCCGCCGTCGGCGAGAGCCCGTCGTCCGGCCAGGGCTACGGTTCACTGAGCAACCTGGTCACCGAACTGACCGCGGTCGTCTGGGACGAGGGCGCCGGCCGCTACGCCCTGCGCACCTTCGGCCGGGCCGAGCCCGACTGCGCCGCGCTCCTCACTCACCTCGGCCGCTCGCTCGTCACCGAGGCCGTTCTGCGGGTGGGCACGGACCGCAATCTGCGCTGCCAGTCCTTCCTGGACGTCCCCGCCACCGAACTGTTCGCCGCCCCCGGTGCTCCGGCCGGCACGCGGACACTCGCCGGTTACGTGGACCGCACCGGCCGAGTGGAGGCGATCTGGTTCGCCTTCACCGACTGTCCGTGGCTGAAGGTCTGGAGTGTTGCCCCGAAGCGGCCGTTCACCGCCCGCGGGGTCGACGAGCCGTACAACTACCCGTTCTCCGACTCCCTCCCCGAGCCCGTGGCGCGGCTGGCCGGGGACGTGGTCTCCGGTGCGTGGGCGAGCGCGCCGCTCTTCGGGCAGGTCCAGTACCTGATGGCGAAGGTCGCGTTGACGGGCGACATCACCGACGTCCTGCTCTCGGGGACCCTTGTGCGGGATGTGCTGACCGGCGACGTTCTCACCCACCTACTGGCAGGCGGCCTGCGGTCGGACCTGTGGGGCGCCTCCCGCAACCTGCTGCAGTACGTGAGGCCCACCACGCTGCGCGAGACCGCCAACGGTTACGCCGTCCTCACCCGCCGCGCCGATCTGCAATGGGTGGTCAGCCAGTTCGCCGGCTTCTACCGCACGCTGCTCGCGCAGTACGCGGCGCGCGGCGAGTACCCGGTCAACGGCCAGGTGGAGATCCGGGTGACGGGTCTGGAGGACCCGGCCGTGTGCGGTGTCCCGGGCGCGCGGCCCCCGCTGCTGTCCGCCCTGCGGCCGCGGCACGACCGGCCGGACGTCGACACCGCGGTGTGGATCGACGTCCTCTCCCTGCCGGCCACCCCCGCCCTGCACCGCTTCTACCGCGACATCGAGCAGTTCCTCCTGGCCCTGGACGGTGACCGAGCGACGGTTCGCGTGGAGTGGTCCAAGGGCTGGGCATACACCGACACCGCCGCGTGGTCCGACCCGGACGTCCTCACCCGCGCCATCCCCGCCAGCCAGCGTGCCGGGGGCGGACCGGGCTGGGACGAGGCGGTCGCGACTCTCGACCGGCTGGACCCCCACCGCGTGCTGTCCACCCCGTTCCTCGACGCGTTGCTGCGCTGAGCGGGTAGCAGGCCGGACGCCCGGCGCACCCTTGATGAACGGGGTGGTGACGGCCGGCGCCCCGGCAGAAGGCAGCCGTCGGGGTTCCGGTCAGGGCACTTCTTGGTGAAGCCCGCTGTTGGGCGCCTGGGCGATGGTCCGCCTCGGGACCTAGGACTTGTGCCCCATGCGCACCGCGCACCTGCTGGCTAGGGTCGGCGCCCATGCAAGCTACGGAGATCATTCGCCGCACCACGGCGGAGCGCAGGCGGGACACCCTGGAGCGGCTTGGCTCGGAGCGCGACATTTGGGTGTCGACAGCCCACCCCGAGCACGGTCCGCATCAGGTGCCACTGTGGTTTCTGTGGGACGGGCAGGCAGTGTGGATGTGTACCGGCGCGAACTCCGCGACCGCGCGCAATGCGCGGAGAGAACCACGCGCCCGGCTGGCTCTGCCCGATGCTTTCGACGTGGTGCTGCTGCAAGGCGAGGCGAAGTGCTATCCCGCGACGGAAGCGCCAACGGATGCCGCAGATGCGTTCGCGGACAAGTTCGGCTGGGATCCGCGTAGGGAAAAGACGCCCTTCCTGTACCTGTGCGTGGCGCCCCAGACAGTGCGCGCCTGGCGCGGAGTACCGGAACTTCGTGGCAGGGTCCTGATGCGCGACGGGGCGTGGCTGGAGTAGCACGGGCACAGCTTGAATGTGCTGGTCACAGCCACTCGTGGCCGGGTCGTCGGCCCGCGCCGCAGTGCAGGCGGTGGGCGACCGCCAACCCTCGACAAGGACCCCTCAGATGCGAGTGAAGTCCGGCTGGGCCAGGTCGGCGACCCGGGTAGCCCGTCCCAGCAGGGCCACCTCGCGGAACTGCCACAGCAGCGCGCCGGTCGGGGCGTGGATCACCATGCCCCGCCGCAGCGGCATCTGAAGCAGCGGCCGGCCCTGCGGATCCGTTCGCCAGCGCGGAACGTCGGGTTCAGTGAGTCGGTGCAGGGGGATCGGATGCAGCGAATGGACCTCGTCAGGGTTGCGTTCCAGCCGCACCGGAAGCCGCGGCAGCACTACCACGGGTGTGATGACGAACCCCGAGTCGGTGACGAAGTCGTCCAACTCTCCCGCCACTTCGGCCGGCCCGGCGCAGATGCCCGTTTCCTCGGCGAGCTCGCGCAGCGCCGCCTGCTTCGGGGTCTCGGTGCCGTCGAGCCGGCCGCCGGGCAACGCCCACTGACCCGCGTTGCGGCCGCGGGCGACCCGTTTGATCAGCAGAACATGGGGCTTGCCGCGGTGCGGAAGCAGGGTGAGGCACACACTCGCGCGACGGGCGTCCCGCGGTGCCGCCGCCGTACGGCGCTCGAAGGCGGCGAGATTCGCGCGGACCCGCTCCTCCAGCCGGTCCATCCCGCTTCCCGCCGGCTCGTACGGATCAGGCACCGGCATGTTCCACCTCGCTCAGGGGATCGGTCGTCGGCTCGCCGGCGGGCTCGCTGGCGGGCTCGCTCGTGGGCGCGAGGAGCTCGCGTCGGATGAAGTCCAGCAGGACGCCCCGCATCCGCTCCGGCGTCACCCCGGGCGCCCCGGTCAGCACCTGGATGGCCAGGCCGTCGGTGAGCGCGGTGAGGCCGAGTGCGAGCTGTTCGGCATCGGTGTCGGCCCGGAACTGCTCCTGACGCTGACCCCGGCGCACGATGCGGACCACGGCCTCACGCCAGCGGGCGTAGAAGTCGTTGTGGATGGAGCGCAGTTCCGGGCGCAGGGCGGTCTCGGCCCAGAACTGCAGCCAGACCAGCCACTCGTCCCGGACCCGGCCGCCGGCTGGAAGCTGCATGTCGATCAGCCGCACCAGTCGCTCGTGCGCGCTGTCCACGTTTCTCAGCTCGCCGCTCTGCCGCTCGAAGGCGCTCTCGACGCAGTGCAGTAGAGCGGCGTTGAGGACGTCCTGCTTGGTGGGGAAGTAGTAGTGCACGGCGCCGCTGCTGGTGCCGCAGGCGCGGGCGATGTCGGCGATCCGCACGGCGTGGTAGCCGTGTTCCGAGATCAGCCGCCAGGCGGCTTCCAGGAACTCGGTACGGCGCTCTTCGCCGGTGCGGTCCGGGTCGCCGGGCGTTCCCCCGAGAGAGCCGGTTCCGGCTCCCCGCTCGGTGGGGCCGGGGCCGACCCCGTGCACCAGCCAGTCGACGCTCACCCCTGCGGCCGCGGCGATGGCCGCCAGCTCGCCGGGTGTGAAGCGCCGGTGGCCTTTGAGTGACTTGGACAGTTTTGTCGGTTCGAGGCCGATCCGGGCCGCGAAATCGCGGTGCGTCTGCGTGACCCCGTCGATGATCCGGCGCACGCGCTGCGCTGTCTCGTCCATGCGCCGAACGGTAGCGCCTGCGTTGCCAAAATCGCAATACCGCCGGTCACGGCAGGTATGTCAGAACCTCGTCCTGGATGGGAAAAACTCCAGCTGGTGCAGCCTATTGACACCCCGCTGAGGGCGGGCTCACAGTGATGCCGTCTTACCGACCAACGGATCAGTCACTCGATTGCGATCCGGGTCGCGAACCCGCTGTTGGCCCCGCTGTGGGCACGGAAAGAGAGCGCTGTGGGATCAACACCGTTGCGCCCGGACGTACACGACGGCAAGGTCGTGCTCGTCACGGGCGGAGGCACCGGCATCGGCCGGGCCGTGGCCATCGACTTCGCCTCCTGCGGGGCCCGCGTCGTGGTGTGCGGCCGCAGGCCCGAGCCCCTGGAGAAGGTGGCCGCCGAGATCGAGGCCGCCGGCGGCACCTGCCTGGCCGTGGCCGCCGACATCCGGGCCGAGGGGGAGACCGCACGCGTCGTCGGCACGGCCCTGCAGGCCTTCGGCCGCATCGATGTGCTCGTCAACAACGCGGGCGGCCAGTTCACCGCCCCCGCCGAGGACATCACCCCCAAGGGCTGGCGCGCGGTGCACGACCTGGCCGTGGACGCCGGCTGGGCGATGACCCGCGAGGTCGCCGTCCGCTCCATGATCCCCAACCGCTCCGGTGCCGTCTTCTTCATGGCGTTCTCCCCGCGCCGCGGCATCCCCGGCATGGTGCACGCCACCGCCGCCCGCGCCGCGCTCGAGAACCTCGCCGCCGGACTGTCGCTGGAGTGGAGCCGCTACGGCATCCGCACCGTGTGCGTCGCCCCGGGAACCATCGCCACCGAAGGGCTGGAGGCCGCGTACGAGGAGGCGGATCGCCGTCGTTGGGAGCAGGCCGTGCCGCTCGGCCGGCTCGGCCGCCCCGAGGAAGTGTCCGGCCTGCTGTGCTTCCTCGCCTCGCCCGGCGGCTCGTACATCACCGGAACCACCATCACCGTCGACGGCGGTGCCGACGCCTGGGGCACCGGACACCCGGTCCCGGCACGGGAGACCGAGGACACCCCACACGGCGCGAAGGAGACCCCGTGACGACCCTGACCGATGCGACGGTCCCCGCCGTACGCGACCTGTCAGCACTCTTCGACCCCTCCTCCGTCGCCGTCATCGGCGCCAGCAACGACCAGACCAAGTACGGCAACTGGCTCAGCGTCCAGGCGCTGCGCGGCGAACACCGCCGTCCTGTTCACCTGGTCAACCGCCGCGGCGAACCCGTCCTCGGCCGCGCCGTCCACCGGCAGGCGGTCGACGCCCCCGGCGGCGTCGACCTGGCCGTCATCGCCGTGCCCGCCGCAGGCTTCGCCGACGCCGTCGACGACGCCCTCGCCGCCGGAGCCCGCGCCATCGTCGGCATCACCGCAGGCTTCGCCGAGCTCGGTGAGGAGGGCCGGGCACGCCAGGCGGTCCTCGTCGACCGCATCCGCCAGGCCGGCGCGGTGCTGCTGGGCCCCAACTGCCTCGGCGTCCTCGACGCCACCACCGACCTGCGCCTGGCCTCGAACGACATGCCGGCCGGAGGCATCGGCTTCGTCTCCCAGAGCGGCAACATGGCCCTGGAACTCAGCCGTTTCCTCGACCGCGACGGACTCGGGTTCTCCCGCTTCGCCTCCCTCGGCAACCAGGCCGACCTCACGGCCGCCGACCTCGTGCGCAGCTACACCGAGCACGACGGCACCGAGCTGATCGCCCTGTACTGCGAGGACTTCGGCGACGGCCGCGCCTTCGCCCGGGCCGCCGCCGACGCCGTACGGGCCGGGAAGCCGGTCGCGCTGCTCACCGTCGGTGCCGGTCAGGCCTCCATGCGCGGAGCCCGCTCCCACACCGGCGCGCTCACCAGCGACTCCGCCGTGATCGACGCCGCCTGCCGGGCTGCCGGAGTCGACCGCGTCGCCACCGTCGCCGAACTCGCCCACCTGCTGGGCGCGCTGCACCGCAACAGGCGCGGAGGCGGACGCCGGGTCGCCGTCATCGCCGACGGCGGCGGCCATGCCTCGCTCGCCAGCGATGTCGCCGAGGCCTGCGGCCTGCACGTCCCCGAGTTCGACGACGACCTCGCCGCCGGGCTGAAGGCCGAACTTCCCCCGTCCGCGGGCACCGCCAACCCGGTCGACCTCGCCGGGGCGGGGGAGCAGGACATCACCTCCTTCGGCCGCGTTCTCGACCTCGCCCTCGGCGCCGACTCGGTCGACTCCGTGCTGGTCACCGGCTACTTCGGCGGCTACGGCGGCTATGGCGAGGCCCTCGCCGAGGCCGAGGTCGCCACCGCCCGCGTGATGGCGGAGCGGATCCGCCACCACGGCAAGCCCGTCGCCGTCCACACCATGTACGCCGACGCGCCCGCCGCCGTCGAACTGCGCCGGCAGGGCGTCTGCGTCTTCGGGTCGGTGGAGCACGCCGCCCAGGTCCTCGGCCGGATCGCGGACCGGGCCGAGCGGACCGCCCCGCGCATACCGGCCGTGCCCGCCCCGGCGGCCCCCGTCACCGCCGACGACTACTGGACCGCACGCGAACTGCTGCGTCGGGGCGGGCTGGAGTTCCCCGCCGCGCACCTGGTCCGTACGGAGGACGAGGCCGCCGCGGCCGCCGCCCGCATCGACGGACCAGTCGTCCTCAAGGCCATGGGGCTGCTGCACAAGTCCGACGCGGGAGGCGTCGCCCTCGGCCTCGCCGACGAGGCGTCCGTCCGCGCCGCGCACGCCGACATGGCCCGCCGCCTCGACCCGCCCGGCTACTGCGTCGAGGCCATGGCCGACACCCGCGACGGCGTCGAGCTCATCGTCGGCGTACGGCGCGATCCGCGCTTCGGGCCCGTGGCGCTCGTCGGCCTCGGCGGCATTTTCACCGAGGTGCTGCGCGACGTCCGCCTGGGCCTCGCACCCGTCACGGCCACCGACGCCCGTGCCCTGCTGGAACGCCTCACCGCTGCCCCGTTGCTGCACGGCGTACGCGGCCGCCCCGCGGTCGACCTCGCTGCCGCGGCCCGCGCCATCGAGGCCATCACCAGCGTCGCGGCCGCCCACCCGGAGATCGCCGAGCTGGAGGTCAACCCTGTGCTCGTCACCCCGAGCGGCTGTACGGGCCTGGACGCCCGCATCGTCCTCGACGCCTGACCACACCTCCTCCGTACTCATCCACTCACGTACTCACCAGGGAGAAACGCAGATGGAATTCGCCTACACCCCGCACCTGGCCGAGCTCAAGGAGCGGGCCGCCGCACTCGCCGACAAGATCGTGATCCACGAGGACGCGTGCGAGACCGACAACGGACTGTCCCCCGAAGTCCACCGGTCCATCCGCGAAGCGGTGCTCGCCAGTGGCCTGCAGGCGATCAACATGCCCACCGAGTGGGGCGGCGCCGGACTGAGCGTGCTGGAGCAGGTCGTCGTCCAAGAGGAGCTCGGCAAGCTCACCAACGCCCTGTGGGACACCGTGTGGCGGCCCGCCAACGCGCTGGCCGCCTGTACCCCCGAGCAGCGCGAGCGCTACCTCGTCCCCGACATCCTCGGACAGCGCCGTGACGCCGTCGCCATCACCGAGGCCGACGCCGGCTCCGACCCGCAGGGCATCACCACCACCGCCACCCCCCACGCCGACGGCACCGGCTACCGGATCGACGGCGAGAAGTGGTTCGTCACCGTCGGCGACGCCGCCGACTTCTTCCTCGTCCTCGCCCTCGTCGGCGACGAGAAGGCCCCGACTCTCTTCCTCGTGGACAAGGACCTGCCCGGTGTGCGCGTCAAGCGCGTCCCGCGCTACATGCACACCTTCGTCTACGAGCACCCCGAGTACGTCTTCGAGGGCGTCGAGGTCGGCAGCGACGCCGTCCTGGGGGAGATCGGCGGCGGCTACGACCTCACCCGCAGCTGGTTCACCGAGGAGCGCCTGATGATCGGCGCCCGCACCGTCGGCGCCGCCGAGCGCGCCCTCGCCCTCGCCACCGAGTGGGCCCGCGAGCGCGTCCAGGGCGGGCAGCCGCTGATCGAGCGCCAGCTCATCCAGGCCATGCTCGCCGACTCGGCCGTCGACATCGCCGTCAACCGCGCCTTCGTCCACCAGGTCGCCTGGGAGTTCGACCAGGGCGGCGACCGCAAAACCCTGCACGCCAAGGCGGCCATGGCCAAGCTGTCCGCATCCGAGGCGGCGGGCCGTGTCATCGACCGTGCCGTGCAGATCTTCGGCGGCCGCGGCTACATGCGCGACTACCCGGTCGAGCGCCTCTACCGCGAGCTGCGCGTCGACCGCATCTGGGAGGGCACCTCCGAGATCCAGCGCCTCGTCATCGCCAACGAGATCGGCAAGCGCGGCCTCGGCCTGCTGAACTTCCCCACGGTCAAGGCCTCCCAGGCATGACGGGCGCCGGCATCGTCGACATCCGGCGCAGCGCAGGCATCGCCGTGCTGACACTGCGCCGCGAGGCCAAGCTCAACGCCCTGTCCACCCACCTCGAACGCGAGCTGCTGCGCGCCCTGGACGACAAGGCCGTCACCACCGCACGAGCCGTCGTCCTCACCGGCGGCGACAAGGTCTTCTCCGCCGGAGCCGACACCGGCGAACTGCGCGAGATGACCCCGGAGGCGATCGCCGCCTACTACCGCGACTCCGGCGCCGTCTACGAGAAGGTCGCCGCGCTGCCGCAGCCCACCGTCGCCGCCATCGCCGGATACTGCCTCGGCGGCGGACTGGAACTCGCCCTGGCCGCCGACTTCCGCATCGCGGATTCGACCGCGAAGCTCGGCCTGCCGGAGGTGGGCATCGGCATCCTCCCCAGCTCCGGCGGAACGTACCGCACGACCCGGATCGTCGGCCCGGCCCGCGCCCGCGAACTCGTCCTGCGCGGCCGTCGTCTGACAGCCGGCGAAGCCCTCGGCTGGGGCCTGCTCACCGAAGTCACCGACGAGGGCGCGCACCTGGAGACCGCCCTGCGGCTCGCCGGGGAACTGGCCGCGCTGCCCCCGCTCGCGGTCGCCGTCACCAAGCGGGTCATCGACGTGGCGGCGGACTCCCCGCGCGAGGCCTCCCTGCTCCTGGAGCAGTTGGCCTACGCCTCCCTCAACCAGGCAGCCCACCCACCGAACGAGGTCCCGAGATGACCGTCACCTCGAACTCGACATCCGCCACGCCGGCCACGCCCCCCGGCAGCCGCTCGGTCATCGAAACCCGCTCCATCGATTACGTGCCCCTGGCCGAGCGCCACGGCAAGGTGTGGCACCTGTTCCCCGTGTGGTTCGCCGGTGACGCGCACCTGGCCACCGTCGCCACCGGCGCCATCGGCGTGGCACTCGGCGGCAACCTGATCTGGACGGCCATCGCGGTCGTCCTCGGCTCCGCCTTCGGCACCTTCTTCATGGCCTTCCACTCCACCCAGGGCCCGCAGCTCGGCCTGCCCCAAATGGTGCAGTCCCGCCCGCAGTTCGGGTACGTCGGCGCTCTCCTGGTGTGGATCACCGCCCTGGTGACATACATCGGCTACACCGCGTTCAACCAGATCCTGGTGGGCCGCACCATGGAGCACCTGGCCGGGGTGCCCAACCCTGTCAGCTACATCGGCTACGCCGTGGTGGGCATCGTGCTGGCGGTGGTCGGCTACGACTTCATCCACCGGGCGTCGCGCTGGCTGACGTACCTCATGTTCGTGGCGCTGATCGTGTTCTCCGTCGGCATCCTCGCGGTGAACCCCTTCACCCCCGAACAGCTCGACCTGGGCACCTTCGCCCTCGCACCCTTCCTCGTCCAGTTCTTCACGGCCGCGGTCTACCAGCTGTCCTGGTCGATCTACGTATCGGACTACTCGCGCTATCTGCCGCCGACGGTGGGCGTGCGCTCCTCGTTCCTGTGGACCTACCTCGGCGCGAGCGTCGGCGGCGCCTGGATGATGCTCGTGGGCACCGTCGCCGCCGGCCTGTTCCCCAAGGCGGCCCTCGTCGAATCGGTCATCTCGGTCGGCGACGAGGTCTTCCACGGGTTCGGCATCACCCTGCTGCTGGCGTCCGTGGTGCCGCTGATCACCATCGGCACGCTCAACTTCTACGGCGGCAGCCTCACCCTGCTGTCCAGCATGGACTCGATCCGGCAGATCCGGCCCACCGTGGCCAAACGGGTGGTCACCCTGGTCGTCATCGGCCTGCTGTCCACGGCGATCGCCTTCAGCTCGGACGAGACGTTCCTCGAGCAGTTCGAGCACTTCCTCGTCGTGCTCGGCTACCTCTTCACCCCGTGGACGGCGATCAACCTGGTCGACTTCTACGTGGTGCGCCGAGGCCACTACTCCATCCGCGAGATCTTCAACCCGCGTGGCATCTACGGACGGTGGAGCTGGCGCGGCCTCGTCTCCTACGTCGTCGGATTCGCCTCGATGATGCCGTTCGCCGTCGTGGGCGACAGCATGGGCCCGCTGGCGAAGTGGCTCGGCGGCCTGGACATCACCATGATCGTGGGCCTGGTGATCTCGGCGGGGCTCTACCTGCTGGTCTGCCGGTCACTGGACCTCACGGCCGAGCGGGCCGTGGCCGCCGACGCCGACGAGGGCCTGGACCCGGACGCCCCGGCCGGCGTGACCCCCTCGGCGCACTCCGGGTGAGTGCCCGGTGAGTACAGCCGTCCCCGTGCCGTTCGGTACGCCGGTCCCGCAGGCGGAGCCCCACCGGGTGCGCCTGCGGGACGGCGTGCGGCTGCACACCGAGGTCCACCTGCCCTCGTCGCGCAGACGATGCTCACGGCTCCCGGCGGTGCTGATCCGCACCCCGTACGACAAGACACACGCGGACACCCTGCTGCCGGACATCGCTGCCCGGCTGACCGAGGCCGGCCTCGCCGTGGTGACCCAGGACGTGCGCGGCAAGATCCGTTCCGAGGGGCGGCCGGTCCCGTTCGCCGCGGAAGTCGCCGACGCCTGGGACACCCTGGAGTGGATCACCGCCCAGCGCTGGTCGGACGGCACGGTGGGCTGCTGGGGCAACTCCTACTACGGCTACACCGCCTGGGCCGCGGCCGCGTCCGGTCACCCGGCCGTACGCGTGCTCGTCTCCCGCCTGACCGCCACGGACGTCGGCGCAGAACTCGTCCACCGTCATGGGGTGTTCAGGCTCGGCCCCATGGTGCAGTGGCTGACGTCCACCTGGGCGGGCCGCGCCAATGTCCAGTCCGCCCCCGACTGGTCGCGGCGGCCGTTCGCCGAGCTGCTCGACTGCCTGCCGGACACGGGTGGACCGCTGCCGCCGGCCGAGTGGGCCACCACACCGCCCGGTGACCCGCGCTGGCGACGGCTGGCCTTCGGCGGAACGGGGCCGGGCCACGGGCGGCTGCCCACCCTGCACTGCACGGGCTGGTACGACCTGTTCCAGTGCGGCCAGCTGCGTGACTGGCAGCGGGCCCGGGGCACGGCGAGCGCACCTCAGTACCTGCTCGCCGGTGCAGGCGACCACCAGGACGACATGTTCACACGGAGCGGGCGCAGCCCCGACCACCTCACCGATCCGGCCGCGCGGGAGGCGATGCTGGACCGCTCACTCGGCCCGGTCACCGACTTCCTGCTGCGGCACCTCGCAGGGGCCGCGGCAGGGGCGTCGTCGCCGTCCGTCCGCTGGCAGAGCACGAGCGGCAGGTGGCATGCGACCGGGTGCTGGCCGCCGTCCGGAGCGGTCACCGTCCGGCTCCACCTCGTCCACGCTTCCGCCGCGGCCACCGGCCCCGAGGGCGGAGCGCTGTCGGCACGACCCGACACCACGCCGTGTACGGCGAGTTGGGAGCACGACCCCGCGGACCTGGTGCCGGCCACCGACCTCGACTGGTGGCGCCCCCTGCTCGCCCTGCCGGACGAGCGGACGGTCGAGCGCAGGCCGGACGTCCTGACGTTCACCGGCCCCGCCTGCGGCGACCCGCTGCAACTGGCCGGGCCGGTACGGCTGGTGCTGCCGGTCACCTCCACCGCGGCCGCCGGCCACCTCGTCGTCAAACTCTGCGACGTGGCCCCCGACGGCACCAGCCGACGCATCCTCGAGGCCCCGTACCGGCTGCGCGGCGCCGACGAGTGGCACCGGGCCCCCATCCGTCTCGGCGACACGGGACATCGGGTCGGACCGGGCCATCGGCTCCGCGTCCAACTGGCCGCCAGCTGCTTCCCCCTCTACCTCCCGCACAGCGGGGGCACCGCGCATCCATGGCGGGCGGGCCGCGCCACGGGCAGCACTCAGCGGCTGCTGACCGGCGGCCACGACGGCGCCCACCTGGAGCTCACCGTGCTCCCCACCCGTACGTACTCCTGAAGGGACGAACGACCGTATGGACACCATCCGCCGAATCGGCGTCGTGGGCGCCGGACTGATGGGCTCCGGCATCGCCGAGGTCTGCGCCAGGGCCGGGCTGGACGTTCTCGTCGCCGAGATGGGCCCGGACGCACTGGCCGCCGGGCGACGGCGCGTGGAGCGGTCCCTCGCACGCGGCGTCAGCAGCGGAAAGCTGTCGGACGCGGACCGCCAACGGGCGCTCGCCCGGGTGCGCTTCACCACCGACCTCGGCGAGTTCACCGACCGGGACCTGGTCGTCGAGGCCGTCGCCGAGACCGAACGGCTCAAGGTCGACGTGTTCGCCACCCTCGACAAGGTCGTACGGCGCGAGGACGCCGTCCTCGCCTCCAACACCTCCTCCATCCCGATCATGAAGCTCGGGATGGCCACGGCCCGTCCCGAGCAGGTCGTCGGCATCCACTTCTTCAACCCCGTGCCGGTGCTCTCCCTGGTGGAACTCGTGCCGTCCCTGCTGACCGGCGAGGAGACGCAGCGGCGTGCGGAACACTTCGTCACCGCCGCCCTCGGCAAACAGGTCATCCGCTCCACCGACCGTGCCGGCTTCGTGGTGAACGCGCTGCTCATCCCGTACCTGCTCGCCGCGGTCCGGATGCTGGAGTCCGGCTTCGCCTCCGCCGCGGACATCGACCAGGGCATGGTTCTCGGCTGCGCGCACCCGATGGGCCCGCTGGCGCTCACCGACCTGATCGGACTGGACACGGCGCAAGCGATCGCCGAGTCGATGTACGCCGAGTTCAAGGAGCCGCTGTACTCGCCGCCTCCGCTGCTGCTGCGCATGGTCGAGGCCGGCCTGCTGGGCAAGAAGACCGGCCGAGGCTTCCACGACTACGCGACCGCGTAGGCCTGAGCGGCGGCAGCCCGGACCCGACCGCAGGGCGACCGGTCGGTGCGGTGCCGGACCCAGCAGAAGGACGACTGGACCGAGGGCCGCCTCCAGCAGCAGCGTCCCGGCCATGCGGGCAGCTGAGAAAGCGGCTTTATTGCACATCCATGAAACCTCCGGGCAGCCATGGACGTTGACCACGTCATGACGCAAGGACCAGCACCTCGCCCACTGTCCGACGATGCCCTGTCCAGTCTGCTCGGAAAGCAGCAGGTCGGCACACTCGCCACCGTCAAGCGCAGCGGGCATCCTCACCTGACCACCATGCTGTACACATGGGACCCCGACGGCCGCATCGTGCGGTTCTCGACGACGGCCGACCGGGTCAAGGTGAGACATCTGTGCCGCAACCCGCGTGCGGCGCTTCATGTGCAGGGCGGAGACGTGTGGTCATTTGCCGTCGCCGAAGGCGAGGCCGAGGTCTCCGAGAGCACGGCCGTTCCTGGTGACGCGGTCGGGCGGGAACTGCTCGAGATGATCCCGCAAGCCGCCAGGCCGGAAGACGAAGGCGCGTTCCTGGAACAGCTGGTTGCCGAGCGCCGGGTGGTCATCCGGTTGAAGGTGGACCGCCTGTACGGCACGGCTCTCGACATCGACGGCCAGGACACCTGACAGGTCCGTGCTGGTCACAGCCACTCATAAAGGACGGCGACCAGCACGGTCGCTCCGTAGCGGGCGGCGAGCTTGTCGTCCCTGGCGACCACGGCCCGGTGCCGCAGGGGCAGGGGCGGTCGTGTTGATTCCCCGTTTGCGCACGAGTGGTCCACGTCCGTGACGCGGTAGGCGACGAAGAGTGTCTTCACGCACCCTCCTTGGGCCGGCGTACTCGGTAGCGGAGATGCGTGACGTCTCGGTCCTCGAGCCGTCGGACGAGGTCGAGTTCGATGTGATCGTCACCGAGGTGGTCGAACAGTCGTCGGCCGTTTCCAAGGAGGACCGGAACCAGGTGGATCTCCATCTCGTCCATGTGCCCGGCACGGAGAAGCGCTTGGGCCGCGCCCGCCCCATGGACCATGACCGGCCGGTCCCCGGCGGCCGCGCGAGCCTGACGGGCGCAGTCCTCGACGTCGGTGACGAATCGCGCATGGCCGGGTGGCACGTCCCCGTCGTCCACGTGGTGGGTGAGGACGAAGATCGGCACACCGTCGTGGTGGTCGCCCTGCCAACGCCCGGCTAGTTCGAAGGTCCGACGGCCGGAGATCACCGCGCCGGTCGCCAGCGCCTCGCGATAGACCTGTCCGCTGGGACCATCGGATTCCCGGTGGTCGAGCCAGTTGAAAAGACGTCCACCGTCGCGTCCGAGCTCCTGGCCCGGCCGGTCGTCCGGACCGGCGACGAAGCCGTCGAGCGACATCGACATGTACAGCCGAATCGGATTGCTCATTCTGGCTTCCCTCTCTCGTCCCTGGCATGAGGATGCTCCGCTTCTCGCCCCACCAGGGCGGGAGCGTCGAAGTGGAAGACTTCAGGCAGCAGGCAAACTCATCGCCCTGGAGGCGTAGAACCAGAGCAGTCGATGAGTTCGTCTGTCCGGCCTGCTGCGTCACCGCGCGGGACTACGGTGCGACGCCCCGCTGATCTCACTCGGCGCCGCACCACCAAGCTCGTGGTGGAGTCGGCCCAGGCCCGTTGGCGGGCCGTGAGCGCGCCCCACCTGGTCGCCCTCGTGCGGGCCGGAGCTTGCTTCGAAAGCGGTCGGCTTCACGAACGCCCCGAGCCTCATGCAGCCGGAACCACCGCATGCTGCCCGGTGAGCCCCTGGCGGCGAGGCGCGCGCAATGCCCGACCTGGCAGGGCCTGCATCGAGGAGCAGCGCGGCGGTGGTCCAGTCCTTGGTGGCTGCACCCAACCCCCGCCCGGACACGCCGAACGGCTGAGCAAGGCCGCCGGCATCGCCCGGGTCCCCCTCGTGTGCTCGAAGGATCAGTGGAACGAGACCAAGCCCGACGGCGGGAACAGGGCCGTGAAGGCCACGGTGTCGGAGATCTCCACCGGGCCGCGCGCAGGGCACGGGCTGGTCCGCGTCACGATGACCGGAACCAACCTCGTCGCCTGCCTCAAAGAACTCGACGCGAACGCGCACCCCTCCAAGGGCAACGGCACCAGAGAGCACACCGCCGTGTCCAGCCGTGTGTATGACGCCGTCGCCCCCGCCAACGACCGGATCAGTGCCGCCCGCAGCCCGAACGACCCGGCCTCAGGGCTGGAAGATCCGGTCCAGGTGGTAGTGGATGACGGCTGTGGCGGATTCGGCGTCACGCTGGCCCACCAGGACGCTGGTGCCGAGCCCCGCGGACATGGCCAGCAAGCCGACTGCTTCGGTGTGAGTGTCCGTACCGGCCCGGAGCAGTCCGGCGTCCGCCGCCTGCTGCAGCAGCCCGCTGAGGGTGATCTCGGCGGCGTCCGGATCCTTGATGAAGGGCTGGGCCGCGAGGGCCTCGTCGGTCACCGACAGCACGGCGTACGAGGTGTAGAGGTGATGGAACAGGCGGCTCTCCTCGTCGACCGGCAGGGCTGCCGTCAGCAGCGCCTCGATCACCGCCCGCGGCCCGGGGTTGTCGCCGGCGGCGCGGACCCGGGCGCTCACCCGTTCCCCGAACCTGCCGGCCAGATGCCGCAGTCCGAAGAGGAGCAGCTTCTCCTTGGACTCGAAGTAGTACTGCACCAGCCGCAGTGAGACGCCCGCCTCGGCCGCCACGTCGCGCATCCCCACAGCGTGCAGTCCGAGCCGTCCGGCGGCCCGGACGAGGGCCTGCGCGATCTCGGTGCGCCGCTCTGCGTGATCCACGCGCTTGGGCATGGTTCGACTCTCCGCTCTTCGGATCGCTCCTCCGGCTTTGATGATACAGCCGTACCATTTTCGTGGTACGTTCGTATCACAAAGACCGACTGACCAGGAGATGGCCGTGCCCGAGCCCACAAGAGCCCGTCCCCAGCCCGATGTCGGCCGCTTTGTCAGCGACGCCTGGCGTGAGCGCTACTTCGCGGCCTGCGACGCGGTCTACGCGCTGGGCGTGCCCGCGTCCTGCGAGGAGGACGTGGAGACCTCATTCGGGACCACGCACGTCTACCGCTACGACCCCGAGGACCCGGTCGCCCGCGAGCGCACCCCCGTCGTCCTCGTCCACGGAGCCGGCTCCTGCTCCGCAATGTGGTACCCGAACACTCCCGCACTCAGCGCCGAACGCCCCGTCTACGCCATCGACACCCCCGGCGACCCGGGCCGCAGCGTGCAGCGCGCACCTATCCACGAACCCGAGCGCGCCGCGCAGTGGCTGGACGAGACACTCGCCGGCCTCGGGCTCGACCAAGTGCACCTCCTCGGTTCGTCGTACGGCGGCTGGCTCGTCCTGAACCAGGCGTACCGCGCACCGGAACGGCTCGCCTCGGTCACGCTGCTCGACCCCGGAGGCCTGGAGAAGGTAGGACTGCGCTTCTTCGTGTGGATCTTCGCCAGTCTGTTTGCCACCTTCGCCCCCAAGGCGCTGCGGCCCCGGCTCGCGTCCTGGCTGGAACAACCCGTCCTCGTCGTGCCGGAACTGCGCACCATGATCCGGACAGGGGTCCGCGCCTATCGCATCCGCCGGCCGGTGCCGCAGCCTCTCACTGAGGCCGAACTGAGGGCCATCCGCAAGCCGTTGTACCTGGTGCTCGGCAGGCGCAGCCTCCTGGTCCACCCCGACCGGCAGGTCGAACGCGTGCCCCGGCTGATCCCCGGCGCAAGGGCCGAGATCATCTCCCGGACCGGCCACGGTCCGCAGATCGACCACGCGGAACTGACCAACCGGAAGGTGCTCGACTTCATGAACACCGCCGACCTCGGACTGCCGACAACGCGCTGAGACTGTCCGGCATCCGCCCCGGTGGATGCCCCTCGCTGCGCATGTGGGCATGTTCCTGGTGCTGGGAGGCGAGCACGTCGGTCGGCCACCACACCTCCAGCAGTGTCAGCGTCCACTGACGCTGACGACACGGCCTTGCGGGAAGTTCAAAGAGGGTTTCTCGGCTTGTTCTTCAACTTTCGTCCGGCTCCGGGCGAGGCAGTTGGCGGAGGTGGAAGTGATCGGCAGAATCGGGATGCGCTGGTCTGCGGGACAGTTGCATACTCACCGGATGGCCTTGTTCTCTGGTCGGTTTCGGGATCCGCGCAGCAGCGAGTACGACTTCATCAGCTCGATCATGGTGCGATGCCCCAGTTGTGCGCAGGCTGCTCGTGTCGTTCTGGCACCCGAAGATTCCGATCCCGGCGGTCGGATGCTGTTCAGGCCGCGACGCCTGGTCTGCCGGGGCTGCGGGCTGTCACGGGTGTGGAGCGGTCATCTCGTCACGCTCTCCCGTGGAACAGCTCAACCCGCGACGGATCCGTACTTCGGTATCCCGCTGTGGCTCCAGACTCAAACTCGGCATGGGTGGCTGTGGGCCTACAACCTCGAACATCTCGACCTGATCCGCCGTTTCGCCCAAGCGTCGCTGCGAGAGCGAGCGCCCTGGTACGACACCGGACAGAAGATGACTTTGGTGGCCCGCCTCCCGGCATGGATGAAGCGAGCGAAGAACCGAGACGAGGTCCTGCGTGCCGTCAGTCGGATCCACGCCTCACTGGCTACTGCCTGAGCTGCTCAAAAGGCGTCCGAACGCCGCTCCAACTGATCTCTGGTTGTGCTGTTCAGCTGACGCACGGGCCGCCTTCGTCTGATCATGCGCGTGCCTAAGACGGTGTCCTACGTGGTGAGGCGGGCGAGTCGCTTGTAGCAGCACAGCGCAGCGGCGCGTCCGAGAAATGCCAGGCGGCACCACCCGCCGGAAGTCGACAAGGCTTGCCATGCTCTGACCAACCAGTGGACCAGCCATCAGAAGCGGTGCCTTACCCCCGTCGCAACGCTGTCGGACCGTCAGCGCGGCCATGTACCTGTGGAGGGACCAGTGCCGGCATCGGCGGCATGCGATACGCATGACAGAGGCCGAAGGTAGCCAGGCTGATCCCGGCCGTAGCGGACTCACTCACCACTGAAGACAGACACTGATTGGGGGGCGACCACCGACAGGGGCTCTGCTCGACCGTCTCAGCGTGACGTTGTGGCTACGAGAGACCGTGTGGGTGGTTCGGGCGCATAGCGCACATCAGCAGCCTGAGCACGGGTAGAGGGTGCCGAAGGAACGCGACAAGCGCGTCCTTGGGAGGACGGTTTCGATGAGCACTGCCGATAAGGCCGACAACGCTGCCAACAAGGCCAAGGGCAAGGCGAAGGAAGCGGTCGGGCAGGCGGTCGGTAACGAACGCCTGCAAGCGGAAGGCAAGGCGGACCAGGTCGAAGGCGACATCAAGCAAGCCGGGGAAAAGGCCAAGGACGCGGCGAAGGACGTCTTCAAGCACTGAGCCGATCTGACACAGGCGGGCCACAGCCCAGCGGGCTGTGGCCCGCCTGTGTCCGGCCATCCGTGTCGCACATTCCCCGCACAACTGCCCCTCGGCTCAGTGGCGCCTCAGTCCCCGTAAACAGAAATCGCTTGTCCCGCCAACCATATCTGTGTATTTGTGCAATTCGCGATTTCACGAGAACGAGTGATCAATTGAGTGCTGTCGGTTAACGCGGGCAAGCGGGGAAGAGCCCGGACCGAACCGGGTCCCGGCGGCTGATTCTCAACAGACTTCGACAGGAGCAGCAATGGACAGATCCGAAGAAGCATTGCTTGACAGAGTCCGTGAGCGCGGCCGCTACACCGATCAGGGAGAAGCTGCACGTGCGGCTCGGGGCGTGCTGGCCGTGCTGGGCTCGCATCTGGTCGGTGACGACCGCACCGATCTGGCGGGACTGCTGCCACCGCCGTTCGTGCCCTGGTTGATCGAGGGATCCCCGGCCAGTGAGCCCCTGACACCGGAAGGCTTCGTCGAGGCGGTCGCCGAGAGGGAGACCGTCTCGGTGGCAGAGGCCCGCCGCGGTGTGACGGCAGTCCTCAGCACGCTGGCCGAGACCGCCGACGAGGGCCTGCTCCACCGGATCCTGACGCAGCTCCCGCCTGGACACGCCGGATTTTTCGGCCACACACAGCCAGCCTGAGTTGCCCGAGAAACAAAGGCATTCATCCTCGGCACAGGGCCGGCGGATCACCGAAACCAGTCGACTGGGGTTGGGAAAATGGCACGAACGATGACGCGCTATCAGGGCACCGAGGAAGCAACCGGAAGGTATTCGGATGTGAGAGCCCCGCTGCCTGCGTGGGCTCGGGCGGTGATCATGATGCTCGCTCTGGTGGGGATGGTCCTCTTCGCCGTGGCGCTGGCCCGGTTGACACTGGAACCGAACGCGGCAGCGGTGCCGTTGACGCACACCAACCTGCATCCGGGGGACTCCATTCGCTCCTACCTGGACCGGCCGGGGCTGCGGGACGCAGTCAGGCAGCTGGGCGGCAACGTTGTACTCGGTATGCCGTTCGGCCTGCTCCTCCCCGTGCTGGTCTCCCGCGCTCGCGGCCTCCTTCGCGTTGCGCTGATCACCGGCTTGGTGATGCTCCTGGTGGAACTGGTGCAAGGAACCCTGATCACAGGGCGGGCCTTTGACATCGATGATGTCCTGCTCAATACCACGGGCGCGTTGTTGGCGTACATGCTGCTGGGCCGTCGGCTGGGACGTGCTGTTCACCCCCGGCGGCACCACTGGTGGCACCGCTTCACCCGCATCCCCACCACGGAGACGGTGCCTGGCAGCCGCCGCGGCGAGCGGTCGAACAGCAGCACGGAGCCGTGCGGCCGGCCTGTGGCCGAGGCATCTCCCGCAGACTCCTGAAGACCCCAGGGGCAGGCAGAGGGAATGAACGCACCTGCCGGCTCATCCCAAACGCCATGGCCCAGCGCCGCGTCTGGCGGACTGGGCGGCGGTAACCGCCGTGGCCGGCGGGCTCATCGGCCTGCTGGTCAAGGCGGTGGTGGAACGGGCCAGGCCCGCCGTGCAGGACCCGGTTGCGCATGCACAGGGATACTCCTTTCCGTCCGGCCATGCCATGACAGCCACCACTTCCTTCGGCATCTTCATGCTGGTGCTGTTGCCGTTGATACCGCAGGCCTGGCGGGTTACGTGCGTCAGCTGTCGGGTTCGTCGGTCGTGTGGCTTGCGTTATGTTGCGGCGAGCTGGGCGCGGAGGTCGTTACAGCTGCGCCTGACGGCGCGTCCCTTCCGGGGGCTCCCCGGACCGGGATTGACGCTCTGAGAGGTCATGGAGCGGTGGGGTCGAGGAGTGTGCTGACGAGGTGGTGTGCGTAGGGGGTGCTGAGTTCCTGCGGACGGAAGAGGATGCGGTACATGAGGGGGGCGACGATGCGGTCGATGACGGTCTCGGTGTCGGGTGTTTCCTCTCCGCGTTCGTGGGCGCGGGTGAGGATGAGTTCGATCTGCTGGGCGGCGTAGGCGGAGCACTGGCCGGCGTTGCTGCCGTCGGGGTCTCCGAGGAGGGCGTCGCGGATGTAGGCGCGGCCGGCGGGGGAGGACATCTCGTCAAGGAACTGTTCGGCCCAGGCTGCAAGGTCGGCGGGCAGGGCACCGTGGTCCGCGGGCGCGGTCTCGGGACGCAGGTGCTCGACCGCTACGTCTGAGAGCAGTTCCTGGAGGTCTCCCCAGCGGCGGTAGACGGTCGACGGTGTGACGCCCGCGCGCTGGGCGATCATCGGTACGGTCAGGGCGTCGCGGCCCACTTCCGAGGCGAGTTCGCGTACGGCGGCGTGTACCGACGCCTGGACGCGGGCGCTGCGTCCGCCGGGGCGTACCATCTGCCTGCTCATGGGGGCCATCTTAAAGCGAATCCGTTTGCGTCTGGCGGGTTGTGTGGCTCGGCCCCAGCCCACCTGCCCTGCACAGTCGGCGGGCGGGCCTCCTGCCGTTCGTTTACGCGGCGTGTGCGAGGGCGGAGGCGGGCCGGGTCTGTTCGTAGGCGTGGCCGACCCGCAGGAGCACGTCCTCTGCGAGTGGCCGCCCGAGCAGCTGCATGCCGATCGGCAGTCCTGCGCTGTCGTGGCCCACGGGCAGGGACAGGGACGGTATTCCGGTGATGTTGGCGGGGGACGAGAGGCGTACGTAGGCGTCGGAGACGCTTTCGACGGTGCCGTCGGCCCAGGTGATGGTCTCCCGGCCGGCGCTGACGGCGGTGGTCGGGACGGTGGGCGCGGCGATGAGGTCGACCTCCTTGAGCATGCGGGCCCATTCCTGCCGCATGAGGGTGCGGGAGCGCTGGGCGCGCAGGTAGTCCCCGGCGGTCATCAGTTCGCCGGCTTCGAGGAGGATGCGGACGTCGGCCTGGTAGAGGTCGGGGACCGTGCGCAGGGTGTTCTCGTGGTAGGCGGTGGCCTCGGGCACCATCAGGCCCCACTGGGTGGCCTGGATGTAGCGCGTCATGGGGATCTCCACCTCGACGAGGTGGGCGCCGAGGTCTCGGAGCTGGTCCATGGCGCGGCGGACGGCGTCTTCGGTCTCGGGGTCGACGTGGTCGAAGTAGTAGGTGCGCGGCACGCCGACCCGCAGCCCTGTCAGGTCCGTGCCCGCCCGTGGCCGGTAGTCCGTGGCCGGTGCGGACAGGGAGGCGGGGTCGCGGGGGTCGTGTCCGGCCAGGGCAGTCAGGACCAGGGCCGCGTCCTCGGCGGTGCGTGTGATCGGGCCGACGTGGTCCAGTGACCAGGACAGCGACGTGACGCCGTGGCGGGGGAGGAGGCCGTAGGTCGGCTTGAGGCCGACCACGCCGTTGAGTGCGGAGGGCACCCTGATGGATCCGCCGGTGTCGGTGCCCAGGGCGAAGGTGGCCATGCCCGCGGCGACGGCGACGGCGGATCCGCCGCTGGAGCCGCCGGCGACCCGATCCGTGTCCCAGGCGTTGTGGGTCTGCGGGGTGGTCAGGCCGTAGGCGAACTCGTGCGTGTGGGTCTTGCCCAGCAGGACCGCGCCGGCCTGTGCCAGGCGGGCGGCGACCGTGCTGTCGGTGTGCGCGCGGTGGTCGGCGCGTACACGGGAGCTGGCCGTCGTCGCCCAACCCGCGACGTCGATCAGGTCTTTGAGGCCCATGGGGATGCCGTGCAGCGGACCGCGGTGGCGGCCGGCCGCGATGTCGTGTTCGGCGTCCCGCGCGGCGCTGCGGGCGCGGTCGGCGGCGACGGTGACGTAGGCCTGAAGGTGCGGCTCCCTCTGCGCGATGCGCTCCAGGACGGAATCCGTCAGCTCGACGGGGGACAGCTGCCGGGTGCGGATCGCGTCGGCGGCTGCGGTCAACGTGAGTTCATACGGCTGCATCGTGCCTCTCCTCTCCCGCGCGGTAGGCGGGGGCGGGCGGGGTGTCGCCGAAGTCCAGCTCGCGCAGGACGGCGACGACCAGGTGGATCTGGTCGGCGGTGGCTGCGACCGCTGCGTGGCGGTCGGCCGGCAGCGAGAGTCCGCCACGGGCGGCCCAGCGGGCCGCATCGGGCGGGGTGAGTTCTGCGGCGGACATGGACTTCCTTCTTTGCGGGCTTCGGGAGTTTCGGGGGCTTAGCGGGCTTCCCGGCTTGCTGGGCTTCCCGGGTTCGTTTCGTGGGCTTGTGGGATTCCCGGGCCGAGTAGCGAAGCGCACCACAGCTACAAAAGCTAAACGTTTGCGTTAGCTCACTGTAGGGTCTACGGTGGGTTAACGCAAACGAATAGCTTTTAGCGGTGAGGAGCGGAGGAGTACATGCCCACCGTCACACCACGAGCACCCGCGCCCCGACCCTTCCCAGCCGTCCGCATCCGCACGGCCCGCCCTGCGGCGCCCCTCGACCTGAACGCTTCGGTCCTGGCCTCGCTCCTCGCGGGATCGAGCGCACCCACGCCGCAATCTCCCCACCACCAGGACGCCTGGCACCTGTCCGGGCTCACCGTCACGGTGGTCTTGGGCGCCTACTCCCTAACCCAGCTGCCGGCCCTGCTCCCGACCGGAGCGCTCTCCGACCACCTGGGACGACGCCCCGTTCTGGTCGGCGCCCTGGCGTTGGAGGCCGCCCCCGTGGTGCTGCTGGCCTCGGCGAACGGCGCCGGTGCACTGATCGCCGCCCGCGTCGTGCAGGGAGCGGCCACCGGCGCGGCCACCAAGGCCGCGGGCGCGGCAATCCTCGACCTGGCGGACCCCCGGAGTCCCGGCCGGTCCGCCCTGACCAACAGCATCGCCCCGGTGGCGGGCATGGCCGCCGGCGTCCTGCTCGCGTCCGGCACCGGCGTCGTCGCCGTCTGGTACCTGGGCGGCTTCTACTCCTCCCTCGGGCCGGCGCTCGTGCACCTGGTGGCCCCGGCGACCCGCGGGAGGCCGGCGGCATGGTCTTCTTCACGCTCACCGCCGCGGCCACCGTGACCGTGTGGACACTGCGCCGGACGACGCCGGGCGCCGGTCGCTGCGGGCGGCAGCCTTGGCCGTCCTGCCTGCCGGCGCTCTGCCCTGGCCGGGACCGCCTTCGCCTTCAGGGCCGTCTCCCAGGGCGCACTGCGCATGACACTCGCCTCACTCGACGAGCAGGACCGCGCCGGGACCCTGGCCGCCTACTACGTCCTCAGCTACCTCTCGATGAGCCTGCCCGCCATCGCCGCGGGTGCCGCCACCGGGCACTGCGGGCTGCGTACCACCGCCTGTGCCTACGCCGTCGCCGCCGCCCTGCTCGCCGTTACGGCACTGGCCGCACTCGGCGCGTCGAGAAGCAGCCCAGCCCACCGCCCACCCGACGTCACCCCACCCACGGGCACCCCACCCGACCGCACCCCACCCACGGGCACCCCACCCGACCGCACCCCGCACACCGGCGCCCCGCACACCGGCACCACATGCACCGGCACCGCATGCACCGGCACCACACGCACCGGTACCGCATTCAGCGATGCCCCACGCGACGACGTTCCCTGACGAGACTCGAAGGACAGCACGATCATGAGCACCGCACCCGCTACCCACCCGACGGCTGTCCCCTCCTGGACCGTGGGCGACGTCACCGTCCACCGCATCGACGAGACCCCCCTGCCGCCCGCCACCGGCCCCTGGCTGCTGCCCGACGCCACCCCGGACCTCGTCGCCGCGCAGGACTGGCTCCACCCCCACTTCGCCGACGACAAGGGGACCCTCCGCATCGACAGCCACAGCTTCGCCTTCACGCTCGGCGGCCTGCGGATTCTGGTGGACACCGGCATCGGCAACGGCAAGCAGCGGGCGAACCCGGCCTGGCACGACCTGAACACCGACTACCTCCGCAACCTCACGGCCGCCGGATTCCCCCCGGACTCGATCGACCTGGTGATCCTCACCCATCTGCACGCCGACCACGTCGGCTGGAACACGCGGAAGGCGGACGGCGACTGGCTTCCGACCTTCTCCCGCGCCCGCTACCTGACCACCCGCACCGAGCGGGAGTTCTGGGCCGGATACGACATGGACGAGGCACGCGCGCAGATGTTCCGGGACTCCGTGATCCCGGTGGAGGAGGCGGGGCTGCTCGACCTCGTCGGCGTCCCCGCCCAGGGTGCCGACATCGTCCCCGGCCTGCGCCTGCTCCCCACCCCCGGCCACACCCCCGCACATGTCGCCGTCCAACTGACCAGCCACGGCCGGACGGCTGTGATCACCGGCGACTGCATCCATCACCCCGTCCAGTTCGCCCACCCCGCCATCGGCGCGTGCGTCGACATCGACCCCCTGCAGTCCGAGACCTCGCGCCGTGCTCTGCTCGCCTCCCTCGCCGGCACGGACACGCTCGTCCTGGGCACCCATTTCGCCCCGCCCACAGCCGGCCATGTCGCCCTCCACGGGGGCGGTTACCACCTCTTGCCCGTCCACGCCGACGCGTACTGACCGGCGGTGGGCTGGGCGAGAGCACGGGTGATGGTTTCAGCGCTGAAGACGACCCGATTCCATGGGGTAGTCGATGCCCTCGCCGCTGAGCGGGTTGATCATCCAAACCGGCATCGCCGGTCAGCAGCACGCCCCGTGTGTACTGCGGGTGCCGGTTGAAACAGGCCGGCAGGGGAGCTCCACGGACCGGGCTGGTGGCGTACGCCTCGTCGAAATGCCACGCCGGGGGCAAGCGCTGCGTCCACTCCTCCAGCATGCGCCGGTGGTCCACGTCCGGTTTGTGCCCACCTGAAAGGTGCCGAGACCGACGTTGAAAGTGCTGCCGCCGACGGGGTAGATCCACCCGTGACCGAACGGCATGTACGTCTGCCGGTCCGTGAGGCCGGCAGCCGGCATCTCACGTCTTCCCCCGCCGGTCAGGGCTGGATGTTCTCCAGGTCCTCCAGAAGGCTGGGGTGCTTCGGCTCCCAGCCGAGCGTCTGCCGGGTGTGGGCGCTGGACGCGGGCTGGTCGCTCGCGAAGATCGGGCCGAGGGGGCCGTAAGTCTCCGTCGGCACCGACTTGACCGGCAGGCCCAGCCGTCGGCCGATGACGGCTGCGATGTCACGCACCTGGTCTCCCTCGTCGGCCACGGCGTGCCAAGACGTACCGGCTTCCGCCTGCTCCAGGGCGAGCCGGAAGAGAACCGCCGCGTCGAGCGCGTGCACGGCCGGCCAGCGCTGTGTGCCGTCGCCCGGGAAGCCGGACACACCGGTCCGCCGGGCGATGTCGGTCAGGAGGCCGGCGAACCCGCCCTTGCCCTGGTTGTGCACGGTGCGCGGCAGCCGTACGGTCGCGCTCCGCACCCCGCGCGAAGCCAGGCCCAGGGCCGCCATGATCGCGCGACCGCGACCCCCGACCGGCCCGTCCGTCGGCACCGGGTCGGCCTCGACGGATACACGGCCCGGCGCGGAGGGCGTACCCGAGACAGTGACGAAGGGACGGTCGCTGCCGGTGAGTTCCTCGCCGATGGCCGCGAGGGCGGCCCCCTCCTCCGTGATCCCCTCCGCGAGGGCGTCGGGGCTGCTGAAGTCGTTGGCGAACGCAAGGTGGATCACCCCGTCCGTCCGGGCGACGCCGGCGCGAAGGGTGTCCAGGTCGGCGAGAGCTCCTCGGAGCGGCTCGGCGCCGGCCGCCTCGGCGGCCCGCGCGGATGCGTCGGAGCGGGCGAGGGCGAGGACTGTGTGGCCGTTGTCGAGGAGGTCAGCGACGACCGCGGACCCGATCAGGCCGGTCCCGCCGGTGACGAATACGCGCATGGAAAGCTCCTCACAAGTGATGGGACTCTTGTCCCGTCACTCTACCGCAGTGATGAGACAAGAGTCCCATCACTTATGATGGTGACCATGGGCAGATGGGAACCTGGCGCACGTGAACGCCTCGTCGTAGCGGCAGTCGACCTGTTCACCGAGCAGGGATACGACGCCACGACGGTCACACAGATCGCCGAGCGCGCCGGAGTCACCAAGAGCACCTTCTTCCGGCATTTCCCCGACAAACGCGAGCTGCTGGTGGCCGGACAGGAGACGCTGAGCCGTCTGCTGGCCGAGGGGATCGCCGGTGCGCCCGCTGACGCCAGCCCGCTTGAGGCGGTCGCCGCCGGCCTCGTGCGCGCGGCGGGCATGATGGTCCCTGAGAGTCGCGAGCTCGCCCCTCGTCTGAAGGCGGCCGTCGCCGCCAGCGCCGAGCTTCAGGAGCGTGACGCCCTCAAGAGCGTGAGTCTCGCGGCCGCGATGACAACCGCTCTGGTCGCCCGCGGCATACCCGATCCGACAGCAGCTCTCGCGGGCGAACTCGGAGTCCTCGCTTTCAAGCGGGGATACGCCGAATGGGCCGAGGGCGACCGTGACGGCAAGGACGACTTCGCCGAGTACACCCTGGCGGCCCTGGACGACCTGCGCGCGGCGAGCGCGTCGCTGGGCTGACCGGACGACCTCCCACGACCATCCGCTGACCGGGCATCGCCAGTGCCCGGGCCCGGCGCAGCGGCTTCGGTGCTGCGACTTGGCAGAGGCGATAAGCCGGGAGCCTTCGATCCGGGCCGACTGGTCACTCAGGTCGGGGCAGGGAACGCGCGCCCACTGAGCCCGCGAAGGCGCGGGCCTGCGACTTGCTCGCCTCCGCGATGGCCGCGTCGACGTGCTGCTCAGATAACGCCGCCTGATCTGGAGAATCGGGCTCCGTCGGAGACGAACCGGGCGCGGGCGTCGAACGACGCTGCGTCACACCCACGTGCGGTCATACGTGTGACCCCACCTCGCCGTGCCGTCAAGTTGGGGCCCGTGGTCCAGATGGGCCCGGGAACCCCACAGCGTCACCGAGCAGCTCGCGGAAACGCCACCTTCGTTGCCCAGGTTTGTGCGAGGGCGAGCTGCTCAATCTGACGCTCGTCGTGCGAGCGCAGGCCCCCTGGACGGCGGCTACGAGGGGGAGAAGGCGCTGGCGGCCCTGCCGGTTGGGCCCGCCGGCCTCGCGGGGCAGCCGGATAATGCTGCCCACCCAGGAGGTCAGCGGACCGCCGTCGGTTGTTGCCAGCGGCCCCGGCCACTCCCGTCCGACCCGCTCACCGAGCCGGCGGCAGAACCTTCCGTCGGCGGGCAGCGCCCGCGGCGGCCCGGGCCCGCTGCCAGCGGCGCCGAGGGCATACGGTCCCTCCTCCCCGTCGAGCGCGTCACGCAGGCGTTCCAGCAGCCGGCGCGCGGTCGCCGTGTCCGGCGGGTAGACGGCGCAGAACTTGCCCGTTTGGGCTCGCAGGGCGTGCTTGTGATGGAGAAACAGGAAGAACGGCCGGGCGCTCAGGTGCTTGAAGGGCACGCCTTCGGAAAAAGCAGATCCCGGCGAACGTGTCGAGCATGTGCTGCGCCCTGTCCAACCGCGCCGACACGTGGATCTGCCAGCCCTACTCGGCGAGCAGCCCGGCCCGCTCACCGCCCCACACCGTCCAGATGCCCTGGGCGCGGCTGCGCAGGCCCGGCGGCACCTCGCCAGGAGCGAAGCGCGGCCCGGGGTCGGCCACGCTGGGCAGCGGCAGGTGATACTCCTGATCCGCGAGCGCCTCGCCGAAGCCTTCGAGCACGGGATCTCCTCACAGGGCGGTAGTGGGACGCAACAACGCTCTCGCGCGCCGGTCACCAGGACCGGCAGGTGCACAGGCGGTTCGGGCGGCGGTATGAGGCCCGTGTCAACCCGGTTCACCTCCAGGACAACCCGCAGGACTGCTCTCATGGGCCGGTGTCATAGCCCATGGCCAGGCTGTTCTCGGGTCGCCAGGCGGCATCGGGGCTGGCCGGGAAGCAAATTACCGGCGCCACATCGGAGAACGCTCGAGGATGGGCGGCCGTGGGACCGCCAAGGATGCGCAGCCAACTCGCGCTCCAGGAAGGGGCCCCCGCAGGGCAGTGTCACGGCGCCGAGATATGCCTCTGCTGTGTCCTTCAACTGAAGGCGGGCGGCGCGCCCCCGGTCCGGAACGACAGGCACCACTTCGACCGGCACCGTACTGGTGCCAAGCTCCTCTCGAAACGCAGGCCACGCTGGGTCATCAACCTCGTCCAGCACAGGCAACTCACTCAGCGGGGTGCGGCGATGTGAGCGCGAAGGACGATGTGACGCCCCGGCCTGGTGGTGAGGTGGCGATGTAGAGCCCGGGGTCGGTCGCGGAGTTTGAACGTGTTCAAATAGAGGGTACGGCCGCATGGCCGGACATCCAGCCTTGGGGAGAGGTCTGTGATCATGCGCGGCTGGCGTGCAATTGTTCTCACGGCGACGGGGGTGGTCCTCGCAGCGTCCTGCGGGTCTGCCGCTTCGATCCATTCGGCAGATATCGCGCAGGAGGAACTGGTTGGGACGTGGACCAGTTCCGCCGGGACGTCCCTGACCTTCTCGACGGAGCACAGCTTCGCCGGCACGGGTTTCGACAAGGTGGAGGCGATGGCTGATTGCGCTCGCCCCGAGACACTGTCCACCGGTCGCTGGGCCTTCTACGTCGGTCCCGATGGCAGCGGCCGCATCGTCGCTGATGAGAACGCCACGCGCGGCCATGAGTTGCAGTTGTCCTTCACCGACGATCCGACGTGCACGGTGTGGGTCTACCTCTACGGGTACTTCGGCGACGCAGAGAACCCAAGCATGTGCCCCACGACGGACCCGGACACTGGCTGCCCTCCGGACGACTACCTGAAGCGGGACGGGAGCGCCCCCCATGCCTGACGCCCAACCCCGCCGGCGCCTTCCCCGGCCCCGGCCGCACCGACTGGACCGCCGAAACGGGCAAGCCTCTGAACCCCCGGGACCAGAGATAGACACGACACGCTGCGAATGCAGCCCAGGCGCGGCGCCAGGTGGGCCACCTCGGCGAACTGGTCGTCGGGGCGCGGGCCCACGCCGAGTTCTGACGCGCGTCGCGCGATGCGTCCTGACGTATCTCGCCCTCTACGGCCGGGAAGCCGTGCTGGGCGAGCCGCCACATCGCTTGGACCACGTGCTCGGCCACCGGCCGCTCCTCCGGCAGGCGCCGGGAGCGGCGCTGTTCGTGGGCCTCTGGGTGCTCCGGCAGTCCGAGCTTCACGGCGGCCGTGGCGGTGAAGACGATCAGCGTATGTGACTGACCGTCTTCTCTCGCACTTGGCGCCCGCTCGTTGAGGCGGGGTGGTTCGAAGAAATTGAGCGGCTCGCACACATCAGCTGCTACCGGCTCAGTGCCCAAGTGCACCGGTGAAAAGGTCGTCGTTCCTCTGCGACGCGCAAATTGAGGCTGTTCGTGAAGCCCAGCTCATGTACGTGAGGTCGATGAGGCCTCCGGCCGCGCGCCGGAGCCCCCCGACCCTCCAGGCCGCGCGCCGGAGCCCCCGATCCTCCAGCCCGTGAGTCGGAGCCCCCACCCTCCGGCCGTGCGCCGGGGTGCCACCCTTAAGGCTGTGCGCCGGGCCCCGCCGTGGGGAAAGGCTCGGTCATGACCTTCAAGAACCCCGTGCACCGCGGCGGCTCCCGTCGCGGCCGGTTCGAACAGTTCGCCGAGTACGCCTCGAACTTCACCAGCTCCCCGGCGTTCTTCCTCTTCTGCCTGCTGCTCATCGGCTTCTTCGTCGCCGCCCACGCCGCCCACCTGCCACTCGAACTGCTGCTGCTCGCGGGCGAGACCATGACGGCGGTCACACTCCTGCTGCTGGCCCTGCTGAAGAACGCCGAGGTGCGCGCCGAGCACGCCGTCCAGCGCAAGCTCGACGCGATCGCCGCGGCCCTCCTGGAGGCGCACCGGGAGGAGCGGGGCCAGGCGTTCGAGGACCTGCGCCATGCGATCCGGATGGAGGAAGAGACCTGACCGAGGCCGGCGAAACGCCGACGCGGTTCTTCACTGCACCTGGAAGAGGGGCGAGCATGCCGTGTCATGGACATCTTGCTCGTCGCGAGCGCGTTCAACAGTCTCTCCCAGCGCGTGTACGCCGAACTGTCGGACCACGGGCACCAGGTGGACGTCGTCCTGGCCACGCACGGCCCCGACCCGGTCCGGGCAGCCGTGCGCGAGCTGCGCCCGGACCTGATCGTCGCGCCGATGCTCAAGACCGCGCTGCCCGAGGACGTGTGGCGGGAACACACCTGTCTGATCGTCCACCCCGGCCCGCCGGGCGACCGCGGCCCCTCCTCGCTGGACTGGGCCGTCTCCGGCCGGGCGGAGCGGTGGGGCGTGACCGTGCTCCAGGCCGAGGCGGTCATGGACGCGGGTGCGATCTGGGCGGCCGAGCCGTTCCCCGTCCCGCCCGTCGGCAAGAGCGACCTGTACCGCAACGAGGCGTCCGACGCCGCCGTCAAAGCCGTCCTGACGGCCGTACGGCGCTACGCCGAAGGCGCCCACAAGCCGCTGGCGCAGACAGATGAGTCGGTCACAGTCGTCCGGCGCGACGTCATCCGGCAGGAACGGCGGCGGATCGACTGGGAACGGGACGACACCGAGACGGTCCTGCGCACGCTGCGCGGCGCCGACTCCCAGCCCGGTGTCCTGGACGAACTCCTCGGGCACGAGGTGTTCCTGCACGGTGGCCACCCCGAAGACCGGTTGCGCGGCCGCCCCGGCGCCCTGCTGGCCCAGCGCGCGGGCGCCGTCTGCCGCGCCACCCGCGACGGCGCCGTCTGGATCCCGGAACTGCGCCCCCGCAAGAACTCCGGCGACCCCGCACCCTTCCGCCGGCCGGCCGCCTGCGTACTCGCCTCCTGGCAGCCGGGTCCCGCTCTCCCCGAGGACCCGGCCCCGCTGGAACTGCCGCCCGATCGGCGCACCTGGACCGACATTCGCTACCGGCAGCAGGGTGACGTCGGCTTCCTCGCCTTCTCCTTCCCGGGCGGCGCGATGAGCACCGGCCAGTGCCGCCGACTGCTCGCCGCCTACAGGGAGGCGCTCAGTCGGCCCACCCGCGTCCTCGTCCTCGGCGGGCCGCGGGACTTCTTCTCCAACGGCATCCACCTCAACGTCATCGAGGCGGCCCCCGACCCGGCCCAGGAGTCCTGGACCAACCTCAACGCGATGGACGACCTGGTCGAGGCCGTGCTGCGCACCACCGACCGGCTGGTGGTGGCCGCGCTGGCCGGCAACGCCGCGGCCGGCGGCGCCATGCTCGCCCTCGCCGCCGACCAGGTGTGGTGCCGCACCGGCGTCGTCCTCAATCCGCACTACCGCCGGATGGGCCTGTACGGCTCCGAGTTCTGGACCTACACCCTGCCGCGCCGCGTCGGCACGGAGTGGGCCGGCCGGCTGACGGCCGAGGCGCTGCCGGTCAGCTCGGCGACCGCCCGGCGGATCGGGCTCGTGGACCGGCTGGTGCCCGCCACACCCCAGGACTTCGCGGCCGAGGTCGGCCGGCTGGCCACCGACCTCGCCGCCACCCCCGGCCTGGACCGCCTCCTCGCCGAGAAGGCTGCGGCCCGCACAGCCGACGAACGGCAACGGCCCCTCGCCCGCTACCGGGAGGACGAACTGGCCCGCATGCACGCCCTCTTCTTCGACCCCGAGGCCCCCTACCACGCCCTGCGCTCCGCCTTCGTCCGCAAGACGCCGGGCGGCTCGCACCGGCCCCTCGCCCCGGCCGGCGGAGAGCTCCGGTGACGCCGCGGCTGCTGGTGGCCGGCGTCGGGAACATCTTCCTCGCCGACGACGCCTTCGGTCCCGAGGTGATCCGCGCCCTCGAAGACCGCCCCCTGCCGTCCGGGGTACGGGTCCGCGACTACGGCATCCGCGGCATGGACCTCGCCTACGACCTGCTGTCCGGCTACGCGACCGCCGTCCTGGTCGACGCGGCCCCGCGCGGCCACCGCCCCGGCACCCTCTCCCTGATCGAGGCCGAACCCCCCGACGGCACCGTCCCGCCCGAGGCCCACGGCATGGACCCGGCGAAGGTGCTGGCCCTGGCCACCCACCTGGGCGACGAGCCACTGCCCCGGGTCCTCGTCCTGGCCTGCGAACCCGCCGTCCTGCCGAGCGACGACGACCTCCTGCCGGGACTCAGCGCGACGGTGCGCGAAACAGTCGGCCGGGCCGTGGACGCCCTGCACGCGCTCCTGCCCGCCCTGCTCGACAACCCCGCCGCACCGCTGACTCCGTTGGGCCACCCGATGGAATCCGGCGCCGCACCGCCGCCCCCGTTGGGCCGCCCGATGGAATCCGGGACCCCGCGCACGGCTGCGCTGCCCGGCACCGCGCCCGGCGGCGCCGAAGATCGATGAGACCCCGGGCCGCACGGAAGGCGGCCCGGGCTCCGTCGCCTATCCGAGGAGCAGTGCCCATGTGCGGGTCCGACGTCAGACAGGCCGTCCTGGCGAAGAACGACGACCTGGCCGCGACCCTGCGCGGCGAGCTCGCCCGGCAGGGCGTGACCGTGGTCAACCTGCTGTCCAGTCCCGGCAGCGGCAAGACCGAACTGCTCGGCCGGGTACTGGCCCGAGCGGTGGAGCAGGGCGTCCCGGTGGCCGCCCTCACCGCCGACCTGGCCACCGAGAACGACGCCACCCGGCTGGCCCGCTCCGGCGCCCCCGTCCAGCAACTGCTCACCGACGGCCTGTGCCACCTGGAGGCCCGCCAGGTCCGGGCCAGGCTCGAGGACTGGCTGCCGCCGGAGACCTCCGTCCTCTTCGTGGAGAACGTCGGCAACCTGGTCTGTCCGGCCTCCTACGACCTCGGGGAGACCCTCCGGATCGTGCTGATGGCCGTCACCGAGGGCGAGGACAAGCCGCTGAAGTACCCCACCGCGTTCGGCTCCGCCCATCTGGTCGTCATCACCAAGACCGACCTCGCCGGACCGGCCGGCTTCGACGAGAGCCTCTTCCAGGAGAACGTGCACCGGGTCAACCCGGGCGTGGAGATCGTACGTTCCTGCGCCCGGACCGGCGCCGGCGTCGGCACCCTGCTGGAGCGTTCCCTCGCCGCCCGCGACGGCGCCCCGGCGCACCGGCCGCCCCTCGCCCCGCACCCGCACGGCCACCACCACACCCCGGCCGCACCCGTAGCATGACCGCCCCCGCGACCGGACTGGTCCGCCGTCGGCTCACGGTGCGCGGCACCGTTCAGGGCGTCGGCTTCCGCCCGCACGTGCACCGCCTCGCCGCCGCGATCGGCCTGAGCGGATTCGTCGGCAACACCGGCGACGGCGTCCTCATCGAGATCGAGGGCCCGGCGGACGAGGTGGACCGCTTCTGCGCGCTGCTGGCCGCTCAGCCGCCGCCCCTGGCCACGGTCACCGCGGTCGACGGCGTCCACCTGCCCGCCACCGGCGAGACCGGCCCGTTCACCATCCGCTCCACCGAGCGGGCCCCCGGACGCACCCAGCTCCCGCCCGACACCGCGACCTGCGCCGACTGCCTGCGCGAACTGGCCGCCCCCGGCGACCGCCGCCACCGTCACCCCTTCGTCACCTGCACACACTGCGGCCCCCGCTTCACCATCGCCACCGGCATGCCCTACGACCGGGCGGCCACCACCATGGCCGGCTTCCCGATGTGCCCCGCCTGCGCCCACGAGTACGGCGACCCGGCCGACCGGCGCTTCCACGCCCAGCCCGTCGCCTGCCCCGACTGCGGCCCGCGCCTCGCACTCACCCCGGCCGAGGGCCTCGGGATCCGCCCGGCCCGGGACGCGGAGGCGCTCGCGACGGCACGGGCGCTGCTCGCCGCCGGGCGGATCGTCGCCGTCAAGGGCGTCGGCGGCTACCACCTGGCCTGCGACGCCACCGACCCCCGGGCGGTCAGCGCCCTGCGCGACCGCAAGGAGCGGGGCGGCAAGGCATTCGCGGTGATGTGCGCCGACCTGGCCACAGCCGAGCGGATCGCCCTCCTCTCCGACGCGGAACGCGCCGCCCTCACCGCCGCCCGCCGCCCCATCGTCCTGCTGCGCCGCCGCACACCCCCGGACGGCCTCCGCCTCGCCGACCAGGTCTGTCCAGGCAGCCCGTACATCGGCCTGCTGCTGCCCTATACCCCGGTTCACACCCTGCTGTTCGGACTTCCCGGTGATCCCCCCGGCCCCCGGACGCTGGTCATGACCAGCGGCAACCGCTCCGGTGAGCCCATCGTCACCGACGACGCCGAGGCACTGACCCGGCTGGCCGGACTCGCCGACGCCTGGCTCGGCCACGACCGGCCCATCGCCGCCTTCTGCGACGACTCCCTGCTCCGGGTCCGCCCCGACGGCACCGAACAGGTGCTGCGCCGCTCCCGCGGATACGTCCCCCGCCCACTGCGCCTGCCGCGCCCCGTGCGCCCCACGCTCGCCGTCGGCGGAGACCTCAAGAACGTGCCCTGCCTGGGCGAGGGCGAGCACGCCTGGCTCGGCCCGCACATCGGCGACATGGGCGAGCTGGCCACCCTGGAGGCCGCCGAGCGGGCCGAACGGCACCTGGGCCGCCTCACCGGCGTCACCCCCCGCCGGGTGGCGGCCGACCGGCACCCCGGCTACCACTCGCTGCGGCGCGCCCGCGCCCGGGCCGCCGGACTGGGGCTGCCCGCACCGGTGCTCGTCCAGCACCACCACGCCCACATCGCCTCGGCGATGGCCGAGCACGGCCTCGACGGCACCACACCCGTGATCGGCGTCGCCTTCGACGGCACCGGTCACGGCGACGACGGCACGGTGTGGGGCGGGGAGGTCCTGCTCGCCGACTACAGCCGGTACCGGCGCTTCGCCCACCTGGTCCCCGCCCCGCTGCCGGGCGGGGACGCCGGCGTGGCCAACCCGTGCCGGCTGGCCCTGGCCCGGCTGTGGGCGGCGGGGCTGCCCTGGACGCCGGGGCTGCCGAGCGTGACCGCCTGCTCGGACACCGAACGCGCGGTCCTGCGCCGGCAGCTGGAACGCCAGGTGGCCTGTGTGCCCACCTCCAGCATGGGCCGGCTCTTCGACGCGGTGTCCTCACTCGTCGGCGTGTGCCACCGGGCGGGCTACGAGGCGCAGGCCGCGGCGGAACTGGAGGCGGCCGCGCTCGAGGCCGGCGGCTCGGACACCGAGGCGTACCCCTTCGGCCTCGGCGGCGGGGACAGCATCGGCTGCGACCCCGCGCCGATGCTGACGGCCCTCCTGCACGACCAGGCCCGCGGCACCCCCGTCCCGGTACTCGCGGCCCGCTTCCACCGCGGAGTCGCGCGGGCCGTCACGGAGATCTGCCACCGCGCCCGCACCGCGACCGGCCTGGCCACCGTCGCCCTCACCGGAGGCGTCTTCGCCAACGCCCTGCTGGAGCAGGAGTGCGCCGTCCGGCTCACCCGGGACGGCTTCACAGTCCTGCGGCACCAAGAGGTCCCCCCGAACGACGGGGGACTGGCACTCGGCCAGCTGATGGTCGCCGGAACAGCCCACCACCACGAGACGGAGTGACCCATGTGTCTGGCAGTGCCCGGCAAGGTCGTGTCCATCGACCAGAGCGCCGACCCCCTCACCGGACTGATCGACTTCGGAGGAGTGCAGAAACAGGCGTGCCTGGAGTACCTGCCCGACGTCCAGGTGGGGGAGTACGTCATCGTCCACGTCGGATTCGCGCTGCAGCGCCTCGACGAGGAGTCGGCCCGCGCGTCCCTGGAGCTGTTCGAGCAACTGGGGTTGCTCGAGGAGGAGTTCGGCGATGCCTGGGAACAGGCCGCCCGGCAGGAGAACGGAAGTGACGTCCGATGAAGTACATCGACGAGTTCAACGACCCAGCGCTGGCCCGCCGGCTGCTGGACGAGATCCGGGCCACCGCCACCCGGCCCTGGGCGCTGATGGAGGTCTGCGGCGGCCAGACGCACTCCATCATCCGCCACGGCATCGACCAGCTCCTGCCGGAACAGGTGGAGTTGATCCACGGCCCCGGCTGCCCGGTGTGCGTGACGCCGCTTGAGGTCATCGACAAGGCCCTGGAGATCGCCGCCCGCCCCGACGTGATCTTCTGCTCCTTCGGTGACATGCTGCGCGTGCCGGGCACCGACCGCGACCTGTTCCGGGTCAAGGGCGAGGGCGGCGACGTCCGCGTGGTGTACTCACCGCTCGACGCGCTCGACCTCGCCCGCAAGAACCCCGGCCGCCAGGTCGTGTTCTTCGCCATCGGCTTCGAGACGACCGCGCCCGCCAACGCCATGGCCGTGCACCAGGCCCGCCGCCTCGGCCTGGACAACTTCAGCCTGCTGGTGTCCCACGTCCGCGTCCCCCCGGCGATCGAGGCCATCATGACGGCCCCCCGCTGCCGGGTGCAGGGCTTCCTCGCCGCCGGTCACGTGTGCAGCGTGATGGGCACCGCCGAGTACCCGGACCTGGCGGCGAAGCACCGCGTGCCGATCGTGGTGACGGGTTTCGAGCCGCTCGACATCCTGGAGGGCATCCGCCGCGCCGTCCACCAGCTGGAACGGGGCGAGCACCGGGTGGAGAACGCCTACCCCAGGGCCGTACGCGACCTGGGCAACCCGGCGGCCCTGCGCATGCTGGAGGAGGTGTTCGAGGTCGCCGACCGCAACTGGCGCGGCATCGGACCCATCCCGGCCAGCGGCTGGCGGCTGACCGACGCCTTCCGCGCCTACGACGCCGAACACCGCTTCGACGTCACCGGCATCCGCACCGAGGAGCCCGCCGTGTGCCGGGCCGGCGAGGTCCTGCAGGGGCTGATCAAGCCGACCGAGTGCGAGGCGTTCGGCACCGCCTGCACTCCGCGCACCCCGCTCGGCGCCACCATGGTGTCCAACGAGGGCGCCTGCGCCGCCTACTACCTCTACCGCCGCATGACCGACGGCCCGGCCCGGCAGGGATCCCGTGTCCCCCGTGAGGAGATGAACCCCGTTGGCTGATCTCGCCACCGAAGCGGTGGAGGCGACCGGACCGGTCGTCGACCCCGCGAACTGGAGCTGCCCCGCCCCCCTGCGCGGCCAGCCGGTCGTCGTCATGGGCCACGGCGGCGGCGGCGCCCTGTCCGCCGAACTGATCGAGCAAGTCTTCGCGCCCGCCTACGGCAACCCCACCCTCGCCGCCCTCACCGACTCCGCCGTCCTCGGCCTGGGCGGCACCCGGCTGGCCTTCTCCACCGACTCCTACGTCGTGCGGCCGCTGTTCTTCCCCGGTGGCTGCGTCGGCGACCTGGCCGTCAACGGCACCGTCAACGACCTGGCGATGAGCGGAGCCCGGCCCGCGTACCTCTCCACCGCCTTCATCCTCGAAGAGGGCGTGGAACTGGCCGTCGTGGAACGCGTCGCGCGGGCCGTCGGCGCGGCGGCCGAGGCGGCGGGCGTCATCGTCGCCACCGGCGACACCAAGGTCGTGGAGTCCGGGCACGGCGACGGCGTCTACATCACCACCGCAGGCGTCGGTCTCGTGCCCGACGGCGTCGACATCCGCCCGCAGCGGGCCCGGCCGGGCGACGCCGTCATCGTCAGCGGGCCCATCGGCCTGCACGGAGTGGCGGTCATGAGCGTGCGCGAGGGCCTGGAGTTCGGGGTGGAGATCGCCTCCGACACCGCACCCCTGGCGGACCTCGTGGCCGCCATGCTGGCGGTCACCAAGGACATCCACGTCCTGCGCGACCCCACCCGCGGCGGCCTGGGCGCGTCCCTCAACGAGATCGCCCGCGCCTCCGGTACCGGTGTCCGGCTGCGCGAGCGGGCCCTCCCGGTGCCCGACGAGGTCGCGAACGCCTGCGGCTTCCTCGGCCTGGACCCGCTGTACGTCGCCAACGAGGGCAGGCTCGTCGCCTTCGTACCCGCCGGGCACGCCGACGCCGTGCTGGCGGCGATGCACGCCCACCCGCAGGGCGCCGGAGCCGCCCTGATCGGCGAATGCGTGGCCGACCACCCGGGCATGGTGGTCGTCGCCACCGGACTCGGCGGCACCAGGGTGCTCGACCTCCCGCTGGGCGAGCAGCTGCCGCGCATCTGCTGACCCGCCTCCGGACGGACATCGGCCCCGCCGTGAAGGCGGGGCCGATGTCCGTCGTACTGCTCAGGTCTCGACGCCGGTGATCTCCAGCTCGCGTCCCCTGCGCAGCTCCCGGGACGGCCGGTCGCAGCGCGGGCACCAGAAGAACGGGGGCATGCCGACCGCGAACTCCTCGGCACACTCCCCGCACCAGGCGTGCGCGGGAACCTGCTCCACCACGAGCCGGGCCGCCGCGAGGGCCGTACCGTCGCGGGCCACCTCGAAGGCGAAGTGCAGCGCGTCGGGCACCACACCCGCGAGCTCTCCGACGCGGACGGTCACCGACGCGACACCGTCGGCGCCGTCCGCGCGCGCGATCTCCCCGGCCTGCTCCACGATCGCGGTCGCGATCGACAACTCGTGCACGCCGGCCTCAGGGGTACCGGTGGCGGGCGCGCAGCCCCCCGGTCATCCGGTAGATCCGCAACTCACGGACGATGCCCGGGAGTTCCTTGACGATCAGGACCGCGATCACGCTGCCCGCCAGCGCGCCCTGCGCCGCGAGCAGCTGCCGTCCCGACAGACCACGCCGCGCGGCCCTTCTTCTTCGCCCGGCTGTGTTCATGGCCTTCATGGCCTTCATGGCGTCACTTCCGCTCTCTCATCCCGGTGAGATGTTCGGCATGTCCTTCACCAGGGCGTCATGCCGTTTCCAGTGGATACCGGTGGAGCGGCGCGCGTCGGAAGTGCCGTCCTGGTGATGTCCGGTCTGGTGCTGGTACGGGCCCCTGTTGCCCTGATGCAGTCCGCGCACGTGGGAGGGGGTGTCGGGCCTGGCCTGGGGCCGGCCCACCCGGATGCTTCCCATGTCCGGTCTCCTTTCGGTCCTCACGATCGCTCGGTCAGCTCCCTGAAGAACTGTTCTACGGCCGGCCAGACCCGGCCGCCACCGGAGAGGCCCTGCCACTCGCGGCGGACCAGGGCGGTCATCCGGAAGCAGTCGTCGACCGGCACGATCCAGTGTTCGTCGAGTCCGCGTACGGTGTTCACCAGCAGCGCCTCCACATCCGGTGCCATGGCGGCCAGCTGCGGTACCGCGGCGGCCAGCCGCCGCCAGGCCGCCGCGTCCACCTCCCAGCGCATGGCCCCGGCGGGACTCGGTCCCTGCGCGGTGACCGTGCCGTCGGCGCGCGGCACGAAGAACACCAGCCCCACCGGTACACCCAGCACCCCGGTGTCGACCGGGGGCAGGCGCAGCCGGCGGCGGGGCACGAGCCGGTAGCGGCCCTCGCCCGCCCCGTCGTCGGCGAACAGCACCGAGCAGGGCCGGCACACGCACCGCACCTCGGCGGCACCGATGTCGTACAGGTGGGGGTGCTCCTCGCTCACGTGGGCGGCGCACAGCTCGCAGCGCTCGGTCGCAGCCCGCTCCGCACCGCCGGCGGTGGAGCGGATCACCCGGGCGAGCGCCCCGTCCACGCTCACCGCGCCTCCTCGGGCTGGGCCCGGCGCTTGATCGTGCTCAGCGGTACGAACGCCGGAGCCGCCCTGCGCTCCTCGGTGATCGCCTCGACCGATTCAAGTTCCGGGGCCACGGCGAGGACGGCGGCCCGCACGGCGTCGACGACGCCCGCCGATCCGCCGCCGCATCCCGAACCGCAGCCGCCGCCGCTGTCCAGCCGGACCCGGGCCACCTGCTCCTCGACGCCGGCCCACACCAGGTCGCCGCCGCGTTCACGCACCGCCGGCCGCAGCTTCTGGACCGCGCGTTCGGCCCGGCGCTCCGGCGGCTCGGGGTGGATGTCGTGCAGCACCAGCAGGTGACCGAGCAGCTCGTCCTCCGCCAGGATCTCCCGCAGCTCCTGCGCCGCGTGGTCCAGCACCCGGGCGAGGGCCTCGCCGTAGACCTCGGTCAGCAGCCGCACCGCCTCCATGGCCGGTCCGGGAGCGGACTCCAGTCCGGCGAGCACCTCGTCGAGGCGCGCGAGCCGCGCCTCCACCGCCGGGTCCGCCAGCCGTACGGTGGTGTCAGCCATGGTCGGCTCCGTACGTCGGCGAGTGCACGGTGGTCAGGGTCTTGCCCTTGCCCATGTACATGTGGACGCCGCACGGCAGACAGGGGTCGAAGCTGCGGACCGTGCGCATGATGTCGACGCCCTTGAAGTCGTCGGGCCCGTTCTCCTCGAAGATCGGCTGGCCCTGGACGGCGTCCTCGTACGGGCCCGGGGTGCCGTAGATGTCGCGGGGGCTGGCGTTCCACGGGGTGGGCGGGTATGGGTGATAGTTGGCGATCTTCTTGTCCCGGATCACCAGGTGGTGCGAGAGGACGCCGCGTACGGCCTCGTGGAAGCCGCAGCCGATCGACTCGTCCGGCACCTCGAAGTTCTCGTACACCTTCGTGTCGCCGCTCCTGAGCATGCCCATGGCCTCCTCCAGGAACTGCAGGGCCATGGCGGCGGCGTACGCGATGAAGTACGGCCGGGCGCGGTCCCGCTCCAGGGTGTTGCTCCACTTCGGGATGCGCCACTCCAGGGTGGTCTCCGGCAGCTTCTCCCCCTTGGGCAGGGTGATGCGGATACCGCCGCCGGTCGCCTTGACGTACGGCGTGTCGACCAGGCCGCTCAGGGCCGTCGACCAGAGCCGGGCGAGGGGGCCGCCACCGGTGTCCAGGGCGAGGTGGTCACCGGTCTCCGGGTGGTACCAGCGGGGGCTCATCACCCAGCTGTAGTTGCCCTCGAAGTCCCGCTTCTGCGGCACCGGCACGGTGGTCTGGTTCCACGGGTGGCGCATGTCGATCGGGTTGCCGAGCGGGTCGTGGGTGACGAAAGGATCCTCGTTGACCCAGTCCTCGTAGAACGAGCTGCCCAGCATGATGCGCAGGCCGAGGTTGATGTCGATGAGGTTGTTGGTGACCAGCTTGCCGTCCACGATGATGCCCGGGGTGACGTACATCGCCTTGCCCCACTCGTTCATCGTCGCGTACCGGTAGTCGACGACGTCCGGGTTCTGGAAGGCGCCCCAGCAGCCCAGCAGGATGCGGCGCTTGCCGACCTCCTCGTAGCCCGGCAGGGCCTCGTAGAAGAAGTCGAAGACGTCGTCGTTCATCGCCACCGCCTTCTTGATGAAGTCGATGACCCGCATCAGACGGCTGAGGTAGTCGGTGAAGACGCTCGGCTGCGGCATCGTGCCGACCCCGCCCGGGTACAGCGTGGAGGGGTGCACGTGACGCCCCTCCATCAGGCAGAACATCTCCCGGGTGATCCGGCTGACCTTCAGCGCCTCCTTGTAGACCTCGCCCTCGAAGGGGTTGAAGGCCTTCATGACGTCGGCGATGGTCCGGTAGCCGTGGATGTCGCCGCGGGGCGCGTCGGTGCGCTCGGCGCGGGCCAGGACGCTGGGGTTGGTGGCCTTGACCATCGCTTCGCAGAAGTCCACGAAGACCAGGTTGTCCTGGAAGATGGTGTGGTCGAAGATGTACTCCGCCGCCTCGCCCAGGTTGGTGATGTGCTCGGCCAGCTTCGGCGGCTTGACGCCGTAGGCCATCTGCTGGGCGTAGTTGGAGCAGGTGGTGTGGTTGTCGCCGCAGATGCCACAGATCCGCGAGGTGATGAAGCCGGCGTCCCGCGGGTCCTTGCCCTTCATGAACACCGAGTAGCCGCGGAAGAGCGACGAGGTGCTGTGGCACTCCACGACTTCCCGGTTGGCGAAGTCGATCTTCGTGTAGATCCCCAGGTTGCCGATGATCCGGGTGATCGGATCCCAGGACATGTCCACGAGCTGGGCGGGTTTGCGTCCTGCGGACCGGGACTCGGTGGTGGTCATCTGCGGTACTGCCCCTCGCTGTTCGGGTTCGGCTGATGGGTGGCGGGATGGGGGACGGGCGCGGGCACCGGGGGTGTCACGCGCGCCAGTGCGGGTCGTAACCGCTGGTCAGCTTGTTCTTGTTGTGGCGCCACTTGGGCTCGCGGTTCACCATGTCGTTGGTCAGGCCGCGCAGCCGGCGGATGACCGCCCCGTACGGCCTGATCACCATCGTCGACAGCGTGCCGCCCGGGGGCTCGTCCATGAACGGCATGAAGGCGTCGGGGAAGCCCGGCATCGTGCAGCCGATGCAGATGCCGCCGACGTTCGGGCAGCCGCCGATGCCGGCCATCCAGCCGCGCTTGGGCACGTTGCAGTTGACGACCGGACCCCAGCAGCCGACCTTCACCTGGCACTTGGGGGAGTTGTAGTCCCTCGCGAAGTCACCCTGCTCGTAGTAGGCGCCCCGGTCGCAGCCCTCGTGCACGGTCTTGCCGAACAGCCACTGCGGACGCAGCATGTGGTCCAGCGGCGGCGGGGGAGCGGCGCCGGCCGCGTGCTGCAGCACCCAGACCAGGGTCTCCATGAAGTTCTCCGGCTGGATCGGACAGCCGGGCACGTTGACCACCGGCAGTCCCGAGCGAGCCTTGAACTCCCACCCCAGGTAGTCCGCGAGGCCCATGCAACCCGTCGGGTTGCCCGCCATGGCGTGGATGCCGCCGAACGTCGCACAGGTACCGGCCGCGACCACCGCCCATGCCCTGGGCGCCAGCTGGTCGATCCACTCGTTGAGTGTCTGTGGCTCGCCCGTCTCCGGGTCGTTGCCGAACGACGTCCAGTAACCGTCGCCCTCGATGATGTTCTGGTTCGGGATCGAACCCTCGATGACGAGGATGAACGGCTCCAGCTCACCGCGCGCCGCCGCCCGGTAGGGGGCGAGGAAGTCCTCACCGCCCAGGCTCGGCGAGAGCACCTTGTTGACGAGGTTCACCTTCGGCAGCCCCGGGATGAGGCCGAGCACCACATCCTCGATGGACGGCTGGCCCGCGGCGGTCAGCGACACCGTGTCGCCGTCGCAGCTCATGCCTTCCGAGATCCAGAGGATGGTGATCTCGTCGAACCCCTCCCGGGCCTCGGCCCTGGCGGGCTCGCCGCCCACTTCGGTGGTACCGCTCTGTGTGGTCATCTCTGAGCCTCCGTTGCAGCCGGGTCTCGAAAACCGTTCAGGCCGCGGCCGACGGGGCCGCGAGGGTCGGTGCTGGGGGTTCGCCGGGGGCGGCGGCCGGCCGGTGGCGGTCGGCCGGCCCCTCAGGCGTGGGCATCGGACCGTCCACTCTCGGGGCGGTCGGCCGGGCGTGCGGGCCGCGGGGACCGCGGCCGGGCCGGGGCCCCCTGGTCCGGTGCGTCCGCGACGGCGAGCGGTTCCACCTCGTCGGGGCGGAAGTAGTGGAACCGGCCGTACCAGCCGTGCAGTTCGGCGGCGGGGTCGTCGTCCACCGTGACGGCCAGGTGGACGCTGCCGTCCACGTCGTGGAAGAGCGCGGAGACCCGCGCGGACCGCCCGGCCAGGAACATGTCCTGGGCGTCGGCGCCCCGGACGCGCGGGCGCAGCCGCACCCGGCTGCCGCCGCCGACGAGCACCCCGTCCACCAGCACCGTGTCCGTCGTGGGGAAGAGGCCGTCGTCACCGCCCTCCTGCCACCAGGCCGGCCGGGCCGAAGCGGGCGCCTGAGCCGAAGCCTGAGCCGGGGCCAGGGAGCGGATGGTGCCGTGCAACCGGGCGAAGACCTCCTGAGGCATGGTGTCCACACGGTCGACGATCCGGGCGGCGCGCGGATCGGTGGCCCGCGCCTCGGCCTTCTCCTCGTCGGTCAGCAGCATCGTGCGCAGGGTGAGGATCTCGTCGATCTCCGCCGCGTCGTGCAGATCGCCGGGACTCTCCGGCGCCACCTGCGGATGGTCCGGCAGGATGATCGGTGCGGAGAGCAGGGACGCGCCGGTGGCCCCGTCCTCGCCGGCGGACTGCTGCGGCGCCCCGCCGAGCACCGGGAACGTGAAGGCGTTGCGGCAGCCGCGCACCTGTTCCGCGAGGGCGGCCGGCGGATCGATCAGCGACACGAACTCGACGCCGTCGCCGACGAGAAGAGTGTGGGTGGCGAGTAGTGCCTGCCCCAGGACCGCACCGCGCGGGGCCGCCGGATCCGGCGCCTGGTCGGCGTTCTCGGTGCGCACACGCAACCGGTACAGCTCCGGGGCCAGGGGCTCGGCCACAACCGTCGCCCCGGCCCGTACCTCCCGGCGCCGCCGCGCCGTCCGCCCCGCTCCGGCGGGCAACGGCTCGTACTCCGCACCGGCCGGCGCCCCCACCTCGACGGTCCGGCCGCCGTGCACAAGCTCCTCCAGGGTGAGCACCAGCTCGGTCTCGCGGGGCACCGCTTCCTCGAAGGACAGGTGTGTGACGCCGTCCGCCGTCCGCAACGACTCGACCGGGCGGTGCCCCCCGTCCCCGTCGGCCGCCTCCACCTGCTTGTGCTGGAGCTGCAGGTACCGCACCCGCACCCGTACGGCGGCGTCCTCGCGCCGCGCCCGGACGAGGCACTCGGTCTGCTGGTACCAGGAGTCGGCGGAGCCGGAGAGTCCAGGCGTGACCGGGCCGTCCCGCTCCACCCAGTTCCGGGGCAGCAGTACGCCGAATTGCCAGCGAACCCGGTTCTTCGCCGAGGACCGGCGGTACGGGTAGAGCAGGTACCCCTCGTACAGCACGGCGTCCGCCACGGCACTCAGCGCCGCACAGCCCTCGCCGACTCCGTTCACCACGCTCGCTCCTCGCCACTCCTGGTCCGCGCTTCCCTCCCCACGGTCACACCCGCCACGCCGGCCCGCCCCTCCGGCGCACCGTCATTGGGCCGGACGGGGGAAGCGTCGCAGTTCCAGCGGGACGTGAGGCCGAATCGGACCGGCCGCGACAGCGGGCTGCGGTGAGCGGGTGGACCCTGCGGCGGCGGGGGAGAGGGGCGGGCGGGGGAGAGCAGCGCGGCGCCGGGCTCATCGACCGGCCACGACTCGTGCACTCTCGTAGGCGAGGGCTGATCAACCAGCCCACATACACGCCGCCGTCCGCGTCGGCCCCATCCTCGACTTCCACCTCCGCGCCACTTGCCAGAACACGATCCAGACCGGGCGTGAGCCAGGAAGACCAGCAGCGTCCAGCCCATTGCGCACCCGCGACGCGAGCGCCTCCTGGCGCTAGGACTCTTCAGCGCTCACCCTCTCGAACATCCGCTCCATTTACCTACCCCCCCCGAGGCTGGGCGAAGACGCCCACCCCGGGAGGAGTGGACTCTGCCGACAGGATTGACCAACGGTGTCGGGTGTCTTCTACCAGGTGCACGTCGACCTCCTCGGCGAAAGCAGGGTCAGCCCCCGCATGAACGAGTGGCCGCAGCCGGGACTGCGCGCCGTACGCGACCCGGAACGCCACATCGGACCGGGAACGGGCCAGATACCGCGGCCACCAGGAAGCCGGGACAGGCTGACACCGGCCACGGTCGACGCCGATCCGCGCCCCGGTGAAGTCGCCGGCGCTTCTCTGGTCGATCACGTGGAGTGATATGTGCCTGGCTTGATGCTGCCCAGCTCCGGGCTGGCGGCACACCACCAGGTTGCGTCGGCGTGGCGATGACGGATGTCCGCCATGTGATGAACGGTTGGCGCCGCGATGACGCGGAAATGCCTTTGGTGGCAGCGCAGTTGAAGCGAAGCCAGGCTCCTTGGTCGACGAGTGATCGTCTCTGTGTGTGGATGTCCGCCATTCCTGCCGGAAGGTGATACAGCATGCGCCCGATCCCTGACTACGCCACAACGTCGTCCTCCGCCATCCCCACCCGCCGAGGTGTCCTCGCCGGGCTCGGTCTGGCCGCGGCCGCCCCCTTACTCATCGGAAGCGACCGCCCGGCCAGGCCCCGCACCGACGGGCACGCACCGGTCACGCTGCTGCGCGGTGCGGCCATGGTGCTCACCATGGACAGCGCGCTCGGACGCGGCCCGCTCGGTGTCATCGAGAAAGCCGACGTCCTCATGCGTGACGGTGCCATCGTGTCGGTCGGAACGAGGCTCGCGGCACCGCAGGACGCCTACATCGTGGACGTGTCCGGCAAGCTGGTGATGCCGGGCTTCGTGGACATCCACACCCACCTGTGGCAGTGCTCGATCCGCGGTGGCTGTACCGGCGAGAACCTGTTCGGCTGGCTCGCCGACTGCAGTGCGGTAACGCTCCCCAAGATCCCGCCCGCTGACATCTACCGGTTCGTGCGGCTCGCCGCGCTCGACACTGTGCAGTCCGGCGTGACCACGCTGGTGGACTGGGTGGACACCATTCCTTACGACACGCGGGTGCAGTACGTACGGGCGCTCGACGAGACCGGGGTCCGTTTCCACTACGCGATGTTCGAGGCGGGTTCAGACAAATCGCTGATCGTCAAGTCCAAGAAGGAGCTTCTCGACCCGCTGCCGCTCGCCACCGCGCAGATCGCCACACACGCAACGCGGGCGACCCAGGCCCTCAACAAGGGGGACTGGGAGCTCGCCCAGGAGCTGGGCGTCATGCTCAACAGCCACGTCCTGGAACGTGGGGAGCAGCGCGCGGACGACCCGATCGGCACCCTCGTCGACATCGGGGCGTTCGGTCCTCACCTGTTGATGAACCACGCGATCCACCTCACCGACGACGAAATCGCCGCCGTCGCCGCGCACGATGTGCGCACCGCGCACTGCCCGATGAGCAACATGCGGCTGGCCTCGGGCATCATGCGTCTGCCCGACCTCCACAGGAGCGGCGTGAAGGTCGGCCTCGGGCAGGACGGGGGCACCAACGACACCTCAGACTTCTTCGCCACGATGAAGGCGGCGATGGGTCTCCAGCGGGCGAAGTCTGAGGACGCCTCCGTGTTCCCACAGGTGGCGGAGGTGCTGAGGCTCGCCACGCTCGGCGGCGCCGAGGCGATCGGCATGGCCGACCGGATCGGCTCGCTGACGCCCGGCAAACGGGCCGACGTCATCGTGATCAACCCCGAGACGCTCAACTTCGCTCCGCGCTTCGATTGGGTCGACCAGATCGTCTTCAACGGCCGGCCCGACAACGTCGACGCGGTCTACGTGGACGGGCGGCCGCTCAAGCGAGCCGGACGACTCCTCAACGTGGACGCCGAGTACATCGTCCGGGAGGCCGAGGCCGCGGTCCGCCGGCTGCGCCTCAGCTGACCTCGTCGAGCGCCCGGGAGACCCGGGTCACGACCTCGGCCTGCGCGGTGGCACTTGCCTCAAGCCCGGCGTGTCGGAAGTGGGCGATCCGCCCCGTCCGGCAAGGAGACCGACTTCGACTACGACAACAACGACAAGCGCACCAAGACCGTCTACCCCGGCGGCACCACCCAAGCGGTCAGCATCGACACGGACGGCCGCCCCTCCGCCGTCAAGACGACCTCGGACACTTCCACCCTGATCGACCTGGCCTACTCCTACGCAGCGGGCAAGGACACATCCAAAATCCGCCCCGCACCGACAACCGGGCGCCGTGCGTCTGCCGTGCCAGAAGGCGCCCTCCACTCCTGCGCATCAGGACGACCGGGTTGCCCGTAAGTGAGGATCTCCAGCAGCGCTGCGCATTCCGCGACGGCCTGGGCGGCGAGCGCCGCCCGCCGCACCCGCGCGGCCTGGACGGGAGCTGGCGACCTTCCCCTACCCGGAGCAGGCCTCCCGGCGGATCTGGGAGGGGCACTTCCCGCCCCCGTTCGACACTGCCTGGCGACGGGTGGCGACCGGGGACGGGGCGCCGGTGCTCGGCCTCGGCAGCCTCCCCGGGCAGCCCAAAGGCAGGCCAGAGGTGGGTACTTGTGCAGTCCATCGACATCACCCGTACGCGGACCCCGTGTCCATCGTCCGTAAACGGATGTGGCACAGTCGCCCCGACACGAGGAAATGAAGTACGAGGGGGATTCCACATGACGCACGACGACATCACCGCCGTAGAGGTCGAGATCGAGGTGGGCGGTGACGCTCCGATGACCGCGTACCTGGCGCGCCCCGCCGGTTCGGCCGGCCTTCCGGCCGTGCTGGTCGGCTCGGAACTGTGGGGTGTGACGGAGGACATCCGTACGGTGGTCCGGGAGGTGGCGGCGCTCGGCTACGTCGCGATCGCCCCGAACCTCTACCACCGGTCCGGTCCGCAGACCGCGGCGGGGCTGCCCGAGAGCGCCGCCAACCGGGAGCGCGCCTTCGACCTGCTCGGCCGCCTCACCAGGGACGGAGTGGAGGCGGATCTGCGGGCCGCGCTGGCCTACGTCCGGGAGCAGGCGGGCGCCACCGCGAAGGCCGGTGTGCTCGGCTTCAGCCTGGGCGGCCACATCGCCTACTTCGCCGCGAGCCGTCTCGACCTCGACGTGGCCGCGATCTACTACCCGGGCTGGCTGACCACCGCCGGCACCGGCCTGAGCCGTCCCGAGCCGTTGCTGGAGTCCACCGGCGCCATCGGCGAGCGCGACGTACGGGTACTGATGCTGTTCGCGGAACTCGACCACGTCATCGACGCGGAGCAGCGTGCGCGGATCGACGAGGCGCTCACCGCCGCCGGGGTCCGGCACGAGCAGGTCGTCTACCCGGGCGCGCAGCACGCGTTCTTCATCCCGGGACGCGAACCCTACGACAAGGCCGCCGCCGAGGACTCCTGGGCGCGGGTGCGCGAGCTGTTCGCCGCCGAGCTCGGCCGCCAGGAGGCGTAGCAGGAGGCCTAGTACTCCAGCAGCGGTTCGCTATCTGGACTCGTCAGAGGCTCGTCCGAAGTGTAGTTGGCTGGTGTCGGGCCGGGGCGGTCCTGCCGGATCGCCCCTCCAACGAGTGGATCGAGAACTGTCCGTGCTGCGAGCCGGGCAGCCTTCCAGCGTGATCGACGACCTTGCGGACCTGAGCTGGGGCCGGGAACTCAACGGACGGAGAACTCCCAGATCGGAGTGTTCCTCGCCTATGCGGGCGGTCGTGGCCGCACGTTGATCGACCGCCGCCTCTACCTGCCCACCTCCTGGACGGATGACCGGGACCGCTGCCGGGCCGCGGGCATCGACGACACGGTCGCCTTCGCCGCCGACGTCCTGGCGCTGCTGTGCGACCAGATCGGCGAGCCCCTCGAACACGGCCTCGCCGCCCGCCGCTACGCGATGTCCGCGCCAAAGACACGAGAGTGCATCAACTTCCCCCCACAGGAAACTGTCTGCCATCACGGCCGGCGGCACTACCTACGACCTGGTCCACGCCGGCACCGACAACTCGGAGCGCACCAAGCTGGGTTCGACGTGGTTCCACCACACCGCACTCGGTCTGGCCTCCACGACCACGCACGGCATGGACACTGGATTCATCCGCCCCCACCGCCCGAGGACACCGGCCGGACAGCGGGCCGCACCCGCCTGGGGGGCGGACGGGGCAGCCCGCCGCCTTGCTGCGCGTCGCGAGAGGGAGCCAGTGCGCTGCGGTGCGCGACCCGCAGACCTTCTTGCGGCCACTGATGCGCGCGGGTGCCCGTTGAGCCGGATCCATCCGCATTGACGGGACCGTCTGACCAGTCCTGCCTGGCCCGTACCTCGGCCCGCCGCCAGTGGCCCGCCGACATGACTCACATGGCAGGCGGATCAGACGAAGGACAAGTCCACACGACCGGCTCTCGCCCATCCTCAGGGCGCCACGGCCGGGCCGGCACCGCCTCCGGAACTGCATCGCTCATGAGCTTGATCTAGAAGCGCAGGATCAGGAGGCGGCCGAGACGTCGCGGGCGCGATAACCGGCTGCGTACAGCGCTGATGCGGCCGGCGTGCGCCGGCCATGCCAGTGGGGGTGGAAGAGCACCTCGCCCGACAGCTGGACGAGTCGTCTGCGCAGTACGGTGCGCGGCTGGGCCGCGAGCTGGCGGTAGGTGGCGTGCCACTCGTCAACCGCCCGGGCAAGGTCGTCGGGAATCGGCCGCATGACTCAATTCAATCATGTGTTCGATTTTCTTCGCTTGTGGACACCCGCCCGCGGTGCCCGAGGCGACCATCCTGTGGCTGAGCACTACATACCGGGACCGCCGGCGGCGTCTTCAACGCCAGCCGCCAGATCGGCGGCGCCCTGGCCGTCGCTGTCTTCGGCGCCCTGATCTCCGACACGCCCGGATCCCAGCACGGGCTGCGTATCAGTCTCGCTCTGGCCGCTGCCATCGCACTCCTGGCGGCCCTGGCCACCAGGAGCCTGGGAACCGCCCGAGGCGGTGAGTCGTGATGCCGTCGCCGACCATCCGGCCGACGCGGCAGCCGCGCCGGGGGGCATGCTCAGCCCTGCTCCTCGACGATGCTCTTCAGCACGCTCGTCGCTCCCATGCCGTTGGGCCAGCCGGAGTAGAACGCCAACTGAAGCAGGGCCTCCTGCAGCTCCTCGTCGGTGACGCCGTTCTGGCGGGCGAAGCCGAGGTGGAACTGCAACTGGTCCATCTTCCCGAGCGCGGTCAGCGCGGAAATGGTGACGAGGCTGCGGTCGCGCTTGGACAGGCCCTCGCGCTCCCACACCTCGTCGAAGAGGACCCGATCGGTGTAATGGACCATCCCCGGTGCGAAGTCGCCGAAGGCGTTCTTCCCGCCGGTCCAGCCAGTGTCCCTGGTCTCAGCCATGATCTCTCCCTGTCCGCGCCGACGTCCGTCGAGCGCTCTCTCCACGTGCAATGCCAATGACATCGCCGCACGTGCCGAGCGAGGGAGTCCCCGGTGAGGGGCGTACTGGCAGGGCATCCCTCACAGCGGCTTCGCGCTTTAGCGTGGAAGCCATGGACGCCAGGAACGAAGCACGGGAGTTCCTCATGTCCCGTCGAGCGAACCTCACTCCCGAGCAGGCCGGAGTACCGGTCTCCGGTCACCGGAGAGTGGCGGGCCTGCGCCGCGGCGAGGTCGCGATGCTCGCGGACGTGAGCCCCGAGTACTACGCCAAGATCGAGCGCGGCCACCTGGCCGGTGTCTCCGACGCCGTCCTGGAGTCGCTCGCCCGGGCGCTGCGGCTGGACGACGCCGAGCGCGAGCACCTCTTCGACCTCGCCCGGGCGGCCAATGGAGCGGCCCGCCCCGTGCGCAGGCGGAGGTCGAAGAAGTGGGCGCCCAGGGACAGCCTGACCCGTGCGCTGGACGCCATCGCCTTCGGGCCCGCTTTCGTGCGCAACGGCCGGATGGACATCCTCGCCACCAACGCCCTCGGGCGCGCCTTCTACGACGAGGTGTTCGACGGTCCCGGGCAGGGAAACCTGGCGCGCTACTGCTTCCTCGACGAACGGGCCCGGGCGTTCTACCCCCACTGGGAGGCGGCAGCGGACATCACCGTGTCGATCCTGCGCACCGAAGCCGGCCGCGACCCCCGGGACAAGCAGCTGCACGACCTCATCGGCGAGCTGTCTACGTGCAGCGAGGCGTTCCGCACCCGGTGGGGAGCACACAATGTGCGCCGCCACGGATCGGGCACCAAGGAGTTCCGCCACCACGAGGTCGGCGACCTCACGCTGACCTACGAGGGGATGGAGCTCACCGCCGAGCCCGGCCTGTCCTTCCTCATCTACACGGCCGAGCCCGGCTCGCCCAGCCAGGAGCGCCTGCAGCTGCTCGCGAGCCTCGCCGCGACGTCCACCAAGGAACTGTCCCGCGGCGGCCACCCGACCACGATCCAAGAGGGCTGACCATGCACACCAGAACACTCGGGCACGGCCTGCACGTGTCCGCGATCGGGCTCGGCGCGATGGGCATGTCCCAGGGCTACGGCCCCAACCCCGGCAGCCGCGACGACATGATCGCCGTGCTGCGCTCCGCCGTCGACGAGGGCGTGACCTTCTTCGACACCGCCGAGGTCTACGGGCCCTACGTGAACGAGGACCTGGTCGGCGAGGCGCTCGAGCCGATCCGCGACCAGGTCGTGATCGCCACCAAGTTCGGATGGGACATCCAGGACGGCCGGAGCGTCGGCCTCGACAGCCGCCCGGAGCAGATCCGCCGCGTCGCGGAGGCGTCCCTGAGGCGGCTGCGCACCGACGCGATCGACCTGTTCTACCAGCACCGCGTCGACCCCGGCGTGCCGATCGAGGACGTCGCGGGCACGGTCGGCGAGCTGATCGCCGAGGGGAAGGTCAGGCACTTCGGGCTCTCCGAGGCCTCGGCCGCCACCATCCGCGCCGCACACGCCGTCCACCCCGTCACCGCGGTCCAGAGTGAGTACTCGCTGTGGACACGCGATCCCGAGGCCGAGGTACTGCCCACGCTCGCCGAGCTCGGCATCGGCTTCGTACCGTTCAGCCCCCTCGGCAAGGGCTTCCTCACCGGCACCGTCGACACGTCCACGGCCTTCAGCGACGGCGACATCCGCAACCGGGTCCCGCGCTTCGAGGCGGAGAACCTGGCCGCGAACCAGGCGCTCGTCACCCACGTCCGCCGGCTCGCCGAGGCGAAGGGCGCGACGCCGGGCCAGATCGCCCTGGCCTGGCTGCTCGCGCAGCAGCCGTGGATCGTGCCGATCCCGGGCACCCGCCGCACGGCACGCATCCAGGAGAACAACGCCGCGACGGCCCTCCCGCTGTCCGCGGACGAGGTCGCCGACCTCGACGGCCTCGCCCAACGGGTCGGCGTCAGCGGCGACCGCTACAACGCCGAGCACATGGGCTACGTCAACCGCTAGAGCGGGACGCGCCCCAACAGCTGGGCCAAGCCGCACCAGAAAGAAAGCACGAGGACATGACGGCCAACGGATCAGAATTCGACCAGATCTTCCCGCTCGGTGAGAAGAACGACGCCTACGCCCAGTACTTCACCGGCCAGAGCTACCTGGCTCCGCTCGCCTCGGGAAGCGTTCCCGTCAGCAACGTCTCCTTCGAGCCGGGCTGCCGTAACAACTGGCACATCCATCACGGCACGGACGGCGGCGGTGACCAGATCCTGCTGTGCACGGCGGGCAGCGGCTGGTACCAGGCCGAGGGCGAGGACCCCATCAGCATGGAGCCCGGCACGGTGGTCCGTGTCCCGGCGGGCACGAAGCACTGGCACGGCGCGAAGGCCGACTCGTGGTTCTCCCACGTCGCTTTCATCACTCCTGGCGAAGGCGTCAGCAACGAATGGCTCGAGTCCGTCACCGACGAGGCGTACGGCGAGCTGCCGAGGAACGGAGCGAACGCATGACCATCCTGGACGAGACCTACACGCTGGCAGGCGGCGTCGAGATCCCCAAGCTGGGGCTCGGCACCTGGTTCATCGACGACGACCAGGCGGCCGAGGCGGTCCGCGCGGCCGTGGAGATCGGCTACCGCAACATCGACACCGCCCAGGCCTACGGCAACGAGCGCGGCGTCGGCGAGGGCGTGCGCACCGCCGGCGTGCCCCGCGACGAACTGTTCGTCTCGACGAAACTCGCAGCCGAGATCAAGGACTACGACCAGGCGGTCGCTTCGATCGACGAGTCACTTCAGAAACTCGGTCTCGAATACATCGACCTCATGCTCATCCACAGCCCGCAGCCGTGGGACGACTTCCGTGGCGGCGACTACGCCGAGGGCAACCGCGCAGCATGGCGCGCGCTCGAAGAGGCACATCACGCCGGCAAGATCCGCTCCATCGGAGTGTCCAACTTCCAGCAGCAGGACCTGGAGAACCTCCTCCAAAGCGCGGCCGTCGTGCCGCACGTGAACCAGCTACTCGTCCACGCCGGCAACACCCCATCGGAGCTCTTGGACTACTGCGAGGCCAAGCAGATCCTCGTCGAGGCGTACTCCCCGATCGCACACGGAGCGATCCTGGAGAACGCCGAGGTCAAGGCGATGGCGGAGAAGTACGGCGTGACCGTCCCGCAGCTGTGCATCCGCTACACCCTGCAGCTCGGCACGGTCTCGCTGCCCAAGACGGCGAACCCCGAGCACATGCGCTCCAACGCCGAGGTCGACTTCGAGATCTCCGGTGACGACATGGACGCCCTGCGGAGCCTGCACGACGTGGACTACGGCGAACACAGCGCATTCCCCGTCTACAGCGGCAAGTGACACCGGACGAGCCGCCGCACGACGGTCGACGGCGAGGTGCATGTGCGCGCCGACAACGACTCCCGATCGCGCTGACTCGGGTCGGCCCACGAGCGCCTCGACGCGGACGACCATCCCGCCCCGCCGCACCATAGACACCCACTGTGTGCAGTTGACTTGGCGAGCGATGCCAAGCCAACTGCACAGTCACAGATGACCGTCCGACTTACCGCCCGCTCGAGTGGAGCCACTGCCGCTTCCCGGGCGCGTCGGCTACCGGGGCCGCTACGAAGATCACGACCAATCGGCGATCTTCGAGAGGACCCCCCGCTCGTGCGCTTCACCCGTATCGCCGCCGATGCCGCAGCCCTCACCACCCTGCTGCTCCCCGCCACCGCCCAGGCCGCTCCGGCCGGCGCCGCCGTGCGTGATCCGGGGCAGACGCTCACCGCGCCCGTGCGCGATGTCCTGGCCCCGCTGCCCATCGCCGTGGAGGACCGCACCGGCTACCAGCGCGACGCCTTCAAACACTGGGTGGACGCCGACAAGGACGGCTGCAACACCCGCGCCGAGGTCCTCAATAGGCGCACAAAGCAGCGCAGCCGTACGCCCGGCTCGCCTGGTTTCGCGAGTCCGTACGGTCCGCCGGCGCGATGGCGCAGCACGCGCCGAGCAACGCCTGGACGGCGAAGGCGGTCGTATCATCGGCGGCCGCCACCTCCACTACGGCCAGGCCCGGAACTGCCGCGTGTGCGTCATGGATCTTCCTCACGCACGGCGGGACGCGCCCAGGCTGCAGTAGTTGTGCCAGGGTGCTTCTTCACCCGACTGATCCCGAGGCGGTCGCCGTACGGCGCCGAGGGCGGCCCCCTGTGTCAGAGGGCGTCCTCGGCGTCTGCACACCGTCGATGTGGACATCGTCCTCGCGGAAGGTCACGTCCAGTGGAGAGCTCGGGGCACCGGTCGGAGCATCGCGGCCTGGTGGTTGGGCAGCGCGCGGTGGGCCGCTCCGTCGAACGCTCAGCAGCTGTCCACCGTGGAAGTGCACTGTGACAACGCCGTGCCCGGCGCTCCCAGCCAGGTCGGCTGCGTCAACCTGCAGGCGGTGCCCGTGCTCAGCTACAGCCTCACGGGGCCGTGGCCGGGGGTCGCACAGCACATCAAGGACACCCAGGCCACGGGGCTCCCGGGAAGGTACGGCACGACGAAGCCGAGACGGGAGGAATAGCACCGTGAATGAGCCCATCCGCAGGGGGAGCGCTGTGGTAGGCGCTGAATACCACCTCTTCGCGGTCCGGGATCTGGAAGGGCCCGTGGCCGACGATTTGGACGCAGCCCGCACCGGCCTGGTATCCGCCGCGGGCGGTGCCATCGAGGTGATCACGGGTATCCACTCGGGCGGCGTCCAGGTCACCGTCGAGCCACATGCCGAGCAGCCCGAGTCTGCCTCCGGCTGGGAGGAGATCGCGGAGATCTCCTGTCACTCCCCTTCCGGGCAACTCCTCGTGGCGTCCTTCATGGACGATCCTGCCGATCTGCCCTCCCTGGCTTCCCAGGGGCCGGGCGATTACCGGCTGCGTGTCCACGCGCGCGGCAGGGATAACGCCGTCGACCTGACCATGGTCGACGAGGTCGTCGAGGCCTACCTGATCCAGAGCTGGCCGGCCACACACCAGGACGCCCGGCTGCTGAAGGCAACTGACGCCTACGGCACCCAGGTACGGGCCCAGCAGGGCGACGACACCATCGTCATCGACCACGAGGACAGAAACCCAGACGGGCCGGGAGCGCGACATCCTGCGCCGGGCCGCACGCGGCGATTACTCCTGACCGGCCATACCGAGGCTTCGGTGGGGCGGCCTTATATAGCCGCCTTACCGAAGCCTTTCGCCGTGCTGCTGAACTTGGATAGGTGAGGTCGGGGCCGGCTGCCCTGCGGGAGTTGCCCGCCTCGCGGGCCTGTGGGTATTGCTGGTATCGGGGCCGTCTGGTGTTTCAGCACTCGCTGCCTCCCTCCCCAGCGACACCACCGGCTCCGCCTGGCATCGCCTTCGCGGAGCGGAGTTCGTGCTGCCGTGCTGCAGCTTCCTCTCGCCTCGGTGCGCGGGCGTACGCCGAGATTGAGCAGCACGGCAGGTTGCCATCCGCGGGTGGAGGAGTGCTCGGGGTGGGCCCGGTGTCTCGCGCACGCCCTGGGCAGGTCGTCCGTGCTGCGGCACACTCCGACTCCCGCTCGCTTGGGCGGGGTGAAGGGTTCGGGAGGGGTTATGGACACTCGGAAGAGTTCTCGCCTGCTTGCCGCGCTGGTGGTGGGAGTGGCCGCCGTCGTGACGCCGCTGACGGTCGCCGCGACTCCCGCGGCGGCGGCGGTGAGTGGTTGCACCAAGGGATACAACAATGCCAACACGGCGTGGGGACACTGTTCCTCGGGCTCTGGACACTGGACGTTGACGGTTCAGTGCTACTACTGGGCGGCACACACGTCGGACGGCTACGGGCCCGGATCCATCTACTCCAGCTGCCCGGCACAGTCGCACATCACCAACATCATCCTGTCCATCGACCAGTAGGGGCGGACGGCCCACGCCCGTCTTCGGACGCAGGCATGTATGTCGCAGACCTGACAGTCGGCCGGGGCGCCACGTCAAAGAGGCCCTGGCCGACCGGTGTGCAGGAACTACCGCTACTCCACGGTGATGGGCCTTCCCTTCCGACGCAGGTGTTGGCCCGACAAGGGCCGCCAGTTGAGCCGCTGGGGTCCTGATCACGCGGCGTGGTCCCGTGACGTGCGGTGATGATCCTTTGAGGTGTCCGGCCTTCGATGGCACTCGCCCCACCGTTGCGTTTAGGCTTCCGCTGGTCCGCGCCGCGCCCGGTGGCCGCGGAGCGCAAGGAGGTGGAAGGCCGATGCCCGAGCAGGCTTCGGCATCCGAGGACGGCGTTGTCGGCAAGCGCCTGCATCTGGTGCCCGACGAGGAGGTCGAGGCCGGCCGGATGGAGGCGGTGCGCCGCTACGACATTCTCGACACCCCGCCCGACGGGGCATTCGACCGCGTCGCCGCGCTGGCGGCCCGCCTGTTCGACGTTCCGGTGGCGACGGTGACGATCGTGGACGAGGACCGGATCTGGTTCAAGGCCGCGCACGGCCTGGACGGGGTCAGCGAGATCGGCCGCGATCCGGGCCTGTGCGGTTCGGCCGTGCTGCGCGACGATGCCCTGGTGATCCCCGACACCCTGCTCGACGACATCGCTCGCGGCAACCCGCTGGTCACCGGACCGCTCGGCGTGCGGTTCTATGCCGCCGCGCCGATCACGACCGCGGACGGGCACAAGCTGGGCACCCTCAACATCCTGGACGTCAAGCCCCGCTCCATCACGTCAGCGGACACCGCCACCTTGACCGACCTGGCGGCGATCGTGATGGACGAAATGGAGCTGCGCCTGTCGGCGCTGCGCACGGTGCGTCAGGAGCAGCGGGCCGCCGAAGCTGAGCGGTCCGCCCGCGAGCAGGCGGAGAAGGACAAGGCGGCGATCGCTTCCTTCGCGTCCACCCTGCAGCGCACCCTGCTGCCGCCGGTGCTGCCGGCGGTGCCCGGCCTGGAACTGGCCTGCCACTACCACACCGCGTCCGTGCACGACGTGGGCGGCGACTTCTACGACGTCTTCGCCCTGTCCGAGGGGAAGTGGGCGTTCTTCCTCGGTGACGTGTGCGGCAAGGGCCCGGAAGCCGCCACCATCACCTCCCTGGCCCGCCACACCCTGCGGGCCGCCGCCCAGCACACGGACGATCCCGTCGCGGTGCTGGAAGCGCTCAACACCGCCCTGCTGGCCGACGTGTGGGCGGGCAGCCGGTTCTGCACGGCCGTCTTCGCCACCCTCACCCCCGACCCGTCCGGGGGTTTCACCGTGGAACTGGCCACCGGAGGGCACCCCCCGGCCTACCTCCTGAAGGCCGCCCCGCCCGAAACCGGCGCCGGCACGCAGGTCGAAGCGGTCCGGCCCGCCGGCGGCATGCTCATCGGCGCCTTCCCCGGCGCCCACTTCACCTCCACCGCCCTCCACCTCGCCCCCGGTCAGGCCCTGCTGCTCTACACCGACGGCCTGACCGAGGCACACACCAGCACCGGCGTCATGCTCGGTGAAGAGGGCCTGACGGCCTTCCTCACCGCTCGCCGCGGCGCCTGCGGGGCAGCACAGTTGGTGAAGGACACCGTTGCTCTGCTCGAAGCCCTGCCCGAGGGCGCAAGTGACGACGTTGCCCTGCTGGCCCTGTCCGTTCCCACCCCCGACCAGGCCGCCGCCACGACGGGGGCCGGATCCACCGCACACACCACCGCCGCGCCCGCCGGCGAGGAGCACTGACCGCCGTGACCGACATCGAGCTGACACTGACCGCCACCCCCGGTCCCGCAGCGGTCGCCACCGTCACCGGCGAGATCGACCTGCACACCGCGCCGTCCCTGCGTACCCGCGCGCTGGAGCTGATCGCCCAGGGCCACCGCAACTTGGTCCTGGACCTGTCCGAGGTCGGCTTTTGCGACTCCGCCGGCCTCGGCGCACTGATCGGCATCTGGCACGGCGCCCAGGGCGCCGGCGGCTCTCTGGCCTTGGCCGCTGTCCCGGACCGGCTGATGCGCATGCTGTCCCTCACCGGAGCAGACAGCCTTCTGCCCCACTACCCGACCACCGCCGACGCGCTCACCGCGCACCAGCCCGCCCCCGACGCAGCCTGAACCGCCTCCGCTCAGCGGGCCAACGAGGGCGGGCCGGCGGGGAGGATGATGGGGGTATGGCGGTTCAGTTGCGCTGTGACGATGCGCTGCTCCTCCTCGGCGGCGAGCAGATCGCTGTGGCCGTCGACCTGGGGCTGTTCCTGCCGGAAACCGGAGTGTGGGGCGGCGTCCTACGCGGCCTTTCCCAGGATCTGGCGGCCGCCGTGAAGAGGGCCGATGAGGCGCGCCTGCGCCTGTGCACGGCCAGGAGCGCCGTATCCGTCCGCTGGCGGCCTTCGATGACGCGTCGTCCGTGCCGTTCCTCGGTGAAGGGGCTGCCCCCTTCTGATGAGGGGTCTGCGGTCCGACAGGAGGTGGAGCGGGTGGTTCCTCCCGCCGGCTGCCGCCGTGGGGACCGCCGACGGCGGCGGCCGGGGAACGGTGCGCAGGGCTACTGCCCCCGCTGTGACAAGGCCTTCCACGGCACCCCGTGCCGGAGCTGCGGAGGCTTTCTCATCGAAGGCTCCTACGGTTTTTCCGGCGCCCGCTACGCGAGGCTTCCGGACACGGTGAAGTGCCAAGGCTGCGGTCACTCCAACCCGCTCCGGGACCCCGGCCCGGAATAGCGGGTTGAGGAACATCGGAACGAAAACCGGCGCTAAGGAGCTGTCAGCCCGGCGCGACCACGGGCCCGGCTGCGGAGAGCCGCACCCTCAGCAGGACTACGCGGGTGCCGGCGCCGAATCCGGGCGCAGCGCCGCGAGCGGAGAGCGCCGGCCTTTCTCCACCGCGCGCAGCTGCTCCCGGTCGACCTCGGGGTGGGCGGGGACGACCGCGTCGACGGAGGCCGTGGTGTAGAGCCCGACGTCGACGGCCCCGGCCCGGCTGGTGCCGAGGCGGACCTCGATCGACTGCGGTGAGCGGACCCATTCGAGCCGGACCATGTGGTCGAAGTCGGCACGGTGCCAAGCCGATGGGTTCGCGGATTCTCGGGGTGCAATCGCGGGGAACCGGAGGGGGACGGGGCGCCAGCTGACGGAGTAGCCGACGGTTGCGGTGTGACCTGATGGCTCGGCCCCGCATTTCAGAGGGACACGCGCGCTGTTCTGCCAGCGGCAGAACACCGGCCGGGCCGGGCTCGACGATCACTACAGTCCAGTCCCATGACGACGATTACGACGCGTACGGTCGAGTATCCGGCCGACGGTTTGACGATGATCGGGCATCTCGCGCTCCCGGCCGGTATCGACCGCCGGCCCGCGGTGCTGCTCGGTCCAGAGGGCACGGGGCTCAGCGACGTCGAGCGCCGCCGGGCCGATGCGCTCGCCGAGCTGGGATATGTAGCGCTGGCCTTCGACCTTCACGGCGGGCGCTATTTGGGTGCCCCCGAGGAGATGCTGGCCCGTTGCATGCCGCTGCTCGCTGATCCCGACCGGATGCGGGGCATCGGCCATGCGGCGCTCGACGTGTTGCGCACCGAACCGCGGACCGACCCCGACCGGATCGCGGCCGTCGGCTACGGAACCGGGGGCGCCATCGGGCTGGAACTCGGGCGTGATGGTGTCAGCCTGCGCGCGATCGGGACAGTCAACGCACTGACCACGGGCCGACCGGGCGAGGCGGCGCGCATTCGCTGCCCGGTGTGGGCCGGGGTCGGGTCGGAAGATCCGATCATGCCGCCCGCGCAACGGGACGCGTTCACCGCTGAGATGCAGGCCGCGGGCGTCGACTGGCGCCTCACGGTCTACGGCGGCGCCTTGCACGCCTTCCACCACCCGCCGGTCGACCACACCGTGCGCCCCGGCGTCGGCTACCACCCACAGCACGCGCAACGCGCCTGGCGCGACGTCGTCGACCTGCTCGCCGAGTGCTTGCCCGTGACGGAGGATCTGGGGGCATGACCCAGGTCAGCATGCTGGCGCCAGGCCTGGTCGGCGTCGGGCACTGACAGTCCCCTCCCCTCAAATCCGCACAGCAGAACCACATTCGGGCGGATACTCGATCGCGGAGACGTTCACGACTGCCGCAGTAAGACGTGGTCTCACGTGGTGATCTTGGCAAATCGCACCTTCCAGCGCTAGCGCCCCAGGCGTTCGCTCGATTCGATGCCGCGTCGCGCGATCTTGGGAGTGATGTTCCGATTCCGCAGCCAACGGCGGAGTTCGGGGTAGTCGTACCACTTGTACGCGCGAAGCTTGTTGGGCTTTCGGCGCCGGGGTCCGCGACGCGAGCGCACGGCGGGGATTGCCTTGAGCAGGGGCTTGAGGGCAAGGCTGTCGTGGGTGTTGGCGGCAGAGACCGCAGTGACCAGCGGCAGCCCCTGGGCGTCGGTCAGGACGTGAAGCTTGGCGCCGGGTTTGCCCCGGTCCACCGGGTTCGGCCCGATGAGCTGGCCCCCTTTTTCGCTCGGAGACGCCGCCACAATCCGGATCTTGTCCAGGCGGCGAACCGGCGGTGCGCGGTGGCCGGGCTAACGCCGAAGCAAGGTGGCAACCGGCGCCAACGCACGACGTGGTCAGCGCGTACACGATCGCGGTGAACACCTTCCGGTCCGCCACCGGCGCCGTCCCACCACCCTGTCGACGGGGCCGGAACGCTGGTATCAGCGGCGCGGCCATCTCCCACAGTCCGTCAGGAACCAAGTCGCGCTCAAGATCCAGAGCCACGGTTGACGATCATGTCCCAGAGAAGCTCACTCCGCTGGCCGCCCACCAGAAAACGACGTTGGACCACCCGGCCTGGCCTTCTAACCTGCTCACGTGATCGACTACGACGAATCCGGCAGTCCCACGGTCCGCGTGGGAGACCCCGGACCTCGCCCCGTCCACCTGCACTTCTCCGAGCCAACGCGCCCGTACGACGACGAACCGACGCTCGACTTCCTCGTGAAGGCACGCGGTCAGTGGGTGAGTGTCGAGACCTCGGTACGGACTTGGGACGGCGACGACCTAAACAGCTTCCTCTCCTCACTGGCCGAGGACTTCCGGGGTTGGGAGGGAGCGCGCACCTGGCACTCGTTGGAATACGACCTGACGATCTCGGCGGAGCACCGATCGGGCGGCCACGTCTACCTGACCTGGGGCATTCACGACCGGCCCCCGTTCGAGGAGTGGCACTTCGAGACCACCACGGTGCACGCGGCCGGTGAGGAGATGGCAGACCTTGCCGCCGAGGTACTCACCTTTCTCACGAGCGTGACGACGTAGCCGGAGCCCCCTTCCCGCGCTGGCCACCACCACGTGAGACCACGTCCAAAAGGGCACAAGAAGAGGCGCCCGACCTTGGCTGTTGCCCTGTCAGGCGCCTTGCGCTCCCCCCCCCGCAGCCCTGTGGCGGGCTGCCGGCTCGCGGCCGGCGGCCCGCCACGGTGTGGCTAGCAGGAAGCGTGATCGTTGTCGACGGCGTCGAGTTCCACGGTCATGCTGCCCTGGTGCAGCAGCAAGAGCGAATCACTCGCCCAGGTTCCGAAGGACTTGTGCAGTTCGACGGTGAATGAGCGGTCGGGTTGAGGGTTGATCCTGGTTGTCCAGCCTGCGCCGCGGGCGATCGCCGCGATGCTCTGGACGCTCTCGGTGTCAGCCTTCGCAGGGAAATCCTCCGAGTAGGCCGGTGGGAGTTCCATCGTGCAGTTCCAGCGAGTGACCGGATTGTTTGGCTGTCCCAGTTGTGCTCGGAAGGCCTTCAGGACCGGATCCTTTCTGAGTACGGCGATCCGGGCTTTGACCTGGGCGTCCGGTTGAGAGCGGTACCACTCGGCGATGGCCAGTGCGGCCACCAGGAGCAGGATGCAGATGACTGCCTGCAGGCGACGCGATCGAGGCCAGAGCCGTCTCGGCAGCCGCACTGCGCCATCATCCATAGCACACCCTCGCCTGGTAACCGACATAACGCGGCACATAGGCGTCCCCGTAGCAGGCCTCCAGCCACGACCACCAGACAACGGTCCGGGCGAATGCCCGACCGCCGCGCGAATAGTGGTAGTAGTGCATGACTTCGCCGACTTCGATGCCGATGTTGTTGTTGTGCAGCGCCATATATTTGGAATCGTTGCCGGAGAAGTCCTCATGGCGCTGCCCCGCGGCGCGTGCGGTTCCCGCCCCCACATCGTAGGAGAGCAGTGCCATCCACAGGATGTGCTGGAAGGCATCGCCGTAGCTGCGACCGTTCACACTGCCGAAGAGGTACGAGGCCTCGGAGCGCGCGGCGTAGGCGTCCGCTGCGATGTAGGAGCAGATCCGCCAGTGCCAGGGCCAGTAGCACCAGTGCCGCTCGGCCGAAGTGCTCTGGGCGATGTTGCCGTCGTCGTACCGGCCGCTGAGGTCGGTGCAGTTGATCGGGTCGCCGGAGCAGTAGACATAGTCGTTGGCGCCGCCGCCCGGTACGGGGTCGACCGACATGAAGCGCCCGAGTGCCGGGTTGTAGAGCCGCGCGCCCATCAGCACGTCCTCGGTGGGGGTCTCGCTGGAGACCTCCTTGCTGCCGAGCCAGTCGTAGCGGGTGCTGGGGGTGGTGGCGATCGGGTTGCCGTACTCGTCGGTGGCCGTCACGGTCACCGAAGCGCCCGCGTCGTTGATCGGCAGGGACATGGTGATGTCCCCGTGCAGATCGCTGAGGTGCAGGGTGATGTCACCGTTCGACGAGGAGTAGCTGGCACCCAGATCCCCGGTGATGTCGGCGATCTGGCGGGTGTAGGCGCCTGATGCGGTGTTCTCGACGGTCCAGGAGGGAGCGCTGGAGGAGCCGTCGTAGTGGTTGGTCCTCGACGCGGTCTGCGTCCAGGTGCCGGTGGCGTCGGACTCGGTGGTGTAGGCCCGGATGCGGCCTGTCGGGTCGGTCAGCCAGGTGGACCTGCCGGTGCCCTTGGTCTGCTGGTAGACGAGGTCGTTGACGTAGTAGGCGGTGGTGGTGCCGCCTGGTTCGGCCGTGGTGCGGCCGAAGGCGTCGTAGGTGTATCCGCTGGTGACCAGCCGGTCCGCGCTGTCGTAGCTGTAGGTGGTCGCCGTGCCGCCGCTGGTGGGGCAACTGGGGGTGGAGCCGTCGAGGGTGGTCGTGCCCAGGGCGGTGGTCAGTGAGGTGCGGTTGGAGTCGGCGTCGAAGGCGTAGGTCCGCTGCGTGCAGGTCTTCGCCTGGCCCTGGATCGCCGTCTCGGCCACCGAGGTGAGCCGCCCGGCCGCGTCGTAGCCGTAGCTGTCGTCGACACCGAGCCCGCCCGAGGTGGACAGTGCGTGGCCGGCCTGCTGCCCGCTCGCGGAGAACGTCGCCTGGTCGCTGACCAGCACGTTGCCCGACGAGTCGGTGTAGCTGCGAGCGGTGGTGCGGCCGGTGGTGTCCAGGGTCTGCTGCATGGCGACCGAGCCGGGCATGGCCTCGGTGGTCAGGTTGCCGTCGGCGTCGTAGCCGGCGGTGAAGGTGCCGGCGTTGGAGTCGGTCTGGGAGGTGAGCAGGCCGCGCGGGTCCTGCGCGGTGTCGTAGGTGTAGGTGGTCGTGGACGGGGCGGAGTCGGTCGCCTTGGTGGGCCGGTCCAGTGCGTCGTACTGGGTGGCCGCGGTGTTGCCGTCGGCGTCGGTCGAGCTCATCAGACGGCCGAGCTGGTCGTAGGCCTGGCTGACGCTGCGTCCGTCGGTGCCGTTGGTCGACGACTCCTGGCCGCTGCCCGGGTCGTAGTGAGTGGTGGTGGTCTGCGCCGCTTGGCCGACCCCGCCGGTGATCGTCACCTGGACCGGGCGGTCGGCGCTGTCGTGCGAGGTGGTGGTGGTCCGGGTGACCCCGTTCGCGGTCTCGGTGACGGTGGCGACCGTTCCGTACATGTCGTAGGTGGTCGTGGAGGTCACCCGCTGGGCCGGGTTGGAGCCACCGCCGGTGATGTTCGCGGCCGGCCCGGTCTGGCAGACCAGGTCCGCCCATTCCGGGTGCCCGCCGCAGGGAGCCGGGCCGGTGGCCGTGTAGTAGCTGGTCGTGGTCGTTCCGGCGTCCGAACCGCTGGAGGCGGGCAGGGACGTCGAGGTCGTCGACCCCTGGCTGTTGTACGCCTTGGTCGTGGTGATGGCCAGACCGTTCGGGTCGGTGACCGACCTGACCGGCTTGCCGAGGGCCCAGTCGTAGGAGGTCTTCACGGTGCGGGTGTCGGCGTCCGAGGCGTATCCCGGGATGCTGATGCCGGTGACCGTCGTGGTGATCTCGTCGGCGACGTTGGCGCTGCCGTCGGTGGGCCGGCCCTCGTCGAAGGTGTTGTGGATGTGGGCCCGTGCCGCCACCACGGTGCCCGCGGCGAGCGCGGCGGACGATCCGGAAGCCGCGACCGCGTGCTGCAGGGTGACCTGGTGGGTCGGCCCGTAGGTGTCGGTCTCGTCGAGGCCGCTCGCGTCGTAGACGTACTGGGTGGAGAGGGCTGTCGCGCGCTGGGCGGTGGTCATCGAGGACAGGCCCAGGGTGACCAGCTCGGAGTTGGAGCTTGCCGCGAGGGCCAGTTCGCGGTTGGACGCGGACAGTTCACGGACGGTCTTGCCGTCCGAGTCGTGCTCGGTGGTGATGATGTGGCCGCCCGGCGCGGCGGTGTTGACCTCACGCCCCGAGACGTCGAGGTAGTGCACGGTGGCCCGGCTGTAGTCGCCGGTGGCCAGGTTTCCCGCTCCGGTATGGGACGCCGGGGTCTGGTCGGGCGGGAAGATCGCGGTCGCGTCGGTGGGCACGTCGCTCTGCGCCCATGCCGCCACGTCCGAGGTCCCCATGGCGTCGGGGCTGCCTGCGCCGGTGGTCAGCGGCACGTCGTACACCAGGTTCGTGGTGGCGGTGCCGTTGGTGGTCGACGCGGTGCCGGGGGCGAGGGTCGGCCGGGAGGCGGAGAGCAGCCGGCCGGCGTTGCTGTCGCCGTCGGTGCCCGCGGTTCCATACGCGAACGTCCACGGAAGCCGGCCGGGCGGCGTCAGCGTGGTGACCCGACCGGTGGTGTCGTAGGAGTAGGAGGTGACCAGGTGGGGGCTGATCCGGGGGTCCCAGACCTGGCGCAGCATACCGCTCGAGTCGTATGCGTACTGGGCCACGACCGTGGAGGTCTCGGTGCCGTCGGCCGGGTCGGTGGCCCACAGCACGATATGGTCGACCTGGCCCGAGTAGGCGCCGAAGGTGCCGTCGGTCGTGCCGGTGGCCGTGGTGGCCGACGCGTAGTCGACTTCCAGCACACGGCAGCCGGCAGCGGGGGTGGCCGGGGTGAGGCACGAGGCGTTCAGGTCGGAGGCCGCGGAGGTGGGTGCGGCGATCCGGGCCGGCCGCATCAGGGTGGCGCCGCCCTGGGTCACGGCGTCGAAGCGGTACAGGCTGGCGTTGCCCGAGCCGGTCGGCGTGGTCGTGGCCACCGTCCACACCCCGGCCGTACTGGCTGACTTGGCGAACACCGTCACGGTGCCGTTGTCGTCGGTGAGGGTGTACTTGTCCGCCGAGCTGTTGTAGCTGAGGGCGTACGACTCCCGGCCGGGCTCAGGCGTCCAGGATCCGTCGCTGTTCTTGGTGAAGGCCACCTCGCTGCCGTCCGCCAGCACGAGCTGGACGGCGGTGGAGGTCACCGGGCGGATCTCGGTGTAGGCCGTTGCCGCGTTGGCGGAGACGTCCCCCATGGTCCACTGCGGTCCGAACGGGGCGGCCAGTCCGGTCAGCGATCCGTTGGAAGGGTTCCGGGAGGAGCTGCTTCGGCCGATCGAGATGCCGAACGCCGATGCGTCGGTGGCCGACAGCGAGTAGTCGCCCGTCGACAGGTTCACCGTCCCGGGGCCGACCTGAGAGGTCGCCGACTGCGAGGACAGCCGGTCCAGGGTGAAGGTGACCGCCGAGGAGTCATAGGTGCCGGAACCGGTGGCGAACGCGCCACGGACCTGCACGGACCCGTCGTCGCCCAGGGTGGAGGCGACATCCCACAGCAGGGACGGAGAGGCCCCGCTCACCATGTTGACCGGCCAGGCGGACACGGGGTTTCCGCCGTTGGTCACCTTCGCGACCGGGACCGTGGTCCATGCATCGGTGGCCGAGCGCCGGTACTGGAAGGTCACCGACTGCGCGGTGCTGGGGCCGGCCGCGGCCAGGGTGACCCGCTTGTCGGTACGGGTGCCCTCCTCAGGCGCGGTCACGGCTCCCGCGCCCGCGTTGAACTGGTAGGTCGTCGAGGAGGAGAGGTTGCCCGCCAGGTCCCGGGTGGCGACGGTGAGGGTGTGCGAACCGTCGGTCGGCGGGGTGACCGACACCGTCACCGCGCTGCCGGTGGTCGCGGTGGTCGTCGGCATGTTCGCGTCCAACTGCCAGACCACGCCGGAGGTGTCGGTGCCGGAGGCGGGCGGAGTGATGGTGAAGTTGCCGGCCTGACCGGCCCCGTTCGCCCATGCTCCGGAGGGGTAGTCGGTCGAGGAGACCGTCGGCGCACCCGGCTTGGTGGTGTCGACGGTGAAGACCAGGCCGCTCGGCACGGTCTGCCGGGCCCACAGCGAGCCGTCGTATCCCCACGGCCAGGCCTTGTAGGTGTGGCCGTCGACCAGCTTGCCGGCGGGCACGGTGGCGCTGGAGATGCCGCCCGAGTCCGTCCAGGAGCCGTTGAGGTTCGCGATGACCTGAGTGTTGCCGCCGCCCGTGGTGTCGTAGACGTTCCACTGGGACATGACGTTGCCGCCGTCGGCGTCCGTCACCGTGGCCTGCAGCTGCGGGGTGGTGGTATTGCTGTAGAGGGTGGTGGTGGATCCGGAGACCGCGGAGACACCGGGTGCCGCCGTCGGCGCGGAGGCCATCGGGTACGAGTTGTACGTCACCGACAGATACGGCACGTTGCTGGGCGCGTTGGCCGAGTAGAACCGCTTCCAGCTGTTGGAGTCGGTCTCGTTGGTCGCCCGGACACCCATGTTGGAGTAGCTGTAGCCATGGTCACCCGCGTACTGCAGCAGCGTGGTGGGATCGATCGACACCCAGCCGGCCGGTATGGAACCTCCGCAGGAGGACGGGTATCCCTTGGTCTGGGTGGTGGTGGCGTACTTTGTCGTCCACGCCGGCTGGTTCGACCAGAGTGTGCCGGAATTGGCGGCGCCGGTCTGCCACAACTCCCAGGAGTTCTGCACACAGCTGCCGGACCAGTACTCGTACAGGTTCAGCGACGAGGACAGGATCTTGGTGTTGTCCAGCTGGGAGACCGGGAACTGCAGGAAGGAGCGGGCGACATCGGTTCCCGCGTCGTAGGTGCCCAGCTTCAGGTCGGTCGACAGGTACTCGGCCGTGGCGTCGGTGTTCTCCACGAACGTGTCCAGCACGGTGGACAGGGTCGCGGAGGGGTCGACGGTGACCGGGTACCGGGTCGCGGGGTCGGCCAGGAACTTCGCGTCCGGGGTGAGGGTGAGATCCACCGTGTCGCCGGACTGCTTCATCGACATGGACACCCGCATGCGATGGGTGTGTTCCAGAGACTTGGCGTCGACCTTGGCGTCCCACATCGCCGGTGCGGGGATGTGTCCGGCGATCTTCCCGGCCTCGTTGGTGAAAGTGATCGATCCGTCCCTCGCCTGCTTGGCGGTCAGTCCTTCGGCGGAGACCGGGATGGTGACCGAATAACCGGCCGCCGGACGGGACTTCAGGACGACGTTCTCCTCGAAACCCGTCCGCGTCGCCTGGACGGTCACGTCCGCGCCCGGTGTGACGTCGGAGTACCGGGCGGTGTCGCCGTGCAGGGAGGGCTTGGGCAACGTGCCCTTCCAGCCCACGGCGACCCTGTGCCTGCCCGTGCCCTGTACGGCGAGAACGGCGTCCTTGCCGCCGTCCGCCAGTCGCAGACCGTCCGGCTGCGCCATGGGGGCGATCGTGCCGTCAGCGGCCGCCTGGAGCGTGGTGTTCACGTCGACCCACGCCTTGTTCCGCTTGAACCGGACCGGCGCGGCATAGGAGTTGGTGGTCAGCGAACCGTTGGGGTTGGCCCAGGTCGTCGTCTGGGCGGTCAACTCGTCCAGGATCTCGACTTTGCGCTTGCGCAGTCGCGCGGTGGCGATCGCCGAGGCGACGTCGGAAGCGGTGAGCGGGCCGTTGGCCTTTGCCCCCGTTTTCCCCGGCGGGATGTGCTTCTGCGCTGATTGCTGCCATCTGAGGTTGTCCGCGACTGCCTGTCCTGTCCCGCTCACCGTGGCCGCGGCCTGGGCGGTGAGGGAGAGGACCAGCGTGCCTATGACGCGCAGACTCCAGCGCCGGGACAGCAATCTGGGTGGTCTTCGCCGGGGAACTCCAAGCCGACTGCGCATGGAAGACGTCTCCTTTGGGCCTCGACGACTCCATGTCGCCTGAGTTCGAGGAGAGGTATATCTGGCCATGATCAGTTAGGACTAGCCCAAAATCGACATGATCCGTTCCGGTTCTGATAAAGACTTGGTTCCCTCGGAGGCCATCTCATGTGGGGTGTTCGACAGGCTCCCGGTGTGGGGATCGTTGAGCGGCTGGTGCCGGATGAGCTGTGGGGGGGTTGTTCCAGCGAGTGGGGCCGGAGGCGCCGAGTCGGCCTCAGGGAGGTGGCCGGCGCCGGCACGGTGACCGGGAGGTGCTGGCTGCGACCTGGGTGCCTTGTGCGACCCAGGAAGCCGCCCTCGGCAACTTCCGCCCGCGCCGAGGCCTTCCAGGGGTGCTTGTCGCGCCCGAGCGGGTAGGCGCCGCACGCTGTCCCCGGGGCGGGCGGCACAGCCCGCACGACGACCGCTACGTCGCCGGCACGTGCCGCCTCGCCGCCCACAACCTGCTCTCCCTCGCACTGTGCGAGACGCCCGACGACCCGGTGGGCTGGCTGGCCGGGCACGGCTGGGAGGCCGGCTGCCACACCCTGCGCGGATGCGCTACCGCCTACGGCCGCCCGATCAGCACCCGCCGCAGCGCGAGGAGCGGCCCGGCGGACTGATCTCGGCGGTCCGTCCGCCGCTAGAGCGCCTCCCGGTTCCCCAGGTGATCGACTGCAAGGCGGCCCGATGTGGGGAGCCAGGTGCGTGCGCCAGCCGGTCATGCGCGTACTGACCGTCCACGACCACGGAAGCCCGCCGGGCAACCGCCTGGCTGGACGGTGGCGTGGTCCACCGTCATCCCCCGTGGCCGGATCCTGGCCCGCCGGCTGTCCCGCCTCGGTCGGTAGCGGAGGAGGGAGCGTGTCGGATCGACCGCTCGCTCATGCACCCTCGATCGCCCAGAGCGGAGAAGTGACCGCTCCCCTGAGGGTTTTGGCGCGGAGGGACTCCATGCCGAGGTGGAGGGCGGTGGCGCCGTGGGCGTAGGCGTCCTCGATGGGGAGGTAGTAGACGAGGTTGAAGTACTCGTGGGCGCCTCGCAGTCGCGCGTAGTCGTAGCCGGTGGCGCGGAGCCAGTTGGTGCCGGCATGGCGGTAGAAGAGGCTGAAGGCCACCATGCGCCCTTCCGCATATGCGGCGCAGACCGTCCCGCTGTCGGCCATGCCGTCGGCCTGTTCGCGCAGCAGCCGGGCCATGTCGTCGGGTGCGGCCGGGTGGCCGTGGCGCTCCTGCAGCTGGGCGAGCAGTGCGCCGGCGGCGTCGGCGCACTCGGAGAGACGCAGGGTGCGCAACTCGTAGCCGGCTTCGGCGAATGCCCGGCGCTCGCGGCGGATGGTCACGCGACGCTTGGAAGGCAGGCCGGACAGGTAGTCGTCGAAGGTGCTGCCGGGCAGAGAGATGTGCGCGTCCTGGCCGAGCTGCGTGGGCTTGGTGCCGCAGGCGTCGGCCAGTTCGGAGGCCGCCGCGTCGGTGACGTACAGCCACCAGGGCTGTGCGTCGTGGGCCGTGGCGAGATTTCCCGCGGCCGCGACGAGCAGTTTCAGCGCCTCGCGCCGCCGGTCGGGCGTGAGGCGGGGATGGAGGAGGGGGGCGTTGAGATAGCCGCGGCGGGCTCCCGCGAGCACGGTCCTGGCCGGCGTGCGGTCGGGGAGGAGCTCGTGTACGCGGTACAGGGCATTGGGTTCGGCGTCGACCAGGTACAGCGGTGTGGCGGCGATCAGACAGTCGTCGTCGTGGACCAGTGCGTAGCGGACCTCGGCGGTGGGATCGTGCTGCTGGGCCGCGAGCCACTGGTGGGAGAGGTAGAACTCCGCCTGTGCGGTCAGGGCGTCCCACCGGTCGGCGGGAACGTCCGTGATGTCGTGTACGTGAGTGAGGATCACGGCAGAGGTTCCTCCCGGTCGGGTGGGGCGAGGGCGTGGGCTGCGGGGACGGCGAGCACGCTGAGGGAGGCGAGGAGCAGCCAGGGCAGGGCGGGCTGCCGGCTCAGGAGCGTGGTGAGGACGACGGGTGCCGTGGCGCCGCCGATGGACCAGGACAGCTGGAAGGCGGCCTGGTGACGCCCGTTGGCCTCGGCCGGGGCCAGGGCCACGGAGAGTTCGTTGAGCGCGGGAGAACTGAGGATCTCCGACAGGGTGAACAGCAGCATCGCCGCCATCAGAACTGTGGCCACGGCCCAGCCGGGCGCGCCCGTCAAGGCGAGCGGCGCGGCGAAGAGGGCGAAGGAGGCAGAGGCGACGAGGAACCCGCCCGCGATCGCACGCTGTGGACGGTGACGGGCCGATCGGCTGGTGACGACGGGGGTGAGGACGGCGACGGCGGCGGTGTTGACGACCAGGAGGACGCCGGGAATCCACGTGCCGGCGTGCAGGGTGTCGGTGACGTACACGGCGAGCAGGACCGGCGGCACCATCTGCGCGAGGACGAAGGCCAGGTTGGCCGTGACGAGCAGGAGATAGCGGCCGTCCCGCAGGACGGAGCCCCAGCTTCCCCGTCGGGCCGGCTGGTCACCGTCCTTCTGCGAGCCGGGCGGGTGGTGGCCTCGGACCGGCTTCCAGGTGAGGAACAGCAGCGCCGCGCACACGAACGTGCCGCCGTTCGCGGCGATGAGCACGTACAGGCTGTCCGGTCCGAACACAGCCAGGGCGACTGCGGAAACGGCGGCGCCGGCACCGATGCCGAGATTGCGCAGAGACGAGATGAACCCGAACCACAACCGCTCCTCGCCCGGCACGCAGGCCAGGGGGACCAGGTTGCGGGCGGCCGTCCAGTACAGGTTGATACCGGCCTGGACGACGAGGTAGGCGAGGCTGATCCGCCACGCGGAGCCGACCACGAGGAACACCGCGAACCCGGCGGCGGAGACGAGGTTGGCGACCGAGACGACGGCTTTCGCACCGAAGCGGTCCAGCAGGACGCCGCCGAGTGCGGGAGTGGGCAGCGCGAGAAGGTTGCCCACCGTGAGCGCCGCTCCGATCTCCGCGAGGGAGAGGCGGGTGGCGTGGATGAGGTAGACGACGGTGAAGGCGAACATGAGCCCGGTGCCGAGGCTGTCGACCGCGTGCGCGGCCACGAAGCGGCCCGCTCCGGTGAGCACGGGCAGTCCTGCCCGCGCCCGCAGCCCGCGGCGAGGGCCATCGCCGGGCAGGGCGCCGTGCAGTGCGTCGCGCCGTCGGCCGTCACGTCGACGTCGTGCCGATCGCCTGCCGGTGGGGACGCTCACTGGAACGCGGGGGTCAGGAGGCGGCGGATCTTGTCGAGCATGGGCTCCGCGATGAAGCCAGTCCGCGCGCACAGCTCGCTGAGATTCTTCACCGCGCGCTGCTCGTCGCCGGGTTCCACGGTGAAGGTGAGGATGCCGCCGTGGTCGTGCCCGTCGATGACGAGGTCGTGGCAGGTGACGAGGTCGACACAGGCGCGGAGTTCGGCGAGCAGCGCGGGCGTCGGGTTCGCCGTGAGGCACTCGATCGCGAATCGCTCGGCCGGAGCGTCGGCGCGAGTCGGCCATGCGCCGCGCAGGATGTCGAGGAGAGCGACGAAGGTGTTGAGTCCGCTGCCGGCGATGGACAGCGTGGTGGCGCCGCCGATCCTGGGGTTGATCTCCAGGACGTGGTAGACGCCGTCGGCGTAGATCATGTCGACGTTGACGGACCCCTCGACGCCGAGTGCCGCGCACAGCTCCACCAGGCGCTGCGCGGTGGGCCTGAAGTCGTCGTTCTGGGTGGGTTGGACGTACCGCAGGTCGTCGAAGGTGAATGAGGGAGGGCCTCCCGCGGTGCCGGTCCAGATGAGCGGCATGACGGTGTAGTGGCCTCCGGCGCCGACGATGTCGACGGAGCAGAGCCGCCCGCCGACGCACTTCTCGAGGACTGCGTGCGCCCTCGGCGGGGCGGCCAGGTAGCTGTCGATGGCGGCGGGATCGGGCAGAAACTCTATGCCCATGCTGGTGGAGTCCCACAGCGGCTTCGCCATGAGGGGATAGCCGAGGCTCTCGGCGGCGAGGCGGACGGCGTCCGGATAGGCCGGGACGGGCAGCGCCCGGTTGTTGAGGAGGTCGCTGTCCACCAGGACGGCGGGCGGGGTGCTGAGGCCGTGTGCGTGCAGGACCCGCTTGGTCTCCCACTTGTCGCACAGGACTCGCGTGGCGGCGAGAGGTGTCATGACGGTGCGGACGCCGAGGGCTTCGAGCTTGGTCTTGACGACGGCGTCACGCAGGGCGTTCTCGTCGGGCAGGGAGATCGCCACGGCGGCGTCGGCGCCCCAGGCGCGCACCCGCTCGACGAAGTCGTCCGGGGTCGCGGCAGGGGCGAGCCGCTCGCTCGTGCCCGGGAACAGATCGGGGCCGCAGTCTTGGCGGTTGGTGTGGAAGAGACGTGCCTCGGCGCCGAGTTGGGCCAGGACGGGGGCGACGCCGTGGATGTACGGGTCGGCGCGCCGGATGTCGGCGGACCGGAGGAAGGCGATGCGCAGCATGTCAGCTCACTTCTACGCGGGTGTGGGCGAGTACGCGAGCGGCGTCGGCGTTGACCTGCCCGGGAGTGGGGGCGGTGAACACCAGGTGTCCGATGCGGGCCGAGTTGTCGTGGGCGCTGCCGACGGCGGCGCCGGGAGCGGTGGTCAGGTGCTGGTCGACCAGGCCGTCGTGCCGGCCGGTGATGGTCACCCCGCGGAAGGTGCCCGCGCGTGGGGGAGTGAGGAACCGGATCGCGCACGCCCCCTCACGGGGCGCGGGGACGTCCGGCTTTTCGTCGAGAACGGCCTGCAGATAGGCCCGGGCCTCGTCGATGCCGGAGGCTCGGCGTACGACCTCCACCAGGTGGTCACCGGGGAGGCGGGCGCCCACCTCGATGACGACGGGGCCCGCCTCGGGTGAGATCTTGACCTCGGTGTGGGCGACGCCGTTGCGGATACCGAGTGCTTTCAGGGCTCGTTCGGCCGCTGTCCGCACCGCCACGAGGTCTCCGTGCCGCACAGTGGCGGGGCACGTGTGTCCGGTCTCGGCGCGGTAGGAGCCGCCGGTCGTGTGCTTCTCGACCAGGGGCAGGTGGAAGTACTCGTCGCGCCAGACCACGGTGTCCAGGCTGAACTCGGGCCCGCCGACGTATTCCTGGACGACGACACGCTGATCCATGGGCAGGCCGTGCGGGGCGGCGATCGGCCAGGACTGGGCATGCTGTACGGCGCTGTCGAGTCGTTCGGGACTCTCGACCACGCTGACACCCCAGGAACCGCCCTGCTCGGAGGGTTTGACGACGACCGGGAATCCGATGCCGGCCCGAGCGAGGGCATGTGCAGCCTGCCCGGCCGTATCCACGATGACCGTTCGGGGCGCCGGTACCTGGCCCGCAGTGAACGCCTGGGCCATCTCCGCCTTGTTCCGGCACGCCTGGGCGAGCCCGGGGTCGTTGCCGGGCAGCCCCAGGCGCCGGGCCACGTGGGCGACGAGCGGGGTGAAGAACTCCCAGCAGCCGGCCACCGCGTCGATTCCCGTCGCCTCGGCGAACGCGGTCAGGTCGGCCAGCGCCCGGTCCGGGTCGGTGAGGTCGGTGAACACCGTGCCGTGGATCTTGTCTCGCAGAGCGGCGGGGTAACTCCCGTAGACGTCTTCGTGGGTGGCGACGAAGACGTGCGCGCCGAGTGAACGGACGGCGTCCAGCACATAGGGACCGGAGTTTGCGAGCGCTTCGATCAGCAGGATCCTCTTCACGCCGCGCAGTAGACACGCTGCCGCAGGGCCAGTGCCATGAACGTAACAACCAGAGCAGAAGGGCGATTTCACGACAACGGTTGGAGGAAGCTCCAGTGGTTCGGCCGCGGCCGTGATCCTAAAGACCCGCCGGTGCGGACGGGACCCTTCCGCGGAAGTTCGGACCATCGCACAGCGAAGAGCGCTTTCAGCCGGACGGGGTTTCGTCGGTACCGGGCCTGGGTCCCTGCAGCGATTCGCGGATTGACTCTCGGACGACCCACCCGTCATACCCGCACGAGAGGGGCAACTCCGCGTGACCGGCTACGCCGCACAGATCACCGACTACATCCGTCAGGGCGTCATCCCGCCGTACAACTACTCCTACCCCTCGCGCTCCACCTACCGGCCCCTCGACGGTTCCTGGACCGTCGAGGACGCCTGGAAGCAGGACCTGAGCCTGTATCAGGTGCCCGAGCTCAACCTGTACCTGCACGTGCCGTTCTGTCGTTACAAGTGCGGCTTCTGCAACCTGTACACCATCATCAGCGAGGACACGGACGTCTACACGGCGTACATGGACGCGCTGTGCACCCAACTGCGCGACCACGCCGACATCATCCGCGCCCGCCGGCTGCGCACCGTCTACATCGGCGGCGGAACCCCCAGCCTGCTGTCTCTGCGCCACTTCGAGCAGTTGTTCAGCACGCTGGACGAGGTGTACCCCAACTGGCGCTCCACCGTGGAGGAAGTGGCCATCGAGGCCACACCGGACTCGATCGTCAACGAGCCCGCCACCCTCGAAGGACTGTTGCAACTGGGTCTGACCCGCGCCAACATCGGGATCCAGTCCCTCGTGCCGAAGGAGATCCGTGAGGCCGGCCGCGGCCAGGCGGGCGAGCAGGTCATCCGCAAGGCCATCGAGATCGCCCACGACAAGGGTCTGCCGGACCTGTCGACCGACCTCATCATGGGCTTCGCCGGTCAGACCGACGAGACCTGGCGGACGTCCGTCGACGAACTCGCGAAACTCAACCCGTCCACGATCAGCACGTACTTCCTCACCGTGCGACCCGATGCCTGGTTCTCCAAGACCGGCTCCTACCAGTACGCGCAGTCGCCGAACCTGTACGAGCGCTACGACTACGCCCGTCAGGTCTTCACCGGCCACGGCTACGTCCAGGAAGGCTCCGTCCGCTACAAGAGGCTCGGCCGCGGCGGCTACAAGCAGAAGGTGCTGACCTTCCACGGTGTGCCCCTGCTCGGACTCGGCGTCGGCGCCCGCTCCTACACGGGCGTCCTCGACTACATGGTGGGCTCCGTCAAACCGTCCATGTCCGAAGTCGCCGACTACATCACCAAGGCCAACGCCCACGCGCTGCAGCCCGTCACCGGCTTCGCCCTCGACGACGAGGAGATCATCCGCAAGCGCCTCGTCCTGGACACCTTCGACCTGGACCTCAGCGAACTGGACCGCTTCGGCTACCAGGACAAGGCCCATCTGTTCGAGCCGATCCTGGACGCCGCCGAGGAGACCGGACTCCTCCGCCGCTTCGGCCGCCGCGTCCAGCTCACTCCCGACGGCTTCAAGTACCGCGACATCCTGTCCTGGATGTTCTTCTCCGACACCGTCGTCAAGCTTGACCGCGAGTACTACGAGCGTCTGCACGAACAGAACAAGCGAGCCCGCAAGCACATGGGTACCCCGATAGGCATCTCGGGCATCCGCACCGCGCAGGCCGCTTCGTGACCGAACTGCTCCTCGCGGCCGGTGGTGGCGGTGACCCGGTCGGCGCCGCCCTGATCCACGCCGGTCTGGGCGGTGGGCCCGACGCCGTCGTCCTCACGTACGGCTGGGAGCGCCTCGGCGTGGACCCGGTTCCGGGCCCCGCAGCCCCGCACGACTTCGCCGGCCTCGACCACGACACCCTGCCGGTGCCGCTCATCACCGCCGGCACCGAACCCGTCGCACCGCGCGGATCCACCCTGCCGCGACTCGCGGGTCACCTGCCGACCAGGCTCGCGCTCCTCGACCCCTACGCCGGCGTCGAAGGCCTCGCCGACCAGATCGGGCGAACCGCCCGCGCACTCGGCGTCGACCACATCGTCGTTGTCGACGTGGGCGGCGACATCCTCGCCCACGGCGACGAACCCACCCTCGCCAGCCCCCTGCTCGACGCGCTCGCGCTCGCGGCCTGCCACCTGACGGGGATCGGCACCACCGTCCACGTCGCCGGACCCGGCCTCGACGGAGAGATACCCGAAGCGACCCTGCTCACCCGCCTCACCGGCAACGGCACCGCGCTGAACCCCGACCTCCCTGCCTGGGCGGCGGACGTCTTCCGCTGGCACCCGTCCGAGGCCAGCGCCCTCATCACCGCAGCCGCCACCGGGCTGCGCGGCCCCTGCCTCACACGGCAGGACGCCGGCCCGATCCCGCTCACCGACCACAGCGGCCGCGTCTGGGACCTGCCACTCGTCCAGGCCCTCGCCCACAACCGCCTCGCCCAGGGCCTGCTGGACACCCGCCCCGACACCCTGGCCGACGCGGAAACCGTCAGCATGAAGCTGTGCGGATTCAGCGAGTACGAACGCGAGCGCGGCCGGGCCGTCCGCCGCACCGGCGCACGCGACGTCATCAACGACGAAACCTTCCTGGGCGAACTGGACGCCTGGCTCCGCCTCCAGCGCGTCGGCCACCCCGGCGCCCGGTACGCGAGCGTCCGCTGCGCCGTGGAGTCCCTGGGCTACGACTGGCGTCTGACCGAACACGCCCGCGACCTGCTGACCCGGCACCACCCCGGCCTCGACGCGTTCCCCCTCCTGTCGCTGACGAACTGACCGACGCGAGCACGCGCGGGGGCGGCGTCCGACAACAGGCGTCGCCCTCCGGCAGTTGTCGTGCGCGGGCAAGCGGGCCCGGAGACGGGGGGCCGAGGGGCGAGGGCTTGTCGGGCTCGGTTCAGCGGAGGCGGTCGTAGAACCAGCGCAAGCGTGCCGTCCTTGCCTTCGGTCTGGCTGACGAGTGTCCACTTGCTGGTGGGCAGGCCGTCGACGAAGAGGCGCGGGCCGCCGCCGAGAAGCATGGGAAAGACGGTGAGGGCCAGCCGATCGATCTTGTCGGCTGCGAGCAGGGCTTTGATGACGCTTCCGGCCGGCAATTGGTCTCCTCCACCATCACCCGTGAAGGTGACGGCCTCTTGGTGGATTACTCCGTTCGAGTGACCGCAACGATCCCTGAGACAGCCCGCCACCAGCGATTTCCTGTGTAGGGCGAGTCACTGGCCTGCGCAGCGCGTGGTGTGCCCGAGCCGCCGCTCGGGGTTAGCCAAACAGCCGCCCGCGCTCCCAGTTACGCCCGGAGGCTCACTGTGCAGTTGTCCCCCCCCCCGCCTCCTCTGCTCAGGCGGACCCAGTGCAAGGCCGGCCCGCGTTGGCCCGCCGAGGGCGCCGGGAAGGTTATGAGCGGGGCCGGAAGGGGCCGCGGCAGGGGCTCCGTGACCTGGCACGGTGGCGGTGGCAATGTGCTTGCCGATGGTCGCGTGGCTACGTCCGGGAGTCCGATTCGGTGGCAAGGAGGTTCCGCAGCTGCGCTTTGTCGGGTTTTCCGGCAGAGGTGAGCGGGATCGCGGGCAGGAGGTGCACCGCGTCCGGGGCATAGATGCAGCCGTTGTGGTCGGTGACGAAGGAACGCAGCTCGGACAGGTCGGGGGCCGTGTGGCCGGGGGTGGGGACCACGGCGGCGTGGACGTGTTCGGTGGCGTCCCCATCGCGTACGGCGAAGACTGCGCAGTGGGCGACGGCGGGGTGGGCCAGCAGCAGTTCTCCACTTCGCTGGGGTAGACATGCCCGCCCGGCGTGATGATCATTTCTTTGCGGCGGTCGATCAGGAAGAGGCAGCCGTCGGCGTCGAGGTAGCCGACGTCTCCGGTGTGCACCCAGCCGTCGCGCAGCACCTCGGCGGTGTCCTCGGGCTGCTTCCAGTAGCCGCGCATGACGCCTGGGGTGCGGGCGCAGACCTCGCCGTTGTGGCCCGGTGGCAGCTCGCGACCGCTTTCGTCGCGGATAGTGATCTGGACGCCGGGCATCGGGCGGCCGACCGTGATCTGCCCGTCGCGGCCGGTCACACCGTGTTCCTGCGGGCTGACCTCGGTCAGCGCCAGCGTCTCCATCTGCCCGTACCACCCGTGCAGTACGGGCCCGAAGGCGACGGCCGCCTGCCGCAGTCGCCTGAGGGAGGCCGGGGCAGCCGCGGTAGACGACGCGGCGCAGTGAGGAGAGGTCCGTGGCAGCCAGGGCGGGATGGTCCAGCAGCTGGTAGAACAGCGGGGGCAGCAGCAACAGGTCGGTGATGTGCTCGCGTTCGATCGCGGCCAGGACCTCGCCCGGCTCGAAGGTGCGCTGCAGCACGACCGAGCCGCCCTGCAGCAGCGCCTGGCGTGCAGATGCCCGCCAGGCGTCCAGCGTGGTGCAGGTTGAACGGGAGGAGCTGCCTGCCGCTGCCCTTCGGCCCGGCCGGGGGCACGCTGGGAGACGTGGGCAGCGCGCCGATCGTCGTGCACCGGCCCTCTCTCTCGGGCAGCCGGAGAGTCACTGTGCGCAGGCACGGACATGACGAGATCCTCTGAACCGCCTACCGCGACCACGACCTGGTCGTGTTCCTCGAGGGCGCCGGCGTCGCCGACCCCGAGGGGCTCAACTGCCTGATTGACCGCCAATGTCCGCGGCCAGCGCGGCGTAGATGTACTCGCTGCCCCAGCGATCCCCGTCGAGGTCGTTCTCGACCAGGTGCGCCTCCCGGCGCATCCCGAGGCGCTCACAGACCCGCACAGACCCGGTGTTCTCCACATCCAGCCGTGCGTAGAGCCGGTGCACGCCCAGCGTGTCGAAGGCAAACCCGGCCAACGCCGCGGCCGCCTCGGTCGCGTAGCCGTGCCCCTGGTGACGTGGGTCGAGAGTCCAGCCGATCTCGGCCTGGGCGGCGCGGGCATCAGCCAGGGCGAGGCTCACCTCGCCAAGGATGCCGGGCTCATCGCGTCGGCAGACGGCGAGCGCCAGCTTGTCCCCGTCGGCGCGCCAGGCCATCTGCGCCGCGCGCTCGGCGGCAACCTGCTCGCTGCGCTCACGCGTGTGCGCCGGCCGGTACAAGTAGCGCGCCACGCTCGGCAGGCTCTGGTAGGCGTACAGGTCGTCGGCGTCGCCGGGAGTGAACAGACGCAGCGACAACCGGGCCGTGGTCAACGGCAGCAGCGAGGCGACGTCCATGCGGACCTCCGAGATGCGGATGTGGATCTAGTGACCTGAGTCGGAGATTCGTCGGCAGTAGGCGGCTACTTTGTCGGGGATCTCGTCGGCGGTTTTCGTCCAGATGAACGGCCTGGGGTGTTCGTTCCAGTCGGCGAGCCAGCTGCGGATGTCCCGTTCCAGGGCTTGGACGGAGCGGTGGACGCCTCGCTTGAGCTTCTTGTGCGTGAGCTCGGCGAACCACCGCTCCACCAGGTTCAGCCAGGACGAACTCGTCGGTGTGAAGTGGAGATGGAAGCGCGGGTGCGCCAGCAGCCACTGCTTGATGGCGGGCGTCTTGTGAGTGACGTAGTTGTCCAGGATCAGATGGACATCGAGGTCGGCGGGTACCTCCTTGTCGAGCTTCGTCAGGAACTTCTTGAACTCGACGGCTCGGTGGCGCCGGTGCAGGGAGCCGATCACCTTGCCAGTGGCGACTTCCAGTGCGGCGAACAGGGTGGTGGTGCCGGCGCGGACGTAGTCGTGACTGCGGCGTTCGGGAACGCCGGGCACCATCGGCAGCACGGGCTGGGACCGGTCGAGAGCCTGGATCTGCGACTTCTCGTCCACGCAGAGGACCAGCGCCTTCTCCGGCGGGTCGAGATACAGGCCCACCACGTCGCGGACCTTGTCGATGAACAGCGGATCCGTGGACAGCTTGAACGTCTGCGACCGGTGCGGCGCCAGTGCGAACGCCCGCCAGATCCGCGAGATCGCGGACTGCGACATGCCCGTGGCCGCAGCCATCGACCTCGTCGACCAGTGGGTCGCGTTCTTCGGCTTCTCCTCCAGCGTCTTGACGATGACCCGCTCGACGTCCGCGTCGGTGATCTTCCGCGGGACACCGGGCCGCGGCTCGTCGGACAGGCCGTCCAGGCCCCGTTCGAGGAAACGCCGCCGCCAGGTGCGGACCGTGTCCGGAGTGACCCGCAGCCGGCGCGACACCTCCATGATCGAGTGCCCGTCGGCGCACTCCAGCACGATCCGCGACCGCTGGGCCAGCGCCTGAGCCGTCGTGCGGCGACGCACCCAGCCCTCCAGCACCGCCCGCTGGGCATCGGTCACCGACAACGGCGGAATCTTCGGACCCGGACGACTCATACCGAACCAACGACGAATCTCCGACTCAGGTCACTAGGTGCGGACTGATTTTCGCATCACGACTGCCCGGCAGCCACGCCTTTTCAACAGCAACGCCCGACAGCCCCACTCCACCAAGAGGCGCGGCATTCCAGGAGTTGTTTAGTGACCCACGCTCCTAGAGGTCACCGCCCAACTTCAGCGGCAAAAAGCCCCCGCTGAGTCACTGTGTGCGCATGGGGCCGGGGGTGCGGATGCTGTGTCGATGCGGAGCGAGCCTGCGCGCAAAGCTCGCCACATCGGCCACCATCTGAAGTGCTCAGTCACAAATGAGCCGAAGCAGGGTAGGTGTCACCTCACGCGAGCACAGGTCTGCGGCTTTGTGGCCGTGAGGCACCGCAGTTGTCATCAGATCAGCGCGCTACTTGGCACTGGCAGCGTGGGAAGCAGGGTTGCTGTCGCCTCCGACCGCGCACGCTCCCTGGTTACGGGGGTCAGCCACCTGGCGCTACCGTCCCGGGATGGCCCAGTCTGGCACGCATGGATTGGTTGCCACTGCTCTCCACTCTGACCGGGGCCGCGATCGGCATCGTCGCCACTCTCATCGCCGATCGGAACCGATGGAAGCACGAGGATGTCAAAGAAGCCCTTCGACTGCGGCTCGGCATCTACACGCAGTACACCACCACCGTGAAGGTCCTCGGTGAGACTCTGCGAGCCTTGGCCGAGCGAGAGCACCCCTCCGACGACGAGCGGGCGCTTGCGCTGCGCGAGGCCTTTCGGGATTCAGGCATAGGTATCGCATCAGAACGGATGTGGCTTATCGCGCCCCAACCCGTCGTCAAGGCCTCCAACAGCGTGTTCCGCTGCCTGCGACGCATCTGCGACGGCTACATCGACGGCACTGCCGTCGGCAGTCCAGAGGATCGCGCCCGCTGGGAGGCGCGCGGCAAAGCAGCCGCCAAGATGCGCAAGCTCATGCGTGAAGACCTCGGCGTCGGCCCACTCACCGAACGCCACAGCCCCCTTCTCGACGACTACAGCAACCCCGCCGCGCAGTGATCGTGACACCTCCCACCACCGCACCTGCTGACCTTGATGACAACAAGCCCGCCTATGTGACAACTGTCGCGCTTCGGCTCAACAAGCAGGTGCCGGCCTGCGGCCGGCGTCAGGTTAGTAATCGAGGTCGAGGTAGTCGATGTCGGTGATTTCGACGTCGGTGAGTCCGGTGGCGCGGTTTCCGTTGTCTTGGAAGTAGAGCTGCTCGGCGAGGTGGAGCTCGTCGGCCGCAGTGTCGGAGATGTCTTTGAATCCGTCGGCGATGATTTGGCGTAGTTGTTGGTCGCTGGCTCCAGCCTGGCGGGCGTGGAAGAGGCGCCTGGCGTAGGTGGGGGGAGGTGGATGGTGAGGCGGCGGAAGCGTCCGTCGTCGGTGGTGCCGATGGGTGCGGTGTAGCCGAACCGGGCCCGGGTTTCCACGGTGATCCCGCGCGTGGTCGTGGCTTGCTTCTGTCGGCGTTTGCGGACCTGTGGCTGCCAGCGGGCTCGTACGGCGGAGTCAATCCGGTCCGCGATCGCCTTGGCCGGGTGCTTGCGTTCGCCCTTGCGGTAACGCTCCACCGACCGCTGGCTGACCCCGAGTTCTGCCGCGACAGCCCGGGTCGTCTTGAGCTGCTTGATCAGGTAGTTGATCTGGCCCTTCAGCGTCTTGGGCGGCTGACGGGTGAACGCTTCGCGGTCGGCGCGCTCGATCGCATCGTTGATCTCGTTCACGGCTTAGCTTCCGTCGTAATCGTCGTCGCGGTGGGATGGGTCGTGAACGGGGCGGGCGTCTTTGGCCGCGTCGAGGTTCATGGCCAGGCGCTCGGCGACGCCGTCGCCCTGCGGCTCGAGGTAGTCCAGCGCGCGCAGCTCTGCGACGGCCTTGCGGAACGCCTCTCGTCCTTCGGCGGCCAGCCGCTCGTCGCGGGTCAGCGAAGACAGCTGGTGCATCAGGGGCCGGTCGTCGTCGGTGTATCCGGTGGCGAGTTCGGCCAGGACACCGCGGGCGCGCCAGGTCAGGCGCATGTCGCGCATCGCCCGGGCAAACAGGCTCGGGTCGTGGCCCGGCGGGCGGGTAGGCAGTGCCCATCGAGGGCGGATGCTGCTGGTGGAGGTCATCGGTGCGGTCTTTCGCGTGGAGTGGCGGGACAGACAGGGTGGGGCGTTACTCGCCTTCGTCGTGGACGGCGTCGCCGCCTTTGATGTGGCGGGCGGGGTTGTACCCCTTCTCCATGACGTCGACCGCCCACAACATCGTCTGGACGCCTTCGAGCTTGGCCAGGCCTGGGGTGGGCCCGAGGCGGAAGCCGCCGGGCTGGGGCTTGCCGGAGGCGGCGTAGGGCAGGAAGTCGAGCGGGCTATCACCGGGGCTGGGGTAGACGACGCAGTCGGAGAGCACGGCTAGTGGGTACAGACCCGTCATCGTGGCCATGTTGCGCATCTTGCGGTGCATGTTGACCCGGGCTTTGGAGATGACGGCTGCGCGGATGTCGGGGCGCCAGGTCGGCCGTTGCAGGGCCGGCCACCGTTCGACTTCCTTGTAGTGCTTGCCCTGGGGGCGTTCGCGCAGTTTGCCGATGCCGCCTTTGACGGTGGCCTTGATGGCGGCGAGGACGGCCGCCAGGGCGGGGTCGGCGTCCTTGTGCCGCTCCATCGCCGCAAGGAAGGCCCGGTCGTCCAGGTCCCGGGTGACGCCGAGCTCGGCGAGGGTGTCGACGTAGGCGTTCTTCAACCGGTCGTGCCACGGGTCCAGGTATGCGCCGGTCTCGCGGCGCAGGTACGCCTCCAACGGCTGGACGTTGTGGCCGAGTTCCTGGGCGTGGGCGACGGTGTGGGTCTGGTACCAGGCGGGTCCTGTCGGCCGGGTGCCGTCCGGGGTGAAGGGCGAGGGCAGGCGCGGGTCCACCTCGACGTGGGACAGGTTGACCAGCCAGCTCCCGGGGATCTTCGGGTTGAACGTCGGGGTGTGGAAATGCTCGGGGCTCGGACAGTCCGACGACCAGGCGGGCGGCGGCGGCGAGGAAGGCGGTGTTGAGGTCCAGGCCGACCGCGTACGGCAGCGTGCACTCCTCATCGGTGAGCAGGTCGACGTCCCGCACCCACTGGTAGGCCTCCTCGTTCAGGAACCCTCCGCTCCAGCCGGAGTCCACGACCACAGGATGCTCGGGCGTGGCCTCCGGCGGGGCAGGGTCCATCGGCTCCGTCCCGAGCGATCCGGGATTGTGGCCGGGCACCCAGTTGCCGGTGGTGGGGTCCTGCACCGCGCGTGTGGGCGGCCGCAGCGCCGTCATCAGCTCAAGGCCCGATACGGCTGTCGAGCCGCGCGGTGATGACGCGGGTGGCGTAGACGCCGAGGACGCGGGCGATGTCGGCCGGCTCCATCTCCGCAACCCCCGGCCACGCCCGCTCATCGAGGGCGTCCAAGGACAGGACCGCCAACTGCACGCACTGCCGCCGGGTGCCGGTGGCCTTGCGGTAGATCCTTGCCCAGGGGCCGAACCCGCGCTGGGTGAGCCGCCACTTCGCTTTCACCACCTGCTCGACCACCGGGTGGTCCTCGGCCAGGCGCAGGGAGCGGCGCTGCTCGTGGCCTTCCAGGCGCTCGGGGAGGCCGAGTTTCACGGCGGCCGCGGCGGTGGGGACGATCAGCGGGTCGCTGTCTTTGCCGTGGTGGTTGAGCTTCGGTGCTCCGAGGCCGGACTTGCGCAGTGTCCACTCCACCAGCTCCACCACCGTGGTGGCGGGGCAGTCGAGCACGATCCCGTCCGTGCCGTAGGCGGTGCCGTCGCCGTCCAGGACCGTGAGGGGCTCGTGTGGGAAGCGGGGGTCGGCTGCGGGCTGCGCCGCCTGCTTCGTGGCCGGGCGCCGCGATGTGGCGGGGGGCCGGGGCGCGGGGTGTGCCGGCGCCGCGGCGGGGGCGGTGGGAGCCTGTGGGGCGTGTGCCGTCTTCATTTTGGACGCGGCCGGTTCGGTAGACGCCGCGGGCGCTGTCGAGGCAACCGAGGCAACCGAGGCTGCCGGAGCTGCGGCTGTGCCGGGGGCGGGGTTCTTCGCCGCCTATCCGTTCAGCAGCCGCTGGTATGCGTCCAGGCGCGGTGATTTCGGCTCGCTGCGGCCGTTCTCCCAGTTCTTCACCGACTGGGTGGTGGTCTTCAGCGCGGTGGCGAGGCGGGCCTGGGTGGTGCCGGCGGCCTCCCGCAGCCGGGCACGCTCCGCCGGAGGCGGCAGGTGCGGCTCCTCGTTCAGCAGAGCGTCGACGGACGCGAGCAGCTCCTTCCTCAGGTGCCATGACCCTGCACCCTCACTCCAGGCAATCCTTAGCAATCCTTTAACCACAAACTTACCCCACTCCTTACCCATCCTTAACCATAAACTTATCCCATTTCTTATCCTTTCAGGGCCCATTCCACCCCCAGCGCGGCCAGTGTGGCGAGTTTGTCTGCGGTGAGTTTCCCGCGGCGGCCTTTCTGGTTCATGATCCACACGCCGAGCCGGACTTCGGTTCCGTCCGGCAGCTGCTCTACATGGGCCCTGGGCACCCGCAGGTGCCCCTCGCGGGTCTTGTACTGCGTGAGGGCCGCAACACCCCGCTCGAAGGCCCCCACGGGCGCCGTGGACGGCCCCGGGGGCTCCTGCGGCTGCGGGCCCAGCGCCACCATGCCGAGCTGCTCCAGGCGCTCGCGCTGCCCGTCGGTCAGGGCCTGCCAGACCTTCGGCGTCTGCTGCCGGGCCAGCCACTTCCCGATGTCCATGCCGTGCACGGTGACGCCTGGCGTGACGACCGAGGGGTCACTCTCCTCGCGCACCAGCTCGCGCAGTGCGGCGTAGTGGCGCTGCCAGCCGGCCGGCCAGGCGGGGTTCCAGTCCGGATCGATCGTCTCCAGCGCGCTCTTCCACTCGGGGTGACCGTCCAGCGCACCGGGGCGGCGCAGGTTGCTCAACCACTGTCCTACCGGCCTGTCCAGGGCCACTGCCGACCTCGGAGCACACAGGGACCAGTGCTGGTCGTAGTACGCCTTCGCGGCTTCCAGGTTCTCCTGGAACCGCTCATCCGCCAGGGACCACACCATGCCGAGCTTCTCCAGCCGTGCTGCGCGCCGGCCGGTCATCTGCCCTGCCCCGTACGCCCGTCGCTGTTCTGCCACCCACTGTCCGAGGGGAGTCGCGCCCTCTCGGTGTCCGTAGGGGACTCGGGCGTGCCCGACGCGCTCAGTGAATTTCTTGAGGGCCGCCCACCCGCGTGCCCAGTCCTGGCGTTCGGTGTCGATCACGTTGAAGGACACCCAGTTTGCGACCATGACCGGGTCACGCGGAACGGCAAAACGAAGCAGCAGGCGGCTTTCTTCCTCGCCTTCATCGGGCGCCACGCCAATGCTCACGGACGGCTGCGCCACGTCCTTCTGCGGTTCTTGCGGGATCGCCAGCAGTTCGACGACCTCTTCATCGTGAGCCCGCAGACCCTCAAGAACCTTCACCAAGGGCCGGTACGATCCCGAGGTGAACATGTCCTCCGGCTTTTCTCCGGGCTGGAGGAATACCGGCACGATCAAAGAGGCAAGCTTGCCCTCTCCCGGCTTCTGGCGCAAAGCCCGGCCGATCGCCTGGACGATGTCATGCGGAGCGCCCTTGGGGTCCAACAGGGCGACGCTGTCCACCTCTCTGATGTCGACACCCTCGCCCAGGACCCGGCAGTTCGAAAGCACCGCGCGCCGCGCCGTGGACCCAAAGCCACCCAAGACGTCCCGCCGCCGCTCCGGCGCATGCTCGCCACACAGCCAGTTCGCCCAGATCCTCGCCGGATACCTCTCCGGCTGATCCGCGTGCATCCTGGCCGCCACACGCTCAAGACCCTCCGCGTACGCCTGCGCCTCCATCGTCCGATGGTGGAAGGTGATGCACGTCGACAGACTGTGCTGCGCCATGGTGTGCAGCAACGCGGCCTGCAGGGCTCCTAGGCGCTGCCCGCGGACCTCTTCGGTGTATCGGTCCTCGCCATAGAGCCGCTCGGGGGTCAGGACGGGGTCCTTCAGCTCCAGGACGATGATCTGGTACCGCGCCAGCAACCCGCGCGACACAGCCGACGCCAGCGAGAGCTTGTACAGAACGGGCCCGAAGACCTTCTCGTCGTCCATGCTTGCCGCCATCTCCCGCGGCAGCGGATCGCGCACCCCTTCGGCGACCTCCCGCTTCAGCCGCTCCTCCCAGATCCGCGGCGTGGCTGTCAGGTACAGCCGCCGGTACGCCGGGATGACGCTCTGGTCGTGGACGCCCGCCCACGCCTTACCCATCGACCCCGACGTCCGGTGCGCCTCATCCACCACCGCGAGGTCCACTGGGGCCAGTTGCTGTCCGTAGGCGCCCTCGAACGCCTCCGCCAGCACCCCCAGCGACGCGTACGTCGCATACACGGTCACCGGCCCCGTCCCGTGCCACAACGCCAACTGCACCGGGTTCGTGGTGGAACGCACCCCCAGGCTCCACAGCTCCGGATCGTCCTGCAGCGAACACACCGCAACCGCCGGCCCCCGGTGCCCCACCTCATGCCACGCCTTCACCGTCTGCGCCAGCAGGTCCAGAGTCGGCACCAGCACGAGAATCCGGCCCCTGGACACGAGCCGCTTAGCCGACGCGGCGGCGATAATCGTCTTCCCCGCGCCGCACGCAGCGTGCACCTGCCCACGCAGACCATTCCACGGAATACCACCCGGCGGGACATCCAAGCCGCGCACAATGGCGGCAACGGCCTCGACCTGATGGTCACGCAGTGTCACGGCCATGCCCCGTGCTCTCCTTTTTCGCGGAATGCGGCACGTAATAGAAAGGGAATCCCAGCGCGAGGCGCGCGCAGCGCTGAGGGTGTGGCGCCCAGTTCCAAACTCTACACAGTGACAGTCCATGATGCATCACTCCCACCAACGTCGCTCCCCAGGGTGATACGCGACTCAATCCCATCGCGGACGACCGGTTGGGCCAGTGCTGGCGGGGTATTGGCGAGGATTGCCCGGGCCAGCTTCAAGATGAGGGAGGGGTTCGGGTGGAGCCCAGCGGAGCCCGTCACTGCGTGGGGACTGACACGCCATCAGACCAACAGACCGTCACATCCGGCGGAGAGGTGGTGACTAGGAATCCCAAACCCTACACAGTCCCGCACGCGATGCACTGCCCTTGCAGCCAGCCCAGCGACCGCGCTTGCGCGGTCGCCTCCAATTCGCGCTTGCGCGAATTGCCCCGCCCTTTCAAATTCCGCTTGCGGAATTCCATTCCCGCGCTTGCGCGGGAATTTCGCGGCGCGCTTGCGCGCCGCGTTCTCTATGCCCCGGCAAGCCGGGGCATATCCCGCTCCGCGGG